>NZ_ANIE01000006.1 GCF_000708045.1 Marinobacter nitratireducens
TCGAGCCCAACCTTCCGGCGTGGACAAAGGAATGGCAGGAAGCAAAGGACTACTGCCTCTGGGTTGGCGAACTGGCGAATAGATCCGTAGACCTGCCAACCGAGGCTCAGTGGGAGTATGCCGCCCGTAATCGGGGGGAAAATGTTCTGTTTGCTACGAACAATGGGCAATGGGTTAGAGGCGTCAATTCTCCTGGCGATGACGGAATTATGAAAACGGTCCCGGTTGACAGCTACCCACCGAACCCGCTCGGCATTCACCATCTCACATCAAACAGTGCTGAATGGGTCAACGACTGGTATTCAAAGACTTATTATCAGGAAAGTCCTAGCAGTAATCCCCGAGGCCCCGAGACTGGCGAGACCAAAGTCATCAGATCTGGAGGGTTTCGCACATCAGATAGCGCAAGTACCACCATACTCAGAGATAACATCCCGCCAACTGAAAATTCGTACCTAATGGACCAAGGCTTCAGGTGTGCCCAGCACTAAGCCCGGGCACTGTTGCTGGGGTCGTGGAGCATTGCCAGTCGATGCCTCAATCGCTCAGACTTTTGCTGCAGGGGTACCGGAACCCAAGCTAAATTAAGTGACCTCTTGGTGTGCTTTATCGCCAGATCCGATGTAATCCACTGATGAAATTGGGAAAGCTGGCTATCTGATGCACCATCGTCAAGAACTGCAGCCACCACCGCCCGTAGGGTTTCCCGGTCAATCTCGGAAAAATGGCTCACTGTCCGGCCTCACCCGACTCAATCGGCTCCGGCTGATTGACCACGCACCGAAAACCGTTAAATGAAGAGTCCATTGGTTCACCAGCCCGAGCAAATACAGTTCCTTGGCCTCCCATAGTGTCACCATGGCCCGCCCAGTCTCGCACCGACTTCCAGGGCTTATCGGCATTAGGGGGGGCGCTCGGCCCCGAGGGATTGTCGTGCGGGGCGTGCTGGTAATAGTCTTCCTGGTACCAGTCCCGGGTCCACTCCGCCACGTTGCCGGTCATATCGTACAAGCCAATCGGATTGGGAGGGTAGGTGCCGACCGGCCTTCGCTCATTCACGAGCGAAGAGTGAATCAGGGTGTTTCCAGATGGGGGGATGGATGGGTCTATATACTGTTTGGGGCGATTAAGATACGTATCTTTTTCCAATGCCCCGGTATCGGTGGCATAGAGAACGTCCTGCCCGCCGCTTCGGGCTGCGTATTCCCACTGGGCTTCGGTCGGTAGATCAAACGGTAAGCCCGTCTGTTCTGCCAGCCAGTGACAGTACCCCTCCGCTTCCTGATAATTCGGGCTCTTGGCGGGTTTGAGGTGGTAGTTTGGTGACAAGGGATCATCGCTGCGGGTAACAGGAACAAGATTCGCACCCAGATAACCTTCTTCGCGAGTGTAATCCCGGGCGCGATGGACAGATTCAAGGTACACCATGAAATCCCCCCACGTGGTCTCATACCTGGATATCGAAAAGCTGTCGATGGTGATATCCACCGGAGGAATACTGGCATCCGTCAGCCCTGTATATCGAAGGCCTTTCCGGAATCCCAGGTCACCCAGAGTAAACTCGCCCCCTTCCACGAACACCATGTTTGACTTGGCCTGGCTCACCACGGCCTTGATTGCAGCCGGATCTACTTCTTGACGTTGCTCGGCATCCCAGGAACAGCCCGAAGCGAATCCCAACGCCAACACAATTACGAGTTTCGAATAATCCATTAATCACTCCCTTATACAACCACGCCGCATAGGCGGCAGGCATCAAATGGATCCAGCTGAACGGGGCCTGCCGACCGGGGACTCGGCAAAAGCCTGTTGATAAAACTGAGAGCGAAATGCATGCACAACGTTATCTGTATAAGATTGAACTTCACCGCCCCCCCTCTCTTGCGGCTTCGTGGGCGATTCTCGGGATGATGGTAAACTGCTGCCCGCTTGCCTGAGGCATATCTTCGGTCCCTGAAAATTCGTGGATTCTTCCATATTCGGGATGATGTCCTGTCACCCCGAATCGGCGCGCAGTTTAATGCAAGCCACGAGGTAGGCGGTAGCGCGTTTCTCCATCACCCACCTGAAAACGTACACCCACGGCGCTGCTTCTGCCCCGTAAAAGGGTGTTCCCAGTCTGCAAGTATGTGGTCATGCGTCTCTATGAACTGAAGACAGCCTCAAAGCTTTCGCCCTCTTAATGCTTTTCCGGGCTTTCGGGTGGTAACATTCGCGCCATACATGGAATGTGAAACCTTATCGCACGGAGCGAGCATGAGAGCCTTCCCCTGGTTGGGCGCTATCGTCCTCACCCCTCTTTATATCCAGCTAACTGGCTGTGATGCGCTACGCGATTGGCAAAAAATTGAGATGGTACAGCGCAACTTGGACAACATGGTGTTTGTCGAAGGCGGCGAATTCCTTATGGGCAACACGGGTGGCTGGGCCATGGGGGCCGATACGATTCCGGCCCACGAGGTGGTGCTGGACGATTTCTATATCCAAAAGTTTGAAGTGACCCAGGAGGATTTTGAAGTTTTTGTAGAAACGTCAGGTCACACGATTAAAGCCCGCTTTTACGAAGACAAACGAAGCGAATCCCCTGAGAGATTCGAAGGTGAATTACCCGCACCCGTTTCCTGGCATGATGCCAAGGCGTTCTGCCGTTGGCTCGGGGAGCAGTCTGGTCACAACGTTGATCTACCCACCGAGGCTCAGTGGGAGTACGCGGCCCGGTCGCGAGGACAAATGGTGCGTCATGCTACCGACAATGGCGAGCTGCTATTGGGACTAAATATTAATAGCGAGCCTTTATCTTTCCTCGGTTTCAATCGCACGACCCTTACGCCCCCGGGTACCTTTCCAGCTAACCCATTAGGGTTGTACGACATGTCGGGCAACGCAGAAGAATGGGTTAATGACTACTACCAACCGGATTATTATCAGTATTCTGAAAAGACTAATCCCAAGGGCCCCGACTCAGGCAGGATAACACCACACTTGGATGAACCAGAACGGGTAATACGTGGCAGCCGATATGGAGACACAAATAGCAGTTCAACCGTAATTCGAAGAGAAGTCTCTGAGTCCATTATGCCGCTAGCCAGTGGGTTTCGGTGCGTTAGAAATTAAGCGCCGTTCTTTTCTCCTTAGCCATATACAGATGAAAGCTGGACTTCCCCCGATGCTTCTCTGTACCGTCGAGCTGCCGGTTTGACGATGTAACGCCATAAGTACTGCTAAACCTTCAACCGGCTTGGCTTCTGGGTATTGAAACATGCCCTCCGAGCCATCCAATAGAATCAAACCGTAATTGTATAGAGCCTCGAAATAATCCGTCTGTCCCATTCGATCGACCCACTCATTGGCTTCCTCAAACCGGCCATCTTCTTTTAGCTCCACCGCCAATTTGAGGATAGCCTTCGGAAACCCCTGTTCCGCCGAGGCCCGGAGCCACTTGAGGGTGTCTTCACGGCGGCCTGCTTCGGTCCAGTAGAAGCCCATATCTCGTTCATCCAGCAGCCCTACGGCCAACCAGAATTGTGCAAAGGCATTACCGTTCTCAGCCGCCTTTTCTGTCCACTCAAAAGCCTCCCCCCTATCGCCAGCCGCCCAATAAACGGAAAACAATTCCATCATAGCTTCACTATCACCAGCTTCCGCTCTGGGAAGCGCGGTTGCCAAGGCGCGGTCGACCCACTCTTCATGGTCATAATCACAGTCACGCAAGGTGCCACAGAAGTTGCCATTCTGGGCAAAACGCAACATCGCATACACTTCACCACCATCTGCCGCCTGGCGATAAAATTGCTCGGCTTCAGCCGTCATATAGGCGTATCGCTTGCGGAGAATTTCCCCTACCCAATAGGCTGCTTCCCCGTGGCCTAACTCAGCGGCTTCTTCAAATTTAACTATCGCGCCGGGGCTAAGTCGCTCTTGGTAAAGAATATAACCTTCCTGGAACAACACCTCTGCCCGCTCCTGATCGGTCTCGGCCCAAGCAGGTATCGACCAACTTAGGCAAAGGATCAGGCTAATCGTTACGCGATAAAACAAGAACCGCCCCTTAGATGCCGAACTTGGGCAGATAGTGAAGTATGGGGGTATCGACCAACAACTCGTCCGATCTGGCTTCTGCCTCAGCGATCACATCGGCATCCAAAGTTTCTTTGTAATCGTCAATCGCCCGTTCCACTTCGGAACTGTCGGTTTGGCGTTGCAGAGCAATCAAAGCTGCCAACCCCTCAACAGGGCGAACCGCTGGATATCGGAACATTCCCTCTGGGCCATCCAGAAGAATCAATCCATAGTTAAAAAGTGCATCAAAATAATCGGTCTGCCCCATTCGATCGACCCACTCATTAGCTTCCTCAAACCGGCCATCTTCTTTTAGCTCCACCGCCAATTTGAGGATAGCCTTCGGAAACCCCTGCTCCGCCGAGGCCCGGAGCCACTTGAGGATGTCTTCCCGCCGGCCTTCTTCGGTCCAGTAGAAGCCCATGTCCCGCTCATCCAGCAGCCCTACGGCCAACCAGAATTGTGCAAAGGCATGACCGTTCTCCGCTGCCTTTTCTGTCCACTCAAAAGCTTCCCCCCTTTCGCCAGCCGCCCAATAAACGGAAAACAATTCCATCATGGCCTCACTGTCACCCCCTTCCGCTCTGGGAAGCGCTGTCTCCAAGGCCCGGTCTATCCACTCTTCATGGTCATAATCACAGTCTCGGAGCGTTCCACAGAAGTTGCCGTCCTGAGCAAGACGGAGCATGGCATAGACATCCCCCCCTTCTGCCGCCTGGCGATAGAACTGTTCCGCTTCTTCCGTGATGAAGGTATGGTTCCGGCGAAGGATATTGCCAGCATAATAGGCCGCCTCTGCATGGCCCAGTTGAGCCGCCTCTTTGAACTTGGTGAAGGCGTTGGGGCTGTAGTGCTGCTGGTAAAGGATATAACCTTCCTGAAACAACGCCTCTGCCCGTTCCTGATCCGTCTGTGCCCAAACAGGGCAAGACATTACAACCAGTAGCAACAGGGCATAGGCTTTTTGGAACATGGTTTTCGACATCACTTAAACTTGCTCCCATAGATGGAGACTGAATTTTTTGCGGAGTGTTCGGTATCCCTGGAATCGTCTATTGTCGATTGGCTGAACGATGTCTCGGCCCATAAACTCATCCAACCGGGCCACGTTATTTCGGGCAACGGTTCGCGGGTCGCCCTCGGGCTTGGTGCCGTGGGTGTTCATTCGGGTAACGGATTCCTCAAACTGACGCTGGATGCGGTTGGGTGTTGCGCCGCGATAGGATTCTGGCCGCACCAGCTCCGAGTCGTTGATCCAGCGCAGGCATTGCAGGATGGAGATTTGCTGGAGTTTTAGCATTTCTTCTGCTGTTTTTGGTTCTTGCCCATCGTCGCCCTCAAACTCAACCGGCTCAGACACCAGGTTATGCAGCATCGGGCCGATGGCTTCCGGTTGCAAGCCGAGGAACCAGGACTTGTACTCGTTCAACGTCACTCTGGGGACATCGTCCGTCGGGATCAGGCGGCCTTCGGCGATTTCAATCGCTTCGTGAATCCTCACCGCCACAACCCCGGCATTCTCACTGCTGTAGAAGTCGTCATACACCTTTTGCACAAAGTCATAACTCTGCGCCGCCAGGAAGGAGATCTTCAGTGCGGTGGAGAGGCACAGGTTCATCAGCATGCTCATGTATTCAAACGCTTCCGGGTCGATCCAGTACACCCGGCGGTAGCCATTGTCGTGGAGTTCCTGCTGCAACAGCCGCATCCACAGGGGGAGTGTGTCGTAGGCCAGTTCCACCCCCATCGACATGCCGCCGCCCAGCCCGGCCACAACCTTGCCCTTAACGCGCAAGACCAAGCGCTTGTTTTTGAGACCGATGCTGATATCCCCTCCCGCACCGATACCCGCCGAGCCCACCAGTTCGCCGTTCACCACCCCCAGGGTGGTCCACTCGGGCACGTCTTCGTTGATCAGCCGCCATTTCTCGGACTGGCGCAATCGATCAGGGATCGCCCATTTCATTTCGGCACGGGCCATCAGGCCTGCCTGCACGCCGGCAAAGGCGTCGAACTTGGCACCATCGACCGCTCGCTGTTTGGGGTCGATACCAGTCACCTGGACGCCTTGGCCTTCCACCAACTCAACGCCAACCGAGTGGCTCAGCAAGATCCGCGCTCCCACATGGCCCCAGCACTTCACATCCAGCTCGCAGTATAAGCGCCCCACTTCCAGTTCGTTTCTGCCGCCTTCGCTGATGTACGGCAAGATCACCGTCTCCGCCTCTTCCGGTTTGGGAAATTTCATGGACAGCAAGTCCAGTTGGCCCTGGCGCCAGGTCAGGTTGGCTCCGACGGCGGTGTCTGCCAGTGTATAGCCCAGCTTTCGCCGTCCCTCATCGTCCTTTCCATAATCAGGAAGGGCTAAGGACGGCCCGTTCGCACCGGTCAACACTTCGACGTTGAGGGTGTTTTGCAGCTCTTCACCCAAGTCGCCCGGAATGCCGCTAATGACCAGACGAATGAACTGCCCCGTATAACTGTCATCAAAGCCCAGCAGGTGCCGCTTGGCTTCCGACTCAAACAGGAAGGATCTGAGCCGGATGCCCCAGGCGTCCAGGTCTTCCTGGCTTTGCAGGTCCAGGACGCCCTCATCCTTGATGGAGTCATAGAATCGTTCTGGCAGGAATAGGCCATTGTTATCGAACCAATGGCCATCCAATGGGTATTTCTTCGCACCCTGGGCGGTCAGGAGCTTCTCCAGGGCTTCGTCCTTGCCGGGTTTCTGGGCGGCCTTGAGGGCCTTGGCCAGGTCAAGCATGGTGCCAAGCACGTCGTTATCGTCGTCCAGATGCTCTTCACCACCGGGGAGGTCCCGCAGGGAGAAGTGCCGCAAGGTGGAACCGCCTCCGGGCAAGGAAAACTCCCTGAGGGGCACCCCTGGGCGCATCAGTGATTTGTAGGGGCTGGCTTGATACTCGGCCGGGTTCCACACGAACATCCGGGGCGGGACGAGGGCTTCCGCCCGTTCCCGGGCCGTGCAGCGCAGTTGTTCCTGTTGGGCCTCGCAGTCTTCTATTCTGACCTGGTAGCTGAGCAGTTCAGCGGCTGGTGCAGGGCCATTCCGCCCGATCACCTGATGCCAGATGCCGCCCTGTTCTTTCATATCTTCGGTCAGTTGCTCGATGTCCCACTGCAGCCGTTTGAAGTCGGCCAGCTCAATAATGCCGTCGGTAACCTTGCTCTGGCCATTGGCCAAGGCGTACTCCGGGGTTGCGATGCCGATGTTCGCCAAATCCAGAATGGTGGTGGCGTAGTCCAGCATTTCCCCTTCGAGCACATTGAGCGCCGTCAGGTACTCTTCAAGTCTACGACGGCTCGGTGTTTCCTGATCCAGTTCATAAGCCATGAAGGTCCGATTCCTGCGAATGGCCTTTATAAAATGCTCTGTCTCTTCCTTATCCTCGAACTCGTCGTCTTCGAAGGCTTGCCGAGCGTCCATGTAGTCCTCAAGGAGCTGCTTGATGCCTTTTTGCTCTGGCGAGTACAGGTTGCCATTCACCACATCGAAACCAGCTTCCCTGGCCGCTTCAAAGCCCTGATCGCGGAGTTCATCGAGGCGGTCCTTGCGGTCATCAATAGTGTCCTGAAGAGCATCCCGCTTGTCCTGAATTTGCTGTCGTCGATGGTGCCACTCTGCGGTCAACGACAATCGGTTTCGATAATAGCTCTCGCCATCGCCCAGTGCTTCAACCTGCTCGAGATACCTTTTCTCAGCCACCTCTATCTCTTGACCAAGTCGCTCAGACTCTCGTTCAGCAGCCTGGTTTTCGCGGACCAGCTCATTCCATTCGTTCTGCTCCATCGGCAATAAGAAGCTTTGAGCGGTTGCGGGAAGGAACAGGTCGGTTAATCCGGCTTTTTCCAGTTCGGCCATTCGCTGCTCCAGGGTATCCCGCGTCGCAGCGGCCTGAAGCCGGTCGGCACTGGTTTCGATCTTGTCCAGTACGCCCTGGGGAATCAGCCAGAAACTGCGGTGGCCGGTAACGTAGATCACGGTGGCGAATTTGCAGTCCTGACACGGTCGGGCTTCGGAATAAGCGGAGGTCAGATCGGTTTCGGGCACGAGCGGGGGCGGAAGTTCTCCCCCTGCTGTGGGCTGTTGGGAGTCTTGATCAATCAACATGCGTTAACGTCCTTGTTCGCATTCCAGTTGGCTGAGGATCTGGAGGGGTGTCTGGTCCGTACCTTGGGCCAGTTGTCGCCACTGGGACGATTCCTGCAGCGGCCCCTGGACTTTGATGGCCATACGGAGCCAGCGATCTTGGTCCGCCTGGGTCGCTAATCCTAATTCCTGGGCCGCCTTTACTTCGCTCAACACAAAACTATCGGCATCGTCTGAGGGAATATAACCTCGGTAATTATGCGCCAGTGACAGGGCGAACAGGTGAGACCGGGCCTGATCCATTCTTGCCAGTTGTTCAGCCGATATCACAAATGATTTATTTTCACTGAATTCGCCATCCTGTCGCGATGATGACGCTTGCTGCCACTGCCCGTGGTGATACCACAACCATTGACTGCCCGGCCCAATCAGTTGCTGTTGTTGAAGGGGCTCCAGAACGGCAAACAAAGGGCCAAGGCTGCGGGGATCGTAGTAGCGAAAGACGGAGGGTTTTCCGTCCTTTTCAACAATAGCTCGCAGGCGCAGGTGATCTGCCATTGTCTCAAGACTGACATCGGGCGCGGAAATCAGCATGCCCAAGCATTCACTCTGATAGCGCTCAATCAACGCCTGGTGAAATGCCGGCGCTTCCCTGAGTTCAATCAGAATGGGACCTGTCGTCCAGTGATTCGCCAGCGCCGTGCCCTGGTACAGAGACGCCCAAGGAATCTCTCGCTGGTCAACATGGCTGTACAGCCAGCCCAGTAGCTGACCTTCGTCTTTCTGGGCCAGGTCCAGAATGGCAAAGTCTGTCTGTTCTGGTGCTTCCGTTTGTTGAGGTATCGATTCAATTATGCTCATAGGTGACTCGAGGTCCATCGCAGTCGGATTGAAAGAATGGTTATTTACCGACCTCCGTCGGCTTGCGGCCCTCCGGGGCTTTCATCTTATAAATCCAGCCATCATACATTTCCCAAAGCTGGCCATTCACCAGCTCAAGGTTAATGGAAGCCTCCCCGACCGCATCGCCTTCGTCATAAACGTGTAAGACGTTAATGGAAGTCCTATCCAACCCGAATCCGTAAAAGTTACTCCAGCGATTAACATCTATCTCACCTTCTTCAGGTACTGGGTAACACTCCAACTCATAGGATGGATTGGAAATGACGA
The DNA here is from genome assembly GCF_000708045.1 of Marinobacter nitratireducens. Taxonomy (GTDB): domain Bacteria; phylum Pseudomonadota; class Gammaproteobacteria; order Pseudomonadales; family Oleiphilaceae; genus Marinobacter; species Marinobacter nitratireducens. The sequence goes on from NZ_ANIE01000006.1 coordinate 9,335, forward strand.
AATCCCTGACCTGGAATTTATTGGGATAGACTAAAACCGGTTCACCAATATGTTCTTGAGCCGATGACTCTGTAGTCAGCCCCCCACCATACTTAACAATATCGAAGACTACGTAGCTGGAATAAATATCGCCCAGTGCATGCCCTGAGCAAGTCGTTGCATTATTACTGCCACCAACGGCTAAGCAGCCTGCCGAAATTAAACTCAGCATGAGAACTAGAAAACTTCTGAACATCAACGGTCCCCTGTATTTAAGCTACCACTTTTCATAGGTGGCATTTGAATAGACATCCCATTCTGCTTTTCGACGATTCACCAACCCCTGATTAACGGAACCCTGCGAACGATTCCATGCCTTCCAAGCACTTTCCAGGTTCGAATAAGGCGTGGACGTTTGCGGATCATTTATCAGGGAAACCGCAGAAGAGCTGGAGAAGCCCGAGATACCGATGTTGTACGCAAGCATGACAGCCGCATCAAACTGGTTCTGCAAAAGGCTAACGCTGATCGCTTCATTAACGGAGTCAACAAAAGGCGCCACGTCCGCGGCAAAAAGAGCATCAGCCTGATCAGCCGTGATTCCATTTTTGTAAATAGGCCACTCACTTTTTGAGATTAAGTGGCCATACCCGATGGTCGCACCTCTGACCCAAGTAGAAATATTTTGTCCTGTCTGGTCATCGTATGGACTCAGACGCAATTCCTCGACGCTTTTCAGCAGCGCCTCTCCTTCCACGCTTAATTCCATTTGCGCGTTGTTTCCAGCGCCTTCGGCATTTCCGCCATCCTGACTGCGGTCTGGTTGTGCCATGCCGTTGACATCATTCTGTTGAGCACCGCCGCCATTATCCACTGTACGGCTCGCAGGTGAACTCTGACGATCGTGATTGTGGATAACACAATGCCCACTACTATCGAACTCACACCCGGAGACAAACGTATTACCGGCCTTGGCAACCTGGGCAAATACAGTCGCGGTCAATGCCGAAATCCCCGTAACAATCCCGGCCTCTGAGTCGCTGGCATTGGCCGACGACACGCTTGGCGATAGCGACGTATCTGCTACGCCATTCATGCGTACTCCCGTTGCCGCCAACTGCGCCGATTCACTGCCCGGCTGCTCCTGATCCGCAAGGGCGTTTGGTTGAATCGGCGCCAGCGCCGACACCCCAGTACCACTTCCCGGCCCACCGCCGGAATTCATGCGTACCAGCGGCCCGGAAACCGTCACACCACTCGGGTCAACTTTCACAAAGCTACCGCCGGCGGTCAGCGTGACTTCCGCGCCGGCTTCGATGACGATTTTGATGCCAGCTTTGTGGTGGATTTCCGTTCCCGCTTCCACCAGCTGATTTTTGCCCTGCTTGCTGTGATGATTTCCTTTCACGGTGTGGCTGTAATCAGCGCCAATCTGTTCGCGGTGCTCACCATCTACGGTGTGATGGCTGTTGCCTTTGGTGTGGGCAAAGCGGTCGTTCTCCACCGTCAGGTGGCTATCGTTTCTGATCACTTCGGTGCGGTTGTGTTCGGTCAGCAGGTCCAGGTCTTTCTGGGCATGAACGTAGATCTGTTCCTGATCTGCTTCGTCCTCGAACCGCAGTTCGTTGCTGCCCTCGCCCTTGTGGGTCTGGGTTTTCAGGGTGGTTCGGGTTTTGTGTTCCGGCAGCGAGTACGGCGGTGTATTGGTGGCGTGGTACGTCCGGCCAGTGATAATGGGCTGGTCCGGGTCGCCATCCAGGAATGAGACAATCACTTCGTGGCCGATTCTCGGCAGGGCCATGAAGCCGTACTGGCCTCCGGCCCAGCCCTGGCTGACTCTTAGCCAGGCGCTGCTGTGTTCGTCGTTTTGGCTGTATCGATCCCAGGGGAAGCGGACTTTGACCCGGCCGTACTGGTCGCAGTGGATTTCTTCCCCGTCCGGGCCGGTCACGAGTGCGATCTGGGGGCCGTCCATCAGGGGGCGGTGTTCGCAGATGGGGCGCCAGGTCTTGTCCGCCGGGATGGCACTGAATTCGTTGTGGTAGCTGGTCGGGTCGCTGCCGCCCTCTTCTTCCAGGGCCTGGGGCTGTTTGCCGGTGTGGGTGATGGCGGTGAGCAGCCATTCCCGGTTCAGGGTCTCGGTGTCGTGGTCGGTGAGTGCGACTTTGGCCCCGGCGGTGAAGTCCGGTCGGTTGCTTTCGCCGTTGGCGGTGCTGGCGTTGTTTCTGAGGGCGTCGAGCCGGGTCTGGGTAAAGGGCTGGCCCGAGGCGTCAGCCTTGAAGCGGCCGGGGTAGTCGTAGTGCTGATAATCGTCCCGCTGGTTCAGGTTGCCGCTGGTCTGTTCGTGTATCAGGGCGTAGGCGGGGTTCTTGAAGGTGTAGTCCTTCATGGCGACGGAGGCGGCTCTAACCCGTTCCTGATAGCTAAAGCGGAAGACGCAGGCCTGCTTGGTGCTGCCACCGGCTTTGGCGTTGTAGGTCACGTTATCCAGTCTCGGGGCGTCGCCGTGATGATCGGCGACGATCAAGCCGGGCTGGGTTTCGCCATCCACGCTGCCGTGCTGGTAGCGGTAGTGCCAGCCTTCTTCGGCCGCCAGCCGGTTGATGAAGTCCAGATCGCTCTCCCGGTGCTGGACGCAGTATTCCCGTTCTTCCGGGGGGCGTTTGAGGTCGAACACGGAGTCCACGATGCCCCGCTCTTCCAGCAGGGTGCGCACGATGGCGTCGGCGCTCTGGGTCTGGAAGATGCGGCTGTTGTGCATCAGGCCCAGGCGCCACAGCGGCGGCTGGATCACGAGTTCGTAGCGGGTTCGCCGATGGCCGGTGTCCCCGCGGGCGAATTCGTTGACCACGCCGGTGAAGCGCCGCAGCGGCGCGCCATCCTGCCAGACCACCAGATCCACGGGCTGTTCCAGCACATCGGCTGCCTGGATCGAAGGATCGGTGCTGGCCAGTTCGAGCCGGCCCTGAAAGAGGTCGGAGAGGCCTTCGGTCAGCGCAAAGCCAACCACGGCGAATAGATCTTGGGGGAGTTCACCAACACGGGCGGTGAACTGCAGTCCGCTTGCCTGGGGCATATCTTCAATCCTTGAAGGTATGTTTTGTATTGTCTCGGGAACATCAGTAACCAGCTCCTTGGCTACTGTCCCTGAAGCCTCGCAAAATTATCAGCACCTATGCCAAAAATCCAGCCCAAAACGAAAAAGCCCCGCAGTTGCGGGGCTGATTCGATAAGGCATCAATTACGCGGCCTTTCTCCTCCGGGACACGCCAAGGCCCAGCAATCCAAGCCCCAGGAGCCCGATGGTTCCCGGCTCGGGAACCGAGCGCACATTCAGACTGGCCAACAGGTTTACACTGGTTGTACCGTTTTCCTTGGTGACCAGTTCATTCACATTTCCTTCAAACCCAAGCAGGCTCAAAGAATAAGCGTTTCCGCCCAAAACAAACTCCGAGCTCATCATCTGTTCATCGAAGGTCACAGTGACGATGTCATCCACAAGGCTGTGAACCATCTTTTCCCAACAATGCCAGCCAAAGAACCAGACACACTTTTCAACAGGCGCCTGATTCAGCGTTTCATTGTGAGCGAATCCAAATGTGAACGGCCCGGTTGCTACCGAACCGGAGCCATTGGAAAAGCTGGCGTATACGTCCAGATCGACACTGTCGATGGCAGTACCAGCCGGAATTTCATAGTTGTAGTGGGTAAATTCACCCAGCACGAACGGCGAGTTGTCATTGATGGTTTGAGGAAGCAGAGGATTGGCTTCGAAGCCGTATCCACTCTTGTCACCGTAACTTCCGCCCCAGCGAATCTGACTGGTATCTTCACCGGTGACGTTCTGGCCGCCTGCGGCATTGACCCATTGGCCGCTCACCGAATCGAGATCAACCGGAAATGCTGTTGCGAAACCTGAGAGCGCAAAGAGGGCTGCGCCCCCAACAATCGATTTGAACATATTCATAGGAACATCCCTTTAACTAAACTCAACACGCTTTGTAGCGAACTAACGTTACGCAACGCATGTAAGCAAGCTTCGGGCCAGAAAAATAAAGCATTATTTTTCATGCACCTATAAGTTCAGCCTGACATCGACCGTAAACAAACCTGACATATCGCAAAGGCAGGGAGTCCGAGGAACAGGCACGGACAGCCGTGCCCGTCCATCTCATTCAGGCTTGTAAAGCCTTTGAATACTTGAGAAATCCAGCCCTCCATTACCCTGCCCGGCATGCAGTTCGAACAGGTTTCTGGCCAAGGATCCCATGGGGATAGACGCATGGTTTTTGACCGCGTTATCGAATGCAAGCCCCAAGTCTTTATTCATAAGATTGACTAGAAATCCGCCTTCATAGCCCCGGGAGGCTGGCGCGCCTTCCATCACGCCCGGCCAAGGATTGTACACATTCAGCGCCCAGTTACCGCCGGAACTCTGCTTCATGATCTCCGACAGTACCGCTGGATCAAGACCATTTTTGACACCAAGCGCCAGCGCCTCACTGGTGCCCGCCATCAGAATCGCCAACAGCATGTTGTTGCAGATCTTTGCGACCTGCCCCGAGCCGTGATCGCCAGCGTGGAAGATGTTCTTACCCATTGCTTCCAGAATGGGCTTCGCCTTGTTGAAGTTTTCTTCCGACCCACCGCAAATGAAGGAGAGCGTGCCCGCCTTGGCACCACCCACACCGCCAGATACTGGCGCATCGAGGAACGGAATGTTGTGGGCTTCTGCGGCCTCAGCAACGCCGCGAGCCGTCTCCGGCGCGATGGTGGAGGAATCAATGACCAGAGTGCCCTCTGGCAGATTCGCCAAGAGGCCCTCACTGCCGAGGTAAACCGCTTCCACATGCTGGCCAGCAGGCAGCATAGTGATCACACATTCGGCTCCGTCGGCGGCCTCATGAGCGGTATCTGCGGTTTTAGCACCCTCTGCCACCAAAGCCTGAACGGCCTCTTTCGAGAGATCAAAAACCGTCACGTCATGCCCGGCCTTGACCAGATTTGCGGCCATCGGGCCGCCCATGTTGCCCAGACCGATGAAGGTAATGATTGCCATATCGTTTTCCCCTTTATTGTTGTACTCGATGGGCCGGGCAGCCCCTGTTACCAGGCGCCCGCCCGACGTCGGTTATGCGAAAAAGTCGTCAATCCACTGAGTATCCATTTCACCCAGCGAGGCGTAGCGCCAGCGCGGCTGTAAATCCTTGTCGATCAGAAGCGCGCGAATACCCTCGGCAAACTCTCCCTTCCTCAGGCAGTTCTTTGACAGAATCAATTCCTTATCCAGAACCTCTTTCAGGCCGTCATGCCTGCAGCGTGCAAGGTGGTTCCAGACCAGCGCCAGAGATGTCGGAGAGGCCGAATCAAGTGCTTTTGTCGCCTTGGCCATCCAACCGTCGCCGCCAGACAACTCCTTCAGCTGATCAACCACGGCTTCCAGCGAATCACCGTCGGTAACACGATTGATCTCATCAAAGTTGTCGCGAACCGGGGATGCCGGCAAGGCATCTGTGCTACGCGCCTCGAACTGCCGAACCACCGAACTGACAACACTGTGGGCATCGCGGCCCGCCCAACTCTGCTGCTTCAGTGACGCGAAAACCTCGGATTTAAGATCATGCCGTATGAAGCGATCCGCCAGGCCAGTGAATACAGCATCCGCACCATTGATGCGGGCGCCGGTCAAGCCCAGGAACAGACCGGTTCTTCCTGGCGCACGGTTCAGGAACCATCCTGCGGCCACGTCCGGATACAGTCCGATGGTGATCTCGGGCATCGCCAGCTTCGAACCTTCAGTGACGATCCGGTGGGACGCGCCCTCCATGATGCCCATACCGCCGCCCATCACAATGCCATGTCCCCAGCAGACAATCGGCTTCGGGTAGGTATGGATCAGGTAATCCAGTTCATACTCTTCGGTGAAAAAGGCGTCGCCTTCGGCGCCGGCTTCCGGCTCGGTCATGCTGCGATACAACGCTACGATGTCGCCACCCGCGCAGAACGCCTTATCACCTTCGGCATCCAGCCAGATCGCCTTAACCCGGCTGTCTTCCGCCCATTGATTGAGCTTGGGCGTCAGCATTCGAATCATTTCGAGCGACAGAGAGTTCAGAGCTCTCGGGTTATTCAAATGCACGGACCCGATGACCGTACCGTCCTCGTTCTGCCATTCATCAAATACGATGGATTGCTCACTCATAGCTATTCCTTGAACCGTCGATCCAGCGGATCAACGGTTTTTCCATTCCGGCTTACGCTTTTCCAGAAAGGCATTCACACCTTCTTTCTGGTCGTCGGTGGAGAAAAGCTCAACGAACAGCTCACGCTCCATTCGCCAGCCGTCTGCGTGACTGCGTCCTTCTCTGGCGCTCATGACCAGCGTTTTACAACGCGAAACGGCGGACGGGCTCTGTTTACAGGCACCTTCTGCGAGCTCCAGAGCTTTCTCCAGGCTCTCGCCCTTCGGAACCACTTCCTCGACCAGACCGATCTGAGCGGCCTTTTCTGCCGTGACCCGCTCACCACAAAGGATCATGCGCTTGGCCCAGCCCTCTCCTACCAGCCAGGGCAGGTTCTGGGTTCCGCCAGCGCAAGGCAAGAGACCAACACCCGCCTCCGGCAAGGCCATCTGGGCCTGTTCTTCTGCAATCCGGATGTCACAGGCCATGGCGCATTCCAGCCCGCCTCCCATGGCGTATCCATTGACGGCAGCGATAGAAACGCCGCGGAATGAGGACAACGCTGCAAAGGCCTGACCGAAAGCCGCCCCCATATCTCCTGCGTTGGCTTTGTCACCATCCGCGAAGAGTTTGAGGTCTGCCCCGGCGGAGAAGAACTTCTCCCCTTGCCCGGTCACAACCAGGGCATAGATGTCCCTGTCCTCATTCAGGTCATTGACGATCTCCACCAGGGCGTTCAGTGACGCCTTTGTCCAGGTGTTGGCCGGCGGATTGCTGATCGTCATTACGGCGATATGCCCGCGCTTCTCGAGCTGAAGCAGATCACTCATGTTTGCTCTCCTGTATCCCTATCGTTCTGATTATTGGATTGCTTCGGCAACGCCGTCGTCCAAAAGCCGGCGAGCCACAATCAAACGCATGATTTCGTTGGTCCCCTCAAGAATCTGATGGACTCTGAGATCCCTCAGATAACGCTCAAGCGGGTACTCACGGATGTAGCCGTAACCGCCATGAAGCTGCAGCGCCTCATTCGCCACATCAAAGCAGGCATCCGTGGCGAACCGTTTCGCCATGGCGCAATGAAGAGTCGCCTCGGGATCACCGCTATCGAGCTTGAACGCACCCAACCTGACCATTTGTCGAGCCGCTACCAGGTTGGTGGCCATGTCTGCCAGCTTGAACTGAAGTGCCTGGAACGCGGCCAGAGGCTTGCCGAACTGCTCTCGTTCATGCATGTAGTTACGCGCCCGCAGCAGTGCCGCTTGGGCGCCACCGAGCGAACAGGTGGCAATGTTCAGACGGCCTCCGTCCAACCCCTTCATGGCAATGGCAAAACCATCCCCCTCTTCACCCACTCGATAAGAGGCCGGTACTCGCACATTTTCGAGGCTGATCATTCGGGTCGGCTGACTGTGCCAGCCCATTTTCTCTTCGTTCTTGCCATAGCTGATGCCATCGGCATCGGCGGGAATCACGAACGTAGAAATGCCCTTCGAACCACTGTCTGCATCGCCAGTGCGTGCCATCAGCACCAGAATATCGGTACTGCCAGCGCCAGAGATAAACATCTTGCTACCGTTGATGACATAGTTGTCGCCATCCCGGACGGCCTTGGTTCTCAGGTTTGCGGCGTCAGACCCTGCCCCAGGTTCGGTGAGGCAGTAGGAAGCCAGCCATTCACCACTGGCCAACCGCGGCACAAACTCGTGTTTGAGGGCATCCGAGCCAAAACTGGCGATCATCCAGGTGGCCATATTGTGAATGGTGATGAAGGCTGCCGTGGAAGGGCAGGCCGCGGCCAGCTCTTCCACGATCACGGAGGTATCGAGGCGGGAGAGCCCCATACCGCCCAGGGCTTCGGGGGTGTACATCCCCATGAAGCCCATTTCGCCCGCTTCCCGCATCACATCCACCGGGAAGATATGTTCCTCGTCCCAGGTCGCGGCGTGGGGCGCCATGGCCTTTTCAGCAAAGGCCCGGGCTGCCTCACGAAACGCCAGTTGGTCTTCAGTCAGGTTGAAGTCCATTGATTTCCTCCTGGCAGAATCAACGCAACTGGATGGAGAAGTTCGCCTCCGATGTCGCCTCGCTGGAGAACCAGCGGGAGGTCACGGTCTTGGTTTCTGTGTAGAACCGCACTGCCTGCTTGCCGTAGGCGTGCTGATCCCCATAGAAGGACCCTTTCCAGCCGGTGAACGAGAAGAACGGCAGGGGCACCGGAATGGGGATGTTTACACCCACCTGACCTACGTCGATATCATGCTGGAAGCGACGAGCGGCACCGCCCGAATTGGTAAAGATAGACGTACCATTACCGTATGGGCTGTTGTTGATCACTTCGATGGCTTCACCCAGGCTATCGACTTCCATGCAGGACAGCACCGGCCCGAAGATTTCCTCGTTGTAGATGTCCATGTCAGTGGTCACACCCGAGAACAGTGTCGGTCCAACCCAGTTACCATCCGGCAGGCCATCCACTGTGCAGCCGCGACCGTCCAGCAACAGGTTTGCACCCTGGGCTTCACCTGTGGCGATCAGGGATTCGATTCGATCCTTGGCTTTACCACTGATAATGGGACCATAGCTGGCACCGGCATCGTCCCAGGCACCCGGGCGGGCCTTGGCCATGGCTTCTTTCAGTTCCGGAATCCACTGCTGGGCCTCACCAACAAACACAGCCACAGAGATCGCCATGCAACGCTGGCCTGCGGCACCGACAGATGCACCCACCAACGCATTGATCACCTGCTGCTTGTCAGCATCCGGCATGATCACCATGTGGTTCTTGGCACCGGCAAAGCTCTGTACACGCTTCATGTTGCGGGTGCCGGTTTCGTAGATGTAACGGCCAACCGGCACGGAACCCACGAAGGAAACAGCTTTAATGGCCGGATCGGTCAACAGCGTATCCACCTGCTCCTTGCCACCATGAACAACCTGGAGAACCCCTTTCGGCGCACCGGCCTCTTCAAATAGCTCAGCCAGGCGCATCGGCGTCAGTGGATCCTGCTCGGAAGGCTTGAGGATAAAGGTATTGCCGCAGGCAATGGCCATCGGGAACATCCAGAGCGGGATCATGGCCGGGAAGTTAAACGGCGTGATACCGGCGCACACACCCAGAGGCTGAATCCAGGAATGGGTGTCTACTTCGCGGGCAACGTTTTCAACGGTCTCCCCCATCATCAGGGAAGCGACGTTACCGGCATGTTCAACAACTTCGATTCCACGCCAGACATCGCCCTTCGCATCTTCAAAGGTCTTACCGGTTTCCTGAGAAAGAATTTCGGCGATTTCATCGTGATGCTGCTTCAACAGCGCCTGATAGCGAAGCATAACCCGCGCACGTTCAGAAACCGGGACTTCCTTCCAGGTCTTGAACACTTCACCTGCGTACTTGATGGCCTGTTCCATCTCAGCGTGGGTGGTGCAAGGGGCCTTGGCGATAACTTCGTTGGTCGCGGGATTGGTGACGTCGATCCAGTCCTGAGTCTGGCTCTGAACAAACTCACCGGCGAGATAAAGAGGTACGTTCTTCATTGTGATGTCCCTGTTTGTTGTTATGCGGGAAGCGAGCCAGAGAATCACTGGCTCAGCCATGTTTGAAAAAATCCTAGCACGCGATTCGGACAATGGTGATTGACTAAATTTCGCTCGTGATGGACTATTTTTCGATTCACGGAAAAATAAAAGACCTCAAAATGGCTCAGACATCACAATGGCCGGTCCCCCAGGACAGCGTGCGTTACGTTGTTCCGGATCCGATTATCCGCCTGTTGGCAAAACACCCGCTGACCCGGGACCTCTATCCCCTGGCTTTCGGCCACTATCGCCGCGCCACCGGTCACCATATGCACCGGGAGCACCACAACGATCACCTGCTGATCTACTGCACAGAGGGTAAGGCATTCCTGAATGTGCTCGGCACACCCTACCAGGTAGAAGCCGGCGATTTGCTGTTGCTTCCGGCCGGAGCCAACCACCGCTATACAGCAGATCCGGACAACCCATGGACAATCCATTGGGTCCACTACACCGGCCCACTGGCCGAGGAGTTCCGTGCCTACATGGGATTCGACGAGACTGTGCGCATCCGCCATATAGGCCGCCAGCCGAGACTTCTGGTGGACTTCAACGGCCTTTTGTCCGTTCGCCAGACCGGTTTCCGGACCCGGGGCCTGGTTCATGCCGCCAACCGCTTACGCCAGCTCCTGACTGCGATCCCCATCACAGCCGATTCCGCGCCCCATGACGACAAAAACGAGCTGGACACCATTCACAGCTATATGCGGGAACACCTGGAAGACAGAATCTCACTGGAGCAACTGGCGGAGTTGGCCGGGCTGTCGCCCGCACACTTCGCCACTCGATACCGGGAAAAGACCGGCACATCGCCGATTCAGCACTTCCTCCACCTCAAGGTCGAGCGCGCCTGCCAGATGCTGGACAACACCGACCTGAGTTTTGCCGATATCAGCCGGCAACTGGGCTACGATGATGCCTACTATTTTTCCAGGCTATTCAAGAAAGTCATGGGCCAGTCGCCCCGGGATTACCGGCACACAGCCCGACACTGACACCAAGCGATTCGGGCCAGACTGGCACCTGTCTACAACTACGACTTTTGTTGTAGATGCGAACCGACTACTCTTGTTCCATCAAGTTTAAACAAGAGCGAGCCATGGCAATGTATACGATTGAGATCGATGAAACCTTTGACGTTCCCCGCAACCGGGTATTCGCCCTGTTTGCAGACCACAACCGGATCGGCAAGGTGCTTGGCGCACCGATCAAGCGCATCAAGGACAGTGACCAGGCGGACCCCAACGGCATTGGCTCAGTCCGTAAAATCGGTATCGGCCCGGTCGGGCTCGAGGAGACCATCCTCAACTTCGAACCCAACTCGCTTATCGAATATACCGTGACCAGTATGAGCCCGATCAAGAATCATCTGGGCCGAATCCGCTTTGAGGACACGCCGGAGGGACACACCCGGATCAACTACACCATTACGTTCGAGGACGTGGTTCCGCTGACCGGCAAAATCGTCCGTACCGCGCTCGAGCAAGGAATCCGGCGAGGAATTAAGCGGGTACCCGATCTGGCGTGAGTGATTGATAGATCGCAACAAACCGTTACTTGATGGATATCAGATTCTTGACCTGAGGCAATAGGTTATACCTGCTGATTTTGTAATCTCCGCGCAATTGCATTATCCGGCCATCCCGGCCGGAAAATCTTGTTCTGCGGGGAACCCAATATGGCAGCTGAGCCAATCGTCCTGTTTGATAACGGGCACCACAAGTGCCTGATGTTTGATTCGCTGGTCAGCGGCGAAGGCGTTCAATCAAACCAGTTTCTGATCGTCGACGGAAAACACGAAGCGCTGATTGATCCTGGCGGGGATCTGACCTACACGCCGTTGTCCGTCGCCGCGTCCCGCTATATGAATATCCGGGACATGGATTATGTTTTCGCCTCCCACCAGGACCCGGACATCATCGGCGCGATTGATCGATGGATCGTCCATACCCGGGCCAAAATTGTCACCTCACGCCTGTGGGCCCGTTTCCTGCCTCACCTGGTGTCCAGTTATGTTACCAACCAGTTATCCGGCAGCGTTTATGACCGCATCGTCAGCGTCCCGGACGCCGGTGCCAACGTAAAATTCGGGGATTCATACCTTCAATGTCTGCCCGCCCACTTTATGCATTCGGTGGGCAACCTTCAGTTCTACGATCCGGTTTCAAAGATTCTGTTTTCAGGTGACCTCGGCGCTTCCCTGGGGGGCGAAGATGACCATCTGCCGGTAAAGGACTTCAAGAAGCACATACCCTCCATGATTGGCTTTCACCGACGCTACATTGCCTCGAAGACAGTTTGCCAACTTTGGGCCAACATGGTCCGCGAGATGGATGTGGTTGCCATTGTTCCCCAGCACGGAAAGCGTTTCGAGGGCCCGGAGATGGTGAATCGATTCCTGGACTGGGTCAGCGGGATGGACTGCGGTATCGACTTGATGACACAGGAAAATTACCAATGCCCGGTGGATTACGTCTGACCCGGTAGGTACTTCCCACATTGTCATTAAAGGTCAAGCCAACGGATAGCTCTGGCGAAGCGAAAAATGATTGTGTACAACTGTACACATAACAAGGTGAGGCCAGGACGGCCCGCGACAAAAACAGACGAAGGCATCCCATGTTTGTTTTATTGCTTCAAGGAGATTTTTATGACCTTCATTAATCCGAGATTGATCGGCTTGACCCAGGAAAGGGCTATTGAGGACAACACCGGCGTTGATGACCTCCACATTGGATGGCAAAACGAGTTTGCTTCACAGGTGCAGAAAGACCCAATGGGGAATACACACCGGGCGCCCGTTGTGCGCTGGGTCCAGGATGGCGAGCACCACTATTTTGTGCCCCGCCTGAGCTTTAGCCTGAATGTCACCGAAACCCCCTGGTTGCGGAAGATACTCGGCCTGGAAAATGAGCCGACCTACACTATCGACACAGCTGCGCTGATCAAAACCATAGAACGCAAGCTGCTCAGCGAATCCCACCAGGGTCTGGTGCTTTAACCAATCCCACTTGCACACAGCCGGTTCACCCCGGCTGTGTGCAACACTCCCCGAGCCGCCCTCCCAATTCCGCAAATAGGCCTGTCCCAAAAGGGCAGAGTTCAGTAAAATTCCACCCTTTTCGAGGAAGAAGGGAAAGCGCGTTATGGGCAGAGCCTACCAGAACCGCAAAGAATCAATGGCCAAAACGGCCGCGGCAAAAACCAAGGTTTACAGTAAATACGGTCGCGAGATCTACGTGTGCGCAAAATCCGGCGGCGTGGACCCAACAGCCAACCTGTCACTGCGCGGACTGATCGAGCGCGCGAAAAAAGACCAGGTACCGGCCCACGTTATTGAAAAGGCGATCGACAAAGCCAAAGGCGGCGGAGGTGAAGACTACTCCCCGGCCCGCTATGAGGGTTACGGCCCCGGCAACTGCATGGTGATCATTGATTGCCTGACCGACAACCCGAACCGCACCTTTGGTGATGTCCGTCTGGCTTTCACCAAAACCAAATGCAAGATCGGCACACCGGGCGCCGTTGCCCACATGTTTGATCACTGCGCCATCTTTGCTTTCAAGGGCCAGGACGAAGAGGCTGTACTGGAAGCACTGATGGAAGCAGATGTCGACGTGACCGACATTGAGAACGAAGACGACACCATTACCGTATTCGCGCCGCATACCGAATACGCCAAGGCCAAGCAGGCCCTGGTCGATGCGTTCGGAGAAATAGATTTCGACGCGGATGAAATACAGTTCGTGCCGAAAACCACCACGCCGGTGGAAGGCGACGATATCCCGCTGTTTGAAAAGTTCATGGATATGCTGAACGACCTGGACGACGTTCAGAACGTTTTCCACAATGCCGAAGTGGCAGAGTAAGTAGGCCGTTCAGGCAAGGCTGGAGCGACAACTGCGATCAATGGCAATTGTCGCTCCACCAGTCTTTAACGAGGCTTTGCGAAGACCTGGGTCCAGTAGTTGTCGTAGTCGGCGGAGGAGGCATTCACGCGCTCAACGGCAAACTCTGAAAAACGCGGATCCATGATGTTCTTACAATGGCCAGGGCTGTTCAGCCAACCTTTCATCACCGTAGAAACTTTGTCGTACCCTGCAGCGATATTTTCACCCGCCACGGACCACTGATACCCGGTCTCGGTAATGCGGTCGCCCACTCTTAACCCATCTGAACCGATGTGGCTGAAGAAGTTGTTTGTTGCCATGTCACGGCTATGTTTGAGCGCAGCACCTTTAATTGGACAGTTGTACCGTATTTCAGGAGCGGCCTGATAGTACTCGGTACCACAGTATCGTCCGCGGCTTCGGGCGGCGTTTACATACTCCAGCATTGCTGCCTGGTATTCCTCTACGTCACATCCATCGACTACGATAGTCACCGGTCCTTCGGCTGACCCCGAGTTAGTCTCACTTGCATCAGAAAGCGCGGATCCTGCACTGCCCGACGTCGCGGTGGCACTGGAGCCACCGCCACCGCAGCCGACGAGCAGAAGACTGAACACGACATAAAGGGCAGAATTAGTTCGCAAAGACATTTACTATTTACCTAAAGGACCTGAAATTTACGCGCAGTTTACGTGTGAAAAATTTCGACGGATGTGCGCAATTCGCGCAAATTACAAATCATTACTTTGCTATACATAACCCACGATCTTTCTTTCACCCGGGTAATAAATGAACGCCACTAACGCCGCAGAAATACGTATCGCCATCCTTAAAACCGGATCCACCTACACAGAGCTGGAGCGTGACTTCGGGGACTTCGAAAACTGGTTCGAGGAGTACCTGAATCAACCTGCCGTGCGAACCACCGTGATTGACGTCACCGGTGGCAAACCGGATTCTCAGCCTTCCGAATGGGACGGCATCGTTGTGACAGGATCACCGGCAATGGTCAGTGACAAAGAAGCATGGAGCGAAGACACTGCCCGCTGGTTAGCACAAGCCGTCACTAACGAAGTTCCGGTATTCGGCGTGTGCTACGGACACCAGCTACTGGCCCATGCTATGGGTGGTAAAGTGGGCTATCACCCAAACGGCCGTGAAACCGGAACTCATGAGGTGGAGCTCACGGAAGCGTCGGCATCCGATCCCTTGTTCTGTTCATTACCCAAAACGTTTCGAGCTCAACTCACCCATAAACAGTCTGTTCTGGAACTTCCTGACAATGCGGTTCTTCTCGCCAGAAACGACTTCGAGCCGCACGAGTCATTCCGGATTGGTCAGTGGGCCTGGGGCGTTCAGTTCCATCCTGAGTTCTCTGCGGACATCATGCGTGGCTATCTGAGGGTTCAGACGCCGGAACTGAAGAACGAGGGCATAACACCCGAAACCCTTCTGGATAACGTGAGCCCCACACCGGAAGCAACCAGCCTGCTAACTCGCTTCGTCGAGCTGGTTCGGCAAAGGAAAGCCACTTAATCACTGGAAATGGAACAACCTGATGACATTGAAGCTAATTCTGGCATTAACGGTGCTCACGTTGGTTGCAGTCGGTGTCTATCACACGAACAAGGCGCTTCCTGAAGGGCTCAGTTATCGCGGTGACATCAGGCCTCTCCATGGGGCGACGCTACTGACCGATCTCACCTACCATCACCAGGACGGCTCAGAAACCCGCCATCACGAAATATTCGACGAAGCCTTCCGCATGATCGGGCAAGCGCAGCATTTCATCCTGGTCGACATGTTTCTTTACAACAGCACTCGACCAGAAGGCGTTCCACATCGTCCGCTGGCAAAAGAGCTGTCCCAAGCGCTCATCGAAAGCAAAAGAGCCAGGCCCAGCCTTTCCATTACCGTCATTTCTGATCCGCTGAATACCATGTATGGGGGGACCTCTTCACCATGGTTCGAGGCTCTCAGGGCTGAGGGTATTACCGTCATAGAAACCAACCTGTTACCCATGCGCGACAGCAATCCGGCCTGGTCGTCAATGTGGCGGATCTGCTGCCGCTGGTCAGGCAACGACTCGAGCGCAGGGTGGCTAGGAAACGCCCTGGGTAGCCAGCCCGTCACACTTCGCAGTTACCTGGCTCTCCTCAACTTCAAAGCCAATCATCGGAAATTGCTTGTTGTCGATGAGCAGGACTCGCTAAGGGCTCTGGTCACATCCGCCAATCCTCATGACGGCAGCAGTCGCCACAGTAATGTCGGATTGAGCTTTCAGGGCGCAGCCGCAAGGGATGTGTTACGCAGCGAGTTGGCTGTGATGGCGATGTCAGGCGCGGAGACCAGCGCCTTCGAAAAGTGGCTCGACACACCCAATGCGCCTTCTGAGACGGTCACAGAGGTGTCTAAGTCCGGCGAAATATCAATACTGACCGAATCCGCGATCCGGGACCGAATATTGAATATGATCTCGGACGCGAAACGGGGGGATCACCTCGATCTCGCCGTGTTCTATCTGTCCCACCGCGCGACCATCGAGGCTCTCCTCAATGCGGTCGGTCGAGGGGTAAAAATCCGGGTACTCCTGGACGCCAATAACGAAGCGTTCGGACATCAGAAGAGCGGGATCCCCAACCGGCAAGCCGCGATGGAACTCCATCATGCTGGCGTCCCGGTACGCTGGTGCAATACGCTCGGAGAGCAATGCCACAGCAAGTTACTGATGCTCAGGCCTGCCCGAGGCGCGCCCCAGCTTTTACTGGGCTCTGCCAACTTTACCCGACGAAACCTGGATGATCTCAATCTGGAAACCAGTGTCTGGCTTTCTGTACCGCAGGAATCGGCCATTGTCCAAAAAGCCGTTGCTTTTTTCGACCAGCAGTGGAGACACGGTCCGGATCAAGATCCGGTGATGAGCCTGCCCTATGACACCTGGGCCGATGAATCCAGATTTCGCTACTGGCGATACCGCATCATGGAATTCACGGGGCTATCGACGTTCTAGCATCACCCGATGTCTTATCAGAGCGGCTTTCGTAACATAGCAACATCTTTTGCAGGTATTTCCAAATGCCAGTCATGCTGCTCTGCAAGCACCCGGAAGGTTTGCTCCCGATAGAACACCACGTGCGTTGGATCCCGGCGATAATGCCAGTTGGCAAACCGATCGTCGTCGGTCTGGAAGCAGGTCATGATACCAAGCCAACCGCCGGGCTTTAGCAGCGTGTCCAGGGTTTGAAAGACTTCTGCCGGGGCATGGAGGTGTTCGACAACTTCGGTACAGGTGATAAAGTCATACTGATCCTCAAGCACCGACGGATCCGGCTGAAAAAAAGGATCAAAAAGGCGCATCGTCATTCCCGCCTCTACCAGCATCCCGGCCAGTACTGGCCCCGGGCCACATCCGAAATCAAGCCCAATGCTCCCCCCATCGACGCGCTTCAACAAGGGGTCCGCCAACTTGGAGAGAAAACGGCGATAGCCGGGATCATCTTCGGTATTTTCATGCAGTTCGTAGATCCTCCTTTCCTCCGACTCGGACAACCGACAGGCTTCCGTCATCACGGTGGCCTCGCAGGATGAACAGCGCAAATACGCGAGTCCTCCCACCTCTGAAAAAAGACTTAACACCCCTTTGATACAGACCGGACAATGCTCCATACGCCCCCCAAACCTAAATTATGTTTCATTGTCATTTCCGGCCATGACCGCTGATTCGTGACCTGCCACGAAATTCCCTCATTGACCCCGTGCCTATACTGGCCGGGCAAATAATAACAACCGCAAGCACATGACGACATAAAACCGGGCATGCCCCCGGTTCAGGGAAGGAAACATGGAAACTTCAAACCGAATCGCACAGGAAGTGCCGATCATGTCGGCACGCTATGCGCGACGCTTTATCCAGTTCATGGAACGCCGTGGGGTGAAACGTCAAGCACTCATCAAAGACACGAACATCAATGAAGAACAACTCGAGAACCAGGAGGCCTGCCTATCGATCAATCAGGTCATGAGGCTTCTGGAAAACGCCAACTGGCTGATGGTGGATGAGCGGGCCCCATTCCAGTTTGGCCAGCAACTTGATCTTCCAAGCCACGGATTACTCGGTTTTGCTGTACTGGGTCAGGAAAATCCGAGACAGCTGATCGGCATGATCGTTCAGTACCTCCGGGTCGGGCTGCCCTTGATGGATATGGACCTGAGTTCAACCGGATCGACGTTCCGCATTCGCCTGATAGATACCTGGGAGCTGGGTGCGCTCCTCCCCTGCGTTGCCAAGATATACATGGGGAGCATTTACAGAATTGCGTCCCAGGTTTGTGATCATTTCGAGATCCAGTTCTGCTTTCCTTCGGGCATCAAAGATGAGGCGTGGCGTACAGTAGCCGGCAATACCGACTTCCGTTTTGATCAGCCCTACAACCAGGTCACGATGCCACTTGCCGGGCGCCCTGCTCGACCTGATGATGCCACTCTGGAGTTTCTGGTCGCCCGCAATCGCCAATCCACGGAAGAACGTAGCCGGGAGTCTGACGAGACAGTGATGCAGGTACGGGAAATGATCATGAGTCAGCCGGGCCGGCCATGTACGACCGAAAATATTGCCCGCAGACTCGATATAAGTGCCCGTACCCTTCGACAGCACCTTTCCGCCGCAGGGACCTCCTTCCGGAAGCTCAGAAATGAGATTCGCGAGAGTTTTGCAACACTGTATCTCAAAGACACCAACGTCCCGCTGGAATCCATTGCCGACAAACTCGGCTTCAGTGATCAGGCAGGTTTTACCAAGGCCTATCGTTCCTGGACAGGCACCACCCCCGGCGATGTCCGACGACAAGCCCGGCAGAAAAACTGAACACTCCAATCACACTTTCAATTTGAAACCAGTCACGGTTTCAACATTATTTACACATCCTCTCCGCTTTGGACAAAAAGCCTGCCGTGGCAAGCAATGACCCACAGCAGGCTTCCCGTGCCTAATGATGCGGCACTCATGCGCACAGAAGCGCGTGGCAAAGGGATCTTTGCAAGTCCGATTGAGCAGTCCGTGTCGGTGTTGTCTGCAGCCCTCTCTCAACAACAACGAACGCTTTACAAAGGACGAATTCATGAAATGCAGGAATCTCAACGCAGGGGTCCGCAAGCTTGGGCCGGCCATCGCTGCAGCAGCGCTGATGGCCGGCGGCGGTCAGGCCGCCGCCGCTCCAGTATCTCTTACTCTCGACTTCTCTTGCCCCTTCCCGCTGATCGGTGACCAGCCGATCCGGGCTGAAATCAGTGCCGACATCCCGGCAACAGCCACCGTTGGCAACCCAACCCCGGAATTCGAAGTAACCGCGCTGACCGTGGTGAACGAGGATTCCCGTACCGGGCTTAAGCTTGTAGGCTCCGAAACGGTGGAAGGCTCCGCCGTTTCCTATAACGAGGTGGTGACTCAAAGCCGCACGCTGGATCAGATCGTCAACCTCTCGATTCCCCAAACCCCGATTCCCAATGAAACGGGCGAGTTCACGGTTCCCGCGACAGGCAACGCGCCGGCGGTCACCTTTACCGACCAGGATGTCGGTGAAGCGGAAATCCGCGTGGGCGCTCTATCCCTGAGCCTGATCGCCCGCACCGCGAATGGCGACATTGCCCCAGCACCCATCGGTGAAATCGACACTGACTGTACTCAACTTGCCGGTCAGAACAATCTGCTGCAAACCATCATGGTTGAAGGTGACGTGGTTGAAACACCCCGCATTGCCGTTAACCGCGAGGAAGTTGCCTTTGGCAACGTACAGGCGGGTCTGACTGAACAGGACACCATTACAATCACCAACACAGGCAACGCTGCCCTGGGCATTAATGGCATCAGCATCGCCGGTGCCGACAGCATTGCCTTCATGCAAACCAACAGCTGCAGCACTATCGCACCGAATGCGGCCTGCGATGTCGACGTTACCTACATTCCAAGCGGCGAAGGTAGCCAGACTGCAACCCTCACCATTGCCTCTACTGACGCAGAAAACCCGAGCGTCGACGTCGCATTGAGCGGTAACAGCGTGCTCGCCCCGGTACCAGAGATCGGCGTTAACCCCGGCTCGGTTGACCTCGGCCGTCTACTTCTGGGTGAAAGTTCCTCCGCTCAGGTAACGGTATCCAACAGTGGTAACGAAACCCTGCTGATCAATGGCATCAGCCTGACCGGCTCCGATGCGTCTGAATTTACCCAGACCAACAACTGCACCACCGTTGCTCCCGATCAGAGCTGCACCATCGATCTGGCGTTTACCGCCGGCGCTGTGGGTGTCAGCAATGCTCAGCTTGTGATTGCCTCAGACGATCCGGAAAACCCGGAGATCACGGTCCCGGTCACCGCTGAAGGGTATGAGGAAACCGGCTCTGTGATTGAATTGCTGCTGGCCCTTGAAGGCTCCACCTACATCAAATCTTCCGGCAGCACCCTGCCCCTGAATGGCAGCATCGCAACCGCTCTTGACCTCGCCTCAGGCACATTCGAAGCAGATCTGGCGGTTGATCCCACCGTGGGCAACTTCTCCATCAAGCTCCTGTTCAGCCGCCTGAACGCGGTTGCTAACGTCGAGTTCGAGCAAGCAGAGATGACCACC
Organism: Marinobacter nitratireducens; assembly: GCF_000708045.1. Classification (GTDB taxonomy): domain Bacteria; phylum Pseudomonadota; class Gammaproteobacteria; order Pseudomonadales; family Oleiphilaceae; genus Marinobacter; species Marinobacter nitratireducens. The sequence goes on from NZ_ANIE01000006.1 coordinate 29,585, forward strand.
GGCACGCTGATCAATGGCGAACTGACCGCCAACTCACACCTCTACGTGAAGGTGCCCAGGGTTGCACTCAAGCTGTTCGGCATTCCGTTCAAAGTGGGCGGCGGTGACCAGTGCCAGACCATTGAGCCCGTGGACATCACCCTGACCTCTCCCGAGGGATCCAACTTCTCCCCAGCCACCGGCGGCAACGTGAGTGGCGAGTACACCCTGCCTCCACTGGAAAACTGTGGACTGCTGACCGACGTTCTCAACCAGTTCCTCACCGGCCCCGGCAACACCATCGACCTGATGCTGACACCGGAGCAGTAAGGAAGCGGGCATAACGATGCCCTGGCCTGCCGGCTCTGCCGGCAGGCACCCAACGACAAAAAAGAAAGGAAATCTGAAATGAAAAGCCTGAAAAAAACAGCGTTAGTGCTGGCCGTAGCCGGTTTGCCCCTGGCGGCGCAAGCCGAGCTAAAGCCCCTCGAAGACACTCACATGGGTAACATTACCGGCCAGGCCGGTGTCACCATCGAACTGGAAACCAAGGTCAACATCGGCGAGTTCAAATACACCGATGAGGGCTCCCTCTCCATCCGCGACATCTCAATCGGCGGTGCAAACCGGACCGACCTGTTCGAAGAGATCACCGATCCTGCCATCCGAAATATGGCGTTCGGGACCACCAGTGACCTGATCGACAACATCAAGGTCGAGATCGACGTCGCCGCTGACGGTGACGCCCTGATCAATGTCTGGCCACTTACCGCCGCGCCGATCGACTTCGGCATCAGCACCGGCGAGTGGACCCTCGAAGGCCAAACGGACACCACCCTTCTGGCCAACAACTTCTCGATGGTCGGCGCCGTCACCAAACTCGGCCTGACGGTGGATACCGCCACCGACACCCTGAATCTGAACACCATGTTCGGCATTTCCGATCTGGATGTGGATATCCCGTTCCTCGCTCTCGGCATCCGTGATCTGAAACTCACCGGCGACCAGTACCTGGAAAACCCGGGCATCCTGACTATCGGCGCAACCGTCGATATGGATATCTACAACGGTACCCGCGCCAATGGCGGCGATGCCCTGGCAATCGACCTCAACACCTTCAAAGCGGACATGACCGTTGGACAGGTGCTGGTGGGAGGAACGTCAATCGGGTCCCTGACCATCGACAACCTGGCCGTTCAGAATACCGCTATGCGTATCTACGGCCACTGATCCAGGTTCGTTGTTCAGCCCTCACACAGGGCGCTACGTAACTGTTGATCCAGCCCGGCAGTCTCTATTGGCTCCGGGCTGATCACTTCCAGTCTGGATTGGTCACGGGGCTCCGTATCCAGTACTGAAAGGGCACCATCGACCACATTAATCGCCCGCCACCCCTCTGTCGTTCGGACCACTGCCTTGAAACGTACGAGGCGGCTGTCCATGGACATAACCAGTAGGGCACTCTCGTCAAAGACACCATCCGGGTGAATCCGCCAGCCAACACTATGGAATCCCTGCCCTGAGTTTTCCGCCACCTGCCATGGTGCCTCGTCAATGGAAACAGGTTCCTTCACCTCGTGGGCGTGATGGTGGTGATGCGCATCTGGCTGAGACACTTCGGAAAGCGCGGTGTTTCCATCCAGCCACTCCGGACGCAACTTCCCGTAACGGGTCCGGAATACGGTTTTTTTCTCCGGCCGAAGATCACCGGCCCATTGATCGAACCGGAGGAGTTGCTCAGGGCTGCTCAGATCAGTCTTATTGGCGACCAGGATGTCTGCGGCCGCAACCTGATCCCGGAACTGAACATTCTCCCGCACTTTCTGGTCATCGAGTTTTCGGGGATCGACCAGAGTAATGACCGGTCCCAGGTCCAGCACATCGGCATAGTGTTCGCTGGTCAGGGTTTCCAGTATTTGTGAGGGGTGGCCAAGCCCTGTGGGCTCAATGATCAGGCGATCTGGGCGAGCCTTGTGGATCAGCTGGTTGAGGCCGATCTGCATCGGCAGGCCGGCGACACAACACATGCAGCCACCGGGAATTTCCTTGATAAAGGCCCCGTTGGTCTGCAAAAGGGCCCCATCGATCCCAACTTCGCCGAACTCGTTCACCAACACCGCCCAAACCTCATCGTCGGGTTTGGACTTCAGGAGGTCCAGAATCGCCGTGGTTTTGCCGACGCCGAGAAAGCCGAGGATCAGGTTGGTGGGTATGGGTTGTTTCATGATGGGTCTACCGCCAGATAAAACGTTATACTATAACACTTTTTAGCATCACGAAATCCCAGTGTTCAATGTTTCTTTCTCACCAGACGATCCAACCGAAGTCGTTCACGATCATCAAACATGCAACGACTGCCCCAGGCAACCGCGATCAAGGTTCCGAAGCCGGTTCCAACAGTGATCGTCAGCATCACCAGTATCTGGTATTTCACCGCCACGGACGGCGGACTGCCGGCGAGAATCTGGCCAGTCATCATACCCGGAAGACTGACAATGCCCGCTGCGGCCATGGCGTTGATGGACGGCATCATACCGCTGCGCATCGCTTGCCGACGGATACTCTCAAGTGCCGAACGCCAGGTCTCACCCAGCATAAGACGGTTCTCAATGACAGCGCGCTGGCTCCAGACCGATTCGGTCAACCGGTCGAGACTCAAGGCAACACCGGTCATGGTATTTCCAAGCATCATACCTAGCAGCGGAATGGCGTATTGGGGCGAATACCAGGGGTCCGGACCGATCACCACGGCCAGAATCAGCACCGTTACCGTGAACGAGGAAACAAACATGGCGCCGGTACCGATCCCGAACGACCAGAATCCCTTGAGACGGCGCTGTTGTCGGGCAACCACTTCCCGACCCGCTACCAGCAGCATGATCACCGCCAGCAACGCTATCCAGTAGAACTCAGAAGACGCAAAAAGCGCCTCCAGAACCAGACCAATCAATGCCAGCTGAATAATGGTACGGGCACTGGCAATGAACAGGGTTCGAACGATACCGAGGCGAGCGACCATGCTGACACCGCCCAGCGCCAGAATCAGCAGCGCAGCCAATGCCAGTTTCCACCAGGCCAGGTCAATCACTTCCATCGATTTGCTCCAGTGTTGTGCCCGCTATCACATAGTGGCGGTCCGCCACACGCTCTATTTGACTGTGGTCGTGAGCAACCCATATCACCGGTACCTGTGACTTATGGATCTCCGCTTTCAGCCAGGCCTCCACCCGACGGGTCATGGACTCATCCAGATTGGCGGTCGGTTCATCCAGCAGAAGGGCTTTTGGGGATCTGGCCATGGCCCGCAGCAAGGCAAGCCGCTGCCTTTCTCCTGACGACAGCCGATCCACCGTCCAGTCCATCACGTCATTGCTGAACCCAAAGGCTTCCAGAGCCACCAGGTCGCAGTGTTCCGGAAAATGTTCCCCCACCGACTCGAACCACCACTGACTGTCGGCCGGAACCATCATCGCCTGCCTGCGCCAATGGCTTGCCGGCATAGACAACTGGGAAACATCGTCCAGATAGGCACATCCATCATGAGGTTCAAGATCCGCAATGGCTCTCAGAAGCCGACTTTTGCCGCTGCCGGAGGGACCGGATATGCAGACGACCTCGCCTGCACGCACGGTCAGGTTGACGCCAGCCAGCGCGCCGATGGAAAGCGCTTCAATTTTCAGAGTTGTCACAAAGGCCCCGGAATCGTTGGGTCGGATTTTTCTCGCCAATATACCTGTTATTATGCGCTTTCTCATTTTCTGCTCCCGGATGCTTCATGACCAGCTCTGCCTCCAAACGTCTCAACAAATACATCAGCGAAAGCGGTCTGTGTTCACGCCGTGAAGCCGACCGTTACATCGAGCAGGGGCAGGTGTTTATCAATGGTCAGCGGGCGCAGGTGGGTGACCAGGTCATGCCCGGCGACTCAGTAAAAGTGAACAATCGTCTGGTCAAACCCCGGGCCGAGGAAGATCTTGTCTTCATTGCTCTGAACAAACCCGTGGGCGTTGTTAGCACAACTGATAGCGCTGAGCGGAACAACATCCAGCGATTTGTCGGCCACAGCACCCGCATCTTCCCAGTTGGCAGGCTGGACAAGGATTCCCAGGGTCTGATCTTCATGACCAGCAACGGAGACCTGGTCAACAAGATCCTCCGAGCAGGCAACAATCACGAGAAAGAGTATGTCGTGACGGTGAATAAGCCCGTGACCCGTGAGTTTGTCCAGAACATGGCGTCCGGCGTGCCAATTCTCGGAACGGTCACCAAGAAATGCAGGGTCAAACAGGAGTCCCGGTTTGTCTTCCGCATCACACTCGTCCAGGGGCTGAACCGCCAGATTCGCAGGATGTGTGAGTATTTCGACTATGAAGTGACGAAACTGGAGCGGGTTCGAATCATGAACATCGAACTCGGCAACCTTCCGGTTGGCCAGTGGCGGGATCTCACGAAACAGGAACTGAGTATTCTCTTCGATGCCATCAAGGATTCTTCGTCCGAAGCCCCTCCGGGCACGAAACGGGAAGTGAAGCAATCCGCACCGGCGAAAACCAGACGACATGCCAGCGGGCAGGACCGATCCGGTAGCAGGCAGAAAAAAGCGGGCAAACCAGGCCGTCCCTCGCGGCCCGGCAAGCCGGGCGCGAGCGGAAAACCAGCCAGACCCGGTATGCCGGCCAAACCCGGCAAGGCAGGCAAGAGTCGCCAGCGCAGCCCTAAACGCGGTTAGCCCACACGTTCAATCGGGCTCTGAAAGAGGAAAACGCTCTTTCACGGTGTACTCAGAGCCGTCCGGCTTCAACGTACTCTGAAACAGGGCAACCTCCTGAACCGGGAAGCAACCAAACGCCTCGCTGTGCCACTGATCCAGCAATGCCTCAACGGATCCACTGTGCCTCCGGAATCGGGCCAACGTTATGTGAGGACGGAATCGTCGGGCCTCAAACTCGAAGCCAACAGTCTCCAGCCTCCTTCTCAATTCATCGTGCAGTGCGGCCACAGGCGCTTCGGGAAAGGTTCCTGCCCAGAGATTGCGGGGTGAAGAGGGAGCGCCAAAGCAACCGACACCCTCAATCCAAAGATCAAAGACCGTCGCCAGATTTCCATCGAGGGCATCTTTGAGCTGGAACATCCGTTCCTCGTTGACCTCGCCCAGGAATACCAGCGTCAGGTGCAACTGGCTGGCACTCTGCCACCGGGCGCCTTTCACACCCGAGGTCGTTTCACGGACCTCCAGCAGGTTTGACTTTACCCGGTTCGGCAATTCCAGCCCCAAAAACAGGCGTGCCATGACTCTCTCCCAGAAGCGACCGGCCGATTACAGGTATACCAATACAAACACCACAACGATAAACGCCAGCAGGAACCAGCGCGCATAGGCATCGGGCTTGTCCTCCAGTTCGTCCGTGACGGCCACGGCATGCCCGCCCGCTTCATACTCCTTCACCAGTTCTCTTGCCCGGTACAGATCCTCATCCGCCACGTGCACGTTGGTGAAACCGGCAGCGCCAATTTCCCCCATGGCGCCCTGCAAGTAATGTCCCCCCACAAACGATTCAATACCGTTAGCCTCCAGGAGACCGGCCACAATGTGCGCCTCGGTGATATCCCGGGCACGATACGCTATCTGCATCGCCCTACTCCTTCTGTGATTCGAAAGGGCAGCACCCACCCAAATGAACGGGTATTATCTTCATCTTAGTTTGCCCCGTACCATCGGGCTAATTGGACACGGAGACTCTATGCTCTGGATTCTGCTTGCAATCGTTGCCCTTATTATCGTGGCAACGCTGGTGCTTTTCCGGCTCGAAGACCTTTCCCATCTGGACAGCCATGACTACCCGGTGCGGGATGGTCACCCCAGCGAAGCCAACAAGAAAGTCCTCGGACGCATTCGCGAAATGGGTGAAAGCGGCCGGGGGCTTCGAGGCAGGGCCCGGCTGATGGCGCTCCGCAAGCATATGGACGGACTTAGCGAAGGCCTCGAGCTGGAATCTGAATTCCGGCATTGCCCGGAGCCCCGGGGTGAATGGGTCATTGCACCTGGGGTCGATACCGCAAGGCGCGTGCTCTACATTCACGGTGGCGCCTGGGCTGCTGGTAGCCCGCGAAGCCACAGGGCCATCACCGATCGGTTCTCTCACATCGCCAATGCAGCGGTGTTTGCGGTGGACTATCGGCTGATGCCAGAACACCGGTACATGGATGGGGTCCGGGATTGCCGCCGCGCCTACAGCTGGCTGCTCGAGAATGGCCCGGATGGACCGGAGAAATCCGAGTTCATGGTGATCGCCGGGGACTCGGCGGGCGGCAGCCACACCCTTGGTCTGCTGGCGTGGATACGTGACAACGGCCTGAAACAGGCCGACGCTGCCGTAGCCCTCTCGCCTTCGACAGACCTGACTCTGACGGCGCCCAGCAATCGCAACAATATCAGCACCGATCCCCTGTTGGGTCCGGTTTTTGGCGGACTCGCGAAGATACCGTTGCCAGTGATCTGGTGGGCGACCTGGGCCGCGTTTCGGGTCTCACCCACGAGCCCGGTTGCATCCCCACTGCGCGGCGACCTGAGTCACCTGCCACCAACACTGATTCAAGCCAGCGATTCCGAAATGCTCCTGGACAACGCACGCCGCTACGCGGGCAAAGCGACAGCCCAGGGATCGCCTATTCAACTGCACACGTGGCCCGGGATGGTACACGTCTGGCAGATATTCACCCCGCTTCTCCCAGAAGCCGAGGACGCCTTTGATGACATTGGGACATTTCTAGCGGGGGTGAAGCCGTAGGTCGAAGTCCTGCAACATCAATGACCGCCTACGGCGAGCTGCAGTGCAATAGCAGCCATCATGACACCAATAACACCATCAATAATCCGCCAGGCCAGCGGCCGGGATAAAACAGGTGCCAGGGCGGCCCCGCTCCAGGCCAGTCCACCGAACCATAGAATGGATGCGCTGCTGGCCCCGGCGACAAAAGTGGTCGCATTCGCCTGTTGTGCGCCGACCGCAGGAATCAGCAACAGGGTATCGAGATACACCTGCGGGTTGAGCAGGGTCACGGCCAGGGTCGTGAACAGAACCCCCTTCAAGCTGCGTTTGGCAATTTCCCCCGTCTCCAGGGCAGCGCGCCCTCGGCTAGCCCTCACCAGCGCCTGCAAAGCCAGCCAGCCGAGAAAGACCACACCTAACCAACGCAGTATCTCGAGAGCCTCCGGCATCGCCATCAAAGCCGCACTCACGCCGAACATACCCAGCGAGAACAGGACAATATCCGACAGCATGCACAGCCCAGCGGACCACCAGTGATGCTCACGGCGGATGGCCTGGCTCAGCACATAAGCGTTCTGGGCTCCAATGGCCACGATGATTCCGCCACAGACCACCAACCCCGTGAGATAGCTTTCCAGCACAACGCCCCCTGCATGAATTCCTGTTCCCGAATGCAGGCAGGATAGCGATTTCCGTATATACTGGAAATTCATAATCATAATGATGGATAAGTTTTTCTAATGCTGGATTACAAACTGCTGGAAGCTCTGGCAACGGTGGTTGAGTGTGGCGGGTTCGAGCGGGCCGGCGCGACACTCGGCCTTACCCAGTCTGCGATTTCCCAGCGTATCCGCACTCTGGAGATCCGGCTCGGGCAGCCCGCTCTGGTCCGAAGCCCGGCCATCAAAGCAACCCCGGCCGGCCAACGGCTTCTCAACCACGTACAGCAAGTAAAACTGCTTGAACGGGACCTCAGCCAGTCCATTCCATCACTCTCGGAATCGGCTACCCGGCTGCGGATTGCACTCAATGCTGACAGCCTGGCCACGTGGTGGGCAGATGCCATCGGCGATTTCTGCAATCAGGAAGGGCTTCTGTTGGATATGGTGGTCGAGGATCAGGACATCGGGCTCAGGAAAATGCGCGAAGGTGACGTGGCCGCCTGTTTGTGCAGCAGTGCTCAACCCATTGCAGGCGCCCGCTGCGTCCGTCTGGGTGAGATGACCTACCTGCCATTGGCCTCCCCTGACTATGTCGAACGATATTTGCCGGAGGGGCTGGTCGAATCGGCCCTGCGGACCGCACCGGTGATTGTTTTCGGCCCTGATGACCAGCTTCAGCATCGGTTTCTGGCCGGGTGCGGATATCACGGCAGCTTTCCTCACCACCTTTGCCCATCCTCGGAAGGGTTCATCAAACTCGCACTGGCCGGCATGGGCTATGGCATGGTTCCGGAGTTACAGGCACAGGACGAGCTGAAGTCAGGCAAGCTGATCAACATTGCGCCGGGAAAGGAGCTTCGAGTGGAACTATACTGGCATTTCTGGCGTCATGGGGGCGATACCATGAATCGTCTGACCCGGACGCTCACGGACACAGATTCCCTGGCATAAAAGGATGAAAATCGACATGGCAATGTTAATAGCGGGACTGGTTATATTCCTCGGCATTCATTCGTTATCCATCGTCAACGAACCTTTGAGGAACCGGCTTAGCAACTCAATGGGTGAATGGCCTTTCAAAGGGGCTTACTCTGTTGTGTCTTTGCTGGGGCTGGTGCTGATCGTCATCGGGTACGGCGCTGCACGCTTGGAACCGACGGTTCTGTATACACCACCGGGATGGCTGCGGCATGTTGCCATGTTGCTTCTGATACCGGTATTTCCCCTGCTTTTTGCCACCTACTTTCCGGGCCGGATCAAAGCCACGTTGAAGCATCCGATGCTGGTCGCGGTCAAGCTCTGGGCGCTGGCTCACTTGCTGGCAAACGGCATGCTGCATGATGTTCTTCTGTTTGGTGCTTTCCTTGCCTGGGCGGTGGTAGACCGGATCTCCATGAAACGCCGGACCCAGCGCGCAATCATCACCATGCCCAAATCGGGCGCAAATGATGCCATTGCGGTAATCGGTGGTTTGGCGGTGTATTTCATTACGGTATTCTGGGCCCATCAGTGGCTCATTGGCGTTTCACCCGTTTAAAAGGATTCACGCTTGGACCTGACCACACCAGCCCTGCTTTTTCCTGCAATTTCACTCTTGTTGCTGGCCTACACCAATCGATTTCTGGTGTTGGCCCAGCTCATCCGACAGCTCAAGCAAATGGATACCGAGGAAGATCACGGGCTGATTGCCAGGCAAATCGGCATGCTCCGAAAGCGGATCGTGCTCACCAAGCGAATGCAGGCGTTTGGTGTCTTGAGCTTTTTCCTGTGCACGGTGTCGATGTTTCTGCTGTTCCTTGGTCTGGAAATGCCGGGAATCATCGCATTCGGCATCAGCCTGGTCCTGCTGTCGCTCTCGCTGCTTTACTCGCTTTACGAGATCCAGATCTCCACCAACGCCATTAACGTGGAACTGGCCAATTTCGAGGCCAGAAAAAGCGGCACTCAGGCCTGAGGCAGTTAACCGGAAGCAGGGCTCTCGACACCGAACCAGTGGGGAAAGCGCACCAGGATGAACAGCGCCACCATGTCATACAGGGCGTGCCAGATCATGACCAGTTCAAGGCTGCCCGATACGTGGTAGGCAAAGCCAAGCAGCAGTCCGAGACCTGTCGCGACCAGAAAATAGGTAAACGAGACGTAATGAACCAGGCCAAACAACAAGGCCGAGGCGAAGATTGCAGGCCAGGGTCCGGTGAGGTTCGCCAGCCAACCCTGCACAGCGCCGCGGAACAAAAGCTCCTCCCCGACTCCGGCGAGTACTGATAGTGCAATCAGAACAGGCCAAGAGAAACTGCGGGCAAATTGATAGAGCCCACGCATCTGCCGGGCCATATCATCCGGAAAAAGCGCTGGGATGCGAGTCAACACCAGGAGTAGAAGGTAAGTCAGAACAGCACCGATGGCCCCGAACAGCCAGACTCTGCCCTCGCCGATGCCCACCCAGCGAACCGGTATGTCAAACAGCCAGATCGCGAGCAACCCCAGCACCCCGATGCCGCCCTGAAACAACAGGGCGGCAAGGGCTGAGATACCGTTGCTCGCTCCTCGCGCCGCCATTCAGGACTCAAACAGGCCCTTTACCGGAAGCAGATCGTCATACGCCGGCGCCTGCTTTTGCGCCTTGGCCTGGAAGGATTTCATCATATCGCCAGGACGGAACATGCCTGACTGCCAGGTGGCCATATATTTCAGGCTGTCTTCTACGGAATGATCCCGGCTGTAATTCAGCATTTCCTTGCAGCCGGTCACTGCCAGCGGTGAGTTGGCGGCAATCTGGGCCGCAATACCCATGACAGCCTCAAGCATAGCCGCCTGGTCCGCATAAACGGCATTCACAAACCCCAGGCTCTGAGCCTCGTTGGCTGAGAACTTGCGGCCTGTGTAGGCCAGCTCCCGAACCACGCCTTCTGGCATGAGTTTGGGAAGACGCTGGAGGGTGCCCACGTCAGCGGTCATACCCAGTTCGGTTTCCTTGATGGTGAAGTAGGCATCTTCGGTGCAGTATCGGCTGTCCGCCGCACAAACCATGTCCAGGGCGCCACCAATACAGCCACCGTGCACCGCCGCCAGCACCGGCAGGCGAATCTTCTCGAGAGAGGTCAGCGTGTCCTGGAGCTGGAGGACAACTCGACGCAGGTTTTCCGCCATACGGCCAGGATCTCCGGACATCGGCACCGCTTTGGGATCAGAAAACACGCCGAGATCCATGCCTGCAGAGAAATGCTTGCCAGTGCTGGAAATGACAATCACCCGGGCATCGGTGTTGGCTTCGATATCCTGCATGCATTGCGGAAGCTCCAGCCAGAAGGCCTTGTTCATGGTATTCAGAGCTTCCGGGCGGCTCAGCTGCACGTGCGCAATGTAATCCTTCACTTCAACGCTGAAGCTTTCGTATGAGGCAAGATCGGACAAGGCTGGACTCCTTTGATTGGGAAAGCACACATAATTACCCACCTAACCATCACCAAACAACCCGAACCACCAAAAATCTGATACGTTCGTATGAATTGCCTCTGTCCGGGCGGGGCATCCTCGCCAGCGAGACTCGAATGCAGGAGACAACATGGAATTCACCTTTCTCGGAACCTCCGGTGGAATGCCCACCAAGTCCCGCAATGTCACGGCGCTGGCCCTGCAGCACGGCGCTCCCAGGCAGTGGTACCTGATCGACTGTGGTGAAGGCACTCAGCATCGCCTGCTGAGGACACGGCTTTCAGTGATGCAACTGCAAGCGATCTTCATCACTCACGTGCACGGCGACCACACCTTCGGCCTGCCCGGCCTGCTCTGCAGCGCCTCAATGAATGGCCGCACGGATCCACTCTTTCTGATAGCGCCACGCCCGGTCTGGACATTCGTTGAAACCGCCCTGGGCAATACCGACTCCAGCCTCAGTTACGAGCTCAAGTTCATCGACTCGGAAGCGGAAGATTTCTACTGGGAAGACGACGCGCTGCAGGTCACCGCCACAGAGCTTTCCCATCGGGTCTCCTGTCGCGCCTTTACGTTTACCGAAAAGAATCTGGAGCGTCAGCTACTGAAAGAAAAACTGACCGCCGATGGTATCGAGGCTGGCCCAATCTGGGGAAAGCTTCAACAGGGACAGGACGTGATTATGGATAATGGCACGCTAATCCGCAGCCACGACTACACGGAGATCAACCGCCGTCCGAGAAAGGTCATCGTCGGGGGCGATAACGACACGCCGGAATTACTCAGAGACACCAGCCACGGCGCGCAAGTACTCATCCACGAGGCCACGTACACTCAGGAAGTCGCCGACCGCGTCGGTTCCTGGCCCATGCACAGTGCCGCGGCCCAGGTCGCCAGCTTCGCCCAGTCGGCCAGTATTCCCAATCTGGTACTGACCCACTTCAGCTCCCGGTACCAGTCACACCCGGACGCCTACCCCAACATAAGCGAGGTGGAATCCGAAGCCCGGGGAATTTATCAGGGCAACCTGATTATGGCTCGCGATTTCGCGCAACTCAGGCTCAGCCGAGAGGGCAAACTGGAGCTTATGGAGTAACCAGGGCAAAACTTACCACCCGTCAAAGGAAAAACGGAATGTCATCACCACTGGTTTACGCGATATTTGCCTTCGCCTTTATTGCCCTCTCCGTCTTCTATCTGTTTTTCTACCGAAACTGGCGTCGGCAGCGGGAACTTCAGCAGCCCTTTCCCGAAACCTGGCGGAAGCTGTTGCATGAAACAGTGCCATTCTATGCGAGCCTCCACTCATCACTGAAAAAACGCTTCGAGGAACATGTTCAGCTCTTTATCGCCGAGAAGGATTTTTACGGCTGTGATGGGTTTGAGGTGGATGACACCGTCCGGGTAACCATCGCGGGCCATGCCTGCCTGCTGGTACTGGAACGACCCTTTTCCACCTATGACGAGGTCCGCAGCATTCTCGTGTACCCGGACATCTACCGGGTACAGTCCCCGCAACATGACGGGATGATCGTCCACATGAACGAACAGGTCCGCGCCGGTGAAGCCTCCAGCCGTGGGCAGGTGGTTCTTGCCTGGACGGAATGTGAAGAAGCTGCCTCGAAGTCAGCCGGTGCCCACAACGTCATCCTCCACGAATTCGCCCATCAACTGGACTATCTGGACGGCACCGCCGATGGCGCCCCACCTCTGAGTGGAGAATTTGCCGATCAGTGGCAGCAAACCATGAGTCGAGCCTATGAAAACCTGCGGCAGTCACTCCGGCACCATAGCCACAGTTGGCTGGATCCCTATGGCGCGACGCAACCCGCGGAGTTTTTTGCCGTGCTGACCGAAGCCTTCTTCCAGCAGCCGGAGCACATCCACAAGGCTCAACCGGATGTGTTCGACGCGCTGAAAAACTATTACCGGATGGACCCTCGAGACTTTCGCCATTGAGCTGCCCACTCAATTCCGGCTCACTCCAAGACGGTACAGGTACTCATGCAGTTCCGCCTCACTGATATTCACATATTCGACCACCCGTCCGTAGAGCATGACCGTCGGCACGTTACGCCCATTCAGTTCTTTCTGAGCCTCATTAAGAACGTGGAGAATGATCCGCTCCGTCCTGGTCAGGCCGTCGCGGACATCAGGAATGGTCTCAAGTATCGGGTCGTAATGGTCCATATCTCGTCGCTACCGGGTTTCTTTCGCCCTGAAGCTTGCTAAATTACTCAGGCTCACGGGCATTCGCGCACAAGGAGGGCACTCACACTGTGGCAGAAAAACAAAAAAACCGGAAATCCGGCATCGGCGTAATCATCTTCGGGCTGCTCTTTGCCCTGCCTGGACTGGGAATTCTCATCGTCGGCCCCCTCTTCACCTTCTACGAGCACGCCGCCAGTGCCGATTGGATCCGGGTGCCCGCCATTCTGGATAGCGTGAGCCTGCAGACCAGCTCCAGTGACGATTCCGACACCTACTCCATCAACGCCAGCTACCGGTACGACTATCGCGGAAAAACCTATTACGGCTCTCGAGTCAACTACGACTGGGGCAGCGATAACATTGGCGACTTTCACCACGCCATGATCCGTCGGCTTAAACAGGCCAAGGCACGGGGCCAGGTCAGCGCCTGGGTGAACCCGAGCGCACCTGCCGAAAGTTATCTGGTGCGGGAGATTCGTTGGGAGAAAATCCTGTTCACGGCCATTTTCGGCGCCGTATTCAGCGCCGCAGGACTGCTCGTTATCTTCCTGGGGACCCGGAAGACGCGTTCCGCTGCCGACATCCGGACCTCCGATTCCATTCATTCCTCCGAAAAGCACGGGTTCTGGGTATTCGCCTTCATGGCTTTTATGTTCATCGGCATCAGTGTGCCGGTACTGCTTGCAATCCCGAAGGAGCTGAACGACGGCAACTGGCCGATACTCGCCGTGCTTCTGTTTCCTCTCGTCGGTCTATGGCTTGCCAGGATGGCCTGGGTGTCTCGCAGAAACTGGCGCTACTACGGCCCAACGCCGCTGCAACTGGACCCGGCCCCGGGGCAGGTCGGCGGGGACATTGCCGGCCGGATCCGACTGGCGCGACAAACGACGGATGGTAACTGGCTGATCACCCTGCAATGCGTCCGGGTACGCATCAGTAAAGGCAAAAACAGCAGCCGCCGGGAATCGGTCATCTGGCAGAGCGAGCAGGTTCCAGAAGTGATCAACGAGCACCCGGGCTCATCCATCGTCTTCAAGTTTGAGCCGCCTGAAAATCTCCCTGAAACCGACGACGAGGGCCGAGATCAGGTCACCTGGCGTATCTTGCTCGCAGGGCCTACCGAGCCCTTCCCACTGGAGCGCACGTTCGATATTCCGGTGCTCAAAGGGACAGAACGCTCCGCCATCACGATGAGTGAAGCTCACGTTGAACACCATGAGCGAGTCGGCAAGGTTCAGGCGCTGACCGAAGCAGCCGAACAGATCGATGTTCAGATGGCCCCTCAAGGCCTGATCGTGACCAGTCGGATTGGCCGCAACCTGACAATGAAGCTGATGGTTATTCTGTTCGGCATCATCTTCGGCGGTGCAAGCGTCTGGCTTGCCTATGCCGCGGCCACCGAAGGCGTCATGCTGTACCTGATGGCGTTTGTGTTCGGATTGTTTGGCTTTCCCATGTTCCTCGGCGGGTTGTTCATGGCAGGACGCAGCATGAAAACCCGAATCTCGGCCAATCGGGTCGAATCCGTTCGTTACTGGTGCGGCATTGCGCTGTGGAAGCGAACCGGCATGCTGGTTAACCCGGGCCAGGTCGAACTCGTCGACGGCGGAAAAATGACCTACGGCAATCGCACCATCGAATATTTTTCCGTTGCATTCCGGGACGGCAACAAACGAATCCGCCTGGCGGAGGGCCTGGCCGGACGTCCGGTGGCTGAAGCTTTCCGGGACAACCTGATCAAACTCCTTGGTCTACACTGATAGGCAAACCCTGCGATGAATGGTTCGCAAGACAAGGAGATCCACTATGTATCACAAGATACTCGTGCCCGTTGACCTGTCTCACACCGATAAGTTGGCCAAAGCACTGAACACGGCCATAGACATTGCCAAGCACTACCAGGCAAAGCTTTGTTACGTGGCCATCACCAACACGACCCCCGGAGCCGCCGCGCACACGCCGGAGGAACTGGCGGAGAAGATGAAAGAATTTGCCGAAGAGCAGGGCCAAGCCCACGGCATAAAAACCGAGAGCCTGGTCATTACCACACCGGACACCGCGATCGAACTGGACGACCGTGTGCTGGATGCCATCAAAGACACCGGGGCCGATCTGATCGTCATGGCCTCCCACACACCCGGACCGGGAGATAAACTCCACATCCTGCACTCTAATGGTGCAAACATTGTCAGGCACAGTGATATTTCGGTTTTTGTCGTTCGTTAAACCCTGTTCCATCAGGCATGCTATACCACTGTTTTGATGGCATTATTTAGCTGAAACAGGCTTAGCACGCCGACCATCGGCCAATAGTCGGTACGATACCTGCAAGACTCCCGTCAGGAGTCCTCTGGTTCAGCAAAGCATTGCAGGTACTGAGAGACTCTCTTGCCAATGCGATGTTTTGCTGAGCTCCTGGACAGACTGTTAACTGACACAGGAGTCCAAGATGCTATTGGCCACCGATCTGGACGGCACCTTCCTCGCCGGTAACCCGGACCACCGCCTCAAACTCTACCAACTGATCTCTGCCCACCCCGAGATTGACCTGGTCTTTGTGACCGGTCGCGGTCTCGAATCGGTGCTTCCACTGCTCTCGGATCCCACCATTCCGCAACCGGACTACATCATCTGCGACGTTGGCTGCACCGTGGTGCACGGCGATTCTCAGCAGGCGATTCATCCGATCCAGGGCGAAATCGACGAGCTCTGGCCAGGCCAGCAGACAGTGGAAGATGCCATTTCATCCTTTGCAGGATTGCAACGTCAGGAAGTCCCCCAGGAACGGCGGGTATCCTATTTTTGCGATGGCGAATTCGTCAGCGATCAACTGCGCTCCGCGGCCGAGTCCCTGTCATGCGAGGTTCTGTTCTCGGCTGGCAAGTATCTGGACATTTTGCCGAAAGGCGTGAACAAGGGCAGCACCCTCACCCGTCTGGTGGAACATCTGGGCGTGGATCCGGAAACCGTATTGGTGGCCGGTGACACGCTGAACGACTTGTCCATGTATCAACAGGTATTCAAAGGCGTATGCGTTGGTGCTTCCGAGAGTGGCTTATTGGAAGCCACCGAGCATCAGGCCAGGGTTTATCATGCCGAGGCACCCGGCTGTGGCGGCATACTCGAAGCGTTTGAACACTTCGGGTACCTGGGCCATGCCGGCATTGAAGCCGAGATTCCCGATGCCATGAATTCGGGCAAATCCGACCTGGTCATTGTGTATCACCGCCTGCCCTATGAAGAAGTGGTCGAAAACGGTGAGTTGATCCGCCGCCGTCCGAAATCTCCGAATGGCATCATCCCCACGCTGCTAAGTTTCTTCGCCGACGGTAAAGCCGGTTCCTGGGTGGCCTGGTCCATCGACGATCCGGAGCTGGGACCATTCCAGACCCACACGGAGGTAGATACCCGCCGGTATGAGAAGCTGGTAGCCGCCCGGGTCCCACTGACCAAGGAAGACGTTGAGATCTTCTACAAACGCTTCTCCAAGGAAGCCTTCTGGCCGACTCTGCATACCTTCTGGGAGAGGGCAACGTTCCGGGACGATCACTGGCAGGTGTTCCTCAAGGTCAACAAGCTGTTTGCGGAACGGACCGCAGCGGAAGCAGCGGAGAATGCCGTGGTGTGGATCCACGACTACAACCTCTGGATGGTGCCCGCGTATCTCCGGGAGCTGCGCCCGGACGTTACCATCGCCTTCTTCCACCACACCTACTTTCCATCGGCCGACGTGTTCAATGTGCTGCCCTGGCGCCGGGAAATCATTGGCAGCCTGTTGCAGTGTGACCACATCGGTTTCCACATTCCCAAACAGGCTGAAAACTTTGTGGACGTCGCCCGAGGCGTCACGCCGCTGGAAGTCACTCAGAGGGCCGGATGTGCCCCCCGTTTCCTGACCTATGGCTGCGCGGTCGGGCTCGATGAGATGAGCACCGAAATCAAAGTGAATGAACGCCGGATCGGACTGGGCGCTCACCCTGTCGGGCTGGACCTGAACCGGGTACGCAATGCCCTGAACGATTCGGATGTTCAGGCCAGAATGGAAGCGCTGCGAGAGGAGCTGGAGGACGTCCGCCTGATTCTCTCGGTGGAGCGCCTGGACTTCACCAAGGGCATTATTGAAAAACTCCACGCCTACGAGCGCATGCTCAACGAACATCCGGAGCTGGAAACCAAGGTCACCCTGATGATGGTGTGCGTACCGGCCGCCAAGGGCATGACAATCTATGAGGAATTGCTATCGCAGATCGAACAGACTGTCGGCCGGATCAACGGCCAGTTCGCGCGGGTCGGCTGGACGCCGGTGCAGTTCTTCTTCCGCGCCCTGCCCTTCGAGGAACTGGTGGCTTACTACACCATGGCCGATGTGATGTGGATTACCCCCCTGCGAGACGGCCTGAACCTGGTCGCGAAGGAGTACATCGCCACCCAGGGACTTACTCAGGGCAGCGGGGTACTGGTGCTGTCCGAGTTTGCCGGTGCTGCCGCAGAGCTTCGGGGTGCTATTCTTGCCAACCCTCACCACCCGCAAGATCTCGCCGACACCTGTTACTACGCCCTGGCCATGAGCCGAAGTGAAGCCAGAAACCGGCTGACCGAAGCCTTTGAAGCCGTATGTCGTTACGACATCGGGTATTGGGGCCAAGAATTCATAGACTCCGTGGAAGAGCGCCGGGCAAGCAAGCTTAAAAAAATTGTAGACATCGGCCAGAGCGCGGCCTGACGAACTGAGCCCCACCACTATCGCCCAGGGGCTCCGCCACGGAGCCCCCATTCTTTTCCAGACCAGGAGCCTCACCATGCTGCTAATAAACGCTGTGCAGCTTATCTGTTACCCGGATCGAATCGGCAACAACCTGAACGATCTTCACACCGTCGTAGAGAAACACCTTTCTGATGCCATTGGTGGTCTTCACATCCTGCCATTTTTCCCCTCAAATGCAGACGGCGGCTTTTCCCCCCTCACCCATAAAGAGGTGGATCCGGCCTTCGGAACCTGGGACGACATCGAAGCCTTTACCCAGAAATACGATCTGTGCGTTGACCTGACGGTGAACCATATTTCCGACGAGTCCGAGGAATTCCAGGACTTCATCGCCAAAGGGCTCGACTCGGAATACGCAGATCTCTTTGTCCATGTCGACAAGTTCGGTGAGATTTCCCCGGACGACATGGCCAAGATCCATATCCGCAAGGAAAAAGAGCCGTTCCGGGAAGTCACCCTGGCAGACGGTACTCAAACCCGCGTGTGGTGCACCTTCACCGAGCAGCAGATCGACCTGAATTACGACGGCGACCTCGCCTACCAGCTGATGGAGAGCTACATCGGCTTTCTCACCTCCAAGGGCGTAAACCTGCTGCGCCTGGACGCCTTCGGCTACACCACCAAACGCATCGGTACCAGCTGCTTCCTGGTGGAACCCGAGGTTTACCGCATTCTGGACTGGATCAACGAAGTCGCCCTGAAGCATGGTGCCGAGTGCCTTCCGGAGGTTCATGATCACACCAGTTACCAGTACGCCATCAGCCGCCGCAACATGCATCCCTACGGCTTCGCCCTGCCGCCACTGCTGCTCTACTCGCTGTTGGATGCCAACAGCGTGTACCTGAAAAACTGGCTGCGCATGTGCCCACGCAACATGGTGACCGTGCTCGACACCCACGACGGCATCTGCATCCCGGACGTGGAGGGTGTGCTCCCGGATGACAAGATCAAAGTGCTGATCGACAACATCGATGCCCGCAGTGCCGACCCGATCATGCGCCGCTCCGCCGCCAACATCCACAGCGTGGGCGCCATCTATCAGCTCACCTGTACCTTCTACGACGCCCTGATGCAGAATGACGATGCCTACATTGCCGCCCGAGCCATCCAGTTCTTCTGCCCAGGCATCCCCCAAGTCTATTACGTGGGTCTCCTCGCCGGTTGCAACGATCAGGAACTGATGGAGAAGACCGGCGAACTGCGGGATATCAACAGACACTATTACACGCTGGATGAAGTGGATGAGGCGATAGAGAAACCGGTGGTACAGCGACTGCTAGCTCTGATGAAGTTCCGAACCAACTACCCGGCATTCGACGGTCGATTTGAACTGAACTACTCCAACGACTCCAGCGTCGCCATGGCCTGGCGGCATGGGGAGTACTACTGCCACCTGTTTGTGGATCTGAACTTCAATACCGTCAAGGTCAGCTATGTGGATGTGGAAAGTGAGGAAACAAAGACGCTGGTTTGCTGATCGTACCGTTGAGAAGCATGCAGCTCAGACTTAATCATCAACTCGAGCTCTGCAACCGCCAGAGTCTGATGCAGGCGTTCCTGAGGCATCAGAGTTTTTCTGGAACTCGCCCTCGCGTTTACCCATCAGGCGCATGAGGAAACGCCCGATTCGGCGATAGACACGGGAAAACATGGCCGAGCGCAGCCGTGCATTCTCCAACTCGATTTCACGCAGCTTGGGGTCCGGATTATGAAAAGCCATCAGAGCAACGCCTCACCACTTCATCATGGGCAATGGATTAAGGGGGTGCTTCAGCAGCCAACGACCTGTTCGACGCATCAACATGGCGTGAAAACCGGCGTTCGGGAACGCCTTTTTGAGCTGGCTGATCTCTCCTCTCCCGAGGCCGAATCGCACCACGCCTTTTGAAACATCAACCAGATCCGCCCGCCGGAACACCTCCACCAACCTGGACTGACCATCCGCTACCGGAGTCAGTTTATGATGCTGGAGGATCATTTGTGAGACCTCTGGCACCCAGTCAGCATGGCCATGGGCCTTGAGGTACTCCTCTGCCGGCGGTAGCGACGGCTCGAGGTAATCCAGAGTTCCCGCAGTCCAGAGCCCGATATCATGAAAGCACGCGGCTATTTCCAACTTTTTCTGGTCGTCAGAGTTACAGGGTGACAGCATAAGACTGACCGTGGCCATCCGAATCACATGGTTTCGATACCCCTGAAAATCGCCACCAATCGTCTCCCGCCAAGGTTCGAGAATGCCGTCAATGCGGCTCACATTCGTGTGAAAATCGGGGACAGGCTGCTGTGACACCATCGGTAACGTACTCAGGCCAAATGTCTTTAATTCATTTTACGCTCGGAGTGCTCCATCTTCATTTCTGTCTGTTTCATCGCGCCGTCCAACGTCTCCACCGTCAGTTCAACACTCAGGCTTTCTGCCCCGTCAAACTGAAGGGTTACGGGAATACGCTCTCCCGGCTTCAGGGCTTCACGCAGCCCCTCGAGCATCAGATGATAGCCGTGGGGTTTGAGTTCAATGGTCTCACCAGCAGGGATAGCCAGGCCACCACTGACAGGCTGCATGCGCATCACGCCATCTCGCATGCTGGATTCGTGGATGGAGATATGGCTTGCACGCGGGCTTTCAGCACTCACCAGGGTAACCGCGTCATTGCCGTTGTTGGTCACGGCCATATAGCCCACGCCCATCGGGGTTCCCGGTGGCGTTGGCCGGCTCCAGGGGTGCTCTATCTCGATGGAACCGTGGGTATAGTCGTGGGCGAAGGCACTCGGGGAGATCAGCGCCGCTGCAAGCAGGAGCACGTTAAGGCATTGCTTCATCTGGGATCCTTTCGGCTGACGTGTTGGCAAACAGCATAGAAAGCTTTGATTCAGCTGCCAAGCCGCGAGTTGCGGCTAATGGTCGCAGGCTCGCTCAGGATTCGGAGGTTTCCGCCAGGAGTTCACGCAGGGCATCCAACGGCATCGGGCGGTGGAAGTAATAACCCTGGAAGCGCCGACATCCCATTTTGATCAGAGCGCTTGCCTGCTCCGATTCCTCAACGCCCTCTGCGACCAGCTCCATACTGTGTCCCTGGGCAATCGCGATGATACTACGGATCATGTTAGCGGCCTTTTCATCTTCCAGGATACTGTCCACAAAACTCTTGTCGATCTTCAGTTCGTCCAAAGGCAGTTTGCGCAGCAGGCTCAGGGAGGAATAGCCCGTTCCGAAGTCGTCCATGGATACCCGAATGCCGATCACCCGAAGCTGTTCAATGGTGAAAAGCACACGGTCAAAATCGCTCATGAACAGGGTCTCTGTGATCTCGAGAACCAGATCTTTGGGGGAAACGTCATAGGTCTCGAGCACTTTGACCACCGAGGTAACAAAATCCGGCTGCCGGAACTGAATCACCGAGATGTTGATGGCCAGATCGATGGAGCGGCCAAGTTCCTTGCGCAATTCAGCGTATTCACGAACACTGGTTTCCAATACAAACCGGCCCAGCGGGACCATCAGGCCGCTCTTTTCGGCAACTTCAACGAACTCTGCCGGCGAGACGAAACCCAGCTCGTCGTCTTTCCAACGTACCAGGGCCTCCAGACCAACCGTTTGCTGCTCTTCGTTCACCTGCGGCTGATACATCATAAACAGGGAGTTGGTCGCCAGGCCGTAACGCAGACGCTGCTCCACCGACAGGCGGCGCAGGTAAGCCTGTTCCATTTCTGACCGGTACACACAGACGGAATTACGGTTCTGCTTGGCCTCATAAAGCGCCAGATGGGCGCTGCGAATCACTTTGCTCAGAGAACTGCCGTGATCGGGGAAGGAGGCCACCCCAATACTGGCGGTTACCTGCAGCCGGAGGCGATCGACTTCGAAGGTTTCACCAAGGTTATCCGCCAAGGAGACGCACGCGTCCTCAACGGCAAGCAGATCGGTGTTGGGAGTGACAATGGCGAACTCATCACTGCCAAGGCGTGCGAGGTCATCACGGCGCTCTACCAGGTTCACCAGACGACGGCTGAACTCGATCAGCGCCGCGTCTCCGATTTCCAGGCCGAACCGGTCATTGATGCCTTTGAAGTTATCAATATTGATGACGATCAGGCTGAACGGTTGCTGACTCGGGATCAGGCTTTCAATGCGGTCCAGCAACCCCGTCCGATTCAGCAACCCGGTGAGTTCATCGTGGCGGGAAACGTATAGCAGTTCGCGGCGCCGGTTGCGTTCTGCGCCGTCGATGGCCTTGAACCATTTGAACAATACCAGGGCGGCCACGATGAAAACCGCCAGGTATTGCAACAACGCGACGGAAAATTCCTTGTAGATGCTGTTCAAGCGCGTCTCAGAGAGAGTCCACAGTTGATAACGCTGATTGAAGATGGCCGCAGTTATGAAGGACTCCTCTCCCCGCGATGTTCTGACCACCACCGATTCGCGGCTCTGCTTGATCGACTCAACGGTGCGGCCCAGCGCAATCTCAAAACCTCTGCGCCGCTCATCACGCGTCTTTTTATCGACATGTATCTGGGAGTAGACGTCGGGGCTGGAACCTTCCTGGGAAAGAAATTGCACGTAGCCGTCGCTCTCACGGTACAGCATTACGCTGTCATCAGCCCCGTCATAAAGCCTCTTGTTGAAAACCGAATTTCCTGAGGTAAGCTTGAAACCCGCGGTCATCACCGCAACCACCTCGCCGTTTTCATTCCTGAGCGCTTTTCGGATCGGTATCAACCAGGTATCGAGGGGCTCAAAATAGTATGTGCGACCCAGAACCATGGCCTCTGACTTGAGAGCCTCGGCAAAACTGTCACGGGACTGGGGATGGGTGCGAAGGTTTGGAAGCTCAGAAAGATCAAGGTTTGAACTGGTGCGCACAAGGGTGCCGTCCGGGCGGGCCAGCCCGAAACCCACGAGCGACTCATCAACGCTGAGAATGCTGTCCAGCAGTGGGATGTGCTGGCTTTCCGAATACAGATCCTCCTGTCTCAGAAGTTCCCGGCCCACCACATCCAACACCAGCTCTTGAGTCCTCAGAAGGCTGTCTACAGATTGGTCCACCAACTCTGCACGGGTGGTCTGGTAGGTTTTCGTTTCGGACACGATGGCTTGCCAGCGAAACACCAGAATCACGGTGAGCAAGATCAGGCCACTGAAGACGATCAGGAAAAAAAGAGACCAGATATTTTTTTTCAGAATGGCCAAACCCGGGACTCACAGCAACTGGGGCAAATGAAATAAATAAACTACAGCAATAATCATTCACATCATTATAGGTAACTCTCAGGATTTCGCATCCGCTGTGTCAGCGTCAATGATTTTTTATTGATATCCCTCAAGCACATACCAAGGCTTCTACCATCGCCCGCAAAAATCTTGAGGCCTCCCCGCCGGTTGCCGCGCGATGATCGAACGTCAGTGACAACGGCAACACCGGACGAACCCCCGGCTCTCCGTCAACCGGAACCACTTTCTCACGGATACGCCCCGCCCCGACAATGGCAACCTGCGGGGGCGTAACGATCGGGTTGGCGTATTGGCCGGTCATGGTACCGAAATTGGATAGGGTAATGGTTGCGCCCTGCATTTCCTGCGGCGGAATCTTACGGGTTGCCACCGCCTCTCTCAGTTTCTCGAGTCCACTGCGCAGGTCCTTCTGACTACGGTGGGTAATATCACGCAGCACCGGTACAAACAGGCCATCCGGCGTATCAACAGCAATGCCTACGTGGACTTCCGTGAGCAGACGGCGGCTGAGGTTATCGCCATCAAACCAGCAGTTCAGTTCCGGCGATGCCTCACAGGCGGCGCCAATGGCCTGAACAAGGCGCATGGTGATATCCGTACCCTGCTTCCAGTCACCAATGTCCACGTCTTCAAAGATGGACACAGGCACCACATGAGCGTGAGACAGCGCCATGTTCTTGGCCATAGTACGACGAGTGCCTCGAAGCGCCTCGGCATCACCCAGTTGTTTCTGGTGGCTGGCGTGTTTGTGCACATCATCGTTGGTAACCAAACCTCCCGGGCCGCTGCCACGGATCTGCTCGAGGCTGACGCCGAGGCGTTCCGCCAGCGCCCGGACCCCTGGCGTTGCCCGATTAGCCCGGGCGCGCTTGCTTGAGGGGGCGGCTCCGATGATGAACTCATCCTTTGCCGACATGCCCGCCTCTGGCCTCGAGGCTTTCAGTTCGCCGACAACCGTACCGCTGTCGCTGCCCTCTCCTTCAAAGGCCAGTAGCGGCTCCCCGGTATGGATGATATCCCCAGGCTCGCCGTACAATTTTACAATGGTGCCAGCCTCAGGAGACGGCACCTCGACAATGGCCTTGGCGGTTTCCACTGATACGAGGACCTGATCGACAGTCACTTCGTCGCCCACGTTGACGTGCCACTCCACTATTTCGGCTTCTGGCAAACCTTCACCCAGATCAGGCAACTTGAAATTTTTCATAGCGCAATCACCTGTTCCACTGCCTGAACGATATCGCCCACCTCGGGCAGGTAGGCCTGTTCGTTACGGTAATACGGCATGATGGTGTCGTAACCTGTGACCCGGACCACCGGCGCCTGCAAATCCAGGAACGCTCCCTCAGCAATCGAGGCCGCGATTTCAGCGCCCACACCACCATTGCCGCAGGCCTCATGCACAATCACCGCCCGGCCGGTCTTTGCGACCGAGCACAGCAGGGTGTCCCGATCCAGCGGACTGACAGCCGCCACGTCAATGACCTCTGCCATAATGCCTTGCTCTGCCAGTTTGTCTGCCGCCTGAAGAGTTTCCATCACACAGGCGCCCCAGCTAATCAGGGTCACATCCTCGCCCTCACGCAGGGTGAAGCAGGTATCCAGTGGCAGGGCTTCGCCGTTGTTATCCACAGCCTGAGTAACAGCCCGATAGATACGTTTGGGCTCGAGAAAGATTACCGGGTCCGGGTTGCGAATAGCCGCAAGTAACAGTCCATAGGCTCGCTGTGGCGAGCTTGGAATCACCACCCGTAGCCCGGGAATATGGGCGAACAGTGCTTCGGTGCTCTCCGAATGGTGTTCCGGCGCATGTATGCCGCCACCGAATGGCGCCCGGTATACCAGCGGACAACTCAGGCGGCCGCGGGTTCGATTTCGCATTCGGGCGGCATGGCTAACGATCTGCTCCATGGCAGCGTATATGAAACCCATAAACTGGAACTCAGCCACCGGTTTCAGTCCCTGGGTTGCCATGCCAATGGCGGTACCCGCAATCAGGTTCTCTGCCAGAGGTGTGTCCATCACCCGCTTGAAACCGAACCGGTCCTTGAGACCAACCGTCGCGCGGAAGACTCCCCCATTGGTGGCGATATCCTCACCGAGCACCACCACGTTATCATCGTGCTCCATCTCCCAGGCCAGAGCGAGGTTGACCGCCTCCACCAGGGTGACATCACGGACATCGGGCTTGCTCATGACTCACCTCCCCGATATTTCTCGGCAATACGCTCGCGCTGTGATGCCAACGCAGCGGGCAGGCTGTCAAAAAGGTAGTCCACCATTGCGGTGGGAGGTTCGGCTTCGGTGGCCAGGTATTCTTCAACAGCCTGTTCAACAGTCTGCTTACAATCAGCCTGCAGCGCCTGTTCCTTCTCCGGGTTCCAGAGCCCGGCGTTGTGAAGATAATTCTGTAACCGTTTTATGCCGTCTTTTTCCCACGCCTCCCGAAGCTCTTCAGCACTGCGATAGCGGGTAGCATCGTCGGCCGTAGTATGATCACCCAGTCGATAAGTCACAGCCTCAATGACGGCTCCGCCCTTGCCTGCACGGGCGCGCTCCAGTGCATTGTCGAGCGCCTCAATAGCAGCGAAGTAATCATTGCCATCAACAATATGCCCCGGCAGTCCGGCTCCGATAGCTTTCTGGGCAATGGTTTCCGCACCGGTCTGAATGCTTCGGGGGGTTGAGATTGCCCACTGGTTGTTGATCGCCACAAAGACCACAGGCAGATGCCAGGCGCCTGCGAGATTGATGCTTTCAAGGAAGTCCCCTTTGGAGGTTCCACCGTCACCCACGCAGCACACCACCGCCCGGGATTCTCCCCGGACCCGAATAGCCGCTGCCACGCCCACTGCGTGGCAGCACTGAGTTGCGATAGGCACAGCGATCGGCAGGTCTTCAGGGCATGCCTTCCAGGCACTTCCCCGTTCATCCCCTCCCCAATAGAGCAGCATTTCGCTGAGACTTACCCCGCGCAGAATGTGGGCAGCCTGGTCACGGTAGTAAGGAACGAATACATCCGTCTTCGCCAGGCTCTGGCCAATTGCGGTGCCAATCACCTCGTGGCCGAGTACCGAAGGGTAGGTTCCGCACTTACCGGTGCGTTGAAGAGCAATGGCTTTAGAATCGAAGGTGCGTGCCAGCACCATGTTGCGGTAGGCGGCCAGGGTCCTTTGGGTATCCTTGGCCTGGTGCGGCAGCTCATCAAGCGGCTCGCCCCGGTCATCCAGATAAACAACGCTATCCACATGAAACTCGTGGAGATGCTTCATCCCATCCTCCTTACCCCCGCTTATTGGTGAAAGCGTTGGCGACACACTTGCCGGCTTGTGGCCGGCCCGGTGTCAGCATCGGGGCTGGTCGTCTTGTTGTTGGCGTGGTTCGCACACCGTTGGGATTAGACAGAGTACCCAGTCACTCTGATTAATATTTAGACGATCCGAGAGAATTGTTCAAAACAAAGGGAGAAAACATCGCTCAGGCTCATTGAAACTTAATCGTCCCAACGATCATATTGCTGCCCCTGACGAAGTAGCCAGTAGGTCACACCCAGCGCAAGCGTTGTCGCCGCGATTCCGATCAGATACATCGGAGTCAGCTCATCAAAATCCAGTACTATCACTTTTCGGGCGATGGCCATCAGAGCTGTCGCTACGACCAACTGCACCGGAAAGACATTCGTGCCCAGATAGAGCCTTATGTTGATAAAGATTTCTACCGCGATAAGCACGGCCATGAAGGCACCAAACGTGTAGAAAATATCGTTGATGCCCAATAGCATCAAAGGAGGCGTGACCAAACGATCGTAGATTATATAAACGACGTCGCCCACGCCCCAGAGGATGACAGCAACCATCAGCACCGCCAGAATGCGAATGGCAAACCGGATAATACGGTGGAGGCCCCGGAAGAACGGGTCCGGAAAATCTACAGGTAGCTCTTGATGCAGTTCGTGCCTGCGACTGTCTGCCCTGGCACTACTGACGCCTTCTTCTTTCTGGGTATCAGACATTCAGCCCCCCTTCGAAGGTTTCCCGGAAGAAAACCTCCTAGTATCAGGCCTTCTTCACAAACTCGGATTTGAGTTTCATAGCACCGACCCCGTCGATTTTACAATCGATATCGTGGTCGCCATCAACTAGCCTGATATTTTTTACCTTCGTGCCGACCTTAACGACAGAGCTTGAACCCTTTACTTTCAGGTCCTTGATCACAGTGACCGTGTCCCCGTCCTGAAGTTCATTGCCATTGGAATCGCGAACAATCTTTCCGGCCTCAGTTTCTGCCTGTTCGGCTTCGGTCCACTCGTGGCCGCACTCGGGGCAAACGAGCTGAACGCCATCTTCATAGGTGTATTCGGAGTTGCATTGCGGGCAGGGAGGAAGTTGAGACATTATCATTTCCTGTTAATCAAATGAAAACCTAATAATACCAGAAACAGAGAAAGGCGGCTCAACCACCTCAGCAAATGATGGCAATCCGATGACCCGGGAATTGAGCAGTGCCGGTCAAGACAGGTTAAACTACATCTTGATTCCAACTCTCAAGGAAAGCCAACATGCCAATCTGGGTCGATGCCGACGCCTGCCCCGTTCCCATCCGGGAAATCCTGTGCCGAGCCGCCACACGCTGGCAGATCCAGACCACCTTTATCGCCAACCACGCCATCAACTTGCCCCCAAGCCCCTACATCGGGCGACGGCAGGTTCCCCATGGCTTTGACGTGGCAGATAACGAAATCATGGAACAGATGACCGAGGGCGACCTGGTGATCACCCAGGACATCCCCCTGGCCGCAGAAGCCATCGAGAAAGGCGCCGACGTATTCAACCCCAGAGGGCAGGCGTTCACCAAGGAGAACATCCGCCAACGCCTGGCGATGCGAAACTTCATGGAGGAAATGCGCAGTGCCGGCCAGGTGACTGGCGGGCCAGCCCCCTTCAGCCAGGGTGACCGAAAGGAATTTGCGGATAAGCTTGACCGCTGGTTGCAGAAAAACCACAAACGCTAGCGAGCCCTCGCCTGAAAAGACGAACACCTCTCATACGGAAATGTTAACGATTCTCTTTCATTGGATGAGGTGAGCCGCTACCCTTGGCGCTTTCACATCGTCGCGGAGAGTTTCATGTCCGGCAATGCCAGCAATCCGACCAGCAGTTTCGCTGCCCTCGCCCGTCTGCTCAGATATGCGCGGGGGTACCGCCGGCAAATTATCACAGCCACCACCTGCTCCATCATAAACAAGCTATTCGACATCGCTCCGGAAATCCTGATCGGTGTGGCCATTGATGTGGTGGTCAATCAGGAAGCCAGTTTTGTTGCCGGCCTCGGTTTTGAAAGTGCTCAGGAGCAGATCACCATTTTGGCGGTGATGACTTTCTTCATCTGGGCCGGTGAATCCCTGTTTGAATACCTGTTCCAGATACTATGGCGAAACCTCGCCCAACGGCTTCAGGCAGACCTTCGCCAGGATGCCTATGAACATGCCCAGCGACTGGACATGAGCTTCTTCGAATCCCGCAGCTCCGGCCAGCTGGTTGCGACCATGAACGACGACGTGAATCAGCTGGAGCGCTTCCTGGACGGCGGTGCCAACGCCATGATTCAGGTCGCGGTTTCCATCGTGGCGGTGGGAGCGGTTTTTTTCATCCTGTCGCCTCTTGTGGCCATGCTGGCCTTTACTCCGATACCGCTGATCGTCTGGGGAGCCTTCTATTTCCAGCGCAAGGCCGGCCCACTCTATGCGGATGTACGCGAGAAAGTGGGCGATCTTTCCAGCCGCCTGGCCAACAATATCGGCGGCATCGCTACCATCAAAAGTTTTACCGCAGAAACCCGTGAGGCGGAGCGGCTGAAAGCCAGCAGCGAGGCCTATGTCGAAGCCAACCAGAAGGCGATTCGCATCAGTTCCGCCTTTATTCCCGTGATTCGAATGGCGGTCCTGGCCGGGTTCCTGGCCACCTTCACCGTTGGCGGCATGATGGCGCTGGAGGGCACCCTGAACGTGGGCGCTTACGGCGTACTGGTCTTCCTGACCCAACGCTTGCTCTGGCCTCTGACCGGCATGGCCGAAGTCATCGACCTTTTCGAACGCGCCATGGCCAGCACCCGCCGGATCCTCGACCTTCTGGCCGAGCCGGTTTACGTGCATGATCAGGAGGGCACCGCGCTGGAGCTGCCGGTTAAAGGCGACGTCAGGTTCGAGGGAGTAAGCTTCCATTATCCCTCCAGCGGCGCGGGTATCCGGGATATCGATCTGCACATTCCGGCGGGCAACACCCTTGCCCTGGTGGGCGCGACGGGGTCTGGCAAATCGACCCTGATCAAACTCATGCTCCGCTTCTATGATCCCAGCCACGGCCGCATCCTCATTGATGGTCTGCCGATCCGCTCCGCCAGCCTGGCATCCCTGCGGGGTGCCATCGGCCTGGTCAGCCAGGATGTCTATCTGTTTGAAGGCACCATCCGAGACAACCTGGTTTACGGCCAACCGGATGCCACCGACGAACAGATCATCGACGCCGCCAAAACCGCCGAAGCGTGGAGCTTTATCGAGGCGCTGCCAGAGGGGCTGGACACACCGGTGGGTGAGCGCGGCGTTCGCCTGTCTGGCGGTCAGCGTCAGCGGCTTTCCCTCGCCCGGGCGTTGCTCAAGGATCCACCGATCCTCGTTCTCGACGAAGCCACCAGTGCCGTGGACAACGAGACCGAAGCGGCGATCCAACGTTCGCTGAAGCGAATCGGCCATGACCGCACGGTAATCATGATTGCGCACCGGCTTTCAACCATTGTTGATGCAGACAGCATCGCCGTGGTGGAACAGGGCAAGATCATCGAGTCCGGCAGCCATGACCAGTTGCTGGCGGAACAGGGCGCCTATTTCGCCCAGTGGCAGGTGCAGACCGGGCGGGCCTGAGGCCTGCCCATTTGCGTTCATGGTTTAATTCCGCCAAAACACTATTGATAATAATTCGCATTTAAATTAACCTTACGCCTCCAGTCAGTAGGAGGCTTCATGTCTGCGTTTTTTGAAGTGTCAGGGCTTGGTGTTCGCATCAGCAACACGAGCATCATCAGCAATCTGAACATGGGCTTTAACGAAGGGGAAGTCACCGCCCTGCTGGGCCACAATGGCTCCGGCAAGTCGACTCTGCTAAAAGTCCTCGCACGTCAGATTTCCCCGACCTCTGGCGAAGCCCGCCTGCTGGGTAATGCCTTCGGCAATACAGGTGCCCGGGAGTTTGCCCGCACCGTCGGTTACCTGCCCCAGCATCCCCCCGGCACCGACGGCCTGACCGTTCGGGAGCTAGTAGCCCTTGGCCGGTACCCCTGGCGGGGACCATTAGGCCGCTACACTCCGAAAGACCAGCAACTGATTGACCAGGCCATCAAGGATACCGGCCTGACACTTTTTGCCCAGCGCTCCGTAGACACGCTCTCCGGCGGTGAACGCCAGCGAGCCTGGATTGCCATGCTCCTGGCGCAGCAGACCCGCTGCCTGTTGCTGGACGAGCCGATTTCGGCTCTGGACGTGAAGCATCAGGTGGAAACCCTCAGACTGGTTCATCGGCTCGCCCAGGACCGGGATCTTACCGTGGTCGTTGTCCTGCACGATGTGGATCTGGCGGCCCGATTCTGTGATCGCCTGGTCGCACTTCGAGCCGGCCAGCTCATCGCGGACGGAAGCCCTCGGGAGGTCATGGACAGCGGAGTTCTGGAGTCTATCTATGGCGTTCCCATGGGCGTCATGGAGCGTGCGCCCGGCCAGTGGGTATCCTATGTGCATTGATCAACGCCACTCATTTACTCGGCGCGCCTGTCTGGCAGCCCTTCTACTGCTTCTTCCCGGCATCGTGGCAGCAACAAGTTGGCAGCATGAGCAAGGCACCCTGACCCTGGATAAGACCCCCACCCGGGTCGTTGCCCTGAACTGGGCAGCAACGGAATCCCTACTGCTGCTCGGGATTACCCCGGTGGGGGTGGCCGACAAGGAGGGTTATGCCTATTGGGTACGCGAACCGGCGCTACCGGAAGATGTGCCCAATATCGGCACCCGGGTGTCTCCGAGCCTCGAAGCCATCGCAGAACTGAACCCCGACCTTATCGTTACCAGCACGGAGATGGCGCCTGCCGCCAATCTATTGGAAGAGATTGCACCCACCTATGTCATCAGTGTTTACAAGGAAGGCGCCAGACCTTACGACAAAGCCCGGGAAATGTTGCTTACCCTTGGTGATATCCTGGACCGGAAAGCTGAGGCTGAGGCCGTCCTGGCGGATATTTCCAATACCCTGGAACATCAGCGGCAACGGCTCGCAGACCATGGATTGAATAACAAACCCGTGGCGCTATTGAACTTTATGGATGATCGCCACGTGCGGGTCTACACCTCGAATGGACTGTTTCAAGAAGCCCTGGACTCACTGGATCTGAAGAACGCGTGGCCCCATCCAGGCAGCTACTGGGGCTTTTCAACAGTGGGCCTGGAAGCCATCGCCCCCTACAGCGATAGCCGGTTGGTAATTCTGGAACCCATACGGCCGGGACTAACAGATCAACTGGCAAACAGCCCCTTCTGGACCTACCTGGCTCCCGTGCAGCAGGACGAGATCTATCAGATCGACGCAGCCTGGCCCTTTGGTGGTGTTTTCCCGGTGAAGCGAATTGCGGTTCAGCTGGCGGATGCGCTGGTAAAGGGGGGCAGCGACAATGTCCACTGACGTGCAAACCATTCGCCAAACAACTTCGTCGATACCGGGAAAACTGCCCCTTAGCACGGCTCTTTTGTGGTTTTGTGCTCTGATCGCGACGGCATCCCCATGGTTTGGCGAACTATCGCCTCTGGATCTGCTAGCCGCATTCTGGACCTACAACGGTGAGCAATATTCATCCGTGCTGGCTCATTTCAGCTGGGCACCCCGGGTATCCATCGCCTTGCTGATTGGCTGCGGGCTGGGGCTTGCGGGCGCGGTGACACAACAGGTTCTGGGCAACCCGCTGGCCTCCCCGACCACCCTGGGCGTGGAAGCCGGAGGTCAGTTTGGTGTCACCGTTGCCACCCTGTTTGCTCCTGCGCTACTGACGTTCAGTCCGGATCTGGCGGCGGTAGCAGGTGGCCTGCTGGCGATTGGACTGGTCGTCGCCCTCACCTGGCGCCTGGGCTTTTCACCGGTCACGGTGATTCTCGCTGGCCTGGTGATCACGTTTTTTATGGGGGCGCTCAATATGGCGTTCCTGCTACTCAAGGGGGAATGGCTGGGCAATCTGTTTATCTGGGGTGCCGGCTCTCTGGTCCAGAACAACTGGGACCCATTTTTGGACCTCTGGCCCCGGGTACTGGCGATTGGTTTTGCCCTCGTGCTGCTGATGCGCCCGCTGCAACTGCTGCAACTGGGCCAGGCATCCGCCAGCGCCCTCGGAGCACGGGTGGCACTGGTTCGCATCATTGCCCTGTTCCTGGTGGTACTGATGAGTGCCACTGTGGTCAGCCGGGTTGGTGTCGTCGCCTTTGTCGGCCTGGCCGCGCCGGTTCTCGCCCGACTGCTTGGCGCCCGAACGCTCGCCCAGAAACTGATCTGGAGTTCGTTACTTGGGAGCGGGCTGCTATTGCTCGCCGACACGCTGGCCCAATGGGCATCCACCTGGGGCAACGGCTCTCTGGTGCCCACCGGCACCACCACAGCGCTCATTGGTGGTCCAATCATTCTTCTGGCCCTTCACAGCGTCCGGAACACCCATCATATGCCGGGGCAGGACTCCAGCCCGGCCGGATTTGTGCCGGTTCGCCGCTCTACGTTGATTGCCGCCTCCGTCATCGGGGCGCTGTTGTTGGCGATATTTATCCTGTCTATGAGCTGGTCACCCGGTTTGACCCAGTGGAACTGGACACCGGTTTCCGAGTGGGGCGAAGCCTGGGTCTGGCGCGGCCCGCGGCTCCTGGCCGCTATTCTGGCAGGGGTAGCCCTGGGGTTGGCCGGCACCCTGATTCAGCGAATGACCAGCAACGCCATGGCCAGCCCGGAAATTCTGGGCATCAGTGGTGGCGCGGCTCTGGTCATGGTCGTTCTCATCCTTACCGGAACGGAACTCGGGCGTGCAGGGCAACTGACAGCTGCCACCGTCGGCGCTACCGGGGCATTGGGGTTGCTGATTCTTCTCGCCCGCAAACACCGCTTCGCCGGCAACCAACTGTTGCTTGGTGGACTTGCGCTTTATGTCTTCATGGACGCTGGACTGCGCCTGGTGATGGCCTCTGGCGGCTCGGTAGCAACACGCCTGCTCAACTGGATGTATGGCTCAACCTGGCTGGTATCCGAGCACGAGGCGATCGCTTTGCTTGCACTGATTCTGGCGCTCTGTGCAGGACTATTCCTGGTGGTTCGACCGCTGACCATTCTGCCCATGGGCGACACGACCGCTTCTTCGCTGGGGCTCTCGGTAGGTCGGTCCCGCCTGATTCTTCTGATGCTCGCCGCCCTGCTGACAGCGGCGGCCACCATTGTGATAGGCCCATTGAGTTTTGTCGGACTTATCGCGCCTCACCTTGCGCGAGTTCTCGGCCAGCAAACGGTCGGCCGGCAGTTGGTTGTCGCAGCATTGGCGGGCGGTTTGCTCCTGGCCATCGCGGATTACCTGTCCCGCACCGTAATCTTTCCCAACCAGTTACCTGCCGGCCTCCTGGCAGCGTTGGTGGGTGGAATCTACTTCCTGTGGGGGTTGAGCCGACATGGCCGCAGCTGAAACCCAAACTGAGTCAGCGCCTCGCTGCTGGCCGGAACGGTATCGCCAGCTGTTATCAGCGTCGCAGCTCGATGCCAACGAGGTTCTCGGCCAGGCGCTCCGAGCTCCCAATCTTGAGCGCCCCGCCCTGCTGAGTCTGCGCCAATGCCTGGAGCAGCCCGATCTCCTCAAGCGCCAACTGCTGGCAGACTACCCGGAAATGTCGGAGCCTCAGCAATTGCGGGCCGCGCTTTCTGTAGCTCACCAGGATCTGTCACTGTCAGTGATTGCGCCGCTGATTATTACCCTGTTTCTGCGGGGCGAGGCCGGCGTGCCAGACCCAGGGCGCATTTTTCTGGCCCCAGCGAACGAAGGGTCATCAGTGTCACGGTGGTTCCAGGCGGGACAGGGGGAAGCGGTTGGAGTCGAGCCATTCATTACTCACCTGTCGACCGCCATGAACGACTGGTATCCGACCTTCCGGAAATCCCTGGGCGTGAGCCCGGGCGCGTATTGGAGCAGTGTCGGGCTGGCTCTCGGGGCGCCCTTCTCTGCCGTCTGGAATCTGGCTGTGCCGCGCGATATCTGCACGCTCGCCGGGGAATGGCTTGAACAGTTTTGGTGCGACGCCAATCGCTATATCGACTGGATTCCGGCTGAGTTTGGTGATCAGGCTTGCGCGTTACCTCAGCGAAAGGGGTGCTGTCTGAAGTACTTGCTGCCTGGGAACGGCTATTGCGGAACCTGTGGTATCCATCGCAAGCAACGACTGTCCGCCCTCAGGCAATCACCCCATTCCCAACCACCAGGCCAGTGGCGACCACAAGAATGAAAAGACCCGCTCCAGCGGCGATTTTCAAACCTTCAATCATCTCCTTCTCTACTGACATGTTGGTCTCCCTGCGTTCGGCTGACGATGACGAGCTTCAGTCTTTGATTCGATATTAGTGATAAGAATTCTCATTTGCAACAATTAAGCTGAACTATTTGCGGTTTGCTAACCTATACACAGGTAAACCGGAGGCTTTGCCATGAAGACCCAAGCGTACACGCTCTTCACCTGCCTGATGCTTGCCACGTCTCCCCTGGCCGCAGGACAGGTATACACATCCACTGAACACCAGTTCGAGTTGACCCAAGTGGCCTCAGGCCTTGAGCATCCGTGGAGCCTGGCCTTCCTCCCCGGCGGAGACATGCTGGTGACAGAACGCGAGGGGCGACTTCGCCGGATTCGCGACGGTGTACTGGTCGCGGCCCCAATCAGCGGGGTGCCGGAATTGGTGGTTTCCGGACAGGGCGGACTGCTGGATGTGGTGTTACATCCGCAGTTTGCCGC
Source organism: Marinobacter nitratireducens (assembly GCF_000708045.1). Taxonomy (GTDB): domain Bacteria; phylum Pseudomonadota; class Gammaproteobacteria; order Pseudomonadales; family Oleiphilaceae; genus Marinobacter; species Marinobacter nitratireducens. The sequence goes on from NZ_ANIE01000006.1 coordinate 64,695, forward strand.
TAATCACACCCTCTTTCTGAGCTATGCCCACCGCTCCAGTGACGGCATGACCACGCGGGTTGCCCGGGCAACTCTTGAAGGAGACGAACTGACCGACGTAGAGGTGATTTTCGAAGCGCTACCCCGCTCGGGTACTTCCCGTCACTTTGCCGGGCGCATGGCATTCGACCGTTCAGGGTATCTTTATATAGCGGTGGGGGACCGGGGCGATAAAGACCGGGCCCAAGATACCGGTGATGATGCCGGCGGTGTTCACAGAATCACAATCAATGGCGAAGCCGCGCCGGGAAACCCGGGTCTGGGGAACGACGAGATCAACGACACGCTCTTTACCTGGGGCAACCGAAACATCCAGGGCATGACAGTTCATCCTGAAAGCGGCGCCATCTGGACCCATGAGCACGGTCCCAGAGGGGGTGATGAGATCAATATTGTTCGCAGTGGCACCAACTACGGCTGGCCGGAGATCACCTATGGTATCGGCTACACCGGTTTGCCGATCAGCTTTCATACCGAGAAACCGGGTATGGCGCAGCCGCTACACTATTGGGACCCCTCGATCGCGCCATCTGGCATGGCGTTCTATACCGGCGAACATTTCCCCCGGTGGCGGAGTAACCTGTTTGTAGGTGCACTCAAGATGCGAAAGCTGGTGCGGCTCGACATCCGGGATGGAAAGGTCAGGGAGGAAGAGGATATCCTGACAGAACTTGATGAGCGCATCCGGGACGTTCGGGATGGCCCGGATGGGTCTCTTTGGTTACTCACAGACTCCAGTAACGGCAAGGTATACCGCCTGGATCCGGTTCAATGAGGATCGTTTGTCCGCTCGGTTTTCTCAAACTGCGGGAGATCATCGGTGATTTCAAACCAGTCTGACTTCGAGCCAACGTACACATGCTGGGCGGCTCCGCGACCAAGGGGCTCGTTGATCGCTCCGACACGAAGCCGGATGATGCCGGGGATGGCATCAACGCGACTGTAGAGTTGGCTGCCACAGCGGCTGCAGAATGCCCGATACTTGCCCGGCCGTGATTCGAACTCTGTGATCCGCTCTTCACCGGACACAACCCGGAAGCGTACTTTCTGAACCGGAGCGCTGGCTGAAAACGCGCTGCCATGGGCGCGTCGGCACTGGCTGCAATGGCACAGTGAAACCGGCCCCAATGGGCCATCGTATTTGAACGTGACATCGCCACACAGGCATTGGCCGGTAAACATAACGTCGTCTCTCAGGATGGTCGTCTGGCGCAGATGATACCGACCAGTCCATTGAAGAACCAGACCGGGAGCACCATTTACCAAGTACCCCTTAAATGAGGGCCCGTTCAATGAGTACCCCGTTGCAACAGGAGGACAGTATGTCGTTCAGCACACTTCCAGGGATTGGCATGGGAACATTCAGGCTCAAAGGAAACACGGCGCGCGAGGCAGTGAAAAGCGCGTTGTCCCTCGGCTACCGCCATATCGATACGGCGCAGATGTACGACAACGAAGCCGAGGTCGGAGACGGAATAACCTCAAGCGGCATTCCCCGCCGGGAGATCTTCATTACCACCAAAATCTGGTACGACCAACTGCATGCCAGCGACCTGATCAACAGCCTGCATGGCAGCCTGGATCGCCTGAAAACCGACCATGTGGATCTGGCACTGATTCACTGGCCCTCCCCCGGCGACGAAGTGCCCATGGAGGAATACCTAGGCGCACTGCGGGATGCCCAACGTGAAGGACTGACCGATCACATCGGCATCTCCAATTTCAACTGTGCCCAGATGGACAAAGCAGTCGAGATTCTGGGGGACGCGCCACTGCTCACCAATCAGGTGGAAGTACACCCATTCCTGGCCAATAAAAAAGTGGTGCAACACGCCCAGAGCTTGGGCATCACCGTAACCGGTTACATGCCGCTGGCTGTAGGCAAGGTCATGGAGGACGAGACGCTGCTGCATATCGCCCAGGACAGGAACGTGTCGCCAGCTCAAGTGGCCATCGCCTGGGTTGCTTCCCGGGGCGTCGTCCCCATTCCGTCATCGACCAGGCCGGCCCACCTTAAAGCCAACCTGGATGCGCTGAATATTGAGCTGACGGACGACGAGATTCGCGCCATTGACGCCCTGGACCGAGGCGAGCGAATCGCCAATCCGGGATTCGCCCCGGATTGGGACTGAGAGGGACTCAACCGCCGTAGGTGGCGTCCAGGTACTTCAGGATGCGGGATGACTCAAACAGGGCTTCGCCTGTGTTGGGGTCTTCCAGGTATGGGACCTGTACTCTGCCGTGCTGCTGGAAGAATGCGTCCCGCTTGCCTCCGGGCTGGGGCTGGTAGGCCCCTGGCTTGATGCGTTGTCTGGCAGGACCGATTTCAGTCCAGTGCTCTTTGCCGATGTTGTGGAGTGTGTAGGGTATTTCCATTTCGCAGAGCTTCTCCCGGACCAGGCGGGAGAACGGGCTACCTTCAAAGCTCCACAAATGCAGCGCTTGTTCAGGGCGTTTCCCCGGTGACGCATGCATCCCTCGCAGCTCACTGACACCCGAGCCCACGGAGCTCAACGCAGGCTGCCAGGGCTTTGACTGGTAAAGCTTCGGGACCGGGCGCTTGCCATACTCCCGGAACAGATACTCAACAATATCGGCGGACTCATAGAGCACCTTGCCGGTATTCTCATCCACCAGCAGCGGGAACATCTGCTTGCCGCCAATGGCCTCGGCCTCCGGACGATAGAGCTTTCCACCTTTCGGGCACGGACGAATATCCACATCCAGATGAAGCGACGTCAGCGCCTCACGAACGCGACGACAGTAGGGGCACGCTTCCATGTCATAGAGAACAAGCGGCTTCTCAGGCTGTTCGGCGGCCTTAACCACCAGACATCCCCTCCAGGCCGTGAAAGACGATGTGGCGACGGATTCGAGCACATTCACATTGTGCCTGATCGCTTTGAGCATAGTGGTTCCTTGTTTCTGGGTCTTTGACTGCATTATCCGCTTTTCACCGCTGCTTCAATTGGCCCAGGTGGCAAACCCGAATATTTGGCCCGGCTAACTCCATGATTCCAAAGGGCACTTACACGTCGTCACAAAACTTCAATAGAAACAATGACACTACTGGCATTTTTTAACGTCATGTAGAGCTTTTCTGCATAGTACAACGAGCGAAGATGGGCTATTGTTGAAGAATAAAGATTCAACAAACGGCCCTGGCGGGGATATTGGGTATGGGACGCGCAAACACATCAAGCAAGACGGGTATCCCCGTTTACCGCTCCATCCTTGCTGGACTCGCCGCAGCAGCCCTTTGCGCAGGCCCCGTGGCATTCGCCGAGGAATCTGCAGATAAAAGCTTCCGCTCTTCTTCCCGGGTTTGGAGTGCCGACATGCGCGATTACGCCGAGCAGGCGCTGCATAACGAGCAGGCGCTGAGCATGGCTGCAATCCCGCTCAACGGCCCCGGTATTGAACAGTTCATCAATGCCGACCAGTTGATGAGCCCCGGCTCCATTATGAAGCTGGTTACCACCTACGCGGCGCTTGAAATTCTGGGCCCCACCCATCGCTGGGACACCGATTTTTTAACCGACGGAGACATGGTGGGGGATACCCTGAAGGGCAATCTCTATGTCCGGTTTGGAGGCGACCCAAAGCTGACGATTGAGCGTCTATGGAGCACACTTCGCGAACTCCGGGGCATGGGCATTACATCCATTGATGGCGAACTGGTACTGGATGGCAGCTATTTCCGCGCCGATGAAGGCTTTCCGTCTTTTGAGGACAACGGGGACGACCCACATAGACCCTTCCTGGTGGAGCCGTCAGCGTATCTGACCAACCTCAACCTGCTGCATTTTCAGGTTCGCGCCGACGAGCGTGGCACCCAGGCCTGGACGACCCCCAACCTGCCGGACGTTGTGATCGACAATCGGGTAACAGCAACGGCCGAAGGCCCCTGCCCGAGCCGGCGCCGTTTTGAATGGGATCCGATCTTCCATGACGACCACCGGGTCACGGTCCGGGTAACCGGTGAGCTTCCCAAAGGGTGCAGGACCACGCGCTATATGTCCCTGCTGCCCCATGAGCAATACTCGGCCTCCCTGATTCGCTCCGTACTTGCTGAAACCGGAGTAACCGTCTCCGGCGGAAATGCCACCGGTGCAACACCCGAAGATGCCCGTCTTGTGTTGAAAACCACGTCCCCGGACCTGGTCACCATGGTCCGGGATATCAACAAGTGGAGCAGCAACGTGATGGCCCGCCAGATGTTGCTGACCATCGGCGCCGAAAACCGAAAAGATGACGAGAACGATGACCGGGTGGCCGGCATCCGGGTGATTTATGACTGGCTTGAGGACAAGGGCATCAACACCGCGGGCATGGTGATTGATAATGGCGCGGGCCTGTCACGCCACGGCCGCTTTACCGCCCGCCAGGGCGCCGAGCTGCTGCAACACGCATGGAATAGTCCCTTTGCCGCTGACCTCATGGCCTCAATGCCGATCATTGCGATGGACGGCACCATGGCTCGCAGACTCAGAAACACAGGCATGGATGGCAGCGGCCGGATCAAGACTGGATACCTTGAAAACGTGCGTTCCATCGCAGGCTTTACCCGGGACGAACACAACACCACCTGGGCAGTTGTCGGCATGGTCAACAATGACCCTGCCTGGAATGGCCAGGCCGTGCTCGACCGCGTGCTTTATTCACTGCATTTCAAACCACCGACCGGAACGGCCATTTCCAGGGCACCATCAAGCCCATCAAAGACCACTTCGATCCAGTGACAAGTTCCCGTTCCACGACGCGGTCGCCCGAGCCATTATTTTTCCGGCGATAGTTTCCGTAACGTCGCTTCGGTCATCCTGACCGCCAGCGGAGCAATCACGGTCACCAGCGGAAATGCGACAACCCAGGCGACCAGCCACGCCGCCAACCACCGCCAGAAAAAATCCCCTTCGAGACCGGTATTGATCATGGTGATCACACCGGACATCAGGAGCGACATCATACCGGACATGTAAAAGCCAAAAACAAACTGTCGAAGGCGAGCTGGCTTGATTCCTGGCATAGAGACTCCCGAAGTTGCAGGTTTCCGGTTCACAACCACATCCGGCAGCAGCAATGTGTCGTAAACTGTCGTTAGAGCAGTTGCGCATGATAATAAGCTTGCGATGTTTTTGCGACTCTCCTTTCCGACGATACGAGGCAACCATGGCCCCAAGTCCAGAGACGCTGAGCGGTTCTATAGCAAAGCCTGCGGCCCTCGCCTTGACGATGGTTCTGCTCGCAGCATGCAGTTCAACCAAAATGGCTTATCGCTACGCCGATTGGGGTATCGTATGGTGGGTTGAGGATTATGTGTCCCTCAACGACGCTCAGAAGCAGGCGCTCAACTCTGACATTGAGGCGTTACGCCAGTGGCACTGCTCGACCGAACTCCCCCGTTACCGTCATTGGCTCCAGGCTCTTCAGTCTGATATTGCCGCCCGGGAGCTGGACCGCCAAAACATCGCGTCTCATCAGGAACAGCTGATCTCATTTGTGCCCTCTCTGCTGGATCGGGCGACACCTCTTGCCGTTAACCTGCTATCAAGCCTCGACGACAATCAGATTCAGGAGCTCTCAGAAAACATGATAGAGAGTCAGCAGGATCTGGAAGAGGAGTTTCTTCGGGAAACACCTGAGCGCACGGCGGAAGCCCGAGCCGAACGAACCAGAGAACGGGCTGAGCGCTGGCTGGGCCCGCTCAACCAGAGACAGATTGAGATCATAGCGCAGTGGTCAGAAGACAGAACAAACCAGACAAAAATCTGGCTCGAAGGACGAAGGCTCTGGCAAGTGGCGTTGCTTGAGGCGCTGAACCGCCGGTCGGAGCCCGGCTTCGAGAAAGCCATCACCGGCTTAATCCAGCAATCGGAAACCTACCGAGGCCAACGCTACCAGCAGATGATGACGACAAGCCGGCTTGCCATGAGTGACCTCATGCACAAAGTCATAGCAGCGGCTAATACGCAGCAGCTAGCCGAACTGGAAGATCGGGCCCGGGCGCTTGAGCAGGATTTCGAGGCGCTGACGTGTGCGTCAGCACCTGAAATCGCAGGGTCCTGAACGCGCCCGGCTATCAGACCGTCAGATAACCACCGTCGGCGTTGATGCACGCACCGGTCGTGTAGCTGGAGGCATTGGAAACCAGGTAAAGAACCGTTCCCGCCATCTCAGAGGGGTCAGCCACCCGCTTCATCGGGATGTGGGCCATGGCTTGCTTCTTGATCGCATCATTAGTGGTCAAAGCACTGGCGAACTTGGTGTCGGTCAGGCCTGGCAGCAACGCATTCACCCGCACGTTCTGTTGCCCGAGTTCCATGGCGAAGGATTTGGTCATAGAGATGACCGCAGCTTTGGTCACGGAGTAAATCCCCTGGAAATGCCCGGGGTTAACACCGTTTACAGAGGCCACGTTAACGATGGAACCGCCACCGTTCTTCTTCATCAGTTGGGCACCGCGAGCGCACATGAAGAAATAGCCCCGGATATTCACGTCGACGGTCTTCTGAAATGCGCCGATATCCGTATCCTCTACCGGACCAAAGTAAGGGTTTGCGGCAGCGTTGTTCACCAGGATATCGATCTTGCCGTGGGTGTTGTTGATGTGTTCCCAGACACCTTCAATCTGCTCCATTTCGCCAATGTGGCAGGCATAGGCCTCGGCGCTTCCGCCGGCCTCACGAATGCTGCTGGCTACCTTTTCGCAGTCATCAATCTTACGGCTGCTGACAATGACGTGAGCACCATAATCGGCCAGCGTCCGTGCGATGCTTTCGCCAATGCCACGGCTCGCGCCGGTGATCAGTGCTACCTTGCCACTCAGGTCAAACAGGTCTTTGCTGCTCATTGCTTTACCTCAATCTTTATCGGAATGTCACCAGGGCGGGGTCTTCCGCTTCCAGGTGGCTGTAATTATTGAAAACAGACAGGCTACGACGCGGGCCGGAATGCAGGATGCGGGAGACACTGGTATTGGCAATGACATTGTTCATCGCCAGGGCCTTCGCATCGGAAAGTTCCAGCAGGTGCTGGGCAATCACTGCGATGGGGCCGCCGGATGTGGAGACCAGTACGTCGCCACCATCGGCGTAGCCAATCAGCTCATCGAGAGCCGTTATGACCCGGCGCTTGAACCCCTCCCAGGTTTCGGCGTATTCACTGTCATAATCACCGCTGACCCAGCGGGCCATGGCCTGCTCGAAAACTTGCTGGAACAGCCGTGCCGGCTTGGGAAACGCACTCATATCCCGGGCCATGACCTGCCGGTCAGCCCACTCGGGCTTCATACGCTCAACCACCTGCATGTGGTCAAATTCGTTCAGGCCCTCAACCGCTTGCATATCCGGCAACGCCTGCCCGTAGCCCGAGGTAATGGCCTCGACGGTTTCCCGGTGGCGCTCCATATTGCCGCCAAAGACCGCTTTCGGTTCCACCTTGCCGGCCAACCAGCGACCTAGCACCTGGCCCTGCTCCCACCCACGGGGCGAGAGCTGGTCGTAGTTGTCCTTGCCGAAGCTGGCCTGGCCGTGGCGAATCAGATAAACCGTAGCCATTACAGGGAACTCTCGGAGATCAATCGCTGACAGCGCTTTTCCAGGTAGTTCGCGGCGTGCCCGAACGCTGCAAATCGCTTGTCTTTCGTCTGCCCATGGTAATAGCGGTAATAGATCTGCTGGATAATGACCGCCAACCGGAACAGGCCGTATATCTCGTAGAAATCGAAGTTATCCGCCCGGAAACCGGATTTTTCCATGTAGTAGTCGACCACTTCCTTGCGGGTCAGCATGCCCGGACGGTGCGTGGGCTGACGGCGCAGTATCTGGAATGGCCCCTCGTCATCAGCCTGAATCCAATAGGCAAGGCTGTTGCCAAGGTCCATCAACGGGTCGCCAATAGTGGCCATTTCCCAATCCAGCACGCCGATGACCCCAAAGGGGTTGTCCGGGTTGAGAACGACGTTATCGAAGCGGTAGTCATTGTGGATAACCACCTGGGCGACATCCTCCGGCATCTTGTCGTTGAGCCAGCTCATGACCGCTTCAAAATCGCCGACATCGTCGGTGCGGGCCTTGCGAAAGCGATCACTCCAGCCTCCGATCTGGCGCTGAACATAACCTGCGCCTTTACCGAGTTTGTCGAGCCCGGCGGCCTTGGCGTCCACCTCGTGCAGATCCACCAGCTTATCGATGACATTGAGACACAGCTTGCGGGTATCCGCTTCGCTCAACTCGAAGTCCTTTGGGAAGTCCTGGCGAAGGATGATGCCTTTGAGGCGCTCCATGACGTAGAAATCACAGCCCAGAACGTCATGATCGTCGCAGATCGCGACAATGTTTGGCACATAGGGATACACCGGCTTCAAGGCCTCCATGACGCGGGCTTCCCGAAGCATGTCATGGGCAGACTTGGCAATCTTGCCCAACGGCGGCCGGCGCAGTACGTAGGAGTTGTCGCCATAATCCACCTGGTAGGTCAGGTTGGAGGCACCACCTGGGTACTGTTTGATTGCTGGCTCACCTTCCAGACCCGGAACGGCCTGTTTCATGAATTGGTCGACAGCGGCGACATCCAGCTCTTCACCTTCGCGGATTTCCACTGCCTGATCGATCTGTGTCATTCGCGTTCTCCTGTCATCGTGCGACGCGGGAGGCTCGGCCAATCAGGCCTTTGCCTTGCCACCCATCTTACCCATCCAGCGCTTGCTCTCCTGGTGCATCAGCCAATCAAACGCCCAGGGTGCGTGACGCTTGAGCATCCACATCCGGCGCTCTTTGGCATGGGGCAGCACCCAGAAACTCTGATCGTTCACGCTCCGGACAATGTCCTCGGCCACATCGCTCGCGGTAATGTTCGAACGTTTCATCAGCTTGTTCACGTTCTGCTGTATGCCGGGAATATCGGACCGCATGGAGCTGGTCAGGTTGGTCTGGAAGAATGCCGGGCAAACGCAGCTGACGTGAATGCCAGAATCACGAAGCTCCTGGCTGAGGGTCTCGGAAAGCGCGATCACACCGGCCTTGGAGACGTTGTAGCTATCCATGAGCGGTGCCAGCATCAGGCCGGCCATGGATGCGATGTTCACAAATGCACCCTTGCCCTGCTCTTTGAACAGAGGTGTAAAGGCCTTGCAGCCACGGACAACGCCCATGACGTTGATATCGAGAATCCACTCCCAGTCGGCAATGGTGGTGTCTTCGATGGAACCGGCAGAGGCCACGCCGGCGTTGTTCACGACAACGTCCACACCGCCCCACTTCTGTACCAGATCATCCCGCACTTTCTCGAAGTCGCTCAGGCGGCGTACGTCGCACTCCACGAAGTGACCTTCACCACCGGCCTTGTTGATCTCGGCTTCAACTTCAACGCCCTGCTCCGGGCTGATATCCCCGATACAGACTTTCGCGCCTTCTTTGGCATAACGCAGCGCAATCGCCCGTCCAAGACCTGAAGCGCCCCCCGTAATAAATACTCTCTGTGCCATTCTCGTTGTTCTCCGTTTTGTATGGAGTTCTTTTTCTGTTGTTTACTGGACGGTTTGGGTGCCAGAGCTTCTGGTGGGGATGTTTTTCAAAACTCGCTCCTTCGGCACGTCCATGTGACGCTTGAGCTCCGCCATCCCTGGCTCCGCACAGTTTTGAAAAACATCCCCACCAGAATCTCCAAAACACCGTGCGGCCTGCAAAACGCTGGCTACTCCGGTGTTCGATAGAGCCGGTGGCAGGGCGTATCTGAAACTGTGCGGAGCCAGGGATGGCGGAGCTCAAGCGCCCATGGATGGCCGCAGGAGCGGGTTTCAGATACGCCCACCGGCTCGACTGCGCCAACACCCAAAACCAACGTCACTTGTACTTGCGAAGCTCCAGCCGAGCCACCATCGCCCGATGCACTTCGTCAGGCCCATCAGCCAATCGCAATACCCGAGCATAGGCGAACAACGCCGTCAGCGGGAAATCATCATCGCTGACGCCACCACCACCGTGAATCTGAATCGCCTGATCCACAATGGTCTGCAACATCGAAGGCACCACCGCTTTGATCATGGAGACTTCCTGCAACGCCCCCAGAATGCCCTTGGTATCGAGCGCCCAGGCACATTTCAGAGTCAGCAGGCGTGCCTGTTCGATGGACATACGAGCGTTGGCGATGATGTCTGGGTTTCCGCCGAGTTTGGCAATAGGCCGACCGAAAGCCTCGCGAGTCATGGCGCGTTTGATCAGAAGCTCAAGGGTGCGCTCCGCAGCGCCAATGGCGCGCATGCAGTGGTGAACACGCCCGGGTCCGAGGCGGCCCTGGGCGATTTCAAATCCCCGGCCCGGGCCGGCGATGATGGCGCTTTTGGGTAATCGAACGTTGTCGAAAACAACTTCGCCATGGCCATAAGGCTCATCGTATGCGCCGAAGACTGGCAACATCCGTTCGACTTTCACGCCCGGGGTATCCAGGGGTACCAGAACCATGGAATGCTGGCGATGCTTATGGGCGTCCGGGTCGGTGAGCCCCATGAAAATTCCGACTTTGCAGTCCGGGTGGCCGATCCCGGTGCTCCACCACTTGCGACCATTGAGCACGACTTCGTCGCCTTCAACAATCGCTGTCGCTTCCATATTAGTCGCGTCGGAGGAGGCCACACCCGGCTCGGTCATACAGAATGCTGAGCGAATTTCACCGCTCATCAGGCGAGGCAGCCATTCCGCTTTCTGCTCTTCGGAACCGTAATGAATCAGCACTTCCATGTTGCCGGTGTCTGGCGCATTGCAGTTGAAGATTTCGGGCGCAATAAAGCTTCGACCAGTTTCCTCAGCGATCAGCGCATAGTCGGAATTGAGCAAGCCACAGCCATGCTTCTCATCCGGGAAGAACATGTTCCAAAGTCCCTGGGCCTTTGCCTTTTCTTTAAGCTCCCGGATGATGGGCAGCACTACCCAACGATTTTCCTGGGACGCCAGTTCCTTGTGGTACTGCTCTTCAATCGGGTAAATCTCATCCTTCATGAACTGCTTCACGCGATTGAGATAGTCCTGACCTTTCTCGGAAATATTGAAGTCCATCAACCAATCCTCGCTGACATTACCGGGCAAAAGCGCCCTGGAAATAAATGTTGGAATCAGTCTAGGACGGCACAGACTATTACGCGACTGAATTATTCTAATCGTTTATTATTAACGGGACTTATCTGGAAAATGGACTCACGACATGGCCCTGAATCGCCTGGATCTCAACCTGCTGCACGTGTTCGATACCATTTATCGCGAGGGCAGCCTGACTCGCGCCGCCAAGGCTCTGCACCTCACGCAACCGGCTGTCAGCCATTCACTGTCCCGCCTGCGGGATCACTTTGATGATCCTCTGTTTACCCGACAGGGCAACCAGATGGTGCCGACACCATTGGCCCGTCGGTTTCTGGAGTCCATGCGCCCCGGACTCACCCAGATCCAGAGTGCGGTCAATCAGTTCCACGCGTTCGATCCCGCCAGTCAGAGAAAGACGTACTCGCTGGGCCTGCGGGATATTCTCGAATCCACCTACCTGCCGCAGCTGATGAAGCGGCTGGCTCCCTACCCGGAACTGGAAATTACCAGCCAGAGAATTGCCCGGCGCGATATGGAGACACAGCTTGCTGCTGGCAAACTCGATTTTGCGGTGGATGTACTGCTTCCTGTCAGCAGTCAGACGTCTCATGAGCTGCTTCGTCAGGACAGATTGGTGGTATTGGCTCGCAAGGACCACCCGCTGGTGGCCCATGGTCTGTCGATGGAGAACTACCTGGAGGCAAAACACGTTCTGGTGTCATCCAGAACCGAAGGACCGGGCATCGAGGACTTTGAATTGTCCCGGCTCGGCGCCCATCGAAACATCCGACTGCGCTGCCAGCACTATTTCGCAGCATGTCGCGTGGTGGAGGAGACCGATCTGCTACTGACCATGCCGGAAACCTATGCCCGCCTGATTGCAGAGCGCTCCAACATCTCGATCATGGACCCGCCAGCGGACCTACCATCTATCGATGTGCACCTGTACTGGCACAAAGCCTATGAGAAAGAACCAGCGCTAATCTGGTTCCGGCAACAACTGAGGGACTACCTGGACCAGGATCAGTAGGCACCGACAAGCATCAGGAACGCAAAGAAGCCAGCCCCGGTTATCCCCACGGCGGCCATCACAATACCCAACCCCCACCAAATGGCTGCGGCGTCTGATATGTCCACGCCGTGGCCCCGGAGAGTCCGGTAGAAAGCCCATGGACCGAGTACAAAGGCCCCGGCAACCGCCATCAACAGCCCAACGCTGATACCGGCAAATGTCCAGGTAGCGAGCACGGTAGCACGGTCTGATACCTGGTCAGTCACGCCATGGTGCTGCAGGAACTTTTTGCAGAACAACCAGAGCAAAGCAAACAGAGCAGCAACAAAAACGAGGCCGCCAATCAGTGTAATGATTCGATATAACAAGATAACGTCTCAGCGAGTGGTGCGTTGAACTAAGCCGGTATGCTGGGCTCAGGTAAACATTCAAATCCCGGCCGTGCAAAAAGGTAACCCTGAAAAAGCGTTATGCCCTCATTTCGCAGCCAACGGTATTCTTCCTCAGTTTCCACGCCCTCGGCGATGATCTGGCCGCCCAGCAGATTCATCATTGTGATAATTCCAGAGACAACCGCTTGTTTGTTGGGTCGTTCATGAATGTCCCTGATCAGCTCCATGTCGAGTTTAAGCAGGTCTGGAGGACTGGCCGTCATTATATTGTATCTCGAATAGCCAGCACCAAAATCATCAATCGCGGTACTGAATCCCATCTCTTGATACGATTCGATAATAGAAACCAGATGACCAACCGACGACAGATTCTCATCCTCGGTCAGCTCAAAAATGATCTTACTGGTATCAAAATCATAGGTTCGTGCAGCCGCGAGCGTGGTCCGAATGCAATACTCGGGCTGGTACACTGCGTTAGGCATGAAGTTAATACTCAGCATAGCCTTCATATTCAGGCGGGCAGCGAGCTTCACTGCACGAACCCGACACACCTGATCAAACGCGTAACGGTTTCTCTCGTTTACCTTCGAAAGAACGCTTGGCGCCGGCTCGCCCTTGGGCCCCCTCACCAACGCTTCATAGGCGAATACCTCGCCCCGGTCAGTGTCAACAATAGGCTGAAATGCGAAGCTGAAGGAAAAATCCAGTCCCGCACCACACTCACACTGCGCGCAGTGTGATTCATCAAACAATACAACCGGCAGATCCATCAAAACTCCTCTTCGGCTCCAGCTATGCCGCTTTTAGCGGCATATTTTGGCGGGAACATTACCAGTTTTCCCGACCGACCACCAAGCAATACAAGTTACCCCCACCCGAGACTATAGGCGCTTAAATCAAGTGTTGCACAAAGTGGCATCAGCTGTGTCCCAGACTACACTGGGATTTGGAAACCAAACCGCCTGTAAGCAGAAGGAGTCTCAGGAATGGCCGACACTATACGCATCGCAGTCACCCCCGGCGATGGCATTGGCCCCGAAGTCGTAGGCGAAGCGGTAAAGTGCCTCGAGGCACTGCGAGCCAAACACGGTCTGGCCCTTGAATGGACGCGCTTCCCATGGCCGTCTCATGCCTGGCATGAGGATCACGGTGAATCCTGGCCGGAAGATGCACTTGAGCAACTCCAGAAATTTGATGCGATTCTTCTGGGCGCACTGGGTGATCCTGGCCCGGTGGATGATCCGGAACGTTACCTGTTACCCGACAGCATCTCCCTCTCGCCCCTCCTGGATATGCGCAAGGGCTTCGACCAGTGGGTTTGTGAACGCCCTGCCCGCTTGCTCCCCGGGGCCCGGCAATACCTCGCCGATGACCGCGCAAGAGACATCGACATGCTGGTTATCCGGGAAAATTCCGAAGGCGAGTATGTCAGCCAGGGCGGCCGCCTCCGCAAAGGCACCCCGGATGAAGTTGCGACTCAGATGGAAGTGTTCACCCGCAAGGCCACGGACCGCATCATTCGCTATGGATTCGAACAGGCCAGAGCCAGGGCCGCGGACAGGATCAAGGAAAGTCGCACCCGCAGTTTTCGCACCATTGATGGTCGCACCTGCGAAAGTCAGGTCTGCCTGGTCACCAAACGCAATGCGCTCAGGCATTGGGGCGATATGTACACCGAGGCCTTCGAGGAGATCAGCAGGGAATACCCGGACGTGGCGATACACCACGAGTTGGTGGATGCCGCCTGCATGAAGTTTGTTCAGAGCCCCTGGGCCTTCGATGTGGTGGTCGCCAGCAATCTCCAGGGCGACATCCTCACAGATCTCGCCGCCGTGCTCTCTGGCGGCATGGGGGTGGCCCCCTCCTGCAACCTGAACCCCACCGACCCGGACATGCCGTCCATGTTCGAGCCCACTCACGGCAGCGCACCGGACATTGCCGGCCAGGGCCTTGCGGATCCAACGGCGATGCTGTTCACCACGGCACGTATGCTTGAGTGGCTGGGGCGGAAAGATCCGAACCTGGCAGCCGCGGGCAAGGCGCTGTTCCAAGCGGTCGCGGCTGACCTTGCAGAGAACTCGACACGGCAACGGGGTACCCAGGAAATCGGCGCCGCCATCTGTGCACGGCTTGCTTAACGGATTCTCTGAAAATCTCAATTAAATTCGTCATTTGGTTTCAAAAACCGTGTGACAGGAACTAGTCTCCAAGAGGGACTAAATTCACTTCGGGAGGTATATCGTGACCGACCACAAAGGCAAATTGTCACCACTGCTCAAGCAGGCCACAGGCATCACTGCCGCCAAGGGCGAGGGCGCCTATATCGTTGATCCGGAAGGACGCCGGTATCTCGATTTTACGTCCGGTATCGGGGTTACGAGTACCGGACATTGTCATCCGAAGGTGGTGGCGGCGGCCCAAAAGCAGGTCGCCACCATGATTCACGCTCAGGCAACCACCGTCATGAATCCCCGGCTGCCAGAGCTTGCAGAAAAACTGGGCGAACTGACCCCTGACCCGCTGAACGCCTTCTTCTTCTCCAACGCCGGGACCGAGGTTGCCGAAGGCGCCATCCGCCTGGTTCGGCAGGTTACCGGCCGACCCAATATCATTGTGTTTCACGGCGGCTTCCATGGCCGGACCATGGGTTCCCTGTCACTGACGACCTCGAGCGTAGGGCTTCGCGCCGGTGTCAGCCCGATGATGGGCGGCGTCGTTGTATCTCCATTCCCCCATGCATTCCACTATGGCTGGAGCCTCGATGAAGCAACCGACTTCTGCCTGAAGGAACTGGATCGTATTTTTGTTACCTACTCCGCCCCGAAAGAAACCGCGGCCATGCTTATCGAGCCGGTTCAGGGCGAAGGTGGTTATGTACCTTCCAATACCCGTTTCATGCAGGGGCTGCGAGAGCGCTGCGACAAGCATGGCATCATGCTGGTGTTCGACGAGGTACAAGCCGGCTTCGGTCGCAGTGGCAAGTTCTGGGCTCACGATCACTTTGGCGTCACACCTGACGCGATCATGATCGCAAAAGGCCTGGCCAGCGGCTTCCCGATTTCTGCATTGGCCGCCTCGGAAGAGACCATGGCCAAAGGCTGGCCCGGTTCCCAAGGCGGCACCTACGGCGGAAACGCGGTTTCGGCCGCAGCGGCCATTGCCACCATCGATGTCATACGGGAGGAAGGCCTGGTTGAAAATGCGGAGCGCATGGGCAAACGCCTCCGGGACAATCTTCACACGCTGAAAAAAGACTACCCGGATATGGCCGATGTGCGCGGCATGGGGCTGATGCTTGGTGTCGAAATGCGCCGGGGCGATTGCCCGGATGGCGATCGTGCCGCTGGCATCCTGAAAGAGTGCGAGAAACGCGGGCTGTTGATGCTGCGTTGCGGCCCATACGGCGAGATTGTCCGTTGGTTACCGCCACTTATCGTCACCCAGGCGCAGATCGATGAGGCCACGGGCATTTTCGAGGAGGCCCTGAAAGCCACCGCGTAACGCACCGGCAAACCGGCAACAAAAAAGGCAGGCTCCTTGTGGACCTGCCTTTTTTCAGTTTGTGACCACTGACTTACTGATCGGCCATGACAAACTCGAGTCGACCGGGAGCCACACGGATATCCACCGGCATCATGCCAAACATTTTCTGTGCCGGATCTGCTTCATCCAGCCGATACACCGGCATGGTCTCAAGCATCTGGGCCACCACCCGCATCACACTGTCGGTGACTGGTGCCAGATCCCCTTTGAACAACGGTGAATCAATGCTGCTCTCAAGCAACTGCAAGCGGCGGATGAAGACCGCCTTCTCCTGACTGTCATAGACCGGAGCCCCCTCCACTTTCAACGCGATATCCACCGGAATCTTCGCCAGCATTGCGTTCAGGGCAACCTGCCCTTTCACATCAATGACCGCCACATCGCGACCATCGGGTCCCAGAGTAATGTCCGCATCGTTCAGACTGAGGCTCAGGGGCGAGCCACTCTGCAGTTGTTGCTTGTCGTAATCACTGACTACGCCCTGGAGGTGGCGCTCCAGTTCGCCTTCGGAAATCGAATAGGGGGAAAAGCTGGCACACCCGCTCGTCAACGCCAGTGTGGCCAGGCCAAGCACCGCCAGCCCTTTCATTAAGGTTGTTTTCATTGCTCGTCTCCATGGAACCTGACTTAATCCTGCGCCAAGGGACGCGTTCAGGCAACTATTGGGGGTTACTATTCGGCAAGGAAGGCCCGGTCAGACAGAAGAACCTGGGCGATTACTCGCTTTCGGCCCAGGCTTGAACGTGGGGAGTAAGGTCATCATCAATCGTGACGTGCAGCACAATGGGCTGACAGCACACCTGGCAGTCCTCAACATACTGCTGCTCCGGTACGGAAGGGTCGACGCTGATGTCCAGCGTCTCCCAACAGTACGGACATTGGATGAGAACCGAGTCCAGGGCAGACATCTCGCGACTCAGAACTGCTGCTTGGCCATCCAGGGAATGATCCTGTCGAACGCTTCCTCCAGCTTTTCGCAGGTCGTGGAGAAACTGATGCGCACGGCGTTCGTGGATTCCTCACCGAAGGCATCCCCCGGAACGACGCAGACGCCAGTCTCCTTAAGCATTCGCAGCGCCAGATCCGAGCCATCGACGTGGGGCGGCAAGTCCGGAAACGCGAAAAAGGCGCCGCCAGGCTTGTAGCCTGTCATGTAGGGTGTCTGATCAATCAGCTCTACGACCTTATCGCGTCGTTCACGATAGATGTTGACCATGTCCTGTACGCATTGCTGATCACCAGTCAGTGCTGCCACACCCGCAAACTGAGACGGCGTGTTAGCCACCGAGGTGGTGAACATGTGGTAGCGACGCAGGGACTTGATGGCCGCCTGGCTGGAGATAACCCACCCTACCCGCAGGCCAGCCATACTGTAGGTCTTGGAAAAGCTGGAAATACACATGATGTTATCCAGGTCCATGGAGCAGTTCAGGACACTGGCAAAATCATCATCGTCGAAAATCAGGTGGTCATAGACTTCGTCGGCATAGACCTGAATGCCGCGGTACGCACACTCCTCCAGAATGGTCTCCACCGTCGTCCGGGGATAGACCGCACCAGTGGGGTTATTCGGATTGTTCAGGATCAACGCAAAGGTGCGGGAGCCCATTGCGCGTATCACCTCGTCCGGATCAAGCTGGTGATCATTTTCCGCACGGGTCGGAATAAACTTCACCTCGCCGCCGTTCATCCGGATCAATGGCGCGTAAAGAAGGAACGACGGGTCTGTAACCAGGAACTGCCGCCCGGGCGCTGAGGTCGCCGAGATCGCGAGGTACATTGCCTCGGTGGCACCACTGGTAATCAGGATGTTGTCCCGAGTCAGCTTACGGTTGTATCGCTTGCCGTAATAGTCGCGCAGGGCCACCAGTAACTCCGGCAGGCCAGCATCCATGGTGTAGCCTGTCTGGCCGGCATGGAGCGCATCGATATACGCGTCCACGATGTGCTTCGGTGTCGGGAGATCCGGCTGACCGATCGACAGATGAATCACATCTTTCATGGTCGCCGCCATGTTGACCATCCGGCGGATACCCGGCACCGGGATCGCCTGCATGGCAGGGTTCCAACTGGCCTTGTTCTTGCGATACTTCACCTTACGGGGTCTGCTCTGGCCGGTATCCTTGTTGGCGGCTTCTGCCATAAAAACCTCCTGCAAACGAGGGAAAACAAAGTAGGGAGCTTCCATTGCAGACTAGTCAGTAAATTCAGGCTCTACAAGGGAAAATTTGACCCAACACACAAGGCAAACCAGACTGTATCTAACCCCTCATTCTCTTTGCAGTTTTCAGTCAGGTGGAGGACCGATGTCTCAGCAAAACAAACCCGTGGTTACCATACTCACTGCCCCGGGTGAGCCGGAACCACCAGGCACTGACGCCATCAGCGCGAGGGCTGAGGTCCGGTTTGCCTGCGATGAGCAGACCTTGCGTGACACCCTGCCCGGAACCGATGTCATGATGGTGACGGATTTCCGGACTGAAGCGCTGGAGGCGGCCTGGTCATCGGCAAACCAGCTGAAATGGATTCACGCCACCAGTGCCGGTGTGGATGCCCTGATGTTCCCTGCCCTGATCAGCAGTGATGTGGTCGTGACCAACGCCCGCGGAATTTTCGATCGGACCATTGCCGAGTATGTGCTTTGCACCATTCTGATGTTTGCCAAGGATTTCCCGGCATCGATCCGGCTGCAGATCAATCATGAGTGGAAACACCGGGATACTGAGAGAGCGGAAGGCAAGCAGGTGCTGGTGGTCGGCGCGGGCTCCATCGGCCGGCAGATAGGTCGTTTGGTTGGCGCCGCAGGCCTGAGCGCACATGGCATCGCCCGCAAACCCAGACATGACGATCCGGATTTCGTCGCCGTGCACGGCAATGACGAACTATTCAATCAACTCGGCCATTCGGA
Source organism: Marinobacter nitratireducens (assembly GCF_000708045.1). Classification (GTDB taxonomy): domain Bacteria; phylum Pseudomonadota; class Gammaproteobacteria; order Pseudomonadales; family Oleiphilaceae; genus Marinobacter; species Marinobacter nitratireducens. Next base: position 83,661 of record NZ_ANIE01000006.1, read on the forward strand.
TTATGTGGTCATTGCGGCCCCACTGACACCGCAGACGGAAGGCCTGTTTGATGCCAAGGCGTTCAAAGCGATGAAGAATTCGGCGCGGCTGATAAACATTGGCCGGGGGCCGATCGTCAAAACGGATGATCTGGTGGCTGCGTTGGAGTCCGGGGAGATCGCGGGCGCAGGGCTGGATGTGTTCGAGGAGGAACCGCTGCCGGCAGATCATCCTCTGTGGGATATGGAAAACGTCACCATGACCGCGCATATGGCGGGTGATTTTATCGGCTGGAAGCGGGCCCTCACGGACCAGTTCCTGGAGAATTTCGACCACTGGCACAAAGGGCAGGCGTTGTTTAACCTGGTCAACAAGGAGCTTGGGTACGCCGGGAGCTAGGCTCGCTTTGCACTAGCTCCGGAGCCACCGGTGACAGGGGCTCCCAAAACACGCTGTAGCTACACCCCTGTACGCTCTGCTCCGCCATCCATGGCTCCGCAAGGTTTTGTCAGCCCACCGAAGCGGCAGCGTATTTCTTTTGCAACGGCATCAGATCGAACACCCTTTCCGGATTGTTCGGGTCCACCAGCTCCGTCGATGATTTATAAACCCTGGGCGTGGTGTACAGGAGTCTCAAGGCAGTGCTGTGAGGCATGGCCATGTAGCGTTCGCCGTGATTCGTTTCCAGCCACTGCCGCACCCGCGGGGCCTTGTTGGAGGACATTTTCGGGAAGAAGTGGTGCTCCACATGATGGCTAAAGCGGAAGTGCAACCTGTCTAACAGCGGGTGGCTACGCAAGCTCATGGAGTTGTCCAGCGGGTTGTTCGTTGCGGTCTGGGGGCGCAGGAAATGGTTGGTAAGTATGTACCCTTGTCCCAATGCATTGGCAACCATGAAGGGCACCAGCACGGTAAACAAGGCCAGAGGACCGGAAATGACAGCCAGCGCCGTCCAGAGTGCGATGCAGACAAATACCTGACGGATGGCACGGGTCCGGTCGAAGCCTTTGAACTGCTTGCGTCGCTTCGCCTGCAGCCAGAGCACGAGCTGGGCGTGGAAGGTGAATGAGTAGGTCAGGAACAGGTAGCTGTACCAGGTACCAGAACCGGGCGCCAGCTTTGTGAATTTTTTCTGTTTCGGGTCCGAATTGTAGCGGCGCATGGTGCCGAAGCTGTCCGGGTCGACATCTCCCTGATTGGTATTGCCGTGATGGATAACATTGTGCCACTTGCGCCAGAACTCGGGCGGAACCAGCAGCGGTCCGAAGCCAAGCCAGCCGAAAAAGTTCTGCCAACGCCGGCTCATGCCCAGCGCCCCATGCAATACCTCGTGGGCCAGCAGCGCCTGACAGCCGATGGTATGCCCCACCAGTAACCCGAGGCACAGGTTGACGTACCATGGCAGCCCCGCCAGCAGGATTGTTGCCATTCCACTCCATATAATCAGTTGCAGCGGCAGGAACCAGACCACCCGCCAGGACTGGGGAGCAAAGGTATCTTTCGGCAACTCTCTCTTCATCCGATCACGGAGTTCCCGCTCATCGGGCTTCCCAAATATCGGCTTGCCCGAAGTGTCGGGCTTTACGACTGCATTCATTCGGCACCTGCCATTTGCTCAATCACAGAAAATTCATTTCAGAGTACAACTGTGCGCTGAATTTACACAACTTCAGAAGAATTAACAACAGCGGCAATATTAATGAGGTTTAACAAGGCCCAAAAAGAGAACAGTCGTACCAATTAAAAGAAAATCATCGGAAGAGGCACACAGGGAGGGCAACAAAAAACGGGAGCCCGAAGGCTCCCGTTTCAAAGAAATCCGAAAACGCGTTTGGTCAGCTACCAGACAGCGACTGGTCCGACGGATCGATTTCCATCTGCTGAATGGCAATGACTGCCTGGGTGCGGTTACGAACCCCCAGTTTCCGGAATACGGCAGTAATGTGGGCCTTGATTGTGGCTTCCGAGACATCAAGGTCGTAGGCGATCTGCTTGTTCAGAAGCCCCTCGGCCAACATACCCAGCACCCGGAATTGCTGCGGCGTCAGTGACGCCAGCTTTTCGGAGAAGTCCGTGGCATCAGTTTGCATGCGTTCGATCTTTTCCGCCACACCTTCTGGCAGCCAGACATCCCCTTCCAGGACAGCCTGAATTGCTTCGGTGATGGTTGGCAGTGGCGCTGACTTCGGAATGAAGCCAGACGCCCCATAGTCGATCGAACGACGCATAACCTGCAATTCCTCGGAGCCTGACACAACGACCACAGGTAACCCGGGGTACTGCCCTCGCATAAAGACCAGCCCGGAGAAACCGTGGGCTCCCGGCATATTCAAGTCCAACAGGACCAGATCTGCATCGGGATGCGACTCAACCGCCGCCTGCAGTGACTTGATGCTATCGACTTCAACCGTCTCGGCATCCGGTACCGCCTGACTGACCGCTTGCTTCAATGCTGCACGAAACAGCGGGTGATCATCAGCGACGATAATTGTTTGTGCCATTCAAACCTTCCTTACAGGTTAATGTTACTCACCAGATCATACTATGACTGACGACCACTGATGAGATCATCCACCACACTGGGATCTGCAAGCGTGGAGGTATCACCCAACTGATCGTGCTCGTTAGCCGCAATCTTACGCAAAATCCGACGCATAATCTTGCCTGAACGCGTTTTCGGCAGTCCCGGCGCCCACTGGATCACATCAGGCGATGCAATCGGACCGATTTCCTTACGAACCCACTGTACCAGTTCTTTCTTGAGCTCATCAGTTGGTTCTTCGCCATGAACCAGGGTGACATAGACATAGATGCCCTGCCCCTTGATATCGTGCGGGTAGCCAACAACCGCCGCTTCAGCGACCTTTTCGTGAGCAACCAGAGCGCTTTCGACCTCGGCGGTACCCAGGCGGTGGCCGGATACGTTCAGCACGTCGTCGACACGGCCGGTAATCCAGTAGTAACCATCTTCGTCACGACGGGCACCGTCACCGGTGAAATACATACCCTTGTAGGTACTGAAGTAGGTCTGAACAAAGCGCTCATGGTCACCGTAGATGGTGCGCATCTGACCAGGCCAGCTATCCAGGATAACCAGGTTACCCTCGGTCGCACCTTCAAGGATGTTACCGTCGTTATCAACCAGCGCAGGCTGCACGCCAAAGAACGGCAGGGTTGCAGAGCCCGGTTTGAGATCAACCGCGCCCGGCAGCGGGGAGATCAGAATGCCGCCGGTTTCCGTCTGCCACCAGGTGTCCACGATCGGGCACTTGCTGTTACCGATGACACGGTGATACCACTCCCACGCCTCAGGGTTGATTGGCTCACCAACCGAACCGAGCAGTTTAAGGCTGTCACGGGTAGTGCCATCCATGCAGGATTCACCCTCTGCCATCAAGGCACGAATCGCGGTCGGCGCGGTGTAGAGGATGTTGACCTGGTGCTTATCAACGACCTGCCCCATGCGGGAGCTGTCCGGATAGTTGGGAACGCCTTCGAACAGGAGCGTGATCGCACCATTGGCGAGCGGGCCATACAGAATATAGCTATGGCCGGTCACCCAACCGAAGTCTGCTGTACACCAGTAGACGTCGCCATCGTGGTAGTCGAAGACGTACTGATGGGTCATGGACGCATAAACCATGTACCCGCCGGTGGTGTGCAGAACCCCCTTCGGCGCGCCAGTAGAGCCTGAAGTGTAAAGCATGAACAGCGGATCTTCGGCATTCATCGGCTCAGGCGGGCAATCGGCAGAAGCAGACGCCATCAGGTCTTCGTAACGTTCATCACGACCTTCATTCCAAGGTACTTCTTTATTGCCGGTGCGAGTCACGACCACCACTTTCTCGACGCTGGCAGACTCTTCAGCTTTCAGAGCCGCGTCCACATTTTTCTTGAGCGGAATTTTGCGACCACCGCGAAGGCCTTCATCGGCCGTGATCACGAACCGGGATTTGCCGTTAACGACACGGGCGCCAAGCGCTTCCGGGGAGAAACCACCAAATACCACAGAGTGGATGGCGCCAATACGCGCACAGGCCAGCATCGCCACGGCGGTCTCAACGATCATCGGCATGTAAATAGTGACGACATCGCCCTTCTTCACACCCAACCCTTTCAGGACGTTGGCGAACTTGCTGGTTTCCTCGTGCAGCTCACGATAGGTCACGTGGCGGGAGTCGGCCGGATCATCGCCTTCAAAAATGATAGCGGTCTGATCGCCCCTGGTTTCAAGGTGGCGATCCAGGCAGTTGGCTGATGCGTTCAGCTGACCGTCTTCAAACCATTTGATGGACAGGTTGTTGTAATCGTAGGTGGTGTTTTTGACCTTGCTGAACGGCTTGATCCAGTCAAGACGCTTGCCGTGCTCGCCCCAGAAGGCGTCCGGTTCTTCAACTGACTGACGATACATCTCGTCATACTGAGTCCGGTTCAGAAGTGCTCTTTCAGCCACCTCTGGCGTTACCGGAAATAGGTGTTTATCAGTCATTGTGCTCCCCCTTTAGTCAGAGTCTGTTGTCATTGTCGGTTTTTGGAATACAGATCGATCGGGCCTCTTGGGACCCCGCAGACGGATAGCTGTAAGTTCAACATGTGTGCCACTAAACAATGAATTAGACTAACGTCCTAAAGTGCATAGGCTTTTAGCCCAATCTAGCTGGAAAACGACAAGAAAAAGACGGCATTTTTCGCAAAATGACGAGCTTAAGTAAGGATAGATGCAAAAGCCACATTCGCAACCACCAGCCGGCGCTGGTCAGTCACCCGTGACGATCAGGAAAAGGGAGGGAGCCGGCCCGATCAGGGTTGAACGGGCCGGGTTATCAGTATCAAGCTGCCTTTTTGCGAGCTTTTGCGGACCGCAGGCTGCATAGCTTGCGTTCCTTGAGAGCATACCGGTTCAATCCCGCCATATGGATCTTACGCAGGTACACCGCCCAATCGATCTGGCGGGCATCCACCGGGAAGAGGACTTTGTCCACGTCACCCATTCTGGCGGCCAGAGCCAGCAGGTCATCGTTCCGGAAGATGTAGTCCGGCGCGGTGTAGAACCCAAAAATGGTTGCCAGCGAACGGCTGGTGTCCAGATTGCGCAGCGCCTTGAGTTCGCGGCTCTGCCCGAGCATTTTCAGCACACGACTGGTGATTCTGAGTGGAATTCGTACCCCGCCAACCACCGTATCGAACAACCTGCGATTCACAGCAATGAACGGCTTGCTCGGTTTGCGATAGAACAGCTGATCGTATTCGGCGTAGTTTTCCTTCGCCTCTTCCATGAGATGATCGATGAATTCACCGAGCGTGATCGGATTAGAGCTGCCGCTGCAGCACTGATAAATCCGCCGCTGGGCCGGCTCGGAAACGGCCTCCGCCAGCCCCAGAATAATGCTGTTCGCCACGAGGTCGACGGGAATGACATCAATGACGCCCGAGCGCTTACCCGGAAACAGGGTCACTTTTTCCCGGGCATACGCGAGAATAATGGCATCCGCGACTTTCACGCCCTCGATCCAACCCGGGGCCGGCTCTTCCAGAGCGCTCTCGATAATGGAAGGTCGCACGATAGTCAGCGCCCGCCCTGCCAGGGCCTTCATTAATAGCTGCTCACCCAGCCATTTAGTGAACGTGTAGGTATCACTCCAGCCATAATGGTTGGCTTCCCGGATACCCAGATCCACAAGCTTCTTCTCCAGCACCTTACCGGAATACCGTGAACGGACATCCGCTACCTTGTCATCCAACAGGCGAACCAGCTCGTCGATCTCGTAATACCCCTCACTGCTGCGAGGAATATCTTCACCAGCCGGTTTGATAACCGATTCAGTAACCGGACCGGCGTTCATGCCATTCACGTAACAGGTGGAAACCTGCAACACCGTCAGATTGGCGTTCTGCCTGGCCAACTCCGCGATTCCTTCAAGGCTACGGGTGTTAATGGACAACGCCTTGTCCAGCTCTTCACGGAAGTTAACACTCGCGGCCGAGTTGATGACCGCATCCAGCCCTTTGGCCAGTTTGCTGAACTGATCCGCTCCGAGACCAAACAGAGGCTCAGTGACCTCCCCGGTCACGCAGTGCACACGGTCTTCAACAAACGATTCGAACGCCTCGTTGTCCTCCTGACGGAGTCGCTCAAAGACCGACGATGTGGCAATTTCGTTCATGAAGCGACCACGGGCGTCCGGGTGCCGTTTATTGCCGCGTATGAGCAGGTGTATTCCGCCAATATCCGGCACAGCCCGAATCAGTTTCTCGAGCACAACTTTGCCAAGAAAGCCGGTGGTACCAGTAATAAGAACATGTTTTCCGCGAAGCCGATCGAGCACCTCGGACGACGACTCTCCGGGATTAGTCTGCTGTGTTGCCATAGGAGAACTCCTTCTCTACGAATAAGAGCTACAGCCGGTCCGACATCTGCCGGCAGGAAGAACTGTGAACCACTTGGAAAGGGCGCTGCATATTGCGGGCCACCACCGGAAATTACGCTCAATCTTTGCACAGCCGCGGTGACAGTACGGTGACATACAGCAAAGTTACGATACAAAAAGCGCTAAAAAAATGACGAGAAAATCGGCAGTTCGATGGTCTGCCTAGCCGTGGCCGGAACCGCGATCTCCGGCAAGGGATTTGAGTAGCTGGTCGAGGGATATGTCTGCAGGCTGCGCCTTGAGCGCCTGTAACAACTGGTCTTGTTCGCCAAAACTGATGCGGTCGTACACCGGTTCAGACACCATGGTTTCATGTACTGGCGCCTGCACATCAACAGGTCTCACCGGATGTATCTCATCGGCGAGGTGACGGAGATGCTCGGCCAGATGAGCCTTGCGTTCACCACTCAGGCTTTCCCACCTCATGGCTCCCAACCCGGTCTGAATAATCTCCACGGTGTCGCTGTCTACCGTGCCCCCGAGCAGTGCAAACAGGCGGGTAAACGCCTCATAACGAAGCAAGCCATTATCCGGTGATTGCGCCAGAATCGATTCCAGCTCCGATATGGCATTCATGCATCTCTCGCGAACGCTGAGCGGTTTCGGCGCCCTTTTCTGAGGCTGAACGTTACCCTGTTTACGGGAAACGCTATGCCAGTAGGCTGCAATACCGGCTTTACGCCTTGGGAGCTGAGAAAGCCGAACATCCAGCATATCCGCCAGAGTATGAAACTGGCGACAGGAGGGATCACCGACAGGCAGGAGCGCAACCGGATGCTGGTTGAGCACCGACTGACGCAGGGTTTCATCCCGCCAGATCCCGCCGAGGTAGTGAAAGCCCTCCCCCAGATGACGCTGCGCTGCGGCGTCCAGGCGCTGGAAGACAGACCGTGCCTGGCTGGCACCCTGCGCCATGTTCACCAATATACTGGGCACTCGTTTGTAGCCGCGACGCTTCATGACCTTCATCAGGGAAAACGCATCCGTCAGCGACGCCGGATCCGGGGTAACCACAATGCAGGCCAGCTCGGCCGCAGCGATCATATGAAGACCTGAGGCCTGCAGGCCCGCAGCGGTATCCGTGATGACATAGTCATAACGACTTTCGAGCTGGGACAGTGCTCGCAGGATCCGAAGGCTATCATCAGGACTCATGTCCATACATTCCTGCACGCCCGAAGCTCCCGGTACGATATGTAGACCGTACTCGGCTTCCAGCAACGTATCTTCCAGCCGGCACTCACCGGCCATGACGTTGGCCAGAGTTTTCTGCGGATACAGACCCACCATGATGCTGACGTTGGCGAGGTCAGTGTCACCATCCAGTAGTAAAACCCGTTTATTCTGGCGCGCAAGCGTGAGCGCCAGATTCAAAGCGACTGACGTTTTACCGACCCCGCCCTTTCCACCGGTGATCGCGATGGTTCTGGGTTGGTTTGATTTGTGCTTGGAAGGCTCTTTCACTGACATGTTCGAAAATCTACATCCCTGACTATAGTGATTTTCGCACTTTCACCTGTAAAAATTCTACACATATCACATGACGGATAATATATTGCTTAAAAAAACACCAATAAGTATTTAATAACGACGGATTATTGTCTAAGCTCAAATGCGTTGTTTAAGAATGAACAGCCCGTCAGTTAAAAACGGGCAGGTCCAATAACGAAAAAATAGAAACGTCACAGGCGCGGCAGATCGATCCATGCACATGGCACCCGATATACAGCTACCGAGTCTCCCGGAGGTCACTCTGCGGGCGCTTGAGGCGTGCCACCAGGAAGAGAGCTACCGCACGATCAGCGACATCGTCTCGGCCGATACCGCCCTTGTTGCGCGAATTCTCGCACTCGCTAATTCCGCGCTTTACGGCCCCATTTCCCGCATCAAATCCGTCGATCAGGCACTACTGCGCCTGGGCACGCGACGATTTCACACGCTGGTATTAACCGCCGCCCTTCGACAACTGCTGTTTGAACTGGGAGGCGATGAATGGCAACAACTCCGTGACTTCTGGCGACACTCGCTCACCACCGCATTGACGGCAAGAGCACTGGCAACATTGACACGCTACCCCGAGCCTGATGAAGCCTTCATGCTCGGCATGCTACACAACATCGGCGAGCTGATTGCCCTGAAGACCCCCGACCCCGAGGCCAGGCAGCACTACTTCAACCATCAATCTGATATAGCTGCAGACCTGGTAGCATCCTGGGGACTGGGCCCCATCGCTGCCGATGCCATGCGTTATCAGCAAGCTCTGCCGAACGAACTCAAAGACGCCAGCCACCTTGTGAAGCTGATCAGCCTGTCGACCCGGCTTGCGCTTTCCGACGCCGCTGGTATCGCAGCGGCGGCCACCATATTCGGCCTCAACGAAGAGCTGACCCGGGAAATCAATCGCAGGATCAGCCATGAAGTCACTGGCATGGCGGAATCACTCGGCATTCCTCTTGAAGACGACTACGATGGTGAAACCGCCACCCGCCAGCTGAAACAGATCATTCTCCGCCAGGCGATGGCGAATCAGGCGCTTGGACTGAACGAATTCCACGGCCCGATCGACGATGCGCTCGCGGAAACCGTCAATAGCCTGACGCTGATCACCGGGTTGCCAGCTCTGTGCTTCGGCCGATCCGAAGATAACCTTGTTCTGCTGTCCAGCACCATCGGTGACATACCGTCATTTTCCTTGTCCGCCAAGCCCGGCGGCAGCGTGCTCACCGAGGCATTCAATACAAAAAAACCAGCTCGCCTCGGCGACCGCAACCCAACCGTTCTGGACCGCCAACTGTTGGCGCTACTGCACTCCCCGTCACTGCTGGCCGTACCCGTGGTGACGGATGACGAGTGTCCCGGAGTGTTTGCACTGGGAACCGACAGTGAGGGACTCGACGTAACCGAAGAGATGGCGTCGATATTCACGCGTGAGCTGGCACTGACTCTTAACCGATACAGCCTCAAGGGCTCCGGAAATCAACCGGATTCAGACCTGGACAACCAGCTTGCTCGCGAAGCCATGCGCAAACAGGTGCACGAAGTCAGCAATCCACTGACGATCATTCGACAATACATATACCAGCTTAGAAGCCGATTGGACGACGCAAGCGTCAGGGAAGAGCTGGATGTCATTCGGGATGAACTGGATCGGGCCGGCAACCTTCTTCTGCAGATGAGCCACTCCACCTCCGGATCAGCGGATGGAGAACCCACAGATCTCAATGAAGAAATGAACAACCTGTCACGAATTTTGGAAGACAGCCTGTTCACCGAAGGAAAATACGAGTTCAACGTGATACCGTGCGCGCAACCGACCCTGGTCCAGGCCAGCGCTTCGCCGATTCGACAGATCGTTATAAATCTTGTCCGGAACGCAGTTGAAAGCCTCCCGGAAAGCGGCGGCAAGGTTGAACTCAGGACCTCCGCTCCAGTTTGGCAAAACAACCGCAACTGGGTAGAACTGGAAATTACAGATACCGGGCCAGGGATCCCCAAGGATGTAAGGGAATCCCTGTTTGCTCCGATAAAAACGGTAAAAGGTGAAGGCCACAGTGGTTTGGGCCTGAGCATCGTAAAGCAGTTAATTGATGACATGGAGGGCATCATTGCTTGCAGGACAGGGCAGGAAGGCACGACCTTCAGGATACTGCTGCCCGCCGCAAGTCATGAAAAGAACGACACTGACTGACGCAGAAACGACGGACAAAGACCGATGGCACCTGAGCTCACTGACCAGCCTTTCAGTAACGGGTTTGCGGCAAAGATCCTTGTGGTGGACGACGAACCCCGTCTGCTCCGCTCCCTTTCATCCTTGCTGCAGGAGCGCGGCTATGAAGTCTCCGAAGCACTGGGAGGCCGCCAAGCCTGCGAACTTGTGAATTCACAAGCGTTCGACCTGGCTCTGCTGGATCTGCGCATGCCGGAAGTGGACGGGTTCGATGTCATGTCTCACATCGCCGACACCCAGCCGGACTGCGGCTGCATTGTGGTCAGCGGCGAAAGCTCCTTTACCGCGGTCAGCCGAGCCTTACGCCGGGGTGCCCTGGATTACATCCGCAAACCGTTTGACCCCGAGGAATTACTGGCCACGGTCGAAAGCGTAACCGGCAAGCAATCCTTGATAAAGGCCCACGAGCAGGTCCAGTTCCGCCTGGAGAAATCCGAGGCCCTGCACCGTTACATTGTCAACAGTTCCCCCGACATCGTCTTCATGCTCGACGAGAAGGGAAGGTTCTGCTTCGTCAACAGCAAGATAGAAAGCCTGCTGGGTTATCACCCGGCCGAGCTCTGCGGCCGCCATTTCCGTCACATCATCGATGACCGGGACCTGGCGCGTGGCACGTACGCCCTTCAGGGCCCCAATATTACCTCCGACAACCCGCGTACCCTGGAAGTCCGACTCAAGACTCGTGGCAGCCGACGCGCCACCCGACATTTTGAGATAACCGCCTTTCCTATCGATCCTCAGACCTGGCAACACACCGAGAACACTACCGGCAATTTCAACGGAAAAACGGCCCATTACTACGGAACTGCGCGGGACGTAACCGAGCGAAAGGAGGCGGAAGCCTTCATCAACTTCCAGGCCTATCACGACCTGTTGACCCGACTCCCGAACAGAGCCCTCTTCAAGGATCGACTGGAGCTGGCCATTACCCATGCGCGTCGCAATGGTCAGAAACTGGCCGTGATGTTTCTGGATCTGGACCGTTTCAAGGTCGTTAACGACACGCTGGGACACGCCATGGGAGACAGACTCCTACAAGCCGTTACCCACCGCCTTGAGAAATGCCTGCGCAAGGGGGATACGCTGTCCCGATTCGGTGGCGATGAATTCACCCTGCTCCTGCCCTCCATACACAGCCACGAGGATGCCAGGGGCATAGCAAAGAAGTTGATCGACGCCCTGAAAGCCCCCTTCCAGCTCGGGGATCACGAGGTTTTCGTTGGCGTGAGCATCGGCATTTCCCTGTTCCCCGATGCCGGGGATTCCATGGATCAGCTGATCCAGAATGCCGATATTGCGATGTACCATGTCAAAGCCAAGGGCAAAGACGGTTACCGGTTCTTCTCCGATAGCATGAGCATCGACACCGCGAACCGCCTCAACCTGGAACGAGACCTGCGCATGGCTCTGGAGCGCGATGAACTGCGCGTCTACTACCAGCCCCAGGTCTGTTCAAAGTCCAACCGGATTGTCGGTTTGGAGGCACTTGTACGCTGGCAGCACCCGGAGCGCGGACTGCTTTATCCACGGGACTTCCTGCCGTTGGCAGAGGAAACCCGGCTGATTGGCCTGCTCAGCGAGCGGGTTCTCGACAAAGCCTGCCAGGATGTTGGCCGATGGATTCGTGCCGGTCATCCCGATTTGCGCCTGGCCGTGAACCTCTCTCCGATTCAGGTGGAACACCCGAAGTTTGTCGAAACTCTGATGCAACGGGTCGCGGCGCACAACTTCCCTGCTGGCAACCTGGAAATCGAGATCACCGAAAATGTCATTATGAATGACCTCGAACAGATCAGTCAGAAACTCAGGGAACTGGCCGGCCTGGGCGTTCGTATAGCGATCGATGATTTCGGCACTGGTTACTCTTCCCTGAACTACATCCATCGCCTACCCATTCACACCCTCAAGGTGGACCAGTCCTTCGTAAAAGCCATCCGCAGCGGCGATGACGGCGCCTGCATTGTTAATGCAATTGTCGCCATGGCCCATGGTCTCAAGCTGGAAATTGTGGCCGAAGGCGTGGAGACCGATGAGCAGCTCGAATACCTGCGCGGCCTGGGCTGCCATCAGGTTCAGGGCTTCTTCTATGGCCCGGCCAGGCCCGCTCTCGAGATCTGCAAGGCGCTGGGACAGAGCACCGCGAGAGCCGTGGCTTTCTAGTCGGCATTATTGATTGTCCGACATTCCTATATAAAACCTTGACCCGGTTTGCAAAGTATTGCTGAACGTTACTTTGTGTATCCGGAAATGCGCATTACTGCACATAATTCCCCCACCCTGTTCTCTAAGCTCAATCTCACAGTCGTTGATCACCGAGGCCCCGGCATCGCCCGAGGCGAAAAACACAACAAAGGTGACAACATTCGGAGCAACAAGAACAGGCGGCAGTCATCATGCGCGACAAGTACAAGTACATTGGTCCGGTTTACGATTTCCTGAGCAACCTCTATAGCGGCAAGAGCATTCATCACTGCAAAACAGCGATGCTGGATGTGGAAACCGTCAAGCCGGGTGACAAGATTCTGTTTGCCGGTGTCGGCCATGGTCGCGACGCAATCCGAGCAGCAGAACTGGGCGCGGATGTCACGGTGGTTGATCTCTCAGAAACCATGCTGCGCAAATTTGGCGAAGCCCAGGTGAAGGAAGCACCGAACCTCACCATCCGCCGTATCCACAGCGACATCATGAAGGTCGAAGAATTTGAGCAATACGACATGGTCGTCGCCAATTTCTTCCTCAATGTTTTTGACGAAGACATGATGGTCAAGGTGCTGGAGCACCTGATCCGGCTCGGAAAAGCCGACGCACGGGTCGTCGTCGGAGACTTCTGCTACCCCACTGGCAACGTCGTCGCACGCATGTTCAAGAAGCTCTACTGGTATATGGCCGTGTTTACCTTCTGGCTGTTTGCCAACAACGCCTTCCACAAGATCTACAACTACCCCGAGCACATGAAAAAACTGGGGCTGGAGGTCACCGACAAAAAGCACTTCAAGTTGCTGAACATGGATTGCTACTGGTCGATCCTCGGGCGGAAGCAGGCGTAATCGGGCCATTCACCCGTTCAACAACAAAAAAAGGGGAGCATAGACATGTCGGATCAAATTCTTGCCCTGGAAGGACTTCAGGACCTCGCCGAGAGCAATTTCAGCTTCTCCGAGCGGGTCAGCTACCTGAAAAAGTACGGTGTGCATTCCCAGTCGTTCTCCACGCTCCAACCGGGAATGCAGTACTTTGATCTCCCCGGCATCGGCTACGTCGCGTACATGCGCAAGTGGGGTGGCACCTTTGTGCTGTCCGACCCGGTCTGCTCACCCGAAAACTTCCCGGTGATCCTCGAGCGCTTTCACAACCGTTTCCCCAACGCCAGCTACATTCAGGTATCCAAATCGGTCGTCGATTTCCTGCACCTGCGTTTTGGTCTTTATGGCACCCAGTTCGGCAGCGAATCCCGAATTGATCTCAGCAAATGGTCACTGTCCGGCAAAAAGAAGCAGATTCTGCGTACGGCACTGAACCAGGCTGAAAAGAACAACATTACCGTGAAGGAACGCTTCAGCGACGACCATACTCGGGAAATTTCCGAGGCCTGGATACGCACTCGGAAGTGCAAGAGCAACGAAATCCGTTTTCTGATCCGGCCAATGGAAATGGAATACCGGGAAAATGAGCGGCATTTTTACGCGTATCAGGATGGGAAAGCCGTCGGCTTCATCTATTTCGACCCGATCTACCGGAACAATGAGATCATCAGCTACGTGCCAAATATCTCCAGAGCCAACGCGGATTTCAGGCAAGGTATTTTCTACACGCTAATGGCCCATGCCATGGACGTGTTCAAAGCCGAAGGCGTGCCGTTTGTTGATTTGGGACTGATCCCCCTGTCTCTCGACAAGACCCCGGAACATCAGGAAAGCCGGCTCCTGAAGCGGCTTCTTCACACGGTCTATGAAAAGGGCAACTTCCTATACAACTTCAAGGGCCTGGAGTTTACGAAATCCCGCTTCCGCGGCGACAACTTCAAAACCTACTGCTGTCATCGGCGCTCCATTCCCGCACTGGAGTTTTTGGCCATGTTCAAACTGACCCGGTTGCTGTAACTCAGGCCGGGTTCCCGGACCAAGCACCGTGAATCACTTCGGGGCGCAAATCCAGTCCGGCCATGAACTCGGCCAGGCCCTCCGGCACTTTTCCTGAAAACAGCGCGGCCATCACCGGGGCCGCACGCCCGGGCTCGCCTACCCGAGCCACCCCAAGCTTGCCCAGTTCCTCAAGCAGGTGCGCCACACGACGAGCAATAGCCTCACCGGAATCCACCCAGAATTCCACTTGCGGCAATACCTGGCGCAGCGCGTCGAGAAGCAGAGGGTAATGAGTGCAGCCCAGGACAACGGTATCGACCCCTGCCTCGTTAAACACCGACACCGCCTCGGAAAGCGCCCGGTGGGGGACCTCCATACCGCGAACAGAATCTTCCACCCAACGCACCAGATCCGGGTGGCCGACACGCGAAATGTCGCAGTGGCTGGCAAACTCAGTAATCAGGTTCTCAAGATAAGGCCTGCGAATGGTCGCCGGCGTCGCCAACACACCGATACGGCCATTACGGGTTTTCGTGGCGGCAGGCTTGATAGCAGGCACAACCCCGACAACCGGCACTGAAATGGCTGCCCGGAGATGCGGAAGCACCACCGTACTCGCCGTGTTACAGGCAACAACAACCACATCACTCGGAAAGCACTCAAGCGTACCTGAAATCAGCCGCTCGCAGCGTTCGATGACAGTCGACTCTGACTGATCTCCGTAGGGGAATACGGCGTTATCCGCCAGGTAAACAAGCTCCACACCCGGAAGCTGATGTCGAATGCAGGCAGCCACGCTCAGGCCACCGACCCCTGAATCGAAAACCAGTACCCTGGGTAACTTGGCAGACTTCAAAGACCCTCACTCCCGTCACCACCAGACAGCTCTCGTTCCATCGCCTGAATCAGCGTCCCTGCAATGGTCGTTGCCGGAGGAACGGGTGGGGTCTGACCGGGCAGGAACCAATCTGCGTGCTCAATTTCATCCTCCTGCAACACCAACTCTCCCCCCAGATAGTCGGCAAAAAAGCCGACCATCAACTGGTGGGGGAATGGCCAGTGCTGGGAACCATGATAGCGAATATTGGTCACGTCGAGCCCCGTTTCTTCCCGGACCTCACGGGCAACGGCACCTTCGAGACTCTCTCCGGGCTCGACAAAACCGGCAATCAGGCTGTAAAAGTTTCCCTTCGCCCGAGTCGATTTCGCCAACAAGTACCGGGAATCACGGCGGATAACGACGATCACACAGGGTGCGAGGCGCGGATACCAGGGGATACCACAATGACCGCACCATTTGGCGCGCTCCCGCGGGTGAAACCCGGTCTCTTCCCCGCAACGGCCGCAGTACCGATGGTCCCGCCACCACTGCCAGACCTGGAAACCGGTACTCAGCAGATCCGTGGGCGCTTTCTCCCGCACCAACAGTGCCTCCCTCAGCGAGACTGGATCAAGCCCGGAAACCTCAGGTTTATCAACGCCAATGACATACACCCGCTGCTCGTTCAGGTAACCGAGGAACACGGCATGACTGAGGTCGAGCTTTCCCAGTAACAGGCTTACCGGAACCAGCCAGCCATGCTCCGGTTTCAAAACCGACTGCCCTGAAAGCACCAGCATAAAATCACCGTCTGCTGGTGGTTCTGTGGACCAGTCCGGCACCCAGCCTGTGTATGATTCGGTCATTGTCTGCATTTACCTGAGTGATAAGTAGGCCAAGCTGAAATGTAACACATTGCGGGAGCACCCAAGAACGGAAGCACGGCTTTCCGCCCACATCGCAACCAAGTAAACTTGGCACCTGTTTCAGTTACCGGAGCCACCTTATATGCGCATTTATCAGGGCATACGCAGCCTGATCCTGACACTTTTCCGCAAGATTCTGTTTCTCTGGGTCAGAACGGATGTCAGTGGCAACAGCCTTGAGTCTCTGGGACTGGATCCAAACAAACCCGTTTGCTATGTACTCCAATACCAATCCCTTTCCACACGCCTGGTTCTGGAACAGGAAGTGATTCGTGCCGGGCTCCCCGGGGCAACGGAAGCACTGCCGGTAAAAAACGCGCCCTCCCATTCCTTCTTCTTTCTGTACCAGCGGCTCGGAGGATTGTTCCAGAGGCGCCAGACACCGGTACCCACCAAGGAGTTCCGGGCCCTGGTCCGTTATGGTCTGGAAAATCCGGAAGAAGATGTCCAGATTGTTCCAGTGTCTCTCTTCTGGGGCCGCTCTCCAGACAAGGAAAAATCTCTGGTCAAGCTGCTTCTCTCCGACACCTGGTCGGTTGCCGGCCGGTTGCAGAAGCTACTGATTATCATGGTTCACGGGCGTAACACCTATGTTCAATTCAATCAGGCACTGTCCCTGACCCAGGTGGTTGAAGAATACCGGAACTCCGAGGAGCGGGCACAGCGAAAACTCGCCCGGATCCTGCGCACACACTTCCGCCGGGTGCGCCAGGCGGTACTCGGCCCCGACCTGTCCCACCGCCGGACTCTGGTCGGCGGCCTGGTGCGCACCCAGGCCGTCAAAGAAGCCATTCGAGAAACAGCGGCAAAGGACGACATTCCACCGGAGAAAGTCCGCGCCAAAGCGTGGAAATATGCCGACGAGATTGCCGCCAGCATGTCCATTGTCACCATACGTTTCCTGGAAGTGGTGCTGGGCTGGCTCTGGAACAAGATCTATAACGGCATCGCCATTAACAACATCCGTGAAGTAAAGGAAGTTGCGCAAGACAACGCTGTGGTTTACGTGCCCTGCCACCGTTCTCATATCGATTATCTGCTGCTGTCCTACGTACTCTACAAGAACGGTCTGATGCCGCCCCACATCGCCGCCGGTATCAACCTGAATATGCCGATTGTTGGCCCGATTCTGCGTCGCGGTGGAGCCTTTTTCATGCGCCGCAGTTTCAAGGACAACCCGCTATACGCCACCGTCTTCAATGAATACATGCACGTCATGTTTTCCCGGGGCTATTCCGTGGAGTATTTCGTCGAGGGTGGCCGCAGCCGGACAGGCCGTATGCTGCAACCCCGGCCTGGCATGCTTGCTATGACCGTGCGTAGCTTTCTCCGGGACCATCGCAAGCCAATCGTGTTTGTCCCGGTGTATATCGGCTATGAAAAGGTCATGGAGGGACGCTCCTATCTGGGTGAGCTCAGGGGCAAGAAGAAGCAGAAAGAAAGTGTATTCGGACTGGCCAAGACGGTCCGTAAGCTGAGCAACTCCTTCGGTCGGGTGGCCGTCAACTTTGGCGATGCCATTCCTCTTTCCGAGGTGCTGGATGAGGTCCACGAGAGTTGGCGCAAGGAAGCCTACGACGCCGAATACCGGCCCGCCTGGCTGAACAGGGCTGTGGATGAGCTCGCGCTTCGGGTCGCTTCCAACATCAACGCCTCGGTAGCCGTCAATCCCATTGGCATCACTGCAACCGTTCTCCTGGGCACCGATCGGCTTGCGATGGATGAGGGTCAGCTGATCCGTTTGATGGACCAGTTTGCCGGCCTGCTGAAAGCATACCCCTATGCCGAGACCGTTACATTGCCCGAGGGCAATGGCCGGGACTGGGTGGCCTATTGCGAGAACATGGGGCTGGTGGCTCGCCAGCCCCAGAAGCTTGGCGACATCATTGCCCTGGAAGGCAGTAACGCCATTCTGATGACGTACTACCGGAACAACATCCAGCACTTGTTCGCCCTGCCGTCGCTGGTGGCCAGCCTGTTCGAAAACAAGGATTCCCTGCGCCGGGACAAAGTGGTATTCCTGGCCGGCGTCGCCTATCCCTATCTGCAGTCCGAGCTGTTCCTGAAGTATGAGCCGGAAGAGGCAGAGCGGGTGATCAATCAGTGGATAGATGTTCTGATTGAGAGAGGGCTGCTGAAGGCTCTGCCGGATGACCGCATCGGTCGACCGGAGGAAGGCACGGAAGCCATGTTGCGCCTGCGAGTGCTATCACGCTTCATTATCCAGACCCTGGAACGCTACCACATTGCCCTGGGCATTCTTCGCAAATACGGCTCCGGTAAGCTCAGCGCCGCCGAGCTGGAAGAACAAAGCACCCTGCTCGCCGAGCGTATGTCGATCCTTTTCGGCCTGAACGCCCCTGAATTCTTTGACAAGAGCCTGTTCCGCAACTTCATTGCCAACCTTCAGAAAAACGGCGTGATCACGACCGATGAGAATGGCTTGATCTGCTATGGAGAGGGTCTGGATGAGGTAGCCGAAGACGCGAGATTGGTGCTCAGCGTCGAAAAACGCCAGGCCATTCAGCAAGTGACCATGCTGGGCGCATGACCCCGGGCGCTAGCCTGTGGGCAGCGCCTTGATCGAATACACATCGTACCGGCTACTCTTCCCCTCAATTCGGGTCGCCGGTTCAGGTCCCTCGATGGCGGACGCCTTCCGCGGCCGCTTGACCACGACGCGATAAGTCGCTGCGGCCAGCGCCGCAGACAACAGGCGCTCCGAGTCATCGTCATCGCCAACGATCATCCGGAACACCTGCATTTCCTTTTTTACCAGCGCCGATTTATCCCGGTGAGGGAACATGGGGTCCAGATAGATCACGTCGGCAACACCCTCGGAGGCAGAGGATAGCCAGTCTATACTGCTGCCCTCCCGCAAGGTCATCCGTTCAATGATTGGCGCGCAGTCAACGTTCAGGGCAGCCCTGGCCAGACCATCTTCCAGCAGCGCGTGTATCACAGGGTTACGCTCAAACAGCGTTACTCGGCAACCGAGACTGGCGAGCACAAAGGCGTCCTGACCCAGCCCGGCGGTCGCGTCCAGAACATGGAGAGTTGCTTTCGTTTTCTGCAACCCGACAGCCTTGGCCACGAGCTGGCCGGCACCACCACCGTGTTCACGGCGGTACCTCATCTTACCGGAGACAAATTCGGCTCGGACCGGACCGGGTGCGCCCTTGCCCGTCAGCTGCAGCCCGAGGCCATGCTCATCAAGAAACAGGAGTACAGGAACATCGCGGATGTCTTTCGGGCGCACGACCCCCAGGTTTTTCACCGCCAGGGACTGGCTAAGAGCCTCCGCCTGCATACCATCGCCGAGCGCGCTGCGCCCGACCGCCAGTTGTTGCAAATAGGTCAAAGGATTTGGCTCTGCAGAAAAATCGGACATCAGACCAGGATATCAATGCCCGCAAGCACACCCTCACCAGAGGATTCCTGGCCTGCGGATGCAACAGTCGCAAATGTGGACAGCGCTTTAGCGGTTGGCAGGGGCACCTCATCGGCCCGAAAGCGCTCAAGACGGGCATCTTCTGCGGCCCGTCGGGCCTCGATCCGGCGCTCTGACTGCTCTCCTCCACCCACTCGCTGGGAAGCGGATTCCTGCAGGCCCGCACCAAGATCCCGGCGGACCGCGTCAGCCGGCTTCTCAGGAGAGGACGCCGGTGCGCTGACCGTATCGCCACGATCCCTGGCAGGGTTATTGGTGCCGGTCTGGTAACCGTAGTTGCCACTGGGGTTAATACCGCCAATCATCGATAAGATACCGCTGGCTCAGTGAACGGAATACTGGAACAAAGAGTATGGAAGAATACGGACGGGAAAGAAAGATGCCTGGTCACATTTTGTACGACCCAGACACCCCCTTTTAACGACCAGGCAGTTTTTTCCAGGCCACTTCATCCCGGATATACACGGGCTGCGCCTTGTCGGCGGACACGGTCGCGCCGCTCTCAGCGGCATGGATCGCCAGGCGAGCAACCCCGGAAGCTCTCGGCACCAGCGACTCGATGCTGTCCGGTACGGCATTGGATACAGCCCCGGGCATGTCTGCCCGGAACTGCCAGCCGGGCCCGGCGCCAACCCAGCGGCCGGAACAGGACTCAAGGGACACCATAGAGGGCGGGCAAACTTGCTCCTCTCCGAGCAACACTGGCAGCCCGTCGGCACAACCGAAACAGCCCCAGTAGACTTCCCCCATACGCGCATCAAAGGCAACGGCAACGGCATCGCCCTCGGCGAGGCCAAATTGGTCGATTGCACCGACGGCCACCGCGGCAAGGGATGAGACCGGTACCACAGGAATATCCAGCCCCCAGGCCAATCCCTGCACCACGCCCGTTGCAATCCGTATACCGGTAAAGGAGCCCGGGCCGCAGGCGAATGCCAGTGCATCAAGCTCGGATGGGGTAAGATTTTTCTCGGCGAGCAACTCCCGCACCATCGGCATCAATAGCCGGGTATGACCTCTGGGAGCGATTTCAAAACGCTCTGTGATCTCACCATCATCAAGAAGGGCTGCCGAGCAGCCCCCCGATGATGTATCAAGCGCCAGTAGTTTCACGGACGTGAGCGGCCTCGATCGTAGTTACTTGAGTTGGGACAGGATCTGGTCGCGAATGCTGTCCAGGCTGCCAACCCCTTCGACACGCACATACTTGGGTGCCGCAGCGGCGTCCTTGGATGCCCAACCCTGGTAGAAATCAACCAGCGGAGCAGTTTGCTCATGGTATATGGACAGACGCTTGCGAATCGTCGCTTCCTGATCGTCTTCACGCTGAATCAGCGGCTCGCCAGTTTCATCGTCCTTACCTTCGACCTTGGGCGGATCGTACTTGACGTGGTAGATCCGGCCACTGCCCTCATGGACACGACGGCCGGAAAGACGACTCACGATCTCTTCATCATCAACCGCAATCTCTACCACATAGTCGATATCGATGCCCTGATCCTTGAGCGCTTCGGCCTGGGGAATGGTGCGCGGGAAACCATCCAGCAGGAAGCCATTCTTGCAGTCCGGCTGCTGAACGCGCTCTTCAATCAGGGCGATGATGATATCGTCAGAGACCAGGCCACCAGAAGCCATGACTTCCTTCACCTGCAGGCCAAGCTCGGACTCGGCCTTGACCGCTGCCCGCAGCATGTCACCGGTGGAGATCTGGGGAATGTCATAACGCTCAGTAATGAACTGGGCCTGAGTCCCCTTACCGGCGCCCGGTGCGCCTAACATGATGATTCGCATAACGCTGTGCTCCCAATTTAGTCATTATCGTTTGAAAAGTTGCGGCAAAAATCCCCGTCTTTGCGACAACCTCTCCACCGTCCACAAACCGTGGTCACGCGCGCCGCCGAAATCGGCGAAGGCGCATTATACGAAGTCAGCCTCCTTAGAGAAAGTCGACCTCCGTATCATGAGAGAAAGTCGACCTCCGTATCATGCGCATAATCGGGAATATGGCGGCTCGCTCAACAGCCGCCAAACTGTCAGGACGAGAGTGATCGGGCCATAGCGTCCAGATCGTCGGACACCCGATCAATCTCGGCATTGAACTCGTCCACCTTCAAGGCATCCAGGCCAAGACTTTCGAGTAGAGAGGGAATATCGTCTTCGTTGAATTCATCACCGACACCCCGCTGTTTTAACAGCGCGTTGGCCAACTGAACCATGATCACATAGTTTTCGTGTTCCCCGTGATAGCCCGGATTCTGATGCATACCAGCCGCCTTGATAACAGGATCTGGCAGCTGCCAAAGCTTGTGCAGAATGCCACCGATCGCACCATGCCCAACAGCAAGGACAGGTTCGTTCTCACCATGACCAAACACCTGCTGCTCCAGCGAGTGCATGCTCGCCTCCGGATTGTCTTCGCGCAGAGTATTCAGCTCCTCGAATTCACCCGGAAACAGGTGTCCAACCAGCAGAAGACCGAAGTTATGCAGCAAACCGCACAGGTAAGCCAGCCCTTTGTCGGCGGAGCAGTGCGGTGCGATGCTCTGGCAGAGGAAGGCACAGTAAAGCGAATGACGCCAAAAATTATCCATCCCAAGCATGCCGTGCCGCGGGACGTCGAACGCCCGGACCGAAGCAATCCCCAAGGCAATATGGGCCACCCGGTCAAAGCCCAGTACCCGAGTCACCGCTTCCTGCACAGAATTGATCTGCCCCGGGTAGTTGAACAGCGCCGATCGGGCATAGCGCATGACCTGGGCGGTCAGGCTGGGATCAAATTCAATGAGTTCACCCAGTTCCTTGGCGGTGGCCTCCGAGTTGGCAGTCAGGCGCAGGATACGCAGCGCGAGTGCCGGCATGGGAGGCAGCCGGTACAGTTTCTGGAGTTTATCCGCCACTTCCTCAAGCGTCAGCGCCTCCCGATCACCATTTCCCTGTCCACGAATCACCAGGTGGCCGCGGCGGCTGCCAGCAAGCGCCAGCCTCAGGGAGCGTCCGTCCATTTCCACCAGACCGCGATCCGTTCCGCCCGTGAACAGCACCCGGTCCGCCGTGGTGACATCTTCATCCACCAGCACCTGCAATTCATAAGCAGCACCAATGGGCGGCGTAAATCCAGGATCACAATCGCTGAACAGTCGACTGGTCTGGCGCGCCGTCAGGGGCTGAAGGCGCCTACCGGTCATTTCCTGAACGGCATCCAGATCAAGGGTGCTGTCAAACATATGCACCACCATCACCACACCACTGATATCAATCAGCAGCGTTGCCTGAATGAACTCGCTTTGCGGTTGCCCGGAGGCAATCACCGCGGCACCCAGATTGGTCACCTGATCGATGGACAAATCCGAAAAGGCGATGCCTTTTCGCGCTAGAAAACGTTCCAGTCTTGCAGCAAGCGCCACTACCTACTCCTGTGATCCGTGAGCCGAAAACAAGCACGGCTCTTCACCAATCCCTAGTTTACCCTGTATTGCGCATTCCTGCTGCGATACCCGCCATGGTGACTTTCAAAGCTCGCTCCACCAATTCGGGCACCTCACCCTTACCCTCACTCTCCCGATCCCGACGCAACAACTCGGCCTGGAGATAATGCAACGGATCGGTATAAGGATTACGAACCCGCATGGAGTGGGCGAAAACTGGCTCATCTTCCAGCAGGTCGTCCTGCTGCTTCAGCTCCAGCAGTCGTTGGATACAGCCCTGCAAACGCGTTCGAAGATCTGCCCCCAGAGCCTGCAGCTCCTCATCATCCAGCAGCGTTTGCTCGTAGTAACTGGCAATTCGCAGATCCGCCTTGGCGAGCACCATTTCCAGCATATCCACGTAGGTGCGGAAGAACGGCCACCCGTTCATCATCGACCTCAACACATCAAAACGGTGGTCCCGGGCCGCTTCTTCCAGGGCCACGTCACTGCCCAGCCAACTCGGCAGCATGAGTCGCATCTGGGTCCAGGCAAATATCCAGGGAATGGCACGGAGACTTTCCACCCCACCGGTGGCCTTACGCCGGGCGGGACGGCTTCCAAGTGCCAGTTTACCCAGAGCCTGCTCTGGCGTTACCTGGCGGAAATAGGGAACAAAGTCCGGGTTTTCCCGCACCACATCCCGATAGGCCTTCAGAGATCGTTCTGTCAGCCAGTCCATGGTTTCCCGCCAGTCATCCTCAGGCTTGGGAGGCGGCGCCAGCGTTGCTTCGATGACTGCGGTGGTATAGAGCGTCAGACTCTGGATCGCAAGCTGTGGCAAACCAAACTTGAAACGGATCATCTCACCCTGCTCAGTGATCCGGAAACTCCCGTTCACCGATCCCGGAGGCTGGGACAGGATTGCCCGGTTTGCCGGGCCTCCGCCACGGCCCACAGTGCCTCCCCGACCATGGAAGAGGGTCAGGTGCACACCATACTGATGGGCAACGTGCGTCAGCTGTTCCTGGGCCTGGTACTGCGCCCAGGCCGCCATCAACTGGCCGGCATCCTTGGAAGAATCCGAGTAACCGATCATCACTTCCTGCTGACCCTGGCAATATTCCCGGTACCACTCGACCTCATACAATGCCGCCATGCTCTCTGGCGCACCCCGCAGATCATCCAGCGTCTCAAACAGGGGAACCACGCGCATTGGAAACTTCATTCCCGATTCCCTGAGCAGCAAAATAACGCTGAGCACATCCGAAGGCTTACTGGCCATGGAGATGACATAGGAACCAAGCGCCTGAGGCGTTTGCCGAGCCACTACATCGCACGTCGCCAGCACTTCCTTCACCGGGGCGGACGGTTCCCAGTTTCTCGGTACCAGGGGGCGGCGGCCCTGGAGCTCGCCAATCAAAAATTCCTGCCGCTCTTTCTCCGACCATGACAGGTAGTCGCCAAGCCCGAGGTAATCCACCATTTCAGCCACCGCGTCGGCATGACGCGATGCTTCCTGCCGGATATCCAGGCGAATCAGCGGCAAACCAAAGGTATGCGCCCGGCGCAGCGTATCTAACAGCGGGCCGTTTGCGATGCTTTCCAGACCACAGTCGACCAGCGACCGATAGCACAGTTCCAGCGGCGCGGTGAGATCCTGATTTTCAAACAGGATATCCGTTGCGTCGGCAACCTCGCCGTTGATGCTGGCCTCAGCCCAGTCCCGGGTACGAATCAACCTCTCACGAAGTGCGCCGAGAACCTGGCGGTAGGGCTCACGCACATCGCCAACCTGCTCCCGCAGCTCGTCACTGGCCTGCCACATGGAAAGTTCTGCTCTCAGGGACTGAATATCCCGAAGGTATAGGTCCGCCGCCATCCACCGGCCCAGGAGAAAGACCTCGCGGGTGACGTCATGAGTCACGTTCGGATTGCCATCGCGATCCCCACCCATCCACGAAGCGATACGGATCGGCGAGGCGTCCAGAGGCAGCCCCCTGCCCGTGGCATCAATCAGAGAGGTGTCCAGGTTGCGCAGAAATCTGGGGAGCGCCTGCCAGAGACTGTTCTCAATGACGGCAAACCCCCATTTTGCTTCATCGACCGCCGTCGGCCTTTCATGTCGAATTTCATCGGTGTGCCAGGCTTCCGTAATCAGTTGGGAGATGCGACTGATAATTTCATCCCGCTCGGCCGGCATCAGATCGTCATGATCCAGCTTGCCAAGGCAGTCAGACATCTCGTCGTATTTCATGATCAGCGTTCGACGGGTGACTTCGGTCGGATGAGCTGTCAGTACGAATTCGATGCGGAGGTCGGCGACACGTCGATGCAACTCCTCCGGACTGATACCGCCCTCCGACAGGCGACCAAAGACATCGCTCAGAGACTCGACCATCAAGTCTGACTGATGACCGCGTTTGCGCCGGATACCATGATACTGCTCAGCCAGGTTGGCAAGGTTCAAAAACTGGTTGAACGCACGTGTCACAGGAAGCAGTTCGTCATCACTCAGCTTGCGAAGCAGGCTCACAAGCCGTTGCCCGGAACCGCTTTCCTGCCGCCGGTCGGCCTTGGCCGCTGCCCGGATCTCCTCAATCAGCTCATAACAGGCTTGCCCTGGATACTTCTGGATACTCTGGCCCAGGAGTTCACCCAGCATACGTACGTTTTCTCGAAGATCAGGATGTAGCTCAGTCACATTGGCGTCCTTTTGAATTGACGGAGGCAAAGTAAACTTACGATACTAAGGAACAGACGAGAAAGTCTATTGGCGATTAAAGCCTGAAGCCGCAAGGAGTTTTCATGAAAGTAACTGATTTGCCGAAGCACTGGGAAAAGAAGAAAGAGCCGGTTGAGCGGACCCATGACTACAACCTGCGGCTGCCGCTGGAAGACGCCGCGCGCATCGCCGCACTGGCCGAACTTTACCCGGACAGAAACGAGAGCGATATTCTCAATGACATGATTGCTGCAGCGCTGGATGATCTGGTACGGCAGAGTCCGCTTAAAGACAAGCTGGAAGGTAAAGACAAGTAAGCTGAGGGAGTGGCCGTGGCCACTCCGCAGGAGTTTCGTCCGTTCGCGGGGATCGTCGCTCAGTGCGACAATGTCAGGCGACGGATTCGATCAGATTCGCTTTGAGCCGCTGGATATGCTTCTGGCTCAGGCTCACAAATTTCGGCGTCAGCCCCTGATCCTCGTAGATCTCAAAGCCGTCCTCATCGTAAGCCACCACTTTCGACCCCTGAACATACGGAAAGCTGGTTTCCATTTCGTCCAGTGAAGCGGAAATCAAATCCCGCATCAGATCCTGTGGCGATTTCATCGGATACAACGCCGCCAGTTTTTCGAGGCGTTTGTGATGCTGGTCGGACAACGCCATAAAATAGGCGTCTCGGGTCAGCCGACCGCGCGCGTGCTTGTCCCAATACTTGACCAGATCCTTGATTTTCATGGTGCCTTCACTCCTGCATCTTATTGATGGCGCACGGCGCACAGATTCAGTGCAGCCGTTTCCGGAAGTGTAGACGAAGCCTCCCTTCAAGGGGCCACAAAATTGGTAACGGATTGTACTTACCGGTGACAGGTCACACCGGATCATTACCGTTCTTTTCGACTCCTTTCACTTTCTGCCACACGGCATCCAGCGCTTCCAGAGATTCATCGTCCAGATCGCGACCCTCGGATTCCAGCACTCGCTCGATGGCCCGGAAGCGGGCATCGAATTTGTGGTTGGTTCGATTCAAGGCTCGCTCAGGATCAACCTTCAGGAATCGTGCCAGATTCACGCAGACGAACATCAGATCCCCCAATTCGTCCTCAACCGCATCACGGTCGCCGGAACCATTCTGCGCTGAATTCCAGGCTTCCTTGAGTTCATCAATCTCCTCATGGAGTTTGTCAAAAACAGGCCCGATATCTGGCCAGTCAAACCCGTGCCTGGCGGCGCGCTTCTGAAGCTTTTCCGCCTTGGCAATGGCTGGTAGCGTCTGGGCAATGCCATCCAGCCGACTCGAGGGAACATCAGAGACAGGCTTGGCAGCCCGCTCTTCCGCCTTGATGCGCTCCCAGCTTTCCTTGATCCAGGCATCATCAGGACGATTGTCCGGGTCCACCCGGCTTTCCAGAGTGCCCCCGGGGAACACATGGGGATGGCGCCTGATCAGCTTTCGCACGAGATTATCGACGATATCGTCAAAATCGAAGTGGTTATCCTCTTGGCCCAGGCGAGCATAGAAGATGACCTGAAACAGAAGATCTCCCAGCTCGTCTTTCAGGTGGGGAAAATCCTCGCGCTCGATGGCATCAGCTACCTCATAGGCTTCCTCGATCGTATGGGGGACGATCGATTTGTAGTCCTGCTTGGTATCCCAGGGACAACCGGTCTCCGGATCTCTAAGCCGAGCCATGAGGGTCTTGAGGTCGTCGATTGAATAGCTCATCCTCGCTTCCGTTTCACGTCAATAATGTTTGGCAGGTTGCGAATCTGGGCCAACAGACGGGCCAGTTGTTCCAGACTGGAGATCTCCACCGTCACCGTCATCGTCGCGGTATTTTCATCCCGGTTCGTCAGGGTATTCAGAGCCAATACATCACTCTTTGAGTGGGAAAGTACTTGCGTAATGTCCCTCAGCAATCCGGAACGGTCATAGGCTTCGATTTCGATGTCTACCGGGTACACCGCGGCGGGACGACCACCCCAGCTGACTTCGATGATTCGATTTGGCTCAAATTCCTTCAGATTGAGAAAGGTCAGACAGTCCTGTCTGTGCACCGTTACCCCTCGTCCAACCGTGATGTAACCCCCGATTTCATCTCCTGGCAATGGTTTGCAGCATTTCGCCACCTGGGTCTTGAGCTTGCCAACGCCAACAATCTGGATGTCGGATTCGGTGTCGTAGGGTTTATGGCGTTGTGAAGTCAGCCGAAGGTCAAGTTGTTCGGTTTTAGGCTCCAGCATCTGCTGGGCGACATTGGCTACGTGGGCCGGACGCAAATCGCCGGCGCCCACGGCGGCGAACATGTCATCCGCGTCCTGATAGTTCACCTTGCGAGCAAGCTCATTAAGGCTGACGTCATAGAGTGAAAGACGCTTGAACTCATCTTCAAGAATCGCTCTGCCGTCCACAATATTGCGGTCCCGGTCCTGTTGCTTGAACCAATGAGTTACCTTTGCTCTGGCCCGGGATGTCTGGACATAGCCCAGGCTTGGATTCAACCAGTCCCGGCTGGGCGCTGAGTTGTTGGCAGTCAGAATGAACACCTGGTCGCCAGTCTTGAGCGGATAGGTCAGCGGCACAATCCGGTTATTAACCCGAGCACCTCGGCAAGCGTGGCCAATCTCGGTATGAACACGGTAGGCAAAGTCGACCGGGGTTGCCCCCTGGGGCATATCAACAACATGCCCCTCCGGGGTGAAAACATAAACCCGGTCTGAAGCGACATCGGTCTTCAGGTGATCAGCCAGGCCGGATAGATCGCCCAAATCCTCTTGCCACTCCAGCACCTGACGGAGCCAGTTAATCTTGGCTTCATAGCCAGTGGATTTATTACTCTTGTCTGTCCCCTTGTACAGCCAATGTGCACAGACGCCGAGCTCGGCCTCTTCGTGCATCTGATGGGTCCGAATCTGGACTTCCATCACCTTACCTTCGGGGCCAATCACCGCAGTGTGCAACGACTGGTAGCCGTTCTCCTTGGGATTGGCAATGTAGTCGTCAAATTCATTCGGGATGTGCCGCCAGAGGCTGTGCACAATACCCAGGGCGGCGTAACAGTCCCGCACTTCGGGCACCAGGATGCGCACAGCCCGGACATCATAGACCTGAGAAAAGTCGATGCCCTTGCGGCGCATTTTCCGCCAGATGCTGTATATGTGTTTCGCACGCCCGGTCAGTTCGCCCTCAATGCCCGATGCCTTTAGCTCCCGATCCAGGGACTCGATGACACGCTTGATGTAACCGTCGCGATCCAAACGCTTTTCATCCAGCAGCTTGGCGATTTTCTTGTAGGCCGACTCGTGGAGGTAACGGAACGAGAGATCTTCCAACTCCCATTTGATATGCCCAATACCGAGCCGGTGGGCCAGCGGGGCATAAATATCAAACACTTCCCTTGCGACCCGCATCCGTTTTTCTTCCGGTGCATTCTTCACAGCCCGAATCGCACTGGTCCGCTCTGCCAGTTTGATCAGTGCAACCCGGACGTCATCGATCATGGTTACCAGCATCTTTCGGACATTGTCCAGCTGGCCTTCGCTCTGCCCCAGCACATTACCTTTCAGGGGATGATGGATCGAAGAGATCGCCGCCATTTGCTGGACACCGTTGATCAGTGCCGCCACCTCATCGCCAAACGCTTTGCGAACGTCGTCCAACGGAATACGCTCTTCTCGAACAGCCCGATAAAGAATGGCAGCGACCAGGCTGGCCTGATCCAGATGGAGCTCAGCCAGGACCTGAGCCATTTCGATACCGGTCTGGAAACTGCTGGCACCGGGCGCCCAAAGACGATCCTCCCGGAACGCCTGCATATCAATGGCTGCTGCCATTTCGCACGCCTTACGGAACTGCCCCTCATCCTCCAGGTGCGTCTGGGAGGCGATACCCTGAACCCATCGTTCGATATCGATCTCACCGTCACCGGTGATGGCGTAATCTTCGCGAACTTTTACCATGTCTGCCTTTTATTGGTTCTTACGCTGCCATCCCTGGCCGCGCGGTGCATCCCTTTAGCCGAAATCCCGCTCAAACAATGCGATGGATTCCACATGAGTGGTGTGCGGGAACATATCCATCACACCGGCACGCACAAGACGATAGCCGTTGCGCACCATCACACCTGCATCCCGCGCCAGCGTTGCCGGATTGCAGGACACATAAACGATTCGGCTGGCACCGAACGCAGTCAGATACTTGCAGATTTCCTCTGCCCCTGAACGCGGCGGATCAATCAGGATCTTGTCAAAGCCCTCTTTGGCCCAGCTCTGGCCGGTGAAATCACCGTGCAAGTCAGCGCCGTGGAAGTCGACATTATCCAGGCCATTGAGTTCCGCATTTTCGCGCCCCCGAACGACCATGGCATCATCGCCTTCCACACCGACCACCTGCCCGCCTTTACAGGCCAGCGGCAAGGTAAAGTTACCAAGCCCGCAAAACAGATCGAGCACCCGCTCACCCGGCTTGATATCCAGCCATTCCACCGCCCTGTGTACCATGGTGCGGTTAAGCGCTGCATTGACCTGGGTAAAGTCCATGGGATGAAACTTCAGGGTCAGGTCGAATTCTTCCAGCCGGTAACTCAGCCTCTCTTCCGATGCATCCTTGGCTTCCGGCCAGATCCGATGCACGGTATCGGGCCCTTTCGGCTGGAGGTAGATATGCAATTCGTGGGCCTGGCCAAAAGAGATCAGTTTTTCACGATCGCCGTCACTCAGATCGTCCATATTTCGGAACACCATGGCCGCTACATCATCGCCGCAGGCCACTTCCACCTGGGGAATACGGTTGTAGGCGTCCATGCTGTGGAGCAGCTCGCGAAGTGGCAGGATTCGTTCACCAATACGAGGATCCATCACCGCACAACGGTTGATGTCTGTCAGGAAAGTACTGCGTTTTTCCCGGAATCCCACCAATACAGACTCTCGGGCCTTGACGTAGCGAACTCCCAACCTGGCTTTGCGGCGGTATGCCAGACTGTCCGGGGAGCGCAGAGGTTCAATCCATTCGTCCGGCTCTATGCCCCCAAAGTGGGCAAAGTGTTCCCGCAGGGTGTCCTCTTTGAACCGGATCTGGGCATCGCCGCTCATATGCTGCAGACTGCAACCACCACACAGGTCGGCAAACTCGCAGGGCGTTTGCTGACGCTCCGGCGCAGCCTCCAAGACTTCAACCGTCCGGAGCTCGTCGAACTTACTGCGGGTGGTAACCATCTTCGCCATCACCGTCTCACCGGGAAGCGCCCCATCCACGAACTGGGCCTTACCTTCCTGACGGGCAATACCCCGACCATCATGACTCAGGGACTCAACCTCACAGCGCACAGGTTCCTTTGGAAGAACCTTCCTGCGTCGTCTGCTCATACATACATCTCTGTTAGGGAATTCAGTTCAGGCGCCCGGAAAGACACCCGTCGACAGGTACCGGTCGCCGCGATCACAGATAATGGCTACGATCACCGCATTTTCAACCTGTTCAGACAATCTGAGGGCGGCTGCAATGGCACCACCGGAGGATACACCGCAGAAGATGCCCTCTTCGGATGACAGGGCGCGCATGGTCTGCTCGGCTTCTTCCTGGCCGATGTCCAACACCTGATCCACTCTCGGTGCTTCATAGATTTTCGGCAGGTACTCTTCCGGCCAGCGCCGGATACCCGGAATGGAAGCCCCTTCACGAGGCTGAAGGCCAATAATCTGGATGTCCGGATTGCGCTCTTTCAGATAGCGTGAAACGCCCATGATGGTGCCGGTTGTGCCCATGGAACTGACAAAATGCGTTACCCTCCCCTGAGTCTGCTCCCAGATTTCCGGGCCAGTGGTGCGATAGTGCGCCAGGGGGTTATCCGGGTTGCTGAATTGGTCCAGCACCTTGCCCTTGCCATCGGCTTCCATTTCCAGAGCCAGATCTCGAGCCCTCTCCATGCCTTCCTGCTGACTGACCGTAATGATCTCGGCGCCATAAGCCCGCATCGAGGCTCGACGTTCCTCGCTCATATTCGCAGGCATGATCAGCACCATGCGGTAACCCTTGATCGCCGCCGCCATCGCCAACGCAATACCGGTGTTACCGCTGGTGGCCTCAATCAGGGTATCGCCGGGCTGGATGTCGCCCCGACGCTCGGCTTCCTGGATCATGCTAATAGCGGGACGATCCTTTACCGATCCCGCAGGGTTGTTACCCTCCAGCTTAGCCAGAACGATGTTGCTGGTCTCGCCCGGGAGACGCTGCAGGCGAACCAGAGGGGTATGCCCGACATAATCTTCAATGGTGGGGAAATTCATTTGTTTGCCCTGTGGTACACTTTCGGCTTCGCATGATACGCGTTATGGCCACGGTCTCCCAATACAGCTTCTCGCTATATCCATGACCGGAGGCTATAACCGCAGAGAATTTCTGGAGACGCTGGGATTGATACCTCAGCGTGCTACCTCTGGTTCATCTATTCTGACAAGGACGTGATCCCGCATTGACTGCGGGACCCGGGCAATCATTCAGGAAAAGGATATGCGGCGCTGGGGCATTCGAAAAAAAGTGCTGGTGGTCACTCTTATTCCCACCTTGCTGACCACTCTCATGCTGGGGATGTTCTTCACCTACAGCTGGGTGACGAACATCGAGAACCTGCTCAGGGATCGGGGAGAGTCCCTGTCCCGACAGCTGTCGGCTGCCTCTGAGTACGGCCTGTTCACCGCCAACCGTAGCCTGTTGAGTAGCTTGTCCAATGCCCTTCTGGAGGAACAGGACGTTCGCTCCATTACGTTCTTCGACGGCAGCGGCAGCCGCCTGCTGCATACCGGCCCCGGGAGCTCCGACACCCTGGGCGTCGGGTCCCTGCCCGCCGACGAAGCCACCCGCATTAATCAGCACACCAGCACACGGTTTGTCACACCGGTGTTCATGCAGGATCTGATGATCGAGAACATGCTGGACCCGGACGCCAGGCAAACCATGGAGCAACAACGCAAGCCCCTGGGCTGGGTCGCCGTCGAGATGTCCCATATCCGCACTGAAAAGGAGACCTACAAGGCGCTGCTTATCTCTCTGTTACTGATCCTGGCCGGTGTCATCATCAGTCTGATGATCGCCCTTCGCCTTAGCAGGGCCTTTACGGATCCGGTGTTCGAGCTTAACGGCGCCGTTGCCAAACTCAAGGAGGGCAAACTCGATACCCGAGTCCATACCGGCGCGGGCCCGGAATTCGAACAACTCGAATCCGGCCTCAACGCCATGGCTTCGGAACTGAGCAAGGCCCAGGCGGAGATGCAGCAGAACATCGACCAGGCGACGGAAGACCTTCGGGAAACCCTGGAAACCATTGAGATCCAGAACATCGAACTGGATTTCGCCCGCAAGGAGGCGCTGGAAGCGAGCCGGATCAAGTCCGAGTTCCTGGCCAACATGTCTCACGAGATCCGGACCCCTCTGAACGGCATCATCGGCTTCACCGAGCTGCTGCTCAAGAGCCCCTTACCCAGACAACAACGCGACCACCTGAGCACGATACGGAAGTCCTCCGAAATCCTGCTCACCATCATCAATGACATACTCGATTTCTCGAAAATCGAAGCCGGCAAGCTGATTCTGGACCGGGTCCCCTTCCAGCTCCGCGATGTGGTTGAAGAGGTCATGGTGATGCTGGCGCCAGCCGCCCACAGCAAGAATCTGGACCTGGTTCCTCTGGTTTACAACGACGTCCCGGACAACATTATGGGGGACCCGTTGCGGGTCAAACAGGTCATCACCAACCTGGTGAACAACGCCATTAAATTCACCCAGACCGGTGAGGTGGTGCTGCGGGCAAGCCTGGAGGAAGAAGACACCGAGAATAACCGGGTCACGCTCCGGCTCAGCATTACCGATTCCGGCGTCGGCCTGTCCCGCGCCCAGCAACAATCCCTGTTCAACGCCTTCAGCCAGGCAGATGCATCCACTGCCCGACAATACGGCGGCACCGGTCTGGGACTGGCGATATCCAAGCGTCTCGTCGAAGAAATGGGCGGCAAGATCGGCCTCGAAAGTGAATTGGGCAAGGGCTCCACGTTCTGGTTCACGCTGACCTCGGAGTTGTCCGCCAGTGGCGAAACGGTGGCGCCCAAAGACGCCCTTCGAGGGGAACGGGTCCTCTATCTGGAGCAACAGAAGACCACTGGTCTTGCGGTTGAACACATGCTACGGGACTGGGGCATGACAGTGGATCGCGTCAACTCTCCGGCGACCATGCAGGAACAGATCGAGGAAGCCCAGAAGAGTCAGGCGGGTTATGCCCTGGCCATCATCGGCATCACCCGGCACCTGCTCAGCTCAAACCAGTATTGCAATCTCTTGCGGGCACTGGAAATTGAGCGTGATTGCCGAACCCTGATACTGACGCCAACACTGGAAACCCACGACACCCCCTTGTCCGGGCTTGCGAGCGGTCACCTGACCAAACCGATTTGCCGGGATGCCCTATACGATGAGCTACTGCTACTGATTCACGGTATCAACGCAGGCGGTCGTGTGCTGCCCGAAGCGACAACCCCGCTGAATACCTTACCTGCAGGCGCGGTGCCCCGCGTTCTGGCAGTGGATGACAACGAAGCGAACCTGAAGCTGGTTATGACCCTGCTTCGCGACCATCAGATTGATGCGGAGGGTGCCGCCAGCGGCTTTGAGGCTCTGAGCAAAGCCCGGCAGAAACCATTCGATCTGGTTTTTATGGACCTTCAGATGCCCGGAATGGACGGCGTCGAGACCACGGCTCGCCTGCGGGAAATGGACTCGTCCGGGCATCGCACACCGATTATCGCGCTGACGGCTCATGCCCTGGCCGACGAACAGGATCGTCTGATCCAGCAGGGTTTCGATGGGTATATGGCCAAACCGATCAGCAGCACTCAGCTCTCAGAAACCATTCGCGACTACACAGGCTATATTTGCGATCCACGGGATGGCAGCCGGGAAGCACCACTACCGGAAATCAGAGACACTCGACGGGCATTGAGACCTTCAACCCGCAAGATGCAGCAGGACTGCGTGAGTGTGGAGGAAAGCATTCAGTTAGCTGCCGGGAAGGCCGACCTGGCCGAGGAGCTGTTCAGTATGCTGCTGGAACAGATGCACGGGGACATGCCCCAGGTCGAGGCCTACTGGCTCAGCGGCGATATGGACAACCTGCTCGAGTGCGTCCATAAGCTGCACGGCGCAACCCGCTACTGCGGTGTACCCGAGTTGCGGCTCGCGGCGAACAGACTCGAGACGGCCCTGAAATGCGCCGCTCCGGACATCGAGCACCAGAAAAACCAGCTGCTGTCGGCCATGGAGCGCCTGCAGATCTGGAGCGAGCAGACTGATTGGCAGCAACTGTTCCGCGAGCATCACCCCCAGACGGAGACGTCCTGAGCAGCGGTCAGGCTCGCCCGCGGGCCTGATCCAGAATCGACTTCATATCCCGAACTGCATCCTTGAGGCCGGTAAAGACTGCCCGCGCGACAATGGCATGGCCGATATTCAGTTCATTGATACCGGAAATCGCGGCCACTCGTTCTGTGTTGTGGTAGTGCAGTCCATGCCCGGCGTTAACGATCAGACCTTTTTTCCGGGCATAGGCAACGGCATCTTCGAGGATCCTGAACGACGCATCCGCCTCCTCCACTGTTTTTGCCTCCGCATATTCGCCGGCGTGCAGCTCAACCACTGGCGCACCGCAACGCACCGCTGCATCAATCTGAACGGGATCGGGATCGATAAACAGGGAGACCTCGGCACCGATACGAGCCAGGCGCTCGCACGCCTTTGCTACCCTCGCCTCCTGACCATCGACATCCAGTCCCCCTTCGGTGGTCAGTTCTTCCCGTTTTTCAGGAACCAGACATACGCATTCCGGGCGAACCTGTTCAGCAAACGCCAGCATGGCATCGGTGACCGCCATCTCCAGATTCATCTTGGTCTGCAGCACTTCCCGCAACAGGAGAACATCCCGGTCCTGGATATGGCGACGGTCCTCTCTGGGGTGAATGGTAATCCCATCGGCGCCCGCCTCTTCGGCCATCAACGCAGCCTGCACCGGATCCGGATATCGCGTTCCCCTGGCCTGGCGAAGCGTCGCCACATGGTCGATGTTTACGCCAAGCAAAACTCTAGGATTCATGTCGTTCTCCACGAAGATGAATGAATAAACTGCGACTGTGCAGGGGCTTGCCCTGCAACAGGTAGTCCGTCAACACCCGCATTACGCGTTTGGCGACCTTACGGCTGGATTCCGACTCCAGGTCGCCCTCAGCGAGGGCAAGCAAGGCATTTCCGGGTAGGCTCTTCAGGCGGGTGCCCGGCCCGGGAACCGAGACGATCCCCTGCTCCGGATCATAGCAATAGTGTTGGCCCGCCACGACGGGTTGACCATTATCCATGCTCACATCCCACGCAAAACCAAACCCCATCGCCTGGGCAAATGCGGATTCAAATCGTCGGAGCACCGGTTCAACATCGGTACTTGCGGCCAATTCGGCAATGGCATCGATATAGGCGGCGAACAGAGTTGGGTGGGGGTCTGCCGCCGGCAGAACCCGCTGCAGCAGCTCATTGAGATAAAGTCCACTATAGAGCGAAGCGGGGCGTTTGAGCTCCGGACCGGAACGAACATCGGTGTGAGTCAGCGTTTTGAGTTCGCTTCGCCCAGTCCAGTCAAGCATGAGTGGCAGGAAGGGCTGAAGCTGCGCCTTCAGAGGGCTTTTCGCCGTGTTTCCACCACGAGCAATCACTGTGATACGACCGTGATTCAGCGTGAACACGTCCACCATCAGGCTGGTTTCCCGCCAGGCCCGACGGTGAATGACATAAGCGGGCTCCTGCTGCTCCGGCCCCGTCATACAGACCTCAGAAGTCGTTCATCCCAAGACTCTTGAGGGCCCGATCACTGTCGGCCCAGCCGCGCTTCACTTTCACCCAGAGACGCAGCATGATCTTGCTGTCGAACAACCTCTCCATATCGGTTCGGGCTTCCTGGCCGATCCGACGCATGCGTTCGCCCTTGTCACCGATGATGATCTTTTTCTGGCCTTCTCTCTCCACCAGAATCAGAGCGGAAATGTGCAGGGTTTTGCCTTCCCGCTTGAACTCCTCGATTTCCACGGCGACCGCATAGGGAAGCTCGGCACCCAGCTGACGGGTGATCTTCTCCCGGACGATCTCGGAGGCGAGGAAGCGCTCACTGCGATCTGTAATCTGATCATCGGGATAAAAATGGATACTTTCAGGCAGATACCGTCCAACCGCTTCTTCCAGCGGCTGAAGGTTGGTTTCCCTCAGCGCGGATAGAGGAATAATCTCAGCAAAATCCCGCTTTTTCGACAGCATGTCCAGATGCGGAAGCAACGCTTCCCGCTTTTCCAGCTTATCGACCTTGTTGACGGCCAGTATAACCGGACAACGCAGATTGCTGAGCTTTTCCAGAACCATATCGTCGGCGGTGGTCCAGGTCGTCTGATCGACCACAAACACTACCACATCGACATCAATCAGCGCTGACGATGCGGCCTTGTTCATGTACCGATTCAGGGCCCGAGGCTCCTCCTCATGCATGCCTGGCGTATCAACATAGATCGCCTGAACCGGCCCCATCGTCTTGATACCAAGCACCTGATGACGGGTGGTCTGCGGCTTGCGGGAGGTGATGCTGAGCTTCTGGCCGAGAATGTGGTTCAACAACGTTGACTTACCAACATTCGGTCGGCCGACAATGGCCACAAAGCCACACCGGCTATCGGGGTTTTCCGGACGGGTAATATCGTTCATCACTGATTCTCCACACCAAGCTCACGGAGCGCGCTCCGCGCAGCCTGCTGTTCTGCCACCCGGCGGCTGCTACCCGTCCCCGAGGTCTTGCGCCCCAGCGAGGGTAACGCGCAAGACACATGAAAGGTCTGATTGTGAGCTTCACCATCCACCGAAATGACCTCATATTTTGGCAAAGGGAACTGGCGAGACTGCAGATACTCCTGCAATCGTGTCTTGGGATCTTTCTGGGTATCCTGGAGATCGAGCTTTGCCAGACGCTGCTCGAACCACTGCAGGACTTTCTCGCGACAGGTGTGAAAATCACTGTCCAGGTAAATCGCACCAATGATTGATTCAACGGCGTCAGCCAGAATCGATTCCCGGCGGAATCCCCCACTCTTCAATTCGCCGGAGCCGAGCCTGAGGTAATTCCCGAGATCGAATTCGCGGCCAATTTCGGCCAGGGTAACCCCCTTGACCATTCTCGCGCGAAGCCGGCTCAATTGCCCTTCCCGGGCCTTCTCAAAGTTCAGGAAAAGATGTTCGGCGATCACCATGTTAACGATCGAATCGCCCAGAAACTCCAGGCGCTCGTTATTCTGGTTGCCATAACTGCGGTGGGTTAATGCCAGCAGCAGGCGCTCAGGTGAGTTGAACTGATAACCTATGCGCCGCTGTAATTGATCCAGGTCGGGTTGGGAGCTCACTTGCCCTTCATCTCGTATTTGTGCTGGAAGTGGACCACGGTATCCACGTTCCTGAATATGTTGTTGCGAACTTCGTAGTCCACGTTAATGACCACCAGCTCGCCATTTTTCTCCACGGTGATATTCTTGGCCTCAAAACCGCGGACGTTATTCACGCTCAGGCGCTTATTAATCAGCGTTCGGACCTGGGCCGGCCCCATATTGGAAAGCCCCTCGGTACCCTCAAGGCTTTCCAGAGCCTCCTGAATGGTGATGTCATCCAGATAAGCCGGACCAAGTTTGATCACGAGGGTCAACAGGCTGCCGAAAAACAACACCATGACCATGATAGTCAGTGCGGACGCACCCGCTTGCCGGTTCATGGTGGATAAACTGTTCTTCTTCATTATGACTGCGCTCCAGTTTGTCGGAATTATTCGATTCCACCCACACGATCAAAGGATGGCAGACTGGTAAGTGATTTCCAGTGCATCCAGATCGCAAAAGCCTTGCCGACAACCAGTTCGTCCGGAACCATGCCCCAGAACCGGCTGTCATTACTGTTGTCCCTGTTGTCACCCATCATGAAGTAGTGGCCCTCGGGTACAGTCCAGACACCTTCACCTGCAGCACCGGGACGGCCAAGGGTCAGATAGATGTCATGCTCGACACTCCCAAGGTCTTCCCGGCGCAGTTCAACCGGGGGCAGACGGGCGATAAATCGGCTCTCAATCAGCTCTCCATTAATGAACAACTGCTTGTTCCGATATCGGATCTGATCGCCCGGCAGACCAATCACGCGCTTGATGTAATTAGTCTTACGGTCTTTCGGGTAACGGAAAACCATGACATCTCCGCGCTGGGGGTCTCCGACTTCCAGGATCTTGGTGCCCGCCACGGGCAAGCGAAGCCCATAGGCGTACTTGTTCACCAGAATGAAATCACCGACCTCCAGGGTGGGCAGCATGGAGCCTGATGGAATCTGGAAAGGTTCGACCAGAAAGGAACGGAGCACCAGCACGATGGCGAGCACCGGAAAAAATGACCGGCTCAGATCCACCAGGTAGGGCTCTTTGGGCTCCTCACCTTCAACGGCGGCGTCACCATCCACCGCACCCTGACTGTTTCCACTGGACTTGACCGCGGCCAGGCGGCGATCCCGTAAAAACAGCTTATCCGCCAGCCAGATCAGACCCGTCGCGAAGGTCAGAACAACCAGTACCAGAGGAAAATCGATATCCATTCAGGTGCCTTCTATTTGTCCACTTGCAACACAGCAAGGAACGCTTCCTGGGGAACCTCGACATTACCCAGTTGCTTCATGCGTTTCTTACCCTCTTTCTGCTTCTGCAGCAGCTTCTTCTTCCGGCTGACGTCACCACCGTAACACTTGGCGGTTACATTCTTCCGCAGTGCTTTGACGGTCACACGGGCGACAACCTGATTACCAATGGCGGCCTGAATCGCAATATCAAACATCTGCCTGGGGATCAGCTCTTTCATTTTGTCGATCAGCTGACGCCCCTTGTAATGCGACTGATCCTTGTGAACGATCAGCGCCAGAGCGTCTACCCGGTCACCATTGATCAGCACATCCAATCTCACCAGGTTGGCGGGCTGGAACCGGACGAACTGATAATCCAGAGACGCAAACCCGCGGCTCACGGATTTTACCCTGTCGAAGAAGTCCATAACGACTTCGGCCATCGGTAACTCGTAGGTCACCTGCACCTGGCTCGACATGAAGTGCATGTTCTTCTGTACACCACGCTTCTCTTCACACAGTGCGATTACATTACCCAGATGCTCCTGCGGAACGAGAATATTGGCCTCAACAATGGGCTCGCGCATCTCTTCAATAGAGCCAATATCCGGCAGCCTCGACGGGTTGTCCACCGACAGGGTCTCACCCTGCTTGGTAACAACCTCGTAGATCACCGTTGGCGCCGTGGTGATCAGATCGATGTCGTACTCACGCTCAAGACGTTCCTGGATAATCTCCATATGGAGCATGCCGAGGAAACCACACCGGAAACCAAAGCCAAGAGCATCAGAGTTCTCAGGCTCGAAGAACAGGGAGGCATCGTTGAGCGTCAGCTTTTCAAGCGCGTCTCGGAAATCATCGTAATCGTCGGCACTGACCGGGAACAATCCGGCGTACACCTGGGGTTTAACTTTCTTGAACCCCGGCAGCATTGGGGTTTCTTCCGCAAACTTCTGGTGCACGATGGTGTCACCGACCGGAGCACCGTGGATGTCTTTGATACCCGCGACCACAAAGCCCACATCGCCGGCTTCGAGAATATTGGTATCGGTGGGCTTCGGGTTGAATATACCGACCTTGTCGGCATTCCAGACCCGCCCGGTCGATTTGATGACGATCTTGTCGCCTTTTTTCAGCACCCCTTCGGTGACCCGCACAAGGG
The DNA here is from genome assembly GCF_000708045.1 of Marinobacter nitratireducens. Classification (GTDB taxonomy): domain Bacteria; phylum Pseudomonadota; class Gammaproteobacteria; order Pseudomonadales; family Oleiphilaceae; genus Marinobacter; species Marinobacter nitratireducens. Next base: position 124,071 of record NZ_ANIE01000006.1, read on the forward strand.
ATACGACGCCGAGATAGTTATCGAACCAGGAATCGATGATCAGTGCCTGCAAAGGTGCACTGCGATCGCCTTTGGGCGGCGGGATCTTGGCAATCAGATCCTCCAGCACGTCTTCCACACCCATGCCGCTTTTCGCACTGCAACGAACCGCGTCGGAAGCCTCAATGCCGATGATGTCTTCGATTTCTTCAGCCACACGGTCCGGCTCTGCCTGGGGCAGATCCATCTTGTTCAGCACCGGAACCACTTCCAGACCCTGCTCAATGGCGGTGTAGCAGTTAGCCACAGATTGGGCTTCCACGCCCTGGCCGGCATCGACAACCAGCAACGCGCCTTCACAGGCATAGAGCGAGCGGGATACCTCATAGGAGAAATCCACATGGCCGGGAGTGTCGATAAAATTCAGTTTGTATTCCTGACCATCCCGGGCCTTGTAATTGAGCGTCACGCTCTGGGCTTTGATGGTAATCCCGCGCTCACGCTCAAGATCCATGGAGTCCAGCACCTGCTCAGCCATTTCCCGGTCTGTCAGGCCACCACAGGTCTGAATAAAGCGGTCTGCCAGGGTGGATTTGCCGTGGTCGATATGGGCGATGATGGAAAAGTTACGGATTCGGCTCAGTTCAGTCACAGACGATGAATACTCACAAAAAGACGAAGGATTGAGCCCGGAAAGGCCGCGACCGGAGTCCGGGAACGGCGTGATTTTACCGGTTACCGTCGCCTATTACCACGATCAGGAGATCAATGGCCTCTCGTACTGGCGGATAAGGAAGCCGATCAGAGCATCTTCATCGAGCGGATAGCTAAACAGGTTACCCTGACACTGCGCACAACCGGCCGTCTGCAGGAAGCTGAGCTGTTGCGGTGTTTCCACCCCCTCTGCGACCACCGTCAGGTGCAATTTGCGGGCAAGGGCTATGACCGCCGAGGCTACATCCGTTGCGCTGACGTTGTAGGGAATATCCCGGATGAAGCGGTGGTCAATCTTGACCACATCCAGCGGCAACTGTTGCAAGGCCACCAGCGAGCAGGAGCCCGTGCCGAAATCGTCGAGAATCAGGCAGACACCGAGATCGTGCAGAGCTACCAACAACTCCCGGAGCATTCGCGGGTCTTCGTTCAGCAGCTCGGCGGGCATTTCCAGTTCCAGTCGCTCCGGCGCCACCCCGGTTTCGGTAATCACCTGTCGAATCATATCCAGGAAGCCCGAATCCGTCAGCTGTCGAACCGACAGGTTAACCGCCATCTTCAGCGATTCGAACCCGGCTCGCTCCAGCGCCTGAACCTGAATGCAGGCCTGCCGCAGAGCCATTTCACCCAAACGGATAATCAGACCTGTTTCCTCGGCCAGACCGATAAACTGCTGCGCCGACACCAGCCCCTTTTCCGGATGGTGCCAGCGCAGAAACGCTTCCACGCCAATCACGCGTTCGGAAGCCAGATCAATCTTGGGCTGGTAATGCAGCACGAAGCGCTCGCCATCCAGTGCCGTTGCCAGCTCCTCCTGCTGAAGCAGGCGGCGCGCGGCCTTGATATTCATCGCCGGGGTAAAGAACTGATAGGTATTGCGGCCAAGCTCCTTGGCCCGGTACATGGCAAGATCCGCAAACTTCATCAGTGTGCCGGAGTCTTCACTGTCGTGCGGAATCATGGTGATACCGATACTGACGGTAATACCGACTTCGTGGTCGTTCAGTCGGATTCGCTGGCAGAGCCTACGCAGAATGCTCTCAGCCACTTTTCCTGCCGCGTTGGAGCCACTGATCCGGGACAACAACACAACAAACTCATCCCCTCCAAGGCGAGCGACCGAATCCTCCTCGCGAACACAGCCCTCAAGCCACTGTGCCACCTGACGCAGCAGCTCATCACCAGCATCATGCCCCAGGGTGTCGTTGATCCGCTTGAAGCCGTCCAGATCCAGGAACATCAAGGCGGCGGGTTCGCCGCTACGCCGGCAACGACGTACCACATGATTGAGCCGATCCCGGAACAACTGCCGGTTCGCGAGCCCGGTCAGCGGGTCGTAGAATGCCAGCCGGTGCAGCTCGGACTGAGCCGCCTTCAGCTGGGTAAGATCCCGCAGACTGAGCACCACACCATACACCCCCGGCACGGACAACATGGCGGTAAACGTACCTTCCATATCCCGCCATTGACCTTCCGCATCCCGGATACGCGCCCGGATGACCGGCATCTGTTTACCCGGCGCTTTTACCGCCTCCTCGAATCCCTGTTGCAGATGAGGCCAGTCATCGCCATGCACCAACGTCTCAAAATCCAGCCCCTGAACGCTTTCAGGATCGAAGCCAAGAATGTCCAGGCTGGAAGGGCTGGCATAAGTCGCATTACCAGAACGATCCAGCACCAGGGTGACATTGGCGGCCCCTTCAGTAATCGCCCGATAACGGCCAGCGCTTACCTGAGCCATGAGCCGTGAGCGGATCAGCGCCAGCACAAACAGATAGAGCAACAGACTGATGATCAGGCCACAGCCCAGCACGATCGGGGGACGAGGATCCGATGCCAGGAAATCAAAGGCCGGCGTGGAGCGGGTTTGCAACAACCAGTCTCGGCCACCGGCGGTGACAATCTGTTCCATCTGGAAGCTGAAGTCATTGTCCAGAGAACCCAGATTGGAGCCATACATCAGGTTCTCGCGCACCGCGACACCCGCATCATAGATGCGAACATCCAGGAACGGGGAAATAAGCCCAACAATACCGTCGATGAGATTATTCATCCGGAATGCGCTGAATACGTAACCGGACAGCATCATCCGGCGTTCAGCACGGATTTCAGGGGTTTTTCCTCCCTGGTACACCGGGTAGTACATCAGGAAGCTGGCCTGGTCCTCGGCGACCTCTTCCTGCACCAGAACCACTTTCCCGGTGACGGTTGGAATGGCATCGTCACGGGATTGCTCCATGGCGCTTCGGTGCACCGGGTCACTGAACGCGTTATAGCCCAGGGCACGCCGGTTTCTCTCGGTTCCCGGCTCCAGGTAGACCATCGGATAGTAATAGGGACCCGTTCCGAGCGGGTTGACCAGATAGTTGATCACCCCCTCAGCACGAACCGACGCGATGTGATCGGCCATTTGCCGGACGCCGACGCGACGGACATAGCCGATGCCCTGGATACCCGGGTAATACCGGTTGATATCAACCTTATCGATATACTCCCGCCACTGATCCCGTGAGACATCTCCGGTCACGGCAAACAGACCGGCACTGCCTGCCAGGACCTGTTCATAGTTCAGGAGTCGTTCTTCAATGGCGGTTTTAAGCTGAAGGGACTGATTGCGAAATCGGGCCTCGGTGCGGTCTTCGACCAGGCGAATGGACAACTGCCACAACACGACTGTGACGACGATCGCTACCAGGAACACCAGCCAGGCGACCCAGGCGTTCCGGAACTCCAGCAGTTGTCGGAGAGAGATATCCTTTTTGTGCATCATCTGATCAGTCCGTTCCGTGGCCGAGCTGTTTTGTCAATTCCGGCGAGTATAGCAAAAAGCCCCCGAGAGTGTCGCCGACGACACGCTCGGGGGCCTTGTCAGACAGTTCGAAAGAAGCGGTCAGGGCTTCATGACAAGATAGCTGGCTCGTCCTTCCCGAATGACCCGAACGGAGACCGCACGGCCATCGGGCAACGACTCGACAACCTCCTTGAAATCACTCACCGACGACACCGGCTTACGATTGATCTCGGTGATAACATCCCGGGGACGAATACCGGCCCGATAGGCAGGCCCTGGCCCGACCTGGGTCACGACCACACCGCCTTTAACCCCAATGGCATCCGCCATTTCAGCGGGTAGCGGCTCGACGGTCATACCCAACGGCGCAGCGGATGAGCTTCCGGACTCCGGTTGATTGTCAGGCTGCGCATTGCCACCTTGCTCCGGCAGCTTGCCGATGGTCACGTCAACATCGATTTCATCACCGTTTCTCAATACCGTCAGACGGGCAGATTCACCGACAGCGGTCCGACCAACCATGGGCGGCAGATCCGACGAGAGCTGAATTTCCTCGCCATCGTATTCCAGTACGATATCACCCGACTGCAGTCCGGCCTCCTGCGCCGGTGATCCCTGCATCACCTCGGCGATCAGCGCCCCTCTCGGACGACGCAGTCCGAACGAGTCTGCAAGATCCTTGCTGACTTCCTGTATCAACACACCCAGCCAGCCCCTGGCCACGGTGCCGCTGTCACGAATCTGCCGAAAGACATTCATGGCATCGTCCACCGGAATGGCAAAAGAGACCCCCATGAAACCGCCCGAACGGGTATAGATCTGTGAATTGATGCCAACCACTTCGCCGTCAAGATTGAACAGCGGGCCACCGGAGTTGCCGGGGTTGATCGCCACGTCGGTCTGGATAAATGGTACATAATTCTCAGAGGGCAGCGACCGCCCTACCGCGCTGACGATACCCGCGGTCACGGTATGATCAAAACCGAACGGGGAACCGATGGCAAAGACCCACTCTCCGACCTTCAGGTCCTGCGAGCGACCGATCTTGACCACCGGCAGGTCATCACCGTCTTCAATCTTGAGAACCGCAACATCGGATCGGGGATCGGTACCCACCAGCTTCGCCGGCAGTTCGCGACGATCGCTGAGTCGAACAGTGATCTCATCGGCACCTTCAACGACGTGATTATTGGTCAGCACATAACCATCATGAGAGACGATGAAGCCGGACCCCATCGACTGACGGGGCTGCCGGTTCGGCGCCCCACCAAAGGGTGACTGCTGGCCACGGAAAAAGTCCTGGAAGAACTCCGGCAATTGCTCGAGCTGGCGCTCGTCAAACGGCATGCCGCGAAAACGAGAACCCTGCGCCTTTGGCGTGGTGCTGGTGCTTATGTTGACGACCGCGCTGGAGTTGTCTTCAACCAGCTCTGTGAAATCCGGCAACTCCCTGGCACTCACGCTCTGACTCCAGAGCACCACGATCATGACAGACAGCAGACACAGCGCCTCCAGCCCCCGGCGCACCGGGTAGGAAACTAACGGCTGGGAAAGCACACTGGACGGTTTTGGCATGTTGATCCCCCTGTTTGAACGTTGGTCAGAATCTTATCTTGATCCTGTGAGAGCGTATTTCAACTTACAAAACGGTAGGGTTTATAGACAGGTACCGGAAGGAATCCGGTTCACCCGGAGAAGCTTGGGTTCGTATTGCTGACGACCGCGCCTCTGCAGAGTTGAGCTTGCGAGAACTCCACTGGCAAGGCCTACCAGCGCCCCGGTGATTGACCAGCCATCAGAGCCTCCGGATAACTGATGCGCCGACAGACTCCCAATGATCAACAACAACAGCGGGATGGCGTAGACAATCAATGACGCTCCCAGCAAGGCTCGCTCATCAATGCCGATCGTCACGTCATCCCCGACAACCGCGTCGACAGTGTTCGCAACCAACACCTGATTCGCGCGCCCCCCGGTCGCTGTCGCCAGTACTCTCTGACCACAACCACTGCGTGCAGAACAACTCTGACAGGCACTGGCACGAATGGTCTGCACCCAGGCCTGATCGCCCTTGAGCGCAATGACTCTCCCGGTTTCGGTAATCATGGCCGCCCCACATTGAGGGCCAACGCACTGTCTACCTGAACCGACTCGGCGACCTGTTTGGCGGTTTTCGGCGGCACTTCCCCGACGACAGTAATCAGATATCGAGAATCGCCCGAGCCAAGCTCGCGCATGTATACGGTGGTGGCACCTATACGCGACACACCGGAGGGCATTTTTACAGTGCCTTCCGGCTCCACAAAGATCGAGAACGCGGCAACACCATCTGAAAACGCCACCGCGTGTCCACTGCCAGAGCGCGGCGCTGCCGCTGGCAGGAATCCTTCTGGCAACCATCCCGGGCGCCAACCATCCAGGTCAAGATTCACGGGAGCTGCCACCTCATCCTTCGGGCTCACGGAGCGGGCAATTGCCCGCCCCTGCGTTTGTATTTCAAACTCGCTATCAGGAATGTCGTCGGTGATCTCCAGGCTGGTAAACTGGAAATGCTCCAGCACCTTGCCAGCACCGCCAACGTTGCTCTTGACCAACAACCCCGTGGACTTCTCCAGCCACAGGCGATGGTTGTATCGAAACGCATCTTTCGCGTTCAGGGCAACAATGACCGCGCTGTAGCCGGCAACCCGATCTTCTCCCACCAGTTCTACGTTATACCATTGACTCAGAGGCACGCTCTGGTTGGAGAAGGCTTTGGCAAACGGGCCGGATGGAATCACCTGATTCAGTCTTACCTTGCCCTGACGCGGTAACACGCAGACAACATCGGTCCCCTTGCGGACAATTTCACCGCTGCCGCCATCCTGAATAACCAGGCGTTCCTGAACCTTGTCGTCCCGGTAGCGATGGGCAATGCGCATGGAATGCACGCTATCACCCCGGGCGTAGACAAACACCCCTCTATAGGAAGTCATATTCAGAGCTGGCCCGAGTTGTTCCAGCCAATCAGCAGCAGACTTCGAACGCTCCCCAGCGCCGTAGACGGACACAGGAACGATAAGCGCCGTAAAGACCAGGAATATCGCCAGCCTATTCAGCACGTTGTATGAACCCGGGATTGCCATGTTTCACGCCACTCCAGATCAATATCCACCGCCATTCGCACTGACCACTCGGGCATAGCCCACGGAACCGCGCCCCGCTCCCACACTGTTGTGCTGGGCATGTTCAAGCAGATATCGGCTCATGTACTCCCACTGCTTCTGGTCCAGCCCCTGCAATGCAATCTCGGGCTCTGGCCCCACTACGCCAGATGGCTCTGCGGTACTGGTCGCCAACTGAGGCTGGCTCCCGGCGTCGACCGATTCCCACCCGGCACCGGCTCCAAAACCCACGACCAGCGCCACTGCGATCATGGCCACAGCCGGCCATCGCCATCGGTGCCGGGTCCGGCCCGGAGCTTGTGCCGCAGAAGACAGTTTCGGGCGACCATCCAGGGCCTCCCGGACAGCGTCACTGACATCAACGGCGTCAACCGGCGACTGGCCATGGTGCATCAGATCACGGACCTGTTGCCACCGACGCCACTGATCGCACACCTGTTCCTGCGACGGGTGGGATAAGAGACGGCGAACCGACAATTCGTCCGCTTCGTCGTCCATCATCGCTGATAGTGTTTCTCTGAGACGGTCATCCATGGGATGCAACCTCAATTACGTCACTGAATGATTAAGCAGCGGCCCGAGATGGCGGTCGACCGCATCCCGCGCCCTGAAAATACGGGAACGCACGGTGCCTATAGGACACTCGAGAATCCCGGCAATATCCTCGTAACTCAAACCGTCGTACTCCCGGAGCAAAAAGGCGGAACGCAGATCTTCCGGCAACCGCGAGATCGCCTCCGCCAACGCCTGCTGCAACTCCTCTCGCTGAAGCATTCGCTCTGGAGATGCGACATCGCGCAACCGGCTACCATCGTCAAAATTTTCAGCCTCGGACACATCGGCACTGCCCTGGGGACGACGCCCCCGGGATTCCAGATAATTCTTTGCGGTGTTGACGGCGATGCGATAGAGCCAAGTGTAGAAAGCACTGTCACCGCGAAACCGATCAATCGCACGGAATGCCTTGACGAACGTTTCCTGAGTCAGATCCATCACTTCCTGGCTGTCGTAAACGTACCGACTGATGATTGAGGCCACCCGTGACTGATACTTCACGACCAACAGATCGAACGCTGCCCTGTCACCGTTACGCACCTTGCGCACCAGTTGCAGGTCGGTCTGACTGTCAGAGTGATCACCCTGTTTCTGATCGGTATCAGGAGTCATGGACGGCGTGCTGCTATTCCCTGTTTTCACGGCCAGTTGACCGGCCTGTACGAGCTTTGGTTGAGTCATGTGTGCTGTCCGGCGTCCATTGATTACCCGGGTAAGACCGCTGTGCGAGCAGGTTACCCTGTCAGGCGAAATAGACAGCAGGGACAAAGTTTAGTTCAATAGACCCCCTCATTATGGCCCGCGATCACGACCCAATGCCACAGTCCTACGAATTCGATGTCCTGATAATCGGCAGTGGTGCTGCCGGCCTGACCGTTGCTCTGAATCTCCCGGAGCACCTCCGGGTCTGCGTCCTGAGCAAGGCCGCCATTTCCAGCGGAGCAACACTGTGGGCTCAAGGGGGAATCGCAGCCGTCCTCGATGATGAAGACTCCATCGAGGACCACATCAAGGACACTCTCGCTTCCGGGGCAGGCCTGTGTCACGAGGACGCAGTGCGTTTCACCGTCGAACACGGTAAGGAAAGCATCGACTGGCTGATCAATTCCGGTGTCGATTTCACCCGGGACGAGAACGCTGACTACCATCTCACCCGGGAAGGCGGACACAGCCATCGACGCATTATCCACGCGGCTGACGCCACGGGGCATGCGGTGTCAACCACCCTTGCCGACCAGGCAAAGGCCCGCCCCAATATCGACTTAATGAGTAGCCGGGTGGCCGTCGATCTGATTACCAACCGAAAACTGTCGCTCCCTGGCAACCGCTGCGTCGGCGCCTACATCCTGAACCTGGACACCAACCATGTTGAACTGTTTCGGGCGCGGTTCACCGTTATCGCAACCGGTGGAGCCTCCAAAGCGTATCGCTACACAACCAATCCGGATGGCGCGTCCGGGGATGGCATCGCCATGGCATGGCGGGCAGGCTGTCGGGTTGCAAACATGGAATTCAATCAGTTCCATCCGACTTGCCTGTATCACCCGCACGCCAAGTCTTTCCTGATCACCGAGGCGGTTCGTGGTGAAGGCGGCGTATTGAAGCTGCCCGACGGCAGCCGTTTCATGGATCGGTTTGATGACCGCGCCGAGCTGGCGCCAAGGGACATTGTGGCCCGAGCCATCGACCACGAAATGAAGCGTATCGGTGCGGATCACCTGTACCTCGACATCAGCCACAAGCCTGCGGATTTCATCAAGCATCACTTCCCCACAATTTATGAGAAGTGCCTGGGCTTTGGCATTGATATCACCCGGGAACCCATCCCGGTCGTACCTGCCGCCCACTATACCTGTGGTGGGGTGATCTCGGATGTTCGAGGCCGGACCGACGTCAATAACCTCTATGTTGTCGGCGAAGCCGGATTTACCGGCCTCCATGGTGCCAACCGCATGGCCAGCAACTCCCTGCTGGAATGTCTGGTCTACGGTCGCTCCGCGGCGGCAGACATTACCCGCCGGGAAGCCGACATCCCGGCGCCGCCCGATGCGCCCGACTGGGACGAAAGCCAGGTCCGGGATTCTGACGAAGACGTCGTTATCTCCCACAACTGGGATGAACTCCGTCATTTCATGTGGGACTACGTAGGCATTGTGAGAACCACAAAGCGGCTGCAGCGAGCCAAGCATCGGGTTGACCTGCTGTCACGGGAAATCAGCGAGTTTTACAGCAACTACCGGGTTACCAACGATTTGCTGGAGCTGCGCAACCTGGTGACCGTCTCAGACCTGATCATCTGCTCAGCCCTGCAGCGCAAGGAGAGCCGGGGCCTACACTACACACTGGACTACCCGGGACTGCAAGGCGAAGCAAAAGACACCACGCTGGTACCAACAAGCTACCGGACTTCGTCGCCCTGAGCGACACACATTCTTTCTGACACCAAGCCAACGGAAACTTCTATGTCCGACAACACACCCTCTTCCGACAAGCCCGAGTTCAGCCGCCTCTGGTGGCACAGCCGCCGCGGCATGCTCGAACTGGACGTCCTGCTGATTCCTTTTCTGGAAAACGTCTACCGGGACCTGCCAGAAGAAGACCAGGCCCGCTATCGGAAACTGCTTAGCTGCGAAGATACCGACATGTTCGAGTGGTTCATGCAACGAAGCCGCCCGGAAGATCCGGACCTGCAACGCATGGTGGATATGATCCTGAATCGTGTCCAACCGGATTGATATTCCTCTCTCAGCATCCATACCTGCGGGCCTGCTAAGCATCGTACCCTGGCTGGTCCTTTTGCTGTTTTCCTCAGTATCGGGCGCGATGGGCCATTCCTGGCTCTGGATCGGGACACTGGTGGCGTTCATCGGCGGCCTTTACCAATTCCGCTCAACCGGGATGCTCACGCTGGCCTCATCAGTCATTGCCGTGAGGCAGGACCAGGGAAGGCTCTCGGTGCTTCTGGCCGATGGCCGCGAAATCGGCGTCCGGGCAACGGGCAGCAGCAGGATCGGTTCTCGCCTGACACTCTTGAAACTGCGTCCGGTCGACACCAGATTAGGCTCTTACTCAAGCATTCTTCTGGCCAGCACCCGCTGGTGGGGCGGAAACGTTCCGAACAACGAGTTTCGCCGTCTCAGGGTATGGCTTCGGCTCGGCAAATCCGAGCAAGACCACGCCTGAATCCACAACCCGGAGAGATCAATGACAGATACTGGCAGCCACAACCCGGCGCAATCGGTCAATGCAAGCAGCCCGTCGCCCACCTCGGGATGGGCGCGCGTGACTAACCAGGTCATCGTGCGCGTCACCGGCCCCGGCACCAACCAGTTTCTCCAGGGGCAATTCAGCCAGCACCTGGATGAAGTAGTAACAGGGCACTCACCCCGCGCGGCAGCCTCTAACCCGAAAGGGCGCGCTTACTGCCTGACACGATTGGTTCGGGCTGGTGACGACGTCCTGATGACTCTGGACTCAGGTCTTGCTGACACCATCCTGAAACAGCTACGGAAATACCTGATGCTGTTCCGGGGCACATCGGCAGACCTCCTCGAGTCCGGCAGAGTCTATGGCATCCTCGGTACCGATGGGACATCCCTTGCCGCTGACGGGCTCGAGCAACCTGGGGATACCCGCGCCGTGGAGAACGGCTATCTGGTACGGGTGGAGCCCACAGCCGATGGAACGCAGCGCTTCGAACTCTGGCAAACGCAGGACGGCAACAACACGCTGAAACCAGAGCATGAAATCCCACTCGCTGACTGGTTGGCATCTGAAATCGAAGCAGGCGTGCCGTCGCTCACCGACACCACCCTCGAATCCTATGTGCCACAAATGCTGAACTGGCACAGGCTGGGCGGAGTTCATTTCAAGAAGGGCTGCTATACCGGGCAGGAAATCATCGCTCGCATGCATTTTCTCGGGCAACTCAAGAAAAGCCTCTACCGTCTCTCCATTGACAACAGTGAAACGGCACCCAAGCCTGGCACTCGGATTCTGTCTGGGGAACGCGCTGTGGGCGATGTTGTTAATGCCATTCGATACACAGACGGGCACGTCGAATTGCTGGCCGTCATTCGTCACGATGCGGCATCCGGCGATCTGAGTATCGAAGACAGCGGCGCCATCCTGAATCCGCGCCCTCTTCCCTACAGCGTCCCTGAGCGGGAAGATCAAGCCTCTCCAGATACATAAGTTGACAGGCAAATACTCGGGAATTTGCTATAAATAGAGTCACGTAAAGAACTTTTCTGGGGGAGCGGCAATCCCTGCCTGTTTCCCACTTCAGACCAGCGGATAATGACCACCCATGTCGAACATTGTCGAAACCATTAAAACCGAACTGATCTCTGCCATCGAGAATGACAAACTGGTGCTTCCCACTCTGCCGGAGGTTGCTCTTCAGGTGCGGGAAATTGCTGAATCGGAGGATTCCGCAATTGCTGATCTTGTAAAGGTCATCAGCAACGACACGGCTCTGTCTGCTCGTATCATCCGGGTATGTAACAGCCCCCTCTTTCGTGGCAGCCGGGCCATCGAAAACTTGAACATGGCGGTCAGTCGTCTGGGTATGGCCTACACCAGCAACCTGGCCATGGGTCTCGCCATGGAACAGATGTTCCAGGCAACCTCTGACATGATCGACAAGCGCCTGCGGGCCACCTGGCAAACCAGCACCGAGGTCGCCGGCGTGTGCCACGTGTTGGCTCAGCACTACACAAAGCTCAAGCCCGACCAGGCCACCCTTGCCGGGCTCGTTCACCTGATCGGCGTTCTGCCAATCCTCCGCTACGTTGAGGACAAGGACATCCAGATCAGCTCCATCATGCTGGACAACGTGATTGATGAGCTGCACCCACGAATTGGGTCAACCATCCTCAAAAAATGGGACTTCCCGAAAGAGTTGCAGAACGTGCCGCTGGAATACGCCAACTTCCAACGGGAAGTACCTGCGCCGGATTACGCCGACCTGGTCATGGTCGCCAACCTTCAGTTGGTCGCCGGTACCGATCACCCCTGGACAGAAATGGACTGGAATACCATCAGTGCCTTCAACCGCCTTGGCCTCGACCCCAATATCGACATGAGCGAGGAAGAAGATCTGAACGCCCAGATGGAAGCGGCGATGGCCCTGCTTCAGTAAGAGCTACTTTCGATACCGGGCGATCAGCTCGGCTTTGGAGGGCAGCGCCCAGTCTATGGGTGGCTGCCCTTTTTGTTGCAGCCAATCGTTAGCCTTGGAGAAGTGCTTGCATCCGAAGAAGCCGCGGTAGGCACTCAGCGGTGAGGGGTGAGGGCCATCGAGCACCAGGTGTCGATTGCGGTCAATGTGCTGCCCCTTCTTCTTGGCATAGCTGCCCCAGAGTAGAAACACCACACCTTCACGTTCCCGATTGATGGTTTCGATAACCCGGTCGGTAAACGTCTCCCACCCTTTGCCCTGATGGGCTCCAGCCTGGGACTGAACAACCGTCAGAACGCTATTTAGCAGCAAGACGCCCTGATCAGCCCACGGCTGCAGACAGCCGTGATCTGGAGGAGCAATACCCAGGTCAGCCTGGATTTCCTTGAAGATATTTACCAGAGACGGTGGCGTAGGCACATCGGGACGCACCGAGAAACACAAGCCATGGGCCTGTCCCGGCCCGTGATAGGGATCCTGTCCCAGTATCACAACCGATACCTTGTCCAGCGGTGTGCTGTTCAGGGCATTGAAGCAGAGGTGACTTGGAGGAAAGAGAACCTTGCCGGCCTGTTCCTCCGAAGCCAGAAACTCCGCCAGTTCCTGCAGGTAGGGCTGACGGAATTCGCCTTGCAGATGTTCGGACCACCCCCGGTCCGGTCTTAGCTGACTGGCCAGCACCTCAACCGGGGACACAGTATTACTCCTCGCCCTCAGCCGCGTGCTGCCCGGCCTTATGTTCGGGACGCATATGCGGGAACAGGATGACATCACGGATGGACGGTGAGTTGGTCAACAACATGGTCAGGCGGTCGATACCGATACCTTCGCCGGCCGTAGGCGGCAGACCGTATTCCAGAGCCATGACATAGTCTTCATCGTAGAACATAGCCTCGTCGTCGCCCGCGTCCTTTTCCGCAACCTGGGCCCGGAAACGCTCGGCCTGATCTTCCGCATCGTTAAGCTCGGAGAAACCATTGGCCAGCTCACGACCACCGACGAAGAACTCAAACCGCTCGGTGACGAACGGATCGCTGTCTTTGCAACGGGCCAGCGGAGACACTTCTTTCGGATAATCGGTGATAAAGGTCGGCTGAATCAGCAGGTGCTCGGCCGTTGCCTCGAAAATCTCGATCTGGACCTTGCCCAGCCCCCAGGTATCCTTGAGCTGGATGCCGAGATTCCCGGCCACGCGGCGCGCACTGGCCTCGTCGCCGAGCTGGCCGGCCTGGATATCCGGGTTGTGCTCCAGGATCGCCTCAACCACAGTCATACGCTTGAACGGCTTACCAAAATCATACTCTACGGTCTCCACTTCGCCGTCGGCGAGCTCACGGGTATTGACCACGGTCGTGGTACCCAGAACGTCCTTCGTAATCTGCCGCAGCATGTCCTCAGTGAGATCCATCAGGTCTTCGTAGTCTGCGTAAGCCTGGTAGAACTCAACCATGGTGAATTCCGGATTATGGCGGGTCGAAAGACCCTCATTCCGGAAGTTCCGGTTAATCTCGAAAACCCGTTCGAAACCGCCAACCACGAGCCGCTTCAGATACAGCTCCGGGGCAATCCGCAGATACATATCAATGCTCAGGGCATTGTGGTGAGTAACAAACGGACGCGCCGTCGCACCACCCGGAATGACCTGAAGCATCGGCGTCTCAACTTCCATGAAACCACGGGCGTTGAAGTAGCTGCGCATGCTGTTAATGATCCCGGTACGCACCTGGAATGTTTTCCGGGTTTCCTCGTTGACCATCAGATCCACATACCGGTGGCGATAGCGGGCTTCCATGTCGGTCAGGCCCTTGTGCTTTTCCGGCAACGGACGCAGCGACTTGGTCAGCAGCACGTACTCGTCCATGGTGACGTAGAGATCACCTTTACCCGACTTGGACAGCGTACCCCGAACACCGATGATATCGCCCAGATCCCAGTGCTTGGTTTCCTTCTGCACGTGCTTGGCTGCGTATACCTGGATGCGGCCGGTCATATCCTGAACAACCTTGAACGCCTTACGATCCAGCATCATGCGGCCGGCCACGGCCACCTTGATGTCCAGCTTTTCCAGTTCTTCCTTGCTCTTATCACCGTATTGTTTCTGCAACTCTGCAGCGGTGCTGTCGCGACGGAAATCATTCGGGAACGGATTGCCTTCGGTACGCATCTCGGCCAGTTTGGCTCGGCGCTCGGCAATCAGCTTGTTGTCCTCGTGCTGGGTAGCGCTCTGGGTTTGCTCAGTCATGTTGGCTCACTAAAATCGGGATTGAATCCGGTTTAACGGTTGATGGCGCCGCTTACAGCGCCATCTTGAGGCTGGCTTCGATGAACTTGTCGATATCACCGTCCAGAACCGTCTGGGTATTGCTGGTTTCCACCTTGGTCCGCAGGTCCTTGATTCGGCTATCATCAAGAACATAGGAGCGAATCTGGCTACCCCAGCCAATGTCTGCCTTTGCGTCTTCCGCCTTCTGCTTCTCGGCGTTGCGCAGCTGCATTTCACGCTCGAACAGTTTGGCCTTGAGCTGCTTCATGGCCTGATCTTTGTTCTGGTGCTGACTCCGGCCCGCCTGACACGCAACCACAATACCGGTCGGGTTGTGGGTCAATCGCACTGCAGATTCGGTCCGGTTAACGTGCTGACCACCGGCACCGGAAGCGCGGTATACATCAACCCTCAGATCCGCAGGGTTGATATCGATCTCGAAGCTGTCATCCACTTCCGGAGACACAAAGACAGAAGAGAATGACGTATGGCGGCGATTGCCGGAATCGAACGGTGACTTGCGCACCAGGCGGTGCACACCGGTCTCTGTCCGCAACCAGCCATAAGCGTATTCGCCCTGGATGTGAATGGTGGCACTCTTGATGCCTGCCACTTCACCTTCCTGCAATTCAACGATCTCTGACTTGAACCCGCGACGTTCAGCCCAACGCAGGTACATCCTCAGCAGCATGTTGGCCCAGTCCTGGGCCTCGGTGCCACCGGAACCGGCCTGAATGTCCAGATAAGCGTTATTGGCATCCATCTCGCCGGAGAACATGCGGCGGAACTCAAGTTTCTCGAGATCTTTGTCGAGACCGCCAAGATCGTTCTCGATCTCTTCCACGGTGCCTTCATCGTCTTCCTCGACCGCCATTTCCAGCAGACTCTCGGCATCCGCGAGTCCATTGGTGAGGTTGTCGATGGTTTTGACGATCAGCCCGAGATCGGACTGCTCTTTACCAAGCGCCTGGGCCCGCTCGGGGTCGTCCCAGACGGTGGGAAGCTCAAGTTCCCGTTCTACTTCGACCAGTCGCTCACTACGCTGATCGTAGTCAAAGATACCCCCTGAGCGCTTCAGTGCGCTCGCGAAGCTCTTTGATCTTCGTCACTATGGGATTAATTTCCATGAATCCTTTACTCGCTATGGACAATGGTGAGTAAAAACAGTGGCGGAATTCTACCGGAATTTCCCCGGTAAATCAGCCGGGGAAACCGCAACACTCGTTGCTATGCCGTTAAATTCGCAGAGTGTCTGACTGCCGTGGGGGTGGGGATGCTTTTCTTCTGGGAAAAAGATGTCTGAGCGTAGCGAGTTGCTTTTTCCCAGAAGAAAAGCATCCCCACCTCCGCGGCCACCCCCCCAGCTATACAGGCAATGGTTCCAGATAGTCGATCAGCAACTGGAGATTGGTTCTGCCACGAAAGGTATTGGCGTCCGGCTTATAGACCACCCGAGCACCGGTCTTGGTGTAATCGGGCACTTCCGGGCCGGTATTGAAGGCGATACCGTCGACGATGCCGCTGCCATCCATGGGCTGGAGGACGAGCTTGAGGTGGTTTTCGCCAACGATACGCTGATTGACGACACGGAATTCACCATCGAAAACCGGCTCCGGGAAATGCTGTCCCCAGGGCCCTGCCCGCTTCAAGAGGTTCGCGGTGTCGAGGCTGAGTTCGCCAACACTTAGCGGGCCATCCGTCACAATAGCCGCTTCCAGATCCTCGGCTTTGACAGAATCCCTCACGGCTTGATCGAAGGCCTTACCGAAAGCTTCCAGGTCGTCTTTGTCAATGGTCATGCCGGCTGCCATGGCGTGGCCGCCGTACTTCTTCATCATGCCCGGGTGACGGGCGTCGACGACTGCCAGAGCGTCGCGAATGTGTAGCCCCGGAATGGACCTGGCGGAGCCTTTGAGATGCTCGCCATCGTCATCTGGCGCGAAGGCGATGGTCGGGCGATGGGTCTGTTCACGTATCCTTGCGGCAAGTATACCGATGACGCCCTGGTGCCAATCGGGATCAAACAGCGCCAGCCCCCATGGCAGACCATCGATATCCAGTGACATGGAAGCCAACAGGTCCTGAGCCTGGGCTTTCATGTCCTTTTCGATTGTCCGACGCTCGCGATTGAAGGTATCCAGCTCCTTTGCAAGCCGGCGAGCTTCATCCGGGCTGTCAGCCAACAGGCAGGCGATGCCGATACTCATATCGTCCAGGCGACCGGCCGCGTTCAATCTGGGTCCGACGACAAATCCGAGATCCGTCGAGCTGATGGCCGTGTAATCCCGCCCGGCCACCTCCAGCAACGCAAGGATGCCTGGGCGGGCTTCGCCCTTGCGTATCCGGCGTAGGCCCTGCTCTACAAATATCCGGTTGTTGTGATCCAGCGGCACCACGTCTGCCACAGTACCCAGAGCAACAAGATCAAGCAGGTGCCCCAGATTTGGCTCAGGCGTTGGCAGACTCCCGGCGTCACGCAGATGTTTACGCAGGGCCGTCAGCACATAAAACATGACCCCAACGCCCGCAGCATTTTTACTGAGAAAAGGACAACCGGGTTGATTCGGGTTCACGATCGCATCAGCATCCGGTAACACCTCTCCAGCCAGATGGTGATCGGTAACGATGACTTTGATGCCGAGGTTCTGAGCCGCTTTTACGCCTTCAACAGCAGAAATACCGTTATCTACAGTGACCATCAGGTCGGGGAGTTCACCTTCGTGGTGCAACCTTTCAATGATGCCTGGCGTCAGCCCGTATCCATCCGAAAAGCGACTGGGCACCCGGAAATCGATGTCGGCGACACCGAGCATGGTCAAGCCGAGCATGGCAACCGCAGTACTGGTTGCACCATCCGCGTCAAAATCTCCGAGAACCAGCACTTTTTGCTTCTGGATAATGGCCTCAGCAAGCAGCCCGACAGCTCGCTCAATACCCCTGAGCTCCATCGGCGAGGCCAGGTGCTTCAGGGTATAGCTGAGTTCATCGTCGGAGCGAATGCCCCGGGCGGCGTAAAGGCGACGGAGAATCGGTGGGAGACTAGCCCCCCAGACCGGACTGGAGTCCGGTTGGGGGCGACGCAGAATCTTCTTTGGAGTCATACCCGGTCAGGCGTTTTTCCAGTGTTCGGCGATGAACGACTGAACACCGGTCACATCATTATCCAGCACCGTGTAGCGCTCTTCCCGCTCGAACAGATCAGCCATGTGAGGCGGAAGCTCGGGCTTGACGGTCAGTCCAGACTCGGCGATGGCGTCCGGGAATTTGGCGGGATGCGCTGTCCCCAGAGTAATCATTGGAACCGATGGGTCACGACGACAGTTACGGGCGGCCTTAACACCAATCGCGGTGTGAGGATCCAGCAAATATTCGTTCTGCTCAAACACCTCTCGAATGGTCTCGCAGGTGGTTTTATCATCCACTGCGTCGCTGTCAAACAGCTTGCGAGCATGGCGCCAGCGATAATCTTCAATGCTGACCGGCCCCTTGGCGGCGTTTTCCAGCAGCTCCTTGACTGCTGCGCCATCCCGACCGTGCAGATCAAACAGCAGCCGCTCGAAGTTACTGGACACCATGATGTCCATACTCGGGGACAGCGTATGCTCCAGCTGGTGCTGTTCGTAGCGGTTACCGCTCATGAATCGGTGCAGAATGTCATTGCGATTGGTTGCAATAACCAGCTGGGAAATCGGCAGCCCCATCTTTTTGGCCAGGTAGCCGGCAAAGATATCACCGAAGTTACCGGTCGGTACCGAGAACGCCATGCTCCGATCCGGCCCACCAAGTGCCAGGGAGGCCTGGAAGTAGTAGACGATCTGGGCCATGATCCGGGCCCAGTTGATGGAATTCACCGCGGCAAGCTGGGTTTTGCCGCCCAGGAAAGACTGATCACCAAAGCTTTCCTTGACCATCTTCTGGCAGTCGTCAAAGTTACCCTCGACCGCAATGTTGTGAATATTATCGCCGATGACGGTTGTCATCTGACGCCGCTGAACCTCGGATACCCGCTGATGTGGATGCAGGATAAAAATATCCACATGCTCGCAGTGGCGGCAGCCTTCAATCGCGGCCGACCCGGTATCCCCCGAGGTCGCACCCATGATGACCACGTGCTGCTTGCGTTTTTCGAGAACGTAATCCAGCAACCTGCCCAGCAGTTGCAAGGCAAAATCCTTGAACGCCAGTGTCGGTCCCCGGAACAGCTCCAGCACCCATTCGTTGGTATCAAGCTGAACCAGTGGCGCTACGGCCTTGTGGGCAAAACCCGCGTAGGTTTCGTCCAGCATCTTGCGGAAATCATCTTCCGGAATCGCATCGCTCACAAACGGGTGCATGATATTGAACGCAAGTTCGCTGTAGCTCAGCCCACGCCAGCTGCGAATTTCCTCAAGACTGAAGTGCGGGAGGGATTCGGGAACGTAAAGGCCGCCGTCGCTGGCAAGACCTGTCAGGAGAACGTCTTCAAAGCCCAATGCGGGCGCTTCACCCCGCGTACTGATATATCTCACGTGCGTACCTGTCAGTTAAAGTTTTCAGCGCGGATGCGAATAACCTGGCCGTCGATGTCTGACAAGCCCTCAAGCTCTTCAATAGAGCGGTTCATCTGACGCTCCTGAACCGTATGGGTCAGGATGATCACCGGGATGCGACCGTCCTTGAGTTCGGATTCTTTCTGCATGATGGATTCGATATTGATGCCATGCTCACTGAGTACAGAGGCAATCTTGGCCAGAACACCCGGACGATCCAGCGCAGTGATACGCAGATAGTAAGCTGACTGCACATCTTCCATGGACAGCACATCGAGCTCTTCGATGGCGTCAGGCTCGAACCCAAGGTACGGAACCCGCTGGCTGCTGCCGCAGGCAACTCCGCGGGCAACGTCAACGATATCGGCAATAACAGCTGATGCAGTCGCCTCGTCACCTGCACCTGGACCGTAGTACATGGTCTGACCAACCGCATCGCCATCGACGAGAACGGCGTTCAGGACACCGTCAACCTGAGCGATCAGGTGGCTCTTGGGCACGAGTGTCGGATGCACCCGCAGCTCGATGCCATCTTCGCGACGGCGAGCAATACCCAGGTGCTTGATCCGATAACCAAGCAATTCCGCATGGGCAATGTCGTAGGGGGTGATTTTGGAAATTCCCTCGGTGAATCCCTTTTCAAACTGCAGCGGTACACCGAAACCGGCCGAGGCCAGAATCGTCAGCTTGTGTGCAGCATCAATACCCTCAACGTCAAACGTCGGATCCGCTTCGGCGTAGCCAAGATCCTGTGCCTCCTTGAGCACTTCGGAAAACTCCCGGCCCGCACGCATCTCAGTCAGGATGTAGTTACCGGTTCCGTTGATGATGCCGGCAATCCAGTCGATCCGGTTTGCGGCCATACCTTCGCGTACGGCTTTCATCACCGGAATACCGCCGGCCACACCCGCTTCGTAAGCCACTACGACACCAGCCTTGTCCGCGGCCTCGAAAATTTCGTTTCCGTGGACGGCGATCAATGCCTTGTTGGCGGTCACAACGTGCTTACCATTGCGAACAGCGGCCAGTACCAATTCTTTGGCTGCGTCATAGCCGCCAATCAGCTCGACGACAATATCGACAGAGGGATCGTTAACCACATCAAAGATGTCAGTAGAAAACGGTACGTCGCCAAGATCCATGTCATCCCTGGCGTGACGACTGGCAACCCGCGCGATTCGGATGTTGCATCCGCTCCGGCCGGCAATAAGCTTGGCATTGCGAGTCAAGACATTGAACGTACCGCCGCCAACGGTACCCAGTCCGCAGATTCCGACATTGACGTCTTTCAAACTTTCACCTCTGATCCCGAACGGGTGCTGATGAATTTCAGTGGGGGCATAGTATACCCATTCAGTAGCGCATGAATAAGCCCTGAATCGGAAGCAGATCAAATACAGGAAGGGTGCGGCCGGCGCAACCGGCCGCAAATACTATCAGAGGAGGCCCAGCCCCTTGGCCAGGTTATCCGCAGGAACGTACCCCCGCACCATGGTTCCATCTTCGAGCACAATAGCGGGAGTACCAGTGACACCGACCTGACCACCCAGGCGGTATTGTTCAAGCACTGGATTTTCGCACTCAGCTGCTTCAACACGGCGCCCCGCTTTTGCGGCGTCCATAGCCGCCTGCTGATCGTCTGCACACCAGACCGACTCGTATTTCCGGAATGACTCTGTATTGGGGCCGGAGCGGGGGAAGGCATAGTAATTCACGGTAATGCCGTAACCGTTGAGCTGACCAACCTCGTTATGCAGTTTGCGGCAGTATGGACAATCAATGTCGGTGAACACGCTGATCACAGCCTTCTCGTCACCCTCAGCAGGGAAGCTGATCACCCCGTCGTCCCCAAAGCTTTCCATGACCTTACGGCGCTGCCCGGTCCGGGCCTGTTCCGTCACATTGGCAATGCCGGTATCGGTTATCTTAAGCATGTCACCGGTCAGCAGGTATTGCCCGTCTACCGTGGTATAGATGGTTTCGCCATTGTTGCTCTGAACCTCATAAAGCCCTTCAGCCTCGGACTCGCGAACCGAACTCACCTGTAAACCAGGTACAGCGGCACTCAGGCGCTCAGCGATACGATCTTCGACCTCTCCCGCAACCAGGGGCGCCGACAACAGAGCAGCGACACTCATTCCAAGCACTGCAGCCACACACTTCAAGCTTCTTCTGGCAGACATACATACATCCAGTCAAATTAGGTAACGGACTCGCCGGTTCAGGTCGTCGAGCCACTCAACAGGTTATGCGACACTAGGCCGCCGCAAAAGTTCAACAGCCACCTTAACCAAAATTCCGACCCTCATCCACGGGGATGATGAGACTGATGAAGCGCCTGAAGCCTTTGGCGAGCCACATGGGTATATATTTGTGTGGTCGACAGGTCAGCGTGCCCCAGAAGCATCTGCACCACCCTCAGATCGGCACCATGATTCAACAAGTGGGTCGCAAACGCATGACGTAAGGTATGAGGAGACAGGTGCTTTTGAATTCCTGCTCGAACCGCATAGTGCTTGATCCGGTACCAGAAAGCCTGTCGCGTCATTGCCACCGGTCGATTTCCAGGAAAAAGGGCATCTGCGGCGCGCCCTTTCAGCAGCTCGGGCCTGGCCTCCCTCATATAGAGAACCAGCCAGTCCACGGCCTCCTCCCCCATAGGCACCAGGCGCTCTTTGTTGCCTTTGCCGATGATACGGATCACCCCCTGCCGGAGGTTGACCTGATCAACCTGCAACTCCGTCAACTCGGAGACCCGCAGCCCGCAGCCATAAAGAATCTCCAGCATTGCCCGGTCCCGAAGCTCTATCGGCACATCTGGATCGGGCTCATCTAACAGCGCATCCACCTCATCTTCGGTCAACGAATCCGGCAACCTGCGAGGCAATCTTGGGCTATCGATGCGGAGAGTGGGGTCCTCGGAAACAACACCTTCCCGCAACAGATAACGATAGAATCGCCGAACACCAGACAGACGGCGCGCGGCCGTTGAGGTCTTTACCCCCTCAGCCAATCCCTGAGACATCCAGGCAAGAAGATCGGTACGGCGGGCAGCAGTCAGCACAGGCTTGCCCGGCTGGGACTCAAGCCATGCAGACAACCGAAGCAGGTCGCTGCGATAAGCCTGCCGGGTCTTTTCGCCAAGCCCGTCCTCAAGCCAGAGAGCATCCGTGAAACGCGTTATTACGATATCGTCGTACGACCTCACACCTTCCCCATCCCTCAACTGCTCGGCAATCTAGAACTTTACCACCCTACAGACACAAAAAAAGGCAGCCATTGGCTGCCTTTTCTGGAAACGAACGTCTCAGCGATAGGCTGATCAGCCCAGCTTTTCCTTGATGCGAGCCGCCTTACCAGACAGGTCGCGCAGGTAGTAAAGCTTGGCCTGACGGACGTCGCCGCGACGCTTCACGCTGATGCTGTCGATCAGCTTGGAGAAGGTCTGGAAGGTACGCTCTACACCAACACCGTAAGAAATCTTACGCACGGTGAAGGAAGAGTTCATGCCACGGTTACGCTTACCGATAACAACACCTTCGAACGCCTGCAGACGCTCACGGTTACCCTCGGTTACACGAACCTGAACAACCACGGTATCACCCGGCGCGAACGCAGGGATTTCCTTGGTCATCTGTTCTGCTTCAATCTGACTGATGATGTTGTTCTTGCCGCTCATCGTAATGCTCCTGATACCCAATCTCTCAGTGTCCTGAATCACTCAGAGACACCCGGTTCATTCAAAATTTCTTCCAGCAGCTCACGCTCTTCGTCCGTAAGTACCCGTTTTTCCAACAGGTCGGGGCGTCGCTCCCGGGTTCGCCTCAGCGACTCCTTGAGTCGCCAACGCCGGATCTGTTCATGGTGACCGCCCAAAAGAACCTCCGGCACCGCCTGACCTTCGTATACTTCGGGCCGGGTGTAGTGCGGACAATCCAGCAATCCGTCGGCAAACGAATCTTGCTCTGCCGACTGCGCATGACCCAGCGCACCGGGGATGAAGCGTGTTACCGCATCGATGACAGCCATAGCCGCCAGCTCGCCGCCGGAAAGGACAAAATCACCCAGCGACACTTCCCGATCGACTTCCGCAGTTATCAGGCGCTCATCAACGCCTTCATAGCGACCTGCAACAAGAATCAGACGCTCTTCTTCAGCCAGCGATTCAACCACCGACTGATTCAGGGTCTCACCCTGCGGTGACAAGTACACCACACAGGCCTTGCCAGGCGCAGACTCACGTGCCGCATGGATAGCATCCCTGAGAGGCTGAATTTTCATCAGCATACCAGGGCCGCCGCCATAAGGCCGGTCGTCCACTGTGCGATGACGGTCATGGGTAAAATCCCGGGGATTCCAGCTCTGGAAGGTCAGAAGACCATCCCTGACAGCTCTACCCGTGATCCCGTATTCCGTAACCGCACCGAACATCTCCGGGAACAGACTGACTGCGCCAATCCACACCCGTCAGAACTCCGGATCCCATTCCACCAGAATACGTCGCTCTGCCAGATCCACACTCCTGACTACCTGGTCAGGAAGATAGGGCAGCAGGCGCTCGCGCTGGTCGATAGAGCCATCCGAAGCTCGCACCACCAGGACGTCATTGGAACCAGTTTCCATCAGATGGTGGACCTTACCCAGGCACTGACCATCAACGGTGAAGACATCAAGGCCCTCAAGCTGGTACCAGTAGTACTCCCCTTCAGCAAGCTCAGGCAATTCAGCTGTCGCAACCTTGATGTCGGCACCACGATAGCTCAGCGCCACATCCCGATCATCAACACCTTTAAGCCTGACGACGATCCCCTGCCCTTGGCGGCGACCCTCCTCAAGCCTTGCCGGAATACGCTTGCCGTCCAGATCGAGTACCCAGTCCCGATACTGCAGTATTCCTTCTTTGGGGTCTGTGTAAGAGAAGACCTTAAGCCATCCCTTGACCCCAAACACCGAAGTAATCTGGCCGATCACAGTTTCCTGCGAATGCTGCGTCATGCCATCAACCCCGGTTCAGTAGTGCTATTAGCCAGCCGTCTTCAGCAGCTGAGCTACACGATCGCTGGTCTGGGCACCCTGGCCGAGCCAGTAGTTGACGCGATCCTGATCTACGCGCAGACGCTCTTCCTGACCACGGGCAACCGGGTTGAAAAAGCCAACACGCTCAATGAAACGACCGTCGCGGGACTTGCGGCTGTCGGTTACTGTCAGATGGTAGAACGGGCGCTTCTTGGAGCCGCCACGAGCCAAACGGATTGTTACCATTTAACCAATATCCTGTTCTGTGTGTACGAACTTTGTACGTCTCTCACCCGCTTATAGATAGTTGGCGAGAGGACCCATACTCGAAAGGGCCGCTATTCTATGCTAAAAAAGCGGCAAAGAAAACAGGGAAACGCTCGGTTTCACCGTTTTCGGTGTAAGGCTTTTTACATACGGCCAAAAGGAGGCATGCCACCACCGCCACCACCCGGGGGCATCATGCCACCGAGCCCGCGCATCATATTGGCCATTCCGCCCTTCTTGCTGAACTTCTTCATCATCTTCTGCATCTGCTTGTGCTGCTTGAGCAGTCGATTGACGTCCTGTATCTGGGTACCGGAACCGGCCGCAATACGACGCTTGCGCGCATTGTTGATGACATCCGGATAGCGACGCTCCTTGGGTGTCATCGAGCAGATAATGGCCTCCATCTGCCCTACAGACTTGTCATTGACCTGCTGCTGAGCCATCTGGGCCATCTGCCCCATCCCGGGAAGCTTGTCCATCAGGCCACCAATACCACCCATATTCTTCATCTGCTGAAGCTGGTCACGAAAGTCCTCAAGATCAAAGCTTTTTCCTTTCTTGATCTTTTTGGTGAGCTTTTGCGCCTTCTTCTGATCCAGCTTGCGCTCAGCTTCCTCAATAAGAGAAAGCACATCGCCCATGCCGAGAATTCTGGAGGCGACACGATCCGGATAAAACGGCTCCAGCGCATCTGATTTCTCACCCACCCCCATAAACTTGATGGGCTTACCGGTGATATGGCGAACGGAAAGAGCCGCACCACCGCGGGCATCACCGTCGGTCTTGGTCAGCACGACACCGGTCAATGGCAGCGCATCATTGAACGCCTTGGCGGTGTTAGCGGCATCCTGACCAGTCATCGCGTCCACTACAAACAGGGTCTCAATCGGATTTACAGCCTTATGAAGGCGCCCGATCTCTCCCATCATCTGCTCGTCAACATGCAAACGACCGGCGGTATCCAGAATCACCACATCAACGTGCTTCTTCCTGGCCGCAGTAATGGCGCCCTCTGCGATATCCACCGGATCCTGGTCAGACGTGCTGGGGAAGAACTCAATACCCACTTCACCAGCCAGAGTTTCAAGCTGACGGATGGCAGCAGGCCGGTAAACGTCCGCACTGACAACCATCACGGATTTTTTCTCGCGCTCCTTCAGGAAACGGGAGAGCTTCGCCACTGTGGTGGTTTTACCCGCACCCTGCAAACCCGCCATCATGATGACCGCAGGTGGTTGAGTCGCCAGGTTCAGGGATTCGTTCCCGGCGCCCATCACCCGCTCCAGCTCCTGCTGGACGACCTTCACAAACACCTGGCCAGGAGTGAGGCTGCGCTGAACCTCCTGCCCAATCGCCCTCGCCCGGACGCCCTCGACAAAATCCTTCACGACCGGAAGGGCGACATCTGCCTCAAGCAGAGCCATCCTCACTTCGCGCAGCGTATCCTTGATATTGTCATCGGTGAGCCGCGCCTGACCGGAAATCTTGCGCAGGCTACCGGAAAGTCGGTCTTGGAGGTTCTCAAACATGTTACTCTTCCGTACCCCGGATAAATTGAGTGCATGGACCACAGAGCCGGACAGGACTCCTTGATTCCAGTTGCATAATCGCGACATTATAACCAGACTATCGCCCTGAAACGACCAGCCCGGTCAAATCGGTGACAAATTGCACCGATCCCCTGTCAGCACAGCGGTTAATAAGGAAGTCATGGGAACGCTGATTCTCGCGGTAACCTCTCTATTTCTGTACAGCGTAGGAACTGCACTACAGGCACTGCATTTCAGGGGCCGGGTGCAAAGCAACATCGCCATAACAACACTGATTGGCGTTCTTGCACTGGTTAGCCATGGCCTCCTCATCGCCCAGACCGTTCACCACGATGGCGGTTTTGACTTTGGCTTTTTCAAGAGCTCGGTCCTGATCTCCTGGATCATCGTATTTCTGCTACTCGGATTAAACCTGCGCAAACCCGTACAGAATATGTTGCTGGGCGTATATCCACTGGCAACGCTCACCATCATCATGGCCCTGGTCACCCACACGCCGTCCAGACTGGTCTCAGACGACAGCTACGGCATGCTTTCCCACATCGCCCTGTCGGTTACCGCCTACAGCCTGTTTACCCTGGCGGCCATTCAGGCCATTTTGCTGTATTTCCAGAATCGCCAGCTCAAGCACAACTACAACAGCCTCCTGGTTCGCAACCTACCCCCGCTGCAAACCATGGAGTCCCTGCTATTTGAAATGGTCTGGGCCGGTGTAGTGATGCTGACCCTGGCCATCGGAACCGGCGCGCTTTTCGTCAAAGACCTCTTCGCCCAGGACCTGGCGCACAAGACCATCTTTTCACTTCTGTCCCTGCTGGTGTTCGTCGCCCTTCTCGTTGGCCGCTACACGAAAGGCTGGCGCGGTATTACCGCGAGTCGCTGGACCCTTGCAGGATGCATCCTGCTCATGCTCGCCTTTTACGGCAGCAAATTCGCGCTTGAACTGGTATTCAAAAAGGGAAGCTAAGGACCGGCCTGGGCGCAGGCACTTGACACCAGCCTCAGGCAAACCCTATTTTCCTCTCTCGTCAGCCATACAAGGACACCTCTCTTGAACGAAACATCGCTTACCGCGCTGTTCATTCTACTTATCGGCCTGATTCTTCTGTCCGGATTCTTCTCAAGCTCAGAAACCGGCATGATGTCCCTGAATCGGTATCGACTGAAACACCTAGCCAACACCGGGCACAAGGGAGCCCAACGCGCCCAGAACCTGCTTCAGCGCACCGACCAACTGATTGGCGTTATCCTGATCGGCAACAACTTCGTCAACATCCTCGCATCATCCATAGCAACCGTTATTGCCATCGAACTCTGGGGTGATGCCGGCATCGCTATTGCGACTCTGCTCCTGACGGTCGTCATCCTGATCTTCGCAGAAGTGACACCAAAAACCCTTGCAGCCCTGTTTCCGGAAAAAATCGCGTTTCCGGCCAGCTTTATCCTGGGCCCACTATTAAAACTGCTGTATCCGATTGTCTGGGCCGTCAATTTGCTGACCGGAGTTATTCTGAAGCTCCTGAGAGTGTCGCCCGAGGAAGCCGCCAGCGACCATCTCAGCCGGGAAGAGCTCAGAACGGTGGTGAACGAGGCCGGGGCACTGATCCCCAAGAAACACAAAGATATGCTGATCAGCATTCTCGACCTGGAAAAGGTGACTGTTAACGACATTATGGTGCCCCGGAACGAGGTCATCGGTATCGACCTGGATGACGACACCGATACCATTCTTCGGCAGCTTCGCAGCAGCCAGCACACCCGACTGCCGGTCTACAAAGGCGACATCAACAACATTCAGGGCATCCTGCACCTGCGCAGCGCCTCCAAGTTACTGCAGCAGGACGAAATCAATCGGGCCATGATCATGCAGCTTTGCCAGGATCCGTACTTTGTCCCCGAGAGCACACCGCTCAACACGCAGCTGATCAATTTCCAGAAAGGGAAGCGTCGATTCGGGATTGTGGTAGACGAATACGGAGACGTGCTCGGACTGGCCACACTCGAAGACATCCTGGAAGAGATCATTGGCGATTTCACCACCGACTATGCCGCCACAAGCCCTGACATCATTCCCCAGGACGACGGCACCTTTATTATTGACGGAACCGCGGCGGTACGAACCATCAACAAGACCCTGGGCTGGAAGCTATCAACAGACGGCCCCAAAACCCTGAATGGACTGATTACCGAGACACTGGAAAACATCCCGGACACCAATGTTTGCCTGAAAGTGGATGGCCATCGCATCGAAGTCCTTCAGATAAAGGACAATGTCGTCAAGGCTGCGATCGTCCACCCCAAAAAACGCAAAAAGCGGGCTCTTGGCCTATAATACGAAGCCAATTCTTTGACAGCTGTCGCAGGTTAACTTTTAATCATGTTCAGCTGCCTAAAAATACGGTAAATTTGTACAATAACGAGAATAGTAGGTTTTAAAGCTCGGTCATGTATCCGGTTGAGGCGTAAAAGGAGTCGGCCATGAATAAGCAGTCCGGCATACATTACCTCCGCGAACACAGGGAAGCAGGTAGCAGCAAACCGGTTCCAATGGAGGTCACCCGCATCCGCGACACCGTCGTCGCCGGACTGGGCGATCTTTTGCAGGGAGCATTCGACGCGGTCGACGACTCCCTTTTTGAGCTCGCGAATAATGCCCGCAGCAACAATGAGCAAAATCGCTACTTCGAAGCGATGCGGGAAATTCGCATCAAACGCAAAGGCGTGGAAAGACATTTCCAGAACGCTGTCGCACAGTTTTTCGCCAACCCCCCGCACACAGGCCACATTCAGGACGAGTCCCTGAGCAAGCAGGCCACAGCCGACACGCTGTCACTGGTCGGCAATGAGGATCTGGAAGAACAGGTCGCGCTCAATGCGATGATCACGAAAGCGAAAGCACACTTCCAGGGTCCGCTGCTCCAGTTACAGACCCGATTCGGTCAGGTATACCCGGAAGCCACGGAGGATTCCCCCGTTAATCCCATGGCACCCGAACATCTCTGCAGCGCGTTCACAGAGGCCATCCAGGCACTGGAAATCCAGATCCGAGAGCGATTGATCCTGCTCAAGCAGTTTGATCGCTACGTAGTTTCGAATCTCGGAATGCTGCTAGATGAAGCCAACCGGATTCTGATTCAGGCCGGCATCATTCCCAACTTCCGTTATCACGGCAAGGCAGGCAAGCAGCAGGCTACCCAAAAGGGCAAGGCGCCCCAGCAAGCCAGTGATGAGCCTGCAACGGCCACAACCGCCTCCCCGGAAGATGCCCATGAAAGCGCTCTGTTCGAACAGATCCGACAAATGTTGGCACTGCAGCGCACCAACGCAGGCATGCCACCAAGAACATCCGACCCCAGCCTGCGAGTCGTCGGGGACGCCGAGCTGGCAGACCTTCTGAACTCTCTGCCGGTAACGGACGCCGTACCGACCGGAGACAACCTGAGTGACGGCGAGCCGATAACCGTTGACCTGCGCCAGGTCGTCCAGCAACTACTGGCGAGAGCCGACACAGGCGACGGCCGGAAACCAGCACTGAATGAATTCGATGAAGACCTGATCAACCTGGTCTCCATGCTGTTTGAATTCATTCTCGACGATTACAACCTGTCAGCTCCCGTGCAGGTTCTGATCAGCCGACTCCAGATCCCGATCCTGAAGGTTGTCATGCGGGACAAGACCTTCTTTAGCCAGGCAACACACCCCGCACGCCGGCTGCTCAACTCCCTGGCCCGGGCTGGTATTGGCTGGAGCAGCAGTGACGAGAAAGCCAAGGACAAGCTTTACAACCAGATTCACAACATCGTTCAGCGCATCCTCAACGAGTTCAATGGCGATGTAAGCCTGTTTGACACACTCAATCACGAGTTCGAACAGTTCCTGGAAAAAGAGAATCGGAAGGCCTCACTTGTAGAGCAGAGAACCCGGGAGTCCGAACGAGGTCGCATCAAGTCCCAGAAAGCCCAGGAGACGGTCGACACCCTGCTCAAGGAAAAGCTTGCCCGTTACCGGCTGCCAGACCCCATATACGACATCCTGACCAACGGCTGGAGTCGCTTCATGTTCCTCGCCTACCTGAGGGATGACGTGGAACATCGCTGGCATGAGGCCGTGCGCACGGTGGATGACCTCATCTGGTGCCTCCACCCTCATCAGGAAGATGAGGAACGCGATCAGTGGGTCCGGGTTGTACCGAGCCTGCTCAAGACTCTTCGCGCGGGCCTGGAGGAGGTCTCCTACAACTCATCCCGGCTGGATGAGATGATGGGCCACCTCAAACACGAACTGGCTGAGGCCTTCCGGACCAATGCAGCTATTGAGGCCCGTCAGGACTCACCGGCGGAAACCGATGAGGAACCCGAGGCGACTCACCAGACCGCGGTCGAGCGCCAGCAGGAACTGGAAGATGCAGCCATCTCCGAGTATGTCACTCAGATCGATGGTATCGAAATTGGCAACTGGGTAGAGTTCCGACTGGTCAACGGAGCCAGCTTCCGCTGCAAACTGTCGGCGATCATTGAAGAAGCGGACTGCTTCGTCTTTGTAAACCGGATGGGACTGAAAGTCATTGAGAAGAACCGCATCGAACTCGCACACGAAATGCGACGTGGGCGCCTGACTTTGCTGGAACAGGGCGCACTGATTGATCGGGCGCTCGACGCTGTTGTTGGCAGCCTGCGGAGTAAAACCGCCTGACGCCAATGCATCACCTGGGCAGTACCCCCCATCTACCGGCGGGTTACCGATTTCTCTTGGCGCTGTCGTCGGCGCTTCTCGTCCATATTCTGATCCTCTCGGGCTTGCCGTTTCCATCCAGCAAGCCCGAGCCTCCCCACAACACCATTCAGGTAGCGCTGACAACGGCAAGCCCAGCGAGCAAAGCCTCGAAAGCGACAACCGCTACAACGCCGCCAACCAACAGAAATCCCGAGTTCAAGATCCCAATCCCGGACAAAACGCCACCTGACACCACCGCAAAACCGAGGGTATCGCGCTCTGCGAAGACGCCCGATTTGGCCGAGACGCGCTCAAAACCTGCGAGCCAGAAGCCCCAAAGCCGTCCGCAGATATCAAGCACCCGAACACCGGCGCCCGACACGTCAAGTGAGCAGATGACGCCCCGGACCCGGGAACAGGCCCCCTCGCCAAACGAGAACCTGGCGAAAGACCAGAACACACTGACAAGCGAAGCGCCGGTCAAGCAGGATCCATACGTGGCGTTGCTCGCCGTCCAGTTGGCCAAGGCCACGGAAGGCATGCGCGGGATAGCCAAGGCATCCAACGAAGCGAGCAAGACCGGAGAATCTGTGGTGACAGTGAAAGTGGAGCTTGGATTACTGGATAACGGCGCCCTGACCCAGGCAAGAATCGTCAAATCGTCGGGTGACAAAAGAATCGATAAAGCGGCCTATCGGGCTGCACTTGCGGCGAGCCCCTACCCGGCACCGCCGGCCGGAAACAAGGCAAAGAACCGCTTCGTGGTCGAGCTGAAGCTCGCCCCGGAGCGGCTCTAGAGGCGCGACTGATCAGGCTTCTGCTTGCTTGACCGCGTCTTTCACCATAGTGGCCAGCTCACCGCTCTCGGACATTTCAAGCACGATGTCGCAACCGCCAACCAGTTCGCCATTGATATACAGCTGCGGATAGGTCGGCCAGCTTGAGTAAACCTTCAGGGCTTCACGCAATTCCTGATTATCCAGAATGTTTACAAAAGCAAAGCGCTCACCGCACGCCATAACGGCCTGCACGGTCTTCGCAGAGAAGCCGCACTGAGGCGCTTGGGGCGTACCCTTCATGTAAAGAATGACCGGGTTTTCGTCGAGCTGGCTCTTGATCGTTTCGTTGATGTCCATGAACATTTACCTCAGATATGTAACAGAATTGCCGCAAGGCAACGGACGTTGACGCTATTGTACACGTCCCCTCAAGCGCTCACCAAACACGCCGTTTTGACCCAGGCAAAGCCCCGGCTACGGCGTTGTCATCCCCGCCGCGAAGGGCTAGACTTGTGACCCCATTTTTTCCGCAAATTTTCACATAGAACCCCGTTTCTGGCGGGCTTCGTTGAGACAAGGGCCATCACCATGGCGGCGAGACACTTTCTGACACTGAACGACATGACGACCACCGAGCTGGAAAGCCTGGTGGATCACGCCAGCGCACTGCGCAAGGAGTGGCGCCAGGGCGTCGTCCGGGACAGTCTGAAGAATCGCGTACTGGCAATGATTTTCGAAAAATCATCGACCCGTACCCGGGTTTCCTTCGAGGCCGGAATGACGCAGCTCGGCGGGTCTGCCATGTTCCTGTCCCCCCGCGACACCCAGCTGGGTCGAGGCGAACCGATAGAAGATTCCGCCATTGTCATCTCCAGCATGGTAGATGCGGTGATGATCCGAACGTTCGCCCACGAAACCGTCGAACGTTTTGCGGCTGCATCCAGCGTCCCGGTCATCAATGCCCTGACCGATGATTTCCATCCCTGCCAGTTGCTGGCCGACATGCAGACATACCGTGAGCACCGTGGCAGCATCCGGGGAGGCACGGTTGCCTGGATTGGTGATGGCAACAACATGTGCCACTCCTACATCAACGCAGCCGCGCAGTTCGATTTTCATCTCAACGTAGCTTGCCCGGAAGGCTACGATCCGGCTCCGGAGTTGCTTGAGCAGCACCGAGACCGGGTCACCGTGGTTCGTGATCCAGAGGATGCAGCGCGGGGCGCCAATCTTCTGGTGACCGACGTCTGGGCATCCATGGGCCAGGAAGACGAGCAGAAAGCCAGGGAAAAGGCGTTCCAAGACTACCAGATAAACCCAACATTGATGTCAATTGCCGACAAGGACGCACTGTTCATGCACTGCCTGCCGGCACATCGTGGTGAGGAAATCTCCACAGACATGATGGAACACCCGGGATCTGTGGTCTGGGCAGAAGCTGAGAACCGCCTGCATGCCCAGAAGGCTCTGCTAGAGTTCCTGATTCTTGGCCGCCTGGACTGATCCAATGACCGAGAAGACCTCTCCCTCCGCAGATTGGCTGCTGGAAGTAAACAACCTGTCCTGTGGATATGGCGGGGAATCCGTGGTACAGGACATCAACTTTGCGCTCAGCCAGGGTGATATCGGATGCCTTCTGGGGCCAAGTGGCTGCGGCAAAAGCACCATCCTCAGAGCCCTCGCCGGCTTCCTGCCCATTAACAGCGGCGAGATCCGGCTCCAGGCCCAGGCCATAAGCCTACCCGGCCGAACCCTGGCTCCGGAAAAGCGGAAGATTGGCATGGTTTTCCAGGACTATGCCCTGTTCCCGCACCTGACCATCGCCGATAACGTTGGTTTCGGGCTCCATAAGATGGAAAAGGCAGACAAACGCCAGAAGGTCATGGAACTGCTAAAAGTCGTGCATCTCCAGGATCTCGCTGACAGCTACCCCCACGAACTCTCCGGGGGACAGCAACAACGTGTCGCCCTGGCCCGGGCCCTGGCTCCCGAGCCAACGCTCATTCTCCTGGACGAACCCTTTTCAAATCTTGATGCAGACCTGCGCCGACGGCTCAGCCTGGACGTGCGGGAAATCCTGAAGAATCGTGGCATCAGCGCTATCCTGGTGACCCACGATCAGCAGGAAGCGTTTGCCATGTGCGATCAGGTCGCCGTTCTTCGGGACGGCAGCATCCAGCAGTGGGATGTTCCCTATAACCTCTACCACGAGCCGGCAAACCGCTTCGTAGCGAGCTTTGTCGGTCAGGGCGGATTTGTTCCCGGAATAGCCCTGGGGCCGGATACCATCGAGTCAGAACTGGGTATCATTCACGGCAACCGCGCCTATAAATGGGAAAAAGGAACGCTCGTTGACGTGCTGATTCGACCAGACGATATCGTCTACGATCCAGAATCCGAGCTTCGCCCCAAAGTCGTTGAGAAAACGTTCGCAGGCACCTCGACCCTTTACCGCTTCCACTGCTCAAACGACACAGAGTTCGAAGCGTTATTCCGAAGCCATCTTGACTTCCACATGGGCGAGAATGTGCCAGTCAGAGTCGAGGCGGACCACCTGATTGCTTTCGAGCGCTCCGCCTGACCTGACGACGATCAGTTATTACAGACCCGCTCTACGGCATCCAGCCAACCGGCGTAGAGCGATTCCCTCAACGCCGGCTTCATCGCCGGTTCAAACTCCCGCTCGCATTCCCAGAGCCCTGCGATCTGATCCAGGCTTTCGTAGACTCCGGTCTGCAGACCTGCCAGATAGGCCGCACCCAGGGCAGTCGTCTCAGTAACCTTGGGTCGGTCAACGGCAACGTTCAGAATATCCGCCAGGAACTGCATCACCCAGTCGTTAACCACCATGCCACCATCGACCCGAAGCGAGGCCAGCCGGGCACCGTCGTTCTGAATCGCCCGAACCAAATCCTTGGTCTGATAGCACACGGATTGCAGCCCGGCCGTTACGATCTCCCCGATACCAGTGTCCCGTGTCAGCCCCATGATCGCCCCCCGTGCATGGGGATCCCAGTGTGGAGCCCCCAGTCCGGTGAAGGCAGGCACAAGGTAAACCGGGTTGTCCACACCCACATTCTCAGCGTGAGCGGACGATTCGCTGGCATGTTCAATGAGCCGCAGTCCATCCCTGAGCCATTGCATGGCCGCCCCGGCGATAAAAATACTGCCTTCGATGGCGTAACAGGGCTTGCCATTCAACCGGTAGGCCATGGTGGTTAACAGTCGGTTCTCGGATCTGACCGCCTGCTCCCCTGTGTTCAGGATCAGGAAGCAACCGGTACCGTAGGTACTCTTGGCCATACCCGGCTCGAAACATGCCTGGCCGATCAGCGCTGCCTGCTGGTCACCGGCAATGCCAGCCACTGGCACCGGCGCACCCAGTAATTCACCGAGGGTTTCCCCGTAATTGTCCGCACAATCCAGAACCTGTGGAAGCAGGGCTCCCGGCACCCGGAACAGCGCCAGCAACGTTTCGTCCCACTGCTGATCGTGGATATTGTAAAGCGCCGTTCTCGACGCATTGGTGGCGTCGGTGAAATGGGATTTCCCTCCGGTGAGATTCCACAACAGCCAACTATCAACCGTTCCGAAGGCGAGCTCTCCAGCCTCCGCCCGGGCGCGAGCGCCCTCAACGTGGTCGAGAATCCAGGCAATCTTGGTGGCAGAGAAGTAGGGATCAATCAACAACCCTGAACGCTCCACCACGGTGCCCTCATGGCCATCGGCCTTGAGCTTGGCACACACGGCAGCGGTGCGGCGATCCTGCCAGACAATCGCATGGTGGATAGGCTTACCCGTCTTCCGATCCCAGATCACCGTGGTTTCGCGCTGATTGGTGATCCCGATACCCGCAAGCTCCTTCGCCGCCACCCCAGCGTTGTCCAGAGCACCGCGGCAAACGGCCAGGGTGCTGTCCCAGATTTCCATGGCATCATGCTCCACCCACCCATCATTGGGGAAATACTGGTGAAACTCCTGCTGGGCGATGCCACAGTTATTCCCGCTCTCGTCAAAGACAATGGCACGGGAACTGGTGGTCCCCTGATCGATGGCAAGCAGATAACGCGTCATGCAAGTCTCCGGTAAGTTTTTTTACGGAGTGTAACAGGCGCGCGGTAGTCGTAAGAGTGAACAGGGCAAGAAACAGAAAGAAAGGCATAAAAAAAGGGCTGGAAAAAACCAGCCCCTAAATGACGAATGAAACAAGGAAAGTTCGTAAGAACTACAACCTCAAAAGTCATCCCTTACGCTTTCTATTATCAGGACCTGAGGCCGGGCTTTCAGTAGCGGTTATGTAGCGGGATTGTTACATCTGGTGAGGGCGTGAGTATTGGATCACACAATCGCATCGTCAGCTTTCTTTCTCGGCCAGACCAGGCTGAACCGGGCACCCCCCAGGGATTCGCTGCGACCAACAAATGCCTGACCACCATGCCAGTATAGAATCCGGCGGACAATTGAAAGCCCCAAACCATAGCCTCCGGACGTGCGGGTGCGACTGTCATCCAAACGGGCGAAGGCGGTGAACACTTTTTCCCAGTCTTCTTCCGGGATACCCGGGCCATCATCCTCGACATCCACCCGACAGTTATCCTCGTCAAGGTGGCAGTGGACCACAACCCGGCCATTGGCGTATCGGCCTGCGTTACCCACCAGATTCTGAATGGCACGATGAATGTAACGCGGCTCAATGTCGGACAGTGCCCACTGCTCGGAGCCCTCGTCGATATCGGCCTCAATGGACAGGGCCGGTCGGATGAGTTGTTGCTCAGAGACCACCTGATTGACCAGATCGACAACGGATTCCTCCTGAAGCGAAAAGACCGGCCCGCCCTGCTCCAGCCGCGCGTAGGTCAGGATTTCGTCAATCAGTTCATCGAGCTCCTGGATGTCGCCATCAATGCCATCCAGTTGCTTGTGAAGGGCTTCCTGATCCTGACACTCCTCGATCATCTGTACCCCGAAACGGATCCGGGCCACCGGCGTTCGCAGCTCGTGGGACACAGCATGAATCATCTCTCTCTGGACCTGAACCAGACGCTGAATGTGCTCGGCCATACCATTGAAGGATTTTGCCAGACGCGAGACCAGATTACTGTCGCCGCCTTCTACCCTGGCCCCAAGCTCACCACGGGCAATCCGAATCGCGACGGACTCGACACTTCTGAGGTTATTGTCGACCTCTCTCACAGCCAGGAACAGGGCAACGGCCAGCACTGCGCCCACAACGGCCACCAGCAGGAACAACACCTGCCAGGCCCAGGGGTCATAGGCGTCCGGAAAACTCACTTCGATCAGCTCGCCGCTTGAGAGCCGGACCATTACCCGGGCATTTCCCTCACCCTGGAAAAACACCATGCCCGACTCGGCCAATCGCTCCAACACATCCGTCGACGGCAAAGCGGATGCGTCTTTCACCGGGCGAATGCCGACATGCAGGGATTTGGACAATTCGTCAATGACACCGGCCCGCTCCTGAGACTCCACCAGATCAAGGTGCCACCGGATGATCAATGCGACCGCCTGCGTAATCTGTCGATAGGGTTCAGTCAGATTAAGCTTGAGAATACCGCCACTGGTACCGACAACCAGGAGTGTAATGCCCAGGTCCGTTTTGACCGCCACCAACTGACCATAACCCAGACGCTCCCGAGTGATATCGGACAACGTCATCTCATCCGGTTCCAGTACCTGAAAGTCGTAATGAGAAGACAACCAGTCGTAGCGCTCCACAGAGGCCGGGTCTGCCGCCAGCCAACGCATCAGGGGTTCGGGAAATTCTTCCTGCCAGACCTGCTCGCGGACCGAGTTAACACCCGAAAACAGGGCGATACAGACCAACACAACCAGCCCGGTCAGGCCTGCAAGGCGAAGATAAAGTTTGAGGAACAGCTTCAGGGGCATGGCACCTACCCTGGCACAAGGAGTGGAAACCAGCGTTCAGAAGTCGCTGGTTTCCCGGGACCAGACTCAGGCTTCCTTCACGAACAGGTAACCTTTACTACGGACAGTCTTGATGCGTCGGGGATGGATCGGATCATCACCGATCTTGGGCCGGATTCTGGAAACGCGAACATCAATGGAGCGATCCTGCCCGTCATATTCTATGCCACGAAGCGCGGTAAAGATTTCTTCCCGACTTAGCACACGTCCCGCATTACTGGCCAGGAGCCAGAGCAGATCAAACTCGGCGCTGGTGAGATCAATGCTTTCATCATTGAGCCAGGCCTCCCGCATTGAGCGGTCAACGATAAGGTCATTGAACTGCAGACGTACCGGCTCTTCGCCATCGGCTTCATCCGCACCACCCTGAGCGGTCTCGGTCACCCGACGCAACATGGCGCGAATTCGGGCAAGCAGCACCCGGGGCTTGACTGGCTTGCCGATGTAGTCGTCAGCTCCCATTTCGAGTCCGAGAACCTGATCCAGATCATCGGTGCGGGCCGTCAACATGATGATGGGGCCGGCATAGGCAGGGCGCACGCGGCGGCAGATAGACAAGCCATCTTCACCGGGAAGCATCAGATCCAGCACCACCAGGTCCGGCTGCTCGTTGCGGATGCGCTCAACAGCCGCTCCACCGTGGGTTTCAAGAGAGACCTGCAGCCCGTTGCTTTCCAGATATTCACGGGTCAGTTCTGCCAGCCGCTCGTCGTCTTCGACAATCAGAATACGCCAACTTTCGTTTGTCTGTTCCACGCCGCCATCCATCTCTGATTTTGTTCTTCCGGTTATAGATCTCTCTTGCCACCTGACGATACAGGCAACCTCATGTAACAGCAATTATACATGCTATTCAGAAATATACATGGATCAGTTGCTTCGTTACACCCTGTGACAAAGGCCAGAGGTGGCCCAAATGGCCAATGACTGTCATACACACGTCACTCTCCGGTCACCGATGTGTCATACCGGCTTCATAGGCTTGTCGGGAAATGGAAACAAAAGAGACCATGCCATGACCGCACAATCCGTTAAGGCCCGTCGCAGTGCCCGACAGCTGAAAACCGAGATGACTCGCTGCCCCAAGCAAGTAGAGGCCGCCCAACGCCTGCGCTACCGGGTATTCTCGGAGGAATACGGAAGTGACCTTGGAGCCGAGGTGGCTGGCATCGATGCCGATGCCTACGATGCCGTTTGCGACCACTTGATCGTTACCGACACGGAAACCGGTGAACTGGTTGCAACCACTCGTATCCTTCACCAGGCCAACACCGGCCCCGTAGGCGGCTTCTACTCCGCCGGTGAGTTCAATCTCTCGGAACTGGAGAAGCTGCCAGGCACCGTCGCCGAGCTCGGACGCACCTGCGTCCATCCGGATTACCGGAACGGCGGCACTATCACCCTGCTGTGGTCTGCCGTCGCCGACTACCTCGTTTCACAGGACGTGGATTACATGATTGGATGCGCCAGCATTGGCATGTCCGATGGCGGACTAAAAGCCTGGCGAATTGCCAGCCATCTGCAACAGGAATACCTGGCAGACGAGCGCTTCCGTGTTTCCCCCCTGCGTGAACTCCCCCACCTGACTCACGCTTCCATCGGTGAGCGCCCAGTGGATGTACCTCCGTTGATTCGCGCCTACATGCGCCTGGGTGCCCGGGTTTGCGGTGAACCGTGCTGGGATCCGGAGTTCCGTTGCGCCGACCTGCTGGTACTTCTCGAAGTCAACAAACTGGCAGCCCGTTACAGCCGCCATTTCCTGGGTAAAGCTTCCTGATTTGGCCTGGCCGGGAGATACGACACCATGGGATGGCTGAGACTGGTTCTGAGACTGACGGGCTTTGTGCTCTTTCTGATAGCAACGGTCGGGCTGGCTACTGCTTTACTCCTGACGGATCTGGTCACTCGCAGGCACATTGACCGCACGCCCTGGGCACGACGCTGCTTCCGGGTAGCGTGCCGCACCCTGGGCCTCAAGGTTCGCGTGCATGGCCCGGCGCCCGAGACAAACGCCCTGTTCGTCAGCAACCACATCAGCTGGTCCGACATCCCGATTCTCGGGAGCCTGACCCCAATCCGCTTCCTGTCGAAAGCCGAAGTGGGCCAATGGCCGGTGATTGGCTGGCTTGCCCGGCAGGCAGGCACATTATTTATCAAACGGGGGGGCGGCAAAGCAAGGGCCATTCGCCGCAGCATTGCGGACCATCTGAGCACTGGGGAGTCGGTTCTGATCTTCCCGGAAGGCACCACCAGCACTGGTCTTTCGGTGCTCCCATTCCACGGTCTGTTATTGGGCGCTGCGGGTGATTCGCAAACGCTCATCCAACCTGTGACCGTGAGCTATCGCCGTGACGGTCGCCCGGACCACCTCGCCCCTTTTATTGGTGACGACGATTTCCACACCCACCTCCTGAGGATGTTGCAACAACCGTCCGCGAGGGTGGACGTGCTGTTCCACGCCCCGGTCAGCGCAAGTGCGGCCAACACGTCAGAACTCTCGGCCCAGCTTCATGAAACCGTCCTCACCGGCCTGAAGCGTATACAAGCCGGCGAGTTTGATCAGGAAACGGGAGGACTCAGAAAAGCGGACGCCCCTGAGCCACTTCGTCCTCAGTCGCCTCACGCCGACCCACGATTTCCAGGTCGAAGTACAGGGTAAAGCCTGCCAGAGGGTGATTCGCATCGACCTTGACCAGGTTTCCATCAATACCGACGACTTGTACGATCTGCGCCTCATCGCCGGTGTTGGTCTGGAACTTCATGCCGATCTGTAAGTTCTCCACGCCTTCAAACATTGAGCGTGGCACCTTACGAACCAGCTCTTCCTGATGTTCTCCATAGGCCAATTCCGGCGGCACCGTCACCTCCAGACAATCCCCGACGTTTCGGTCCCTGACCGCTTTCTGGATCCCTTCAATGATGTCCGGAGAGCCATAGATAAAATGCAGCGGCTCGCTGCCTTCCGACGTGTCGACCAGTTCGCCGATCCGGTTCTTGAGGACATAGTGAACGGTGTAAACGGCCGGCCTGTTCTGTGAAGCATCCATTGGTATTTCGGGCTACCTGTTGTCTGTCGGTGAATCGGTAATCTTAAGGCCATGAACAACCAGACCCTGGTCCAGTTTTTCCTTCAATCCGGAGGGATTACTCAGCCCCATGCGTTCGAGCAGGGGCTCATACTGCGCAGCATCCTCCCGGGTTCGCATGGCCTTCCAGAGAACCGCCAGTTTACCACGTCGGGTCGCGGTTGCGGCTTTCAGCGCCTTAAGGGCTTTCCCTAATCTCAACTCTTCGTCGGTAAACTCGCGGCCAAATGGAAACGCAGGAAAAAGGTCGCCATTCCCCGCCACAGCAACCGCACTGCGCACGGCTCCCGGTGTGTTGTTGCACCACTCTGGCGGCAAGCGGAAAGACGCATCCACCTTGCCCGCCTTCTGCGCCTGCTTGAGCAATTCCTGCTGGAACCGGGAATCGGCGATCCGGATAAGCCTCAGGTAAACCTGTTCATCGCACTGACCGCGCAAATCCGCGATGCCGTATTCGGTAATCACAATATCCCTCAGATGCCTGGGAATGGTGCAATGGGCGTAATTGAACACGATGTTCGAAACGGCCTTACCACCGGACATCCGGGTCGCTCTCATGGTCAGAATGGAGCGGGCTCCAGGAAGCTCATGAGCCATGGCCACAAAGTTGTATTGTCCGCCCACGCCGCTCACGACTCGCCCGTCATCCAGGCCGTCCGACACCGCCGCACCACTGAGCGTATACATCATCGCGGAGTTAATAAAACGGCCATGGACGCGCTGAGCCACCTTGAGCTTCTGATCACCGAAGGGGTGATCGTACAGCTGGTTGACGAAGTTGACGCTGGTCATGCAGATGCGGTCCCGCTGCTCGTCGGTCAGATCCCGCAGGGCCTGATAAAAACGCTCCGGACCGACGTAGAATCCGCCATGCATGGCAATGCCGCCACGAAGCCGGTCACCCAGGGCCAACGCCTGAATGGTTTCGCGAGCCTCAGCGCTATCGAGATCCCCCTCTACGGAATGATCCCCGATCCGCAGCCGACCGCCCTTGAATTCGACGTTCTCCTTCAGAATCCCCAATGACACCAGCCAGCTCACATCCCGGGCACGCATCGGTGAGTCAATCAGTTTCTCGCGTCGCAGGGTATCCAGGCTGTCCATCGATACCTGCACACTCATGGCCTGCCGGTTGATCAAAGTCTGGAGACCGGCATGGTCGTAGACCTCACGACTGAGAACGCCGGCCTGCATCAGATAGATAAAACCGTCGACCATCATTTCGCTGCAGCCATAAAGACCATCATCAAAAGGATTGGTACCACCATATTCATTTACAACGGGAAAACGCTCGGCCACCTTGAGGTGGTTGTACACCGCCAGCCAATCCTCGTTGTACTTGTGGCGAAGAATGGCGCTGTGGACGAGGGCCGCCCCCAGTGAGCCAATACCGACCTGGAGCGTGCCGCCATCTTTCAACAACGCACTGGCATAGAAGCCGATGAGATGGTCTTCCGGACTCACCGCCATCGCCGGCGCAGAAAACAGCGGATAATCGGATGCCGGATGATCCAGAACAACGTCGAACGCTGCCTCATCTACCACGGCATGATGCCCCATAAACGGAAGGTGGCGATTTGCCTCTGCGACCAGGGCAACCGGGGTGCCCTCGGACTCCAATTCTCTCAGTAAGGGAATGAGGTCCAGCGACAGGTCCGGATTACAACTCAGACTGACCTCCCCGGGTCGGCCCATCGCGTCGCCCGGGGAGACCATCTGACCTACCACGTTGACGCCCTGCGCCATCAGATCGCGAACGGCATGGGTGTAGTTACTGCTGATGTAATGGCGCTGCTGCGACCGGTTGTTGAGATAGCTACCAGCCTTGAAGAAAAATTCCGAAACCCGGACGTTCGCCGGCAGGCGATTGGCAGAGACATCACGAGCATAGGCAAGCTCCGGTATCTGACCATACAAGCGCTCAACAAAAGGCCCCATAAACCGTTTTTCAAGGGAAGAGCCACCTTTCGGAGCCAGCAAAGACAGGGCCGTTACGATGTGCAGGGAGATATCAGGGTCATCCTTGGCACGCTGATACAGCGCATTTACGAACCGAACCGGCTTTCCCAGCCCGAGCGGCAGACCAAGCGTAATTTTCTTGCCGACCCGCCGAATCACCTCATCAACACACGCTTCCGCTTCGCTGAGCCGATGGCCCCTTGTTTCCGTCATCGCCACGCTCCTTCCGAGTCACAGAGACTGTTTTTATGTGGGGATGATCACACGGTACCGTGGTACAGACAATGCGCTAAATCAGGATTTTGAGGACTTATTGCAGCGAAAAGCGAATGAAGAAAAAACGAGGGTAAAAAAAGACCGGGTGTAAACTCAGAAATTCCACTTCAGGTTGAGGCACGCACCTTCGTTCAGGAGTGCAATGCCGTGATCCGGCTGAGCGGGCGTTGACGCATACCGCTTGCCCTTGCTGTGGGAGCGAACCATGGAGAGCGTCA
This sequence comes from Marinobacter nitratireducens, assembly GCF_000708045.1. Lineage (GTDB taxonomy): Bacteria > Pseudomonadota > Gammaproteobacteria > Pseudomonadales > Oleiphilaceae > Marinobacter > Marinobacter nitratireducens. Next base: position 167,061 of record NZ_ANIE01000006.1, read on the forward strand.
GAAGGCGTGAACCCAGGGCACTGACAGCTTCGGAAGGATCCTGATCAAAATCACCGGACATACGCTCCTGCAGCTCGTAAACATCCTGGGTTGTCAGATTTTCATCCATGTCACCAAATACGCGCTCAGCGGCTTCGGCACGAACGACGAAAGCGACCATATTGAGAGCGAGCAATGCGACAAAAATACGAATAATCATGACACGTCAATGACCTTATAAGCTGGTGCGTAATTCTGCGAGTTCCTAGTGCTAAAGTCTAATCGTTATGACAGAGAAAGATGTGACTTTGCACACATTGGCGCCAGTAATTTGTCATCAAGGTGGTCGTTTTTTGTCAACTTTTTATCCCTAGTTTTGCAGTTTGTAACAAAGGCAGGCCGAGCACCCCGGGATAATCCATCCCGGGGCACTGGTAACACCCATTATGGGCAGGGATATGTGAACTCTCGATGAATGGCCTCAATCGCCTCAAGGACATCCGCACTCAGTTCCAATCGCTCGGACGCGATGTTTTCGCGCAACTGATCCAAGGTAGTTGCTCCGATGATGTTGCTGGTCACAAAACTACGACTGTTCACGTAGGCGAGAGCCATCTGTACCGGTGAGAGATCGTGTTTGTGGGCAAGCTCGACATAGGCCCGGGTGGCATCCATCCCCCGTTCGCCACTGTAACGACTGAAGCGTTCATAGAGCGTCAGGCGGCCTTTTTCCGGCCACTTTCCACCCAGGTATTTGCCTGAAAGCATACCGAAAGCCAGTGGTGAATACGCGAGCAACCCGGTCTGCTCCCGATGCGCGAACTCTGCAAGTCCCACCTCAAAGGTCCGATTCAACAGGCTGTAAGGGTTCTGGATGCTGACCACTCGGGGCCAGTTGTTTTCCCGGGCCAGGCGCAGATACTCCATGGTGCCCCAGGGCGTTTCATTGGACAGCCCGACGTGTCGTACCTTTCCCTCTTTAACCAGTTCCGCAAGCGCCCCCAGAGTCTCCTCGATCGGCGTGAACGCCTCTTCGGGATTGTGCTGGTAGCCGAGCTTGCCAAAGAAGTTGGTCCCACGGTCTGGCCAATGCACCTGATACAGATCGATGTAATCGGTCTGCAAACGCTTCAGACTGGCATCACAAGCCTCACGAATGTGCTCCCGGGTCAGGCGCGGGCCATTGCGAAGATAACTCAGACCATTCCCCGGCCCAGCAACCTTCGAGGCGATAACCAGATCATCCCGGCGACCTCGCCTGGCAAGCCAGTTACCCAGATAGGTTTCCGTCAGCCCCTGGGTCTCTGCCCTGGGAGGTACCGGATACATCTCTGCCGCATCAATGAAATTCACACCCTCGGCGGTCGCGTAATCGAGCTGTTCGAACGCCTCCTGTTCGCTGTTCTGCTCTCCCCAGGTCATGGTGCCGAGGCAAATCAGAGAGACATCAGTATCGGTATTTCCAAGTTTTCGGGTTTGCATAGCATCTCCGCTTCATGGGGGTTGAACAGGTAAAGGGAATGTCACGGGACTGTCGCATAACTGTCATGCCGCGTTTCCATAGTAGAAACATGACAAAGGAAACACAGGAAGCATCGTGACCGAGACCAATCGGGCAAGCCGACGCCAACAACACATTAGCATCGTTTCCGAGACTTTTCCCCCGGAAATCAATGGTGTTGCCAATACTCTCCGGCACCTCTGCCAGGGCCTGATGCAACGTGGCCACCGGGTGTCTGTGGTGCGCCCGAGGCAACGCCACGAGCGTAAGGGCGAGGTCGCATGCGCTGGCGAGGGACTGTTCACCCAAGAGCATGTTGTCGCCGGACTGCCACTGCCAGGCTACGCCGATTTGCGGTTCGGCCTGACCACCGCGGCTTCGATGAAGCGCCTCTGGCGAAAAGACCGGCCTGACGCCATCTACGTCGCCACTCAGGGGCCTCTGGGCGTCGCCGCCGTATCCGCGGCTCGAAAAGCGGGCATCCCGGTAAGCTCCGGCTTCCACACCAACTTTCATCAGTACAGCCGCTACTACGGTGTCGGCATGCTGGAACGAGTGCTGTGCGGCTATGGCCGCTGGTTCCACAACCGGACCGCCATCACACTGGTACCCACACGAAAGATGGAGCAGGTCACTGCCGCCATGGGCATCAGGCCGACAGGCCTGTGGAGTCGCGGGGTCGATTGCACCCGTTTTACGCCGCACAAACGCGACGATGACCTCAGATCCCAATGGGGGCTCAGAGGCAATGAGCGGGCGGTCCTGTATGTCGGGCGCCTGGCATCTGAAAAGAATCTGAGAATGGCGGTGGCCTGTTACGAACGGATCCGGGGACTCCACCCACAGGCGAAGTTTGTTCTCGTCGGTGATGGCCCTTTACGCAGGCAACTGATCGAGAAGCACCCCGACTACATGTTCTGCGGCACACAACGTGGAGAAGACCTGGCCAGGCACTACGCGTCAGGCGACATTTTCCTTTTCCCAAGCAAGACCGACACCTTCGGAAACGTGGTGTTGGAGGCCATGGCCAGTGGGCTCGCCATCGTGGCCTATGACGATGCCGCCGCCAGCGAGCACCTCCGCCATGAGGAAAACGGCATGAAGGCGCCCCTGAATCATGATGAAGCCTTCGTAGACAGCGCGCTCCGGCTGGCCGACCAACCGACCCTGCTCGGCCGAATCCGGGCTCAGGCAAGGCTCGATGCCCTCGAGCTGAGCTGGAACTCACAAATAGAACAATTCGAACAACTGGTGTTCAAGCAAACTGCAAAGGCGAAATACCATGCAACCAACAACCAAAGCATCTCGCTTCTTTGACCTGGTAGATCAGCGCGAATACGCCTTCTGCCAGACGATTAACCGACTGGTTCAATTTGGCCCCGCTCTTGGCTACTTCCAACTGGTGAGCAAACTCGGAGACGGCTGGTTCTGGTATGTGCTGATCCTCTCCATCCCGTTCTTCGCTCCCGAACAGGGCCCGGGCCTCGCCCTGCTGATGGCGCTGACCGGACTCACCTGCACCATCACCTACAAGCTCCTAAAACGACGACTGATCCGGGAACGGCCGTTCATTTCCTTTCCCAGCATTAACTGCGGCACCCCTCCATTGGATCGATACAGCTTCCCCTCCGGCCACACGCTGCACGCCATCTGCTTCCAGACCATGTTGTTCATGGCGGTACCGGCCCTCGCTGTGGCAATCCTGCCGTTCACCCTGAGCGTGGCGGCATCCCGGGTCGTTCTCGGGCTACACTACCCAACCGATGTTGCAGCGGGAGCCCTGATTGGCGGTCTCATGGGGTATGGGTCCATGGCTTATCTGTTCGACGATGCCGCCAAGCTGTTCTGACCACCCGTCAGTCACAGTCCGTCTCAGCGCAATCAGTCGAACAGCCTCAGTTGCGTCACCGGCGCATCGTCATTGCGAAACCGCACGCCCAGGCCAAGCAATCTCACCGGCCTGTCTTTCTGCCCAACCAGCTCCCGGAACAGGGGAAGGTAATCGTCTGCTTCCGGTTCTTTAACCTGATCACGAACCCGTTCCAGGGTATGGGTTGAGAAATCGCTATAGCGAACCTTCACGAATAGCTTATGAATTGGCTTGGCGCGGGTCTTTCGAGCCAGCCGGCGATTCAGATCATCCACCAGCGACGCCATGACCGACTCACACGCCAGCCGGTCGGGCAGATCCTGGGAGAATGTGCGCTCGACACTGACCGACTTGGCGATACGCGACACCACCACCGGACGCTCGTCCCTGCCATAGGCCATCTCATGCAAGCGATACCCCTGCTTGCCAAACCGGTCAGTCAGCACCTCGGGCCCGACAGCCTGCATATCACCACAGGTTTCCACCCCCATCTCATGCAGCTTGGAAGCAGTCACTTTGCCAACGCCAAACAGTTTTTCCACCTTGAGGGACCGGACAAACGCGTCCACATCCCCGGGGCGAATAACGAACAGCCCGTCCGGCTTTTCCCAGTCGCTGGCAATCTTGGCCAGGAACTTGTTCGGCGCCACCCCTGCCGATACCGTAATACCAACCTCCTGACGTACCCTCTCCCGCAGGTATCGGGCCATCAGGGTGGCGCTGCCCCTATGATCTGTCACTTCTGAGACATCCAGAAACGCTTCGTCGAGCGACAGCGGCTCGACCAGATCAGTAAGCTCCCGCAAAATCGCCATCACCTGCTGGGAAACCGCACGGTACCTGGCCATATCTGGCGGCACCATGACCAGTCCGGGGCACAGTCGCCGGGCCTCACTGCCGGGCATGGCCGAGCGCACACCGAAGGCGCGGGCCCTGTAATTACAGGTGGCTACAACACCACGCCCGCCATCGCCACCAACAGCCAAAGGCACATCCCGCAGAGACGGATCATCACGCATTTCCACAGAGGCATAGAAGCTGTCGCAGTCTACATGGATGATTTTGCGCTGGGGCATCGGATATCACGTCCAGACTCTGTACATTTATACAGCCTTGTATATTAAGCTAACATGCAGAGAATGTCAGGAATTCAAAGTAACTCTCGCCACTGGCAATATCACGAGGCCCCATGAGCAACCCCATTCCCGAATCGTCCCGGACAGAAATCGAAGCCGCGGCATTCCGTCGCCTGGTAAACCATCTCCGCGACAACACCGATGTGCAGAATATCGATCTGATGAATCTGGCAGGCTTCTGCCGCAACTGCCTGTCAAAATGGTACCGGGCAGAAGCCGGTGAACGAGGCTTCGAGATTTCCGATCCGGAGGCCCGCGAGGAGATCTACGGCATGCCCTACGAGGAATGGAAGAGTCTGTATCAGAGCGGCCCCAAGCAGGAACACAAATAATGAATATCAACGAGGCGGTTCGCATCCACCTGTCGTCCCTGGAAGCCGGCCACGCCAGCTTTGATGACACCCTGGCACTGATCGACCGGTACTTCGAGTACCAACCTGCCGGCTTTCGTAACGGCCATCTGAACAATGCCGCCGGCGAGAACGCCGGGTCCTGCCGGGTGTTCGCTCTGGGACGTCATTGCAACCTGTCAGAAGGCGACACCCTGAAGTTGTTTGCACAGCACTATCAGCAGGTGCTCGGCGACCCGGCCGGCGACAGCCACGCCAACATCCGTCAGTTCATCAGCACGGGCTGGTCCGGCATAACGTTCGAGAGCGAGCCCCTACGGCTGCGCCCTACCCCCAACCCTTTGGAAGAGACCCATTCATGACCGATACCGCCACCGCCGGGGTAAAACAGGGTTTTCAGCTCAAGAGCGCCAACCTCTCCATGACGGCCATTGAGTTGTATTACTTTGACAAGGACGAGTTCGAGGCAACGCTACGGGACAAAATCAGCCAGGCCCCGGGGTTCTTCAAGGATATTCCGGTCATCATCAGCATGGAAAAATACGAGGGGCTGGACAGCGAACTCGATTTTTTCAGCATGATCGGGACCTGCCGCCGCCACAACATCCACGTGGTCGGCGTGCGCGGGGGTAACGAGGATCAGCGCCGACTGGCCAGAGGCGCGTCGCTGGCCCTGCTTCCAGGCAGCAGTCAGCGTGACAAGGCCTCCGAAGAAGCCTCTCCAGCCCCGGAACCCGAGACCAAAGCCGAGCCTGCGAGCAGCGGTCAGACTGAGGCCATGCCTCAGGGGCCGGCTCCCGCACCGGCAAGGATCATCAGCCAGCCCGTTCGCTCCGGACAGCAAATCTACGCGCCGGAAGGTGATTTGATCATTCTGGCACCGGTGCAGGCTGGCGCTGAAGTTCTGGCGGCGGGCAATATTCATGTCTATGGCCCACTGAGAGGCCGCGCACTGGCGGGCATTCACGGTGCCGAAAGCGCAAGAGTTTTCTGCCAATCGCTGGAGGCGGAGCTTGTGTCCATCGCCGGACACTATAAAATCTCCGAAGATCTTCAGGACAATGGCTGGAAAAGTGCTGTGCAAATCCAGCTCAGGGACGACCTGCTGGTGGTAACGCCACTGGACAAGGCCTGATGGTATATAACAACTCGACCGGATTATTCGGCAGACACGACGAATCCACCGCGAAACAGGAATGTAACCTTGGCTAGAATTATTGTCGTTACTTCAGGAAAAGGCGGCGTTGGTAAGACAACCACCAGCGCTTCCATCAGCACGGGCCTTGCCAAGCGCGGCCACAAGACCGTGGTCATCGACTTTGACGTGGGCCTGCGCAACCTCGACCTGATCATGAACTGCGAACGCCGTGTTGTGTACGACTTCGTCAACGTGATCCAGGGCGAAGCCACCCTTAACCAGGCCCTGATCCGTGATAAACGGGTCGACACACTCTACATCCTGCCAGCCTCCCAGACTCGGGAAAAAGAGGCGCTGACCAAGGATGGTGTCGAGCAGGTGATCAACGAACTCTCGGAAACCTTCGACTATATCGTCTGCGACTCCCCCGCTGGCATTGAGCACGGTGCTCAGATGGCCCTTTACTACGCCGATGAGGCAGTCGTGGTCACCAATCCCGAAGTGTCCTCGGTTCGTGACTCTGACCGTATTCTGGGCATTCTGCAAAGCAAATCCCGGCGTGCGGAAATGGGCCAGGATCCGGTCAAGGAGCACCTGCTGTTGACCCGCTACAACCCGGATCGCGTGGAGAAAGGTGAAATGCTGTCCGTCGGTGATGTCGAAGAAATTCTCGCCATCCCGCTTCTGGGTGTCATCCCGGAAAGCCAGATTGTGCTGAACGCATCCAACCAGGGCGTCCCCGTGATTCTTGAGGAAGACAGCGATGCCGGGCAGGCCTATGACGATGCCGTGGCGAGACTTCTGGGTGAAGAGCGGGAACACCGCTTCATGACATCGCAGAAGAAAGGCTTTTTCTCACGGATGTTCAAGGGGGGCTAAGGGATGAGTTTCCTCGATTACTTCAAAGGCAAGAAAAAGAACTCCGCCAACGTCGCCAAGGAGCGTCTGCAGATCATCGTGGCGCACGAACGCGGCCAGCGGGATCAGCCGGATTATCTGCCGAAGCTCCAGCAGGAGTTGCTTGAGGTTATCCGCAAGTATGTCCAGATCAGCGATGACATGGTTCAGGTGGAAGTCGACCGTAATGACAGCTGTTCGGTACTTGAGCTGAACGTCACGCTGCCAGAGCGCTAAGTCCCGCACTTCGCCCGCTCACCAGCGGGCGAAGTGATCTTCCATCAGTCCTCGCAGGCCATCGACCCTCACCGTTTTGCCCTCGTTATCGACAACGTATCCTTCAAATGTGCCGATGAACTGTCGAAAATTGGACGCCAGCACCAGCGCGTTCAGCTTTTCCCGCCTCACGCCTGACGGCGAGAAACGCAGATCTACCCGGCCATCTTCCGTTGAAACCGTCCAATCGTTGCCTGGCTGATAGCGGTCAAAACAGAATCTGGCGGCGCCCAGCTTGATGCAGCGGCCATCCAGCCAGAGGGCATTCTCGTTCACGCCCGTTTCATTCACTCCGGCGGCAAGATTCAACCCCAGAGCCCGGCCATCAGCGAGCTTGCCAGCTATGCAGGCCCAGTTCCATGCTGTTTCCCGACGCATGAACCCGCAACTCCAGTCTATCGAGCCAAGGGCCACCCCATCACTTCGCCAGACCCGGTCGCCCCAGCGAATATCACCCTGCACAGGAAGGCCGGCGGACTTACGGGTGAACACCCAACCGTTGTAACCCGCCCGGGAGACCAGACGAAGTGGATCGAGATCTTCCATCAACTCAAGATCAACGTGCACTCCACCCGGTGCGACGAGCGACACGTGACGCCCTCCAACCGCTGGCGTGATCTCTACCGAGACGGCGCCTTTGGAGAAAAACGCACTCCCACTCTCCGGCTTCGGCTCGATCCTGGTTTTCCTTGCCAGGGGCTGGATAAAGGACTGCTCAAGAAGGTCTCCACTCTCAAAGTCATACAGGTAGAAGAAGCCATTGCCAACAAGTTTCAGGTCCACCAGCGCCATACCGAATACCCAACCTGGGGCCTGGACACTGATGAACTGGAACTGGTTAAAACGCCAGCGGCGGGCAAGTCGTGAGCGAGGGCGATCCATCACGGTACGCAGGTCATAGTCCTGGAAATTGATTTCCTCAACTTCCTGCTCCAGCACACCCGTGATGGGTTGTCCGTTCGAATTGATCAGCTTTTTTATTGTCATGTTGGTCGTCAGTTCAGGCCAATTGTCGGGAACGGCAAACCCGGGAGGTACCTGGTTCACAATCCCCTGTTTACGTGGCCATCACCGGCAACTCCACATGTTAGACTCGGGCCACTAATTTCAGGGAAGTGTACCGTATGAGAAACACCATGGCCCACCGCTTTACCGGTCGAGGCACATCATGCCGCCAGGCGATCCTCACATTACTGCTTTCAGCCCTGGCCACTGCCAGCATCGGCGCTGAGTTACCCGGTGAACTGGCCGAAGGCTGGGAGTTGCGGAAAGAAGCCGACAATATCCGCGTTTATACCATTGAGCAAGAAGACTCCAGCTTCAAGGCCTTCAAGGCTGTCGCCCTGCTTAATGTGCCTCTCCAGAACCTCATGGCGGTCATGATCAATCCTGAGTCCTGCGTCGAGTGGGTTCACAACTGTTCTGAATCCTATGCCTTTGGTAAGGGTGACTTTCACGACCGCTACGCCTATTCGGTCAACGACATGCCCTGGCCGGTCACAGACCGGGATTATGTGCTGCGCATCCGCACCCATGGTGACAAGGCGAGCGGCGAGGTCGTGATGGATCTCAACGCGACGCCAGACCTGCGGGCAGAGAGTGGGAACCGGGTCCGGGTTGATCGTTCCGACACGCTCTACCGCTTTATCCCGGAGGGCGAGAAAACCCGGATGATCTGGATTCAGCACACGGACCCCAACGGCGCCTTGCCGGGGTGGCTGGTGAATTCGCTATTGGTGGATATTCCCATCAAGTCGATGCAGTCACTGGAAGACGTCGCGAGCAAAGAGCGCTACCAGGGTTTTGAACTGAAGTATGATGCGTCCGGAAATCTGGTCGGTGTAACACAGTCAGGCAGCTAGAGGGGATGACGCCATCCCCATGAAAGGCTAAGCTTTAGCAAAAGGACTTATCAAAGGCAGGCTCCGCTCGATGACCGTTCTCGCTTACGAGATCATGACCCCCAGCATTAAGGCAGTACCCCAATCCTGGACCATGGATCGCCTGGCGCGCTTCCTGACCGACAACGAAATCACCGGCAGCCCGGTGACGGATGACAACGGCGACATCGTTGGCATCGCCACCCTCAAGGACATCACCGAGTTTCGCTGGAACGCCAACCGTTCGGCCTTTGATGCGGAATTGACCCCCGAAGAAGAAGCCGACGCCAGGCGTCTCCGCATGGTGATCTTCGAGGAAATGGGCAAGGTCCCTGTAGAGGTCCGGGATATCATGACGCCCATCGTTCTCTCAGTCGATGAACAGACGCCGGTAAAAGAGATTGCCGACATTATGATGCGCGAACATCTGCACCGGATATTCGTAAAACGGGACGCCAAAATTACCGGTATCATAACGACTTACGATATGTTGAAATTGATCTCAGACCAGCAGCTGGCCAACCGCTGCGCCGGCAACGACTGAGCCACCAGAGAGGTAGCGCGCCCTATGCCCAGAGCACCGCAAGCTCGCAAGAAGATGTACGTCCTCGACACCAACGTCCTCATTCACGATCCGAACGCCCTCCTGAACTTTGAAGAACACGATGTCATCATTCCGATGACCGTCCTGGAAGAACTCGACAACCTGAAATCCGGTAAGCAGGCGGTTGCGGCCGACTGCCGGCAGGCTATTCGCAATATCGACAAGCTTCTGGGAGACGCGTCACCAAAGGAGATCGAAAAGGGTGTGCCGATCGTCAGAGCCCAAAAAGCGGAACCTCTGGGCAAGCTGCTCATTCTGATGAGCGCGCAGCATGTGGAATCCCACTCCCTGCCCGAACACCTGAACGACAACAAAATCATCAATACCCTGGCCGCGCTTCAGGAGAAGCACAAGTCGCGGGACATCATCCTGGTCAGTAAAGACATCAACATGCGCCTCAAGGCCCGAGGTTTCGGGGTGGAAGCTCAGGACTACCATAACGACCAGCTGCTGGACGATATCGACCTGCTGCCCACCGGCTACAAGGAATTCCCGAATTCCTTCTGGGACACCATCGAGAAGGTGGAAACCGTTCAGCGGGAAGGTGTAACAGAACACATCCTCAAACGTGAGGGTGAGCTGGCCAAACTCAATATCAACGAGTTCGTCATTGATGAGCAGGGTTTTGTTGGCAAGGTATCGGACATCAGCGACACCCAGATCGTCATCCGGGATCTGCATCAGCATGATCTGATGAATGAAGAAGTCTGGGGCCTCGTGCCCCGGGATATCTATCAGGCCATGGCCCTGAACCTGCTGCTGGATCCGGACATTCATCTGGTCAACCTGACCGGTTCCGCTGGCTCGGGCAAGACCATCCTGGCCCTGGCCGCCTGCATCGAGATGACCGTGGCCAGCAAGCTCTACAAGCGCATTATCGCCACCCGCTCCACTCAGGGGCTGGATGAAGATATTGGTTTCCTGCCCGGAACCGAGGCGGAAAAAATGGAGCCCTGGCTCGGCGCTATCGTGGACAACCTCGAAGCGCTGCACGAGGACGACGAAAACATGACCGCCAGCGTCGACTACATCCTGAGCAAGGTGCCACTGCACTTCAAGTCGATGAACTACATACGCGGCCGCAGCTTCCAGCACAGCCTGATCATCATCGACGAATCCCAGAACCTGACGCCGCACCAGATCAAAACCATCATTACCCGTGCCGGCAACGGATCAAAGGTTATCTGCCTGGGTAACCTGGCGCAGATCGACACACCTTACCTGAGCTCCCTGAGCTCCGGGCTGACCTACATGACAGAACGCTTCAAGAAGTTCCGCCACGGTGGTCACATTCACCTCCAGGGTGTTCCGCGCTCTGTTCTGGCCCAATACGCAGAAGCCAACCTGTAATCCCTCCCGGGGGCCGCTCAGGAGCGGCCCGCCCGTTCCCTCCGCCAACGGGCGGGGGGCTGTCCCGTCCAACGCTGGAATGCACGATAGAAAGTACTGGCCTCAGCAAACCCCAACGATTGGGCGATCTCCGCCAGCGGTTGTCTCGCCTGGCTAACCGCCTCAAGCGCCAGCTCCCGCCGGACATCATCCACAAGACCGTTGAACGTCACACCCTGCTCCCGAAGCCGGCGCGCCAGTGTACGCTCACTGAGGCCAAGCACCTTCGCCGCATCCGCCCGCCTCGGCACCTGCTGTCCGATACGGGCCACCAGCCACTGCCTGAGATCCGGTGCGGAGATACTGGATTGCTCAAGCTCCGCCAATCGCCCTGCGCTGTACCGTTTGTGCATCTCGGCCAGTCCTGGATCAACCTGGGGTAATGGCCGGTCCAATATGTCGTTTTCAACCAGCAAACCACTGAAGGCCTGCTCAAAGTCTACGGGGCTAGCAAACACATCACGATAACCCGCCAGAGGACCGAGACGAGCATGACTGAACTGTACCCGCATTGGGCAAACCCGCTCGCCCAGTACCCAGCTTGAGAAGCTTACCACCGCCGCCAGCACCGCCTCTATCTGCTGCGGGCTGAAGGCCAGCCGGCCCTGACGCGGATGGTAGACGATCCAGGCCCCACGGCTGCCTGTCAGTATCTGAAAACGCCCACCATCAGATATCAGGCGCTGGTATTTTTGCACCAGCCCAATCGCCTCCCGCAGGGTTGCCGCCGATTGCATGGCAAAGCCGACCACATCAATGTTTGCCGGCCTGACTCCCGATCCAACCTTGAGCCCGAAACCGGGGTCACCTGTACACTTTTCGGCGGCATGCCAAAGCCGGGTAATGAAGTCTATGGGCCAGCGGTCGCGAGCCAGAGCCTCAAGGGAAATACCCGCCTCACTGAACAGGCGCTCTTGGTCTATTCCCAACTGTCGGGCGGCATCAATGACCGTATTTACCCAGCCCATGGATACGGTGGCCTCTAACGTCAATCTAGCTGTCCTTTAAGGTCAATTCAGATTTGATCATAGCGTTATATCGTCTACTCAAACAAACAGAACACACCATGGACTCAGGGGCTTCCAATGGCAGAATCCTACTCCTCAGACATACTCGTGGTCGGTGGCGGACTCGCGGGCATAGTGACAGCTCTGGAAGCCCTTCGGGCCGGCAAGTCGGTCACCATTGTGGACAGCGACACCCCCGATCGTTTCGGTGGGCTGGCACGGTGGGCATTTGGTGGCATGGCGCTGGTGGATACGCCACTGCAGCAGCGCATGAATATCCCGGACTCCCCCGAATTGGCGCTGCAGGACTGGATACGGTTCGGAGAACTGCAACCCGGCGACACATTGCCTTTGAAATGGGCTCGCTACTACGTCGAGAACTGCCGCATTGATGTGTATGACTGGCTACGAAATGAAGGCATCAAGTTCATGCCGGCGGTGAACTGGGTCGAGCGCGGCCGGTTTGGCGATGGCAACAGCGTCCCCCGCTACCACATTGTCTGGGGTACATCCCGGGAGCTTGTCCGACGCCTGACGTCCGCACTGCACGAGGCAGACAGCAACGGGCGCCTGACCATGCTTCACCAACACCGGGTTACCGAGCTTGAGCAGACCTCTGGCAGCCTTTCCGGGGCAATGGCCATCGACGAAACCACCGGCGCAACCGTGCGACTACAGGCACCGGTGGTCGTTCTCGCCATGGGAGGAATCAACGGCGATCACCGGGAGTGCCGGCAAAACTGGCCATCAGAACGCCCCCGGCCCGAGACCATGCTCAACGGCGCCCATCCGTTTGCCGATGGAAAACTCCATCACTGGGCAGAAGACCACCTCGACGCCAATATTACCCATGCCGGCGAGATGTGGAACTACGCCGCCGGTTTCCCTCATCCCTACCCACATTTTGAGGGGCACGGCCTGTCCAGTATTCCCTGCAAGTCAGCCCTTTGGCTGAACCATCGTGGCGAGCGCATCGGGCCCGAGCCGCTGGTAACCGGATTTGATACTCACTGGCTTTGCCAACAGGTCGCAAGGCAAGAAAAGCCCTGGACCTGGCACCTGCTGAATCGACGGATCGCACTCAAGGAATTCGCCATTTCGGGTGCCGAGCACAACGCCCGTATTCGCGACAAACAGTTCCCACTCTTTCTGAAGGAGCTCCTGCTGGGCAACAAACCTCTGGTAAAGCAGATGGAGCACGAGAGCGCTCACTTCCTTGTGGACGATACCCTGGAAGGACTGGCGGCGAAAATGAATGCACTGACCTGCTCCATGGACATCGACCCGACCAGGCTCCAGGCCACTGCAGACGCCTTTGACGCCAATTTCAGCAAAGGCCAGCAACTGAACAATGACCCACAGATCCGGATGATCCGCCACGCCCGGCAGTGGGGCCCTGACCGATTGCGAACCTGTAAACCGGCGCCCCTGCAAAAGCCGGGAGCGGGTCCCTTTATCGCCATTCACATGCAGCTGACCACCCGAAAGAGCCTCGGCGGCCTGCAGACTGACCTGCAGAGCCGGGTACTGGACAGCCACGGCCGGCCCGTTCCCGGGCTTTACTGTGTTGGCGAAGCCGCCGGCTTTGGCGGCGGTGGCAGCAATGGCAAACGCTCCCTGGAAGGTACCTTTCTCCCCGGTTGCATCCTGACCGCCCGGGCCGCCGCCCGGAATATCCTTTCGGGAGACTGAAGAATGATCCGATTTCAACACCACACTCAAACGGCTGGAGAACAACAATGACAAACGGCGCACAAGCCCTCATGAAAACACTGGTGGATTCTGGCGTGGAGGTCTGTTTTACCAACCCCGGCACCAGCGAGATGCATTTTGTCGCGGCCCTGGACAGTGAACCGAATATGCGCGCGGTGCTGGCCCTGTTCGAGGGCGTCGCCACCGGCGCCGCCGATGGCTATGCCCGTATGGCGGGCAAACCCGCCGCGACGCTGCTGCACCTGGGCTGTGGCCTGGGTAACGGTCTGGCCAACCTGCACAATGCCCGCAAGGGGAAAGTGCCAGTCGTCAACATTGTTGGCGACCACGCCACCTATCACGTGCCATACGATGCCCAACTACAGTCAGACATCGAAACCGTCGCCCGCAACGTGTCGCCCGGCTTTGTTCGCACGTCTGCCAGCACCGGCGAACTCTGCCAGGACGCCGCCGATGCCGTGACCGCAGCGCGTGGCCTGCCTGGACAGGTGGCCACGCTGATACTGCCGGCGGATGTATCCTGGAGCGAAGGCGGTACGCCCTGTAAGGCGCCGGAGTCGAAGCCCGCACCGACCGCCGATGACGCCACGATTAAAAACGCTGCCGAGGCCATTCGCAGCGGCGGTAAAACCGCCCTCCTGCTGGGAGGACAGGCCCTGCGTAAACCTACCCTGATGGCTGCCGCGAGAATTGCCGCCCACAACGGCACAACTCTGTTTGCAGAAACGTTCCCAACGCGCATTGAACGCGGGGCCGGGTTGCCACCTGTCGAGCGCATCGCCTACCTCGCCGAACTGGCGACTTTACAATTGTCGGAATTCGACCACCTGATTCTGGTCGATGCCAAGGCGCCGGTTTCATTCTTCGCCTACCCCGGCAAGGAAAGCTACCTGGTACCGGACACCTGCAAGGTCCACACCCTGGCCTCGCCAGACCAGGACAGTACAGCCAGCCTGAGCCGACTGGCCGAAATGCTGGGTGCGGAAAATGCCACCCCCGCCGTCCAGCCAGCCGCTCGCCCGGGGCCACCGCGTGGAAAGCTCACCGCCGAAAAAGTCTGCAAGGCGGTGGGACACCTGATGCCTGAGGACGCCATTATCGTCGACGAAGCAATCACATCCGGCCTGATGCTCAACGCTCTCACCGCCGGCGCCCCGAAACATGATCTGCTGACCCTGACCGGCGGCGCGATCGGTCAGGGTCTGCCCAATGCCGTCGGCGCCGCGGTTGCCTGCCCCGATCGGCCGGTGATTGCCCTGATCGGTGACGGCACGGCCATGTATACAAACCAGGCGCTCTGGACCATGGCCCGGGAAAACCTCAACGTCACGAGTATTATTTTCAATAATGCCTCCTACTCTATCCTCAACGTCGAGCTGGAGCGGGTAGGTGCTGAGGAAGCGGGCGACAAAGCCAAATCACAACTGGATATCAGTGGACCTGTCATTGATTTCTCCCGCCTTGCCCAGGGCATGGGTGTCCACGCCATTCGGGTCAGCACAGGAGAGGAGATGGCCAAAGCACTGGATTACGCCCTGACGAACCCAGGCCCTCATCTGATTGAAGCGGTGGTACCTGAGTCCCTGAACGGTGTGAAGCGCAAGATTCTGCCCTGGCTGCTACGGACCCTTCCGAGCCTGCCTCGGCCTTTGAGCAAAACGCTCAAGAAGAAGATTGCGCCCTGAATTGAGCGGGCCGGCCAGCGCTCAGTCCTTGAACTGAGCTTTGTCCAGCCCGTGCTTTTTCATTTTGTCATAGAGGGTCTTACGGGCAATGCCCAACTGAACCATGGTGTCCTTGATACTACCTTGGCAGGCATTCAGGGCACTGATGATGGCGGAGCGTTCAAAGCCGTCCATCATTTCTGTCAGCGTTCTTCGAGCGGATACATTGTCCGCCTCTTCGGCGCCGGTCTCATCGAGAGCCGCCGGCCCCAGCAACACGTATCGCTCGGCAAGATTCCTTAACTCCCGGACGTTACCCGGCCAGGAATGTTGCATCAGCCTGGCCGCCTGCCCGGCATCAAGCGGGATACTTTCCCGATCGTATCGAGCCGCGGCAATGAGCACAAAGTGGTGGAACAGCACCGGAATATCCTCCTTTCGCTCTCTTAGGGGAGGAATATTCACGTTCACCACATTCAGGCGGTAATAAAGATCAGACCGGAACTCCCCGCTGTCGCTGAGCTCCTTCAGATCGGCCTTGGTCGCCGCGATAATCCGGACATCGACGTCCTGCACCTGATTGCTCCCGAGGCGTTCGACCTTTTGTTCCTCCAGCACCCGAAGCAGTTTGACCTGCAGAGGCATGGGCATGCTTTCCACCTCATCCAGAAACAGAGTCCCCTGGTGCGCATGCTCGATCTTGCCAATCCGGCGCTTTTCGGCCCCCGTGAAGGCACCTGCCTCATGACCAAAGAGCTCACTTTCAATCAGATTCTCTGGCACGGCGCCGCAGTTGATAGCCACAAAGTTATGGGCACTGCGCCGACTGTTCTCGTGTATGTATCGCGCCAGAGCATCTTTACCGGAACCGGTTTCACCATAAAGCAGAATGTTGGCAGAAATATCGAGAATGGGATCAATGGTAGCCATCACTTTCTGCATGGTCACCGATTCCCCGAGAATCCGGGGGCCAGGTCTGGCGAGCTGCCGCAGTTGCGCTTTCAGGCGACGGTTCTCCAAGGCCAGCTGACGCTTCTCCAGTGCGTGTCGTAACAGCTCGATCAGCTCGTCGTGGTCAAACGGTTTCTCGATAAAATCATAGGCACCCTTCTGCATGGCAGACACTGCTGTGCTGATGTCACCCTGCCCAGTGAGAATGATCACCGGAATTGCTTCGTCCAGTGCCTGAACTTGTTCCAGGAGTTCCAGCCCATCCATGCCCGGCATGTTGTAGTCACAGAGAACAACACCATCAAAGTCCTGACTGATCGTTCGAAGGGCATCTTCGGCCGCTTCAAAGCAGATAACGGGTAACTCTTCCAGCGCCAGGGTCTGGGCAATGGCTTTGCGGATATGAGGATCATCGTCCACGAAAAGTACCGCTGGCTCTGTCATTCGGAGATCTCCCGCTTCTTCAGGATCAATTCAAATTCGGCGCCCGGGCCATCTTTCCTATTATGGCCTGTAAGCCGCCCCCCCAGGGCATCCACAATCTGTCGCGATATCGACAAGCCCAGACCAAGCCCCTGTTTGACGGACTTGGTGGTAAAGAACGGTTCGAAAATCTGCTCGGTATCCGCCGGCAGGCCTGAGCCATTGTCCTGAACCCGGCAATGCCAGGCGTCACCCCGGTCGTCCAGTGTGATCCTCACTTCCGGGTTTTCACTTCCCTCAACCGCCTGCAACGCATTGGCCAGGAGATTCACCACCACCTGCTCAATACGGATCAGGTCACCATGGCACATGGCGGCGTGCTCTGGCCTGAGCCATTCAATGGATACATCCTCACTGTGCTCCTGAGCAGCAATGATCTTCAGCGCCGCATCCACGGGCTGACGCAAATCCACTTCGGACGGAGGCGCCTCTGATTTTCTCGCAAAGACTTTAAACTGCCGGGTCAGTTCTGCCATCTTATTGCACAGGGAAATGATTTCCGTCAGGTTCTCATCCACCATCTCGGAGGCGCCCTTTTCCAGAAAACGCCGGCTGTTCCGTGCGTAGGTCTGGATTGCCGTCAGAGGCTGATTCATCTCATGGTTCAAGCCGGCAGACATCTGCCCGAGGACTGCCAGCTTGGCTGCCTGAATCAGTTCCTGCTGCGTTTCCCGCAACTCATTCTGGGCACGCTCACGTTCTTTTATTTCCTCAACCAGCTGCGCATTCGTGCGCTCCAGATCCACGGTACGCTCGGCAACACGACGCTCAAGCTGTTCTCCCCGCAACGCCAGCTCCGCCTCCCGACGGTAGCGCTCGCGCAGATAAAGCCAGGCGAGGAAGCCACCCAAAAATACCGTCAGGCCACCGATGACAAACGCCAGACGAGTCCATACCACCGTGCGCGTGCTCACCATGACCTGCAAGGTCCAGTCCAGCTTCGGCAAAGGCGTCCGGACACTGAGATAGTCCTCCGAGCCGTCATCATCCAGGATCCGTACAGTTCGGGATTGAGCAGTTAACCCCCACGGCTGACCAATCTCTGTGATATTCATCGGCTTGAGCTCCCGGTCCGGATAGCGCTGGCGCGACGCCTCGGAAACCGCCACATCCCGCTGTGAGACAAAGTCCCGGTAGAGCCAACCGGGTTTACTGGCCAGGAAGCTGATAC
This sequence comes from Marinobacter nitratireducens, assembly GCF_000708045.1. Classification (GTDB taxonomy): domain Bacteria; phylum Pseudomonadota; class Gammaproteobacteria; order Pseudomonadales; family Oleiphilaceae; genus Marinobacter; species Marinobacter nitratireducens. Next base: position 185,070 of record NZ_ANIE01000006.1, read on the forward strand.
CAGCCTGATCAAGAACCACCATTTCAGCCTCTCGGAGGGATGCAGGCCGGTGCCACTGGGATTCCAGCTCATGAACCAGGACTTTCACGGCGATTACCCCGAGGATTGTGCCATCGTTACCGCGCACAGGGTGCGAAAAATACAGCCCCCGAACACCCGACATCATCCCCAGCGCAAAGTAGATCGCAGAGCCACCGGATTCCATCGCGTCCGAAAAATACGGTCTGAAGGCATAGCGGCTGCCGACAAAGCTGTCAGGCTGCTGGTAGTTGTTCGCGGCGATCGTCAGACCATTCACGTCCATCAGATAGACGTCGGAACTTCCGACAATCGTCGCCATACGCTGCATTTCTTCATTGGCCTGAAGGATGAGGTCTGGCTTGTCAGGCGCACTCAGGGCCTGGGCGAGCAGAGGATGCTCAGCCATTAATTCAGGAATGGGCAGGTAGCGGTTGAGTTCATTGGCCACAAGCTGGCGATAGCGGAAGGACTCCTCAAGACTCTCCTGCTCAACTTGCCGGTAACCGACCCAGCCCCCCAGTATCCAGGACAGCACCAGGGTAACCAACAATAATGCTAACGAGCCAATCCGGTGAGACATAGAACCCGGTTCCTGCATAAAGCATGTTAGCGTAGCGCCGGGTGCCGGGGAGAACAACCGCCATCAGGCGGATACCTCCCCGGCTCCGGTCATTGGAGGGATCAGGCTGTCGAGAGGCCCGGCGCCTTCTGGCGCTGCATGAAGAAGGCCAGTACCGCCAGGGCCACCCCGGTCAGGTCTGTCCAGCCTCCACCTTCAATCATCAGAAGGGCCGACACAATCAGCAGGATCCGGGTCATCCATGGCGCCGCAGACCGCGCAAACCAGCCCAGCACACCAGCCGACAGCAGATATACCCCAAAGGTTGCTGTCACCAGAGAGACTGCGATCTCGAACCATTCGCCCTCCATCAACAACGCGCTGTTGTAGAAGAACATGAACGGCACGATGAAGGCCGCGATTCCGATGCGGAACGATGCGACAGACGTCTCCATCGCATTAGCACCGGAAATACCCGCCGCCGCATAGGAGGCCAGAGCCACGGGCGGGGTGATCGCGGAGACCACGGCGAAGTAGAACACGAAGAAGTGTGCCGTCAACGGCTCAATGCCCAACTGGACGAGGCCGGGTGCCACCACCGACGCCGCAACCGCATAGGCGGCCGTGGTCGGCATTCCCATCCCAAGAAGAATGGAAATAAACATCGCGAACACCAACGCCAGCAGGTGACTGTGTGCGGCGACATCCAGCAGCAGGACAGAGAAACGGGCACCGACGCCTGTCAGCGAAATAACACCAACGATAACGCCGGCAGCGGCACACACAACGATAATCTGGATAGACATCAGCGCCGCAATTTCAAGGGCATGCAGAATCTGGCGGATGCCCATTTTGTTGGGGGAAATCCAGCTGACGACTGCGGCAGAAATCGTTGCCAATGTACCAGCCCGGATCACGGAATAGCCCTGGAACAACGCTACGATAAGGATAAGTATCGGCACAAAAAGGTATGCCTGCTTGGCCAGTTTCTTCAGGCTTGGCAGTTCATCCGAACGCATGCCACGCATACCCAGCTTCTTGGCCTCAAAGTCCACCATGAAGAACACGGACGCAAAGTAGAGAATCGCCGGGATAATGGCGGCAATCGCGATATCGGTGTAAGGAATACCCGTGATTTCGGCCATGATAAATGCACCGGCGCCCATAATCGGGGGCATAATCTGACCACCGGTAGACGCAGCCGCTTCCACGGCACCCGCGGATTGCTTGCTGTAACCAACTCGCTTCATCAAAGGAATTGTCAGAGAACCTGTCGACACCACGTTACCGGCACTGGTGCCGTTGATCATGCCCATGAGGCCGGACGCAAAAATCGACACCTTCGCAGGACCACCCCGGGAGCGGCCCGCAGCAGCAAACGCAAAGTTTACGAAATAATCGCCCACTTTCGACGCCTGCAGGAAAGCCGCAAAGATGATGAACAGGATAATGTAGGTCGACGAAACCGCGGTCGTCGGCCCAAGAATGCCGGCATCAGTGTATACCTGGCTGAAGAAGCGCTGGACGGACAGCCCCGGGTAACCGAGAAACCCCGGCAGATAAGGGCCAGCAAAAACGTAGACCAGAAATACCAGCCCGATCACGACCAGCGCCATGCCCGCGACACGACGCGTCATTTCCATAATAAGCGCAGTACCAGCGACGGCCGCAAAGGAGATTCCGATCGGCGCGAAGGAGGTGCCGGTCGACATGCGCATGGCGGTGTTGTAGACCACAAGGAAATACGCAGCGACAGCCACAGAGCAGATAACGAGGACCAGATCAGGCACGCTGAACGCCGAGCGCTCGCGCTGGTGGAACCAGGTCATAACGATACTGATACCCGTTGCGGCCAGCAGCGGCCAGCCGAAGTGCCAGGTTTCCAGGTCTGCGGGTACCCGCATGGTGCCACCCTGGAGCAACTGGTAAAAAGCAAACGTCTGGTACAGCGCATACAGAGCCGGCAGCATGGCGGCAGCACTGATCCAGGTCGTCCAGCGGTGACGCGCCGGACCTTCTTCACTGGAAACAAAACGGGCTCCGGCAAAGAGGATAAAGCCCAGTATCAGGGCACCTGCAATGTGGACAATTCGGAAAGACCAGGTTTCCAGAGGCGCGATATTCAGGGTGTACAGGTGGAACGCTGAATAGCCAATGGCCAGCAGCGTGACAAATTTGAGCAACCCGCCTTCGAACAGCCGGCGGTTACCCTCAACCGGCTCCTCGTCCACATTGTGGGCGAGCATGTGATCATCATCAGGATGTTGTTGTGTTGTCATGATAGAACCTGCTTGCAAAGCATCCGTTCAGTGGGCGAACCGGACGCACAGTTGAACCGGTCAGATTGTGGAGGGCTGGCACAGCAGCCCCCCGGTTCTCGGATTACTGCTTGATCATGCTTTCGTCGATCTCGTAACCGTTCTCGTTAAACCAACGAGCGGCCCCCGGATGCCACGGCAGGACATTGTTCTTGCTGTAGTTCTCCGGCACGGAGTTACGGGCAGCCTTGTGGATGGAGACCATCTTGTCGTTGTGCTCCATGGTCAGCTTGGTGATTTCATACACAAAGCTCTCAGGCATGTCGCAGTTCGCCATGGCAAAGTTCCACATGGATACCACGCGGGATGGCTCTTCCAGAGACTGGTAGGTGGTTGCCGGAATGATGAATTCGGAGACCGGGAAGCTGTCGGTGATCTTCCCGGCTTCCGCGTCGTTCATACCGATGATATTTACCTCGGTCTGGACCTCCAGCTGACTGACGGCCGGGATGGGGATACCGGCTGCGAAGGCGACCACATCGATCAGGCCGTCCTGAAGCTGACCGCCCAGGTCAGACCAGCTGCCGTTGCGGCGTTCGAAGTTAACGCCGAGGGCTTCCATCATGCGGGGGAAGTAGGTGTCGGATGTGGAACCGGCCGGTCCGAAACCGATGGTGGCATCGTCGGGAATGTCAGCAATAGACTTGATGCCGGAGCTGGCCAGAGCAGTCACGGAGAACGGGGTCTCGTACATCGGGAACATGGCACAGACGTTATCCATCTTCATTCCCGGTGCAAGCGGGCTTTCACCATCTTTGGACTCACGGGCAGGGCCCATGGTGGTCAGGCCAAACTGCAGGTCACCGGTGTGGACCAGAGCCATGTTCTGCATCGGACCGCCCGTGATTTCAGCACCACCGGATACCCCCAGGTTCTCCGCAACATAGTTCGCCCAACCGGAACCATATGCGAAATAGGTGCCGCCCTGACTGGCGGTACCAACGGTGAAACTTTCCGGCCATCCGGAACGATCCTGAGCAGCTGCCGGGTTGGCAATAACGAGAGTGGAGGCGAAGGCCGCCGCCATTACGGCTTGGGTTTTCATAGAGAATGCTCCCCGTGTCATTTTGTTTGTTGGGTGCTCGACGAAGCCCTGGGAGGCCTCGGTGACGAAGAGAGGAGCAAGGAGCAGACCAGTTCTTGAAAACTGTTTATAAACAGATAGATCGGCGAATTTCAGGGTATTCGGAGAGCATAAATGGGTAAAATTCCACCCATCATGAAACGGCGATGGGTGGAATTTCACACCTGAATGTAGGCAATGTCAGCTACCAGCGCCCCTGCAGGGTTGCAACAATCCTGCGACTACCGGCGTTGTCCCGGTGCTCGCAGAGGTAAATGCCCTGCCAGGTGCCGAGGGCCAAGTGCCCATGACTGACCGGTAATGTCAGGGAGGGCCCGATCATCACACTTTTGATGTGCGCCGGCATATCATCCGGCCCCTCCATGACATGGTCATAGTGGGGCGCATGCTCCGGTGCCATCACATTGAAATGCCGCTCAAGATCACCGCGAACGTCCGGATCGGCATTTTCATTCACAGTCAGCGAGGCGGACGTGTGCTGAATGAACAGGTGCAGCAACCCCACCTCACAGTTGGTCAGATCCGGCGCCTGGGCCAGAACCTCATTCGTCACCAGGTGGAACCCCCTGGGCAAAGGGGCCAGTTCAATCGTGGTTCTGTCCCAGATCATGACTACTCCAGTTGGTAGATTTCATTTCTGCAGTTCGTCCCAGGGGTGAACCGGCACGACGGCTTCAGTCACCTCAGCTTCCAGCGAGCTCCGGAAGTAATCCATCGCTTTCTCCGCCTCGCTCAGTTCATCAAACCTGGCAATGTGATAGATCGCCTCACCCTCGTTTACCAGCGGCAGGTTGTTCACACAAATCACGATTCCGGAACAGGGTGACACCACCGCGGTTTCGGATTCACCAAACGGATCCGCCACCATCGCCAGCTTCTGCCCTTTCCGCACCTTCTGCCCCAGGCTGGCGACGGGTCTCATGATGCCATCGAGATCCGCCCTGACCCATTGCGAGTTGGCGGCAGTTTCGGAGCGTTTCTTCGGTGCCTTGGGCCCTTTTTTAACCGGCACCATCTCAAGCGCCCGCATGACTCGCATCACACCTTTGACACCACTGCTGATCACAACGTCATCAAAGCGCAGCGCTTCGCCACCCTCGAAGGTAATGACCGGAACATCCAAAGAGTCCGCATAGGCCCTCAAACTGCCCTCACGGAGACCCGCATTGAGGATCACCGGAGCGCCGAAAGCTTCCGCCATTCTCACGGTTTCCGGATTCTTCAGCTCTGCCCGTATCTGAGGCAGGTTGAAACGATGAATCGCTCCGGTGTGCAGGTCGATGATGTGCGTGACCTTTTCCATGATCTGGGTCCGCAGTAGGTAAGCGATCCGCCCACCCAGGGAACCCGACTCACTACCGGGAAAACAGCGGTTCAGGTCGCGACGGTCGGGCAGATAGCGGGTGCGTTGCACGAAACCGAAAATATTAACAATGGGAACCGCCACAAGCGTTCCACGGAGATGTCTCAGAGCAGAATTCTTGAGCACCCGGCGCACAATCTCAACGCCATTGATCTCATCACCGTGAATGGCGCCACAAACCATCAATACCGGGCCATCCCTGCGGCCGTGTACAACCTCCACAGGGATGTGCAGCGGGGTGTGGGTATAGAGCTTGGCAACCGGAACCTCTATGGTTTCCCGGGTCCCCGGTTTTACCTGAGTACCCGCAATTTCAAACGGGGCGCGTGCCATCGATCAGCCCTTTCCCTTGGTCCGGGTCTTCCAGGGCTTCTGGTTTTTCTCGGTCCAGTTAATAATCATACCGGCCACATTCTTGCCGGTGGCATTCTCAATCCCTTCCAGCCCCGGGGAGGAATTCACCTCCATCACCAGCGGCCCGCGGCTCGAACGCAACAGGTCGACACCGGCCACATTCAGCCCCATGGACTTGGCGGCCGTTACCGCCGTGCGACGCTCCTCCGGAGTAATCCGAACCAGGGACGCACTACCTCCGCGATGAAGATTGGAACGAAACTCCCCTTCCGCTCCCTGACGTTTCATCGCCGCGATGACCTTATCGCCGATCACGAAGCAGCGAATATCTGCGCCGCCGGCCTCTTTGATGAATTCCTGCACCAGGATGTCTGCCTTCAAGCCCATAAAGGCCTCAATGACACTCTCTGCAGCCTTACGAGTCTCGGCGAGTACGACGCCGATCCCCTGCGTGCCCTGCAGCAGCTTAATAACCACCGGCGCACCGCCAACCATCTTAAGCAACTCGGGCACGTTATCCGGTTTGTTGGCAAAGCCAGTCACAGGCATTCCAACACCCTTACGGGCCAACAACTGAAGCGAACGCAGCTTGTCCCGGGCACGAGTAATCGCCACCGACTCGTTCACCGGGAATACACCCATCATTTCAAACTGGCGCAGAACCGCGGTGCCGTAGAAGGTCACCGAGGCACCAATCCGGGGAATCACCACATCAAACCCTTCCAGAACCTCTTCATGATAATGAATCTGTGGCTTGGCAGAGGTGATGTTCATGGAACAGTGAAGGCAATCAATAACGTGAACCTCATGGCCGCGGTTAATCCCCTCTTCCACCAGCCGACGGGTGGAATACAGGTTTTTGTTTCGCGACAGAACCGCAATCTTCATTTTTCAGTCCTCAGGGCCGGCTCTCCGGCCAGATAGGAAGCTTCAGGGTGAACAACGGCGCGCCCGGACATGGCTGTACGCCCGAGCAGCATGCGAAATCGCATGGAATCACGATTAGTCAGAGTCATTTCAATCGGCCAGGTCTGATCGGCAATCACTACGTTTGCTTCGATCACCAGGCGCAATTCCCGGTGGCCTCCGGAGTCAGATACATTGCGCTCATCCAATACCCGGGCATCACACTCCACGATCTGATGCATATCATTCTGCACCGGGTGCACCCAGAAACGGACTCGCCGCTCGCCATCTTGCGTGTAGGGTTCGGTACGGAATGCATGCATACAGGAAGTGCGGGCCCCGGTATCGACCTTGGCCTTGATACGCTCAATGCCCAGTTCCGGCAAAGAGACCCATTCCCGCCAACCAAGCGGCAACCTGGTGTTGCCCACTGGCTCGGCAGTGGTATGGCTGCTATCAGCGTTCTTCATTTCCATCCGGATCATCCTTTTCAGCCGCCATTCCCGGCCCCATCAACTGCACCTTGAAGGGTTCAGAGTGGCTACCGGCGTACACACTGGTATGAGGGAACGGAATCTCGATGCCCTCCCGGTCCAGTGATTTCTTGATATCAACCATCATGCTGCTACGACCTTCCAGCAGCTTGTCTTTGGCTACCCAGAACGAGAATTGGAGATCGACAGACGACGGCCCGAATGCCGTCACCAATACAAATGACTTCGGCTCTTCCAGGCAAAGTGGATTTTTGTCTGCCAATGCCAGAAGCAGATTTTCAACCCGCTCTACATCTTCAGCGTAGGCAATCCCCACCGACAGGTCGAGCCGCCGAATGGGGAATCGGGAGCGATTCACCACCTTGGACTTGATCAGCGTCTCATTGGGAATCCGCACGTACAGATTGTCTGGCGTACGAAGCTTTACGCTGAGCATATCAATCCCGACCACCTCACCGATGACCGCCTCCACCTCAATGAAGTCACCAATCTCGAACGGTTTCTCAACCAGCAAAAACAGCCCACTGATCATATTCGATGCAGACGTCTGGGAAGCGAAACCGATGGCAACCGTCAGTATGCCCGCAGCCCCGAGCACCACGTCCAGGGAAAACCCGGCCTCCCTCAACGCCGCGATCACAAACAGCAGCACGATGATGTAGAACACCAGGCGCCGCATCATGACCGTGTGGTGGCGGGACGTCCGCTTGGCCAAAAACCGGGAGACACTCCTCGCAGCAAGAGAGGCCAACACAACCCCGAGGATGATCAGGAACCCGGCACTGATCCACTGAGCCCAGGCGATATCGGTGAAGACCGACATCACACCTGCTTCCATTTCTTCAAGCAAAGCACCGACTCCTTTCCGGACGGTTTATCCAAACATGCGATCAAAAGCGCGAACCAGACGCCCCCGGACAACCGGCTCGCGAGCCTCGCCTACGAGACGACACTCACCGGCTGCGGGCAGCAGCGTGGAGTCCACACGAAGGCTTGCGGAACTCATATCCGTTTCACACTCGACTGTTACCCCCGGCGTCCAGAGCTGGCCCAATGCATTGAGGTGCAAGGACAGCAAAGGCGTGGGCAGGCTGAAACGTTCAAGCAACAGGGGTTCATCCCGACCGTTGACGATGGTCACCGGCGTGACCGCCCGCCAGGGACGCTTCGGCACCGCATCCAGAACCAACCGTGCGAAACTGGGGGAGGCGTAGCACAACTCCCCCTCCATAGTATTTCGCCCAACCCACGTCATGGAGGATTCCGCCAGCGGAATCTCGGTCAGCATGGTGTCGCTCCCGCCAGCAAAGACCTTCATCCAGACCAGCGTACCCACATAGATCACACACCGCCCACCGGCAGGGATGGTCAAAGGCTGGTAGGGACGAATCACCGTGGGCAACGGTGCCAGTGCAGGCACGAACCTGACCTCACCGGTCGATCCCGTTCTGATAAAGCGCTGCAGGGGGACATCAGCCGATGGCAGGGCGTGCCCGACCGTCTCCGTCCAGCTCACCGGATCCGTATCCAGGTCCAGCGTCTCATGACGAATCTGCCACTCAAGATCGAGAAGGGTGACCCACAACCGTACGTGCCCCAGTTGGTGGAACTGGGTCTGTCCGGAATCCAGGGTATAGGAGTGAGCCCAGATACCGTCTCTTACGGCATCTGCGCCAGAATCAATAGTCGCCACATTGCTCCTTACTGTCGTGCCGGCCATTTCGAGTAACTATAATCCAATCACGGCACCTCAGCGAATATGCAAACTGGTGATTTTATTGAGAGAACGCCCTGTATTTACCCGTATAGGGGCAACGCCAACAGATCCGAGGTATGAAATGACACAACTGGTGTGGTTCCGGAATGACCTGCGTCTGGCCGACAATCCGGCACTGACGGCGGCCTGCGGCAGTGGTCAGCCCGTCTCGGCCTGTTTTGTTGTCACGCCTGACCAGTGGCAGGAGCACGATTGGTCACCCGCCCGGGTGCATTTTGTCATCGCCCATGCCAACGCCCTCGCGACCGAACTGGCCAAACTGGGCATCCCCATGACCTTCCTGACGGCTTCTCGCTTTGCCGACAGCATCGACCACATCGAAAACCTCTGCAAAGAGCTGGGTGTCACGGAGCTCCACTTCAACGAAGAGTACGGCGTAAACGAACGACAGCGGGATAAAAACCTGAAGCAACGACTGGCCTCTCTGGGCCTGTCAGTGCGCAAATATCGGGACCAGACGGTTGCTCCGGTGGGAGACATCCTCACCCAGCAACAGGAACCCTATTCCGTCTTCACGCCGTTCTCCCGCCGCTGGCGTGCCTGGATTGAGGAAACACAGCCAACCGTCTACCCGATACCTGCTCCCCAAGGCGAGCCTCTGAAACCAGAGCAGATCGAGGACATTCCAGCCGCTTTCACAGATGCCCCGTCACCGCTGTTAGACACAGGAGAAGACGCGGCGCATCGGCGGCTACAGAGTTTCCTGAGTGAAGAATGTGGACGCTATAAAGAACAACGCGACTTCCCCGCCGTCGACGGCACCAGCCAACTCTCGGCTTACCTGGCAAACGGCGTTTTATCTGGCCGCCAATGCCTGACCGCCGCACGGGAGGCCCAGGGGCAAGGTGGCAACCAGGAAGGCTTCGCCACCTGGACCAATGAAATCGCCTGGCGGGACTTCTACATCCACATCCTCTATCACTATCCGAGGGTAAGCATGAACCGGGCGTTCAAACCGGAAACCGAAGCCCTGACATGGAACTCTCCGGATGACCACCTTGAAGCCTGGAAAACCGGCAACACCGGCATCCCCATCGTCGACGCCGCCATGCGCCAACTCAACCACACTGGCTGGATGCACAACCGGTTACGGATGATCACCGCCATGTTCCTCACCAAAAACCTGTTCATCGACTGGCGCCTTGGCGAGGCCTATTTCATGTCGAAACTGGTGGACGGCTTTCTGGCGTCAAACAACGGCGGCTGGCAATGGAGCGCCTCAACCGGCACCGACGCCGCGCCCTACTTCCGCGTGTTCAACCCCGCAACCCAGAGCGAGCGGTTCGATCCGAAGGGAGAATTCATCCGCCACTGGGTACCCGAGTTGACCAAACTGGACAACAAACGAATCCACGACCCGAGCGCCAAAAGCGGAGTTATTCCAAAGGGTTATCCACGTCCGATAGTGGACCTGAAGGAAAGCAGAAAGGAAGCAATTGCCAGGTTTCAGGCGTTAAAAGAGGTTTAACAGAAAGGCAAGAAGCAGGATCAGGGTCGGGCGGCCCAAAACTGTGCGAAGCCATGGATGGCGAAGCTCAAGCGCCACAAGGGTGAGGCCGAGCGTTTATGAAGCGAAGCTTCATGCGACAGCCGAACGACTGCAATCTGTGATTGCAGGCTGGACCCCGAAGGGGGGCCGAAGGAGCGGGTTTTGGACCATCCTTTCCTTACCCTGCCAGCACCTAAACTACGTACTAACAGAACAAACAGGACACCCAGGATCCCGGGCAAGTTTCATCTCCCGCCACTGCATCTCCCAAGCATCCAGAATCAACAGCCGCCCCACCAACGGCGCGCCAACCCCGGAAATCACCTTGATCGCCTCCATTGCCTGAACCGACCCGATCATACCCACCAATGGCGCAATCACCCCCGCCTGCGAACAGGTCAGATCTTCATTCCCCTGCTCCGGGTACAAACAGTGATAACACGGGCTACTCTCAACCCGCTGATCATACACTGACACCTGCCCCTCACCCCGGATCGCGGCACCCGACACCAGAGGCACCTTTGCCGCCACACAGGCGCGATTCAAGGCAAACCGGGTATTGAAGTTGTCGGTGCAATCGACAACAAGCGTTGCCTGCCCGACCTGGCGAGCGAGTTCCTCACCATCAAGACGTCGGTTAACCGCCTCAACCGAAATCAGGGGATTGATACGCAGAATGCGAGCAGCGAGCGCCTCTGCCTTGGACTGCCCGAGCTGATCCTGATCGAAGCCAATCTGCCGCTGCAGGTTAGCCATCTCCACCGCATCGTCATCCACAAGAGTAAGACGTCCCACCCCAGCGGCGCCGAGATAGAGAGCCACAGGGCAGCCTAGCCCACCTGCGCCAACAACCAGTACACGGGCAGATTTGAGCTTTTCCTGCCCGGCAACATCAAACCTGGGCATCAGAATCTGACGGCTGTATCGCAGTAGTTCGTCATCACTCAGCATAGTCATCTCCCGGCTTTATGAGGCAGAACGCCAGCACCCCAGCGTCATTCGATCACAGTTACCATAGTCTCTGCGACTCTCGACCGCCTCAAATCCTCTCGCGGTCATCAAGGAACGAACAGAGGCAGCCTGCTCAAAGCCATGCTCAATCAAAAGCCAACCACCCTCATTCAGCCAATCAGGCGCCTGCTCTATGATCAGACGGATATCATCCAGGCCATCGGTGCCGGAAACCAGTGCGGAGGCCGGCTCAAAACGCACATCGCCCTCGCTCAGATGGTGATCACCGCTGGCGATGTAAGGCGGATTGGAAACAATCAGATCGAATCGGACAGGTTTGAGGCCAGAGAACCAGCTGCTCTTGACCACTGACACCGTCAGCCCCAGAGCCAGGGCATTCTCCCGTGCCAACTCCACGGCCTCATCCACACAGTCACACGCGGATACAGCCCATTGCGGGTGCTCACTGGCGAGCGCCAGAGCGATGGCCCCTGTGCCCGTGCCGAGATCCAACACCCGGGCGTCCGCCGGAAGCGGAAGATCAACCGCGGTTTCGACCAGACACTCGGTATCAGGACGGGGAATCAGCGTAGCTGAACTGACATTCAGGGGCAGCGACCAGAATTCCTGATGGCCCAGCAGATAAGCAACCGGCTGCCCTTCCACACGACGCGAAACGAGTTTCTCAAACGCTTCCACCTGACCGGCATCAATTTCACGCTCCGGCCAGGCACGAAAACTGGTTCGGCTCAGGCCACTCACATGGCTCAGCAACAACTCGGCATCCAGCCGTGCACTCTCGCTCTGAATCCGGCTGGCAGCGTCCTTCAGCAGTGCTTCGCAGGTTTTGGGGGAATCAGTGCTCATCGGCAAGGGATGCCAGAAGTTCCGCCTGATGCTCCTGTTGGAGCGGCACAATTACCGCGTCCAGATCACCGGCAATCACTTCGTCGAGCTTGTAGAGGGTCAGGTTGATCCGGTGGTCGGTCACCCGCCCTTGGGGAAAGTTATAAGTCCGGATACGTTCCGAACGGTCGCCACTGCCCACCAGGCTTTTGCGCGTTTCCGCAACGGCCTTCTGCTGACGCTCGGTTTCCGCATTCTGGAGCCGTGAAGCCAACAGGCTCATGGCCTTTGCCCGGTTTTTGTGCTGCGAGCGCTCTTCCTGACACTCCACCACAATGCCCGTAGGCAGGTGGGTGATGCGGATCGCCGAGTCCGTCTTGTTAACGTGCTGACCACCGGCCCCGGAGGATCGGAACGTGTCCACCCGCAGGTCCGCCTTGTTGATGTCGACGGCCTCCGCCTCGTCCGCCTCCGGCATGATCGCAACCGTACAAGCTGACGTATGAATACGGCCCTGGGATTCGGTCTCCGGCACCCGCTGTACACGGTGAGCACCAGATTCAAACTTGAACGCTCCGTAGACGCCGTCACCGGCAACCCGGGCAATCACCTCTTTATAACCGCCGTGCTCACCTTCGCTCTCACTGAGCACTTCAACCTGCCAGCGGTGGCTTTCCGCGTAACGGCTGTACATACGGAACAGATCACCGGCAAAGATAGCTGCTTCGTCACCTCCGGTTCCCGCACGGACCTCGAGGAAAACACTTTTACTGTCGTTAGGATCCTTCGGCAGCATCAGCCGCTGCAATTCCTCATCCAGCTCTTCGTTTTTCTGGCGGGCCTCATTGAGCTCATCTTCCGCCATCGCGCGCATGTCGGCATCGCTGTCATTGGCCAACTCTTTAGCCGCTTCAATATCATCCAGGGACTGACGCCAGGACTGAAAGCACTGAACAATGGGCTCAATTTCCGAGAATTCGCGGGAAAGATCACGGAATTTGGTTTGATCGGAAATGACGGAAGCGTCGCTGAGCAACGCGCTGACCTCCTCGAAGCGGTCAACCAACTGCTCGAGGCGGGATTGGATCGATGGTTTCATATTTTTTCCGGGGTGGTAGGCTCGTCGGCTTCCAGTGCATCCAGCTGGTGCAGCTCACGCAGCCATTCGGTCACCTCGGGGCGCCCTTCGGTGGTTGCCTTGCGAACCTGTACCGAAGGTTCATGCAGGAGTTTATTGGTGAGGCCACGGGCCAGGCTACGCAAAACCGTTTCAGGATCGGCACCGTTACGCAGGCTGCGCAGGGCCTTTTCCGTCTCCGTATCCCGCAGTGATTCCGCGCGTTGACGGAACTGCTTGAGCGTGGACACCGCGTCCAGGGCGCGCAGCTGGTTCAGGAAGTCCTGAACACCAGCCGTCACCAGGTTCTCGGCTTCCCGTGCAGCGCCTTCCCGGGACCGGATGTTCTCTTCAATCACCTGGCGCAGGTCGTCCACAGTGTACAGATAGACGTCTGCCAACGAGGAAACCTCGGGCTCAATGTCGCGAGGTACCGCAATATCAACCATAAAGTAAGGCCGATGCTTTCTCTTCTTCAGCGCCCGCTCAACCGCCCCCTTACCGAGAATCGGCAGCGGGCTGGCTGTTGACGAGATAATGATGTCCACATCGTGGAGATAGTCCGGAATTTCATTCAAAAGAATACCCTTGCCGCCATAGGATGAGGCCAGGGTATGCGCCCTCTCGAGGGTCCGGTTGGCAACCAGAAAATCCTTGACGCCTGCATCTGCCAGGTGCCGGGCCACCAGTTCGATGGTTTTCCCTGCACCGATGAGGAGCGCCTTGTTACGGGACATATCCGCAAAGATGTGGTGGGCCATGCTGACGGCCGCATATGCCACTGACACCGGGTTCTCTCCGATGGCCGTCTGGGTACGGACGCGCTTGGCCACGGAAAACGTCTGCTCAAACAAACGGGAAAGGAAGCCGCCACTGGCGCCGAATTCCCGCGACAGTGAATAGGCGTCCTTGAGCTGACCAAGAATCTGGGGTTCGCCGAGTACCATGGAGTCGAGCCCCGCAGCAACCCGCATCATGTGACGAACGGCATCGCCATCGCGATGCACGTATACCGCTTCCTCCAACTCACCGGCATCCAGATCATGGAATCCGGCCAACCAGCGCAACACCATGGGCGCACAATCATCGTCGCCGGCCAGGTACAACTCAGTCCGGTTACAGGTCGACAGAATGGCGGCTTCACTGGCGCCAGAAGCAACACGCAACTCCGCGAAGGCTTCGGACATCCGCTCAGGAGTAAATGCGATTCTCTCCCGCAACTCCACCGGAGCCGTGCGGTGATTGATTCCCAGTGTGACCAATGCCATGTCTTGGTTCTGCAACCTTTATATAGACGTACCTGAAATTTCCGTCATTTTAACGGCCAGCGACAGCGCCCGCCACCCAAAACCCTGATCCCTTCGGCAAGTGCGGACAGGTTGGGCAATATCAGACGCTTATGCCATTATAGGGAACCGGCCAGGGAGATGACCCGACTCAGCTCAATTAATCGAGCTTTGACAAGGCCGACTCTGATGCTTAGTCGACAGATCACGGGAAGTTGCATGTATAAATCCGCACCGTTTTGGGTGACCTGCCTGCTTGGCCTGACATTGTCAGGTTGCGCCAACCTCTCTGGCTCCCAACAAGCTCCGGACACCGAAGTACCCTCTCAGCCTGTCGCCAACGATGTCGACAAACCCATCGAATACGCCGATTTTGAACCTGAGGTCCTCTACCTACTGCTGTCGGGTGAAATTGCAGCCCAGCGCGGCCGGTTTGACGTTACGCTGGTGAATTACTTGAAAGCCGCACAGAAATCCCGGGACACCAGCGTTATCGAACGAGCCATGCGCATCGCCCAGTCCCTGAACGGCGACAATGCCCAGCGCCAACTGGCCGAGCTCTGGCTGGAAGTCGACCCCGGCAACCTTCAGGCACACCGCGTGTCGGCTATCCAGGCCGTGAAAGCCAATGATCTGGAAACTGCCCTTCAGCACATGGAAACGATCATGGATGAAGGCGGCGACGCAGATTTTGACAGTCTGGCGGCCATGGCTGGCAATCTGCCACCGGAACAGCAAAAAGAGCTGTTGTCTCTCTATAAGAAGACAGCCGACCGGCACCCGGATACACCCGAACTGGAATACAGCATCGCTCTGCTGGAAAAAGTAACCGGCGACCCGCAAGCCGCCCTCGACCGACTTGAGCCGCTACTGGACAACCACGCAAACTTCCAGCCCGGAATTATCCTGAAAGGCGACCTGCTCTATCAGCTGGGCAACAAACCACAGGCTCTCGATTACCTGATGATCAATACCCGCCAGTTCCCGGCAAATCGCTCCATGGGAACACTCTATGGTCGGATGCTGATTGGAGAAGGCGAATTACAGGCTGCCCAGGACGAATTCGCACGTCTGGTCAAGCGCTTCCCCAACGTGCCAGGCCTGCGCCTGTCTCACGCTCTGGTGGCGCTGGAAAACGACCAGGTCGACCTGGCCAGAGAAGAGCTGACGAATCTGACAGAGCAAGGACACCACACCAACGAAGCGAACTATTACCTCGGCCGCATCGAGGACGAAGCCGGCAACCCGGACAATGCCATCGGCTTTTACCGCCAGGTCAAGGAAGGCTCGTACTACCTGCCTTCTCTGGCCCGCGCCAGCGAACTTCGGGCGGAGCAGGGGAAACTCGAGGAAGCCCTTGCGGAGATTAGACACCTGCGCGAAACCAACCCGGCGAAAGCGGAGAGCTTCTGGCTCCTGGAAGTCAAC
Source organism: Marinobacter nitratireducens (assembly GCF_000708045.1). Lineage (GTDB taxonomy): Bacteria > Pseudomonadota > Gammaproteobacteria > Pseudomonadales > Oleiphilaceae > Marinobacter > Marinobacter nitratireducens. The sequence continues at coordinate 201,063 of NZ_ANIE01000006.1, forward strand.
CTGCTCATCGACCAGGACCGCCAGCAAGACGTACTTGAAACAACCAGCACCGCTCTGGAGGCATACCCTGGCAACGTCCAGATCCGCTATGCCCGGGCAATGCTACTGGACAGCATGGGGCAGCCTGAAAAAGCGGAAGAGGATCTGAAGAAGATCGTTGCCGAGGATCCGCGCAACGCCATCGCCCTGAATGCACTGGGCTACATCCTCGCCACCCGGAGCGATCGACTGGAAGAAGCCCGAGGCTATATCCAGCAGGCCCTTTCCCTGGACCCGGAGAACCCGGCCATTCTCGACAGCATGGGATGGGTCCTGTTCCGGGAAGGCAGGATCAAGCCCGCCCTGGATTATCTGTCACGGGCCTGGGCGGCGTATCCAGATCCTGAAGTGGCCGCCCACTATGGCGAAGCACTCTGGATGTCCGGCGCCGAGGAACAGGCACGCATCATCTGGAAGAAAGGACTTGAGCAGGATGCCGAACACGACATTCTGCTGGAGACCATCAAACGCCTGACCGATGGCGGAGACCTTTAATGCGGCAGCGCGCACGCCTCTGGCTGATCCTGCCAATCATCACCCTGTTAGGCGCCTGCACCACCATCCAGGTGGAGCCACTCCCGGACGGCATGACCGACCAGCCTCCCGCCGGGTGGGCAGGCCGCTCAGAGACTCTCAGTACCTTCCAGCACTGGCGCCTGATCGGCAAGCTCGCCGTCAAACAGCCTTCCGACAGCGGTAGCGCTATCATCAACCACTGGATACAGGACGGCGAAGCCTACGACCTGGCACTCTCTTCCGCTTTTTTAGGCATGGGCCGCACCTCTCTGAAGGGCGTGCCCGGGTTTATGGAACTCACCTTGCCCAACGGAGACACCTACCGGTCAAACGAACCGGAGGCTCTGGTTGAGGCCGCCACCGGCTGGCAACTCCCCATCAACCACCTGACCTGGTGGATCCGGGGCCTGCCTGCTCCGGGCGACGACTTCCGGCTGCTATTTGATCAAAGCGAACAACTGGCAATGATCCGACAGGCCGGATGGGAAATTCGCTACGACCGCTGGCAGCAGTTCCTTTCGGGCTACCCCGCCCTGCCCGCACGGATTACCGCACTGAAAGGGGACAAGCGGGTAAGACTGGTCGTTAGCGAGTGGAACGGCGAGGCGTCAGATTAATGAACAGCCTCACCCTACCCTCGCCGGCAAAACTCAACCTGTTCCTCCACATTGTGGGCCGGCGTCCAGACGGCTTTCACGAACTGCAAACTCTGTTTCAGTTCCTCGACTACGGCGATGACATCACGTTCACCCCGGCCCGGGACAAGTCTGGAGCATGGCTTGAGGATTCCCTCCCGGGGGTGGAAGACGAGGACAACCTGATCATCAAAGCTGCCCGCGCGATTGAGAACAGAACAACCAGCCCAACACCCGGGATCAGCATCCGGATCAACAAGCGGCTTCCCATGGGCGGCGGACTGGGTGGCGGAAGCTCCAATGCAGCAACCACTCTTCTGGCTCTGAACCACATCTGGAAAACAGGACTGAACACGGACGAACTCGCCGATATAGGCCTGACATTGGGCGCGGATGTGCCCGTCTTTGTGCGAGGCCATTCTGCGTTCGGCGAAGGGGTTGGAGAGCAACTGACACCGGCGAACCCACCCGAAGACTGGTTCGTTGTGCTGAAACCTGATTGCGAGATAAACACTGGCAAGATTTTTTCCGAGGAAGGGTTGACAAGGAACACCCCGAGAATCACAATAGCGCCCGCTTTTGAGGGAGACGCCTCGAGGTACCGAAACGACTGTGAGGATGTAGTTCGGAGACTGTATCCTGAGGTTAACCAGAGCCTGGAATGGCTGTCACAATTCGGACCTGCAAGATTAACCGGAACCGGGGCTTGCATTTTTGGACGTTTCCCGACAGAATCCGCAGCCCGGATTATCTGGGAAAGCAAACCCTCCGGCATCACGGGGTTCGTAGCTAAAGGGGTGAACATATCGCCTCTACACCAAAAGCTAACAGAGCTGGAATGATGCCAAAAAAGCACGATACTGGGGTGTCGCCAAGTGGTAAGGCAACGGGTTTTGATCCCGTCATGCGCAGGTTCGAATCCTGCCACCCCAGCCACCTTTCTCCCGCTTCTTCCGAATCAAACGCCGATATTGAGAAGGATGCCGTCGTGTCCAAACTGATGATTTTCGCTGGCAATGCCAACCCTGACCTTGCCAAAGCTATCGCCCAGAAACTCCACATTCCCATGGGTCAGGCCACTGTAGGCCGCTTCAGCGACGGCGAAACCACCGTCGAGATCAACGAGAATGTTCGTGGCCATGATGTTTTCATCATTCAGCCCACCTGCTACCCCACCAACGACAATCTGATGGAACTCATCGTGATGGCCGATGCACTTCGCCGTGCTTCCGCTACACGAGTGACCGCCGTAATCCCTTACTACGGTTACGCCCGCCAGGATCGTCGCGTTCGCTCAACCCGGGTAGCCATCAGCGCTAAAGTAGTTGCTGACATGATTTCCAGCATCGGCGTTGACCGCGTACTGACGGTAGACCTGCACGCGGACCAGATCCAAGGCTTTTTCGACATTCCGGTGGACAACATCTATGCCACCCCGGTCATGCTCGAAGACATCGAAAAGCAGCGCTTTGAAAACTTCATCGTGGTTTCTCCCGATGTCGGCGGCGTTGTTCGCGCCCGCGCCGTTGCCAAGAAGCTAGACGATGCCGACCTGGCCATCATCGACAAGCGCCGCCCGAAAGCCAATGTCTCACAGGTTATGCATATTATCGGCGACGTTCGAGACAAAACCTGCATCCTGGTCGATGACATCATCGATACGGCCGGCACACTCTGCAAAGCTGCAAATGCCCTGAAAGAGCACGGCGCAGCTCGGGTCGTCGCCTACATCACCCACCCAGTGCTGTCGGGCCCGGCGATCGAAAACATCAATGCGTCCGAACTGGATGAACTGGTTGTCTGCGACACCATTCCGGTGAGTGACAAAGTGAAGAAATGTGATAGAATCCGCGTCCTCGGAATGGCTGGCCTGATGGCCGAGTCCATTCGTCGCGTGAGCAACGAAGAATCTATCAGTGCCATGTTCGAGAATGCCTGAGGAGCCAATACGGCTCTAAACTTCAGGCAAGACAGGCAGTTACCGAGTCGGGAGCCCCATCAGGCTCCCGACTCTTTTCGTCAGCCGGAAAATCCGGCTTTTCAGAAATATCATCTGAGCCAAAGCCTGGTCGCGGGCCTCTCGGATGAAGATTGAGGTTAATACCATGTCTCAGGAATTTGTAATCGAAGCATTTCCTCGTGACGATCAGGGGAGAGGTGCGAGCCGCCGCCTGCGTCGCGAAGAGAAGAAAATCCCGGCCATCATCTACGGTGGTAACGCTGAAGCGACTCCGATCGCCATCTGGCACAACGAGCTGAAAAAAGCTCTGGAGAACGAGGCGTTTTTCTCGCACGTCCTGACCATCGATATCGCTGGCAAGAAAGAGAGCGTTATCCTGAAGGACCTGCAGCGTCACCCGTACAAGCCCATCCTTAGCCACGCCGACTTCCAGCGCGTCGACAAGGATCACGACATTCACGTTAACGTACCGCTGCACTTCCTGAACGAAGACACCGCACCGGCCGTCAAGACCCACGGTGGCGTTGTTTCTCACCAGATGACGGAAGTTGAAGTTGTATGTCGTCCGCAGAATCTGCCTGAGTTCCTGGAAATCGACCTGACTGACGTTGAGATGGATCAGGTTATCCACCTGAGCGACATCGCACTGCCTGAAGGTGTTCGCATTGCTGCTCTGCAGCAGGGCGAAGACCACGATCTGCCGGTACTGTCGATCCACAAGCCGAAAGGCGCCAAGGCAGATGATGCCGAGGAAGGCGAAGAAGAGGAAGGCGGCGAGGAATAATCGCTGCGGGAGCACCGGCGAATGGCACAGGATATTGTTATGGTGGTCGGGCTGGGCAATCCAGGCTCCGACTACGAAAATACCCGCCACAACGCCGGCGCCCTTTTCGTCGAAGCTCTGGCCCGCCAAGCGGGTCAGACGCTCCGCCCGGAAAAGAAATACCATGGGCTGTACGCCCGCATTCACTGGCAGGGCTTGGACCTGCACCTCCTGAACCCCACAACCTTCATGAATCGCAGCGGCCTGTCCATCAAGGCGCTCGCGGACTTCTTCAAGATCTCTCCCGAACAGATCCTCGTGGCTCATGATGAGCTCGACCTGCCCCCTGGCACCGCAAAGCTGAAAAAAGGCGGCGGCCATGGCGGCCACAACGGTCTGCGCGACACCATCGCTCACCTGGGCACCAACGCCTTTCAGCGCCTGCGCCTCGGCATCGGCCATCCCGGCGATAGCCGCAAAGTCACCGGATTTGTACTGGGCCGCCTGGGCAAACAGGAGACCGAGGAACTCAACGCGGTGTTTGATGAAGTGATTCGGGTTCTCCCTGACGCCGCCAACGGCAAACTGGCTGCCGCCATGAACCGCCTGCACAGTTTCAAACCCACCGCCTGAGAAGGGCATAACCCCTTACTCGCACCATCCCCGATACCCCGGTATAATCGCGCCCAAATTTTCAGTACCAGCAGAGGCATTCCATGGGATTTAACTGCGGCATCGTCGGCCTTCCCAACGTCGGCAAATCCACCCTGTTCAACGCGCTTACCAAGTCTGGCATTGGTGCCGAGAACTTTCCGTTCTGCACCATTGAGCCCAATGCAGGCGTTGTCGCCATGCCGGATCCTCGCCTCAACAAGCTGGCCGAGATTGTAAAACCGGAACGCACCATTCCGACGTCCATGGAATTCGTGGACATCGCCGGCCTGGTAGAGGGCGCATCCAAAGGTGAAGGCCTGGGCAACCAGTTCCTCGCCAACATCCGTCAGACCGACGCCATTGCCCATGTCGTCCGTTGCTTTGAAGATGACAACGTGATTCACGTTGCCAACAAGGTAAACCCGGCCTCCGACATCGAGGTGATCAATACCGAGCTGGCACTGGCCGACCTGGACACCGTCGAAAAAGCGATCAAACGGGTTCAGCGTGTTGCCAAAAGCGGCGACAAGGACGCCAAGGCACAATTGGCCATGTTCGAAACACTGCTGCCCGTTCTGAACGAAGGCAAGCCGGTACGGAGCATGGATCTCGACAAGGATCAGATGACTCTGATCCGGGAGCTGTGCCTGTTGACGGTGAAGCCGACCATGTACATTGCCAATGTGAACGAAGACGGCTTCGAGAATAACCCTCACCTGGATACCGTGCGGGAAATCGCAGCCTCCGAGAACGCCGTTGTGGTGCCCATCTGCAACAAGCTTGAAGCCGAGATTTCAGAACTGGAAGACGACGAAAAATCCATGTTCCTCGACGAAATGGGCATGGAAGAGCCCGGCCTCGACCGCGTTATCCGCGCCGGTTACGGGCTACTGGGACTTCAGACCTACTTTACCGCTGGTGTAAAGGAAGTCCGCGCCTGGACCGTCAAGATTGGCGCAACGGCTCCACAGGCGGCCGGGGTGATTCATACCGACTTTGAACGCGGTTTCATCCGGGCTGAAGTAGTCGGCTACGACGATTTCGTCGCGTGCAATGGCGAAGCCGGTGCCAAAGAAGCCGGCAAGTGGCGCCTGGAGGGCAAAGATTACATCGTTCAGGACGGCGACGTAATCCACTTCCGATTCAACGTGTAATCCCTCTCGCAACTGGCCTCAACCTGCTCTCGGTTGAGGCCTATCCCCTCCCTTCCCTGCGCAACAGATTCCTCACGGTACAAAAAAACAAACAATTCTTTACGATCCACTATTTGATGCAGATCAATTTCGCTCCTAATGTTTTTCACAGAGACAGCAAATTCTTTGCTGGCACCTAAACTCATTTGGAGAGATAAATGGCGGACATTTCAGGACTGAAAGAGATCGAAGGCTTTGTTGGTGGCTGCCTGGTCGACAGTGAATCCGGCCTTTTGATGGGCAAGGAAGGCGGCGACAAGTTTGACCTTGATACCGCTGCTGCAGGCAATACTGAAGTGGTTCGCGCCAAGCGCAAGACCATGTCAGCCCTTGGTATCTCAGGGAATATTGAAGACATCCTGATTACGCTGGATGACCAATATCACCTGATACGCCTCCTGAACAGCAACGATGCAATCTTCCTCTATGTCGTGCTGGACAAAGCCAAGGGCAATCTCGGCATGGCCAGAATGATCACAAAGAACGTCGAGAAATCGCTAGACCTTTCCTCGCTGTAAAACCGGAAAAGCGCCTGGTGCCTGAAGCCAGACAGGAACGGCCCACTGGGCGTCTTCATCAAGGAGGCGGATCTTGAAGACTCTCTCCTGCAAAGGACTGACCGATAAAGATCAACTGGTGCTCCGGTCACTGGTCGATCTTATGATCTCCAGGACCAGCGATGACTGGACCTACTCAGAGGAAGGCGAGAGCGATGTTGTCATCGTCGACACCGACAACCTCTCCGACCCCCGCAACGTCATTGACGAGATCGAAGCCCGTAATGGCGTTGCGATTGAGTACTCCAACAGCAACACCTCCGACACGTCGCGTCTGCGAATCCAGAAGCCGCTGCGCGCCGCCAACCTGATTTCCGTATTTAATTCCGTCGAGTCACGTCTGACCCGGGGTGAAATACCCTACACAAACAATACTGGCAACACAGCCGGCGATACCGCCGGCATCCTCGATCTTATCAGCGCCGGTAAAGCAACCTTACTCAGGGTTTCCTCAAGAGACTCAAGCTGCGTAATCGACCTTTCCTCTTGCCGTTACTCAATCCGAGGCTCACTTTCCCTGGCAGAACTTCTCGTATCGCCAGAAAAAGCCATCACAACCCTTGCCCCGGAAGAGCCTCAGGGCCACGAGGATGATTGGCAACCGATGCCGTCACTCCAGTGGTTGGTGGGGATGAAACTGTCCGGTGGCGAACTGATTGGAAATCTTCACGCCGGCAGCCGCTTCAAACTCCATCATTGGCCGCCAGCAGATCTTGCAAAGCTTGAGCCCCAGGCGATGACACTCAGCGCCATACTGAGCAGAAAGTCTGGCGCAACCATTGACGAAGTGGTGGCCAAGTCCGGCATTCCGGATAGCGACATCATAAGGTTTATCAACGGAGCCTATCTCGCCAAGGCGATCTCCATTCGCGCGGTCAGCACCGACACAGAGGACGACACTCCAAACCGCCCAGAACCTCCGTCCAAAGGGCTTTTTGACATGATTCGAAACCGCCTGACCAGGAAACCGAGATGAGGTTTTATCCGTGCCTGAAATCAAACTGATCATCACCGGGCCACCGGGCGCCGGCAAGACCACAGCGATCGAAGCCATAAGCGAAACCCCGCCCGTGAGGACGGATACCCGCACAACGGACGACCTTTCATCCGTCAAGGATGAGACAACAGTTGCCATGGACTTCGGCGAGATCACCCTGGAGAGCGGAGAAAAGGTATTCCTCTACGGAACGCCCGGGCAGCGCCGTTTTGAATTCATGTGGAAGATTCTTGTAGAGGGTGGACTGGGCTTGATCATTCTTGTCGACTGCAGCCGCCCGGATCCCATCGACGATTTGAAAATGTACTTGGAGAATTTTTCAGACTTCATCGAAAGGACGGGCGTCGTGGTCGGAATCACAAGAACCTCCGAACCAGATGCACCGGAGTTAACCGAGTTCTATGAGTGCCTCGAATCAAATGACCGCGTTTTCCCCATCCTCGACGTGGATATTCGCGAACGGGAGGATGTCGCCCTGCTGATCAATGCACTTGTTTCCACACTTGAGTTTTCCCGATAGGAAAGATTCAACACCATGAGCCAATACAAGTTTTCAGAACGAAGCGAAGCATTTTGCCAGGACATGTTCCAACAGATGCTGGATACCAGCGATGCCATCTACGGAATCCTGATTTCCACCGTTGATGGGCATGACGTCTCCAAACATTTCCTCAAGGAAATGCCCGCTTCCAAACTGTCCGCCATGATGAGTTCCATCCTGGCGCTGGGAGAAACCATTGCTGTTGAGGCACAACAACAGCGATGCCGGTATGTCATCGTCGAGAACAGCGACGGTTACATTCTGACGCTGAAGATCAAGGACAAGCTCATTCTGAGCGTCATCGCAACAACCAACGCCAACTTGGGCATGTTACACAGCGTCAGTAGAAATGCAGCGGAAAAGCTGGCTGCGCACTTACGTTAAATAAAAACGACTCAACGAGAGAGAACGAGAAACATGGCAACTCTGAACGAAATCTGTGAAAACATGGTGAGTGAGGTCGGCGATGCTCTTGGTGCCGCAGTTGTTGATCTCGAGTCCGGGCTACTGCTTTCCGTCGCCCATAACGTGCCCTACTTTACCCAGAGCTACCTGGATGCGGTCGCTGCAGCTGCCGTGGATATGTTCCGAGGTAAAACGGTAAGTACGGTCGAGAATCTGATTGCCTCGCAGCGCGGTACCGAGGTCAATCGTCTGGTTCAGGAAGTACAGATGAGCACTGAAAAAACCTATCATTTCATGTCGATCGTGCCCGGCAAACCCAACTCCCTGATGGTGCTGATTACCGGCCGCAAGGCTAACCTCGGTATGGGATGGGCCGCTCTGCGCAGTGCACTGCCGAAGGTAGCCCCACTCTGCCCCTGAGCTGACACACGCGGTCTCCGGGTTTAGGCAAAGCCTGGCCCGGTGTTCCTATTTTCCAATCAACAATCGGCTACTTAACTGCCCTGGAAACCCCTCCCGGTTCATCTCCTCGATCACTGACGAAGGATCATAATCGAGGTTAAGAAAATCGATTTCAAACGATCCAGTATCCAGAACAGCAAACTCAAGACCAACCTTCCCCCCCCGGGGCTGACCGATCGACCCTGGACAGATCAGGCTTCGATCCACATTCTCCAGCGCAAAGTGATCCGCCACCGAGTGGCCGTTCAACTTGCCTTTATCGTAATAGACCCCTGCCACATGGGTATGTCCATGGAAGCAATACTGGATATCTCGGTCCTTTAAGTTCTGAAGGTTATCCTCATAGGTCATCCGATAGACATAGCCATTCATGAATGTTCTATCCTGAGGGGCTCCATGCACCGCCAGCCAACCGTCACCGTCCAGATACAGCGGCAAACTGCCCAACCACTGACGTTCGGCCTTGCTCAGGCGTTGTACAGTCCAGTCTATAACCCACCTTGCCCCGGCCGAGAATCCGCCAGCGGCTTTTCCAACGGCAGCTGCGTGGTCATGGTTGCCCCTGATAATGGCAAAATCCCGCGATCTCAGGAGCTCGATGCACGCCGAAGGATGAGGCCCATAACCCACCAGATCACCCAGTATCAGTACTCTTGAAATCGCTCGCCGGTCCAGTTCGGCCAGAGCACACTCCAGCGCAGGGAGATTGGAGTGAATGTCTGCCAGAATAGCCACCTTACCCTGACCTGCAGAGATGTACTGCTGCGCATCCTGGGGAACAGCATAAAGGGCGGGAGGGGCGTCTTCGGCTGCCTGTTTTCCGTATTTAACATCAGCCAGTGCGCGGAGAAATCTTTCCTGCCTCAAAGACTGATCAGCATTGGCGACGAAGACACCTCGAACCTGTTCCGATACGATGTCGGCCCACTCCGAGTCCGGGTAGTAAACAGAGAGCCACTTCCCGACTATGGTGCCGAGGGAGCCAAAAAACTCTTCTGGAAAATCCGTCAGTTGTCGGAACCACACACCGATCGTTTGGGTAAGGCTGGAAAAGCCATCCCAGCCATAGATATCGTCATCCAGGTAAAAGACACGCCCTTCCTCATCCACCGCGAAGTTTGATAGCCCGGGATCAAGCACCCTCTCCTGATTCTTCATGAAACCGATATAGATGGAGAAATACTGATCCAGGAGGTCCAGAGCTCTGGCGAGCTCGGAGGGGACCATGAGCATGTGCAGGGGCTGGAGTACCTGCATGACATTGCCCATCCAACAACGGTTACCAGTCTTTACAACAAACCACGCCTTGGAGGGATGATAGATCCCGAGCTCGCTCTCATGCCTGGCATTGAATTCCGCACGTTGTCGGGCCTGAATCTCTGCCATCTCGACCGCCGCGTGAATCTTGACGATCTCTCCATCCGCCTCAAAGATCAGGGTGCCAGGCTTCCCGGTGAATCGCTTGCCGTGCTCCAGCGCTTTGAAGCCCGAGAGAATGATCTCTCGTATACGCGCGGCTGAGGGCGCTTGCGCAAACGCAGGGGGCACCAATTCAATGTCAGCGGTTCTGAGGTTTTCAAACATAGAAAGGAGCTACCACCAAAATACTGCACCCTTTTGTTTTGTTGGCCTTTTCACAATGCCAGGGCCATCGCACGCAAATAATCCAAGGAAAACGAGCGGATCCTCTTGACACCATAGCACCCCAAACATATCATACGCGCCGCTTCCATTGATGAAGCCATGGCAAGGTAGCTCAGTTGGTTAGAGCACAGCACTCATAATGCTGGGGTCGGCGGTTCGACTCCGCCCCTTGCTACCAGATTTCAAAGGGTTACAGTTCACGCTGTAACCCTTTTTTGTTGGTTGACAACCTCAATGTACCACTTTGGCTTCATCCGCCATCTGTAAGCCGACCGCGCTGTATCGGGCCATCCACACGGCAAAGCTCTACAGACCTCCGTATGCGCTCCGCAAGTCCGCTCTGCTCAGTAGCATCCGAGAGATACATCGACACCGGCAGGCGTCCTGCAGTCCGACTGTAGATTTGTTCAGCCTGTGCGCCAAACAGAGGCTCAACCATTGGCTCAGGTATAATGGCAACGTCCACCCGGCCATGGGCAAGCAACGCCACCAACTGCTGCCACTCGGTGACTTCCTGAATGTTCGCACTTTCATCCGGGATGAACTGGCGCCCGATGAAACTTCTGGGAATCGCGTACCGCAGGCCCGGCGTGCCTTCCACTGCCAGCAGGGGCTTGTACGAAACAAACACATACTCCGCTTCGAACAGCGTTCCAGCGAACGTTGCCATGCCATCACGTTTGGCATTCCTGGCAAGGGGCAATAGCACTGAGATCTGATCCGAGCGAAGGTACTGCAGGCCCCGCTTAACAGGCACCGACACAAACCGGGCATCGACATTTGCTTTATCAAAGACACAACGGTAAATCGGTGCCAATATGCCCGAAATCTGACCTTTGGACGTTCCTACAACCTCTTCCATTCCCAAGCCTACTCCCACGCGCAACTCTGCGCCTGCCTGGGTCCCCGAGGACATGACAAATGAGAGAATGACGACGGCGACGCGCAACGCAGTAGATATCATTCGGGTTCAAAAGTTTGAAGGTAATGGCGAAGGTTAGGGGCTCACAAGTCCCGCTCAGTAAAAGCGTAGCTCAGACTGCGGTTTCCCGGTAGTAACCAGAAAATATTACTTGATAACTTTCAGAATCAGGGACATCAAACGTAACAGGAACTACAAGATAACCATCAAATTACACAACCTTTGACAGTTACAAGCCGGACGATTCGCTATGATTGAAATCTGTCCATTGGCTGCGTATTCAGGTTGTATCGCACAATGAATCCCCGTCACGCGTTTTCAATTTTTCTGGCTGTCCTTATCGTGCCTGTCGCACTGGTCTTTTCCGGTGCCAGCCTGAAAGCCGCACTGCTTTCGGTGCTTATGTTCTGGTCGTGTCTGGTGGTTTTTTTCTACCCATCCATCAGCGACTACTTCAAGAACAGAAAGCATCGGCGCCAAAGCTGACTACGGCCACCGGCCGGCTCAGTCTAAAGTAGGGATTTACTGTTCACACGGTGCCGCTAGAATGCCGCTTCTTTTACACCAGCGTTCAACGGACACCAGATGAGAAACCGATTACTGGAGCTTGGCGCAGCAGGCCTGATTACCCTGCCAGGCATTCTGGTCATTTCCAATTCAATCCCCCAGATTGCCTTCCTGAGCGTTTCGACACTGGCAGCCTATGCACTGGTTTGCCTGCCCGTCCGCTCCAATGCCAGAAAATCCAGCTAAAGCACCGACTTCTATCGGATCGCGGAATGTCATAAGCTCGCGACTGAACCAACAGGAGTCCCAGCCATGTCAGAAAGCGAAGTTGTAGCCGGCCTGTGCATCGAGCGCCTGGAGCGGTTTGCGCAGCATATTGAGAAAAACTACATCACCCCCGGCAAACTACCCGGCGCCGTGACCCTCGTTGCTCGCAGAGGCCAAGTGGCCTGGGTAAATGCCCAGGGCAAGATGGATATTGAAAGGGACAAGCCAACGCAAAGGGATACCCTGTTCCGCATATACTCGATGACAAAGCCGATCACCTCCATTGCGATGATGCAGCTCTACGAGCAGGGTCGCTTTCTTCTCGACGATCCTGTTCATAAGTACATTCCTTCTTGGCGCAACCTGAGTGTCTATAAAGGCGGTACCTACCCGGAGTTCGAGACCGAGCCTGCAGCCAGCGCCATGACCATTCGGGATCTGATGACTCATATGTCGGGCCTGACCTACGGGTTTATGGAGCGAACAAACGTGGATGCTGCCTACCGCCAGCTGAAACTCGACGGTAGCTCCATCCTGACACTGGATCGGCTGATAGAAAAGCTGGCTGAATTGCCGCTGGAATTCTCCCCCGGCACCGCCTGGAATTATTCGGTCTCAACAGATGTACTCGGCTACCTGGTTCAACTGCTATCAGGCCAGTCCCTGGATGATTATTTCCGAGAGCACATTTTCGAACCTCTCGGCATGACGGATACCGGCTTCCAGGTCCGCCCCGATCAGCTCGACCGGTTTGCGGCCTGCTATCTTTACCAACCGGGCGACACCATGAAGCTCCAGGATGACCCCCAGCGCTCCCGCTACCTGAAAACTCAGAAGTTTCTCTCCGGTGGAGGCGGCCTGGTCTCGACCATTGATGACTACTTCCGTTTTGCGCAGGCGCTCTGCCAGGGCGGAGAGTATCAGGGCAATCGCATTATTGGCCGCAAAACCCTCGAGTTCATGCGCCTCAATCACCTGCCCGGAGGGAAGGATCTTCCCGCCCTGTCCATCGGTTCTTTCAGTGAAACACCCTATGAGGGCAGTGGTTTTGGCCTCGGTTTCTCCGTCAAAACCGACGTGGCGAAATCCCACAGCAACGGATCGGTGGGTGAGTATGGCTGGGGCGGTCTCGCAAGCACCAACTTCTTTATTGATCCAGAAGAAGAACTGGTTGCCATTTTCATGACCCAGCTTATTCCATCATCGTCCTACCCGATTCGCCAGGAACTCCGCGCGATCGTCAACGGAGCCCTGACATGAAAAAGCCCGCTGCTGCGGGCCTCAAAATGCTCAGGTAACACCGGGACTTAATCCCAGAAGTTCCACCAGGCTTTGGCGTTTGCCTTTTTCTGGGCCTGACCTTGCTCACTGCCCTTGGAGGCGGGATCCGCTTTGCGGTTCTCGTTATCCCGGTTGCCCCCCTCATTCATGCCACCAGCGCGCTCCATCTCTTCTTCGCCACGCTCACGGGCTTCGTCAGCTCGCTCACGCTCTTCCTTCATTTTTTCCCTGGCGCGCTCGGACTCCTCCTCGGAGCGCTCTCGCATCTGCTCGGCCTCTTCCCGTCCTTTTCCTTTGGCTTCAGCGGCTTTCGACTTACCGTGTTCAACCATATCTTCAGCTTGCTGACGGCCTTTTTCAGCCTTGTCCTGTTTGGCCAAAACTGGTGCAGACACCAGGCTGCCGGCCAGAAGAATGCTGGATGCGATGACCGTTGAGCGAATCAGGGTGAGTCTCATTACCTTTTCCTTGTTTCGATAATCAGTTTTTGTATCTGTTACACACATCGTGTGACTCTAGGACGCGTCTGGCTGTGCTCCGGTTCCATCTGATGTGGCATACTCGTTCTCCGGAACCAACAACGAATAATCCAACAGCAAGGAACGTAGCGATGAAACCGGAAACTCTCGCGCTTCACGCCGGGTACAAAAGCGACCCAACTACCAAGGCGGCGACAACCCCGATCTACCAGACCACGTCTTACACCTTTGACGACACCCAGCATGGTGCCGACCTGTTTGACCTCAAGGTGCAGGGCAACATCTACACCCGCATCATGAACCCCACCAACGGAGTTCTGGAAGAGCGGATGACAGCCCTGGAGGGAGGCGTGGGCGCCCTGGCAGTGGCATCCGGCATGGCGGCCATCACCTATGCCCTGCAAACCATTTGCCGGGTTGGCAACAACATCGTCAGCACCAGCCAGCTCTACGGCGGCACCTACAACCTGTTTGCTCACTCGCTGCCCAATCAGGGCATCGAGTGCCGCATGGTTCCCCACGATGATTTCGACGCCGTCGAAAAGGCCATCGACGACCAGACCCGCGCCCTGTTCTGCGAATCCATCGGTAACCCGGCGGGTAATGTGGTCGATATTCAGCGCTGGGCAGATATTGCCCACAAGCACGGCATTCCCCTGATCGTCGACAACACCGTTGCCACGCCGTTCCTGTGCCGTCCGTTTGAGCATGGCGCCGACATCGTGATTCATTCACTGACCAAGTATATCGGTGGTCATGGGACAACGGTGGCCGGCATTGTCGTGGACTCCGGCAAGTTCGACTGGAAGGCCAGTGCTGACAAGTTCCCGATGATGAACGAGCCGGATCCTTCCTACCACGGCGTGGTTTACACCGAAGCTCTGGGCGCTGCGGCGTTTATCGGCCGCTGCCGTGTGGTTCCGCTCCGTAATACCGGCGCAGCATTGTCGCCATTCAACTCATTCCTGATCATGCAGGGCATGGAAACCCTGGCCCTGCGTATGGAACGCCATTGCGAAAACGCGGAAAAGGTTGCCCAGTTCCTGCAGGATCACCCTGCTGTCGAATGGGTCAACTATGCCGCCCTGAGTAACAGCCCCTACAAGGCCACCTGTGACAAGATCTGCGGCGGTAAGGCCTCGGGCATCCTGAGTTTCGGCATCAAGGGCGGACGCGAAGCGGGCGCTAAATTCATTGACGCGCTGGACCTGATCCTGCGCCTGGTGAACATCGGCGACGCCAAATCCCTGGCCTGCCACCCCGCCACCACAACCCACCGCCAGCTCAATCCCGATGAGCTCAAAAGTGCAGGCGTCAGCGAAGACCTGGTTCGCCTGTCGATCGGCATTGAGAATGCCGAAGACATCATCGCGGACATCACCCAGGCCCTGGAAAAGTCCCAGGCTTGATGCCCATCAACCGGGTACGACCAATGTCGTGCCCGGCACCCCCGTGATTGCCCTTACCTGCCTTGTAACTGTGCGCCCTGCAGATTAACCTTTAAGGTTCTTCATACCTTTCATATGAGAGTTTCCGGTCAATGAGCGAAAGCGCAAAGCCCCGCATCACCAGTGGCACCAAATTCCGCAACGAGCACGGATTCTCCGCCATCAAGGACGGCGTCAAACGCTCCTCCAACGGCGACGAGGTCAAACCTGTTGAGCGCAAGCCCAAGTGGCTGAGGGCGAGAATGCCCGGTGGGGAACGCTATGATGCGGTACGCCGCAACGTGACCGAGCACAAACTGAGCACGGTCTGCCAGGAGTCCCATTGCCCGAACATCGGCGAGTGCTGGACCAACGGCACCGCCACCATCATGGTGATGGGTTCAGTATGCACCCGGGCCTGCAAGTTCTGCGCCGTGGATACCGGTAACCCGAAAGGCTGGCTGGATAAAGACGAACCGGAAAATACCGCCAAATCCGTGGAATTAATGGGTCTTCGCTACATCGTTCTGACCTCTGTCGACCGGGATGATTTGGAAGACGGCGGCGCCGCTCATTACGCCGCATGTGTATCGGCGATTAAGCAGCGTACACCGGAAGTTGCCGTGGAAGCCCTGACGCCCGACTTTGATGCCGTCATGAGCGATGTTGAAAAGGTCGTCGATTCCGGTCTCGACGTTTTTGCCCAGAACGTTGAGACTGTTGAGCGCCTGACCAGCCGGGTTCGCGATCCAAGGGCCGGCTACCAGAAAACCCTCAGCGTTCTGGAACACGCCAAGAAGCACAATCCAGGCGTTCTCACCAAAACCAGCTTGATGCTGGGGCTGGGCGAAACCGAGGAGGAAATCCTGCAAACCATGGACGATCTGCGTGCTATTGGCGTGGACATACTGACCCTCGGCCAATACCTCCGCCCGACTCCGAATCACCTCCCGGTGGAGCGTTACGTTACACCGGAAGAGTTCAACCGTTTTCGCGATATCGGACTGGATAAAGGCTTTATGGAAGTCCCTTCCGGCCCCATGGTTCGTTCCAGCTATCGAGCCGACAAGGTCTTTGATAAAAACAATCTGGGACTGGCCGTACCGGAGGTACCGGAAACCTCCAACGCCATGCAGATCCCGGTAAAAGCCATCGACTGAGATTGCCTATGCTTACCCTGCTGCTGAATGCCCGACTGAAGTACAAATTCTGGTTGCTGAATGTCGTCGTGTTCGCAGTGCTCTGCCTGCTGGTGCTTTATGCCATGGATGTCATCGCCAGCCAGACAGACCAGCCCTTCCAGGTGGTGTTTTCGGAAACCGCCCCGGGCTTTGCCCTCACCGTTGCCATCCTGATGATCCTGGAAATGGCTGGCTCCCAGCTACTGATTTCGTTTATCGAACGCCACGTTAACCGCCTCAAGAACACCATGGTAGCGGTTCAGTCGTCCGGAAACCTGAGCCAACGCGCTGAAGTGGATTCCAGGGACGAGATCGGCGAGATGGCCAGCGCCTTCAATGCCATGCAGGACCGCACCGTCAACGTGGTCAAAAGCATGAAGGTGGCCATTGAACATCTTCACGATGAAGTACGGGAACTGACGGAAGCCGCCGAAGCCCGCCGTGATGACCTGGGCCGCCAGCAGGCAGGCGCCGACGGCTCGGCCCAGGTGATCGAAACCATGTTGCAGAGCTTCACCGGCATTGCCGAACAGGCAGGCATCGCCAAGACCCTGTCCCACGAGGCCCGAGATGCCGCGGTAGATGGCAGCGAGCGAGTGGCGCGTAGCGCAGACAGTATCCGCCAGCTGGCCGATGTCATTCAAGGTTCGGCCAACAGCGTTGAGGCACTGGCAGAGAACAGTCACGCCATCAGCCAGGCCGTGGCGGAAATCAAAGGCATCGCCGAGCAGACCAACCTGCTGGCGCTGAATGCCGCCATCGAAGCTGCCCGGGCCGGGGAACAGGGCCGCGGCTTTGCCGTGGTGGCTGACGAAGTCCGCAAGCTGGCGCAGCGCGTGCAGGATTCCACCGATCAGATCCAGTCCACCATAGACCGCTTACTGAGTGCGATGGACACCGCCGTGCAACAGATGACCGGCAGCTCCGAGGATGCCTCCCGCTGCGTCGACGAGTCCGAGGAGGGACGTCGGGCGCTTGAGGCAATCAACGAAGTGGTCAGCCGTATTGACCAGACCAACCAGGAAATCGCCAACGTGTCTGCGGAACAGACCGCCGGTACCGACGATGTGCTGGCCAACGTTCAGGGCATTCGCGAAACCACCGAGAGCATGGTGAAACAGTTGGCGGAGAGCGCCGACATGAGCCAGCGCCTGAAACGCCTGATCGATTCCCTGGAAGAAGCCTCCTCAAAGGTCACAGTCGACTGAGGTTTGTGGCACACTCTGCTCTCGTTTTCAGCAGAGTTATGATGTCATGAACCGCCTCGGTGCCCTCTACGATCGCCTGATTTTTCCTCATCCCGTCCTTGTGCTGGCTGTCTTCGGGTTGTTACTGGGCCTGTCTGCCGCCAAGTTCGGACAGTTCCGGCTCGACGCATCGGCCGAATCACTGGTTCTGGAGAATGATCGCTCCCTCGAACAGTATCGAGAGGTTAACCGCCGCTTCACCACGTCGGACGATTTCCTGGTGGTGACCTACACGCCGAACAACGAACTGTTTTCCGATGCCGGCCTTGAAAGGCTCAGAAGCCTCCGAGACGAACTCCAGAGCGTGGACGCGGTGGGATCCACCAACAGCATTCTCAATGTCCCGTTGCTCCACAGCCCCGACCTTAGCCTCGACACGGTCGATAGCGAGATCAAGACGCTGGACGGAGACGATGTCTCGCCAGAAACCGCCCGGAAAGCTCTTCTGGACAACCCGCTCTACCCCAACCTGCTGATCAGCGAAGACGCAAGAACCACCGCCATTCAGGTGAACCTGCCCACACCGAATCGATACTTCGAACTACTCCGCGAGCGGGATGCTCTGCGGGAAAAAGCAAACGCCGGCACGGCAACAGCGTCTGAACTAGCGGAACTTGAACGCGTAAAAGAAGCGTTTATCAACTACACCGCCACCCTGGGAGAAGAGCGGGATGCCACCATCCGGGAGGTACGGAACATCCTTGAACAATACCGGGATAGCGCAGAGATTCACCTCGGTGGCGTACCGATGATCGTGGCGGACATGATCCGCTTCATCGAAAACGATCTGTCCACGTTCGGCGTTGGGGTGTTGGCGTTTCTGCTGCTGACCCTGGCGGTTATTTTCCGGCAATGGCGCTGGGTACTGGTTCCGTTATTGTGCTGTGGCTTTACCGTCTGGCTGATGATCGGCATGCTTGGATGGGCGAAATGGCCAGTCACGGTTATCTCTTCCAACTTCATCTCATTACTACTGATCATGACGTTGTCGCTGACGATTCACCTGATCGTCCGCTACCGGGAATTCCAGCACGATGAGCCGAAAGCAAAGCCGCGCACAATACTTCGCCAGACCGTTATGGCGATGATCAAACCCTGTTTCTACATGGCCATCACCACCATCGTTGCCTTTGGTTCCCTGACCTTCAGCGGCATTCGTCCGGTCATTGATTTTGGCTGGATGATGACTCTGGGGCTGACCGTGGCTTTCCTGATCACCTTCGTGATTTTTCCCGCCCTGCTGGCGCTGCTGCCACCCCCGCTGGACCGGCGGGTAGCGTCAGATAGGATCCCCTTCACCGACGCATTCGCCCGCTTTACCGAGCGCCACGGCACCACCGTGCTGACCGGGTCTGCCATACTCGCCATTCTGTGCGCTGTGGGTATCCACAAACTGACCGTGGAAAACAGCTTCATAGACTACTTCAAGTCCAGCACTGAAATTCACCAGGGCATGATCACCATTGATGATCGACTCGGCGGCACAACGCCTCTCGATGTTGTAATCACTGACGACAAACCACCCGAAGGAGCCGGCGCCAGCGACGATCCCTTTGCCAGCAGTTGTGACCCATTCGTCGAAGACTGTGGAGACGACGAGGAATATCGGGACACCTGGTACACCTACCAGAAAATGAGCAAGCTGGAGGACGTACATCGGTATCTGGACAGCCTGCCGGAAACCGGCAAAGTGCTCTCCATCAATACCACACTGGACATCCTCGCCAAGATCAATCGGGGCGAACCGCTCGACGCCCTGGAATTGGCCTTCGTACCCGCCGCAGTGCCGGACGATCTTCAGGATATCCTGCTGACGCCTTACATCTCCGAGGAGCACGATCAGGCCCGCTTCACTATCCGGATTCTGGAAACCATGCCGGAACTGCGCCGTCAGGCCCTGCTAGACCGCATCCATCAGCACCTGACAAACGAGCTGGGGTACAAGGAGGATCAGGTATTGTTTGCCGGCATGACCGTCATGTACAACAACATGCTGCAAAGCCTGTTCGATTCCCAGATCAAGACCATAGGCGTGGTCTTCCTGGCGATCATGGCCATGTTCCTGCTGCTGTTCCGGTCTTTGAAACTGGCGTTGGTCGGCATGGCACCGAACCTGCTGGCTGCTGGCTCTGTGCTCGGCCTGATGGGCTGGCTGGGCATCCCGCTGGATATGATGACCATTACCGTGGCGGCGATCACCGTAGGCATCGCTGTGGACGACACCATCCACTACATCCACCGTTTCAAGGTTGAATTCAGCAAGGACAGCGACTACCTGGCGACCATGCACCGCTGCCACCGCAGCATCGGGCAGGCGATGTTCTACACCTCTCTGACGATCATCTCCGGGTTCTCAATTCTGGTGCTGTCCAACTTCATACCCACCATCTACTTCGGGCTGTTTACCGGGTTTGCCATGTTCATGGCTCTGGTTGGAGCGCTAACGCTGCTGCCCAGACTGATTGTTCTGGTGAGGCCGTTTGGGCCTGGACTGGGCTCCTAGCCTGAGAGTTTAGGGGTTTGAGTAATGGTGTGGTTAATGCCCAAAAACCGCTACGAGCACGTCCATGTGCGCTTGTTTCCGGCCATCCTTGGCCTACAACATTTTTGGGCATTAACCACACCATTACTCAGGAAACTCTGGCGGTAATCCGCTAGAACTACTGAACCAACATGGGTTGAATACCATTTTCAGGCGCTGACCATTACTGAGTGCCGGGGGGCGAGAAGCCTTGCCAGAATGTCGAAGGCCACGGATGGCCGCAGACAAGCGCACATGGACGTGCTCGTAGCGGTTCTGGCAAGGCTTCTCGCCCCTCGGCGCCGGCACAAATGAATCAGACCCATTCAACAAAAAAGGGCCGCGCCCGAAGGCGCAGCCCTTTTTCAACCAATGCCAGCAACCGTAATTACTGAGCCGGCTGCTGCATCTGCTGCTGTTGCATCATCTGACGCTGTTGCTGCATTTGCTGTTGCATCTGCTTCATGCGCTTATCCAGCTCTTCACGCTGCTCTTCAGTGAACACGCTGTCGACTTTTGCTTGCATCAGGGAAGACAGGGCCGCAATCTCACCCGTCACATCGCCCAGCTCCTCGGCCTTCTCGCGAATGCTATCTTCGTCGTAATCCGGCTTGATCTCAGCCTGCATTTCCTGCTGAAGCCCGCGAGCTTCCTGACGCAGTTCGCCGATCTGACCCTGCATCTCTTCAATGATGCCGCGAATTTCCTTTTGCTGATCATCAGACAACCCGACCAT
This sequence comes from Marinobacter nitratireducens, assembly GCF_000708045.1. Classification (GTDB taxonomy): domain Bacteria; phylum Pseudomonadota; class Gammaproteobacteria; order Pseudomonadales; family Oleiphilaceae; genus Marinobacter; species Marinobacter nitratireducens. Next base: position 221,997 of record NZ_ANIE01000006.1, read on the forward strand.
CTGGGCCAGTTGATCCACCTGATCCGGCTGCCCACCAGACGCCTGCTGTGCCAGTGCAGGAGCAGACAGGCTCAGGGCAACGAGGGCAGTACCGAACAGTTTTGCGAGCTTCATAAAGTTCTCCATCAACGAGGTGGCTACTTCCAATAACCACCGGAATGTATTGGTTTACGCATTCAGTCCGTACACCCTAAAGCATCACACCACCATTTTTCACCCCGATGACCCTTTATTTTGTACATACTTCTCATCTCATCCCCGTTCGAGCCGCCGCACCGGCGGGATCAAACAAATGTGAAAGTTTGGTCATTCCACTTCATAATGACGCGGTTCATACACATCCGGAGTAAATGAGATGGCGATTAACTGGTTTCCAGGGCACATGCACAAGGCCCGAAAGGAGATCAAGAAGGTCATGCCGCAGATGGACCTCATCATTGAGGTGCTGGACGCGCGGATTCCTTTCAGCAGTGAAAACCCGCTGGTACCGACGCTGCGCGGGGACACGCCATTGATCCGGGTGCTCAACAAACGCGACCTGGCCGATCCCGCGATCACCGAGCAATGGCAGGAATGGCTGGAGCGGGAACGCGGGGTGCGGACCATAACCCTCACCCACAACCAGCGCAATGAAGCCATGGGCATTCTCAAGCTGGCCGAGGAGATGACGCCGGACCACGATCGACAGAAAAGTGCCCTGCGAGTGATGATTCTCGGCATCCCGAATGTCGGCAAATCCACCATTATCAATACCCTTGCCGGCCGCCCTGTCGCCAAGACCGGTAACGAGCCAGCAGTGACTCGTGCCCAACAGGCCATCAAGCTGCCGGACAACATTCTGTTGTATGACACCCCGGGCTTTCTCTGGCCCAAACTCTCTCCGGAAGCGTGCGGATACCGACTGGCTATTACCGGCGCCATCCGCAGCGCGGTGCTTGATTTCGAGGACGTGGCACTGTTCGAAGCAGACTACCTGATCCAGGCCTACCCGGAGCAGGTAAAGGCTCGCTATGGCCTTGACCAGCTGCCAGTAGATGGCCTTGCCCTGATGGATGCCATCGCCGCAAAACGACGCTTCTTTGCCCGGGGCGGCATTCCCGATCTTCACAAGGTCTCCGAGGTTCTTCTCAACGAGTTCCGCAATGGCACTCTGGGGCCGATGTCCCTGGAAACACCGGACATGGTGGAGCAGGAGGCCCGGGAAGCAGAAAAGATCGAGGCAGAAAAAGCCGCTCGCAAGGAAGCCGGCAAGGGCAAGCGCAAGGCCTGACCCGGCCCGGGACCTTACCAAGGTCAAATACCGTGATGGATTGAAAGCGCATACACTGTTGATCGATGTCATTGATCACAGGGTAAGGCGATTCCACGCCTGCCACAGGAGGAAGGTATGAGACGCGTTGTCGTCACGGGAATGGGCATTGTGTCCTGTCTGGGGAACTCAGTGGATGAGGTTCTGGAGAGTCTGAAAACCGGCCGCTCCGGAATTCGTTACAACGAAAGCTACAAGGAGATGGGCTTTCGCAGTCAGATCGCTGGCTCACCGGATGTAGACACGTCTGTCATCGACCGCAAGATCCGTCGATTCATGGGGCCCTCGGCCATGTACAGCTACCTGTCCATGGAACAGGCCATTGCCCAGGCCGGGCTCACCGAAGACCTGATTTCCAATGATCGCACCGGTCTGATCGCCGGATCAGGCGGCGCGTCTTGCTCGAGCCAGGTGGAAGCCACCGATACCATGCGCGAGAAAGGTGTCAAACGCATCGGGCCGTACATGGTGCCCAGAATCATGACCAGCACGGTCTCAGCCTGCCTTGCCACCGCCTACAAGATCCGCGGCGTGAACTATTCCATGTCTTCTGCCTGCGCGACCAGCGCCCACTGTATCGGCCACGCCATGGAGCAGATTCAGTCCGGAAAGCAGGATATCGTGTTCGCCGGCGGCGGCGAGGAAGAAGACTGGAGCCTGACCATGATGTTCGATGCCATGGGCGCACTGTCAACCAAGTACAACGAGGCGCCGGAAACCGCGTCACGCCCGTTTGACAGCGGCCGCGACGGTTTTGTCATCGCTGGCGGCGGCGGCATGCTGGTGCTGGAAGAGCTGGAGCATGCGAAAAAGCGCGGTGCCAACATCATCGCCGAACTCACAGGCTACGGCGCCACATCCGATGGCTATGACATGGTTGCGCCATCCGGCGAAGGTGCCCAGCGCTGTATGAAGCAGGCCATGGCCACCATCAGGGGCAAGGTTCAGTACATTAACGCTCACGGCACCAGCACCCCGGTGGGTGACGTGGCCGAGATGGGCGCGGTGCGGGAAACGTTTGGCAGCGACGTGCCGGCCATCTCCTCGACCAAGTCTCTCTCAGGTCACTCCCTCGGTGCGGCTGGCGTGCACGAAGCCATCTACTCGCTACTGATGCTGCAGAATGGCTTCATGGCCGGAACCGCAAATCTTGGCGACGTGGACGAGAAAATTGGCGACCTACCCATTGTGGGACCGGAAGCCCGAGAGGCTGACCTTTCAACGGTCATGTCCAACAGCTTTGGCTTCGGCGGAACCAACGCCTCACTGATTTTCGAGAAACTTCAGTAACTCAGCACGCGTCGGGCGAAGGAATTTCGCTCGGCGCGCTAAAATAAGTTCATATCCTTAGATTATTTATCATTGGCAAACCTCCTGAACCGTATTAAGGTATGCCATTGATATGAATCAACTTGGTCGGCGCATCTGATATGGCTCAAGCAATTCGACTTCATCAGGTCAAATCCCCCCTTAAAGCGTCCTGCCAACAGTGCAGCCTGAGCAACCTGTGCCTGCCTCTGGCGATTGAGGACAATGACCTGGAGCGACTGGAAGACATCGTCCAGCAAGGCCGAATCTTCAACCGCGGGGAGCATATCTTCGATCAGAGCACGCAGTTTCGCTCCTGCTTCGCGGTAAAAAGCGGATCGGTGAAGACTTCGATTATCACCGAAGGTGGCGAAGAACAGGTCACCGGTTTTTTCATGCCCGGTGAGCTCATCGGCCTGGACAGCATGAGCGGCGACCATTACGCCTGCACCGCCAAGGCTCTGGAACGTACCAGTGTGTGCGAATTCCCGGTTGAAAAACTGGAGGACCTGACGGGCAAGATTCCGGGCCTGCAACATCACATGTATCACCTGATGAGCCAGGAGATCCAGAACAGCCATCAGCTGACCATGCTACTGAGCAAGAATACGGCGGAAGAACGCATTGCAGCCTTGCTGCTGTCACTGTCCAGTCGTTTTCAACGCCGCCGCATGTCAGGCACCAACTTCAGCCTGCCCATGCCTCGCAACGACATTGCAAACTTTCTGGGCCTGGCCGTCGAAACAGTCAGCCGGGTCTTCACCCGCTTCCAGAACCAGGGCATCATCAAAGCTCGTGGCCGTGAAGTGGAACTGCTGGACGTGGAAGCGCTGCAGATGGTGACCCGAGACTTCTCGCGGCAAGGCTGTCAGTAATAGATACAGAATCCTCGCGCTGGCCGATCCATCTAATCGGCCGGCGCTTTCTCAACTCCCCGCTCTTCCGGCTTCTTTGCCATTCCCAACTCGTCGACCAGGCCTGAACGCCAGGGTTGCTGCTTGATACCAAACGTATTCCGGATCTTGGTGCAGATCATTGTCGTATTCAGCGGCTCCAGCTGACCCCATTCCGGCACATCATCAACGACACGAATACCTTCCGGGATACCCGGTAATCCGGCAATCGCCAGGCCGAGTTCATAGAGATTAATTTCCTCTGCGCCGGCGTATTGATACGTGCCCCAGACTTCCGCGCCACAATCAAGCTGCAGTACAACAGCCGTCATCACTCGCGCCAGATCCCTGACCGTGACGGGCTGTCCACGACATCTTCCGGGCAGCGACAGGGCGGACTGCGATGCCGTGCTCTTCTGCACCTTGCGGATAAAGCGGGAAAGCCCCCAGCCGGTTCTGAGGATAATGTGCCTGGGCAGCAAGGTGCGCAGAGCCTGCTCACACTCCCACTGCCAATTGCCCAGTTCATTGACCGGCTGCCCGGGATTGGAGGTGATATAGCCACTCTGCTTACGGCCATCAAATACGTAGCACGACGACAGCTGAAACAATGCCATGCCCCTGTCACGGGCAAACTCAGCGATGGCCAGCGGAAGCGAAAAAGCCGCTTTGTGGGTGCCCTCGGGATCCCTCTCTGCCGCCTCCGGGTCCGAGAGCCAGAGCGCGTTGACAATGAGATCGGTGTCCTCCGGGATCCAGTTCTCCAGCGCTTTCAGATCCGCGCTCGCAGGGTCGCTCACCAGAAGCGGACTGACCTGCAAGTGGGTCTCGCGAAGTTTCTCCAGCAGGATTTTGCCCAAAGGACCGTAATCATGGACTACAAGCACATGCACGAGGATTCACTGCCTCCAGAATATCACTGATGTGACGGGCGCCCGGAACCGGTCAGGCCAATGGCTTCCGGCCCGTCACCCCTAAAATAACACTCAAACCTGACCGCGGGCTTCGATCCCCGCCATACTCTTTCAAGAGCATACAACAACAGGAAACGTCATGCTGAAACAACAGAGCCACATCGTAGCGCCGATTCGCGATGAACTCCGCACCCGAGCCCTCTACACCGTTGGCGAACTCCGTGAGCGGGGCAAGGCCGACAAAGAGGCCATCGACAAGTTGTTCGAACTGATTGTCGATATGACCGACGAGGGCCTCGACTTTTTCTTCCTGGAACCCCTGCGACGCCTCAACGCCAGCAGCATGATGATGGGCATGGCGAAAATGGGCATCGGCAGCATGCTCAAGGGCAGCAAGATGGTGGTCCACAAGGTGCTCAAGAAGCTGGATGATCGCAGCCTGTCAGCCATCCTCGATTTTATCGAGGAGATCATTCACGAGCCAGAAACCGCGTAATCCCCGCTCAGGCCTCGGAACGTGACCGGTACGCCCTCGGTACCCGAGCGGTGATGCCGGTCAGCAGTTCATAGGATATGGTTCCCGCACAGAGGGCTACTTCATCGACACCCACCGTGTTACCCCAGAGCTCGACCCTATCCCCCACTTTCGCCTCCGGAGCGTTGGTGAGATCCACCGCCAGCATATCCATTGAAACCCGACCAATTAGCTGAATACGCCGACCATTAACCGCCGCCGGCGTGCCGGTTCCCGCGTGTCGGGGATAGCCATCGCCATACCCGATTGCCACCATACCCATGACCGTATCACGGGTGGCGACCCAACCGGCACCATAACCAACGCTGTCACCGGCTCGGACCGTCCGCGTCGTGATCAGCGGAGCCTCCAGAGACATCACCGGTTTCAGCCCAAGTTCCAGCCCCGTCCTACCCAGCATGGGAGATCCACCGTACAACATGATTCCAGGCCGGCTCCAATCGAATAGCTCCTGACCAGGCAGGAAATGGGCGGCGGAATTGCCCACACTCCGCATTGCGCCCGGCCACGGTAATGTCGCCTGTTTAAACCGCTCCGTCTGCTGCGCCGTCATCGGGCTCTGGGGATCATCCGCGCAGGCAAAATGAGTCACAAATCCTGAGAAACGGGAGAATGCTTCAAGCCGGGAGAGCCGGCCAACAACGTCCGACAAATTCTCAGGGAAGAAGCCAAGGCGATTCATCCCGGAATTCACCTTTAGCCAGAACGCAGGCGCGGAGCGCGCACGTTCGAGCCAGGCCAGCTGTTGATCGGAATGCAGAACCGGTTCAAAGCCGTTGGCCGCACACTCGCCTATATCACTCGCAGTATGGATGCCCTGAAGCAGCACCACGGGTTGGCTAAGCCCTGTGTCGCGAATGGCCCGCGCTTCCTCTATGCAGGCCACTGCAAATTTCGGGGTTTCTCCGGCCAATGCAGACGCCACTTCCCGAATGCCGTGGCCATAGCCGTCCGCCTTCACAACCGCCATGACGTTGGCACTTCCAGCCAGAGTACAGGCCTTGCGGTAGTTGCTTCTCAGTGCGTCCAGATCAACATGGGCTACGGTGCTGCGGGGCATCAATAATCCCCACCATAATCGCCATAGTCTCCGTGTGCCAGATCCTCAAACTTGGTGTACTTACCGATGAAGGCGAGGCGGCAGGTACCGATCGGACCGTTCCGCTGTTTGCCGATGATGATCTCGGCCACGCCTTTGTCCGGAGAATCCTCGTTATAGACCTCGTCCCGGTAGACAAACATGATGACGTCCGCATCCTGCTCGATCGCGCCGGATTCCCGGAGGTCAGAGTTGACCGGCCGCTTGTTGGGCCGCTGCTCAAGACTCCGGTTCAACTGGGAAAGCGCCACTACAGGACAACTCAATTCCTTGGCAATACCTTTCAATGAGCGGGAAATTTCGGAAATCTCCGCAGTCCGGCCCTCGGTATTGCCGGGCACCCGCATGAGCTGAAGGTAATCCACCATGATCAGACCGATCTTGCCGTCGTTCTCCCGGGCAATACGACGCGCACGGGAGCGCATCTCCGTGGGGCTTAGCCCGGGCGTATCATCGATGTAAAGGGGCTTGTCCTTGAGCAGGCTGACGGCCGATGTCAGCCTCGGCCAGTCGTCCTCTTCGAGCTTACCACTACGGACTTTGGTCTGGTCGATCCGACCCAGGGAGGACAGCATACGCATGGCCAGTGAATCGGCCGGCATCTCCATACTGAATACCAGCACCGGCTCCCCGGTGCTGATCAGAGAGTTCTCCACCAGGTTCATCGCGAAGGTGGTCTTACCCATGGACGGTCGACCGGCGACGATAATCAGATCCGACGGCTGCATACCCGACGTCATCTCATCGAGATCCCGGAAGCCTGTGGTCAGGCCGGTGTTGGCCTCTCCGGACTCGAACAGCTCTTCAATTCGGCTCAGGGTCTTGGTGAGGATCGGATTGATTGCCTGGGGCCCGGAACCCTCCTTGACCCGGGATTCCGCGATCCGGAAAACGTTGCGCTCGGCCTCGTCGAGTATCTCGGTGCTGTTTCTGCCCTGGGGGTTGAACGCAGAGTCCGAAATGGTTCCGGACACCTCGACCAGCTGCCGCAGAATCGAACGCTCCCTGACAATATCCGCGTAGGCCCTTATATTGGCCGCGCCAGGTGTTTTCTCTGCCAGCTCTGCCAGATACGACAACCCGCCAGCGTCGTCGATATCACCCGCCCGCTCCAGGAACTCGGCCAATGTGACGACATCGAGCGGCTCACTCTCACTTGCCAAACGTTCGACCGCGCCGAAGATGAGCCGATGATCCTGCCGATAGAAATCGGCAGCCGATATCATCTCGGAGATCTCATCAAACCGGCGATTATCAAGCATGAGGCCACCCAGCACCGCCTGCTCCGCTTCCACAGAATGCGGTGGCACCTTGATACGGCTGGTCTCAATATCAGTGCTGGCGGGTTTCAGATTGGGTTTGGCCATAGTTGCGTCTTCAGCTGGATACCACGGGTTTCACAGTTTACGGGGATCAATCCGGTAATGGGAGAGAATGACTAGAATACCAGAAAGCAACAGGCCCGAAACCGTCTCCGGTTCGGGCCTGTTTCATTCAAGCCTGACCAGGCTAGTAGCTAACCGGCCATTGGCATTGCTGTGCAGACTTACTCTGCAACAACCGCCAGCTTGACAGCAACAACTACGTCGGAGTGCAGTTGCAGTTCGATGTCGTACTCGCCGGTCACGCGGATCGGACCTTCAGGCAGACGAACTTCGCTCTTCTCGACGTCGGTACCAGCGGCAGTGATCGCATCAGCGATATCACGAACACCGATAGAACCGAACAGCTTACCTTCGTCACCAGCCTTGGACGTGATGGTGAAGGAAGCACCTTCCAGACCTTCGGCACGCGCCTGGGCAGCAGACAGCTTCTCAGCAGCCGCTTTTTCCAGCTCGGCGCGACGCTCTTCGAACGCCTTCAGGTTTGCTTCAGTGGCAGGTACAGCCTTGCCATAAGGAAGCAGGAAATTACGACCGTAACCGGCCTTAACCTTTACCTTGTCACCCAGGGAGCCAAGGTTTGCAACTTTCTCGAGCAGAATAACTTCCATCTCGTTAACCTCTTCGTGCTTTATTCAGCCGGCCCGGCAGGCTTGATTCGCCTCCGGATATCCAGCCAGCTATCCACAAAAGCCAGAACCACTAACAGAATCATCAGGGTTGGACCCAGCAACACCAGCGCGATGTAAAACAGCACCAGCCATTGGCCACTCATGTTTCTACGTCCGACAATGCCGTGGACAAGAGCAACACTTGCCATGAACAGCGGAGTTCCCGCTGCCCACACCAGCAACATGGAATTCAGACCAAGCATCGGTCCAATGACCATGGTTACCGCACATACCACCGCTACCGCGGGTGACAGTTTCAGGGCATGAAATTCCTTACGGAATCCACCGGGGTTATATAGCCCCGCCTGCCATGCCCTGGCGAGCATTGTCATGCCAATACCGGTCGCCAGATAGGTTCCGGCCATACTGGCATTCATTGTGTCCCGGATCACCTGCTCCAGATCACTCCCGAGGGTGCGGGCCACATCGGCATTGTATTGTTCGTAAAAACTGACCCCGGCCTGGACCAGATCATCCAGCAAACCGGGATACGCCACAGGCAACAAAAGCCCTGTGACAATGGCCAGAAAGCTCCCTCCAAGAAGGGCTCTTTCCCAGGACAGCGTGGTTCTGAGTACAGACGCCATCAGCATTACCTGAAGCAAAACCGCCAGAGCGGTCGGGTCCTGCCCGAACCAGCTCCAGCCCAGTGCCGGAAGCAATGCCCAGAGGCCGATGTTCAACCCCTGACTGATGCCAAGCCTGAGAATCACCAGGCCGACTACCGCTGCGCCAATCCAGAACAGCAAAGGTAAGGCAGTTGTTACTGCGGCTACCCCGCCGGCCTGCAGGGGACCGCGCATTACGTACTGAGCGAGTGCACGCATGGTCCCAAATCCTGTGTTTCTGTAACTTAGTTGTCGTGGCTGTCCGAGTACGGCAGCAGTGCCAGGTAGCGGGCACGCTTGATCGCGGTAGCCAGCTGACGCTGATAACGTGCTTTGGTGCCGGTGATGCGGCTGGGCACGATTTTGCCGGTTTCAGTGATGTAGCCTTTCAGGGTGTCCAGATCCTTGTAATCGATCTCGCGAACACCTTCTGCCGTGAAGCGACAGAACTTACGACGTCTGAAAAAACGAGCCATATCTAACTCCTCAACTCCGGTTAATTACTCTTCTTCGTCCTGGGACTTGGCCTTCGGCGCAGAGTCAGACTCTGGCGCACGACGCGGACGATCATCTCCACCTGAACGACGGTCCTCACGGGACTCAGCAGCTTTCATCGGAGACAGGTCGGTAACGGCCTCGTCGCGACGCAGGATCAGGTCACGGATGATGGCATCGTTGAACCGGAAGTTGTGAGTCAGCTCGTCCATCGCGGCCTGTGAACACTCGATGTTCATCAGCACGTAGTGAGCCTTGTGAATCTTGTTGATCGGGTATGCCAGATGACGACGGCCCCAATCTTCCAGGCGATGTACCTGGCCGCCATCTTCAGTGATGACGCTGGTATAACGCTCGATCATTGCGGGCACCTGCTCGCTCTGATCCGGGTGTACCATAAATACGATTTCGTAGTGACGCATGAGTTCTCCCTACGGTTTAAACAGCTTTCTTCTTGGCAGAACGGAAACTCCGTTTCACCGAACATGAAAGCAAGGAGTAAGCAGCTAACGCTGCCGGTTTCTTTTTTGCTTTATCAAGAAGGACTTACCTTGAAGCCCCCATCAAAAACAAGGCTTTTACAGCTGGAATCCAGACAATAAAAAACCACCCCCTATACAAAAGGGGTGGCGTATTCTAGGCGCACCGGGCCTTCTGTGCAAGTCTTAACCAAGGCGCTGGCGCAATGCCTCGTACAAACAAACGCCGGTGGCGACCGAGACATTAAGACTATCCACATGACCCAGCATCGGTATATTGATGAGCTGATCGCAGTGCTCACGGGTCAGGCGGCGCATGCCCTTGCCTTCCGCGCCCATCACCAGCGCAACTGGGCCGGTAAAGTCGGCCTGATAGAGCGTTGAACTCGCCTCGCCGGCGGTACCGATCAACCATACGCCTTCGTCCTTAAGGGTCCGCAGGAAACGCGCAAGGTTTGTCACTCTCACGAACGGCACCGTCTCAGCAGCACCACAGGCGACCTTTCGGGCGACGGGGGTCAGCGACGCCGATTTGTCCTTCGGCACGACAACTGCCTGAACCCCAACGGCGTCGGCAGTACGCATGCAGGCCCCCAGATTGTGAGGGTCGGTCACGCCATCAAGCACCAACAGAAATGGCGCTTTGTCGCTTCCGGCAATCTGCGCCAGCAGGTCACCCTCTGTCCACTCCCGGCTCTCGCTGACAGCGGCCACAATGCCCTGATGGACGCCGGACACCCGCTCATCCAACTCTCTGCGATGCACCACTTTCCAGCGCACCCCCAGGTTATCCAGGGCTTCGGTAAATCGATTTACACGCTTATCCTGACGCCCGGTCTGAATCCAGACCTGCTGCAACCGCTCAGGCTCCCGCTTGAGTACGGCCTCAACCGCATGCCAACCAAAAACAAACTCTCCAGACACTTATCTCGTTCCTGTTATTTACCCGACGCCGGGCGTTTACGCGGCTTTTTCACTCCAGCAGCCTTTCCGGACTTGCCACCTTTTTTCTGCTTTTTCTCAGCTTCCCGCGCGGCCTCGGCCACCAACTGGGCTTTGGCACTGCCGGACTTGCCTGCCTTGGAGCCTTTCGCGGGTTTCCGGGATTCCTTACCACCCGCCTTGGCCGCTTTTTTCCGCCCTTTGGACTTTTCGCCTCCCCGGCCACGCGCTCCACCCTTGCCCCGCTTCTCATCCCGGGACACTTCAAGTGCAGCGAGATCCGCCTTTCGGCGCCTGGGCTTGCTGATAAGCTCCAGATCGATCTTGCGATCCTCCAGATCGACCCGAACCACGCGAACGCGGACCTCATCACCGAGCCGGAAGCTCACCGCCGTACGTTCCCCGATCAGGCGGTGCTTTGCCGCATCATGGTGGAAATAGTCGCCGCTGAGCGTGGATACGTGCACCAGCCCCTCGATGTACACATCGGCCAGCTCCACGAAGAACCCGAACGGAACCACCGCAGCAATGACGCCATCGAACTCATCGCCCACATGGTCCTTGAGGAACTCACATTTGAGCCAGGCCATGACATCCCGGGTGGCATCATCCGCCCGACGCTCGGTCATCGAAGCGTGTTCACCCAACTGCTCCATCCGGGCATGATCATAGGGATATTCCGCCAGCTCCGGATCTGTAACGGCAGGCGTGATGACATCCTTTTGGACCTCAGGATTATGAATCCTGGACTTGATGGCCCGATGAACAATCAAATCCGGGTATCGACGAATCGGCGATGTGAAATGGGTATAACTCGCGAATCCGAGGCCAAAATGCCCACTCTGCTCCGGGCTATACACCGCCTGACTTAGCGAGCGCAGCATGACGGTCTGAATGACGTTGGCATCAGGTCGATCAGCGATCTGGGCCAAAAGCCCCTGATAATCCGCCGACGACGGCTTATCACCCCCACCCAGCTGCAGGCCCAATTCCCCAAGGAACAGGCGAACAGCATTCAGCCGCTCTTCCGACGGCCCTTCATGGACCCGATAGAGCGCGGGGATCCTGTGCTTCTTGAGGAACCTGGCCGTGGCAACGTTGGCGCAGAGCATGCACTCTTCGACGATTTTATGCGCATCGTTTCGATGCACCGGCACGATTTCTTCGATCTTGCGTTCGGCGTCAAAGACGACCTGAGTTTCCGTTGTTTCGAAGTCGATGGCCCCACGTTCTGTCCGCGCCCGGCGCAACAACTTATAGAGCCCGTATAGATCATGCAGATGCGGCAGCAACTCCGAGTACTGCGCCGCCAGGCGATAACCCGGTTCCGAATCCGGGCGCTCCAGCATGTCGCTAACCTTGGTGTAGGTCAGCCGGGCATGACTGCGCATAACCGCCTGATAAAAGGTATAGCCGCTGATATTACCAGCGGCACTGATACTCATATCAGCAACCATACACAGACGATCGACATCCGGATTCAGGGAGCACAGTCCGTTGGACAGCTTTTCCGGCAGCATCGGCACCACGTGATCCGGGAAATACACAGAATTGCCCCGCTGTATTGCCTCTTCATCCAGCGGCGACTCCGGCCTGACGTAATGCGACACGTCAGCTATTGCCACCACAAGACGATAGCCGCCCCGGGGACGAGCCTCGCAATAGATGGCATCGTCGAAATCCCGGGCGGTCTCGCCATCGATGGTCACCAGGGGCATATCCCGGATATCCACGCGATTGGCCTTGTCTTTTTCTGCCACTTCTTCCGGAATGGCGGCCGCCTGTTCACCCACCGCCGTCGGCCAGCTATGAGGAATGTCATAGGAACGGATAGCAACATCAATCTCCATCCCGGGAGCCATATGCTCACCCAGAACCTCCACCACACGACCGGTGGGCTGGGTACGGATCGTCGGCTGTTTGACGATGTCGACCACGACATACTGACCGTGCCGCGCGTCGCCGACATTCTCATCAGCGACCAGCACTTCATGATTGATGCGCGCGTTCTCCGGAACCACAAATCCGATACCGCTTTCCTTGAAAAAACGGCCCACCGTCTGGTGCGTACGATGCTCAAGCACTTCGACGATCACCCCTTCCCGACGGCCACGATCATCGACTCGGTCGACCCGGGCGGCAGCGCGATCGCCATGAAACACCTGCCGCATCTGGCGCGCCGTCAGAAACAGATCAGAACCGCCGTCGTCAGGCACCAGAAAGCCAAAGCCATCCTTGTGGCCGATGATCCGACCCGTCACCAGGTCCGCCTCTTCAATCGGCAGATAGGCGCCCCGGCGGTTACAGATAAGCTGACCATCCCGACACATGGCAATCAGACGCCGCCGCAGAGCCTCAATCCCTTCCGGGGAGTCCTGCTTCAACTCTGAGCACAGGGTTTCGTGGGTGGCGGGTGCGCCGCGCTCTTTCAGGTGCGCGAGGATGAATTCACGGCTCTGGATGGGGTTTTCATACTTCTGGGCCTCGCGACTGGCGTGCGGGTCCCTGTTACTTTTCTTCCTGGAAACCATTCGGATCCTTGTCCTGAATACCGTACCCACAGGGGTACAGATTGATTCGTTTGGTTGGAGTATAACGTTGGTGGGGACCACTCGCCTAACAAGGGCGAAAATATAGGCACAAATACCTGCCAATATTTTTCAAAAAAAGTGTTTGACACCCTCGACCGGAATTATTAAAGTACGCGCCATCGGTTGAGGGACACACCTCAACGCTGGCAGAAACGCTAGGTTTTCAAACGCCTAACAGCGAATCTGCAAATCACCTGCCGAGGTGGTGAAATTGGTAGACACGCTAGCTTCAGGTGCTAGTGGGGGCAACCCCGTGGAGGTTCAAGTCCTCTCCTCGGCACCATTTCTTTCCTCAAGAAATGGCGACTTCCCGAATCAAATTATCTCACGTTTATTAGCATAGCATTACGCTTGGCCTCATTATTCGTCGGCTTCAGGGAAGCCTGGACTGCCCTATTGGAGCAGCCCAACCAGGTAATCGGAAAGCCTTTCATACCCATACTCCACACGCGCATAGGCCGCTGATGGTGACTCCTCAAACTCACGGCCGCAGGCGCGTGCGCCCGAATATTTCTTGAGGTAGGCCTCGGAGATCAGCCCCGGGAACTCGTCGATAAATCCGGCACCACCTACGGGCGGGTAATACAGCGCCCACTCAAACCCGCGATCCGCGTCCACGTTGGCCAGCCCCGAAAGCCCCGGGTCGAGAAACCCATAGCGCAGAATACGATTCACCACAAAGCTGTCACCTTGTCCCGGATAGGCAAAGGTGCGCTGATCGAGCTCAAGAGCCAGATCCACAAACGAAGCAGGCTGAGGCTCATACCCGGCAAACTGATAACCCTGGCTGGCGCTGACCACCTGACCAGCGCCAACCGCCTCAGGATCAATCACGCATTCAGCGGCCGGCATCGAAAAGACCAGCGACTCGATATCGTTTCCGGCTTCTGAGACGCGATACCCCGGGAACCCGGAATCGGCATTTGCAGTCTCTGGCGCTAGTGTCCGGATCAGGCTGGAACCGCCAGGGCTGGAGATTTCGGCTTGCAGCTCAGCCAATGCTCCATCCTGCATTCTCCAGCTGTAGGTTATTTCCGGATTACCACCCAGTTCGCTAGAGCCTGCCACGACGCCCTCATGATCATGGCAGGTGGTCGACGTTTCGAAGTAAATACGGCGATTATCCCAATCAAAGACGATACGCTCATCGACGCCCGCCTGTTCATAGGTAATCCGGCTCTGTGGAGACAGAGCGACGGACGGGAGCCACTGGGTGTCCAGCCTGGCCATATACCCGTTCACCCTGATCAATCGCGCCAGTTCTGGCATTGACGGCGCAAGGCAACCGTCGGAGGAGACCGACATCAGGCGACCGTCTTCGCGATAGTCAAACGCCAGGCTGGCCGAAATAAGCAGATCAGAGCGGTTCGCCGGCAAGGTGCCCGTACGTTCCGATTCACCGTAGACATTGACGCTTGTCAGCAGAACGGGATCACTCAGCTCCAGAGGGATATCCGGCAACTCAAGCAGGTCTTCATCCACAGACGCATAGTCGCCCTGGGCGGCGACGTCCACAATCCCGATGATCTCCGGCGCATGCTGAACCAGAGAAATCCCCAGGATGAAAGCTGCCTCCCGACTCAAATATCGTTCAGTACCGTCGGCTCCCGGGCCTGCGAGGATATCGTTATAGGCCTGAGGTAATTGGCTGGCCATGAACCTGGCAAGCGCGCGCGCGTATGCGTGGGCGCGATCATCCCCGGAAAGCAGATAATCCCGCAGCAGATTCAGGCCCTCGACACCGGCATCGGTGTAATCAATGAACAGGCCGGCCAGAGCCCGATATCGAGCCAGCGTTGTCAGCGGGGTGATATTGCGCACGCCCGGGGGCGCAGACATCAGGAAGGCGTTACTGACCGGCGCATCCCCGGTTGCCGACTCTTCAACAGTGACATCCGGCAGCGCCACCGCATAGAGTGGATAGTCCCGGGGATCAAGGTCCGGGCCCACCATCGGATCCACCACCAGTTCTGACACGTCCAGATCGAACACTCCACCCGAGCCTGTGAGCGCCGTAGGCTCTCCAGAGGCCAGCGTGACCTGACTGCCATTATCCAGTTCAACGATCAGAGGTCCCGGGCTGTACTGACTGTCGCCATCCACATCCAGCCAGACCCTGGCATTTCGCAGGTAGCCATCAATAACCTTGCCGCCGTAGGGGGCAGTGTCACCGTACTCGACACCATCAAAATCCCGGCCATCAACCGGCAGTTCATCGGATTCCTGCCCGCATCCAGCAAGGGCAAGTGCAAAGACAGTAACGGACAGAGGAAGAAGACGATTCATTGCGGCAACCAGTTATCCTTGTTGGAGGTTGTGCCGCTACTGTAGGGGATGTGGGAGAACCAGACCTTGATAGGTTTGGCAATTTGTAAAGTTTGGTAACGACGCCATGCTAAAAGGCCCCGGCGGCCAACCACCACCGGAGCCCTCGCGTTGGCAAATCGATCAGAATGAGCGAGCCACGATCTCTTTCATGATTTCGTTGGTACCGGCGTAGATCCGCTGGACACGGGAATCGGCCCAGGCACGGGCAATGGGGTATTCCCACATATACCCATAACCGCCATGGAGCTGAACACACTCATCCATAACCTTGCACTGCAGGTCGGTGGTGTGTTGTTTGAGCATCGCCGCAGTCGGTATATCAAGCTTCTTGTCCAGATGCAGCTCGAGGCAGCGATCGGTAAACACTCTGGCCGCCGTAATTTCCGCCTTGAGTTCCGCCAGCTTGAAACGGGTGTTCTGGAACGCGATGACAGGCTTGTCGAATGCCTTGCGCTCTTTGACGTAGTCCAGGGTCCACTGCCAGGCTGCCTCCGCTGCGGCTACAGCGGTCAGCGCCACCTGCAGACGCTCAGCCGGCAACTCCTGCATTAGCTGGAAGAAACCCTGACCTTCCATGGAGCCGAGAAGATTGCCCGCGGGCACCTTTACATCCTGGAAGAACAGCTCCGACGTGTCCTGAGCCTTCATCCCAACCTTGTTCAGGTTCTGGCCTTTCTCAAACCCTTCGGATGCGGTTTCCACCAGCAGAAGGCTGGTACCTTTTGCCCCTTCTTTGGGGTCGGTTTTGGCAACAACGACGACCAGATCCGCCAGCTGACCATTGGTAATAAAGGTTTTTGAACCATTGAGCAGGTAGTGGTCGCCCTGCTTGATGGCAGTTGTTTTCACGCCCTGGAGATCCGAGCCGGCACCGGGCTCTGTCATGGCGATGGCGCCGATCATTTCGCCGGAGGCCAGCTTCGGCAGGTATGCCTGCTTCTGTTCCTCGGAGCCGTAGTTCAGGATATAAGGCGCAACGATATCGGAATGAAGCCCCCAGCCAATACCAGACAGACCGGCCCGGGAAATTTCCTCCATGATGACGGCGCTGTAGCGGAAATCAGCCCCAACACCACCGTACTCCTCGGGCATGGTCGGACAAAGGAACCCCAGCTCGCCGGCTTTTTGCCAGAGCTCGCGACTGACCTGACCGTCTTTTTCCCATTGCTCATGGTAAGGGGCGGCTTCCTGTTCAAGGAACTTGCGAACGGAATCGCGAAAACCTTCCAGGTCGGCGTCGAAGAGAGTACGTGGAATCATGATTAACCTCGGTGAATGACCAGTGTTGTGATTGTCGTCCACCAAGTCTCGGCCGGTACGCTGTTGCGCTCAATGATGAAAACCATCAATCGGGCTGACCAAAACGCCCGACAGCGCTTATGACTTGCGGCGCGCCTCTACCTTATCCTGCCCCCAGCGAGGCATGAGCTCCTGAGGGATGTCCAGGTGATCCAGCAATCTGGCGACCAGGAAATCGACGAGGTCTTCTACGGAACGGGGATTATGATAGAACCCGGGGCTGGCAGGCATGACGACCGCGCCCATACGGGTAAGCTTCAGCATGTTCTCCAGGTGGACCTCCGAATACGGCGCTTCCCTCGGAACCAGAATCAAGGGTCGCCGTTCTTTCAGGGCCACATCACCAGCCCGCTCGATCAGGTTATTGCTGGCCCCGGTGGCCAGCGCAGAGAGCGTGCCCGTGCTGCAAGGGCAAATCACCAGCGGCGCCTTTTCGCCAGAGCCCGAAGCCGGTGGCGCAAACCAGTCCTCCCGACCAAACACCAGAATCTTTCCCGGCTCCGCTCCGGCCCATTCGGTGAGCATCTCCTGCATGGCCGGGGGAGTGCCCGGCAGTTTGAGGTCGGTTTCAGTTGCAATCACGACCTGGGCGGCCCGACTGAACATGACATGAACCCGGCACCCAGCCGCAACCAGGCACTGGAGCAGACGCAATCCGTATTGGGCCCCGGATGCGCCGGTAAACGCAAGGTTGATGGTTCTGGCGGTGTCGCTCATGACATCAGTTTTCCTGTTTGGCAGAGATCCGATTGATCACTGACGGGTACGTTCGAGTTCAGCCACCAGTTTGCCATGAATGCCACCAAAACCGCCGTTGCTCATGATGACAATGTGGCAGGGTGTCGGTAAGTCTTCCAGTACACGACTGATCAGAGCCTCTACCGAACTCTCGACCCGATGCCGCTCACTGTCCGATGCACCACACTTCCACTGATTGATCAGGTCGGGCAGCCAGTCCATCTCATTCAGGTTCGCCCACAAAACGCGATCGGCCGCCTCCGCGCTGGCCAACAACGTCTTCTGATGCACCCCCTGTTTCATGGTGTTCGAACGAGGCTCGATCAGCGCCAGGATCGGCTCATCACCAACCCGGGCCCGCAAGCCTTCCAGGGTCGTGGTAATGGCTGTCGGGTGGTGGGCAAAATCATCATAAACTTTCACGCCACCCACATCGGCAAGCAGTTCCATGCGCCGCTTGACCCCGGAGAACCGACACAACGCTGCCACCGCATGATCTGGAGTGACACCCACATGACGCGCCGCAGCAATGGCGGCCAGCGCATTGCGAACATTGTGCAGTCCGGTCTGATCCCATGTCAGTGTGGCTACGGGCTGCTCATGATGAATGACCATAAAGCGGCTACCGTCCTCGGACAGTAGCTCAGCCCGCCAGTCCGCCACCCGGGTCGTCTCACTGCCGATGGCCGTATCCTGCACAGGGCTCCAGCAGCCCAGTTCCAGAGCCCGATCAAGGTGAGCATCGACTGCCGGCCGAATGATCAGCCCCTTGGAGGGCACTGTCCGAACCAGATGATGAAACTGCCGCTCGATCGCTTCGACATTTTCGAAGATATCGGCGTGATCGAACTCCAGGTTGTTCATAATCAGGGTGTGTGGGCGGTAATGAACAAACTTGGAACGCTTGTCGAAAAAGGCGCTGTCGTATTCGTCAGCCTCAATGACAAAAAAGTCGCTGCTGCCCAGTCGCGCCGACACCGGAAAATCCCGGGGCACACCACCGACAAGATAGCCAGCATCAAACCCGGCCTGTTCCAGGATCCAGAGCAGCATCGAGGTGGTGGTTGTCTTGCCGTGGGTCCCGGCAACGGCAAGCACCCAGCGGTGGCGAAGCACTTCCCGCGACAGCCACTCCGGCCCGGACATGTAATCGATGTTGCGGTTAAGAACCGCCTCCACCTCGGGATTGCCCCGGGACATGGCATTACCGATCAGCACCAGGTCCGGTGCCGGCTCCAGGTGATCAGCGCTATAACCTTCCATGAGACTGATGCCCTGCGACTCCAGCTGCGTGCTCATGGGTGGGTAGACCCCCTGGTCCGACCCGGTCACGGTGTGACCAAGCTCCCGAGCCAATACCGCAAGGCTCCCCATGAAGGTGCCACAGATCCCCAGAATATGTATGTGCATTCGGCAACGACCTCTGATTTAAAACCTGCCAAGCCTCCCCTATCCCCCGCAGGTCGTCAAGGGGACTTCCATCCGCAATCCTGCTCATGAAAATCAGACCAGTTTGGCGTATCATCAGCGCCAACGTCGAATCAGCAGGAGGCTCGTGCCTGAGATGGCCATCAAGAACGCATTTTACGCCCAATCCGGCGGTGTTACCGCCGTCATCAACGCCAGTGCCTGCGGTGTCATTGAGACCGCACGCAAGCATCCGGACCGCATTGGCAAAGTGTATGCCGGCCATAACGGCATTATCGGTGCTCTCAAAGAGGAGCTGATCGATACCAGCCTGGAAAGCGATGACGATATCCGGGCGCTGCTCCACACCCCGGGCGGTGCGTTCGGCTCCTGCCGTCACAAGCTGAAGAACATTTCCGAAAATCGCCGAGAGTATGAGCGCCTGATCGAAGTTTTCCGGGCCCACGATATCGGCTATTTCTTCTACAACGGCGGCGGCGACTCCCAGGACACCGCCTATAAGGTGTCACAGATCGCTGACAAGATGGGTTATCCGATTACCTGTATCGGTGTCCCCAAGACCGTCGATAACGATCTGCCCTTCACCGACTGCTGTCCGGGCTTTGGCTCAGTCGCCAAGTA
This sequence comes from Marinobacter nitratireducens, assembly GCF_000708045.1. Lineage (GTDB taxonomy): Bacteria > Pseudomonadota > Gammaproteobacteria > Pseudomonadales > Oleiphilaceae > Marinobacter > Marinobacter nitratireducens. Next base: position 241,637 of record NZ_ANIE01000006.1, read on the forward strand.
CATTGCCACCTCCACCCTGGAAGCAAGCCTGGACATCAAGTCCATGTGCGATACGTCCACCAAGGTGTTCATTCTGGAAGTCATGGGCCGTCACGCTGGCTGGATTGCAGCAGCCGGCGGTCTGGCGGGTCAGACCGAGGGCGAGCCTCCACACATCATTCTGTTCCCGGAAATCCCGTTTGACCGCGAAGCCTTCCTGGCCCGTGTCGATCATTGCGTTAAGGAATACGGCTACTGCGTCGTGGTTGCCTCCGAAGGTGCCCAGTATGAAGATGGTCGTTTCCTCGCCGATGCCGGCGCGAAAGACGCATTCGGCCACACCCAGCTTGGCGGTGTTGCGCCAGCCCTGGCCAACATGGTCAAGCAGGCCCTCGGCCACAAGTATCACTGGGCCGTCGCTGACTACCTGCAGCGGAGTGCCCGGCACATCGCCTCCGCTACGGATGTTGAACAGGCTTACGCCGTTGGTAAAGCCGCAGTTGAAATGGCTCTTGAAGGCAAGCAGGCACTGATGCCGACCATCGTTCGCGAGCAGGCCAGCCCGTACCAGTGGAAAATTGGCGAGGCACCTCTAAGTGAAGTGGCGAACCAGGAGAAGAAGATGCCGATTCACTACATCACGGATGACGGCTTCGGTATTACCCAGGACTGCCGCACTTACCTGGCGCCCCTGATTGCAGGCGAGAGCTTCCCGCCGTTTGAAAATGGCCTGCCCAAGGTGGCCAAGCTGAAGAACGAACTGGTCGAGAAGAAGCTGAGAACACCGTTCGAGCTCTGAGTTCGCCCAAACCGAAAACGCCCGGTGGCCATGGCCCCGGGCGTTTTTTTATGCCGTTTAGCGAGCCGGCAAATCGGCGTCAGTTTGACGCTGCCGCTTCCTGGGCACGCACCCAGCTCATGAACTCGTCACAGCCGCCAATGTACTGATCACCGACAAGGATCTGCGGAACCGTGTAAACCGGGCGACCGATCTTGGCAGCAATATCGTCCTTGGTCAGGTTTTCTGCCACCATGTCGATCCACTGATAAGGCATGCCCTTCACCTCACAGAGTTGCTTCGCGCGAATACAGAACCCACAACTTGACCGGCCATAGATGGTGACCTGCTCCATAACGTCCTCCCGCCCACTGGCGTACTATGCTGACAAATTAAGTTTGAAACTGGTCAACATGATCGCATGCCAGGCCACGATTGGAAATTGAAGCTTCCGATGGTGCTCATAGGTCAGGTTTTCAGGCGACCCAACTCGCGGTCCAGAACCTGAACCTGCCCGTCCAGCGATTCACCGCTCTGGCGAACCCGCTGGGCAAGTTCCCGCAGGTCATTCGCGGCATCGCCTATCTGGGTGAGGTTGCGGTTAATTTCCTCGCTTACCGAGCTTTGCTCCTCGGCCGCGGTGGCCACCTGGGTCACGTGTTCAACGATGGTTGCAATGCGTTCCACTACGGTTGCCAGGGAGTGGTCCGCTTCGCGGGTACCATCGACGGCGGTGGTTGCCCGCTCTACCCCACTTCCAATCACATTCACGGCAACCCCGACATCGCCCTTCAGTCGCTCAATCATTTCACTGATCTCGTCGGTGGACTCACGGGTCTTCGATGCCAGCGTTCGCACCTCATCCGCGACCACAGCAAATCCCCGCCCCTGTTCTCCAGCCCTGGCAGCCTCGATCGCGGCATTCAACGCCAGCAGGTTGGTCTGTTCGGCGATTCCCCGGATCACCTCCAGGATGCGGTTGATTTCTTCGCTTCGCTGCTCCACCTCACCAATGGCGGAGCTGGCCTGCTCCATGTCTCCGGCCAGAGCATCCACTCCTTTGAGGGCGACGGTGAGCGTCTCCTGCGTAAAGCGGATACCGTCACTAGCCGCACGAGCATTCTCTGCCGCTTCTCCCGCAAAGCCGGCCACTTCCCCGGCCGCCGCGGACATTTCATTCATCGCCGTCACCACGCTGTCAATATCCTGATGCTGGCGATAGGTCTGGTCGTCAGTTTCCCGTGCAATCAAGCCGACATCACTGGCTTGTTCACGCACCTGCCCATTTACATTCTTCAGGTCATTCACCATCTCCCTAAGCCGGGCCAGGAAGGCATTAAACCCACCGGCGAGCTCAATCAGCTCGGCGTGGGTGTCAATCGTCAGCTCACGGGTCAGATCCCCCTCCGCGCTGGCGAGGTTTCTCATGCGGTCCCGTATTTCGTCCAGAGGGCGTGTCACCGAACGTACCAGCAACACCAGTAGCCCGATCGCCACCAGTACGACGACAGCCCCTACGAGCGTTTGTCGGGTCGCGGTAGCCGCCACTTCATCGGCCAGCAAGGTGGTGATTTCATTCACGCTCGCCAGGGCAGCCTCCCGCGGAAGCTCAATCAGCAATGACCACTGGGCACCCGGCAAGCCGACGTTAACCGGGTATGACACCGCCAGGGTGCCCCCGTCATCAAAACTGCCACTCTCCTTATGCAGGGCCTGCAATTCCGCCCCCAAATCAGGCTTGGCCTCGCGGAAAGGACGTCCCAGCTTGTCCTGATAATGGCTGGATGCGGCGATGAGGCCTTTTTCACTCAACAACGTGACCCGGGATTGCCCGTCGAAAAGCGCCTGGCTGACTCTGGCAATAGTGGCCTGCAGGGTAGACAGGTTGATATCAACACCCACCACCCCGGCAAACGATTTGTTACTCAAAATCGGCACAACCAGGCTGGTCATCAGCTCGGAGTAGCCTTCCTCAATCTCATACTCGTAGGGCTCCATAAGGCAGGGTTTGAGCTTGTCCCGCGAACACAGATACCACTCGGCCTCACGAATCCCGAACTCGTTACGTTCATCCAGGTACTTGGTTGAGGGGTCCTCGGTTCGGCTGAAAATCACCTTGCCGTCCGGATCGCGATAAAAGTAGATTTCCAGCGTACCTTCGTCGCTGCTGTGCGCTTCCACCCCGCCGGTAAAGTAGCGATCCTGGCCGTCGTAGGCATCCGGCTCGAACTGCGCGTAGATGGAACTCAGGTGGGGATGTTCCTCCAGGATGTTGCCGATGGTCTCCTGAAGATCCCGGCGGCTGATCCTGCCCGAACTGCCGGCGCTGATATTCCGGCTAATAACGCTGCGAACCAGCTCCGGGGTCTGGTAGGCTTTCTCGAGGAGGCCTTTGACCAGCTCACCGTACTTGCCGGCGGTAGCACTGAGCTGATCAATCACAGTGGCCTTCACCGTGCTACGAACTTGAGAAGAGAGCCTCTGTTCCATGGTACCCAGGGACACCTGGGCGGTAATGACAACGCTAACGCCTAGCAGCAGAAGCAGGGAAATAACGAGGGCATAGAGTTTGAAACGTAGCGACATGCCTTTCATGAACAACCTGACCTTTTCTGAATCTCGTTGTGATAATACTAGAGTACGGAGAAGATTTTGGCCTACCTGACGCTGTTTGCGACAGCCTTTGCCGCTGCGACACTGCTGCCAGCCTATTCAGAGATTATGCTGGGATCCCTGGCGACTCAGGGGCTAAGCCTGTTCTGGCTGTGGTTCTGGGCGACGCTGGGAAATACGCTGGGATCGGTCGTGAATGGCATCATCGGGCGGCAAGTGGACAGATTCAAGCACAAACGCTGGTTCCCGGTCAGTGACCTGCAACTGCACAAGGCGCGGAACCGTTTCAACAGATATGGTCAGTGGTCCCTGTTGCTCGGCTGGCTTCCCCTGGGAGGGGACGCGCTGACGCTCGTAGGCGGCATCATGCGAGTGCCCTGGCTCAACTTCGTGATCCTGGTGGCAATCGGCAAAGGCCTACGCTACGCCTTTGTGTTGTGGTTGGTGGTTGAAGCCTCTGGCGCGGTGTCGCCATAAAGGTACTTCTTCAACAACGGCTCACCATTGAACTCGGAGTGCAGAACAGCAATGAAGGTGTAGACACCGATCAGTTTACGGTTCAGGAACACAAACTCCTTGGGCGGCACACGGAAATACCGGCTGATCGCGGATCTAGCCGCCTGTCGGGCAACACGTGAGGGCAAATCGCTCTGCTTCCAGCGATATTGTCCGTGGCTATTGACGGCATAATCCGGCCACTGCCCCTGATCTTTGGCCAGCGGTTCAAGCACCGACATACAAACGCTGCCAAACTTGTCCAGGACCTCCCGGGGCCATTCAAGGCTCATGAACTTGAGTTGGACACCACCATCCACGACCGCACTCAGGTCCTGCTCGTAGCTGGCACGGATCATCTGTTTGACCGGAGCCAGAAACTCGTCGGAGTAGGCCTGTACAGCGCCGAAATCAAGCAGGACGATTCGGTCATAACCGGGATCCTCACCCTCTTCGCCAGCAATTCGAATGCGGTAATTGCCAAAGTTGGGGTCGGTCTGAATTTCGCCCCAGACGAACAGTTCCCGGAAAAACAACTCCAGGGCCGCCTCGCCGAGCGCACTGCGACGCTCCAGGGGCAAATCCCTGACCGCGGGAGCACTGACTGAATGGCCGTGCTCATAGGTAGACGCAATCACATGCGCGGTTGAGTACTCCGTTAAGACCCGGGGCACGATAAACCGTGGGTCATCCGCCAACATGGCACGGAACTTTTCAGTAGTGCGCGCTTCCAACCGGTAATCCACTTCCCGGTGCATCATTTCCCGAACTTCTTCCAGCCAGTCATTGAACTCGGGCCCGAAGCTCACCAGCCGCGCAATCTTCAACAACTGGGCAACGGCATTCAAGTCACTGTCGACGGCATCAGCAACCCCCGGATATTGCACCTTGAGCACCAATTCCAGCCCGTCGCGTTTGCGCACCGCCCGGTGGACCTGACCCAGCGACGCAGCCCCCAGAGGCTCAGGGTCAATGTCCAGCTCCCGGAGACGCTCACTACCCAGTTCGTCCTTCAGGACTTTTTCGATGGCGGGCCACTCGAGTGACGTGGTCTGATCTTCAAGGGTATGAAGTGCTTCTGTAACCTCATCCGGCAGGAAGTGCTCCCCATACAGCGCCATGACCTGGCCGATCTTGACGACACTCCCCTTGAGCTTTCCCAGCTCATCCACCAGAAAACGGGCCTGATTGGACAACATCGCGCGATGACGCTGCTCCCGCTTGTCCTTGCTGGAAAACCAGTTCGTTGCCATATGGGAAGCCATGCGACTGCCGGCAAACAATCCGGCACGAGTCAGGCTGAGCCGGCGTTCAAAGCTGCCAGTCTTGATGCGGGAGACTGTATTACCTGATCGTCTGGAAGACATGAAGGTCCTGTCTGCTCATGGGAAATTTACCGTCACCGGCAAGTCTATTCATTATACGGATACTCTAACGACCTAACCTCACTGTTTCGACCCGGATTCGCCGGCCTCCGGGCCAATGTGCTCTTAGCCTGTAAGCGTTACACGTTCTGTAGCGTCTCATTACGATTCGATACAGTGTAAGAGCTAAAAGCCGTCTAGTATTGATTTCTAACAAGAACAATCACATATAGACTTTACAAGAATTGGTCATGCCACAGACGAAGCGAAAGACACCGGACACAAAGCTCTCCCAGTTCCGGGTGAAGGGAGAAATTCCCGTTCCGGTTCTGATTAACTGGCTCACGGCGTGCGCTGCCCCCTTGCTGGTATTTTTCGCCTGGCGTTCGGACACCATGCAAAATGACCCGATTACGCCCCCTCTGCTGCTGACTTTTGCCGTTCTGTTGAGCGTCAACGCATTGCTCTATTGGCTCACCAGCAGCAAGTCCCTGCAAAGGCGCGGGTTTATAGCCCTGATAACGGTGCTATTTACTTATCTAGCTGTGTACGCCGTTGAGGATGGCTCTGCCATACTCTGGCTATTCGCTTACCCGCCCATTGTCTTCTACATCAGTGAATCCAGGGTCGGAGTGACTGCCTGTGCCGGCGGGCTGGCAGGGATTGTCGTTCTGTTTAGCCCCCTGGGCGATCTCATATTTGATGCGCCATACAGTACCAGCTTTAGACTCACCATGATTATCGCCCTGGCCTTCGAAATGACCACGTGCTACATCCTCGACCAGAGCCGACGACGCAGTAAACTCGGGCTACTGAAACTGGCAGCGGACTTTGAACACGCAGCAAAACACGACGCCCTGACGGGCCTCGCCAATCGCCGCGAAGGCCTGGAACAGCTGGAAGGAGAGTATGACCGGTACCAGCGTAACGGACGGGCCTTCTCCGTACTGCTGATGGATATCGATCTGTTCAAACAGGTAAACGATACCCACGGTCACCACATTGGCGATCAACTGATCATTCTGGTGGCACGGACGCTGAGGGAACAATGCCGGAAGGTGGATACCGTTGCCCGCTGGGGTGGAGAGGAGTATCTGGTATTGCTGCCCGAAACCGGCGAAAACGAAGCCTTCAAGATGGCAAATCGCATAAGACTGGCGATTGAAGCATCATCGATCCCATTGGATGACCAAACGCTTCAGGCAACAATCAGTGTCGGTGTCGCAACGACCCGGGAAGGCGAGTCCATCGACCGCCTGCTGCAACGGGCAGATGAAGCTCTCTACGCAGCCAAGAAGGCCGGTAGGAATCAGGTGTGCCATTACGGCGATGCAGACAATGCTGCCTGAGCCAATTACCAGCCCTGGCGATACTCCACCGCCGAATCACCCAGCTTGGTAACAAGCTGGGCAACCAGTTTTTGTTCGACATCACCCAGCGTGACGCCGGGCACGTAGTCCGCCACCTGACTCATCGCCATGCCGGCATAACCGCACGGATTGATGCGTCGGAACGGCTCCATGTCCATATCCACGTTCAACGCCAGGCCGTGGAAGGAGCACCCCCGACGCACCCGTAGCCCGAGAGAGGCTATCTTGCTCTCACCTACGTATACGCCGGGCGCGTCGGCTCGAGGCGCAGCGTCGATGCGCAATTCTGCAAGCGCTCCCACAATGCCCTGCTCTATGGCATCGACCAACGCTCGCACACCCAGTTTCCGACGGCCAAGATCGATCATCAGGTACACCACCAACTGACCAGGGCCGTGATAGGTCACCTGCCCCCCTCGATCCACCTGGATCACTGGGATATCTCCCGGCGCCAGGATATGTTCGGCCTTACCAGCTTGCCCCTGGGTATATACCCGGGGATGCTCTAAACACCACAATTCGTCGGTGACCGACTTGTCCCGTTCGGCGGTGAACGTTTTCATCGCCTCCCAGGTTTCGGCATAAGGCTGCTGGCCTAGAGAACGGACGATCAGGTCTGGCATGGTCTCAGAGCACCATATGAACGCGACCGCTGGCCTTGAGCTCTTCAAACAGCGCTTTCAACTGATCCTCACCGGTAGCAACGATCTTGAGCTGAACCGATGAGAAGCGGCCCTTGGAGCTGTCATTGACCGAAATATCCGCCTCACAGATGCCCGGGGCGTGCTGTTCGACGACCTCTACCACGAATTCCGTAAAATCCGGGGCAGCGTTACCGATAACCTTGATGACATAGTCACAGGGAAACTCAATTTTTGGTGCTTTCGGCTCACTCATACCGCATTACTCCCGGTGACCAGAGCCACCCTTACTGAAACAACTGAACGAAAAAGAGCTTGATGGCATCCCAGATGCGTTTGAACAAACCACCCTCCGGGATTTCCGTCAGGGCGAGAACCGGCTGATCGACCAAAACCTCACCATTCAGCGACACCTTGACCCGGCCAAGCTCGTCTCCGACCTTGATGGGTGCTTTAATCACAGAATCAAGGTCAACACTGGATTCAAGGTCATCCCGTGACCCTCGGGGGATGGTCACGTAAACATCCTCAGGCATACCAACAGACAGCTGATCCGACTGACCACCCCAGACCTTGGCTTCAATCAACTCCTGCCCGGAGCGAAACAGGCGCTCGCTTTCGTAGTAGCGGAAGCCATAGTTCAACATCTTCTGGACTTCCTGGGCCCGGGCCTCAGAACTGCTGGTCCCCATGACCACACCAATGAAGCGGGTGTCGTTGCGCTTGGCGGAGGCAACCAGACAGTATCCGGCTTCTTCCGTGTGCCCGGTTTTCAATCCATCCACACTGTCATCCCGCCACAGCAAACTGTTCCGGTTGGGCTGACGGATGTTGTTATAAGTGAAATGCTTCTGCGCGTAGATCGAGTAGTTGTCCGGATAATCATTAATGATCGCCCGGGCCAGAAGCGCCAGGTCGTAGGCCGTCGAAAAGTGTTCAGGCGATGGCAGCCCGGTCGCGTTGACGAAATGGGTTCCCTTCATGCCCAGAATCTGGGCCTGCTGGTTCATGATGTCGACGAAGGCACCTTCGCTGCCAGCGATAAACTCGGCCAGCGCCACTGAGGCATCGTTTCCGGACTGAATGATGACCCCTTTGAGCAGTGTCTCTACCGGCACGGATGTGCCCTCGCGGACAAAGGTACGAGACCCCTCCGTCTTCCATGCCTTGACGCTGATAGGCACCATGTCTGTCAGGGAAATACGACCCTCGTCAAGCTCACGCTCTACGATGTATGCCGTCATCATTTTGGTGAGACTGGCCGGCGGCAGGCGCTCATGGCTGTTCTCTTCGATGATGATACGGCCGCTCTTCGGATCCATCAGGACATAGGAGCTACCCGCGATCTGCGGCGGAGAGGGAATCAGCACAGATTGCGCCATCACTTTACCGGCCAGCAGAACAACCAGGGCAAAGGTTACGGAAAAAGAGCGAAACAGGGATTTAAAGGCCATGGGTCCATTCATTCGTCAGGTGTGTGTCTTTTATCGTGTATCTAGCAGGTTGTCAGTGTGTGTCCGTCAGCAGGATCGTTTGCGGAAATCCCCGCGCCTCCAACAGACTCTGAGTGCGCCTGGCACTATCTTCGTTAGCGAACGGGCCAACCTGAACCCGATGGAAACGACCAGATGCGGTATCTATGGCCCGCACCCGCATGGGATTTTCAAGTACCGCCCGGACTCTACTCAGCATCTGTTCGGCCGGATCGCGGCTCGAGAACGAACCAAGCTGAACAAACAGGGCCTCGTTGTCGCCACTCATATTGCCACTGGCCACCACGCCGCTTTCGACAGGTGCTTCCATCTCTTCGGGTCGAAACGGCTGGCCCGCCAGGGTCATGGTTCCATCCGGACGGACAGTAATCGCGGCCACCTCTACCCTCGCCGTCCCCCGGGACTGATAGCCCAACTTCTTGGCGGCGGCGTAGGAAAGATCAATCAGACGGTCACCATGGAAAGGACCACGATCATTGACCCGGACAATCACCGAGCGGCCATTATCCAGGTTTGTGACACGCGCGTAGCCGGGGATTCGCAGTGACTTGTGCGCAGCACTCATGGTGTACATGTCAAACACTTCGCCGTTGGACGTCTTGTGGCCGTGGAATTTTTCCCCATACCAACTGGCCGTTCCACGGGCAACGTAGCCTTCATTGCTACTGAGCACGTTGTAAGTCTTGCCCCACACCTTGTAGGGAGACTTGTTCCCTGCCCTTCGGGGCTCCTCGTACACCGGGAGCGCATCGGAAAGTCCGGAAGCATCGAAGTCGCCCGCTGGTGCCCGGTCCTGGCTCAACGTGTATCGGGCAGAGTGGTCAACATCCGGTGATGATGCACAGCCGCCGAGCGATACCATCAGGACCAGTAACCAGACTATCGGATTTTTCATGTCCACTACGCAGACCACCTCTTGTGCATACCAGTGTCCGAGCCGTTTATGACCGGCACAATCTTCATTGTAACGGGTTATAACGGATAATCACCATTACCGGCAGGCCACGATTGCACGATCAGGCGCCAATCATACGCCGATGGGTGTGAATCGACATCAGCACACCGAAGGCGGCCATGAGGGTGACACTGGAGGTTCCGCCGTAACTGATCAATGGCAGCGGCACGCCGACAACCGGCAGCAACCCGCTCACCATGCCCACATTCACGAAAATGTAGATGAAAAAGGTCATCGTCAGCGCGCCAGCCAGCAAACGGTTGAACGAGTCCTGAGCGGTCGATGCGATATACAGACATCTCAGGATAATCAGAAAATAGACGGTCATCAGTATCACCATACCGACGAAACCGAATTCCTCGGCCAGCACGGCGACAATAAAATCGGTATGACTTTCCGGCAGAAACTCCAGGTGTGACTGGGTCCCCTGAAGCCAGCCCTTGCCCTCCAGGCCTCCGGAACCGATGGCCGTTTTGCTCTGTATGATGTTCCAGCCAGCGCCAAGTGGATCACTCTGGGGGTCCAACAGAGTCAGCACGCGCTGTTTCTGGTAGTCACGCATGACGAAAAACCACATCATGGGCGCAGAAACAGACACCATGGCCGCGAATGCGGCAATCAGCTTCCAGCTGATGCCGGCAAAGAAAACCACAAACAGCCCCGCCAATCCCACCAACAGCGACGTGCCCAGGTCAGGCTGCTTGATGATCATCGCCATCGGTAACAATACGATCCCCAAGCCCACAACCACATGACGGAATCTTGGGGGCAGGAAATGCCGCGACAGGTACCAGGCCGCCATCATGGGAACCACCAGCTTCATCAACTCAGATGGCTGAAATCTCGGCAGGCCGGGTAGCGCCAGCCAGCGCTGTGCGCCCTTGGCGCCAACCCCCACAAGGAGAACCGCCAATAGGGCAACCAGCCCCACGGCATAGAGCCAAGGTGCCCAGCGTCGGAACACCCCCGGATCCAACTGGGCAAACACGAACATGACCACAAAAGCGACACTTAGCCGGATACCCTGGGCCTTGACCACTTCAATGTTACGGTCTGCACCACTATATAGGACGAACAGCCCACCGGACACAAGCGCCAACAACAGGAACAGCAGCACCGGGTCAAGGTGAAGTGTCGACCAGATACCTCGGGGGCGCCCCAGCGGCTGTGCGGAGGACGGGCTTAGCATGTCACCCAACGGCATCAGTTCTGCTCCCCATGATCCACCCGACCTACGGTCTGATTCTGTTCGGCTTCCGGAAATTCCAGTAGCCAGGCATCAAACAATGCCCGGGCTACCGGAGCTGCTGTGCTGCTGCCGCCGCCGCCATTCTCGACGATCACGGCAACAGCAATCTCGGGATTATCCACGGGCGCGAAACCCACAAACAATGCGTGATCACGCAGCCGTTCCCGGATCTCATCGGCATCATATTCTTCGTCTTCCGCCAGGCTGAAGACCTGCGCCGTACCGGTCTTGCCCGCCATGCGATAGGGTGCATTGGCTCCAGCCCTGCGAGCAGTACCCCGGCGGCCGTGCATGACTTCCGCCATAGTCTCAACAACGTAGTCCCAGTCGCCAGGGTTCTTGAGCTTCAGGGGCTCATGGGTCGTGTCGGGCAAAAACTGTTCGACCGGCGTATCACCGTCGATGTTCTTCAGTAGCCGGGGCTCGACCCAGATGCCCCGGTTGGCGATCAGAGAGGTGGCGGTGGCCAGCTGCAGCGGTGTAGCCAGCATAAATCCTTGCCCGATCCCCAGATTGACCGAGTCCCCCGGATACCAGGGTTCGTTGCGGGTTGCCTGCTTCCAGTCCCGGGATGGCAGCAAGCCGTCCAGCGCACCGGACACATCCAGTGCCGCATCTTCACCGAAGCCAAACCGCGACAAGTAGCTGTACATGGTATCCACACCCATCTTCACAGCGACCTCGTAGAAATACACATCGCAGGATTCGGCCATGGCATCCATCAGGTCAACCCACCCGTGACCGGTGCGTTTCCAGTCGCGATAACGGCGCCCCGCATCGTTGAGCTGGAAATACCCGGGGTCCCAGATAGTGTGGTCGCGAGTGGTTGCTCCGCTATCCAGAGCGGCAATTGCCAACATGGGTTTCATCGTGGATCCCGGCGGGTATTGCCCCCGCAGTGCACGATTAAACAGGGGTTTATCCCTGCTCTCGCTCAACTCCCGATAATCCTTGACGCTAATACCGGTGACAAACTTGTTGCTGTCGAATCCGGGCACACTGGCCAGGGCCAGGATGCCGCCCGTGCTGGGCTCGATCGCAACGATTGCCCCGCGACGTCCGTCCAGCAGCTCATAGGCCTTTTGCTGAAGCCGCAGGTCGAGGTGCAACTGGAGGTCCTCACCGGGCACCGGGTTTTCCCTCTCCAGAACCCGCAGCGTCCGACCCCGTGCATTGGTTTCAACGTGTTGGTAGCCAACTTGCCCGTGCAATACTTCTTCGTAGAATCGCTCAATGCCCGATTTGCCGATGTAGTTGGTGCCGGCATAGTTCACCGGATCAATCCGTTGCAACTCCTCCCGATTTATCCGTCCCACAAAGCCGAGGGCATGGGCCGTTAACTCGCTGTGCGGGTAATAACGCACCAGCTCCGCCTTGACCTCCACACCGGGAAGTTCATGGCGATGCACGGCCAGACGGGCTATTTCCTGCTCATTCAGATCATAGCGAAGCGGGATTTCCTGGTAGGGGCGACGGGGTTCCTGAAGCCGTCGATGGAAGCGGTCCAGATCCTCCTCAGACACATCAAGGATCCTGACAAGCTCTTCAAGAGTGCGATCGATCCCTTCCACTCGCTCGGGCACCAACGTCACACTGAAAACCGGGCGATTCTCAGCGAGCAGCTCGTGGTTTCGATCATAGACAAGACCACGCGGAGGCGGTACTGACTGCACCTGAACGCGGTTTTTATCGGATAAGGTCGTGTAGATGTCGTGTTCGACTACCTGGAGTTGGTACATGCGCCCAACCAGGCCACTGAGCAACAACACGACGAAGACCACCATCACGGACGCCCGGCGCTGGAACAGGCGTCGCTCTGCTGCGGTGTCCTTGAATTCACCCCACGGCATTGTCGCGTCCTATGCCCGGTGATACGGGTGATTACGGGTAATTGACCAGGCCCGGTACAGCTGCTCGGCAAGAAGTATGCGTACCAGTGGGTGCGGCAGGGTCAGCGGAGACAAGGACCACTGTTGATCCGCTCGCTGGCGACAGGCATCCGCCAGCCCATCCGGACCGCCGACGAGAAAATTCACATCCCGGCCGTCCAGCTGCCAGCTCTCAAGCTGACCGGCCAGCTTTTCTGTCGACCACGCGCGACCACCTACTTCCAGAGCAACCACTCGGTCTTTCGGGCCGGTTGCCGCCAAAATGGCGTCGCTCTCACGTTGCATAAGCCTGGGAATGTCCGGGTTCTTGCCCCGGTGTGCCATGGGAATTTCCACCAGATCCATAGGAAGCTCTGGCGGCATACGGCGAGCGTATTCGTTATACCCTGCACTGACCCAGTCGGGCATCTTCTGCCCCACGCAGATCAGACGAAGCCGCATGATTACTCGCTGCCCGCAGCACCGAGATCCGGGGCATCGCGCCAGAAGCGCTCCAGGTCGTAGAACTCCCGGGTTGCGGGCATCATGACGTGGACGACCACATCGCCCAGATCCACCAGAATCCAGTCACTGGCAGTGCCGCCTTCGACATTGCTCGCTCGAACACCCTGATCCTTGGCATCAGACACCACGGAATCGGCCAGGGATTTGACGTGACGGTTTGAGGTTCCGGATGCGAGAACCATGAAGTCGGTGACACTGGTGCGGTCGCGGACGTCAATCACGCTGATATCTTGTGCTTTGACGTCTTCAAGTGCGTTGACGACCAGTTCTTTCAGTTGCTCTGCCTGCATAATTACCCTGTTGGACGGGCATCGGCCAGGATGGCCGCCCGAAAAGTCATATTCAGACGCGATTGTAGCACTAAAAGTTCCCCTCAGGGCAGGCACCGTAGAGACCTGAACGACGAATATCGTCCCAGACCGAATCCGGCATCAGATACCGCGGCGAGCGACCATCGGCAATGCGTTCCCGAATCCCGGTTGCCGAGATATCCAGCAACGGCGGGTCGAGCTCAAGAAACAGGCCGCAGGGCTGTCGATGCAGAGCCGCCGCATCAGGGGCTGCGCGCGACGCCAGCAACGAGGCCGGCTGCCCGGAAGGATCCAGACCAGGGCCGGGACGCCGCACCACGACAACGTGCGCGAGATCCGGAATTTGCTGCCAGTCACGCCAACGGTCAAAGCCTGCAAACGCGTCCGTGCCTACAACCATAACCAAAGGTTCATCGTCACCCAGCTCCTGGCGCAGCTGCCGAAGCGTATCCGCGGTGTAGGAAGCACCCGCCCGTCTTAACTCCCGGTTATCAACCGCAAGCCGGGGCTCGCCGGCAATAGCCAGCTCGATCAGACGGAGGCGTTGCTCGGACGCAGCCCCCGTATCGCCGCGATGCGGCGGTATATGGCAGGGCACCAGGTTGATGCCCGCCACCCCGAGCCTGTCGCTGATCTCCAGCGCCAGCCGGAGGTGGCCGTGATGAATGGGATCAAAGGTGCCGCCGTAGATTACGTGCATGGATCTCAGTTCCGGATATGCCCATCACCGAAAACCACGTACTTCTGGGAGGTCAACCCTTCCAGACCAACCGGTCCACGGGCATGGATCTTGTCCGTGGAGATACCGATCTCGGCACCCAGACCATACTCGAAGCCGTCGGCAAATCGGGTAGAGGCGTTAACCATCACAGAACTCGAATCCACCTCGGTCAGAAAACGGCGAGCGCGGGTGTAGTTCTCGGTAATGATGCTGTCGGTGTGCTGGGAGCTGTACTGATTGATGTGTTCGATGGCGCCGTCAAGGCCCTCAACCACGCGAACCGCCAGAATGGGCGCCAGATATTCGGCCTCCCAATCAGCTTCCGTGGCCTCAACGGCGCTGATGATTGCCCGGGTCTGTTCGCAACCGCGCAACTCCACGCCTTTTTCGACAAAGGCCGACGCCAGCAGGGGCAGGATATCTTCGGCGATTTCCTGGTCTACCAACAGGGTTTCCATGGTGTTGCAGGTACCATACCGGTGGGTCTTGGCGTTCACGGCAACACTCAGCGCCTTCTCGGGATCGGCATGACTGTCCACATAGACATGGCAGACACCATCCAGATGCTTGATCACGGGCACCTTGGCATCATTGCTGATGCGTTCGATCAGGCCCTTGCCACCCCGTGGGACAATGACGTCCACATACTGGGGCATGGTAATCAGCTCACCCACGGCTGCACGGTCAGTCGTCTCAACCACCTGGACAGCCGTTTCCGGCAGACCGGCTTCTGCCAGCCCGCGGGCGATGCATCCGGCAATCGCCTGGTTCGAGTTAATGGACTCGGAGCCGCCACGAAGAATCGTGGCGTTGCCTGACTTCAGGCAAAGACTCGCGGCTTCAACGGTCACGTTGGGGCGCGACTCATAGATGATGCCGATCACTCCGAGCGGAACACGCATCTTGCCCACCTGGATTCCGGAGGGACGGTAGGTCATGTCGGTGATCTCACCGATCGGATCCGGCAGCGAAGCCACCTGCCGCAACCCCTCAATCATAGTGTCGATGCGCTGAGGTGTCAGCTCAAGGCGATCCAGCATGGCATCATCGAGACCATTCTCTCGCCCCTTCTGCAGATCCTTGGCGTTAGCGGCAACCAGTTCTGACCTGGATTGATCCAGCATCTCCGCCGTCGCCAACAGAGCCTTGTTTCTGACCGCCGTGGTTGAGCGCGCCACCAGGGTCGCCGCTGCCCGAGCCTGCTGCCCTACCTCGGACATGTAAGCTGCAATATCCATCATTTACCTTCGTGTGTTCGAATAGAATTCGGAAATAAGGGCCTAACTTTACCTTTCCCGTTTCAAGTACGCACCCCAAACGGATATTATACCGCTGCGATGTGCCATAGTTAGGGAAAGAAAAAAGGAAGGACACCATGGCCCAACTGGCCGAAAAATTCCTGTTAAGCAGATTATCGCGCTCCGGCTTCATTGTGTTGATCGCCGTCGCCGCCACAAGCGCCCTGCTTGGCGAGCCTCTGGTATCGGCCATAGCAGCCGCCGCCGCCGGCATTGTCATTTCCGGTCGCACCTTTCATGCCAGCCGCAGGAAAAGCCCCTGGCCTCGTATCCAGCAACTATTCTTCCTGGCAATGCTGCTGCTGCTCCTGACCAGTTTCTGGACCGGACCATGGACACTCACCCACTGGCTCTATGTTGTGCCCTTGGTAGCCTTCGCTTTGCTACCTATTGGCATGGCCGCGACGGTGACCCTGATCATCGTGTTCCTGGCCATCGTTGCCGTGCAATGGGCGACGGGGCTGGCAGGCCGTCATCAGATGCTCAGCGCACTGCTGCTGACTTTTCTGTTGTCGATGGTTCTGATCTTTCTGCGTGAATACAAAACCCGCCAGCTGGCCCCTCTGCGCCGGACAGATGAATTGACCCAGGCAGCCAGCCGGGAATACCTCTCCGCGGACCTTCACAAGGAAATCCAGCGCAGCGAACGTGAAGGCACTGACATGTCCGTCATCATGATCGGATTGGATACGCACCTTAGCGATAATGACCCCGACGCAGACATCCGTTCCATTCTGCCCCGCATTGGCCGATATCTGCATTCCCAAATCCGGGATTTCGACACCTACTACCGCGTCGCCGACCTCCAGTTTCTTGTGATCCTGCCCGGCATTTCCACCGGCGACGCAGTGACTCGCGCCGAGGTCATACGCCAGGGCCTTGGCACCTTGATGGAATCCCATGGCATGGATCTGACGGTCAGCACCGGCATCGCCGGCCTCAACATCGGCGATGATGCCCAGAGCCTGCAACAAAGCGCCGCCAACGCCCTCAGGCGCGCCCAGCAACAAGGCGGGAATCGCAGCCAGGCCTACAGCGCATGGACCCAGCCTGCAACACAGCAAAATACCCCGGCCGAAGGACCCGCTTCATGACCGAGACACGGCTGCGAACCCTGACACACAGCGCTGCCTATGCTCTGGCAACCCTGTTCATTGCGGTTCTGGCGCTCCAGAACCTGCGATACGGCTTCTACGACCTTTTCTATCTGGCCTGTGGCATGGCGGCACTGACATTGGCCGGCAACGTCTACACCTTCATCTGCAGACGCCATCAGTTGTCTGCGCCCGGCCACCTGATCATCCTGATCGGTCTGAACAGCGGTCTTGTCGCCGCCATGGCTACCCTGGACAACCCGGATGTCAGCCACTGGATCATGCCATTGCTGGTACTGAACCTTTTGATACTGCCCCTTCGCCAGGGTGTCACCCTGTCGTTGTTATTACTGCTCCCAACGTCGGCACTGATTATCGGCAGACAGCCCTATGCGGATGCCGTCATCATTATTTCGGGTCTGCTACTGTTGCTGACGGCGGCCTCTCTCTACGCCTGGCATTACGACAACATGGCCCAATCTGCGGAAGATCTGGCGATCACCGATCCAGTCACGGGCGCCCATAATGCTCGCTTTCTTGATGAGACACTGCAAAAAGAGATCAGCCGTGCCATTGCCACTGGCCATCCTTTATCCGTCATCAATCTTGGGATCGACTACGCTGACCAGGTGGAAGACCTGCATGGCAAGGCCGGACTGCAAACTCTGTTTCGCGCTATGACCGAGCATCTGTTCGGCGTCATCCGGGCTGGCGATACCCTGTACACACTGAATAACTCCGAGTTTTTCCTGATCCTGCCGTTCACCCCGGAAGAAGGTGTAAGGGTGATTGCTGAACGGATCAGAAGAACCATTGCCGAGCACGATTGGCACGTAACAGGAAAAACAACTGTCAGCCTGGGCTGCACAAGTCGGGGCGCCGGCGACACCCGGACCGACAGCCTTCGCAAGCGCGCCCATGATGCAATGGAAGAGGCCCGACGCAAGGGTGCGGATTCCGCCTGGTTCAGTCCGGGAGCACCGATCTCCGCATGAGTTCTGCCTGGCTAACCGAGCTGTCCTCGTGGCTGGGGTCGCATCCGGGGTGGCTGGCGACGGCACTCTTTGCAACCGCATTTGTCGAGTCCCTGGCCATTGCGGGCATTATTGTTCCCGGCGTCGCCATCCTTTTCGCGGTTGCAGCCCTCGCTGGCCAGACGGGCATGCCGCTGCCAGAAGCCCTATTCTGGGCCGGACTGGGCGCCATCACCGGCGATTCCGTGAGCTTCGCCCTCGGTCGCCTGCTGAACGACCGCCTGGACTCGGTATGGCCCCTGAGCCGCTACCCGGTTTTGATCGCCAAAGGCCAGCGATTTTTCCAGACACACGGCGGCAAGAGCGTCGTTATCGGGCGTTTCATTGGTCCAATCCGCCCCGTGATCCCGCTGATTGCGGGTGCACTCTGGATGCCCTGGCGCCGTTTCCTGGCCTTCAACATTGCGTCGGCCATTGGCTGGGCGCCGGCCTACATTCTTCCGGGGTTTCTCGTGGGCAGCGCTCTGGCCTCGGAAATCCGCCCTCCCGCCCATTTTTACCCGGTTGTCGGCGTCAGCCTGGCCGCCCTGGTGCTGGTTTACCTCCTCCTGTTCCGGTTTCAACTGGGGTTGGGGGACGGCGGCAGGGTGTACACCTGGGTTCAGCGGTGGATGGCAAAATACGATGCAACTCACCGGTTCTGGCGGCTTTATTCGAATAGCCGACCTTCCCGTGATGGGGAATTCCCATTAGCCTCATTCATGCTTGCTCTGGGATCTGCCGGGCTCCTGTTATTCTGGGGCCAACTGGCCACGCAGACTCACCTGCTGGAACCCTTCAACCTGCTGGCGCAGCAGTGGTTCGAGCAGCTCCGCCAACCATTGCTGGACGGGCCGGCCTTATTCTTCACCCTGCTGGGTGACCCGCCCGTGCTGATCACTGCCGCTGGCCTGGCAACACTGGTGCTCAGTTTCCGTGGTTACTATGCCGCCGCCGCCCACATGCTTGTTGCTGCGGCACTCACGGTTCTGCTGGTGTGGCTCCTGAAGGCGGGACTTGCGGTACCCCGGCCAGACGAAGTGGTGCAACCACCTTCATCCGGCGCGTTTCCCAGCGGCCATACCGCTGGCATCACGGTATTCGTAACGCTATTGGCCAGCTTTATCGCCGGGGAAACCCACAACCGGAAGCGCTGGCAGGCCTACGTAATTTTGTCCCTGCCATTGCTACCGGTGGCGATTAGCCGCCTGTATCTGGGGGTACACTGGTTTACGGACATCATCGGGGGGATACTGCTGGGACTGGCCATCACCGGGGGAATCCGGGCCAGCTACAGCCGCTTTGACAGGATACCGGTGGCACCTGACCCGGTCACTCTGGCGGCGACCGTGTTATGGCTGATGTTCACCGCCAACTACATCTATTCAACATGGCCGGAGGCTGTGGCCAGCTACCGCCTGCTCTAACCTTCTTCAAGTGCTTCCAGCAGATCCTGTAGGCGGTTCAGGCGCTCCAGCGGATCCTGAAGCTCAACCAGACGCTGCTTCTCCTCCTTGTCCAACGGCAACAGCTCCGTCAAGCGCCACCCAACCTGTCGGGCGTCCTCATAGTCCACATCCATTTCCAGGTCCTGGATAACCGGATGTTTGAACAATGCCCTCAAGACGGAGGGCAGCTCGCCAAAGCGTTCCGGGATATCGCTCTCTGCCTCATCCAGCAGGACTTCAACATCGCCCACGTTCAGGCCATCATCCTGCTGCCAGCTGCGCACAACAGACACTTTGGCAGCGCCCTCGACAGTGATGCCCAGCAAACCGTTCTCCAGTTGCTGGAAATCAATGATGCGCACATAGGTACCAATGTCGTAAAACTCGGCCGTATGGCCTGTCTCGGCGCCATCCCTGAGCAGCACGACAACGAACCCCCGATCTTCCTTCATGCACCGCGTGAGCATGTCGATGTAGCGTGGTTCAAAAAGCTGCAGAGGGATCCTCCCCCTCGGAAGGACGATGGAATTCAGGGGGAAGAGTGGCACATTCATATCAGGGACAGTCACCGCTTAGCAGACTCCAGGTTTTCTGGCTGCGCCAGTTATTATCGGATCGAAAGTAGCTGCTGAACTTCTTCAACCCGGGCCCGCGCTTCCGACAGCACCTGCAAGCTACGGGAGGCATTCAGCTCCAGCTCACCCAGCCTGCGGTAGGCTGGCACTTCGTCAAAGGACGGCAACCTGTCATTTTGACTGGAACCGATCATAGAATGCAATTGGGCGACGATAACCACATCCACGAGCTGGGGGTCAGGCTCCCGACATTCGTAATTCCAGTCCTCCGCGTGTCGGACGGCCTCAACAAATGCCGGAGGGAAAGACCAATTCTCCAGCACCGCCGTACCAACATCGCCCCGCAGTTCCCTGATAGCATGCTGAAGGTTGGCGTCGTCGGCAAACAGATTAACGTGATGCTCCGCCTGTACCAGGATCGGAACCACGCCGATATCATGGAGCAACCCGGCCAGCAGAGCTTCCTCGGGATTGAGTTTGGTGGCGTGATCGGCCAGAACCCAACACAGGGCCGCCATTTCCCGGGAATGATCCCATAGCTTTTCCATCTCTCTCTGGAGCGAGGCCTGACGGGTTTTGAAGACTTCCCTCATTGAAAACACCGTCACCAGCTGTCGGGTGGTTCGCATCCCCAGACGAACCACGGCCTCGCGGACGTTCCGAACGTCGCTGAAACCGCGGTAAAGCGGGCTGTTACAAGCTCGCACGAGCTTTGCTGCCATTGCCGGATCGGCTGAGATCGCACTCGCCACCTGGTCGGCCGTCGAGTCTTCCCGATCAACGGTTCGGCGCACTTTCCAGGCCACATCCGGAACGCTCGGCAGCTTTACCTGGTTGGAACGGAGCTCCGCGTAGAATTCCATCAACAGATGATGCTCTTCCGTTTCCTCGGACCCGAACGCCTCTGCAGAGTCCATCTCCACCTGACTTACCGGTGCAGTGCGCAACATCTGATTAAGAACATCCTGCTCAACCACCAGAAATTCACTCGGCTTGACCGCAATCACGTCGTACATGCGGGGCTGCAGGCGGGCCAGTGGATGTAAGGCTTTTTCGGTTTCTGCCGTTACCACTGACTTTCGACCATCAATCGCCTCAAGTTCGACTTCACCACTGACCAGAAAAAACTCCTGCCCGTCGCGCACACCTCGCTCAATCACTCGCTGTCCTGGCCCGTGAGACCTTCGCTCGGCCCTGCTGGACAGCAACACCAGTTGATCCTCGGTTAACCGATTCAGCGGCTGAAACTCTTTCAACCGATTAATGGGCAGGCTGTCCTCGCCGGCCATAGGCAATCTCCTTGTCTGACACAAATCCGGGAATAATTCAGAGACTCTGTTAAACATTGTAAACATCGACCGGCAAAACAACCATGCGCCGGGAGTCGAATCTGGTATCCTCTGTTGTTATCAATACGCGTGACATTCACTATCAGGTAACAAAGAGAGACCAGAACATCATGCCTCAGTATCGCTCTCGGACTTCCACCGCAGGTCGCAACATGGCTGGCGCCCGCGCCCTCTGGCGGGCGACCGGTATGAAGAATGACGATTTCGGCAAACCGATCATCGCGGTTGCCAATTCATTCACCCAGTTTGTTCCCGGACACGTGCATCTGAAAGATCTGGGTCAGCTGGTCTGCCGCGAAATTGAAGAGGCCGGCGGCGTCGCCAAGGAATTCAACACCATTGCCGTGGACGATGGCATCGCCATGGGTCACGACGGCATGCTGTATTCCCTGCCTTCGCGGGAAATCATTGCCGATTCCGTGGAGTACATGGTGAACGCTCATTGCGCCGATGCCTTGGTGTGCATTTCCAACTGCGACAAAATCACCCCCGGCATGCTCATGGCCGCCATGCGCCTGAACATCCCGACCATCTTTGTTTCCGGCGGCCCGATGGAAGCCGGCAAGACCAAGCTATCCGAGCATAAACTGGACCTGGTCGACGCTATGGTCATTGCTGCCGATCCCAACGCCAGTGACGAGCAGGTCGAGGAATACGAGCGTAGCGCCTGCCCGACCTGTGGTTCCTGTTCCGGCATGTTCACAGCCAATTCCATGAACTGTCTGACGGAGGCCATCGGCCTGTCTCTGCCCGGCAACGGCTCCCTGCTGGCGACCCATGCCGATCGCGAGCAACTGTTTCTGAAAGCCGGTCGTCAGATTGTGGAGAACGCCCGTCGCTATTACGAGGGCAATGACGCCAGCGTGCTGCCCCGCAGCATCGCGTCCATGGCGGCGTTCGAGAATGCCATGACCATGGACATCGCCATGGGCGGTTCCACCAACACCATCCTGCACTTGCTGGCAGCGGCTCAGGAAGGCGGCGTGGACTTCACCATGGCGGACATCGACAAGCTGTCCAGGCATGTGCCCCAACTCTGTAAAGTGGCTCCGAACTCCCCCAAATACCACATGGAAGACGTTCACCGGGCCGGTGGCATCATGGGCATCCTCGGCGAACTGGAACGCGGCGGGTTGATCAACACAGACTTGCCTACGGTTCACAGCAAGACCATGAAGGAAGCCCTTGAGACCTGGGACATCATGCGCGCTCCGACACCGGAGGTCGTCGAAGTCTACAAGGCCGGCCCCGCCGGCATCCCGACCCAGACAGCCTTCAGTCAGAGTACACGGTGGCCGAGCCTGGATGGCGACCGGGAAAACGGTTGCATTCGCTCCGTTGAGCACGCCTACTCCTCGGAGGGTGGCCTGGCTGTTCTATACGGCAACATCGCTCTGGAAGGCTGTGTCGTCAAGACGGCCGGTGTCGATGAAAGCATCTATGTGTTTGAGGGCAAGGCTCGGGTGTTCGAAAGCCAGGACGCTGCCGTTGCAGGCATTCTCAACGACGAGGTCAAGCCCGGTGAGGTTGTGATTATTCGCTACGAAGGTCCCCGCGGCGGCCCCGGCATGCAGGAGATGCTCTACCCGACCAGCTACCTGAAATCCAAGGGGCTGGGCAAGGAGTGCGCACTACTGACAGACGGCCGCTTCTCTGGCGGAACCTCCGGACTGTCAATCGGGCACGTGTCCCCGGAAGCTGCGGCCGGCGGCGCCATTGGCCTGATTGAGGATGGCGACACCATTCTCATCGACATTCCGAACCGTTCCATAAATGTAAAACTGGAGCAATCGGAGCTCGACCAGCGCCGCGAGGCACGCGATGCCAAAGGCTGGAAGCCGGACCTGCCGAGAGACCGGAAAGTCTCCGCGGCGCTCAAGGCGTATGCCTTGCTGGCCACCAGCGCCGACAAAGGTGCGGTGCGGGATCTCAGCAAGCTGGATTAAACCTGCCCCATACAAAAAAGCCCGCCGGGGAGAACCTCGGCGGGCTTTTTTATTGCTATGACCGCGTTACCAGAGACTCCAGCCGCCGTCTTCGTCTTCCTCAATCGCCCCGTCATCATCCGCTTTCTGCGGCTCGGCCTGGGCTGCCGGCTCCGCCTTTGCGGGCGCCGCATCAGATTTGGGTTTGGCCGCAGCTGCAACCTGGACGGAAATCATGCCCAGCGCTTTCTTGGTCTCTTCATCCAGGATTCCACTCGCCTGAAGACCATGATCCTTCTGAAATTTGGTCAACTGAGCGCGGGTGGCATCATCCATCTGAGAGCTGACGTTTGTGATGTTGTACCCAGCCCCGTACAGCGCATTCTTGAGTGCAACGGTTTCATTGGCATACGCGGTGGGCGCGAGCCCGAGCATGGCCGCGGTGCCGGCTGCGATGACAAGTCGGCCCAGATGGCTGGTCGCTTTTCTCATGGTACTCACCTGCATGACTCCTGATATCGCTCTGATATCTGTTCTCTTTGTTATTGGGTGGTGCCTATCTCCACATATGAGGGCAAACAATGAAAAGCCTATCACACTTTACGCAGAGCGGAAGTGATCAAGATTCGGCGTCTGGATCTTGAGGGCCGGATTCCGGACGCTGAACGCGATGGTCCTCATGACCGAACTCGCGGATAAAAATGCCCCAGAAGGCCATAAACAGGGCAGCCACCAGCGGCCCCATGACAAACCCATTGACACCAAACATCACAATACCGCCCAGGGTGGACAACAGGACGATGTAATCGGGCAACTTGGTATCACGACCGACCAGAACCGGCCGGAGCAGGTTGTCAGCCAGCCCGATAACCACAACACCAAACACCGTCAGCACGCCGGCTTCTATGACATCCCCCACCGCAGCCAGGTATATGGCCGCCGGTACCCAGACCAGCGCAGCGCCCACTGCGGGCAACAGGGACACGATGGCCATGACGACCCCCCAGAGCAACGCACCGGTAATCCCCAGAATCCAGAAGATCAGGCCGCCCAGTGCGCCCTGGATAATGGCAATGAGCAGATTGCCCTTTACCGTTGCGCGAGTCACTTCGGCAAATTTCGCAAACAGCAGTCGCTCCCTCTCATCGCCAAGGGGCAACGCCTTGATCAACAAATCCACCAGCTTGCTGCCATCTCGTAGCAGGAAAAACGCCAGGTAAACCATCAGGGCAAGCCCCAGAAAAAACTGGAAGGTGTTCTGACCAACGCCAACGGCTTTTTTGGCGAGGAACTGACTGCCTCCCACAAAGAAACTCACCGCCTTGTCGCGGAGTTCGGCAAAGTTAATATCAAACTGGGAAAGGAACGACTGGATGGCAGGAAAAGACTGGTTGACCCGATCAATGTACTCCCCAGGCCTAAGCTCCCCATCCTGAATCTGCTGGTACAGTGCAACGCCCTCGGCAATCAGCGATGTCACCAGTATCAAAACCGGAACCACGACAATCACCATGCAGATGAACAGGGTAATCAGAGCGTTGATGTTCGGCCGCTCCCCAAGCTTACGCACCAGCAGCTGTTGCACCGGATGAAAGATAAGTGCAATGGCAACAGCCCAGAAAATCGGGCCAAAAAATGGCTTCATGAGCAAAATAAACGCCAGCGAAACCCCGACCAGCATTGCAAGAAAAGTCCGTGTTTCAAGTTTTGCGTACATAAGATCCCGACAGTTCAAACAGAGAGGCTGCTAGCCTAACACGACGACATGGCCTCTGTAGCCTTGTTCAGGTTATAGTGGTGGGTTATTGATCAGCGATAAACTAGGTCACACGTACGCAAGTGGAAACCTTTACCGAAGACACAGCGCTCGACGCAGCCATTGAATTACAAAAGGTTCTGGCTGCCCGCACCCATCGGCGCAAAGTCATGGGGCAGGACGTACTTGTGCCAGGCCAACTCGGTGAGGCATTGCAATTGCCTCGAACCATCAATCGCTTGCGGAGCAAACAACAGAGGCTCCGTGATCTCGGCCTGGAGGACTTCCAGGAGCTCTGGCCAACACTTTCACCGAGGACCCGGGAACGGGTTCTCGATGCCATTGGATGGTATGACCCGAAAGAACTCGACTGGGATGACAAACGCTCAAACCGTCGTCCAGTGGTCGATCCGGATCAATAGTCCGTATAGGGAACTGTCCCGACTTTGAATTGTCATAGTCGGCCCTTATGTTGGATCAACAAGGAGGATGCTTATGACCAAGACCCAACAACAATACTACGTCGCCCAATTGGCTGAAGGCAGTGCCGTACCAACACTGCTGTGTGGGCATTGCCAGTCAATTCTCTCGAGAACCCGGATTTTCCGTAATACCGGTGACCAACATCAGGACATCGAATGTCAGACCATCGGTCTCTGCTCTGCCGACGACTGCGGTGCCGTCAATTGCTGCGATAATGCCATGTCACGCATTGAAAACCCCGAAAGACTGTTCGAAATCGCGTCCTGATTCAAAGCGACTACGCTCTGTTACGCAACTCAAACACAGCAGATTTCCATCTGATTTATCCTGACACTTGACGATTGCATCAGGGGAACACTCTTCCCCGACAATCACGCAACCAATCAGTCAGGACAGTCGATGGCATGCGTATTCTGAGAACCGATGAAGCCCGCTTTACCGGTCTACCGGATTACCCCTTTGCACCCAATTATCTGGACGTTGCCCCCAACCTGAGGATGCATTACGTGGACGAGGGGCCAGCAACGGGTACTCCGGTGCTCATGCTGCATGGCGAGCCCTCCTGGTCCTATCTATACCGGCATATGATCCCGCTCGTCAGCCAGGCAGGTTACCGTGTTCTGGCTCCCGATCTCATCGGCTTCGGAAAATCCGACAAGCCAGCCTCCGTCGACGACTACAGCTATGATCGTCATTTGACCTGGCTGGCACACTGGCTGGAGACGTTGGATCTGCGCAACATCACGCTGGTTTGCCAGAACTGGGGATCCCTGCTGGGGCTCCGTCTGGCCGCAGAGCACCCCCAACGTTTCAGTCGGATTATCGTCGGTAACGGAATGCTTCCCACGGGTGAGACACGGGTTCCAACCGTCTTCTCGTTATGGAAGGCCTTCGCCACTCATAGCCCCTGGTTTCCGGTCGGCCGCATCGTTCAGATCGGCACCGAGCGAACGTTATCCAAAGCCGAGCTCGCGGCCTACGAAGCGCCGTTCCCGACCGCCGAATACAAAGCAGGAGCCCGGGCCTTTCCAAAGTTGGTTCCGGTCTCTCCGGAAGATCCGGCAAGCGAGGCCAACAAAGCGGCATGGCGGGTTCTTGAAAAGTGGAGAAAGCCTTTCATCACCTGCTTCAGTGCCGGGGACCCGATTACCCGTGGTGGTGATCGCTATATGCAAAGGCGCATTCCCGGAGCTCATGGCCAACCGCACATTACGTTACGTGGAGGCCACTTCCTTCAGGAAGATTCGCCCGAGGCATTTGCCCGAACCATTATTGATGCCCTGAAAACAGAAATGGCGGCCTGAAGGCCGCCATTTCGTTTCGGACCTGATCACCCCTATCCGAATACAGTCACGGTCTGCCGGCTCAGTGCCACCAGCTCACCACTGGCCGTCCAGATACCCGCTTGGGTATGCCCATACCCGGCGCCAGCCTGATCAATCGATGCCCTGTAAAGTAGCCAGTCCCCCGGCTCCAGCTTCGGCCTTGGGTGCACGATATCCAGAGCCCAGCTCAGAGAACTGGCTGGCGCACGGTCTTTAAGGTGCGGCAGGACTGCCGGAGGCCAGGCATCAATCAGGGCTACGATATGAGAATCGGTGAACGCTTCCGGCACCTCACGAAACTGCATCCAGCCCCCCATCTCGCGCCCCCCTTTACCACTGAAGGGAAAGTGGCCAAAGGCCCAACGCATTTCAATATGCTGGGTAAACTCCGGTGTCATTCCCTTGATGTAAGGCAGCTCCTGACAGACCTCAACCGCTTGTGCCTCGGGGGCCGGCAGGGGGTCAACCATAACCGCTGACTCGCGATCACCACCAAAACTTCCGAGACACACCAGCCGGGGCTCCCCATTCTGGATAATTCGCCCCTGCACCTGACTGACGGCCTTACCCTCCCGTAGAATCTCGGCTTCAAGCGTCGCCGGAACGTCCGGCTCAACTGGGCCGACAAACGAAACCTGCAGGGAGCGCATGGGCCTGCCAGGCGCGACGAGAGCGGCCATTTTCTCGAACGCGAGGCCAGCCACCAGCCCACCAAAGCTGGCACGCCCCTGCCCCCATGTACCTGGAATGTTAACCGGCTCGCCTGACCGCACTACGGACAACAACTGATCGAAGGTCATCTCTGATTTCCTGTTAGCAACCTATGCGAAACACCAAAGCCTGCCCCAGAAATCCCGACAGTGCAATTCTGATTCACCGGCAACTACCTACAGCACTGACTGGATTTTGCATATTAAAGCAGCAATAAAATGGCTATAATACCCGTTATCACGCATTGCCTGGCAGTGCATTACCCCCCGAATTCCGAGTGAATCAATGTCAGAACTTTCCTTTGCCGAGCTGGGGCTGGATTCGTCCGTCCTGGAAGCCGTTACCGCGATTGGCTACGAAAAACCGTCCCCTATACAGGCCAAATCCATCCCCGCACTGCTGGATGGCAACCACTTGCTGGGCGTTGCACAGACCGGTACCGGTAAAACAGCCGCTTTTGCCCTGCCCCTGCTGAGCCGGATAGACGCCTCTGCCCGCGAGCCCCAGATTCTGGTGCTTGCGCCCACACGGGAACTGGCAATCCAGGTCGCTGAAGCTTTCACCAGTTACGCCGCAAAGTTCTCTCAGTTCCACGTTCTGCCCATCTACGGCGGTCAGGACTTCGGCCCACAGATCCGCGGCCTCAAACGCGGTGCTCAGGTCATTGTCGGCACCCCGGGCCGCATGCTGGATCACCTGCGCAAAGGCACACTGAAGCTCAACAACCTGAAAGCACTGGTTCTTGATGAAGCCGATGAGATGTTGCGCATGGGCTTTATTGACGACGTGGAAGCCATCCTGGCGAAAACCCCGGAGAACTGCCAACGTGCCCTGTTCTCGGCCACCATGCCTCCGCAAATCAAGAAGGTTGCCCAGACCTACCTTAAGGACGCCACCGAAGTCAAAATCGAGAGCGAGACCCGCACGGTAGAGCGCATCTCCCAGTTTGTATTACCGGTTTACGCGGAACGCAAACTGGATGCCCTGACCCGCATCCTGGAAGTGGAACCGTTTGACGCGTCCATCATCTTTGTGCGCACCAAGGCTGAAACGACCCTGCTGGCCGAAAAACTGTCTGCCCGCGGCCATGCCGTTGCTCCGCTGAATGGCGACCTGAACCAGCGCCAGCGGGAACAGACCGTTGAAGACCTGAAGCAGGGCAAAAAAGACATCGTGATCGCCACGGATGTTGCCGCTCGAGGCCTGGACGTTCCGAGAATCACCCACGTCATTAACTACGACGTACCCTACGACACCGAAGCCTACATCCACCGGGTTGGCCGCACAGGCCGTGCAGGCCGGACCGGCAAAGCAATTCTTCTGGTTACCCCGCGCGAGCGCAGCTGGCTTCGGACCCTTGAGCGAGCTACCAATTCGCCGATGGAGCCGTACCAACTGCCCTCACCGGCCGACCTCCAGAAGCTCCGGGTGGAACAGTTCGAAACACAACTGATGGGATTTGCCGAGGATCGCAAGCTAGCCAAAGCGATGTCCCTTCTGGATGAGGTCGCTGAACGTAACGACATGGACATGGCGATGATCGCCGGCGCCCTGGCTTGCTGGCTTGAAACGGCTCAGCCGGGATCCCTGCCCCTGGAAACACCAGAGGCTCTGCCGGAACTCTCTACCCGTCCCAATCGGGATCGCCGTGGGCCTCCGGGCAAGAAAAATTTCCGCAAAGGCCCCCCCGGCAAGGGCGGGTTCAGGAAAGACGGAAAAGGAGGCCCCAGGAAGGGCCCGAAAGGTGGCCGTCCGGCCAATAAAGGCGGAAAGCCCCCCAGTAAGCGTCCGGCCCGCTAAGCGGTGCCGGCACGCTGGTAAACGACAAAGCTGTAGTCGTATGGATTATTATCGGACGCGGAGAAATCCTCCCGTCCGATTTCCTCCCACTCATCCCAGTTCACTTCCGGGAAATACGCATCCCCATCCACTTCCGCGTGAACCTGGGTGATGTACATGCGATCCACAATTGGCAGGACCTCTGAGTAGATCTGCCCACCGCCGATCACCATCACCTCATCCCCACCTTCCAGCTCGGCCTGAGCCTGGGCTTTGATTAACGCCTCGTCCAGGGACTTAGCTGCAACCGTGCCGGCTGGCGCATCCCATTCCGGATTGCGGGAAATCACCACGTTCATACGGCCCGGCAAGGGGCGCCCGATGGAGTCCCAGGTTTTTCTGCCCATGATGATGGGTTTACCCATGGTGGCTTGCTTGAAATACCGCAGGTCTCCCGGGAGATACCATGGGAGCTTGTTGTTCCGACCGATGACCCGGTTCCGGGACATGGCTACGATCAGTGCTTTCCTCATTTCTAGGCCTTTAGCTCTGGAGTTGGCGAGAGGTGGGGCGCACTTTCAAAACCCGCTCCTTCGGCACGTCCATGTGACGCTTGAGCTTCGCCATCCATGGCTACGCACAGTTTTGAAAGTGCGCCCCACCCCTCGCTAATAATCTTCTGCAGTCCGCTGCTCCAAAAGAGCTCCAGAGCCAACGAACACTCTCATCTTAGGCATTCGAACCCCTGCGTCACCTCTCCGCCCCCCGAACACTGAGATCAAATAGCGATAGGCGCCTTGATCACAGGGTAAGGTTCATACCCTTCGAACTCGAAATCTTCCAGCTCGTACTCGAATATCGATGCCGGCTTACGCTGGATAACGAGTTTAGGCAAAGCCCTCGGCTCGCGCTTGAGCTGCTCGAACACGATGTCATCGGTGAGGTGGTTCTGGTACAGGTGGCAGTCGCCAAAGGTGTGAACAAACTCGCCCACATCCAGATCGCATTGCTGCGCAATCATGTGAGTCAACAATGCGTAGGATGCAATATTGAAAGGCACGCCCAGAAACAGATCCGCGCTCCGCTGATACAGCTGACAGGAAAGTTTGCCATCCGCAACGTAGAACTGGAACAGGCAGTGGCAGGGCGCCAGGGCCATCCTACCATCCCTCACATTGTCCTGGGGGCTGATCGACTCGTCCGGCAACTCCGCAGGATTCCAGGCGGAAACGATAAGGCGACGGGAGTTCGGCTTGTTGCGGATCTGATCGACAACTTCTGAAATCTGATCAACCACTCGTCCGTCCTGGCACTGCCAGCTTCGCCACTGTTTGCCATAGATCGGCCCCAGGTCACCATCCTCCAGTGCCCATTCGTTCCAGATCGACACCTTGCGCTCTTTCAGCCAATTGTTATCGGTTGATCCTCGAAGGAACCATAGCAGTTCGTAAATAATACTTCGCAGGTGCACTTTCTTGGTGGTGACGAGGGGGAAGCCATCCTGCAGGTTGAAGCGAACCTGACGACCAAAGACCGATCGGGTGCCCACGCCCGTCCGGTCGCCTTTATCGAATCCGTTGTCGACAACGTCCCGCATCAGATCGAGATAGGCTTTCATGCCGCATTTCTCCGGTAAGCAATAAACATAAGGGCCACGCCGGCCAGAATCATGGGGGCAGACAGCACCTGCCCCATGGTGAGCCAATCGAAAGCGAGGTATCCGAGCTGGGCATCAGGCTGACGAACGAATTCCACCAAAAACCGGAAGATACCGTAGGCGATCAGGAACAAACCAGACACCGCCATGCGGGGCCGGGGTTTTGACGAGAACCACCACAGGATCGCAAACAGGGCCACGCCCTCAAGGGCAAACTGATAGAGCTGAGAGGGATGTCGTGCCAGCGCATCCGGAGCCTGGGGGAACACCATGGCCCACGGGACATCGGTTGGTTTGCCCCAAAGTTCACCGTTAATAAAGTTTCCGATACGCCCCGCGCCGAGCCCCACCGGTACCAGTGGGGCGACGAAGTCGGCAATGCGCCAGAACCCGACATTGAGTTTGCGGCCATACCACCACATGGCAAACATGACACCGAGCAGGCCCCCGTGAAACGACATACCACCCTCCCATACCCGGAACAGCCAGAGCGGGTCGGCCAGGAAGGTACCAAAATTATAAAACACGACGTAGCCAAAACGGCCACCAAGAATCACGCCCAGGGCCAGATAGAAGAGCAAGTCTCCCATCTGTTCCTCGGTAATCGGGGAACCCGGTTTTCGGGCCCGAACCCGCCCCAGCCACCAGCCGGCAACAAAGCCCACCAAATACGTGAGTCCATACCAGTGTATTTTCAGTGGCCCGACGGATATGGCCACGGGATCAATCTGCGGATGCTGCAGCATCAATAACCTCTCAGCTCAAAAGGAAACGGAGTCCCACGATGATCAGAATGATAGCGAATGTTCGTTTCAACACGATGGCGTCCAACCGGTGAGCTAATGCCGCGCCAACTTTGGCAAACGGAACGCTGGTCAGGATGATGCCCAGAAGTGCCGGGAGGTAGATAAAGCCCAGACTGTATTCGGGGAGGTTCGCGTGCCCCCAGCCAGTCCACATATTACCCAGAGCACCCGCAATGGCGATCGGAAGGCCGCAAGCCGCCGAGGTGGCCACCGCCTCCTGCATACGCACGTTACACCAGCTGAGATAAGGCACCGTGATGGTTCCGCCCCCGATTCCGAATATGGCCGATGCCCAGCCGATGCCACCACCCGCAGCGGTGAGACCCGCACCCCCGGGCACATCGCGCCCCGGTTTCGGGTTGGCCCCGGTAATCATCTTCAATGCCACCAGGATGGCAAATACACCGATGACCAGCTTCAGGGTCTGCCCGCTCATCAGCGACGCAGACCAGGCACCCAGCACCGCACCCACGACAATACCGACCGTCATCGGCCGGAACAGTTCCCAGCGCACGGCACCGCGAGCGTTATGTGAACGAATCGAGCTGATCGACGTAAAGACAATGGTTGCCAGCGACGTTCCAACCGCGACGTGAGCCGCAACTTCCGGACTCACACCCTGCAGAGCGAAGCTGAAAATCAACACCGGGACAATAATCAGGCCACCGCCTATCCCGAACAGTCCAGCGACGGTGCCAGCCAGGGCGCCCAATGCCAGGTAGGAAGCAAATACGTAGATCAGTGTCATAGCCGAGCCACACCCCGAGTAAAACAAGGCTGGTATGATACACACCGAGATCGCCAACTTCATTAACTGCCGGAGCCCCCGACCACCCATGTGCCTGATCGCTTTTTCTCTGGGACAGAGTCCACATTTCCCCCTGGTGGTGGCTGCCAACCGCGATGAATTTTTCAAGCGACCGACTGCCAGCATGGATTGGTGGAGATTAGACAACGGGCAGGACATTCTTGCGGGCAGAGATCTTCTGTCTGGTGGTACCTGGTTAGCGGTTTCCCGGGAAGGCATTGTCAGCGCGGTGACTAACGTTCGGGAAGGCACCCCGGAGGCCGGCTCGCGCAGCCGCGGCGAACTTCCGCTCAGAGCCCTGCAACAGCAACCTGAAAACCTTTCGGCAGAGTTTTCCGCGGATGCAGGAGAGTATTCGGGCTTCAACCTTGTTCGCCTCGAGGAAACCGACGGCTGGTACTACAGCAACCGGGATGCGCACCCCGGACGACACATTCACCGGGGGCTATATGGGCTCAGCAACCACCTGCTTCAGACACCCTGGCCCAAGCTTCTCCGCCTCAGGGCACACGTAGGCGAGGCTGTGCAGGCCGCAGGTACGGACGCGAACGATCTCCACCAGAGTTTGATACAGCTGCTTCAGGACACCACGCCAGCACCGGATCGCATGCTCCCCGATACCGGTGTCGGCCTCGAGACCGAACGCTTCCTCTCGTCACCGTTCATTACCGGCGAGCACTATGGCACTCGGGCCACCACTATCGTCACAGTTTCCCGAATCGGTGATATTCAGGTCAGCGAACAGAGTTGGGGACCGAATGCGCAAAAGGGTGACTGCCAACACTTTCACTGGCAGCGATAGCCGGGAAGCTCTGGTATAATCCGCGAAATTCTGCCACCTGATCGGAGGACGCCAGATGGCCGGCGAACAAGGCACGACATCCATTGCCGATTTTGAGAAGTCGCTCGATGAGCTGGAAAAGCTGGTTCGGGACCTCGAACAGGGTGAGCTCTCCCTCGAACAGTCTCTGTCTGCATTCGAGCGGGGCGTCAAACTGACCCGGGAGTGCCAGCAGGCACTCAAGAGTGCAGAACAACGAGTCGAGGAACTGATCAAGACCAGCGACGGCTCCCTGGAAACCCGCCCGTTTTCTCCGGACGATGCCGACTGATGACCGAACAGCACCAACAGGCCCTAGACTTTCTGGAACACTGCAGGGCTCAGGTCGATGCCGAGCTCGACCGTTGTATTGACCAGACTTCCGCATCAGATCGCTTGCAGGAAGCCATGAGATACAGCGTCCTTGGGGGCGGCAAACGCATCCGCCCGGCACTGTGCATGGCCGCCGCAAAGGTGGTCGGCAGCAGCGACGCAGCGTTGGCACCAGCGTGTTCGGTGGAGCTTGTACACGCCTATTCACTGATCCACGATGATCTTCCGGCGATGGACGATGACGACCTTCGCCGAGGCCGCCCAACGGCGCACATCGCCTTCGATGAAGCTACTGCCATTCTGGCCGGAGATGCCCTGCAAGCGCTCGCCTTCCATTGCCTGGCCGACAATGCATCGGTCACCGAAAGCGCCCGTCTTGCCATGGTCCGGGAATTGGCCATGGCGAGCGGCCACGCCGGCATGGTTGGCGGCCAGGCGATCGACCTGGAATCCGTCGGCAAGACACTAACGCTCTCGGAACTCGAAACCATGCACCGTCATAAAACCGGTGCTCTGATCGAAGCCTCGGTCCGCATGGGCGCTTTGACATCACCGAACGTGAGCGAAACCACCCTCGCTGCTTTGAGCAATTACGCCCGGGCACTGGGACTGGCCTTCCAGGTTCAGGATGATCTGCTGGACATTGAGGGCGACACCGAGGTCATCGGCAAGCCCCAGGGCTCGGACGCGGCTCGTGACAAACCGACCTACCCGGCGCTGCTCGGAATCGACGGCGCCAGAGCTCACCTGAAGCAGCTGCTGGCCAGCGCCCACGAAAGCCTTGCCGGGTTTGGCCCTGAAGCCGGCCCCTTGCGCGCCATGGCGGACTATGTCGTAGAACGAACCCATTGAACCACCACGCCGTAAGGGCGCACACTGGCCTTTACAATCTTGCAACAACTGGCCCATTGAGTGTGAAACAGCCTTGCCTGTTCCCTTATAATGCCAGCAGATTATCGAACTTTCCGGAAAAGACCCGAGTCAATGCAGGACACTTATATATTCAAGGAAATCCCGTCCCAACGGCCAAATACCCCGTTGCTGGACCGGATTGATTCACCGGCCCAGCTTAGAGAGCTGCCTGCAGAGCAGCTTACTCAACTGGCACGGGAGCTTCGGTCGTTTCTGCTATGGTCCGTCGGCCAGACCGGCGGGCACTTCGGTGCCGGCCTCGGCGTCCTCGAGCTGACCATCGCCCTGCACTATGTCTTCAACACCCCGGAAGATCGCCTGATCTGGGACGTGGGCCACCAGGCCTACCCGCACAAGATCCTTACCGGGCGCCGTGAGAAAATGGGCAGCATCCGCCGCAAAGGGGGCCTGGCCGGTTTCCCGAAACGGGCCGAGAGCGAATACGACACCTTTGGCGTTGGTCACTCAAGCACCTCCATCAGTGCCGCCCTCGGCATGGCCCTCGCAGCCCGAATGCAGAACAGCGACCGCAACAGCATTGCGGTGATCGGTGACGGCGCCATGACTGCGGGCATGGCCTTTGAGGCACTCAATCACGCCGGCCATCTGCACGCCAATATGCTGGTGGTTCTGAACGATAACGACATGTCGATCTCGCGCAACGTCGGCGGCCTCTCGAACTACTTCGCCAAACTGCTTTCCAGCCGCACGTACAACCAGGTGCGCGACAGCAGCAAGAAGGTGCTTCAGGGCAAACCCCACCTAATGGCCCTGGCCAAGAAAACGGAAGAACACTTCAAGGGCATGATTGCCCCGGGAACACTGTTCGAGGAGCTCGGATTCAACTACATCGGGCCCATTGACGGCCACGACCTGCCGTTGTTGGTAGAAACGCTGGAGAACATCCGCGAATTGGAAGGTCCCCAGTTCCTGCACGTTGTCACCACCAAGGGCAAGGGCTTTGCGCCGGCAGAGGCGGATCCGATCGGCTACCACGCCATCAACAAGATTGAACCGGTTCCGCCGAGCAAGCCCGAACCAGTCAGCCCACCACCAGCCAAGCCCAAGTATGCCAATGTCTTTGGTCAGTGGCTCTGTGACGCAGCGGAGCTGGACGACCGCGTCGTGGGCATCACCCCGGCCATGTGTGAGGGATCGGACCTGCTGGCGTTCTCGGAACGTTTCCCGGACCGCTATTTTGATGTCGCCATTGCAGAGCAACATTCGGTTACCCTTGCGGCCGGCCTTGCCTGCGACGGTGCCAAACCGGTCGTCGCGATTTATTCCACGTTCCTGCAGCGCGGCTACGATCAACTGATACACGATGTGGCGATTCAGGATCTCGATGTTCTATTTGCCATCGACCGGGCAGGCCTGGTGGGCGAAGACGGCCCCACCCATGCCGGCGCGTTCGATATCAGCTATCTGCGCTGCATTCCAAATATGGTCATCATGACGCCCTCTGACGAAAACGAAACCCGTCAGCTGCTGCATACCGGCATGATGTTCGATGGGCCAGCCGCTGTGCGCTACCCCCGTGGCACCGGGCCAGGATCAGAAATCATCAAAGAGCTTACCCCGCTGCCGATCGGCAAGGGGCGCAAAGTGAGGGATGGCAGCGAGACCGTCATTCTGAATTTCGGCACTTTGCTGACTCCGGCCCTCGAGGCCGCTGAAGCCCTGGGTGCAACGGTGGTTGATATGCGCTTCGTCAAACCACTCGATGAAGAACTGGTGCTGGCCATGGCAGAGGGACACGATCTGCTGGTCACTCTGGAAGAAAACACCATCGCCGGAGGCGCAGGCAGTGCGGTAACCGAATTCCTGAACGCCCGCGGTGTGAGCATGCCGGTACTGCAGCTGGGACTGCCGGATGCTTTTGTCGACCACGGCAAGCACGCAGAACTGCTCCATGACTGCGGACTGGACGCCGGCGGAATCCGGCATTCCATAAAGTCCAGACTGGAGCGCCTTCGGCACCAGACACTGAAAGCTGTCAAATAACCATAGTCTGGCTCAGCGATAAAAAAAGCCCGCCTGGAAGCGGGCTTTTTTCATTCTCCGGGGCACTCACTCTGCCGGATCATCGTCCTGATGCGTTTCCAGCCAGTGACCAAGCTTGCTTTGCTTGGTATTGAGGTAATGCTCATTATGAGGGTTACGTCCGACATGGAGCGGTACACGCTCTGCGATATCAATGCCATAGGAGGACAGTGCTTTGACCTTGCGGGGATTATTGGTCATCAGCCGTAGGCTTTTGATGCCGAGGTGGTCCAGCATATCCTTGCACATGCTGTAGTCCCGCAAATCGGCCGCGAATCCAAGACGCTCATTAGCTTCCACCGTGTCCGCCCCCTGATCCTGGAGGTGATAGGCGCGAATCTTGTTCAGCAGCCCGATGCCCCGCCCTTCCTGGCGAAGGTACATGAGAATACCCCGGCCTTCACGGGCTATGCTGCGCAATGCTTCCTCCAACTGATAGCCACAATCGCAGCGCATGCTGTAGAGCGCATCGCCGGTGAGGCACTCGGAATGGGTTCGAGCAAGTATCGGCTCGTTACTGTCCAGATCTCCCAGAGTAAGGGCTACATGCTCCTTCCCGGTATCCGGCTCTTCAAAACCGTGCATGTCAAACACCCCGAACGGGGTCGGCAACCGGCAGGTCTGGATGTAACGAACAGCCACAGTGATTCCTCGAGGTTCAATCTATCGGGCGCGCATTCTAGCACGAGGCCGTCATTCAGGCGTAGTCCCGGCAACCCAATGACCACTCCGACCGCCCTTCTTCTCCAACAGACGGACACCGTCAATCTCCATGCCACGATCAACCGCCTTGCACATGTCATAGAGCGTCAGAGCCGCAACACTGGCCGCCGTCAGGGCCTCCATCTCGACGCCCGTCTGACCAGACAACTTGCACCGTGTCAGGATATGTACGGAGGCGTCATCTTCCCCCGCGGACAGCTCCACTTTTACAGACGTCAGATTCAGGGAATGGCACAAAGGAATCAGCTCGTGGGTTTTCTTGGCGGCCATAATCCCGGCAATTCGGGCAACCGCCAGCACGTCGCCTTTCGGATGCTCCCCTTCAATGATCATCTTCAGGGTCGCGGGCGCCATACGAATCGTCGCTTCGGCGCGCGCTTCCCGCTCCGTGACGTCTTTGTCCGTCACGTCCACCATCCGGGCCTCGCCCTTGTCATCCAGATGAGTCAGCTTGCTCACGGCGTCTCCTGGTTTCTCAGCATTGAAAACACACTGTAACAGCGTCGTAAGCATACCAGATGGGGGCATCCCGAGACGCTGACAATCATCAGTTTGCCGGCCACCAGAAGCTGATGCCGGCGATACCCTGTCCGCCCGCTTCGATGGCATCGGCCACATCATCAGGACCAAGACCGCCCAAGCCATACACGGGGATCGGCGCCCAGGCGACGATATCAGAAAACTCTGACCACCCCATCCCAGCCACTCCCGGGTGCGACCGGGTTCGCGCCACCGGCCCGAGGGTCACGTAGTCCGCACCAATCGCCACAGCATGGGCCACCTCGGACGAATCATGACACGAGACTCCGAACCATGCCTCAGAAGGCACCGGGCGAGCCTCGAGCATTTCCGCTTCGCGCCAGGGCAGGTGTAGGCCCGCAGCACCGGGAGTCCCAGAGAACACATCGGGGCTGCCATGCACGATGACACCCACACCACATGACCCTGCGGCGGATAAGGCCCCGCTGGCCAGATCCCGATAGTCAGACGCGGGCAAATGAGGCGCCCGCAAAACAACAAGCGGGTGAGCCTCGGCGTCCAGCGCTCCGGCGAACAAGCTCAGGCCTTCGCTCACACTACTCATGGCTCCGGTCACCGGCATCACCCTGGGCAACCGGATAGCCCGGATGATCGGCCGATTGGCGGCCGGGAATGCGGAATCCTCGAGACACTCAGGCAGCAACCAGTCAATCGGCTGACCTTCGCGTCCGTGAGCCTCCCCCTGAGCGCCTGAGGTGCGCCAGACATCCAGGAAAACCCGCTTATCACCATAGTCATGCCGGATGCCGATAACCGGCGCCAGGGAGGCCTCAGGGACCTCCAGACCGGTTTCCTCGGCAATCTCGCGGACAAGAGCCTGTTGCACCGTCTCTCCAGGCTCAACCTTGCCCCCAGGGAACTCCAGCAAACCGCCTTGGTGCACATGATCCGGACGCCGGGCAATCAGGATACGCCCCTCGCGGACAATCACTGCAACCGCAACGTGAACCTCCGGCACAGTTGTTTCGCCTATGGCCATGATCAGGTTCGGTACTCAGCGTTGATGGTGACGTAGTCGTGGGAGAAATCACAGGTCCAGACCGTCTCGGCAACATCCCCACGCTTCAGATCGATGGCGATGGTAATTTCCTCACCGTCCATCACCGCCTGTCCGCGTTCTTCGGAGTAGTCCTCTGCGCGACCACCATTGCGCACCAGGCACACGTCGCCAAGGAAGATTTCCAGCGCGGCCAGATCAAGATCCGGTACACCAGCCCGGCCAACAGCGGCGAGAATCCGCCCCCAGTTGGGGTCCGAGGCATAAAGCGCGGTTTTGACCAGTGGTGAATGGGCAACGGTGTACGCCACATCAAGAGCTTCCTGCTGATCCCTGGCACCGATCACTTCAATGGTGACGAACTTGGTAGCACCCTCGCCATCGCGAACAATGGCATGGGCCAGTTCCAGATAGATCGCCCGCAACGCCTCCCGCAATTTCGGCAGCGCCGGGCTAGTGGCAGTGATCTCCGGGCCATTGTACTGGCCACTGGCAATCAGCATGCAAGCATCGTTGGTGGAGGTATCTCCGTCGATGGTAATGCGATTGAAGGATCCCTCACCCAGCTCGGAGGCCAGGGTCTGCAGAAGTTCAGGTTCAATACAGGCATCGGTCGCAATAAATCCGAGCATCGTCGCCATATTCGGGCGAATCATGCCTGCGCCCTTGCTGATGCCGGAAATGGTCACGGTGTGCCCGTCCAGATCCAGCTGACACGTCGCCCCCTTGGGCCGAGTATCCGTGGTCATGATACCGCTTGCGGCTTCCGCCCAGCGCACTTCAGAGGTGCTCTCCAATGCGTCGGGCAAAGCGGCAACGATCTTACCGACTGGCAACGGCTCACCGATCACACCCGTTGAAAATGGCAGAATGGCTTCGGCGGCAACACCGGCTTTCTCCGCCAGCGCCTGACAACAGCTCACGGCATCGGCCATGCCCTGCTGACCGGTACCGGCGTTGGCATTGCCGGTGTTGACCAGCAAATAACGCGGTGCACATACCGACAGATGTTTGCGACTCAAAGTAACCGGCGCCGCACAAAACTGGTTGCGGGTAAAAATACCGGCAACCCGGCTTTCCGGGGCCAACTCGAATATCACGATGTCCTTGCGACCCGGTTTCTTGATGCCAGCACTGGCAATGCCTAACCGTACGCCAGCAACCGGGAAAAACTCAGGTAAGGTTCCAGGACCTACCGCCATGCTGCGACTCCTCAATAACAACGCCAGAATATGGCGATTCTAGAACGGAAAAACCCGCAGCCCATATAAACGGGTTGCGGGTCTTGAATGTCAGGGCAGTGTCAGGTGATCAGGAGACCTTGCCATGACACTGCTTATACTTCTTGCCAGACCCGCAAGGACAGGGTTCGTTCCGGCCAACCTTTCGCTCCTGTCGAACAAAGGTTTCCGGGGTAGCCTGTTGCTGACCTCCCTGGCCCTCACCCTGCCCAGAACCACCTTCACCCTGACTCTGGGCTGTGGCACTGGTTTCGTCGTGACGCATACGGGCACGGGACAGCTCCTGCTCAAGGGCCTGCTTGCGGCGGCGCTCCACCTCTTCCATTTCTTCCTGGCTCTGGACGCGAACGTGGCACAGGATGCGAGTGACATCACGCTTCATGGCATCCAGCATGTCTTCAAACAGATTGAAGGCCTCACGCTTGTATTCCTGCTTCGGGTTCTTCTGGGCATAACCACGCAGGTGAATACCGCGGCGAAGATGATCCATATTCGACAGGTGCTCTTTCCAGAGTGTATCCAGCACCTGCAGGAAGACCTGCTTTTCGAACTTGCGCATGGACTCAGCACCGGCAATCTCTTCCTTACTGCGGTAAGTAGAGACGATAGCCTCAAGAATCTTTTCGCGCAGGCTCTCTTCGTAAAGATTCTTGTCCTCATCCAGCCATTGCTGAATCGGTAGATCAATGGCCATCTCCGACTGCAGCTGAGATTCAAGGCCGGCAACATCCCACTGCTCCGGCATGCTCTGAGGCGGGATGTACTCGCTGACGAGGTTCTCTACGACATCGGCACGGATAGTGTCGACCATCTCGGAAACGTCCTCAGACGCCATGACTTCGTTACGCTGATCGTAGATGACGGTACGCTGATCGTTGGCAACGTCGTCGTACTCAAGCAACGTCTTACGCATATCGAAGTTACGACCTTCAACCTTGCGCTGGGACTTTTCGATGGCGTTGGTGACCATGCGGTGCTCAATGGCCTCCCCCTTCTTCATCCCCATGGCCTGCATCAGGTTCTTGACCCGCTCAGGCGCAAAGATCCGCATCAGATTATCTTCCAGCGACAGGAAGAAGCGCGAAGACCCCGGATCCCCCTGACGACCGGCACGCCCACGTAGCTGGTTATCAATCCGTCGGGATTCATGGCGCTCGGTACCAATGATGTGAAGACCACCGTTTTCAAGCACCTGATTGTGGCGTTCCGTCCACTCCGCCTTGATGCGCGCCACTTCTTCCTCGGAAGGATTCTCCATGGCAGCCACTTCGTATTCCCAGTTACCACCGAGCACTATATCGGTACCACGGCCCGCCATGTTGGTCGCGATAGTGACAGCGCCTGGCCGCCCTGCCTGGGCGATGATCAGTGCTTCGGATTCATGCTGCTTGGCGTTCAGAATCTTATGATCGATGCGGGCCTTCTTGAGCAGCATAGACAGCAACTCGGAGGCTTCAATGGATGCAGTACCCACCAGAATCGGACGCCCTTCGGTCGTCACATCCTTGATTTCGTCTATGATCGCGTGGAACTTCTCTTCCTGGGTCAGATATACCAGGTCGTTGTAATCGATGCGCTGGATCGGCTTGTTCGGCGGAATAACAACGACGTCCAGGGCATAGATCTGACGAAATTCGAACGCTTCGGTATCGGCAGTACCGGTCATGCCGGCCAGTTTCTCATACAGACGGAAATAATTCTGGAATGTCGTGGAAGCCAGAGTCTGGCTCTCGGCCTGGATCTTGACGCCTTCTTTTGCTTCCACCGCCTGGTGCAGCCCTTCGCTCCAGCGACGCCCGGGCATGGTACGGCCGGTATGTTCGTCGACAATGACAACCTGGCCGCCCTGAACGATGTAATCCACATCTTTCTGGAACAGGTGATGGGCCCGCAGCGCAGAATGCACGTGATGAAGCAGGCTCAGGTTAGTTGCGGAGTACAGGCTCTCGCCTTCGCCAAGCAGCCCCTGGCCAAGCAGTAACTCCTCAACTTTCTCGTGACCAGCTTCCGTGAGTTCTACCTGACGCGATTTCTCGTCAATGGTGAAGTCGCCCGTCGGTTCGCCCTCTTCCGGCACTTCGCCCTTTTCCAGATTCGGGATCAGGCCGTTGATGGCCTGATAGAGCTTCGAGCTGTCCTCAGCTGCGCCGGAAATGATCAGCGGTGTCCGCGCTTCATCGATCAGGATGGAATCCACCTCATCGACAATCGCGAAGTTCAGGCCGCGCTGTACCTTGTCCTCGGTACTGAACGCCATATTGTCCCGCAGGTAATCGAACCCGAACTCGTTGTTAGTGCCGTAGGTGATGTCAGCCTGATAAGCCGCCCGCTTCTCTTCCGGAGGCTGGCCAGACGCAACCACGCCAACCTGAAGACCAAGGAACCGATAGAGTTTGCCCATCCAGTCTGCGTCCCGGCGAGCCAGGTAGTCGTTGACAGTAACAACGTGCACGCCCTTACCGGAAAGCGCATTGAGGTACACCGCCGCCGTTGCAACCAGTGTTTTCCCCTCACCGGTTTTCATTTCCGCGATCCGGCCTTCGTGCAGGGTGATACCACCGATCAGCTGGACGTCGTAATGCCGCATACCCATGACCCGGCGACCGGCCTCTCGCACCGTCGCAAAGGCTTCAGGCAGGATGGCATCCAGGGTTTCACCCTCATCGAGACGGCGACGGAATTCAGCGGTCTTGCCTTGCAACTCAGTGTCGGACAGATTTCCAAACTGCTCTTCGAGCTCATTAACACGCAATACGACTTTGCGCATTCGCTTGATTTCTCTGGCGTTCTTACTGCCGAACATCTTGGTTGCAAGCTTTGTGAACATAGACCACTGCTTCTTTGGTTAAAAGGAGGAGGAAGGCATTCTAACCTTATTTAGCGACAGGACAAAAGGCAGGGGTCACAGCGACCGGATTTACGATAACCTGTTGATGTGACGATCCGCCATCAGCGCACAAGGCCTGTGCACTGACGCAGATAACTGGACCGGAAATCGGACTGAAGTCGGGAACGAGCGGTTAACGGCTGGAGCGTGCGATGTACTTTACGGGATCCTTGGAGCGACCGTCTTTTTTAACCTCAAAGTGGACATGAGGCCCGGTAGAACGCCCGGTGCTGCCCATAAGAGCAACCACCTGACCTTTCTGAACAATGTCACCAACCTTGACCTTTACGGTCTTGCAGTGACCATAACGGGTCACGAGACCATCACCATGGTCAATCTCGACCAGGTTACCGTACCCGTACCGCTCTCCCGCCCAGGTCACAACGCCGCCAGCAACAGAAATAATATCGCTGCCCTCTTTACCCGCCAAATCCACACCATCATGCCAGGTGCGCTTGCCGGTAAACGGGTCTGAGCGGTAACCGTATTTGGAAGACAACCACCCCCAGGTGATCGGACGTCCTTCGACGTACATTTCTTCCTCGAGTTTTTTCTGGGACGCGAGCTCATCCAGCAAGCGAAGCTGCTGTTCACGATCC
Organism: Marinobacter nitratireducens; assembly: GCF_000708045.1. Lineage (GTDB taxonomy): Bacteria > Pseudomonadota > Gammaproteobacteria > Pseudomonadales > Oleiphilaceae > Marinobacter > Marinobacter nitratireducens. The sequence continues at coordinate 285,121 of NZ_ANIE01000006.1, forward strand.
GCCAACTGGGCTTCCATACGCTCAATCATGGCACTCAGTGCCGGCGCCGTGAACGATTCCGGTTCAGACGCATTTTCGGGCCCACCCATGGCGGCCGGTTCCTCGAAATTGAATTCTTCACTGGCGACAATGCCGGTTTCGACGAATCGCTGACCAAGCGCGTCGAGCCGAAGCATTCGGCCCTGCATCTCACCCAGCCTCAGCGTCAGTGCGTCAATCTCCTGCTGGGCCTCAAGTTCAACAGATGCCAGCTCCGCTTTCTGTTCTTCAAGCCGGCTCTGCCAATAGCTGACCAACTCGGACGGCGTCGGTTCTGCGGCTTTTACCTGTTGAAGCGCCGCCTGATATCCTGCCCACCCAGAGCCTACAACGAGGGCCAATGCGGCAACCAGCAAACCGAGACCCACCGCCCAGTTCAGGCTTACAACGCGGGACTTTCCGTGGTGTTTACCAACGAAGATAATGTTCATACTATTTTCAGTTTTCATCGATGAGCTGCAACCCCTGCTTCCTGTAGTGTTGCGCTCCGGAATAAAGATCCGAGCGGGTTTGCCATCCATGACAACATCTACGTACTGAAAAATCGCAGAGCCCGGTAGACACACTCGTTACTCACAAGGTAAAACGAATGTAATAAAGGCACTACGCATAAACCGTGCCGAAGTGTAACCAATCGTTAACAGCGCCGTCGAGTAAAAACGCCTTAACGCCGTGAAAAAGTGATCAGAAAATGACCTTCGACAACCTCAAAGGCACGCCCAAGCTGAACGACCTGGTCGCCAGGGCCGAACTGCATCGTCAGGCAGAAGAGCTACTTCTCCAGGCCATACCCGAGACTTTTCGCCAGGGCACAAGATTCGTCAGCTACAAAGACGGGGAACTTGTACTGTCCGCCGAAAATGCCGGCAAAGCAAGCCAAATCCGGTTTCGCCAGCACGAGATTATGGCACAGATCAGGGAGGTCGAGCCTTTTCAGTATGTCTGGAAACTCAGGGTTAAAGTGGCACCGCCACGCTTTCGAGAAAGGGCGCCGGTACGACGCTCACCTCTCAGTAAAGAAAATGCCCGGCTCCTCAAAGAGGAAGCCGGGCACACGAAGGATACAAAACTACGCGAGGTTCTCGAAAAACTCGCAAGCCACGTCCGGGATTAAAGCGTCCTGCCTTAAGCCTGGGCCGCCAGCACAGGTTTCATATAGGAAATCGGGGCGGTCGCCTCGTCATCGAAGGTAACCACTTCCCAGGCATCCTCTTCCGCCCTGAGCTTACGCAGCAGCTTATTATTCAGATCGTGACCGGATTTGATACCGCGGAATTCACCGATCAGGCTGTTACCAAGCAGGTACAGGTCACCGATGGCATCCAGTACCTTGTGCTTGACGAACTCGTCATCGTAACGAAGGCCGTCTTCGTTAAGAATCTTGTAGTCGTCAACCACGATCGCGTTATCCACGCTGCCACCGAGCGCCAGATTCATCGCCCGCAACTTCTCAATGTCACGCATGAACCCGAAGGTACGTGCGCGGCTGACTTCCTTGACGAAAGAAGTACTGGAGAAATCCACCGTGGCGGTTTGGGCACGACCCTTGAAGACTGGATGGTCGAAGTCGATACCGAAGCTGACCTTGAAGCCCTCGAACGGCAGGAAGGTCGCCTTCTTGTCGCCCTCTTCGATGGTCACTTCACGCTTGATGCGGATAAATCGCTTGGCAGCCTCCTGCTCGGAAATACCGGCAGATTGCAGCAGGAACACAAACGGACCAGCAGAGCCATCCATGATGGGCACTTCGGCGGCGCTCAGTTCCACGTAGCAGTTATCGATACCGAGACCAGCCATGGCTGAGAGCAGATGCTCCACAGTCGCCACACGGACACCGTCTTTTACCAGCGTCGTGGACAGCATGGTCTCACCCACATTTTCCGCACAGGCACGAATTTCGACCATGGGGTCCAGATCCGTCCGGCGGAAGATGATACCCGTGTCAACCGGGGCAGGCTTGAGGGTCAGGTAAACCTTTTCCCCCGAATGCAGGCCAACGCCGGTCGCACGGATGGTGTTTTTGAGTGTCCGTTGTCTGATCATCGGTTCATCATTCCGTCACAAATAATCGGTATTCTGGGCAAAAATCTGCCCGGAGGATACCAGAATCGAAGACTGAGTACCATTTAACCAAGATGACATTACCTAAAAACAACCATAGCCATCTTCAATGGTCAGCCGCCTCACCGCGAGAGCCGGGCAAATAGCTCCAAATATCAAGCACGGAGCCCCACTCTGCCGAAAATTTGAGGCAGCTTATCAGTCCGCCTGACGGCGAAGAAATGCGGGAATATCGAGATAGTCCACGCCCTGCTCTTCGCTCTCTTTGCTCTGATCGATCGCCACATTACCATGGGACACGGCACGACGACGCAGCACTGCAGGCCGATCCAACTGATTGTAGTCGGTTGTGCCATCCAGGGTACGGGTGTTATCCACGACCTTGGTCGGCTTCTCGTGATCGCCACCCAGTCCGGTCGCAACGACGGTCACCTTCAACTCGTCCGTCATTTCCGGATCAATAACGGTACCTACCACCACCGTCGCCGCATCAGAGGCAAACTCGCGAACGATATCACCCACTTCGGAGAATTCACCGAGGTTCAGGTCCATGCCCGCGGTGATGTTCACCAGGATACCCTTCGCACCCTGCAGATTGATATCTTCAAGCAGCGGGCTGCGGACAGCCGCTTCGGCCGCTTCCCGGGCACGGTTTTCACCGGTTGCACGGGCCGTACCCATCATCGCCATACCCATCTCGGACATCACGGTTTTGACGTCAGCAAAGTCGACGTTAATCATACCGTTGCGGGTGATCAGGTCGGCAATGCCCTGAACCGCACCGAGTAGAACGTCATTGGCGGAGGCAAACGCATCCAGCAGGCTGGTTTTCTTGCCCATGACCGCCAGCAGTTTCTCGTTCGGGATGGTGATCAGAGAGTCGACACTCTCTTCCAGCTCTTTCAGTCCGGATTCGGCAACACTCATGCGCTTGCCGCCTTCGAACATGAACGGCTTGGTGACAACCGCCACGGTCAGGATCCCCAGTTCCCGGGCCACATCGGCCACAACCGGAGCCGCACCGGTACCCGTACCACCACCCATGCCAGCAGTGATAAAGACCATATCAGCGCCTTTCAGGGATTCCGCGATACGATCACGGTCTTCCAGGGCGGACTGACGGCCGACTTCCGGATTGGCGCCAGCACCCAGGCCCTTGGTGATGTTGCCACCAAGCTGGATGATCTGACGCGCGTCCATGTCGGTCAACGCCTGCGCATCGGTATTCGCACAGATAAATTCAACACCTTCGATGTCGCTGTTGAGCATGTGACGAACAGCGTTGCCGCCGCCTCCACCGACACCTACGACTTTAATGACAGCGTTTTGCTGGACATTATCGACGAGTTCAAACATTTTCCCTACTCCTTCGTGCTGTTTTCCAGCCTTGTACCAGGCTGTTCGTTCGAGATTGTGTTTTCGAGATACCTTCGTGTACTGCTTCCCGGAAACCGTCAGAAATGACCGGTAAACCAGGCTTTCATGCGCTCTACCAGCGAGGGTGCATCCTCCCCCTTGAGCACAGGCTCCTGCCCTAGATCCATCTGGCGGAAGCCATGGATCAACAACCCCACGCCGGTGGCGTAGATCGGGTTATTGACCACCTCCGTCATACCGGAGACCGCCTGCGGACAGGCCAGCCTTACCGGCATGTGGAAGATCTCCTCAGCCAGTTCAACCACCCCTTCCATGGTTGACGAACCGCCTGTAATGACGATGCCTGCTGGAATCAGGTCCTCAAACCCGGACCGTCTCAGCTCCGACTGAACCAGCGTGAACAGTTCCTCATAACGCGGCTCTACGACTTCGGCCAGCGCCTGGCGGGAAAGATCACGCGGCGCCCTGTCACCCACACTGGGCACCTTGATGGTCTCATCGGCACCCGCCAGCTGGGTCAGCGCGCAGGCATACTTGATCTTGATTTCCTCTGCATTCTGGGTCGGTGTCCGCAAAGCCATGGCAATATCGTTGGTCACCTGATCGCCGGCAATCGGAATCACCGCGGTATGGCGAATCGCGCCGCCTGTAAACACGGCAATATCGGTGGTTCCACCGCCGATATCGACGACACAGACACCGAGTTCTTTCTCATCCTCGGTCAGGATTGCGTGGCTTGAGGCCAGTTGCTCAAGGATGATGTCATCCACTTCCAGGCCACAGCGCTGAACGCACTTCTCGATGTTCTGGGCCGCATTGACCGCACAGGTCACCAGGTGAACCTTCGCTTCCAGGCGCACACCGGACATGCCCATCGGCTCCTTGATGCCTTCCTGACTATCGATCACGAACTCCTGCGGGAGTATGTGCAGGATTTTCTGGTCAGCGGGGATCGCTACGGCCTGTGCGGCATCAATAACCCGGTCTATGTCGGCTTGGGTCACTTCCCGATCCCGGATGGCAACGATGCCATGGGAGTTCAGGCTCTTGATGTGACTACCGGCAATACCGGCGTACACCGAGTGAATCCGGCACCCTGCCATCAATTCAGCCTCTTCCACCGCGCGCTGGATCGCCTGGACGGTGGTTTCGATATTCACCACCACACCGCGCTTCAGCCCTCTGGAAGGGTGCGAGCCGATGCCCACCACTTCGATGGTGCCGTCCATTTTGCGCTTGCCAACAATCGCAACCACCTTCGAGGTTCCGATATCGAGGCCGACAATCATGTTTTCCGTTTCAACCGATGACATGTATTTCACCAAACCGTAGGTCTGAATTAACCGTTACTAGGATTTCGGACCGGAAGCCTGAACCTCCGACTTCCATTGCACCGCTACACCATTGGTGTAGCGCGCATCTACCCGACTGACTTCTTCCGACCGGGATTCCAGCCGGGTCTGATATACCGCTATAAAGCGATTAAAACGCTGCTCTACCTGATCCCTGCCCAGCACGACCTGAATTCCGTTCGCCAGCTCCAGCGTCCACGCACCCCGCTTTTCGAGTGCAAGCCCGGCAAATAACAGTCCGTGACTCACCAGCTTTTCGTTCATGCTCTGGGCCATTTCGATCACTTCCCGCACACGTCCATCCGGTCCGGACAGACGAGGCAATTTACCCGCAACCTCTGGATTTGGCGGTGTAAACAGTTCGCCGGTGCGACTCACCAGACGGCCATCGGTCCAGTACGCCAAAGGCTTTTTCTCGCGAATGTCGATAACCAGCCGCCCCGGCCACACCCGCCGAACCGCCGCAGATGCCACCCATGGCCGACGTTCCAGCCCGGCCTTGATCTCCGACAGATCGGTGGAGAAGTAACTCTTGCCAATCCACTCCGACGCCGCCCGCTCAATCGCACCCTGGTTATCACCGACAAATTCGCCTTTTACATCCACCGCAATAATCTGCTGATCCATGGCTCCCAGGACTTTGCTGGTCCCCCAGGGCACCATCGCAGCCAGCATGACAATGGCCGCCCCCATACCAACCTGCAGCCAGGGTACAGACGCAAGCACCGCCTTGAGCACGCCAAACCGGTCCCGCTCAGGGCCGAGGGAAGTCGCCCCCCGACGCCGCGGGGGCTCGGACGGAATCGCCCGGCTCCGGATCAGCAATGTTTCAAGCATCCGCATCCTCCAGGGTGTCACGGAGAATCCTCACCACCAGCTCCTCAAAGCCGATACCCGCTGCGCGAGCAGCCATCGGCACCAGGCTGTGATCGGTCATACCCGGCACGGTGTTGACTTCCAGCAGCCAGAAATCACCGTCCTGGTCCTGCATCACATCCACTCGCCCCCAAGTCCGGCAGCCAACAACGCGAAAGGCGTCGAGGGCTAGCTGCTGCAGGCGGATTTCGTCCTCCGGCGCCAGGCCGCAGGGAACCCGGTAGTTGGTGTCGTCTGCCAGGTATTTCGCCTCGTAGTCGTAAAACACGTGATCTGTACTCGCTCGCAGGCCGATCGCGGGCAACGCCCGATCCTGCAACAGACTGACCGTGAACTCGGGCCCTTCGATCCATTCTTCGACCAGAACTTGCGCATCCAACTGCTCGGCTTCACGGTAGGCGTCTGCCAGCTCCTGGGCCGTCTGCACCTTTCGGATCCCGATACTCGATCCCTCGCGCGCAGGCTTCACACTCAGCGGCGGCTTCAGCTCACTGATGATCTGGACGGCTTCGTCTTCGCTCTGCATGGTTCGGAACCGCGGGGTCGGCAGTCCGCAGCCCTCGAACACGTACTTGGTTCTCAGTTTGTCCATCGCCAAGGCAGATGCCAGCATCTCACTCCCGGTGTAGGGAATACCGGCCTGGGACAGGATCGCCTGCAACGTACCATCCTCGCCGCCGCGCCCGTGCAGGGCTATAAAGACCCGATCGAACTCAGGGCTTTCCACGGTCTTGAGCAAGCAGCCACGAACATCGACGGCATACGCATCCACGCCCGCTGACTGCAGTGCTGCCAGGACCGCCTGACCACTTTTCAGGGACACCTCCCTTTCGGCGGAGTCACCACCCATGAACACCGCCACGCGTCCCAACGCTCGAACAAGGTCCGGAGACGCCTGATAAGCACGAATGTCGGAATGATGGTTATCAGTCACTTGCGATTACTCCTGCCGCGGCAAGTCGCGCCGCAACGCCGCCAATATCTCCGGCTCCCTGGGTTATCAACAGGTCACCATCCTGCAATGCACTGGCCACGAGACTTTCAATCTCGTTGTTGTCTTCAACAAAGACCGGCTCGATCTTGCCTCGCTGCCGAATGCTACGGCAAAGGGCCCGTCCATCAGCGCCAGGGATTGCGGGTTCACCGGCGGAATAGACATCCATAAGCAGAAGCCCGTCAACCTCCGACAGCACCCGAACGAAATCCTCGTAGAGATCACGGGTACGGGTATAGCGGTGCGGCTGGTAAAGCATCACCAGACGCCGCCCCGGCCAGGCATCCCGGGCAGCTCGGATAACGGCTTCCACCTCCGTGGGGTGATGGCCATAGTCATCCACCAGGGTAATGTTGCCCTTCGAGGTCTGGTAATCACCGTAAATCTGGAACCGGCGACCAACGCCAGCAAAACCAGCCAACCCCTGGCAGATAGCCTCATCAGCGACACCTTCATCGGTAGCCACGGCGATGGCCGCCAGCGCGTTCAGCACGTTATGGCGACCCGGCATTTTCAGCTCGACCTCGAGATCACTGCGACCACCCGGGCGCTTAACCACAAATCGGGTGCGCAGGCCGTCGGACTCGATGTCGGTAGCCCGGTAGTCAGCCTCGTCGTTCTCAATACCGTAGGTAATGATGGCGCGAGAAATCCTCGGAATAATTTCGCGGACGTACGCATCGTCAACACACATCACCGCCACTCCGTAAAAAGGCAGGTTGTGAAGGAAGTCGACAAATGTCTGCTTCAGTTTCTCGACATCGCCGCCGTAGGTATCCATGTGATCGGCTTCGATGTTGGTCACCACGGAGATCACTGGCGTCAGATGCAGGAACGACGCATCACTTTCGTCGGCCTCTGCCACCAGATACCGGGAACCACCCAGTTTCGCGTTGGTCCCGGCGCTATTGAGCTTCCCGCCAATAACAAAGGTCGGATCCAGGCCAGCTTCACCCAGAACCGAGGCAATGAGACTGGTGGTGGTGGTTTTGCCATGGGTTCCGGCAACCGCGATACCGTGGCGATACCGCATTATCTCCGCCAGCATCTCAGCACGGGGAACAATGGGCACGCGGCGACTGCGGGCCGACGCAACTTCGGGGTTATCAGAGGAGACCGCCGATGACACAACGACCACATCCGCCCGGGCGCTGTTTTCTTCCCGATGACCGATCTGCACCACAACACCCATGGCTTTGAGTCGCTCGGTGACCGCTCCCTCTTTGATGTCGGAGCCCGACACTTCGTATCCCTGGTTCTTCAGGACTTCGGCAATACCACTCATTCCGGCGCCGCCGATACCCACGAAGTGGATATTGCGGATCCTGCGCATTTCCGGGACCTGGTAGACCAGCGGCGGGTTGTTTGCATCAGCCATTGGCGGCCTCCAGACAGTAATTCACGACTCTCTCCGTTGCATCCGGGCGCGCGAGTGTTCTCGCCGCCTTCGCCATATTCGTTACCCGGCCACGATCCCCCGAGAGATCGGCCAGGGTTTGGGCCAACACCGGAGGTGTCAGCTGGGTTTGTGGAATCAGGATGGCCGCGCCAGCTTCCACCATTTGCTGGCCATTCCGGGTTTGATGGTCATCCACGGCATGGGGAAACGGCACCAGCAACGCACCGATACCAGCGGCGCATAGTTCAGACACTGTCAATGCTCCGGATCTGCAAAGCACCAGATCAGCCCACTGGTAGGCCTCTGCCATATCCTTGATAAAAGGCTCTACGCTGGCCTCAACGCCCTGCTGCGCATAGGCAGCTCTGGCGGCCTCCAGATTTTTCTCGCCACACTGGTGACGTACCTTCGGCCGCTCATTCTCCGGCAACTGGGCCAGCGCTTCAGGTAGCTGCTGGTTAAACACCTGAGCCCCCAGGCTGCCTCCCACCACCAACAAGCGAAGCGGTCCCTGACGGTCCGCCAACCTTCCTTCCGGATCCGGCAAGGTCGCCAAATCCTGTCGAACGGGATTGCCGGTGCAACGGGTGACGACGTCAGGACCAAAGCTACCGGGAAATGCTTCCAGAACGTTCTCGGCGAAACGCACCAGAATGCGGTTCGTCATCCCCGCAATGGCGTTCTGCTCGTGAATAACCAGCGGCGTCCTATTTAACCAGGCAGCGACACCACCGGGACCGGTCACAAACCCGCCCATACCAACAACGCAATCAGGCCGGACCTGCCGGATGACCGTAAACGCTTCACCGAGCGCCCGCATCAACCGGAACGGAGCCATCAATAAAGCCAGCTTGCCCTTACCGCGCAGACCGGAAATATGGATTAGCGACAGCGGAATACCGGTATCAGCGATCAACCGCTCTTCCATACCGCCACTGGCGCCAAGCCAGAACACCTCGTGCCCCTGAGCTTCCAGCGCCCGCGCGGTCGCCAGTGCCGGGAATACGTGACCGCCAGTACCGCCCGCCATCATCAGAAACCGCAGAGGCCTAGTCATAAGACGCACCTCCTCTGGGTCCTGTCCCGGACTTTTCCCGGGCCAACCGTTCCTGGTCCAGGCGCTCCATTTCCACCCGCGCCAGAATGCCGATGGACGCGCACATGATCATCAGGCTGGAGCCACCATAACTGACCAGTGGCAGCGTCAAGCCCTTGGTCGGCAACAGGCCCGTACTCACGGCGATATTGATGGTGGCCTGAAGTCCGATCAGCAGCGTGATGCCATAAGCGAAGCACGCCCCAAAAGGCATATTGGCTTTTTCTGCACGGCGGGCGATGACAAATCCACTCACCACCAGCAACGTAAACAGACCCAACACGGTCAGCGAACCCAGCAGGCCAAACTCCTCGGCAATAATGGCGAAAATGAAATCTGTATGCGCCTCCGGCAGATAGAACAATTTCTGGATGGAATTGCCGAGGCCGACTCCACCCCATTCACCCCGACCAAACGCGATCAATGACTGGGTAAGCTGATAGCCACTGTCGAACTGGTCTTTCCATGGGTCCAGATAGCTGACCACCCGTTTCAATCGGTAGGGCTGGGTCACAACCAGCAAACCACCGAGCACGACAAGTACAACAATAAGGGGCACAAACCGGGTCAACCTCACGCCACTCAGGAAGATCATTCCAGCAGAGGCCGTCACCAGAACCACCGTGGCACCAAAATCCGGCTGAATAACCAGAAGTACCGACGCAATTCCCAACACCACGAGCGGCTTTAGAAATCCCGGCCAGGTGTTCAGCAACTCATCTCGTCGACGAACCACGTAACTGGCCAGATAGGCGATCAGACAAAGCTTTGCCACCTCTGATACCTGCACGTTGAAAAGCCCGAACGGAATCCAGCGAGTGGAGCCGTTCACCGTGCGACCAAGAGGCGTCAATACCAGCACCAGTACCAGAAGCCCAATCCCGAGGAGCAGCCAGCCGCTCCGCTCCCACCAACCAACCGGGACATTAACCGTCACCAGTGCCGTCACGCAGCCGAGCCCGGCGAACAGCAGCTGCCGGATGACATAGTGATAGCTGTTCCCCACCGTTTCCGAGGCCATATCCATCGAGGCGGAGGAGATCATGATGACGCCCATCACCAGCAAGGCGACAGCACTGATAATCAGCGTCGGCAAAGGCTGGATTTCCCCAAGCCAGCGATTATGATTCGGCATAGCGATTCCAGTACTCATCGCAAGGCCTCCACCAGTTCCCGGAACTGATCACCCCGATCGCCATAATCACGGAACATGTCAAAACTGGCGCAAGCGGGCGAAAGCAACACGCGGTCTCCCGCCTTGGCGTCGCCCGCAGCCATTGTGACCGCCTGCGCCAGATCCTTTGCATAACGGACTGGCACGCCAGCCCCCACCGCGTCGGCAATCTTTGCAGCATCACGTCCGAAGACAATGATGGATCGGCAGTGCACAACGGCAGGTGCCTGCAATGGGGCAAAATCTGCCCCCTTGCCGTCGCCGCCAGCGATGAGGACAACCTTGCCTTTGACCGGAACCAAGCTATCAATCGCGGCAACCGTTGCGCCGACATTTGTGCCCTTGGAATCGTTGATGTAATCCACGTCTTTGAAACGGCGAACAAATTCACACCGGTGTGGCAGCCCGGTGAACGCCCTGGCCACATCCAGCATGACTGCCATGGGCAAACCAACAGCATGTCCGAGTGCCAGTGCCGCCATCACATTGCTGATGTTGTGGCGCCCCATCAATTTCAATTCACTCGCCAGCAACAAGTTGTCGAATCCAAAGGTAATCCAGGTTCCCTCGTCGTCATCACGGGTACTGAAGGTATCCGGATTGACACGATGGAAACCAAAGCAAAGGAAACGCAGTGTGTCACGGGCCATTGGCGTACTCAGGGCGTCATCAAGATTTACCACGGCAGTTCGACAACCCCGGAAAATCCGTTGCTTGGCCTGGAAGTACGCCATCTTGTTCGGGTAACGATCCATGTGGTCGTCACTGACGTTCAATACAGTCGCGGCCTCGGCGTTCAGCTCTGCCGTTGTCTCAAGCTGAAAACTGGAAAGCTCGAGCACGTAAAGATCCGCGCCGCGCTCCAGCAGGTCCAGGGCCGGTGTGCCAATGTTGCCACCGACTTCCACCTTGCGTCCGGACGCCTTCGCCATCTCCCCCAGAAGCGTCGTCACCGTGGTTTTCCCATTGGATCCGGTAATGGCAACAATGGGTGCGTCAGCCGCTTCGGTGAACAGATCAATGTCGCCCCGGATGCTGGCACCCCGCTCCTTCGCTGCGGCAATCGCCGGATCTGAAATCGGGATGCCCGGGCTCACGATCAGCTCGTTAAAGCCTGCAAACAGCTCCGCATCAAACGCTCCGAGATACACCGGGACGTCTGGCCACTCTGTTTTCAGCGCGTCGAGCCCGGGGGGCATCTCGCGGCTATCGGCCACCGCAATATCCCGGCCCAGACCGGACAGATAGCGCACGCAGGAAAGCCCGGTTTTACCGAGCCCTACGACCAATGTGCGACGATCTGAAACGATGACACTCATATCCGAAGCTTCACCTTATCGAATCTTGAGGCTGGCCAGCCCAATCAACACCAGCACAACGGTGACAACCCAGAACCGCACGATGACTCGTGGCTCCGGCCAACCCTTCAACTCAAAATGATGATGAAGGGGCGCCATGCGGAAAATACGGCGCCCGGTCAGGCGGAATGAACCGACCTGCAGGATGACCGAGACCGTTTCCATGACGAACACACCGCCCATGATGAACAACACGATTTCCTGACGGACAATGACGGCTACAACACCGAGGGCCGCGCCCAGCGCCAGCGCACCCACATCCCCCATAAAAACCTGCGCCGGGTAGGTGTTAAACCAGAGGAACCCGAGCCCGGCGCCCACAATTGCGCCACAGAAAACAATCAGCTCACCGGTTCCGGGCAAGTGGGGAATCAGCAGGTAATTCGCAAACTGTGCATGGCCTGAGACATAGGCAAAAATTGCCAGTGCACCGGCAACCATGACTGTGGGCATTATGGCGAGCCCATCGAGGCCATCGGTGAGGTTCACCGCGTTACTGCTGCCCACAATCACGAAGTAACTCAGCAGGATGAACACCACCGGTCCCAGCGTCAGTGACGCCTCTTTGATAAACGGAAGGTAAAGCGACGTCTCCTGGGGCAGCGACGCGCTGAAGTACAGAGCAATCGCGGCTCCCGCCCCAATGACGGACTGCCAGAAATACTTCCAGCGTGCAGGCAACCCTCGGGGGTTCCGCTCGACAACCTTCCGGTAATCATCGACCCAGCCGATAGCGCCAAAGAGCATGGTGACCAGGATGGTGACCCAGACATAGCGATTGCTCAGATCGGCCCAGAGCAAAGTGCTGATTCCAATGGCTACCAGGATCAACGCCCCGCCCATGGTCGGTGTACCCGCCTTGCTCAGGTGCGTTTGGGGACCATCATCCCGCACCGCTTGACCGATCTGATACTGGCTGAGCTTCCGGATCATGAACGGACCAATCAGCAGTGAAATCAGCAGTGCCGTCAGCGTGCCGAGGATGCCCCGCAACGTCAGGTACTGGAACACCGTCAGAGCGGAGAAGTATTGCGATAGAACCTCTGTCAGCCAGAGCAGCATGAGTTATTCACCTTTTCCTGTATTCCCTCCACCACGTGCTCCATGGCAGAACTTCGAGAACCTTTCACCAGCACCGTCATCGGCAACTTATTTGAGCTGATAATCGCTTCGACTGCGTCTTCATGAGCCTGGAACATTTCTGTTTCCGGCCCGAACCCCCTGGCGTATCCATCACACCCCGGGCCGACGGTTATCAACCGATCAATCTTCTCGTCACGTGCGCAACGCCCGACTTTCTCGTGTAACTCCATCGCGGTCGCGCCCAACTCAGCCATGGCTCCGAAAACCGCGATTCGTTCTCCCGGCTTTCCCGATAAAACCCGCACTGCGGCCATCATCGACGCCGGGTTTGCGTTGTAACTGTCGTCAATCACCGTGATATCGGGCGTCACCTGCACGCTTTGCAGGCGGCCCCGGACCGGAATCACGGAAGCCAGTCCATCAACAATGTTCTGGTCGGTAGCCCCCAGTTGCCGGGTGGCTGCCACCGCCAACAGGGCGTTAGTAATGTTGTGATCGCCCTCAAGCGCCAACGCGATCCTGCAGGTCCAACCAGCCGGCCCCGTGACCGTAAATTCCAACCCGGCACCATTGGTACTTTGCACCTCAGCGGTGTATGTCGCTCCGGACGAACCCTGGCGACTGACACTGGCCACCGGTCGACTTCCTGCTCGCGCCTTCCACTGATCAAAGGCGGGATCATCCCGGTTGAGAACCACCAGTCCCTGCTCCGAAACTCCCTCAATGATTTCGCCTTTTGCCCGGACGATGTTCTCGTAACTGCCGAACCCTTCGAGGTGGGCAGTTCCAGCATTAGTGAGAATCGCCACCTCCGGGCGGGTAATTTCCACGGTATGAGCAATCTCCCCCAGACCGCTGGCGCCCAACTCAATCGCCCCGAACCGATGCTTCGGCGAGAGCCTGAACAGCGTTAGAGGCACACCGATGTGATTGTTCAAGTTGCCACTCGTTGCCAGGGTCTCACCCATTTGCATCAGGATCGCTGCGGTCATTTCCCTGACCGTCGTTTTCCCACTACTACCCGTAACAGCGACCAGTCGAGCATGACTTTCCCGACGATTACCGGCAGCCAGCTGAGCGAGCGCCTCGACGGTGTCTGCCACGACCAGCTGCGGGAAATCCAGCCCGGGCTCCGGCGTATCAACCACGGCCGCCAAGGCACCTTTTTCCTGCGCCATCTTAAGGAACCGGTGGCCATCAAAGTTTTCTCCACGAAGCGCCACAAACAGCTGCCCCTCGCCCAGGGTTCTCGTATCCGTCGATACCCCGGTAAATCTGAGCGAAGCCCAGCGCTCATCGCCAACGGACGCATTCATCCATCCGGCAGCTTCGGCCAGCGAAAAGGCGCGCATCATGCCACACCTCCATTCAGGTTCAGGCCAAGGCGTACCTGTTCGGAATCACTGAAATGAACCCTCTGGCCCGCTGCCTCCTGATAGGTCTCATGGCCTTTGCCGGCAATCAGGACCAGGTCGCTCTTGTCAGCCATTGAAATCGCCCGCTCAATCGCCTCCGCCCGGTCATGAATCAGAGCCACTGCCTCCGGCGAGGAGAAACCAGTGAATATGTCGGCCGCAATTGCCGGTGCGTCCTCATTACGGGGGTTATCATCGGTCACAATCACAACGTCAGCCCGGGATTCCGCTTCACGCGCCATTTCAGGTCGCTTACCCCGATCGCGATCCCCTCCGCAGCCAAATACACAGATCAACCTCCCACTGACGTGCGGCCGCAAGGCTGCCAGTGCGTTGGCGAGTGCATCCGGGGTATGGGCATAATCCACGACCACCCGTTTGCCAGTGGAGCCGGTGAATAGTTCAAGGCGCCCTGGGGGCGGAACAAGCTCTTTCACGGCCGCCTGAACCCGCTCCACCGGCACACCAAGGGTAAGCACGACGGCCATGGCAGCGAGCACATTGCTGGCGTTAAAGCTCCCCATCAGAGAAGACGCAATCTCGAACCCGCCCCACTGGCCATCGACTTCCGCACGGAAACCCTCGCCCGCCGGGGTGAACGACCGCAGCCAGAGCTCAGTCTGAGCCTCATGGAGGCTGTAACGTATCCGATCACACTTACCCTCCAACTGCTCAAACAGCTGGCGCCCGAATGGGTCATCAAAGTTGATCACTGAAAAGTGGAGGCCTTCGCGCGTAAACAGCTTTGCCTTCGCCTCACCATAGGCTTCCATGGAACCGTGGTAATCCAGGTGGTCCCGGGTCAGGTTGGTAAACACCGCACCGGTCATTTTCAGGTCGTCCACCCGACCCTGATCCAAGGCATGGGATGACACCTCCATCGCAGCAGCCCGTCCACCCTGGTTCAGAATCCGCCATAGAATGCGGTTTACCTGAACCACATCCGGCGTGGTATGTGAAGCTTCCTGCAATGCCCCCGGCATCCCGTAACCAATGGTGCCCAGAACACCGCATGGAGTCCCTGTTTCCTTCAAAAGCTGTGCGATGTATTGAGTTACCGACGTTTTCCCGTTTGTGCCGGTTACCCCGATCAATCGCATTCTCTGCGAAGGATGCTCAAAAAAGCGGTCGGCTATGGTTCCCAGCCAGCCACGTAAGCCAACCACGGGAACCACAAGGGCGCCACTGTACTCATGGCACTCTCCCGGTGACTCTGATTCCAGCAAGACCACCGTTGCGCCCGCTTTTACTGCGTCTTTCAAGTAGTGGTTGGAGGGCGTGTTACTCCCTGCCAGTGCCACAAAGGCATCGCCCCCAACAACCTCCCGGCTGTCCGTTCGCAGGCCATGAATCGTGACATCAAAAACCGAAGGTACGTCCACAATACCGTGTAACAACGTGCTGAGAGATGTGATGCACATAGCCTTACCCTCGCTCTCCAGGAACCTGACCAGGTGCTCCCACCTTGCCAACCTCCAACTCAGGCTTCACATTCAACAGTCGCAGAGCGTCACTCATGACCCTGGCAAATACCGGTGCGGCTACCTCACCGCCGTAGTATTCACCAGAGTGCGGCGCATCAACGGCCACAACCGTAACGATTCTCGGGTTATCAATGGGCGCCATACCAGCGAATATGGCTTTATACTCGCTGTCTTCGTATCCCTGCTTACCGACCAGGTGAACGGTACCGGTTTTCCCGCCAACCGAATAAAGCCCGGTCTTCGCCCGCGAGCCGGTACCATTAGTGACCACCTCGTGCAACATATTCCGGACCTCATGCGTCACCTTCTCAGAAATGACACGTTGCCCCTCCGGCTTATCGTCCAGCTTGAGCAGACTTAGCGGATATCGGATACCGCCATTCGCGATCACCATATAGGCCTGCGCAAGCTGCAATGCTGTAACGCTCAAACCATACCCATAGGAAAGCGTCGCCTCTTCAACCGGGCGCCACTTCGGGGGAGCGGGCAGTACACCGACCGCCTCACCCGGAAACCCGATACCCGTCGGCTGCCCGAGACCAACCCGGCTATACAGGTCGCGGATGACATCGCCGCCAATATCGGTCGCGATGCGGCTCATTCCTACGTTACTGGACTTGGCAATAATCTTGGTCAGATCCATGACGCCATAGTTCCGGTGGTCCCGAATGGTGAAACGACCAAAACGCCGATAACCCGGCGACGTATCGATGGTGCTGTTCACGTCGTATTTGCCTGTTTCCAGAGCAGCAGCCATCGTGATGGGTTTCATGGTGGAGCCCGGTTCAAAAAGATCCGTAATCGCCTTGTTCCTGAGATTCTCCGCAGCCAGCTGACTACGATCGTTCGGGTTGTATGACCCCTGATTCACCATGGCCAACACCTCACCGGTGTCGACATCCAGCATGACCAGCGTTCCGCCGTTGGCGTCGTGCGCGTTGACTACGGCTTTC
Source organism: Marinobacter nitratireducens (assembly GCF_000708045.1). Taxonomy (GTDB): domain Bacteria; phylum Pseudomonadota; class Gammaproteobacteria; order Pseudomonadales; family Oleiphilaceae; genus Marinobacter; species Marinobacter nitratireducens. The sequence continues at coordinate 301,782 of NZ_ANIE01000006.1, forward strand.
AGTTCCCGGTATGCAAGGTACTGGAGACGAAGATCAATACTGAGATCCAGGTTACGACCGGGGCTGGCATCCCGAATCAGGCTGAGATCCTTGATGACGCGCCCCCGGTTGTCCTTTAGAACCCGCTTGCGCCCCGGCACACCGGACAGCCACTGGTTGTAGGTCAGCTCCATACCTTCCTGACCATACTCATCAATGTTGGTAAAGCCCACGATGTGAGCGGTTACTTCCCCAGCCGGGTAGTAACGACGGTACTCCTGACGCGCATAGATGCCATCGATATCGAGAGCCATCACCTTGCGAGCCAGGGAAGGCTGAACTTTGCGACGCAAGTAAATGAATTCACGTCCCGAGTATTCCCTGAGGCGATTTCTCAGTCCGGCTTCATTGACATCGAGTACCCGAGCGAGATTGCTCAGCCGGGCTTCCTCAGGATCCGCCTCGGACGGATTTGCCCAAATGGTTTGGACCGGCGTACTCACCGCCAAAGGCTCACCGTGGCGATCCGAGATAACACCCCGGTGGGCATCAATACTCTCCACCCGAATTGTCCGAACATCACCCTGTTTGCGCAGGAAATCGTTGTCGACGACCTGCAGATCCACCAACCGCCAGCCCAGAAGCGCAACGACCAGAAGAAAAACGCCCAGCACGCAGCCGAAGCGCCAGGCTTCAAGGCCCTGCGCCAGCATCTGCCTCCACGTTGTCTGTTTTCCCTGACCGGACAATGCATTCACCCTGACGGTTATTGTTTTCTATCCGCTGTTATTTACTGTGCCGTAACCGGTGACATCAGAGGCACCAGAACAATGTCCTGACGTCCGGGAACCACCATGTCAAAGCGCTCAGCCGCAAGCTTCTCCACGCGCCCGTGAGCACTCAGCGCGCTCTGCTCCAAAAGCAGCTGACTCCACTCACGCTGATAGCTGTCGCGCTGCCCCTGCAGATGGGATAAGGTGTTAAAAAGGCTTCTGTTTTCATAGGCTCCGGCAACCACGCCAATGGCCGAGGTCAAAAGCAGCACCGCCAGCACCAGTGACACCAGAACGTTGCGCTGCTTCGTCGCTTCAAAGACGCGACGCGAAATCCTGACAGCAGTCGCTACTCCGTCCCGGACTTTCTGCTTGCTGAGTCTCGCCGACCTGGTCGGTTGTTCGATGGCTACGGCGCCCATACTCACGCACTCCCCTGCGTCGTGTTGCTTGCCCCGGTGCGCTCTAACACGCGCATGACCGCACTCCGGGCTCTAACGTTGTCACTAATTTCTTCTGCATTGGCTTTGCTTGCCTTGCCAATCAGGCGAAAAGCCGAAACTTCCTGATCTGCGGTTACCGGGATACCCCGCGGCAACTTTGGCCCCCGAGCCAGGTCCCGCATGAATCGCTTGACCAACCGGTCTTCCAGCGAGTGGAAACTGATTACAACCAGGCGACCACCAGGCTTGAGTCGATCAACGGCCGATTGCAGCCCCGCTTCCAGATCCTCCAGCTCCCGATTGATAAAAATCCGGATCGCCTGAAACGTTCGCGTTGCAGGATGCTTGTGCTTTTCCTTTTTGGGCACAGCCTCACTGACCAACTCAGCAAGCTGACGCGTTGTTTCTATGGATTCCTCCTCACGACGCGCCACAATCAAACGGGCGATACGGCGGGAAAACCTCTCCTCTCCGTATCGCCAGATCACATCTGCGATGTCCTTCTCATCAGCCTCAGCAAGCCACTCTGCGGCGCTGGGCGATTGCTGCGGATTCATCCGCATATCCAGAGGACCATCTCGCATAAAACTGAATCCCCTTGCTGGGTCATCAAGCTGAGGTGAAGACACCCCCAGGTCCATTAACACACCGTTGACCTCGTCCCAGTCGCGCCGATCCAGGGCCAGCCCAATCTCAGCAAACGAGCCGTGGAACCAGGAAAAACGTGCGTCCTCCACAGCCAGGCTTTCTGCCACAGCAATGGCTTCTGGATCTTTGTCGATTCCGAGCAAACTGCCCTGTTCGCCCAAGCGCCCAAGAATGAGACGAGAATGACCACCACGCCCAAAGGTGCAGTCGACATAGTTTCCAGCGGGGTCGTTGACCAGATAATCAACCGCCGAGTCCAGGAGAACCGAGCGGTGCGAATACCCCAACTCGCCCTCCTGCCTGTTACCGGAGGTCATAGGGAAAGAGCCTCCATCTCTGGCGGCATGTCATCGTCATCGGAAGATTCATCCAGCCAGGCAAACCAACGCTCCTCACTCCAGAGCTCCAGCTTTTTTCCCTGACCAATCAACATGAGCTTTTTCTCAAGGTGGGCATAGCTCCTCAGCGTCGGCGGAACAAGGATACGGCCAGCCGAATCCATTTCCATTGGCGCAGCATTACCAAGGAGTAATCGCTGCAGGCGCCGTGCGGCCTTATTCATATTTGGAAGCGCTTCAATTTTCGGCCTCAGCTCTTCCCATTCCGGCTCTGGATACATCAGAAGACAGCGCTCTTCATCGGCATTCGCGGTCAATACAATGCGCCCACCACAGGACTGCGCGAGCTCTTCGCGCACCTTGGCGGGGATCGCCAGGCGACCCTTCGCATCCATATTGATGGCATGACTGCCGAGAAAATTGCTCATTTATGCCTTCTCTGAGGGTTCGAAATCCACAAAAAACCACTTCAAACCACTTTTTCCCACTTCTGCACACTATAGAAACACGCAAATCACAATGCAAGCGCCGTCAACGGCACCACAGTTGCGAAAGTTCCTTTTATGACAAGAGGTTACGAACACACATTCAGGAGTGCGCGGAGATTACGGAAAAGAAAAGAAGGAAAATCAACCACCTGCAAAAAGTTCTGAAGATGGCAAGTGAGGTTTAAGATTATTTGGCTATAACGGAAGGAATGTGAGAACGATAGAAATCACAGTGGTTAAAAAATGAGCTCGCCGATAAGCCGGGTTCTGTCTTGGACAGTCATTCATCTAGGGGCTGCGTCACCACAGCCCTCAAGCAACCTACCCGAATCCAGCGCGGGCCACGCCATTGGATTCCTATTTGGTCTTGCTCCAGGTGGGGTTTACCATCGCCGTGAACTGTTGCCAGTCACGCGGTGCGCTCTTACCGCACCATTTCACCCTTACCGTCGCCCGAAGGCGCTTAGGCGGTTTACTTTCTGCTGCACTGTCCGTCGGCTCGCGCCGCCCAGGCGTTACCTGGCACCTTGCCCTGCGGAGCCCGGACTTTCCTCCCCCGGTTCAACCGGCGGCGACTGTCTGGCGAGCTCGGCGGTGAAGATACTCCTGTCACTACAACCTTGCAAGAAAAACCGGCCACACCACTCAGTCCGGTTTTAACGCCAGAGCCCGCTGGTAGAGCTCGTTCTTGGACTTCCCGGTCAGGCCAGCCACGATCTTCGCCACTTTTTTGACCGGCAACTCGCCAACCAGAGCCGAGATCAACCGGTCCACCTCGATGGCGCCAGCCTCATCATCTCCCGATTGAGAGTCTGCACCACGAACCATAACAACAAACTCGCCACGAGTTCCATGAGGGTCGGCCTGCAAAGCCCCCAAAACCTCTTTCGCCTCCCCGGAATAAAACGTTTCAAAAGCTTTGGTGAGTTCGCGGCCCAGAACCACCTCCCTCTGGCCACCAAACACATCAACCAGATCCTGAACAGTGTCCAGGATTCGGTGAGGGGATTCATAGAACACCAGCGTTGCGGATTCGTCCTGCAAACCCTCAAGAATGCCCTTTCGCCCGGATCGCTTGGCCGGCAGGAAGCCCGCAAAAAGAAAACGATCCGTCGGCAGCCCTGCCGCACTGAGCGCAGCAATAAATGCACAGGCGCCCGGAATGGGAGAAACAGGCAGATTCCGGTTTCTCGCCTCGCGCACAAGCACGTAGCCGGGATCCGATATCAGCGGGGTTCCGGCATCAGACACCAAAGCAACACTATTGCCGGCTTCGAGCTCCTCAAGAACAACACCCATTCGGGCGCGCTCATTGTGGTCGTGCAACGCAACCATCCGCTTTTGCACACCAAGATGCTGAAGCAGCCGTGTGGTATGCCGGGTATCCTCTGCAGCAATAACCGAAACCGTCGACAGAATTCGTGCCGCCCGCGGGGAAAGGTCATCCAGATTACCGATCGGCGTAGCCACTATATAAAGCGTGCCACGGGATTCATCGCTGTCAGTCCCAACGCCCACGCCTGTCAATTCGGAATTCAAATTTCCCGCCTCTCTGCCTGCTTTATCCATCCAATGCATGACACTTACGTCATGTGAATTGACCCCGGAGCTGTTAAACTTGCCCCCGTACCTGTCGGCGGTCCCGAGCCCATTCACCCGGAGTAGTTTTGCCAACCATGACCAAGAATCGATTCAACCACCGAGCCTTTGCCGCTGTGTTCACGGTGGCCCTGCTATCAGCCGGGTGCGCCAGCGTGAATCTGCAATCCCACATCGCAGCAACACCTGAGCAAGCCCTGGAACTGGCCAGCCAGGAATCGAACCGGGAGACCGCGCAACGCTACCTTCTCCGGATCGCGGGCCGCTTTCAGGATCAGGGCAACCACGCAGATGCCAGCAAGGTACTCCAAAGCGAGTTACTGGCGCAACTCAACGCCCCCTTGGACAGCCAACAACGGCTGATGGCCATGGCCAGCGCCGACGCTCTTCAAGACAGCGCCTGGGCAGAGAAAATAGCCAACAATCTCTCACCAGACAGTTTCATCGGCTATCCTCCAGAGTTGCTCGCCAAAGCGGCAAAGCTGCAGGCAAAAACCTACAGTCTTGCCAACGACCGCACCAGTGCGGCAATGACGCTCATTCTGCTTGCGCAGACTGACAGCTCAGCAAACCCTCAGAAACTGCACGACAAAATCTGGCAATTACTGAAGTCATCTTCAGAGGCCAAGCTGGCAAGCGCCAGCACCAAGGCTATCGGCTTTGAGACCCAAGGCTGGCTTGAGCTTGCCTCCACACTACGGGACCCTGGCACGGAGCTCGACGAACAGGGCCGGATCATTCGCCGCTGGCAGAATAACTGGCCAGGGCACCCCGCTGCTCAAGTGTTACCCTCGGAACTGCAACTGATCGCATCCCTATCTGAAAGCCGCCCGGAAAAGATTGCCCTGGCTCTGCCCCTGGAGGGCGCCCTGGCATCCGCGGGCAAGGCCATCCGGGATGGGTTTATAGCGGCCTATTACCAGGACTCAACCGTTGATCGCAGCGTCACCGATATACGGGTTGTAGACACCTCCAACCAACCATTCCGCGAAATCTATCAAAACCTCGTCAGACAAGGCGTCGACCTGATTATCGGACCGCTGGAAAAGGAGGCACTGACTGACCTGGCTTCCATGAACACCCTTCCGGTACCTACACTCGGCCTCAACTATCTGCCAGCAGAAACCCGGGCACCGGACGGACTCTACCAATTCGGGCTGTCAGCCGAGGACGAGGCCAGGCAGATAGCAAACCGACTTACGCAACAAAACATCCGCGATGTCCTGGTGCTCATTCCTCAGGGCGAATGGGGAGATCGCGTCGAAGCCGCGCTGCTACAAAGAATGTCGGAGAATGGCGGCATCGTTCTGGATACTGAGCGCTTCTTCCCGGATGACAATTTACGGGCAGTGACCGCCGACTTACTGGGCATCACCGTCTCCAGGAATCGAGCCATCCAGGTTGAACGAACCATTGGGCTGAATGTGGAATTTGAGCCTCGCCTGAGGCAGGATGCGGAGGCGATTGTGATGGTTGCCAACCCGACGATTGCGCGCCAATTCAAACCACTATTCGCCTTCTATTTCGGTGGTGAACTACCTGTATACTCGCCATCGATCGTCTACGAGGGCACGCCGGATCCATCCCGCGACCGTGACCTGGAGAACGTTATCTTTACAGACATCCCCTGGACTCTGGGCCAGCCAGACCAACTCAAAACCCAGGCCGACAAACATCTGTCCGGCACCCGGGGGCAACTCGGGCGCCTGTTTGCCATGGGTGCGGATGCCTGGCAACTCAGCAAACGTCTGCCATTGCTTCGGCAAGTAGAAACCGCATCGCTGAATGGCTACACCGGCGAACTGACAATGACCAGAGAAGGTAGCGTCCACCGCAAGCAATTATGGGCGCAGTTCCAAAGGGGCCAGCCCGCCCTGCTGGAGAACACCACTCCCGCCTCAGAGGCTCCTGTCGAGGAAATGCCAGAAACCTGATCAACTAACGGATATCCCGCCATGGATGGCAAACGGGCAGTGGGCGCCCATTATGAGGGCGTAGCGGAGCGATACTTGAAAAGTCGTGGCGTAAGAATCATCGATCGCAACGTCTACAACCGGGGCGGCGAACTCGACCTAATTGGATACGAAAAAAATACGCTGATCTTTTTTGAGGTTCGCTACAGAGGCAGCGGCAGCCTGAGCGATCCGGCCAGCTCCGTGAATTACCCAAAGCAGAAACGCCTTCTCAAAGCGGCTTCCTTCTACCTTCATAAGCACGGTCTTTGGAACGCAGAAAGTCGCATTGATGTTGTCGCGATCTCGCCGGGTACCATCAAAAAATACCGGGTACAATGGATCCGAAACGCAATTCAGGCAGGATAGAAGACGGTAATGATTGATACTGAACAACAGATAAATCAATGGTTTGCCACCCACATGGAACAAACTGCACAGGCGGCAAGCACCGTTGGCCCATCCATTGAGGCAGTTGCAGACGCCTTTGTCGGCACCCTGTTACAAGACGGCAAGATCATTACCTGCGCGAATGGCAGCGCCAACATTCTGGCCCAATATTTCTGCACCGCACTACTGAATCGCTTCGATCAGGACAGACCAGCGCTGCCCGCGATTAACCTGGGAGCAGACGCAACGACCTACTCGGCAATTTGCAGAGACAACCGATTCAACGACACCTTCTCTCGCCAGGTACGCGCCATTGGCAAACCAGGCGATCTGCTTTTTGTCATCGTTGACGATGGGCACAAGGCCAACCTGATTCAGGCCATTCAGGCGGCACACGACCGGGAGATGAGCGTTATGGTTCTCAGTGCCCGGGAAAAGTCCGATATTACGTCACTGATGCACTCGGAGGATCACGAGATTGCATTGCACGATCTCCCCCCCACGGAAGCAACTCCGCTGCTTCTGTTGATCATTAATGCTCTGTGCGGACTTGTGGACAGCAAACTCTTTGGCGGATAAAAAAAGCCAGCGATTGCTGGCCTTTTTCGTTCGACAGAAGGCTTATTTGACAACCTTCAGGGTAGGACGACCTGACGGACGCTCATCTGAAGACGGCGGCGGAGTCTCTTTCTCTCCCGGACCATCCGGGTCTGGGGATCCAGGCTCACTGCCGAAGACCATGCCTTCGCCGTTTTCCTTAGCATAAATCGCCATCACAGCCTGCAGCGGAATGAATACCTGCATAGGCACGCCACCGAATCGGGCGCTGAACTCGAGCGCGCCATTTCCAACCACCAAGCCACGAACGGCCCCCGGACTGATATTCAGGACGATCTGCCCGTTGGCAACGTGCTCAGTAGGCACCTGAACTCCCTGAATACCCGCATCCACCACAATGTACGGCGTGCAATCATTATCCAGAATCCACTCATTGAACGCCCGCACCAGGTATGGGCGGCTGGACGTCATGGTGACATTGCTTTCCGACATTACGACTCTCCTGCCTGAACTTCAGGGTCCAAATCAGCTACGAATGTCTTCTTCCAGATCAGACAGGCTGGCCTTGAAACCTTCACGACTGAAGATGTTGTCCATATATTTCAGAAGTGGTTTTACCTGCTTGTCATCACCAAGATCGATACCCAGAGCCGGCAACCGCCACAGGATCGGAGCAATGCAGCAATCTACAATGGTAAACTCTTCAGACAGGAAGAACGGCATCTCACCAAACAGTGGCGCAGTGGCCAAAAGGCTCTCGCGTAGTTCCTTGCGAGCCGCATCAGAAGCTTTGGCGCTCGGCTGCGCCAGAATCTGATCAACCAGTCCGCACCAGTCTTTCTGAATGCGATGCATCATCAGACGACTGTTTGCCCGGGCAACCGGATACACCGGCAACAGCGGAGGATGCGGGAATCGCTCGTCCAGATACTCCATCATGATATTCGGCTCATAGAGCACCAGATCACGATCTACCAGAGTAGGCAGAGCGTTATACGGGTTCAGATCAGCGAGCTCTGCCGGTGGGCTGTCCGGATCCACATCAACGATATCAACAGTTACACCCTTTTCCGCCAATACGATACGTACACGATGACTGTACTGGCTGGAAGGATCCGAAAAAAACGTCATTGATGACCGCTTGGTCACAACGCCCATAGAGCTACCTCACGAGTAAACAAACTGAAATAATCCTGAAAAACAAAATTCCAGCGACCATAGCTATGGTCGCTGGAACTCAGGAGACGGGATTATACCCTATTTCTCAGTGCACGTCCTTCCAGTACTCACGATTGAGCAGGTAAGCAAAGACGAAGAAGATCGCAACAAAAATCAGTACGAAAATCCCCAGACGCTCACGCTCAACCTTCACCGGATCCGCCATGTATGACAGGAAATTGGTCAGATCGTACATCGCCTGATCAAACTCCGCAGGCGTCATACTTCCTTCCAACGCGTACTCCGGACATGCATCCGCGTTGTTGATATTGCCACTCAGCGGCTCAACAGAAGGCGCAACGCCGATGTGCGGCTCAACCGCACACAGTCCCTGCAAACCAACCAGCACGTGCGGCATACCTACGTTCGGGAAAACGACATTGTTGACACCGAGCGGACGGGATTCGTCCTTGTAGAATCCACGCAGGTACGAATACACCCAGGACTCGCCACGCAGGCGGGCTTCCAGAGTCAGATCCGGCGGTGGAGCACCGAACCAGCCTGCAGCCATGTCCTTGCTCATGGAATTCTTCATCAGCTCACCAATTTTGGCGCCAGTGAAGATAAGATTGTCGGTGTAAAGGTCCAGAGGGATTTCGAGATCCTCGGCCACACGCTTGTAACGCGCGTACTCCGTAGAGTGACAACCCTGGCAGTAGTTCGAGAACAAGGCCACGCCACGCTGCAGAGACTCTTTGTTTGTGTGGTCGGTTTCAATGTGGTCCATCGGGACCCCTGCCCCACCGGCTGCCAGCGCAAAGGCCGGCAGGATTGCGATGAAAAGACCAAAAATCAGCTTTCTCATTATCCTGTCACCCTCTCTGGCACTGGCTTGGTTTTCTCCATGCGCGTATAGAACGGCATCAGAATGAAGTAGAGGAAGTACAGCACGGTCAGAACCTGAGCCAGCGCAGTACGCCCCGCCGTCGCCGGGACAAGGCCAAGATAGCCAAGGATCACAAAGCTGATGGCAAAAATGATCAGTGCGATGCGGCTCAACCAGCCCTTATAGCGAATTGAACGTACCGGACTACGATCCAGCCATGGCAGAACGAAGAGGATCGCAATGGCACCGCCCATCACTACAACGCCCCAGAACTTGGCCGGCAAACCAAACAGATCAACCGTCACCGCACGCAGCATTGCGTAGAAAGGCGTGAAGTACCAAACCGGTGCAATGTGAGCAGGTGTTTTCAGAGCGTTAGCAGGTTCAAAGTTTGGTTTCTCCAGGAACAGACCGCCCATTTCAGGGAAGAAGAACACCACAACGAAGAAAATAAAGAAGAACACCGCAACACCCACCAGATCGTGGACGGAGTAGTACGGATGGAACGGAATGCCGTCTTTCGGGATACCGTTTTCATCCTTGTTCTTCTTGATGTCGATACCGTCAGGGTTGTTTGAACCCACTTCGTGCAGGGCCAGAATGTGCAGAACAACGAGACCCAACAGAACGATCGGCAGCGCGACAACGTGAAGCGCGAAGAAGCGGTTCAGGGTAATACCCGAGATCAGATAATCACCGCGAATCCACAAAGACAGATCATCGCCAATGACCGGAATCGCACCGAACAGGTTAACAATTACCTGGGCGCCCCAGTATGACATCTGACCCCACGGCAGCAGGTAGCCCATAAAGGCTTCTGCCATCAGAACCAGATATATCAGCATACCGAAGATCCAGATCAACTCGCGAGGCTTCTGATAAGAGCCATACATCAGGCCACGGAACATGTGGAGATAGACCACGATAAAGAACGCCGAGGCCCCGGTGGAATGCAGATAGCGGAGCAACCAGCCCCACTCTACATCTCGCATGATGTATTCAACGGAAGAGAATGCGCCTTCCGCTGACGGGTTGTAACTCATGGTCAGCCAGATACCGGTTACCAATTGGTTAACCAGAACCAGCATGGCCAGAGAGCCAAAGAAGTACCACACGTTAAAATTCTTCGGCGCGTAATACTTGGCCAGGTGATTATTCCAGGCATCAACGATCGGCAGACGCTCGTCCACCCACTGAATTAACTTCTGCATTACGCTGCCTCCGGGTCAAGACCGATCGTGAGGGTCGCATCATCGTCAAAGCGATAAGGCGGAACCTCGAGGTTCAGTGGAGCAGGCTGTGCCTGATATACCCGGCCAGACAGATCGTAGTGGGAGCCGTGGCACGGACAGAAGAAACCACCCAACCAATCTTCGCCCAAGTCGGCTGGCGCCACTTCAGGTCGATAGGAGGGCACACACCCAAGATGCGTACAGAGCCCAACAAGTACCGCAAATTCTGGCTTCAGAGCGCGGTACACGCCCTCGATGTACTGAGGCTGCTGCGGCTCTTCGGACTGAGGGTCCTTCACCGCATCGTTCAACTTCTCGATGTTTTTCAACATCTCCTCGGTACGGCGGACGATCCAGACAGGCTTACCGCGCCATTCGACGGTAATCTGTTGACCTGGTTCGATCTTACTGACATTGACGGTTACCGGCGCACCAGCCGCTTCCGCTTTGGCACTGGGATTCCAGGATGCCACGAAAGGGACTGCCGCACCGACGACGCCGACTCCACCGACCACGGACGTAGCGCCGATCAGGAACCGGCGTCGGCCTTGGCTCACGTCGCCATTACTCATTATGGTTTTCTCCCATCAGGCGATGTCACAGCCCACTCCAAAGCAGGCAAGGTGCATCTTATAAGGACTTCACAACCCAAAAATATAAGCGCCCAAATGGTAATGAAATTACCAGGGCCTTACAAGTCGGAAAGCCGCCCGCAGCGGCCCTTCCCTGCTCCAGATCAATTTGCAGACATTTCAGCCGAACACAAAAAAACCCGACCATAGGCCGGGTTTTCCTGGGTTCTGCTCCAGCGATATTAACGCTTGGAGAACTGAGGACGCTTACGCGCCTTGCGCAGACCCACTTTCTTACGCTCGACTTCACGGGCGTCACGGGTAACATAACCCGCTTTGCGCAGAGCCGGACGCAGAGTCTCATCATAGTCCATCAGTGCACGGGTCAGACCATGGCGAATTGCACCCGCCTGACCACTAGTACCACCACCTTTAACAGTGATGTTGATATCGAAACGATCGACAGACTCAGCAACCACCAGCGGCTGACGAACGATCATGCGCAGAGTCTCACGACCGAAGAATTCTTCGATAGTACGACCATTGATAGTGATGTTACCGCTACCCGGCTTGATAAAGACGCGAGCCGTGGAGTTCTTGCGGCGACCAGTACCGTAATTTTGTGCTACAGACATATCCGCCTTCCGTTAAATGTCGAGTTCTTTGGGCTGCTGGGCTGCATGAGGATGCTCAGCGCCGGCGTAGACTTTCAGCTTCTTGAACATGGCGCGGCCGAGCGGACCCTTCGGAAGCATGCCTTTGACAGACTTCTGGATAATTTGCTCGGGAGCCTTGTCTACCAGCTTCTCGAAATTGATGGACTTGATGCCACCTGGAAAGCCGGTGTGGCTATAGTACATCTTTGCAGATGCCTTTTTGCCGGTAACCTGCACTTGGCTGGCATTGATAACCACGATGTAGTCGCCAGTGTCCACGTGAGGGGTGTACTCAGCTTTATGCTTGCCCCGCAGACGAAGGGCGATTTCGGTTGACAGACGACCCAGCGTCTTGCCGGCTGCGTCTACAACGTACCAGTCACGTTTTACTGTTTCTGGTTTCGCACTCAGAGTCTTCATTGATTCCGCCTTGAACGCTATAAAAGAAACGTTTACCACCACCGCTCACGCACGTAATCGGGGAGGCATTTACCTGTATATAAGTCGGCAGTGACACCATTCGGGGCTGAGATAGTGACATCGCCTTGAAAAGCCAGGGCGCGAAGTATACTCGAACCACCCAAGAAAGCCAACCCTGAGCCCAAGTGTTTCGCTATTCCCTTATGCCCGGAGCGGGGAAGATTTCCAACCGTAAAGACGGCACACATTCTCCAGCAATACTGGCGACAGCTTTTCGACCGAAGTTCCTCTGAGTTCAGCCAGCACCTCAATAATGCCCGGTAGAAAGACGGGCGAATTCCTTCCCTTCTGGACGCCCTCGGGAGCCATATCCGGCGCATCCGTCTCCACGACCAGTACATCGTCAGGAAGCCGGGAGATGGCCTCTCGTGTTTTCCTTGCTCTTGAGTGACTGATAACACCACCCACCCCGATATAACAGCCAAGATCCACAAGCTTTCTGGCCTGCTCATAGGAGCCCGAGAAACCATGCAGCAAGGCCCGTCCATTCCAGCCGCGCCGCCTCAGCACTGAGCACACATCATCGTGCGTTTTTACTGAATGGATTATCAGCGGGTAATCGCACTTGGCGGCAATGTCTACCTGAGCTTCAAACCAGGGCAACTGTTGCGGCACATTACCTTTTAACCGGTCAAGACCACATTCGCCAATTCCCACGCAACGTTCCGGTCGCTGCTCCAGCATCCGCGCCAGTTCATCCAGATCGCGGTCATTGTGCTCATCGATGTACCAGGGATGGATACCGAGACAATAAAAAACGTCGGGGAAAGATCGGGCGACTTCACGCACTCTCGACCAGTCGGCATGTCGAACGCCCGGAATGACAAGAGCCACCATCCCGGCGTGTCTCGCCGAGGCCAGTTCGTCGGACCGGAGCCCGTCAAACCGGGGAAAGTCAAAATGGCAGTGGGCATCGACAAACCTCATGCTGGCCTCCCCCCAACTGTATCCAACTAAGGGATCAGTGCTCCCTGGTTTTATGGAACTGGATATCGGGATAACGTTCCTGAGCCAGGTTCAAGTTAACCATTGTGGGCGCAATGTAGGCGAGACGGTCGCTTCCGTCGAGAGCCAGGTTATCGTTGTTCTTGCGCTGAAATTCGTCCAGTTTCTTCTCGTCCGAACAGGTCACCCATCGTGCCGTTGCCACATTGATCGGCTCATAAATTGCCTCGACCTTATATTCACTCTTGAGACGACTAACCACCACATCAAACTGGAGCACGCCAACCGCGCCTACGATAAGATCATTATTGCGCATTGGGCGAAAAACCTGCACAGCCCCCTCTTCCGACAGCTGAATCAAGCCTTTCTGCAGCTGTTTGGCCTTCAGCGGGTCCTTCAAACGAATACGGCGGAACAATTCCGGAGCGAAGTTCGGGATACCGGTGAACTTGATGTCCTCACCGGCGGTAAACGTATCGCCAAGCTGGATCGTCCCGTGGTTGTGCAGCCCAATAATATCGCCGGCAAATGCCTCTGCCGCATGCTCCCGATCTCCTGCCATAAAGGTTAGTGCATCCGAGAAGCGGACATCTTTGCCAATACGGACATGGCGGGCTTTCATGCCATGACTGTATTTGCCCGAGACGATGCGCAGAAAGGCAACCCGATCCCGGTGCTGGGGATCCATGTTCGCCTGAATCTTGAACACAAACCCGGAGAATCCATCTTCCGCAGGCTCGACCAGGCGTTGATCGGTTTCCCGCGGCTGGGGCTCTGGCGCCCACTCGACCAGGCCATCCAGCATGTGGTCGACACCGAAGTTACCCAGCGCCGTCCCGAAGAAGACCGGCGTCAGTTCGCCAGCCAGGAACGCTTCCTGATCAAACTCATGGGACGCACCTTTAACCAGCTCAATCTCATCCCGAAGATCAGAAGCGTAACTGCCGATCACGTCATCCAGTTCCGGGTTATCGAGACCGCTGATGATGCGCTTTTCCTGAATGGTGTGGCCCTGCCCGGTCTGGTAGAGAATAACCTCATCCCGCAGCAAGTGATAAACACCCTTGAAGCCCTTACCCATTCCGATTGGCCAGGTAATCGGTGCACAGGCAATCTTGAGAACGTCCTCAACCTCGTCCATGAGTTCGATCGGATCCCGGGTATCCCGGTCAAGTTTGTTCATGAACGTCAGGATCGGCGTATCACGGAGGCGGGTAACTTCCATCAGTTTGATAGTCCGTTCCTCAACACCTTTCGCACTGTCGATCACCATCAGACAGGAATCGACGGCCGTGAGGGTCCGGTAGGTATCTTCAGAGAAGTCTTCGTGGCCCGGTGTATCCAGGAGGTTCACCAATTTCCCCCCATAGGGAAACTGCATCACCGAGGTGGTGACGGAAATACCACGCTCCTTTTCCATCTCCATCCAGTCAGATTTGGCATGTTGACCAGACTTCTTGCCTTTGACGGTACCCGCCTTCTGGAGCGCCTGACCGAACAGCAACACCTTCTCGGTGATGGTTGTCTTACCGGCATCCGGGTGAGAAATAATGGCGAAGGTGCGGCGTTGAGCCACTTCCTGGGAAAGGCTGGACATAATGAGAAAATAACCTGATTCGGGTGTACTGGAAAGCCCGCTATTATAGGGGGTAAGTGAGCATTACGCGAACAACGGTGACCGGGTCAGACCGCCAGAGCCATGACCCGGGCATCCTCTCTGCCATCAGCCGCCGGATAATAGTTAGGACGTACGCCAATCTCGGAAAACCCTTCACTGAGATAGAGGGCCGAAGCCACGTCATTACTTACCCTAACCTCAAGAATCATCTGCTCCATCCCGTCTCTGGAGGACTCAGCGAGAAGGTGACGCAGCAACAGCCGCCCCGCACCCGCCCCACGGATCTTAGGGCTTATACAGATATTAAGCAGGTGTGCCTCATCGAACATATAGGCGACCACGGCGTACCCGGTCAGGCATTCGCCTGACACCAGAGCCCAGAGCCGATAGTTATCCCTGAAACAGTCCCGGAAAACAGATTCAGACCAGGGGAAGGAATAACCCTGACGCTCGATATCAAGCACCATTGGTAAATCCTCGGGGACAAGCCTCCTAACCCTGAAGTCAGCTCTCCTAACATGTTCAAATTCCCGCCCGCCGGACATCAGCCCGCAGCCAATGGTCTTAGCTGGCTCCACAACGCCCGCTTGAGCTCAGGACTGGACGACAGCTCTGCGAGAGAATGTCGGTAAACCAGGCCTTGATCAAGCCCGGCGTCCAGCAGAAGCTGCTCGATTTTCCCGGTACTGGATTCATCGCCTGAGTGCAGAAGGATCAGAGTTCGCCCCTTGAACGCGGTAAAAACATCCGACATCACGCTCGCCAGGTCGGATGACGAATTGCCGGGGACTTTGACGTTATTGAACACCGGCCAGCGCAATGGGCCCAAGGCAGAGGGTGCGACTTCACCGATGCTCTTCATAATATTGAGAGCAAGCGTCTCCTGTAATCGATTGCTTGCATCGTCCGCGAGCCCGCAAGCGAGGCAGAAACGGTTCCCTCCCCAGGCTTTCAGATTGAGAGGGATCGCTTCCGCCCGGGCAACAACATCGGTTACCCCAGCAGAATCTTCGCTCGAGCCACCCGCAACCTCTGGTAGCGCGCGAGACTCAGTCTCAGAAACCGGCTTTGGCTCCGGGACTTTGCTTTCCTTGCCGCCAACCATCAGCGCCTGCAAATCGGGCTTTCCATGTGCCCCACCCGGGCCTGTCGGCAATACCTCTGCAGCTACCGGACGCGGAAATTCCCGCGCTACCGGTTGAACCCCCGGTTCCGGCACGGGGGTCGACACCTCCTCCGGAAACACAAACTCCGGACTCGGCGCAGCCCCAGGCAAATGTTCCCGGGCATACCAGAGGCTGACCCCTGCCATGCCCAGATAGAACTGCCGTTCAGCTTCCGTATGAGTCATTGAGATATCCAGTGCATTCCAGGCAATGGCTACACGTCAGCCACTTGCGGGTGCTGTCGCAGACCACTGCGGCTAATCAGGTTGAGAGCTTCCACATAGGCTTTCGCGGAAGCAATGATCACGTCCGTATCAGAACCGATACCGTTGACGATACGGCCTCCCCGTTCCAAACGAACAGTTACCTCACCCTGCGCATCGGTGCCACTGGTAATGGCGTTAACCGAATACAATTGCAGGTTACACCCCGAGTCAACAAGCGATTCTATGGCCTTGAACGTGGCGTCTACGGGCCCACTGCCCTCCGCTTCAACGGTGTGTTCCTTGCCGTCCACCATAAGTGTCAAATGTGCTTTGGGCTTTACACCGGTTTCGGAACAGACCTGCATGCAAACCAAACCATAACGCCCCTCTTCCTCTTCCTGAAGGGTATCACTCGCAATTGCCTGCAGGTCCTCGTCGAATATTTCGTGCTTGAGATCAGCCAGTGCCTTGAAGCGGGTGAAGGCTTCGTTAAGCTCTGTCTCGGTGTCGAACTGGATACCAAGTTCCTGCAGGCGAGTCCGGAACGCGTTCCGGCCGGAGTGTTTGCCAAGGACCAGACTGTTGGTATGCCAGCCAACGTCCTCCGCTCGCATGATCTCGTAGGTTTCACGATGCTTGAGGACACCATCCTGGTGAATACCTGATTCATGAGCGAAGGCATTAGCTCCAACGATGGCCTTGTTGGGCTGAACCGGAAAACCCGTAATGGTGGACACCAGACGGGAGGCGGGCACGATGTGCTGGGTATCAATGCGAGTATCGATATTAAACAGGTCCTGACGGGTACGCACGGCCATGACGATTTCTTCAAGCGAGGCATTGCCTGCCCGTTCGCCCAGGCCATTGATTGTACATTCGACCTGACGCGCGCCGCTGGTGACAGCCGCCAGTGAGTTCGCGACTGCAAGCCCCAGATCGTTGTGACAATGCACCGAGAAAATCGCCTTGTCGGCGTTCGGAATACGGTTCAGAAGTTGCCGAATTGTCTCACCGAACTGGTCGGGAATGGCGTAGCCAACGGTATCAGGGATGTTGATCGTTCTGGCGCCAGCATCAATTGCCGCTTCGATGATGCGACAGAGAAAATCCAGTTCGGACCGCCCCGCGTCTTCGCAAGAGAACTCAACATCGTCCACATGGCCGCGAGCGCGTTTAACGGCATGGACAGCCTGCTCAATAACCTGATTCGGCTCCATCTGTAACTTGTGCTTCATGTGGATGGGGGATGTTGCAATGAAGGTATGAATGCGCCCCCGCTCTGCCGGTCGAATTGCTTCTGCAGCACGATCAATATCGTTGTCGAGTGCGCGAGCAAGACTGCAAACCGTGGAGTCCTTAATGGTCTCGGCAATGGATTTGACCGCGTCAAAATCACCCTGGCTGGCAATCGCAAATCCCGCCTCAATCACGTCAACCCGAAGCTTCTCCAGCGCCTTGGCTATACGGAGTTTCTCCGCCTTATTCATGGTAGCGCCCGGGCTTTGCTCGCCGTCACGGAGGGTTGTATCGAAAATGACCAGGTGATCGGTTGCGGTCATTGCAGAGCTCCCATCAGAAGAAACGTTGGTTTTGGTTATCCCCGGCAGTATATCACTTCTTGAAACGCTCAGAATCCGAGCTCCGTGGAGTTTTTCAGGCAATAAAAAACCCCAGCATCGGGGATGCTGGGGTT
>NZ_ANIE01000007.1 GCF_000708045.1 Marinobacter nitratireducens
GAAATGGCTTAATTTATGGAATTGACACCACAGTCACTTGTTAGGATGTACCACGCTTTGCTACCGCTGAGGGCAACCGCCCGTTGACGAGTGAGAAGAAAAGGGAGCTTTCTTTAGAGAGAGAAACTTCCACTCCGACGTCGTTCACGTGGGGGCGAACCTTTTCCTTGGGATCGTGAACATAGGTTACCTGGCCATTCTTCTTGCTGGGGAAAATCCACCAAGCTTTTACCGTAACTGTGACAGCATCACCAACCCTCACCGGGGTGACCCCATCGCTGTACGTTACTGGTGACATCCAAGTGCTCCTAACGCTGAAATAAGCGGCGGCCCGACAGGGACGTCCGGTGGACGGCCTTTAGGCCTGGAACGAACTTAATTGACTTGTTAAAACCTGGCATCAGGAACCACCGGGCTTAGCCACCCGCACCGCAACGTTGCTGTGTTGCGATCCAGTTTCGGTCTCATGCTGTGAGCCGAAAAGATTGACCCACTGACCCTGAACCAACAGCAACTCGCCGTTGCCAGCACTGTTCCCCTTACTCGTAGTGTGATTGCCAGCATAGTTGAATTGAAATTGGTCCGGCGAGCCTGCAACTGGCTTGAGTTCGTAACCTATGGAAAACTCGCTTGAAGAAGCAAAGCCACTATCCTTGCTCGACACACTAACCTTTAAGAGACTGGACTCTCTGAGAAAACTTGGTAGTAGGTCGGAAGGTGCGCCATCGGTTTTGGTGGCCAGGCACTCACAGTACCGAACCTCCAATACCAGCGGTTTATTAGTGAGATAGTCTTCAGGGGCCGAGTTTTCGGCAAGGGCAATGCTGGGGATCAGAGATAGAAAGAGCAGATTAACCCACAGAGTAATGTGCGATGCGATCCGTTGCATGTGACCTCCTGTGTTTTCGTTTTAACGCTTGCAGCATGCGCGCCCACGGAATGTAGCCGAAGGCGCAATGTAGTGGGCGTCGCCGTGCCTGCACTGGTTAGTGGTAGGCTGTAAAAAAGTTTTACCCATGGCACAGATTATTCCGGCAACTTAAACCCTATAAACACCTACCTGCGCTCTTTAGCTATCAAAAAAATCATTATTATTGCGTAAATAACCGAGACCTGAATCATCTTGTCGGTCAAGGTTGAATACGTCCGCTCCGCGGCTTCCTCGAACTCGTCGATACCATATATTTTTTCTTCTCTAAACCTGAGCGCGGCTATTCTTCTGCCCTCTGTTAAACGTACCTGAACTTCATCAAAATAATCCACTCGGTACCAAAACGTTCTCGCATTCGAATTGGGAAGAGCGATAGGGTAATCAGTGCCATCACTATCAATATAGAAAGAGCCTTGCGGCGTCCTTCTTTTCCCATCTACAACCATTGTCTGCCAGTTTGAATATTCACCCCGATCTTCTGAGCCAGACCTGATAAACATCAAAAGCAGTATCAACACTATAAAA
Source organism: Marinobacter nitratireducens (assembly GCF_000708045.1). Classification (GTDB taxonomy): domain Bacteria; phylum Pseudomonadota; class Gammaproteobacteria; order Pseudomonadales; family Oleiphilaceae; genus Marinobacter; species Marinobacter nitratireducens. The sequence continues at coordinate 1,457 of NZ_ANIE01000007.1, forward strand.
ACAAATGAAAAAAGAGGCTTCAGTGAGTTAGAAGTCTTTTGGCTTGCTTTTTTTGACAGAACATAGCGGCTCATCCCGAGCTCCTCAAAAACCTCGATCACTAACGCCGCCAGCATGCGCGGCTACGAAATGGAGGCGAAGCCGCAATGTAGTAGACGTCGCCGTGACTGGCCTGGTTATGTGGCATTGTTTGATCTCAGCGCCAAGATGCCAGCTATTACCATTACTAACCCACTTGGTCCGAAAAAGGTGCCGTAACCTGTCATCCCTATAGCTGCTTGTCCACCAAGCAGCAATGCGCAGATGCCTTCGACAACGGGGCGGATTCCAAGCTTAAAAAATAGCATGGGTAGTAGAGCGATAAATACCGGGGCGATAAAAAGAGGTAAAACTTCAATGCCGTTGACCTCTACAAACGATTTTCTTGTTTTTTCAGTTGTTGACTCGCCGAAAGTGACCCCCGTGGCAGGCTCTATTGATACTTGAGTCCGTGTCTCCGTGCCTTGGTACACTGGAGCAACAAGTAGCGCGGTGAAACCCGCTACAGCTAAAAAAATTGATGTAAGCAGAGCGATGAATTCAGGGCGATTGGCAAATAGTTTTGTTGATTGAGTGCGGCGGAATAAGAAAAAGCCGAGACCGATAAAAATTAGAAGGGCGCCGCCGATAAAAGCAATCGCTGAGCTCACAAACAGAACCTTTAACATGATTCATCTCTTATGACGCATAACGCTTGGCTTTGCGGCGTGCCGGAGCGCCAGCGGAGGTGCGTCCGACAACAGCCACTTGTTATGTTCTCAGTTGCTTGAAGTACCATTCCGCTTGGCCCCACTCAAGGTCCTGTTCCATCCGCCAATCAAAAGGTCGAGGATGCCGATGGTGATCAGCTAAGTATTGAAGGTGTTGGTGGGCAATTTCTGGGTCGTAAACTCTCCAGACTATGCGTCGAGTTTTGTTCCAAGTTTCTCTGACAAGGAACAAAGCGTTTCCACCTGCTTTGATTTCTTCGTCTAATTTGTCACAGAACGGATCAACAATTTCTCTTTCTTCCTCCGAGGGCATTCCATTATCGATCGTTTCCTCAAAGTCGATGATCACCGAGAGGTGCCACCCGAAAATCTGCTTGTGCTCGAAGTCAATGAGTGCAGAATTGAGCATCCCAATACACGGCAAGCTGTCCTCTTTCCATTCCATCAGCGTGTAGGACTCCTCAGGGAGGACCACACGCACCTCATTTTCTTTGAGAGGCTCTTCCTTTTTTCTTCCAAACAACTTCCCTAGCACAACATTTCTCCTGGAACATAACGCCAAGCGAAGCGGCGGCCCGTCAGGGACGTCCGCCTTACGCGGTTGGTTAAGTATTTTGTCGTTTAACACTATTCTCTGGTGGATTTAGTTTGCCGATCAGGAAATCCTCCAACGCAGGAGCGAGGTAGTTTAGTTCCTTCGTAAATCCCAGAGTGGCCACTCTAGTGACTCCCACCGCTTCCCACCGTTCACGGAGGATACTGTCCTTACTGGAACCGGAAGGTGCTGCCTTGATCACGTGCGCCATCAGTCGACGGCTGATGCCGCGATCCTGATAAATGCCTCCACCACGGCTGTTGCCTAAGCCAACGTAAAGAACCTCATCACCCTTTAACAGCGCATAAACTCCACCGACCAGATAATTTGGTACAGGACCACGCCATTCCCAGGAAAAATCCCATTGGGGTAAAGGTGCCTCACTACCCCAGTGTTTAGAAAAGAAGCTTCGTGTGAGAGAAACCAAACCTTCCTTGTCAGACATATTTGCTCCTAGTGACACTTAACGCTATGCGAAGCGGCCGGTTTGGAGGCGCAACCGCACCGGAAAACCGGTCCGCTTGCGCTACTGGTTAGATGCAGCTTTATCGTAGTACTCCAGAAGTAAGCGATCTTTACGCGCACCAAAAATCTGGATCAGAAAGAAAACTGCAAAAAGACCAATAAAAACCGGCAACAGACCCAAAAACATGCCCTTCTCTATGCCTGACGAGTGGGCAAGGCGGACCAACGTTTCTACACCGGAGATCCCCACTTCCGAAACTGGTTCACCCTCCGTCAGGAAGACCTCCACACTGGTCAAACCCGTAACTTCTCGACTCATTTCAACAAATTCAAAATAGCTCCAGACTGCCACCGCAAACACGACAAGCAGACCTATAGATCCACTTAGCTTTCGCTTCTGATATTTTTTCCTGATGATTTCTATGTACTGTTCGTCTGTCATTCTTTCACTTGCATATAACGCTTGCAGCATGTGCGCCCACGGAATGAAGCCGAAGGCGCAATGTAGTGGGCGTCGCCGTGCCTGCACTGGTTAGTGGTAGGCTTTAAGTAGGTTTTACCCATTGCACCGATTATTCCGGCAGCTTAAACGCTATAAACACCTACCTGCGCTCTTTGACTATCAAAAAAATCATTATTATTGCGTAAATAACCGAGACCTGAATCATCTTGTCGGTCAAGGCTGAATACGTCCGCTTCGCGGCTTCCTCAAACTCATCGATACCATATATTTTTTCTTCTCTGTACCTGAGCGCGGCTATTCTTCTGCCCTCTGTTAGACGTACCTGAACTTCATCAAAATAATCCACTTGGTGCCAAAACTTTCTCGCATTTGAATTTTGAAGAGCGATAGGGTAATCATTGCCATCAACATCAATGTAGAAAGAACCTTGCGGCGTCCTTCTTTTTCCATCTACAACCATTGTCTGCCAGTTTGAATATTCACCCAAATCTGATGAGCCAGACCTGATAAACATCAAAAGCAGTATCAACACTATAAAAACAAATGAAAAAAGAGGCTTCAGTGAATTCGAAGTCTTTTGGGTTGCTTTTCTTGACAGAACATAGCGGCTCATCCCGAGCTCCTGTAAAACCTCGATCACTAACGCTGAACGAAGCGGCGCGTCTCACGCGTCCGCCTTCCGTGACTTGTTAAATTTTATCCCACTCTTTGGACAAATAATCGTTCCCGGAGTCTTTCAAAAACTCATCAGCAAAGCCTTTGATCGAGTTGAACATTTCATGGTCACCGAATGCTTTGACGGCAAACGCAAAGGCGAGAATTCCGCGATAAAAGTAGTTCCATAAATCAGCATGGTGTTCAGCATGCTTGGGGGATCCCGCCATCCCTCTCATATGGAATCGCGGCGGGTTTCCACCGAACATCTCCATGATGTGAGGAGATGCCGCATGAACATAACCTGAGTATGCTTTACTGAGAGTTCGAGTTGCCTCTCGGCCTGTACTAGGGTCTTGCACTCCTTCTACAGAAGCAATCCAAGAACGAATCTTCTTACGAGGTATCATTGGCCTTTTCTGTGAAGAGGACATTGCTGAATCTGAATCAAACTCTTCCTCAAAAAATGAGGAAAGGTAGGAATCATGAAGAGCGGTCCAGTCCTCGAAAATCACCCCAAAGGCCAAAAATTGAATATCTTCCTGTAGTTCATCTAGCATGCGCTGCATCGCAGCTTGCTCTTGAACAAAGCCGTATGCCCATAAAAGCCTAGCAGCGTGTAGACTGCTAACTAACCTTGCCAATTTCTGCACAAGTGCCTGGTGAACCGTTTTCTCGACATGTCGAAAGACAAATCCGTCGTTATACGGAACCTTTTCCGGTTGGGGCACTCGCTGTGCTAGGCCCTCCAACGTCTTCTCCATATGGGTCAATGTTTGATCGAGAAACGGATCTACACTCATATTAAATTTAACGCCGGCGTAACGGGCCGGTTTGGAGCGACAGCGAAAAAATGGTCCCGTTGACGCATTGGTTAAGGCTTTTGAAGGAAACTGGCATCCATAGCTTCCCTATCGTATTCGAGTAGATAATCGCCAAAGGCATCGTATAGCTCTTTTAGAAAATGCTGATTTGGACCAACGACATCCATTCCTCGGTCGTCGTATGGGAAAACCATGACATCTTGAGTCAGGTTGAATAAGTACACCGCCGCCATTGGGTTAGGCTTGATAAAGCCGAAGTCGGAGGCAAGCGCGCACCACAAGGCATTGATTAGATATTCTTTTGACGCCTTGAAGGCTATGTAGTGCCATAACGAATCAGCGTAATCCTCATCGCCGCGCCACTCTTCATCGAACTGAGTCCAATGCTCTTTATTAGTTTCTGGAAGTAAGCCAGCCTCTCTTAACTCCCTCAAAGTTGAAAGCCTAGACAGTAGCTTATTACCACCAAAAATCCTCACGCAAATGGTTATATCTTCACATGTACGAAAAACCTGCTGGCAGACTTCCATTGCCTTTTGGTGGGCTGTGAGGAACTGATTTAGGTAGTTTCCATCTCCCGACAGCTCAAACCGAAGGCCTCCTTCATACCTGTAGAAAAGAGGTCTTTCGAAAGCCTTACCGCCAAACTTGTCTTCGATCTGCTCTCGGATAATCATAGGGCCTTAACGTTCATAGCAGGGGCGCCGAAGGCGTCCCGCTGCCTGTGCTTGTTAAATGGCCCACAGCGTCGCGGATAAGCCGGGCGCAGACTTTGGGCTCGGCTTGTAGAATAAAATGCGGGCCAGCCAGCTCAACCACGTCAATATCTGGATAAGCTTGCCTAAACTCGCCGATTTGGTCACCCACAAGAAAGTCGTTTAACGGACGGATGTATGTGGCGCCGACATGAAATGACTGGCCGGTTGAGCGTAATTTAGAAATCTGACGCAGTCGCGCCCTTAAAGTACGAGATGAGACCAGCGCCAGAGACCTACGGAACGTTGCTAGAAGTTCGCCATTCGCGCCGCGCCCAAGCAAGAAAAATCTTATTATGAGAGGCGAAAGAATTGGCAGGAACGCCAGAGCCCGTATGGGCAAGAATGAAGCCAGGCGGGACAGGACACGCGAAGGGCTGACAAGGAATGACGCCACAAACACAACATGCCTAATATGAAGCCGGTGATCGTTTAAGAGAGATCCGACGATGCCACCTGAAAATGACTCGGCCACCAATACACATTCAATGCCTTCTAGGCGAGGTGCGATGCAAGCCGCCAAAGCTGCATAGTCCTGAGGCCCTTGATCCGGCAGGGATATAATCTCGATACCCAGATCACTCAGCTCTGGTAGTAGCGGCTCAAAAAGCAACCCGGTGCCATCCATGCCTGGAAGTAAAACGAGCTTCATGCTCCTCCCCATTTAACGCCAAAGGCAGCGGCGCGTCACACGCGTCCGCTGGCCTGATTGGTTAGGACCTCCTCGGCCCTTATCACTCGCATTTCTCATGGGAGCGAGGTCTCCAGTGCCTGATAATGCTTCCACATGACTTGGCTCACGTCCGCCACTCTCAAAGGTGTTACTGGCTCCCCTGGCAAGAAGCTGTATGTCGCTCCTGAGAAACTCCCTGACCACGAGTCGAAGTTTCGATTGAACACGCCGCCTTCGTGAAGACTATTCCTAGTATTCCTCATTACCTCAAACTCTTCTTTGAGTTCGTCAAAACCTGCCGGCTTCGCTCTTGCGATCAAGTCGTCAAATAGTTCCTTTATTTTGAATTTATTGCGGCCAAAGTGATTCCGGTATTTTTGGCGGAGATATTTCTCATACGTATTCCAGATACACAAGAACTGCCCCATATTACTAAATCTAATGAACTCCGAGAGTAGCTCTGGCTGAGACGCCAACTCATAGTATTTTTCAGCCACTTTCCCGGAAGGCTCTACAAGCTCTTTCTTTCCATCGAGAATTGAGTGAGGCAGAAACTGAAAGAAAACGACAGTAGTGAAATTCATCAACTCACGAGCAAACCAATCTTCTGCCCCAGCTTCTTTTATTTCGTCTTGGAGCGCTTGGATTTGGTTTAAGGTTTGGCCGATTGTTGACATGTCTATCGTCCTAACGACTTGGTCACGCGCTTGTCGCGTGCACCTACTTGTTATGGGTCTACGGTGCCTGGACATGCTTTACCCAGAAACCAGCAGAACCCCCTAGCACCAGTCCCGCTACGATTGTTAAAAAAGCAGGCACCGTGGATAAAACCAGAACTACCCCAAGGGCATATCCAGCGACACCCCCTGCCAGAGACTGAAGCAAAACCGGATATGCGAAAGCCTTACGATCAAACTCTGGTGCGGCTACCGCGCCGATAAACAGACCAAAGCAAGCGGCCCAAGTCAGTCTGTTCCAGTCTCCAAAGTAGACCGTGAGAGAACTCACGGAGAATATCCCTGAAAAGAACAGCATCGACAGGAATGTAATCTTCGCTGCCTTCACTGAATTAGCCCCCATAACGCCCCAAGCAGGGGCAGATTTTGCGTTTTGAGCGCAGTGATGCAAAATTTGTCCCACTGCCTTGGCTTGTTATGAGTCTAGCAGGCATCCCAGACCCAATATTTCCTGTTGTCCAGACTGAACAGATAGACGGATATATCTCCCGCCTCTTTTAGGCTGTTAAGTTTTCTGTCTGGAAGAGTATCCCATATCCATTCAACATCCTCTTTGGCTTGGTCACCTTCGATAAAACAATCCAGAAAATCTTCTTTGCCTGTAAAGTCTTGCTTTGATGCTATGCACTGAAATACAGGCTTTAGACCATTGATAGTTGGCCAAGCAGTATCTTGCCAAGTAGGCAATCCTGGGGTTTTGTAAGTAATGATCTTTGACGCCTCAGAGCCATCATCAAATATCATGTTAGGCTCGATTTCTAAGTCGATCAGCTTCCCAGCCTTAAGACATTCAGAGCAAATACAATCAATTTGGTTAACTCCAGAATAACCACCAGCATCAAAACATACCTTAACATCACAACAAATAGAGCAAGCCACTTGATCGTCAGTTAAAAAAGCAAATCTCTCTGGATATTTGAAGTATTCGAAGTCCACTTTTCTCTCACTCATAACGCTGCAGTCACGGGACCAACGGAGTGGAACAAACATGTGATAAACTGAGCGTAGCGAAGCACATGTTTGTGGAGCGTAGTTGGTTCCCGTGCACTGCCTTGTTATAGCTTTTTACTTATTTCAGATATTTCCCTTTCTGAGACCAAAGAAAACGTCTTCAAGGAATATTTTCTCGCCAAAACACGCGTATCTATCTGAACCAAAAAAGTAACATTTTCTCCACCATCAGTCACAGTAGAGTCCATTACTTTGGTGATACCACTACTAACTTCCTTATAGTTTGATCCATCGGGATTCATAAGGGCTAGAACAATGCCGTCTCGATCAGATAATTCTTTATCACCATTTGAATCCTCCTTAACTACGGACACATAAACAGCCAAAACCGGGTCATCGCCATTATACTTGTTCGATGCTTGAAGCTTGCAAAAGCACGTTATGAGGTAACTATTCTTTTCATACAACCATTTCGCATCCAGCTTTTCCCCAGCCAGAAAAAGTACATTGCGAATATCTGATCCACCGTAACCCGAACTAAAGCCCCTTGAAGGTTTATCCGAAGTTAGGTTAACTGTCTGAACTTCATGACCAGTCATCTCATCAAGATTACCAAGTCTTAGTTCTAGCGATTCTTCACCATTCTCTTCGTCTACCACTTCAACAGTATTTCTGTTTCCCCAACTGTTACTCATGATAGAAAGGGAGAAAACAGCTATAACTGCTCCTACAGCAGCAATTAGAATTAATAAAGAATTAATCCTTGAAACTATAACGAAAAATCGATTCTGCTCCATTTCTTCCTCTTGCTATAACAGCTTATTAGTTTGCATTCGTAGTAAACCGCATCCGTACCAGCGTGTCCAAAACGGCTTCACACCCCTGATAGCATAGATTTTTCATAGCCTTACCTGCTAGTGGCTGGCCGTTTTCGGATTTTTGCGCCCGTGAAAAGTGTGCACGCGGCTTATCCGTGCACGTTTCTGCAAGTTAAATACAGAAGGCCAAAATTTTCCCTTTCTGAAACAGCTACCTACAAAGGTGCTCTGTGAAAAGTGTGCAGAGCCATGCAAATTAAACCGCAAAAAATTTGGCGTTTTTGAGGGCTTTTCATTATAACTGTATGGATATACAGTCATTCAGCCACGGAGGGCCACTGTGTCGAAATCACCGTTTTTGCAATCTGTTCGTACAGAGATCAGGACGAAGCAATACAGCTACCGGACCGAAAAATCCTACCTCTACTGGATCCGTCAGTTCATTCTCTTTAATGATAAGAAACACCCGGAGTTGATGGGCAATCAGGAAATTGAACGCTTTCTGAATCACCTTGCCGTCAATCGGGGAGTCAGCCCGGGTACTCAGAATCAGGCGCTGTGCGCGATCATTTTCGTCTACAAGCATGTGCTGAAACGGGAGATTGAAAACCTCCAGTACACGATGACGAAAACGCCGCGGCGCATGCCGACCGTTCTGAACCCCGACGAAGTCGCTTCTATTCTCAGCAACATGACAGCCGAATACTGGCTCATTACTGCGCTACTCTATGGCTGCGGTTTGAGAATCAATGAAGCCCTCTCGCTTCGCATAAAGGACATCGATCTTAAAAGCCGCAACTTGCTCGTGTTCAACGGCAAGGGCCGAAAAGATCGCTACACACTGATTCCGGGTAACCTCAGAGAAAACCTCGAGCGGCAGGTCGCGCATGCGAGGTCAGTACATGAATCCGATCTGTCCGAGGGATTCGGACTTACGTCCGTGCCAGCTTCCCTTCACAAAAAATATGGACCGGTCATGAGGGACTTGGGTTGGCAGTACCTGTTCCCATCTTCAACAAGATGCCTTCATCCCATCGCTGGTTATGTTTGCCGCCACCATCTTCATCATTCATCGTACTCTCGGCAGTTGAGGAAAGCCGTTCTGGCGAGTGGGATCACCAAACGGGTCTCGGCGCACACCTTCCGCCATGCCTTTGCTACCGAACTATTGAGATCGGGAAGTGACATTCGGACGGTTCAGGAGATTCTCGGGCATAGCGACATCCGAACGACGGAAATTTACACGCATATCATTGGCGATCGACGTGCTGGAACTGTCAGCCCGTTTGATCGTTTGCCGGGTTCTTGAATGTAAATTTTTCCCTTTTTAGGGCGACAAGAACCAGGAATTTGAGGTTCCGTGAATGTTCGCTTCTGTTTAGCTAGGAACACCCATTAGCAAAAAATTCACAAAAGATTGTTTGCGTACACGTGTACGCTGAAGTACCGTACGACCTATGGCTAATACGGACACTTCTGCAATGACACACGCACAACAGACTATGGAAACCATCCACCACCGCATCGAGGAGTGGCTGAACAGCGCCACCCACGGAATTGGTGCTTTGCTCAGCGTGATCGGCACCGTTGCCCTGATCGCGGGCGCCAGCCAATCCGGAGATATCTGGAAAATTGTCAGCTTTAGCATCTTTGGCGCTTCGCTGATTCTGCTCTACCTGGCATCCGCCCTGTATCACGGCGCTCGCGAGCCCGGGCTGAAAAGGCTCTTCAAAACTCTCGACCATTGCGCAATCTTTCTGCTGATTGCCGGCACCTACACGCCGTTCCTGCTCGTCAACATGCGAGGCGCCACGGGCTGGACGCTGTTTGCCATCATCTGGTCCCTCGCACTGACCGGGGTTGTCCTCAAGGTCATTTTCAAGAACCGGTTCAAGCTGGCCCGGGTTGGCATCTACATCGCCATGGGGTGGCTGATTACGTTCGCGTCCTCAGATCTGGTCGCCAATCTCAGCGAAACGGCACTGAACCTCACCATCGCCGGAGGTATTGTCTACACCGCAGGCGTTGCGTTCTACCTGGCAGACCGCATCCCTTATATGCATGCGGTATGGCATCTGTTCGTGATTGGCGGCAGTGCCTGTCATTTCAGCGCCATCTATTATGGAGTTTTGCCTCACACGGCATAATCCAGACTCTCGCGGCCGGCCAATTCGGTGCCGGCCCTGCTACGGAAATGAATGGCTACCTCTTCCGCGCCGCCGCGAAAATTACCTACCACTCACGGCATACCACCGTCATAATTAATTGATTTTAAAAGCATAAGCGACCTGATTTTGCTGCCATTACAGGCGCAAAAATGCTGGATAGTAATTCGCAGTTACCGTCTTTGATTTTTCTCAAGAATCCTCTGCCCCATTGATTTGCACAATGAGCCCATAGCCAGCAAGCCACGAGCAACGAGGCTTCGGGTGTGCAAAACGAGGAGCATGAACCATGGCCAACAGCACCGCAGGCGCCAGTCCGATCGGCGCCAAACCAAAGACCAACGCCGACATCGAGCATTGGGATGTCGAAAACCAACAATTCTGGGAACAGGAAGGCAAGAGCATAGCCACCAGAAACCTCTGGATATCAATCCCCAGCCTGCTCATGGGGTTTGCCGTCTGGCTGATGTGGGGAATGATCACCACCCAAATGAAGAACCTGGGTTTCCCCTTCAGCATTGAACAGCTGTTCACGCTGACGGCCATTGCCGGGCTCTCCGGGGCGACTCTGCGCATCCCGGCCTCCTTCATGATCAAGATCGCCGGCGGCCGCAACACCGTCTTCCTGACTACGGCGCTTCTGATGCTTCCTGCGGCCGGTACCGGCCTTGCCCTGATGAATCCGGACACCCCATTCATCGTGTTCCAGGCCCTGGCACTGCTCTCCGGTATCGGTGGTGGTAACTTCGCCTGCTCAATGAGCAACATCAGCGCCTTCTACCCCAAGAGCAAGCAGGGATACGGGCTCGGTATGAATGCGGGGCTCGGTAACTTTGGTGTTACCACCATGCAGGTGTTGATTCCGCTGGCGATGACCGTCGGCATCTTCGGCGCTCTGGCCGGCGACCCCATGCAGCTTCAGAGCCCGAGCGGAACATTGATTGGTCGCATTGAGGCCGGCACAGACACCTGGATCCAGAACGCCGGTTTCCTCTGGCTGGTGTTCCTGATTCCGCTGGCGTTTGCGGGCTGGTTCGGCATGAACAACCTGAAGGTGGTCACCCCGAACCCCGGCACCCCGATGGCTGCCTTCGGCAAGATTCTTGGCCTTTACGCGGTTGGCATGCTGACATCAATCGCCGGCGTCTGGGCACTCGGCCTGCTGAACATGTGGCTGGCTCTGCCGCTGACCATTGTATTGACCGTTATCCTTCTGCGACTGATTCCCGGCGACATCAAACCCAGCATCAAAAATCAGTTCGCCATCTTCAACAACAAGCACACCTGGTCCATGACCGTGCTTTACATCCTGACCTTCGGCTCCTTCATCGGCTTCTCTGCCGCACTGCCACTGTCCATCAGTGTCATCTTCGGGAACATGATGGAAGTTGCCGCTGACGGTACGGTGACCCGGGTCGTCAATCCGGACGCTCCAAGCGCACTGACCTGGGCCTGGATGGGACCGTTTGTGGGTGCGCTGATTCGTCCTGTCGGCGGCTGGATTTCCGACAAGATGGGTGGTTCCATCGTTACCCAGATCATCTCGGTTGTGATGGTCGTCGCCTCCGTGGCTACCGGCTACGTGATGATGCTGGCCTACAACTCAACAGACCCGAACAGCTACTTCGCTGTGTTCCTGATCCTGTTCATTATTCTGTTCGCCGCCTCAGGCATCGGTAACGGCTCGACCTTCCGTAGCATTGGCTTTATCTTCAACCAGCAACAGAAAGGCCCGGTCCTGGGCTGGACCTCTGCCGTCGCCGCCTACGGTGCCTTCATCGCGCCCCGCGTGATGGGCCAACAGATCCAGGCGGGCACACCGGAGCTGGCCATGTATGGCTTCGCGGTCTTCTACGCCGTGTGCCTGGTGGTGAACTGGTGGTTCTACCTGCGCAAGAATGCCTACATCAAGAACCCGTAATCCCGTCAATTAAATGCCTTACCGCGGCTCTCCGGAGCCGCTTTTTTTCGCCCTCATTCACTGTCCATCGTCCTGCCGCCAATTCCGGACCAGTTCCAGACGCCAGATCCGTTCAGCATGGGAACCGAGGTACCAGAAGCTCGCGGCCAGCAACGCAAAGAAAATGGCTTTGTGGGTATTGTCCCAGAAGTACTCAAAAAACCGCGTGTAGAGGTTGATGAACAGGAAGGTCAGCCCGAATCCACGAGTCATGCCGTCGTCATGTCGCACACCGTGATAAATACAGGCAATGGAGACAACGGCGAAGAGCACGGACCAGTGCAGCAATTCAATCTGCCGGACCTCGAACCAGGCCTCACCATCACCGTAATTGCCAAAAATGGACAGGATCCACAGGGCGATAAACAGATACAGCAGCCCCATGACCCGTGTCGGTTTCAGGAAATCCTCTCGCGCCGGCCAGCGATGGAACAACGCACTGACGGCAAGCAACACCAGCCCGAACAGGACAAACCGCAACGGGTAGTTCATACCCAGATAATAGGCGCCCCACCCGGAGGCGTAGCCGGTTTCTGCGCCGAACCAACTACCAAGCGATAACAACGAGAAGATCCAGACCAGTTTGGAGGGAAACCCGAGACCAAGCGCCCCGTAAATCAGCGCCGCCAGTAGAAGAAGCAGGGAGAAATGGCCAGAACCGGTGTCGATTGCCACACCGAGGAACATGACGGAAACAGCCGTTGCCACCACACCCAGGAAAAACAGGGCCTCATTGCTGTATAACTTCTCAGGGTGTTTACGGCTGCGTCTCAGGCCCGCCCCGTATAAAAGCCCGGCAATGATCGCAAAGACCGCACATTTAACGGAGGCCGGGGCCGCAAATATGCGCTCGAACAACTCCAGAAGCCAGCGGTCCGCCAGCACTGCCGACACGGAAATCACGATGCAGGCGATGGCCATCCAGAACGAGTACTTGGCGACTCGTTTCCAGTCAAACGATGTGATGTCCAGACTGCCGCGAAGCTCATTCGCCTGTCCGCTGTCCAGCAACCCGGAGCTCTCCCACTCCCGGAGCGCCTGAACCAGAAGCTTCCCTTCCTTTTTTGATACCTGCATACACAATTCCCTGCTGTCGGTGAGACCAATGTCCGTTACCGGATTGTTCCACAAAGTCAGGAAACAACAAAAAAGCCCGCAGGGACAGAATCCCTGCGGGCCTCAGTCAGGCGGGAAAGATCAGCTAATAGCGGCGGCCTCCCGTCTACGCTCTTCCTCTTCAATCTGAAGGTCCACCGAAGACACCTGGTACTCATCGGCAAAGCCGGACTCAGGCTCCTTCAGCCACATCACACACAGAACCCAGCTGATGAAGGCACCCGCAGCGATGATGTAGAAGAACTGAGTCGGAGTCACAAAGGTGAAGATGGTCAGGTAAACCACCGCTCCGACATTGCCGTAGGCACCCGCCATGCCGGAAATCTGGCCGGTCAGGCGGCGCTTGATGGAGGGTATGATCCCGAAGGTCGCCCCCTCAGCACCCTGCACAAAGAACGAGGTGAACACGGTGATACCAACCGCGATGATCAACGGCCAGTTGGAGTTCATCAGTCCCATCAGGGCAAAGCCAACCGCGATGCCAAACATGTAGCTGAGCATCACAAACCGGCGATTGCCCAGGCGGTCTGAGACCAGCCCACCCATTGGACGAGCCACCAGGTTCACGAAGGCAAAGGACGCGGCAATCAGGCCTGCAGCCGTGGCGCTCAGGCTCCAGGTTTCTTCAAAGAACATGGGCAGCATGGAAACGACGGCCAGCTCGGCGCCGAAGTTCGCAAAGTAGGTGCTGTTAAGAGCCGCCACGCTGTTGAACGGGTATTTGTCGTCCTCGGGCACACCCTTCTTCAGAATGGGCACATTGACCCGCAGGATCTGGACAATCTGGTAGCAAACAATGGCGACGATGACGGCGTAGCAAATGATGGCTCCGGTCACCCCGAGGTATCCCATGTTCTGGATCCGCCACACCAGGATGCCAAGCACACCGACCAGAGGAATGGTCCACAGGATCAGCTTGATCATATCGCCCCAGGTGCTGACTTCCAGGGCAACGGCCTTTCTCGGCTTACGATGCACCGTTCCCGCAGGGCCATCGGTGATGGCAAACCAGTAGTAGACACCGTAAGCCGCCATGACAATGGCGCTCTGGGCAATGGCCCAACGCCAGCCATCCTCACCACCGTACATGTGCAGTGCGATGGTCGGCAGAGAAATGGCCGCCGCCGCTGAACCGAAGTTACCCCAGCCGGCATAGAAGCCTTCCGCGAAGCCGATGTCCTTGGGCTTGAACCACATCGCGGTCATATGAATCCCAACCACGAAGCTGGCGCCGATGGAGCTCAGTACCAGTCGGCTTACCAACAGTTGCGTCATGGTATCGCCGAAGGCAAAGGTCAGCGCCGGGATGGACATTAGCACCATCAATACGGAAAACACCCGGCGCGGGCCGAAGCGATCCAGCGCCATACCCACGATGATGCGGGCAGGAATGGTCAGCGCCACGTTGCAGATCGCAAACAGGCGGATATCGTCTTTCGTCAGCCAGTCCACGCTCTTGAGCATGCTGGATGCAAGCGGGGCCATGTTGAACCAGACGTAGAAGGTAATAAAAAATGCGATCCAGGTCAGGTGTAACGCCTTGATCTCGGCGTTCCTGAATCGGAACACGTCAGCGACTTTCATGTCAGCCTCCTTGGGCAGTCAATCAGAACAGGTAGCGGGCCGGCTTAGCGGCTGGGCAATATCAGGAGCGGACACTGGATTCGTCGGGCGAGAAAAGAACTCACACTGCCGAAGGTCATGTAATCCAGTTCGTCCACGAAATAAGTCAGGGAGCGGGCGATAAAGCCGCCGTCGGGCTCATGGCTGTGGCGTGCGATCACCAGCATGTCCGGACGGATCTTTTTCTCGGCGGCATAAAGCAGCATCTTTCGGGCGTCGCCATCGAGCAGCATGGTTTCGGCAGCCACTTCCTCCTTCACGCAGACCGCCAGCGCCTCCTCAAGGTGTTCCTTGAGTTCTGCGACTTCCTGCTGGAACAGGTCTTCATTTCCGGAGGTAATGTCGCGGGGGTTTTCGGCCACTGCGACCAACACGATCAGGGGATCAAGGGCACGGAACATGGTCATCGTTTGCGCCAGCGCCAACCTGGCATTCCGTGAGCCGTCATAGGCAATCATGATTTTCATGGGCTTCTCCCAGGACTGGTATCAGCCCCTGTGACCGGGGCCTGTATTGATATCTGTCAGCCATTAGCCCACATTCCACAGCGCCTAATAATTGAGCTAAATCAACGTTTGCAGCGCGTACCCCACGAGAGAAATCAAGTAGCTATCCCCACCCACGCATTTTCCGCCGCTTTTGTACCACCACGGCCTCCAACAGGAGGTACCTCCAATGCCCCGCATGAAAAACCCTTCGTTTTGATATGGTTAAAGCATCGTTAATGGCTGGGATGGAGACAGTAATGACCACGACTCCAACACAATCACAGCAGTACCGCGCACTGGGTTTATCGACGTTCTCATTCACCCTCTGCTTCGCTGTCTGGACCATTTTTTCCATCATCGGGATCCGTATCGCCGAGGATCTGGCACTGTCCGACACCCAGCTGGGTCTGTTGATGGCCACGCCTATCCTTACGGGCTCTATCAGCCGCCTGTTCCTGGGGATCTGGACCGACCGATATGGTGGGCGATGGGTCTTTGGCATCCTGATGCTGACCACCGCGGCCTGTGTCTACCTGCTGACCTTCGCCACCACCTATCCCATGCTGCTGGTGGGCGCCCTCGGGGTTGGCCTGGCCGGCGGCTCGTTCATCGTCGGGGTGGCCTATACCGCCGCCTGGTTTGAGCCCAAACGGCAAGGCACGGCTCTGGGTATCTTCGGTGCGGGTAATGTCGGTTCCGCGGTCACCAACTTCGGTGCCCCGTTCCTGCTGGTGGCCTTCGGCTGGGAGCAGACCGCACAGATATATGCAACGGTTCTGGCGGTGATGGGCGTTGTGTTCATCCTGCTCGCCAAAGAGGATCCGCTGGCTTCTGAGCGCGGTGGTGAGCGGGCAAAGTCGTTCATGGAACAGATGGAGCCGCTAAAGGAACTCCGGGTGTGGCGATTCGCGTTGTACTACTTCTTCGTGTTCGGCGCCTTTGTGGCCCTTGCACTCTGGCTGCCCCACTTCCTGATTGGCGTCTACGAACTGGACATCAAAACGGCGGGCATGATCGCTGCGCTCTACACCATTCCGGCATCGCTGTTCCGTGTTCTCGGCGGCTGGCTGTCTGATCGCTTCGGCGCCCGGCGAGTCATGTACTGGACCTTCGGTGCCTCTGTGCTGTGTACCTTCCTGCTCAGCTACCCGCCCACGGACTATGTGATACACGGCATTGAGGGCGACATCCGCTTCACGCTGGACATGAGCCTGCCCATGTTCGTGGCGCTGATTTTCACCCTGGGTTTCTTCATGTCCCTGGGTAAAGCCGCCGTCTACAAGCACATACCGGTCTACTACCCACTGCACGTCGGCGCCGTTGGCGGCGTGGTAGGGATGATCGGCGGCCTTGGCGGCTTTATCCTGCCTCTGACCTTCGGCGCTCTGAACGACCTCACCGGGGTCTGGCAAAGCTGCTTCATGCTCATGTTCGTGATTGTTGCCGCGGCGCTGATCTGGATGCACTACGCCATCAGAACGGCTGAACGGGTGGAGTGGGCTGCGAATGAGGAACGTACCGACCTGCCCGAACTGGCCTCGCCGCATCTGTTTTTCCCGTTGAGCCACCACCGGAAAGGTCCATTGGACCCTCCCCCGAACCCCTGATTTCCTCCCTCCGTGCAAGGAATAACTTGCGCCTCTGTTGCCCCCGTTTACGGGGGCTTTTTTCGCGTATAATCCAGCCCTGACGTCTGCTTAACCTATGGAAACCGGCCTGGCAAAGTGGCTGGTCAGCAATGAGGAATGGCAGATCATCCTGTCCGAGGCCTGAGCACCCCAAATATCAACGTTCAAACACGATCTGGAGAACCTGAATGTCCCCGGAAATGAATCCCGTTGCGGGTTTCAATCAGCTGCGCCGAATCGAGACCAGCAAATTGTTTCAGGGTATTGTGATTGCCATCATTATCCTGTCGGCACTGACCATCGGCGCCAAAACCTACGATCTGCCTCCGCTGGTTGAGCAGACTCTGACGGTACTGGATAACGCCATTACCGTGTTCTTCCTGATTGAGATCCTGTTCCGGTTCGCGGCCTGCACCGATAAGAAACGATTCCTGCTCGACGGCTGGAACCTGTTCGACACCCTGGTGGTCATCGGCAGCCTGATTCCGCTGGACAACTCCGAAGCCGTGCTGTTGGGCCGGCTCCTGAGAGTCTTCCGGGTACTCCGATTGGTATCGGTGGTGCCGGAGTTGCGCTTCCTGATCAACTCCCTGCTGAAAGCGATCCCGAGGATGGGCTACATCGCCCTGCTGATGTTCATCATCTTTTACATCTATGCCGCCATGGGCGCATTGTTTTTCTCAGAGGTCGATGAAGACCTGTGGGGGGATGTGGCAATTGCCATGCTCACCCTGTTCCGGGTTGCGACCTTCGAGGACTGGACCGACGTGATGTATGCCACCATGGAGCAATACCCACTCAGCTGGCTGTACTACCTCACGTTCATATTCCTCACCGCGTTCGTCTTCCTGAATATGATGATTGGCGCGATTCTGGAAGTGATGGGCGAGGAACAGAATGCAGCTCAGGCTCAGAAAGCCCATGACGAACGGGATGAGATTGCCCGCCAGCTCAAGGCCGTGCAGGATCAACTCCAGGAGCTGACCCGGCACATAACGGACCGGCAACCCTGATTGCGCGACAGGCTCAGGAGAATACGGGCTTGGTCATCGCCAGATGGAAAATGGCGGTGACCTGAACCAGGGCAATGACCGCAGCCGCAACACGTACCGGCGTTTTGACGGTCGTTTTCAAGGCAAAAACGCCGGCAATGATGTAGCCCACCAGAAGGAATATCTTCGCTGTCAGCCAACCATGGACAAACGGCATCCAGGGGGTCACAAACAACAAGCTGATGGCCGCCACCAGCAAGACCGTGTCGTTGGCATGGGGAATCCAGCGCAACGGTGTCTGCCGCCATCCGGGCCGCCCCACCGCATCCAGCAGCAATCTGAGAGCAAACAGGGTTACCGTCAGATAGGCTGCGGTCATGTGAAGGTGTTTCAGAATCAGGTAGGCACTCATAAATCTTTCCTAAGTGAATCAAGACGATACTGCCATTGTACGCCGATCTACCCGCTCGGGGGTATGTCAAACAAGCGCCTTTTTCTATAACATATACTGCAAATATATGTATTGTACCGGAGGCCACCATGCAGGCAATCCCAACATCCGCAGCCGAGCAACCGGCCAGCATCAGCCAGCTTTTTAGCTATCCCTTCCGAATTTTCTTTCTGTCCATGAGCCTGCTTGGGCTTGTGGTGATTCCAATCTGGGTGCTCCAGGTCAGCGGCACGATCAACCTGCCACTGGCACTACCGGGCCTGCTTTGGCACCAGCATGAAATGCTGTTCGGCTTCCTGAGTGCGGCGATTGCCGGATTCCTGTTGACGGCGGTGTGCGTGTGGACCCAGACCGAGAGGATGCACGGGCTGCAGCTGGTCTTGCTCTGGAGCATCTGGCTCGCCGGTCGACTGCTGCTGGCTTTTGGCGCCCCGCTGCCAGAGTGGCTGGTTTTCGGAGTCAACCTGGCCTTCCTGCCACTGGTCATGCTGGACGCCGGCTGGCGTATCCGAAAGGCGCGCCAGAAACGCCAACTCCTGATTCTGGTGGTGCTCGGCCTGCTCTGGGCCATGCAGATCGGTTTTCTACTCAAGCTCGACATGACGTTCAGTTACGGGGCTCTCATCATGGCCATGGCCCTGATCAGCATCATCGGCGGGCGCATCACCCCGGCCTTTACCGCCAACTGGCTGAAGCAACGCGGCGGGGATGCGTCGATCGTCCGAATGATTCCAAAACTGGACCTGGCCGCCTTGTTCAGCATGATCCTGTTGCTGGCGTCATTAATGACCGGTGTCCAGACTGCAACCGGCATCATCGCGATGGCCTCCGGGGCGCTGATGGTGGTTCGACTGGCGGGCTGGAAGGGCTGGCTGGTGCGCAGCGAACCGCTGCTCTGGATTCTGCACCTGTCCATACTCTGGGTCCCGATTGCCCTCTTCCTGCTTGCGGGCAGCCTGCTTGCCGGCTGGCCAACAAATGCCTGGAGTCACGCTGCTGGCACCGGCGCCATCAGCTGTCTGATTCTTGGCGTAATATCCCGCGTGGCGCTGGGCCACACGGGCCGACCTTTGGCGTTGCCCCGGGGCATGATCGCCGCGTTTGTCGCCATTCACCTTGCGGCTCTGGTCAGGGTACTGACCGCGCTTGAGGTCATCCCCTGGCACCCGGGCATTGGCAGCAGCACCGTGCTCTGGCTGTTTGCGTTTGGCATGTTCACGTTCCGATACACCCGTATCCTGGCATCACCAAGGCCGGACGGGCATAACGGGTAAGCCTGGCAACAAAAAAGGCAGGCCAGAGAGCCTGCCTTTTTTACTTAACGATCGAGTTCAGGCGGCCATTTGCTCCTCGGCCAGTCGCTGAAAAACGGCCCGGGCTTCCCGGAAACGTGCGGCCGGAAATGAAATACTGATGCCCTCCAATGCCGCCACCAACATTTCCAAATGGGAATCCCAGCCGGCACAGGAGATCGCAACCAGGTCATCGTCCGGAAGCGACAGCGTCAAACTCAGGAGTGTTCCCTGCCCCGTTGGCGTCAGCGTCCAGGTCAGCGGACGCTCGGGATCGTTACCGGCGCTCCAGGAATAGGCCAGCAAGCGATTGGGCTCCCAGGCCCGGATATGGCAATCAATGGGCGTACCACTGTTGCCGAAATCCAATTGAATGCGGCCACCCTTCCTGGGCTCCATTGAACCCGGCGCCAGCCATTGCCCCAGGTGCACCGAATCCGTCAGCATTCGCCAGACCATCTCCGGAGCATGGTCGATCCGTCGTTCAAGCTTGACTGATACCCGCTCGTCGTATTTTGTGATTTCGCCCTCAATGATCGAGCCGTCATTCCCCATGTACCGTCTCCCGGCGGATTACCCCTATGGCTACCGCGCCTGTTTTCCTGATAAACAAAGCCCCTGAACAGACACAAAAAATACATCTTTAAGGCCGGCAACACGCCATGGCTCATGAGCTGCACAATTCCCCAATTGGCCCCACGCTGGCAGGCTGGCCACCGGTCTGTTCAGGGGAACAGGCCAACCCTAACACTCTGCCCATCCGGGGTCTTTGATGGTCATCAAACCGACAATGCGCACAACCGTACGCCGACAAGTATCCACTAAAGGTCAATAGTGCGCTGTCAGATTCAAGCTACAGTATTAGGAAATCATTCTGTAACTGAGACACTGGCACTATGTACCCGGATCATTTTGAAAAAGAAGACCTGATCAAGTGTGGTCATGGCGAACTCTTCCCTGGCGATATGCGCCTGCCCATCGACGAGATGCTGATGGTCGACCGAATCACCCACATCGCAGGTGATGACGGAGAATATGGCAAAGGCAGCCTGGTCGCGGAGCTCGACATCAATCCCGATCTCTGGTTCTTCAAGGTCCATTTTGACGGCGACCCTGTTATGCCCGGCTGCCTGGGCCTTGATGCCATGTGGCAGCTTGTCGGCTTCTTCCTTGCCTGGAGTGGTGGTGAGGGCAAAGGCCGCGCCCTGGGTGCCGGTGAAGTGAAGTTCTTTGGCCAGGTACTGCCAACCGCCAAGAAGGTTACGTATTACCTGGATATCAAGCGGATGATCAAGCGTAAGCTCACCATGGCTATCGCTGATGCCCGCATGGAAGTGGATGGCAAGGAAATCTACACCGCCAAGGACCTCCGGGTCGGCCTGTTCACGTCCACCGACGACTTTTAATAGAAGCGGAGTTAGCAAGATGCGTCGCGTTGTTATTACCGGTATGGGGATCGTCTCCAGCCTGGGAACCAACCAGAAAGAAGTAGCCGAGTCTCTTCGGGACTCCAAACCCGGCATCGGATTCAGTCAGGAAGCCAAGGACAATGGGCTGCGAAGCCACGTGTGTGGCCAGATTGACCTGAACCTGCCGGAATTGATTGACCGTAAACTCTGGCGCTTCATGTGCCCGGCCTCCGGCTATACCTACCTGGCGATGCGCGAAGCCATCGAACAGGCCGGCCTGACCGATGAGCACATCAAGGCTGACACTACGGGTGTTATCTTCGGGCAAGGCGGCGCCTCCACCGTTGAGCTGCTGGACTCCATCGACACTCACCGCGAAAAAGGCATTCGTCGCGTTGGGCCATATCGCGTGCCCCGCACCATGGGTAGCGCCATTAACGCGTCCATGGCCACCGGCTTTGGTATTCGTGGCATCAACTACGGCATCACATCCGCCTGCGCCACCAGTGCACACGCCATCGGCCACGCAGCCGACCTGATTGCCCTGGGGCGTCAGGACGTGATGTTTGCCGGCGGCGGCGAAGACATCCACTGGACTCTCAGCCTGCTGTTTGACGCCATGGGAGCCCTGTCCACCAAATACAACGACACACCGGAAGTCGCTTCACGTACCTACGATGCGGACCGCGACGGTTTCGTCATCTCTGGTGGTGGTGGCGTTCTGGCTCTGGAAGCCCTCGAGCATGCAGAAGCCCGCGGCGCCAACATCATTGCCGAACTGGTCGGCTTTGGTGCGACGTCTGACGGTGCGGACATGGTTGCTCCGAGCGGTGAAGGCGCCGTGCGCTGCATGAAGCAGGCGATGAAGAATGTGGAGGGTGACATCGGCTACATCAACACTCACGGCACCAGCACTCCGGCCGGTGACGTGACTGAGCTGAAAGCCCTGAAGGAAACCTTCGGTGACAAGATCCCGCCACTCAGCTCCACCAAGCCGCTGTGTGGCCACGCGCTCGGCGCCGCCGGTGTGCATGAGGCCATCTACAGTCTGATCATGATGCGCGAAGGCTTTATTGCGCCCTCTGCCAACATTCAGAACCTGGATGAAGGTGCTGAAGGCTATCCGATTGTTCGCGAACGGATGGACAACCAGGACCTGAATCTGGTGATGAGCAACAGCTTCGGCTTCGGTGGCACCAACGCCACCCTGATCTTCAAGAAAGTCTGAGCGAACGGTATTCAGCCGGAGAAGTGCCCATCCAGCGCTTGAACGCCCGGCTGAATGCACTCAACTCGGAAAAGCCAAGCTGTTCGGCAATCTCTACCAGCGGCTTGGTTTTATCCTGCATATAGGTAAGCGCTTGCTTACGGCGAACGTCCTCCAACAGAGAGGCGAACGTCAGCCCTTCCCGTTTCAGTTTCTTGTGCAGAGTGTAACGGCTCATATGTAACTGCGACGCCACCATCTCAACACCGACTTTGCCACGAGTGAGCTGGACACTGATCAATGAACTCACCCTGGCACTCAGGGAAACGCGAGCGGCCTCAGGCCTCACAGGCTCCGATGCCATGCCAAAACCCTCCTTTCATTTTCTTTTGGCCAGACAAACCATAACAGCGTACATATGTTAGCTGAAGACAATCTATTAGACCTTTGAGCGAGGTCAAGTGCGCGACTCAGCGACTGAGGCACAATTCCCACCCTCTGAATACGGCCCCAGGCCCCACTATCCATAGAACACCCCGGAGCTGACATGATTTCCCCGGAATTGCTTGCACCCGCCGGTACCCAGGCGCACCTGGAGACCGCCTTTGCCTATGGCGCAGATGCCGTTTATGCCGGACAACCCCGGTACTCCCTGAGAGTAAGAAACAACAGTTTCAAAGACATTGCAGCCCTCGGCGCAGGCATTGAACGGGCTCACACTCTTGGCAAGCAGTTTTACCTGGTATCCAACATTGCCCCCCACAATACCAAGGTACAGACCTACCTGCGGGACCTGGCGCCAGCGCTGGAAATGAAACCGGATGCCCTGATCATGTCAGATCCCGGGCTCATCATGTTGGTCCGTGAAAAATGGCCGGATCAACCAATCCACCTGTCGGTGCAGGCGAATGCAGTCAACTGGGCAACCGTTGAGTTCTGGCGCCGCCAGGGACTGAGCCGGGTCATCCTGTCCCGGGAGCTGGCCCTCAGCGAAATCCGCGAAATCCGCGAGCGAGTGCCCGGCATGGAGCTGGAGGTGTTTGTCCACGGCGCTCTGTGCATGGCCTATTCCGGCCGATGCCTGCTCTCCGGCTACATGAATCACCGGGACGCCAACCAGGGCACCTGCACCAACGCCTGCCGCTGGAATTACAAGGAAGTACAGCATAGCCACGATCACACTGGCGACCTCATCGCCACCTCTGGCAGTGCTCAGGTCGAAGCCTTCGAACCTCGGGAAATGCTGCTTGAGGAGCCCAACCGGCCCGGTAGCTTCATACCCGCCTACGAAGATGAGCACGGCACCTATATCATGAACTCAAGGGACCTGCGGGCTGTCCAGCACGTGGCCGAACTCGCAAAAATCGGCGTTCATTCCCTGAAAATCGAGGGGCGAACCAAAAGCACCTACTACGTGGCCCGAACCACGCAGGTGTATCGCCGCGCGATCGATAATGCCGTTCAGGGCAAGCCCTTCGATATGGGCCTGATGGATGAACTGGAAGCGCTCTCGAACAGAGGCTACACCGAGGGCTTTTTGCGACGGCATTTGCCACAGGAGTATCAGACCTACGAGCAAGGCTCTTCTTTCCTTGGCACCCAGCAGGTTGTCGGGGCGATCAGCGATGACGACGACCGGTGGCTCACGATCGAAGTAAAGAACCGCTTTGCCCCCGGCGACCCACTCGAACTGGTCACGCCGGCCGGCAACCTGCGCTTCACCGCGCCAACGATGGAGAACCTGAACGGCGGCTCCCTGGATTGCGCGCCAGGCAGTGGCTATACCGTTCGCATACCCCGCCCGGAAAACATGCCGGATCGCCTGGACCACAGCTATCTGACCCGAATCCTGTCCTGACCGGTGACCACAAAGGGCATTTGAGAGTTTGCGCAACAAAGTCCGACTCCTTGTCGGCTACCCTGATTCGACACTTGAACAGGAGTCCCGGTATGAGCCTCCAGGCCAGGATATTGGCAAGCGCTTTATTGCTATTCCCATCATCCGTCGCATTGGCTGCCGATACGCTGGCCGATCGAGCAGAGATCGACAGCAAAACCGCCGCCTTCATGGCGACGGCCCAAAAGGGCAAGATTGAAAACGCCTACCAGTCCCTGGAACCCTTCCTGGGCGTGGACGCCGCGCCCTATCAGAGTTCAGCCAAGGAGGCCGCCAGCTACTTTACCCGCGTAATTGAGAGTGTTGGCCACCCCATTGGCACGGCCCATGTAAAAACGGAAGTCATTGGTGAGCACTTCACCCGCCAGACCTGGCTGCAGAAGTTTGAGGCCGCAGCCATTGCCTGGCGCTTCACCTACTACCAGCCAGACTCAAACGGCTGGAAGCTCGTCGGCGTCAGCTACTCCACCGAATTGGAGTCGCTCTACCAGACCGCAGATTAGCCATTGGTCAAAAAACGGCCTTTTCCTTTCCGCTAGGGGCGCCAGCCTTGGTGCCCGACACCGTGATTACGGTATAATCCCTACACAACCAATTTAATACCTGACTATTTTACTCTGGTATTGTATAATCGCTCGCCAGAAGCAGCGGTACCACCGCAACACCCTAATCAAAACATTCGATCGGGAGCCCGCAACTGGCTTCCGACACACCAAGGGCCCCCGGCCCGCGATGAGAGAATACGGAGCGACGATCATGGCGACCACCGATAAAGAGGTGAACGAGCTGATCAAACGGGAATACGAGCACGGTTTCGTGACCGAAATCGAAGCCGAAACGTTCGAACCCGGTCTGAATGAAGATGTCATTGCCCGCCTTTCCGCGATCAAAAATGAGCCGAAATGGATGCTGGAATGGCGCCTGAAAGCCTATCGTCGCTGGCTCGAAATGGATGAGCCGGATTGGGCGCATGTGGGTTACCCGAAGATCGACTACAACTCGATCTCCTACTACTCAGCCCCGAAGCGCAAAGAGGACATGCCGCAAAGCCTGGATGAAGTCGATCCGGAACTGCTGAAAACCTATGAGAAGCTCGGCATTCCTCTCCACGAGCGGGAGAAGCTGGCGGGTGTCGCCGTAGACGCGGTGTTCGACTCCGTTTCGGTGGCTACCACCTTCAAAGAGCCGCTGGCCAAAGCCGGTGTCATTTTCTGCTCGATTTCCGAAGCGATCCGGGACTACCCCGAGCTGGTACAGAAGTACCTGGGCAGCGTAGTACCTGCCGGCGACAACTTCTTCGCCGGCCTGAACTCGGCGGTCTTCTCTGACGGCACCTTCGTGTATGTGCCTAAGGGCGTACGCTGTCCCATGGAGCTGTCCACCTATTTCCGGATCAATGCCGCCAACACAGGCCAGTTCGAACGGACACTTATTGTCGCCGACGAAGGCAGCTACGTGAGCTACCTGGAAGGTTGTACCGCACCGATGCGCGACGAAAACCAGCTGCACGCGGCTGTCGTGGAACTGGTGGCACTGGACGATGCCCAGATCAAGTACTCCACGGTACAGAACTGGTACCCGGGTGATGAGAACGGCAAAGGCGGCATCTACAACTTCGTCACCAAACGCGGTGCCTGCATCGGCAAAAACTCCAAGATTTCCTGGACCCAGGTCGAGACCGGATCCGCGGTTACCTGGAAGTACCCCAGCTGTGTCCTGCGCGGCGAAAACAGCGTCGGCGAGTTCTACTCTGTGGCACTGACTCACAACTACCAGCAGGCCGATACCGGCACCAAGATGATTCACATGGGGAAAAACACCCGTAGCACGATCATCTCCAAAGGTATCTCCGCCGGTAAGAGCTCCAACGCCTATCGTGGCCTGGTGAAATTCGGCCCGGGGGCCGAAGGTGCGCGGAACTTTACCCAGTGCGACTCGCTGCTGATCGGAGATCGCTGCGGCGCCCACACCTTCCCGTACATCGAGAGCAAGAACAAATCGGCCATCGTGGAACACGAAGCCACCACCTCCAAGGTCAGCGACGAACAGATGTTCCTGTGTCGTCAGCGTGGTATCGACCCGGAACAGGCGGTGTCCATGATCGTGAACGGCTTCTGCAAGGAAGTGTTCAAGGAACTGCCGATGGAGTTCGCGGTAGAAGCGGGCAAGCTCCTGGAAGTCAGCCTTGAAGGCTCCGTGGGCTAACCAGAGCCGGCGCTACTGGCAACGAATTCATACAGATTCAGAGATAGAGAGAAGCAACAAATGCTGAGCATCAAGAACCTGCACGCCTCTGTTGAGGGCAAAGAGATCCTCAAAGGTATCAATCTGGACGTAAAGGCCGGGGAAGTTCACGCCATCATGGGCCCGAACGGCTCGGGAAAGAGTACCCTGTCCCAGGTGCTGGCAGGCAACGAGGCATTTGACGTTACCGACGGCTCGATCACCCTGAACGGCGAAAACCTTCTGGAACTTGAAACCGAAGAGCGCGCCCGGGAGGGCATCTTCCTGGCTTTTCAGTACCCCGTCGAAATCCCCGGCGTCAGCAACCTGCAATTTCTCCGCACGGCGGTGAATGCCATGCGCACCCACAAGGGTGAAGAGGAAATGAATGCGGCTGAGTTCATGAAGCTGGCCAAGGAAGTCTCCAAACAGGTCGACCTTGATCCGTCCTTCCTCAAGCGGGGCGTCAACGAAGGCTTCTCCGGCGGTGAGAAAAAGCGTAACGAAATCATGCAGGCACTTCTGCTGCAACCGCAGCTGGCCATTCTGGATGAAACCGATTCCGGCCTGGACATCGATGCCCTTAAAGTTGTCTCCGACGGCGTGAACGCCCTGCGCTCCGACGATCGAGCCATCCTGATGGTCACGCACTACCAGCGTCTGCTGAACCACATCGTGCCGGACTATGTGCACGTGTTGGCTGGTGGCAAGATCATCAAATCCGGCGGTCGTGAGCTGGCGCTTGAGCTGGAAGAGAAGGGCTATGGCTGGCTTGGCATCAAGGACGAAGACGCCGCCACGGACGCAGCCAACTAAGGAGGTCGCGGAATGAAAGCAGCACCCACTCTTCCTGCCGCGTTTCTCCACCCGGCCGGCCAGTCCCTGCCCCAGCCATTGCTGGAGCTGCGCAAGCAGCGGGGCACTGCCCTCGTGGACATGCCCCTGCCGACCCGGAAAACGGAAAACTGGAAGTACTCCAGCAAGTACCTGAAGCTGACCGACGATATGGGCATATCCCTGCCCGCGGACGAAAAAACCGGCAGCAGCCTGGCAGTTCCCGGCTACAAGGTCGCATTCCTTAACGGCGTCATGCTTCCCGAAGCCAGCGAGTATCCGGACCTCGAAGGAATCCGGATCCAGAGTTTCGGCGATCTCGACGATGACGAGGCTGCCCGCCTGGCGGAGCGACTGGACAGTAATCTCGACGGCAAAGCCGTGCAGCTTGCACAGCTGAACTCGGCCCGATTCGAAGACGGCCTGTTCATCAGCCTTGCCCCCGAAGCCGTCCTGGACCAGCCTCTGCACATCGTGCACGAGGTAACTGCGGATGCCAGTGGCTCTGCATTTCCGCGCATCTATGTGGACGCGGGCCGGCACAGCCAACTAACTCTGGTTGAAGAGTACATTTCCAGCGGTACAGCTGCGGTCCTGGTCAACACCGTTACCGAGGTTGAAGTCGCGGAAGGCGCTAGTGTCACCAGCATCCGCCTGAACATGGAAGGCGAGAATGTGCAGCACGTCGGCGCAACCGGTGTGCGCCAGCAACGCAGCTCCCGTTTTGAAAGCCATACCGTTGGCTTCGGCGGCCCTCTGCGCCGCCACGACCTTCAGGTCCGCCTGGAAGGCGAAGGAGCAGAGTGCAAGCTCAATGGCGTGGTAGTTACCCAGGGTAAGCAGCACTACGACAACCACACCACCATTGAGCACATAGCTGCTCACTGCAACAGCGAAGAGACCTATCGCAACATTGCCGCGGATCAGTCCCATGCAGTGTTCAACGGTCGCATTCATATCCATCAGGATGCGCAGAAGTCCAATGCGGATATGAACAACAAGAACCTGCTACTGTCTAACGGTGCAGAAATCGACACCAAGCCCGAGCTGGAAATCTACGCCGACGACGTCAAATGCGCCCACGGCGCCACCATTGGCCAGCTGGACGAAACCTCCGTGTTCTATCTGGTTTCCCGGGGCATCGGTCGTCGTCAGGCTAACGTATTGCTGACTATGGCATTTATCAACGAACTGGTTGATCAAATTCCGGTAGAGTCGGTGCGGGAAACTGCCCACACTCGCCTGAACCAGTTTTTCGATCAGACCTTCGAGGAGGCGTAAGTCAGTCATGACGGATCTGTCCGTGGCAAACACCGCCAACCAGCCGGCATTTGATGTAGACAGCATCCGCCGCGATTTCCCGATCCTCTCTCAGCAGGTGAACGGGAAGCCGCTGGTCTATCTGGACAATGGCGCCTCAGCCCAAAAGCCGGCTGCGGTGCTGGATGCCATGGATCGCTACTACCGCGAAATGCACTCCAATGTGCACCGGGGCGCCCATACCCTCGGCGATCGTGCTACTGCCGCGTTTGAAGGTGCCAGAGAAACTGTTCGCAGCTTCCTTAACGCGGAAAGCACCCGCGAAATCATCTGGACCCGGGGTACCACCGAAGCCATCAACCTGGTGGCCAACGGACTGGCTCCAAGGCTGCGGGCAGGTGATGAAATTCTCGTCACCCACATGGAGCACCATGCCAACATCGTGCCCTGGCAAATGGTGGCGGAACGCACCGGCGCGAAGGTAGTTCCCATTCAGGTCACGCCTGCCGGCGAACTGGATCTGGATTCGTTCCACAGCCTCCTGAATGACCGCACCAGAGTCCTGGCACTGACCCACGTATCCAATGTGCTTGGTACCGTTAACCCGGTGATGGAGCTGGTTGGCGAGGCGAAGAAACGCGGCGTTCTGACGCTGCTCGACGGTGCGCAGGCAGTGCCTCACTACCAGCCGGACGTACAGGCTCTGGACTGCGATTTTTACGTGTTTTCATCCCACAAGCTATTCGGCCCAACCGGCATCGGCGTGCTGTACGGCAAAGCTGAGCTGCTGGAGGCAATGCCTCCCTATCAGGGCGGTGGCGAGATGATTGAGCGCGTCTCGTTCGAACGCACCACCTGGAATGTTCTGCCGTACAAATTCGAAGCCGGTACACCGGCGATTGCCGAAGCCGTCGGCCTTGGCGCCGCCATTGATTATCTGGGCCGCCTCGACCGGCAGGCGATGGAGGCCGCAGAGTCCGCTCTGCTGGCGCGCGCTAACGACTTGGTAGCAACGGTTCCGGGCATGGAGATCATCGGTACTGCGGCGAAGAAAGTGCCCGTCATGTCCTTCAAGATCGCCGGACTGCATCCCAGCGATATCGGTACTCTGCTCGACCAGCAGGGCATCGCCATCCGGACCGGCCACCACTGCGCCATGCCGCTGATGGATTTCTACGGAGTTCCCGGTACAGCCCGGGCTTCCTTTGCGTTTTACAATACGCTGGACGAGGTGGAGCAATTGTTTACCGCCCTTCAGAAAATCCAGCGACTGTTTGCCTGATGGAGGTGGAATCATGACAGCAGAAGTCTTCACCCCAAACGATGTGACCGTGACCATGACGCCCACGGCGGTCCGGCACGTCCGAAAGCAGCTGGACAAAAAGCCGGAGGCCAAGGGCATCCGGCTTGCCATTACCCGTAGCGGGTGCTCCGGCTTCAAGTACGAAACCCAGTGGGTGGAAGAATCGGCTGGCGACGACCGTGTGTTTCACATCGACGGTGTCGACGTCTTCGTTAAAGAAGAACACCTGCCGATGGTCAATGGCATTGAGATCGATTTTGTCACCGAGGGTGTGAACTCCCTCTTCCGTTTCCGCAACCCCAATGCGACAGCAGAATGTGGGTGCGGCGAAAGCTTTACCATAGCCTGATACACCAGACGACAGCGAGGCCAGCTTGGGCATGCAAGAACGGGAAGTGGTTCTGACCAAACGTGAGGTGGAAGCCCGCCTGGTACCTGCCGGAACCGAAATCATGATTCCGGCCGATACATTTGTGACCATCACACAATCGCTTGGTGGCACCTTCACCGTGGCCGTCAACGGCAACCTGGCCCGCATTGAAGGCCATGATGCAGATGCCCTCGGCAAACAGCCACTGGAAAGCAGTTTCGAGACACCGGAAGACGGCACCGTCAACGAGAACCAGGTCTGGGAAGCCCTGCGCAACTGCTACGACCCGGAAATTCCGGTCAACGTTGTGGACCTGGGACTGATCTACGAGTGCAAGATTGAGAACGGCACCGAGGATGGCAACCACGTCTACATCCAGATGACCCTGACGGCCGCCGGTTGCGGCATGGGCCCGGTTATCTGTGACGACGTGAAGCGAAAGGTCGAGCATGTGCCCAACGTGGACAAGGTCACGGTCGATCTGACCTTCGATCCACCCTGGAGCAATGATATGCTCACCGACGAAGCCAAGCTCGAACTGGGAATGCTTTGATGACTGCAAGCGAACAGGATTTTCTGAACAATCCGCTGGGTACCAAGACCACATTGGAAGATGTGCTGGATGCCTTTGAATTCCTGGACGACTGGGAAGAGCGGTATGCCTACATTATCGATCTGGGCAAGCAACTGCCGTCCTTTCCCGACGATGCCCGCACCGAAGAAAACTATGTTCACGGCTGCCAGAGCCAGGTTTGGTTGATCCACTATTTCGACGAGGCAAGTGGGAAGCTTTATCTGCTGATCGACTCCGACGCCATGATTGTTCGCGGGCTTGCGGCGATCATCCTCGTCGCCCTGAACGGTAAGGCCCCCAGGGAGCTCCTGACGACCGATATCGACGAGCTGTTCGAGCAGCTGGACCTGTTCCGCCACATTTCCCCCACCCGGGGTAACGGCCTGCGGGCCATGGTCGGCAAGATTCGGGATATTGCGGCCGCTGAGGCAGCCTGAGGATTCAGGTTCAAGCTAGCCAAAGCGGCTCAGCGCCACGACTCACCAGATAATGGCCACATCGTCGCGCTGAACATTCACCCGTTCCCCCGGCACAGACATGCGCCCGTTGCTGAAATCCGGGTGCACGTTGTTCAGCGTCATCGTCAATCGGGCATCACTGAGCTCCGGCGTTCCATCGAGAGAGCCCCAGTGCCGCGCACTGCGATAAACGTGTAACTCGTCCCCAGGCCTCAGCCCTGCTGTTGCTCCGGATTCCAGTGTGACTGCGTCTCCCTCAACCCGGGTTATACGTGTCATGAAGGGCTGACAGGCTACCGCCTCATTCACCGCCGCCGCCATCTCACCGATCACGCCTTCAACCGCCTGCCCATATGCAGACGCCAGAAGTCCTCCTGAGCCCAAACCGTCGGATGTGCCTGCTCCGGCATTCCACTCAGCCGACGTGGAAAATCGTTGCCGGTAGACTGGCGAGCCACTGAACCCATCAAACACCATCAAGTCCGCGACAAACCTTCTCGATTCATCCACCGTTCCCACAGCGCGCTTAACGCCGTCCCAAACCGACGATCCCCAGGCCGCCGGGTCATTCATGCTCACATCCCGGATCACGCCCGCAACCACGAACTGCACCCCCAGCTCCCGGGCTATTCGAAGGATATTGGACAGTCGGTTGTCACCGCCCATGGTGGTCGGGGCATTTGTGAGATCGCCAAACAGGCTCAATGCACTGGCGCCAAACACCTGCAGTTGCCGAGTATCTCTTAGTCGCTGCTGGAGAAGCTGAGATAAATCCTGCCCGGCGTTACCGAGATTACCCATCCGGGCCTGGGCCGGATCCAGCAACGGGAATCCGGTTACCGCAACACGCTTTCTCAGCCTGGCTGACTCGCCCGCCTGGCAACTCTTTGCGCTCTGGGTGACGTCTGCCCGAACAACAATTCGCAAACGGTTGCCCGACTGGGATTCATTAACAACACGGACGTTGCGGGCCCTTGCCCTTGAAGCCACCTGTGTGCGGGAGTCAGTCAATACGCCGTTTTCCATCGTATCGCTGGTACTCACCCGCGCTTCGTACTGCAGGGACAGATCCCTGAGTGCCGCCTGTCGGGCTTCGGACCTGGCAGCGTCAAGGTCACCATCGCGAATTACGGCATGCCCGACACCCTCCATCATCACGGCGTGGGCCGTGCCGGAGAACACCAGCAGAATGACTAACAGGCGTCGCATCGCATTCATATTCGGTAACCTAGCCTCACTCGTTGCGCAGACCGCAAGGGCCCTGAGTCTCAATAGTCTTGATCAGTCCAGATAGTACAGGGAATCAACACCCTGACTCTGCACATCACCCATGCTGTCGTTGCCCCTTGGCATGGGAATCGGGCACAGATCCTGGACCTGATCGTCAGCCACCTCGGAGACACAGGCCCGGAACCGCGGCTCCAGCTTGAGCTCCATGACAGTCTCGACAACCCCATCACTGTGCTCATTAACCGCGACCATCTTGGCACCGCGAATATAGCTGTCCACATAGGTCCGGAAGTTGTCGTTTCTGAGCACAAAGTCATTCACCGTGGAGCTGCCGTAGATAACCGTGCCATATACCCGTTCAGCCAGATTGCGGTAGGCATCAAGTTGCGACGCACGGCGCGCCAACAATCGCTTCCGGGTATTCAGACGGTCCTTGGTCGCATCCTCATAGGTGCCAAACCCGGACACACGCACGGTGATCGGCTCCAGCTCGGTTCTGGCCTGCGGCTCCTGATCGTTGTTTTCCCTGGAACCGTTAGCCGCACAGGCCGTCAGCACCAGAAGCAGGAACGGTACAGTTATCCACCGAAGGGTCATTTTTCGTCTCCGAACATACATTTTCAGGAGATCATGAAAATTTCACGCCAGGTTTCGTAACCCTCTGATTATTGGAACGTTGACTTACACGAGCACACATCTCCCTCCGATTGGCGGCAAAAAAATGCCGTCACTTACACATTAAAAACAAACCGTTACCCCTTTTGTCATGTAGCTGAAAGCGTTCTGTCCTAACCTTTCCTGCACGTAATGTCGGAACAATCTGAATAAAACGCTCAATAAGGACCCTTCATGAACGGAAACCGTCTGACCAAACTCTCTCTGGCTATCGGCCTCTCGGTTGCGACCACCTCCGCACTCGCCAGCCCGCAGCAATTCATGTCTTCCCGCTCGTTTGCTATGGCGGGAACCGGTGTTGCCGTGTCAAGCCCGGTCGAAGCCACTGCGAAAAACCCGGCACTGATGGCGGGCTCCCACCATGAGTGGTCTGATGATTTCGGCCTGATCCTGCCCTCCGTCAATGCCCGCGCGGCAGACGAGGAAGAGACCGTTGATCAGGTAGACGATATTCAAGACACCATTGATGCTCTCGAAGTCGCTATCAACAATACCGATCAGGCAGAAGCCCAGAAGCAGGCAGGCATTCTCAGAGACCAGCTACAGGCTTTTGATCGTGACACCGTACGGGTGAACGCCGGTCTGGGACTTGCACTCGCATTCCCCCGCAAGGATCTGTCCGTCGGTGTGTTCACCAACGGCAACCTGACTGCCACCGTTCGAGGTGAATACGACCAGGACGATGACGCCACACTGCAGGCCATCGAAAATGGCGCTTTGGTCCCGGGTGCCACCGACAATCTCGAATCCCGCGGCAAAGTCCTCGCCTCTGCCGTTGCCGAAGTCGGCATCGCATTCGCCCGTGAGTTCGAACTCTCCAACGGTGAAAAGCTTCAACTCGGCGTGTCGCCCAAGTATGTGAACCTGCAGACGTTCCAGTACACAGAAACCGTCTCCGGCTTTGAAGATGACGATTTTGATAGTGATGAATCCCAGACCGACAAGAGTGGCTTCAACCTGGACCTCGGCGCTGCCTACAGCTTCGGTGAGGAGCAGGAGTGGACCGTGGGTGCCGCGGTCAAGAACCTGATCCCCATGGAGCTGGATTCCGCCGCCAGCAGACCGGCGCTGGGCGAGGAAGTCCGCACCCTTAAGCTGGATCCAATGCTGACCGTCGGTATTGCCCACAGAAGCGACTATCACGTGGTGACTGCGGAAGTGGATCTGACCAAGAAAGAAGCCTTCGGTTACGAAGACGACACCCAATGGCTGGCGCTCGGTGCCGAGTTTGATGCCTGGCGCTATGCCCAGCTTCGCGTCGGCGTTCGCCAGAACCTGGCCAGCAACGACGACAACAACGGAATCGAAGAGAAAACCCAGTTCACTGCGGGCTTCGGTCTGAACATCGTTGGTGTTCGTCTGGATCTTGGCGCCCTGTACAGCGATGCGGATGTGGGCGCAGCGCTGGAACTCGGAACCGCGTTCTGATCTGACAGCACCGAAGACAAAAGCCCGCCCGGCAGCATCCTGGCGGGCTTTTTTGTGCCCGCAGATTCAGCTTGAGGTTTGCCTCTGCATCCGGGGAACCGGATAATCCCCGAAACACACTCAAAGGACCCCATCCCTTCATGCAAACCTTTCTGGTCGGCGGCGCCGTGCGCGATAAGTTACTCGGTCTTGATGTTGAAGACAGGGACTGGGTTGTGGTGGGTGCCACGCCGGAAGAGATGCTCGAGAACGGCTTCAAGCAGGTTGGTGCAGACTTTCCGGTATTCCTGCATCCCAGAACCCGGGAGGAATATGCGCTTGCCCGGACGGAGCGCAAGCAGGGCCGCGGTTATCATGGTTTCAGTGTCTACAGTGCCCCGGATGTCACCCTGGAAGAGGATCTGAGGCGGCGCGATCTCACCATCAATGCCATGGCGATGAACGAGCAAGGCGAGGTGATTGATCCGTTCCATGGCCAAAAGGACATTGAACTCCGGCAACTCAGGCATGTCTCGGACGCCTTCGCCGAAGACCCTCTGCGAATACTTCGAACCGCTCGATTTGCAGCCCGTTTCCAGCCGCTGGGCTTCCGGGTGTGCCCCGAGACTCTGTCGCTGATGCAATCCATGGTGGCCGATGGCGAGGTCGACCACCTGGTTCCGGAGCGGGTCTGGCAGGAAATCCAGCGCGCCCTGCATGAAAAAGAACCCGGCACGTTTTTCGAAGTGCTGCAGCAATGCGACTGCCTGGGCGTGCTGATTCCCGAACTCGATCAACCTGATACCCTTCCGGCGGTCCTCGATGCCCTTCGCCGGATACATCGACAGAACGGCTCCACCGAAGAGCGCTTTGCCGCGCTGATGTCTGCACTGCAACCTGACGAATGTCTTGAGCGTGCGAGGGCCCTCAAGGCACCCAACGACTGTCGGGACCTGGCTCACCTGACAACGACCTACGCTCAGAAGACGTCGGCCGCTGGCAACGGCATGGGGCCAGACGCTGCCCTCTCTATGTTCAATCACGCGGACTTATGGCGTCGCCCGGAGCGGTTTTCATCGTTGATTGTTGTCCTCAACAACGTGGTGCCTGATTCTCAGAGGCCGGTCATAGAAAGACTGAAGCGAGCAGCCAAGGCAGCAACCGGCGTACAGCCGAAAGAACTGATCGAACAGGGCTTCAAGGGCAAAGCACTGGGAGAAGCCATCCAGAGTGAGCGCCTTGCACGTATACAGCAGGTATTCACTCACGCTTCAGGACCAGACAACCATGACTGATACCGCCCCAGTAGCACTGATCACCGGTGCCGCCCACCGGCTTGGCGCCCACACTGCCCGAAAACTCCATCAACGGGGCTGGAACGTCGCGATTCACTGCCGTAGCCGTCGAGAACAGGCAAACACCCTGGCCGACGAACTGAACACCCTGCGGCACGATTCCGCCAGGGTCGTGCAGGCTGACCTGAGCCGGGCAGCCGAGGTGGAAGCACTGGCGCAAGAGGCCATGGCACAATGGCAGCGACTGGACGCGTTGGTAAACAATGCCTCGGTGTTTTATCCCAACCCGGTGGCCGAGGCCACGCTAGCAGATTGGGACACCGTCATGCATACCAATCTTCGGGCACCGTTTCTATTATTGCAGGCCTGCCTGCCAGCGCTGAAACAGCACAGTGGCGCCGTGGTCAACCTGATTGATATCTACAGCGAACGTCCACTGCCCGATCACCCCCTTTACTGTGCGAGCAAAGCCGGCCTGGCCTCCATGACCCAGTCATTGGCCAAAGACCTGGCGCCCGACATTCGGGTGAACGGCGTTTCCCCTGGCGCCATCCTGTGGCCGGAAGGGGATGCAGCCATCGACGAAAGCTACCAGCAATCGATCCTCGCCAAGACCCCCCTGGCCCGCACAGGTACTCCCGACGACATCGCGGGCGCCATTGTGTTCCTCATCTGCGATGCGCCATTCGTCACTGGCCAGATACTATCAGTGGATGGCGGGCGCAGCCTGAACATGTAGAACGCACCGCTATAGCAAGACGCACAATTTTTGGCCCAATCCGCCTTTCCGGATACAATGCTCGCCTGCATTTTCATCCTGCCGGCACAAACTATTCCCTTTGTGCCCTTGAATCGGAGAAACACCATGCGCGATGTAGTCATTGTTTCCGCCAAGCGGACGGCCATCGGATCCTTTGGCGGCGGGCTCTCCAGCCTGCGCGCGGATCAACTCGGCACTGCGGTTATCAAAGCCATTCTGGAAGAAACCAGGGTCGCCGGGGAACAGATTAACGAAGTGGTTCTGGGGCAAGTGCTTACCGCCGGTTGCGGCCAAAACCCCGCCCGTCAATCCGTGATCAATGCCGGACTTCCTGCTTCGGTACCAGCGATGACTATCAATAAGGTCTGCGGTTCCGGCCTGAAGGCTGTACACATGGCCGTCCAGGCTATCCGCTGCGGCGACGCTGACATCATGATCGCCGGCGGCCAGGAGAGCATGAGCCAGGCGCCTCACGTACTACCCAACAGCCGTAACGGCCAGCGCATGGGCAACTGGTCCATGATCGACACCATGATTAACGATGGTCTGTGGGACGCTTTTAACGACTATCATATGGGGATCACCGCCGAAAACATCGTCGAGAAATATGGCATCAGCCGGGAAGAACAGGATGAGTTCGCGGCCGCTTCCCAGCAAAAAGCAACCGCAGCCATCGAGGCTGGCCATTTTGACGGCCAGATCGTTCCGGTCACCATCCCCCAGCGCAAAGGCGATCCGGTTGTAGTCGACCGTGACGAGGGTCCCCGCGCCGGCGTTACCGCAGAAAGCCTTGGCAAACTCCGCCCGGCCTTCAAAAAAGATGGTTCAGTCACCGCCGGCAACGCGTCTTCACTGAACGATGGCGCGGCCGCCGTCATGGTGTGCAGTGCAGAAAAAGCCAAAGAACTGGGCCTGACCCCGCTTGCCACCATCAAGGCACACGCCAATGCGGGCGTCGACCCCACCATCATGGGCACGGGCCCGATTCCAGCCAGCAAACGCTGCCTGGATCTGGCCGGTTGGAGTGCAAACGATCTGGACCTTGTTGAGGCCAACGAAGCATTTGCGGCTCAGGCCATTTCCGTCAACCGTGATCTGGGCTGGGACAGCAGCAAGGTGAACGTCAATGGCGGAGCCATTGCCCTCGGCCATCCGATTGGCGCTTCCGGCTGCCGGATCCTGGTCAGTCTCCTGCATGAAATGGTTCGCCGCGATGCCAATAAAGGCCTGGCAACCCTGTGCATCGGCGGCGGCATGGGTGTCGCGCTGGCTGTCGAGCGCTAATTTCCATGCTCCACGTGGTGCTCTACGAGCCGGAAATACCGCCAAATACCGGCAATATCATCCGGCTCTGCGCCAACACCGGCTGCCAGTTGCATCTGATTGAACCCCTGGGATTTTCCCTGGAAGATAAACAGATGCGACGAGCCGGCCTGGACTACAGCGAGTACGCCAGCGTCCGCGTCCATCCAGACTATTCGTCATTTCTGGACAGTGAGTGCCCGCAAAGGCTGTTCGGAATGACGACCAAGGGTAGTCGGCACTACCATGAAGTAGCGTTCCAGGACGGGGACTATCTGATGTTCGGCCCAGAGACGCGGGGCCTACCGGTCGAGGTACGGGAAGGACTCCCACCGGAGCATTGTCTTCGCGTTCCCATGCGGCCGGAAAGCCGCAGCCTGAACCTGTCCAATACCGCCGCGCTCGTTGTCTACGAGGCCTGGCGGCAATTGGGCTTTGACGGCGCGCTCTGACGCACGGCAGCACGGGCATAAAAAAAACCGGCCAATGCCGGTTTTTTTTATGCCGTCAGGATGTCACAGCCACTCAGTGAGTCTGTTCTTCCTTGGCTTCGCCAGCGGCTTCTTCCTGCTTGCGCTGGAGGGCCTGGGCATAGATCGCATCGAAGTTCACCGGAGCGAGCATCAGCGCCGGGAAGCTACCCTTGTTCACAACACCGTCGATCGCTTCACGGGCGTACGGGAACAGGATGGTCGGGCAATAGGCGCCGAGCATCTGGCCCAGCTGCGGGCCTTCAATCCCCTGAACCAGGAAAACACCCGCCTGCTGGATCTCGACAATGTAAGCCACCTTCTCACCGATCTTGGCGGTCACCGTCAGAGACAGCACCACCTCATACTGGTTGTCACTGACTTTGTCGTGGGAAGTGTTCAGATCCAGATTGACCTGAGGCTTCCACTGCTCCTGGAAGACGGCCGGAGAATTCGGTGACTCGAAAGACAGGTCCTTCACATAGATACGCTGAAGGGCAAACTGGGGTTGAGTCTGGTTTTCGCTGCCTGCTGCGGCTTGCTGATTATCAGCCATGTTCAGTCCTTTCGTTCTTGATCGTGGGCTCTGGCCCGTCATTATGAGGTACGCTGCCGGACCAGTTTACTGCCTGTCCCGGACGGCTAATGTGAAACAGTGCGGCAGATTTCACTTCAGATCAAGGCTAACCGCCCTTACTTTTTGACCAGCGGCAAGTTGCTGCTTTTCCAGTCTGCGATTCCGCCGTTCAGACGCACAACATTGGTGAAGCCTTCCGCGTTCAGCTGCTTCACCGCCATGGCCGAATGCTGCCCCATCTTGTCGGCAACAATAATCTGCTTTTCCTTGAACTTGTTCAGTTCAGAAACACGGCTTTTCAGACTGCTCAGAGGGATGTTGACCGATCCGGTGATCCGCCCCTCGCCGAATTCCTTGCGATCCCGGATATCCACTACCACAGCTTCATCCTTGTTGATCAGCGTAATGGCGCCCTGCGCAGAGATCTTGCTACCGCCACGACGGGACTCCAACACCAGAATGGCCACCAGAAATGCGACGAACAACGACGCCAGAACATAGTGGTTAACAACAAATTCGAACAAGCGGTCCATGAAACTACCCCGAAAAATAATTTGGCAGGATTATACACACCCGGCAGCGCTCACAGAAGGCAGTGGAAATGGCTTGTGAACGCCAAAACGGTTAGAATCTGCACTCCTGATTATCAAGACTTCTTTTACCTGACCGGATGAACTGATGACCGCGACGCGAAAGCCGACTGCACTGATTATTCTGGATGGCTGGGGACACCGTGACCCGGCTGACGACAACGCCATCAGCAATGCCAACACCCCGTTCTGGGACAAGCTTTGGCAAAACCAGCCGAAAACCCTGATCAATACGTCTGGCATGTTCGTTGGCCTGCCCCAGGGTCAGATGGGCAATTCCGAAGTGGGTCACATGAACCTCGGGGCTGGCCGGGTGGTCTATCAAAGCCTGACCCGGATCGATAAGGATCTCGAGGACGGCGCATTTCAGAAGAACGACGTCCTGTGCAACGCGATCGACAAAGCCGTCTCCGGCGGTCGAGCTGTTCACCTGATGGGACTGCTGTCGCCTGGCGGCGTGCACAGCCACGAAGACCACATTCTCGCAGCCGCTGAAATGGCCGCCGCCCGTGGAGCCAAAGAAGTCTATATCCATG
Source organism: Marinobacter nitratireducens (assembly GCF_000708045.1). Classification (GTDB taxonomy): domain Bacteria; phylum Pseudomonadota; class Gammaproteobacteria; order Pseudomonadales; family Oleiphilaceae; genus Marinobacter; species Marinobacter nitratireducens. The sequence continues at coordinate 41,233 of NZ_ANIE01000007.1, forward strand.
CATTCCTCGATGGTCGCGACATGCCTCCCCGCAGTGCTTCACCGTCGCTGGAAAAAGCTTCCGCGAAGATGAAAAGCCTGGGCGTGGGCCGGGTTGCCTCCATCGTCGGTCGCTACTATGCAATGGATCGCGACAATCGATGGGATCGAGTTGAAGCGGCATACAACCTTATGACCCAGGGCACGGCAGAATTTACCGCTGCCGACGCAGTGACTGGCCTTGAAGAAGCTTATGAGCGCGGCGAAAACGACGAGTTCGTCAAGCCAACACGAATCCGTGGCGCCGGAGAATCCGAAGCCACCATCAACGATGGCGACACGGTGCTGTTCATGAACTTCCGTGCCGACCGGGCCCGGGAAATGACCCGTACCTTTGTCGAGAAGGACTTTGACGGCTTTGACCGCCTGAAACACCCGGAGCTGGCGGACTTCGTCATGCTTACCGAGTACGCGGCGGACATCAAGACCTCTTGCGCCTACCCGCCGGAGCAACTGGTCAATGGCCTGGGCGAATACATGGCCAACCAGGGCAAGACCCAACTGCGCATCGCCGAGACCGAGAAGTACGCTCACGTCACCTTCTTCTTCAATGGCGGTCTGGAAACGCCGTTCGAGAACGAAGACCGTATTCTGGTGCCCTCCCCCAAAGTCGCCACCTACGACTTGCAGCCGGAGATGAGCGCCCCAGAAGTGACCGACAAACTGGTTGAGGCAATCAAGAGCGGCAAGTACGACCTGGTGGTTTGCAACTATGCCAACGGCGACATGGTCGGCCACACCGGCAAGCTGGACGCTGCCATCAAGGCCGCCGAATGCCTCGATCAGTGCATAAAGCGCGTTGTTGAAGCACTGGACGAAGTCGGCGGTGAGGCCCTGATCACGGCTGATCACGGCAACTGCGAACAGATGACCGACCCCAACTCCGGCCAGGTGCATACCTCACACACCATCGGCCCTGTGCCCCTGGTATACACCGGCCATCGCAACGTCTCCCTGCTGGACGACGGCGCCCTGAGCGATGTAGCTCCGACGCTGCTGGCGCTCATGGGTGTGGAACAGCCCAGCGAGATGACCGGGCACAGCCTGGTCAAGATAAACTGATCGACAAGCCAGCCGTTTTGTTAAGACTACTGATCACTGCCGTGCTGGCCCTTTTCCTGGGGTCAGCACCGGCAATGGCCGAAGACGTCACACCAGCCCAGATCGAAGACCTCAAGGAACGCATCGAGGACATTGACGACTGGCTGGCCGATGCCGAGGAAGACCGTTCCGACCTCGAGCGGCAGCTTGTCAGTACGGAGCGAAAAATCAGCCGCCTGACCCGTGAACGCCGCACGCTCCGGCAAAAGGCGTCGGATCAAAAGCAGCGGCTGTCAGCGTTGGAATCCGAAGAGCGGGAGCTGACTCGAACCCTCAATAACCAGCGCGAAGGCCTGAAACAGCAGATTCGGGCAGCCTGGATGGAAGGCGACGCCCCAGCCGTCAAAGTGCTCCTTAACGAAATCAATCCGGATCAGGTTGCCCGGACCATGACCTACTACGAGTATCTCAGCCGAGATACCGTCCAGCGCCTGGAAGCCTTCCGCGCCAGCCTGCAGAAACTGAAACAGACCAAAGCCAGCGTGCAGGCGACCCGGGTTGAGCTCGCCAACTCCGAGGCTCGCATTGCCGAACGACAGTCAGAACTCAAGGACTATCGCCAACAGCGCGAGCGGACTCTGGCGGCACTGAACGCCGATATCAACAACCGGAAAAGCGAACGCAACGAACTGGAATCCGACCGCAAGCGCCTGCAGAAACTCCTCGACGAGGTGCAACAGGCCATCGCGAGCATTCCGGCACCGAATGAATCCCAGCCGTTTAAAAGCCTTCGAAAAAAACTTCCCTGGCCGGTTAAAGGCCGGGTGGTCAGCAGCTACGGCACCCCTTACGCCGACGGGAAACTCCGGCGCAGCGGCATACTCATCAACACCAGTGAAGACGCGGAAGTCCGCGCCATTCACTACGGCCGGGTGGTTTTTGCCAACTGGCTGAGAGGGTTCGGACTGATCACGATTATTGATCACGGCGATGGCTACATGACACTCTATGGCCACAGCAGCAGCCTGTTCACCAGTCCCGGAGACTGGGTGGCGGCAGGCGAGGCCATTGCCCTGACGGGCCGCACCGGCGGCACCAACGATCCGGCGCTGTATTTCGAAGTCCGTCACAACGGCAAACCCGACAATCCGCGCCGGTGGCTCGCCAACTGACGCGAGGGCTGACAAAAGACGGCCCGGGCGCCATACTGTCGGGAATAAGGGAAACCAGTCCAACTATTGGAATAAAAACGGGATAAGTGAATGAAACGGGTCAGAAGTATTGCCAACACCTCACCGCTGCGCACCTTGATTCTTGCCACCTGTTTCGCCACCGCTCCCGGACTGGCTCTCGCCCAGGCTAACGAGGCAAACAGCAGACAGCTACAGGAAAGCCTACAGAACGGTGAGCAGGTAGAAATCACCCTGCCAGATCCGGAAAAGCAGCTGCCCCTGGATGACCTGCGCAAGTTCACGGAAGTCTTCAGCCGCATCAAGGACGCCTACGTCGAAGAGGTTGATGATACCCAGCTCCTGGAGAGTGCCATCAAAGGCATGCTTTCTGATCTCGACCCCCACTCCACTTACCTCGCCCCCAAGGACTATGAAGAGCTTGAGGAAAGCACGTCTGGCGAATTCGGCGGCCTCGGCATCGAGGTCGGTATGGAGAACGGCTTCGTCAAAGTCATTTCACCAATTGACGACACACCCGCCTCAAAAGCCGGCGTTCAGGCCGGCGACCTGATCATCAAACTGGATGAAAAGCCAGTCAAGGGCATGGGTCTTGAGGAAGCGGTCCAGCTCATGCGTGGAAAGCCCGGGACCATCCTGACCCTGACGATCATGCGTGAGGGCGAAACCGGCCCTATCGAAATCGATGTTGAGCGCGATGTCATCAAGGTTACCAGCGTCAAGTCCCGGATGATCGATAACGGCTACGGCTACGTTCGTATTACCCAGTTCCAGGCCGATACCGGCGGCCAGTTCCGCCAGGCCCTGGACAAACTGGAAGACGAGCACGGCAGTGACCTGGACGGCCTGGTTATTGACCTGCGCAACAACCCGGGCGGCGTTCTTCAGGCCGCCGTCGAAACGGCTGACTCGTTGCTCGAAGAGGGTCTTATTGTCTATACCGAAGGGCGAATCCAGAGCTCACGCCTGCGTTTCAGCGCGAAGGCCGGTGACGTCATGGAAGGCACGCCCATTGTGGTGCTGATTAACGGGGGCTCCGCGTCCGCCTCCGAGATCCTCGCCGGGGCCCTGCAGGATCACCAGCGGGCTGTCATAATGGGCACTCAATCATTCGGCAAGGGCAGTGTCCAGACGGTTATTCCACTCGATGAAACCCATGCCATCAAGATGACCACCGCGCGTTACTACACGCCAAACGGCCGCTCCATCCAGGCAACAGGCATCGAGCCGGACATCCTCGTTCGCCCGGCCGAGCTGAAGGAAATCGACAGCCAGCCTTTCTTCACCGAAGCCGACCTGAGTGGCCACCTTGTGGGTCAAAACGAGAAGGATAAATCGGAGCGGGACGAAGGCCAGCAGTCGCAGGCTTCTGCAGCGGATCGGGATTTCCAGCTGCGCTCCGCTTTGAACCTGCTCAAGGGTTTGCGCATCCTCAACCAGAAAGGACAGGAAAGCGGCCAGTGAGATTTGTTTTCCTGCTAGCAGCCCTACTGGCAACGCCAGTTGTAACTGCCGGACCTGACGTCAATACCAGTCGAGGGGTGCCCCCGACCATCGCCATCATCATCGATGACATGGGGCATAATCGTGTGGAGGGGGAACGCCTGATTGCGCTGGATCAGCCCCTGACCCTGGCCTTCCTGCCTTATCGACGGTTCACCCGCAGTCTTGCTGAACAGGCTCACCGCAACAACAAAGAGATAATGCTTCACGCACCCATGGCCAACACCCACAACTTTGGCCTGGGGCCTGGCGGCCTCACCAGTGACATGGGGCGCACCGACACCATTCAGACCCTGCGCCGGGCACTGCAATCCATCCCCCACGTCACCGGCGTAAACAACCACATGGGCAGCCTGCTAACCCAGCGCTTCGAGCCCATGGAATGGGTGATGTCCGAGCTGTACAACTACCCGCTCTATTTCGTTGATAGCCGTACAATTGCCAGCTCCATTGCAGCAGACGTTGCGCAGGCTTACCAGATCCCCACCATGACCCGGGACGTGTTCCTCGACCACCAACAGACCGAAGCGTTCGTGGATAAACAGTTCCGGCGCCTGATCAAACTCGCCCGGGAGAACGGCACGGCCATCGCGATCGGTCACCCGCATAAGGTAACGGTAGACTACCTCGAAAAGCACTTACCAGAGCTCGACAGGCAGGGCATTGGCATCGCGACCGTCAGCGGTATCTGGGCGCTCAGAAACAACAATCAGGAAATGTTTGTGGAAGGCGAAAAGCAGGCGATTACGCCCATGCTGGCCCGCACCCCCCAGGATTCAGCCCCTCATCCCTGAGGGGCCTTCGCAGCCTCAGATATTGGCCATACCGCCATCCAGGAGCACACTCTCCCCCACCATGTAGGCGGAGTCATCACTCGCCATGTACAGGACCGTTTTCGCCACTTCATCGGCTTGGCCCAGGCGGGCGGCTGGCACCTTTGTCAGGAGCTGACCGGCCCACTCGGAAACCGCCTCCTCGGACATACCCAGCTTGCTGTAGATCGGGGTTTCGATCAGGCCAGGACTGATACAGTTAACACGGATACCACGGCCAGCAAATTCTGCTGACAGGGTTCGCGCGAGGGAACGGACCGCAGCCTTGGTCGCAGCGTAGACGCTCATGCCGGCAACTCCCTTCTCGATCAGGGTTGTCGAGGTGATCACCACGCTGGACGGATTTTTGAGAATCGGCAGAGCGCTCTGGATGGAGTAGATGACGCCTTTGAAGTTCACGTCGATCTGGTTGTTCATGTTGTCTTCGTTCACGTCGGAGAACGGCATTGGGCATGCAATACCGGCATTGGCAAACAGTACGTCGAGTTTGCCGAACTTGTCCTTGATCTGCTGAACGAGCCGAGCCATATCGTCCATTGAAGAAACATCGGCCTGGATCGCAAGCGCGCCATCACCGAGGCTCTCACCAGCACTCTTCACCCGCTCTTCGTTCTGCCCGGTAATCACCACGTTGGCCCCTTCGTCCAGAAAAAGCCGGGCGGTCGCGTAGCCAATGCCCGTTGTTCCACCAGTGATCAATGCGGTTTTGCCTGTCAGTTTGCTCATGTTCAAAATCCTTTTTTTGGTCATTGCATTAGACAGCCCCACTGGACTATCCCTAGTCGGCTCAATATTTGTACCGATCGGTACATAATTTAGTGAGTGCTATACTTAGTGTCAATAAAACTGTTGAAACAGAGCGAGAATATGCCCTTGGAGCGAGGTAGACCCCGAAGCTTTGACGAAGACGCGGTGCTCGATGCCGCCCTCGACGTTTTCTGGAAACATGGATTCCAGAGCGCATCGCTGAGTGAACTGACCAGAGCAACCAATCTTAGCAAGCCCAGCCTTTACAGCGCTTTCGGCGACAAGAAGTCGCTGTATCTGAAGGCTCTGAAGCAATACCTGAACAGGCTCGCAGGGAGCCATGGCGAAGCATTGAATGGTGAGAAAGACAGCAGGGAAGCCGTAGAGGCCTACCTTGGATCGATAGCCCGGATGCTCACCGATCCCGAGTTGCCGGGAGGCTGCTTCATCGTCACAGGCACTGCCGATATCGGCTGTACCATCGTACCGGAAGAAGTTGAAGACGCTCTCAGAGAGGCCTTAAAGGACAGCGAAGCAATGCTGAGGGAGCACCTGCATCAGGCCCAGCGCAAAGGAGATTTGCCGAAGAGCGCCAGCCCCGAGCATCTGGCAGCTCTGTTCTTTACCGTGATTGCAGGCATGGCCGTACAAGCCAAAAGTGGTGCCCGGGAAGACAAGCTAAAGGACATCATCAACACAGCCATGACCGCATGGCCTTGCAGTAAACCACCTGCAGCCTGACCCGAAGAGCTTAACGAATCAGGCTTGCAGATGGCTCCTGCTCAGTACTCCTGGAAGTAGCTACTGACCGGATCGGCCTTCAAATGACCCGCAATAAATTCCCAGTCGCCCGACTGGACAACCGAGTCAATGTGGCTCTGGTGCGCCTGTTGAGAATCCCAGGATTCCACCAGAGTAAAGACGGCCGGATTTTCCACGTCGTTGTAGACGGTAACCGAACTACAGCCATCAACTTGTGGCAGGCTCGATTTCACATCGGACATAATTCCCCGAAAGGAATCCAATTTCTCTTCCTTAACGTCAAAAGTGATGATCACGTTCACCGGTTTTCCCTCCCGTCACTTTCCATGTAGTTTGGTTACGGGGCCATAGTGGCAAGCGCAAAACCGGCATGTAAACACCTTAAGGGTCAACCCGATACATTTATTTTCAAGCCTGAAAATATCCTTCTACTCTTGAGGAAAACGGACTATCCAGAGCCCTGGAATTGGCAGAATAATGGAGCAATCCTGATACCGGCATTGTCGGATCGAATTTGATCTGCCATCAAACATTTTAGCCATCGACACACGGAGGTGCTCGTCCATGATCCTGGAGATAATTCCAAAAGCACTGTATTCGCGTCCTAACATCAGCCCTTTACTGATCGACGGACGCTCATCGGTGCTTCATAAAACGCTGGGCGGAGATCTGGTGGGGAAGGAAATCTATATCTCGACACCGCTGATCGTCTACATCCTCAAAGGCAAGCAGATCATTGAGCGCTCAGATCTCGCCGCGACGACCATTCCTGAAAACCACCTACTCTTTCTTCCCAAAGACCTTTATCTGGTTTCCGACTATGTTCGTGACGGTTGGGGCGAGTTTGAAGCCATCCTGTTCTTTCTGGACGAGCGAGTCATTGAGAAGTACCTACAAAGCAGTGCTGCGCACTACGATCAGCCCATAAGGTCCAGCACTCAGGTATTATTCACCACACCCGCCACCCCCCAGATTCTCCGTTTCATCGATGCCCTAAAACAGGTTTATGGCGACGGTCACCAGAGCCACGACTTGCTGGAACTCAAACTGCTCGAACTCCTTCATTTGCTCGCTATTCAGGACGGAAAACGCAGTTTCCTGACAGCCCTGACCAAGTTCAACAAACCCAACGGCAAGCGCGACATTCGCAGCTTCATGGAGAAGCACTACACCAGTAACTTGAAGCTGGAGGATTATGCCCAACTGACCGGCCGCAGCCTGTCGACATTTATTCGTGACTTCAAGCAGGCATACAAGGCAACGCCGAACCAGTGGATCATAGAGAAACGCCTGGAAAAGGCTCGCGAGCTGCTGACAGCAAAAAATCTGAGCGTGAGGGAAGTGGCCTCAGAAGTCGGCTACGACAACGTGTCGTACTTCATCAGGGCGTTCAAGAAAAAATATGGGGTGACACCGAAGCAGGAGCAAAGCCTGGGGATCGCCTAATCCCCAGGAGGTACCGGAGGGAAGTCCGGCCTCAAAGCCGGACTTCAATCCCCTGCTCCCGCATGGCTTCTTTCGCCTCGGGAATGGTGTGCTGGCCAAAGTGGAAGATGGAGGCGGCCAGCACCGCATCGGCACCGCCCTTGGTAACGCCATCCGCCAGGTGCTGCAGTTCACCGACACCTCCGGAGGCGATCACCGGTACGGACACGGCATCGCTGATCGCCCGGGTCAGCCCCAGGTCAAAACCAACCTTGGTACCGTCCCGATCCATGGAGGTCAGCAGCAACTCGCCTGCCCCCAGTTCAGTCATCTTCTTCGCCCATTCGACCGCATCGAGGCCGGTGGGTTTACGACCGCCATGGGTAAAGATCTCCCAACGATCCGGCTCGCCTTCGCCGCTGACTTTCTTGGCGTCGATGGCCACCACAATGCACTGACTGCCGAATCGCTCGGCCGCCTCCCGCACAAATTCCGGGTTGAACACCGCGGCGGTATTGATGGACACCTTGTCGGCACCGGCGTTGAGCAGCTTGCGAATGTCCTCGACGGTACGCACACCGCCGCCGACGGTCAGCGGGATGAAGACTTCCGCCGCCATCCGTTCCACGGTTTCGTAGGTGGTGTCACGGCTTTCGTGACTGGCCGTGATGTCGAGGAAGGTAATCTCATCGGCACCCTGCTCGTTGTACTTGCGGGCCACTTCCACCGGATCACCGGCATCCCGGATGTCCACGAAGTTCACCCCTTTTACAACACGCCCCTTATCAACGTCGAGGCAGGGAATGATGCGTTTGGCCAGAGACATAGTTGTGAACTCCGCTGAATGAAATAAATCGACTTACAGGCTGTCGCAGTAGGCCTGGGCCTCTGCCACATCCAGTGTGCCTTCGTAGATGGCGCGGCCGGTGATAGCACCGAGGATGCCCTTGTCGGCTACTGTGGCCAGTCGCTTGAGGTCGTCCATGTTGGTGACACCGCCAGAGGCGATCACCGGGATGCCACCCGCTTCCGCCAGCGCGGCGGTCGCCTCAACGTTCACCCCCTGCATCATGCCGTCGCGGGCGATGTCGGTGTATACAATGGAGTCAACGCCATCGCTGGCGAAACGTCTGGCCAGATCGGTGGCCATCACTTCAGACACTTCCGCCCAACCATCAGTTGCAACACGGCCATCTTTGGCGTCCAGGCCAACAATGATGTGCCCCGGGAACTGCTTGCACATGTCGGTGACGAATTCCGGCTCCTTGACCGCCTTGGTACCGATGATCACCCACTGCACGCCAGCCTTGAGATAGGCCTCAATGGTTTCCGCCGAACGGATACCACCACCGATCTGGATCGGCAGGTCCGGGTAGCGCTTGGCAATGGCCTGCACAATCTCCCCGTTCACCGGCTCACCGGCAAAAGCGCCATTCAGATCCACCAGGTGCAGGCGACGGGCACCGGCTTCCACCCAACGAGTTGCCATATCCACCGGGTCATCTCCGAAAACGGTGGAATCATCCATCCGGCCCTGGCGCAAGCGTACACATTTGCCGTCTTTGAGGTCGATGGCAGGAATAATCAGCATAAGACAGTGTCCGTGTTAATCGTTCAGATGCTCCGGCGTTACTTGCCGGACCAGTCAACAAAGTTTTTCAGGAGCTGCAGACCAGCCCGGGCACTTTTCTCCGGGTGGAACTGCACGGCAAAGATGTTATCCCGGGCGACAGCCGCAGCCAGGTCCACGCCGTAATGGCAACGGCCGGCAATGTCGGCGTTGCCCTCGGCTTCCGCGTAGAAGCTGTGCACGAAGTAAAACCGGTCACCGTCCGGGATGTTGTGCCACATGGGGTGATCAACGGTCTGGTATACCTCGTTCCAGCCCATGTGCGGGACTTTCAGACGCTCACCGTTCTCAACCAGATTATCCCCGAAATAACGCACCTGGGAGGGGAACAGGTTAATGCAGTCCACACCGCCGTTTTCCTCGCTTCGGGACATCAATGCCTGCATACCGACGCAGATACCGAGGAACGGGCGATCCCGGGAAACTTCCCGGACGAGCGTATCCACGCCAAGGCGACGGATTTCGTGCATGCAGTCGCGAATGGCGCCCACACCCGGAAGGATGACATGGTCTGCCTCGCGAATCTGGTCCGCATTGTCGGTAACCAGCACCCGGACGTCGGGTGCCACATGCTCTACCGCCTTGCGCGCCGAGTGCAGGTTACCCATGCCGTAGTCGATTATGGCAACGGTCTTCATAGTCTATCGCAGTGTCCTGTTGGCTAGCGGCTTACAGACAGCCTTTGGTGGAAGGCATGATATCGGCCATCCGCTCGTCTGTTTCGATGGCCATACGCAGGGCGCGGCCGAAGGCCTTGAAGACCGTTTCGATCTGGTGGTGGGTATTCTTGCCCTTCAGGTTGTCGATGTGCAGGGTCACCATGGAGTGATTGACGAAACCGTGGAAGAACTCCTCGAACAGGTCCACATCAAAGCCACCTACAGCACCACGGGTATAGGGTACGTCCATCATCAGGCCGGGGCGGCCTGAAAGGTCGATAACTACCCGTGACAACGCCTCATCCAGCGGAACATAAGCGTGGCCATAGCGACGGATACCTTTCTTGTCACCCACCGCCTGTTTGAACGCCTGACCGAGGGTAATACCGATGTCCTCAACCGTGTGGTGGTCGTCAATATGGAGGTCACCATTGGCGACAATATTCAGATCCACAAGGCCATGGCGTGCGATCTGATCCATCATGTGATCAAGGAAAGGTACACCGGTCTCAAAGCTGGACTTGCCGGTGCCGTCGAGATTGATCTCAACGGTGATCTGGGTTTCGAGGGTATTTCGTTCTACCCGAGCCTTACGTTCGGCCATGGGGACTCCGTTGCAATGGGGCGATACAACGCCGGAAAACATTTAATTCCGGATTATACCTTCTTAGCCCGCCGGAGTCCCACAAAGGCGTTAATCGCCCCGATAGCCAGGGCCGTCTCAGAATGCCTGTTTGAGGTTGCTCATGTAGGTGTCCACGAGGCTGTTGAACTCGTGCTTGATCACCGGGCTGATCGCCAGCTTGAGCAGACTTGGCAGGGGAACGGTCAGCTCCGCACTGGTTTTGAATTTCACTGCGGTAGCACTGTCGCCTTTGGCTGTCAGCGTCCAGGAACCACTGACGACGCCATTGCCTTCGCCTTTGACCGGCTCCCAGGTGATTTTCCCGGCGCTCTTGTCTGAGTGGTAGGTACAGGCGTAGACAGACTGAATCGCGTGCTTGTCCACACCCACTTTTTCCATTTCCCAGCGATAGCTGTTGTTGCCCAGGTCTGTCAGCTTATCGACCTTCGGAAAGTGACTGGCCGAACGCGGAACATCCGCCAGCAACTCGAAAACGTCATCGTAGCCCGCCGGTATTTCAAGCTCCCGGTTCAGCTCAATCGAAACGGTAATAGCCACAGCCAACTCCTTCTTATGGTTATACGTAGTAATGTAGTCGGAAAAAGAAGACGTGTATTCTGGCCCATCACTACGGCATTGTCATATTCCTGCGCTGTTAATTTGTAAACCCTGAGTTATCCTCTCACGTATCAGAGTCAAAGATTCAAAGCCATCCTGACAAGCGCCCGGGAACAAGGAAGCCTCAATCATGAAAGCTGTACGTTACCTGCTGATTGCCATCATCGCGGTGATCGTCCTCGCCGCAGCGGCTATCGCCATTGCCATGGCGGTGATCAACCCGAACGATTACAAACCACAGATAGAAAAGGCCGTCGAGGATCAAACCAACCTGGACCTGATCCTGGACGGAGACATCGGCTGGTCATTTATTCCTCTCGGCCTGGAACTGAATAATGTCGAGGCCAAGCTTGAAGACAACCGATTTGTCGCCCTCGAGCAACTGGTGGCCGAGATCGATTTCTGGTCACTGATTTCCATGTCGCCACAGGTGAACACCTTTACGCTGAACGGATTGGAAGCGAACCTTGAAGTGAATGAGCAGGGCCAGGGCAACTGGACCCGGATCATGCCCGAAAAATCCGCGGACGATGCGGGCACCTCGGGCACTGACGAGAGTGACAAGAGTGACGAGCCAGAAACAACCGCTTCTGCCGATAATGCCGAAAGCCGTGAGCCCCTTAACTTCAACGTTGAGAATATCCAGATCGGAGATGCCAGAGTTCACTACGAGGACAAGAGCACCGGCCAGTCTGTGACTCTCGAAAACTTCACGGTCAATGCCAGCAACATCACCCTTGGCAAGGAATTTCCACTCGAGATCGGCTTCCGCGTGGAAACAGCGAAACCACAGCTTGAAGTGGATGGCAGCATCAGCGCGCGCCTGGCCGCAAACGAAGCCCTTAATGATTTTGCCGTATCCGGCCTGAACGCGGTGTTTGATATGGCGGGCGAACCGTTTGGTGGCAAGTCAGTGACTGCGGAAATCAGCGGCTCGGCCGCAGCCAACCTGGACAGCGAAACCGCCAGCCTGAGCGGACTCGAAGCGAAGCTGGCAAACCTCACGCTGCAGACCGACCTGAATGTGAAGGGCTTCGGAGACAAAACGACGCTCAGTGGAAAACTCGCCATTGCGGAGTTCTCCCTCAAGAAGCTGCTGGACAGCCTCGGCCAGGCACCAATCGAAACCAGTGATCCCGATGTACTCAACGCTCTGGCATTCTCCACAGGCCTTGGCGGCGAACCGGGCAAAATCGCGCTGAGCGACCTGAGCCTGAAACTGGACGACACCACCTTCACAGGTTCAGGCAGCTACACGCTTTCCAACACCGGCGTGGTTTTTAATCTTCAGGGCGACAAGCTGAACGCTGACCGCTACCTGCCCCCGACCACCGAAAGCGAGCAGGACGCCAGCACAGAGGCACCCGAAAGCCAGCCCCAGACTGCTCAGAACCAGCCTGAAAGTGATCTGCTGCCACTGGAGACGCTCCGCACTCTGCTGCTGGACATAGACTTCGGCCTCGGCGAACTGGTGATCAGCAATCTGACCATCAACGAGGTAAAAGCCAGCACCACTGCCAAGAACGGTGTACTGAAGCTTGATGAGTTCAGCGGCAAGATGTACGAAGGCAGCTTTGGCGCCAACGCCACGCTGGACGCCCGCACCGACAATCCGACGTGGAACCTCGGCTCCGACGTCAGCAACATTCAGACGTTGCCACTGCTCACAGACCTCGCAGAAGTCGACATGCTTTCCGGCGGCGCCAACCTGAAGGTGAACGTGAGCAGCACCGGCAACCGCATCTCTGCCCTGCGCAACAACGCCGATGGCCAGATCAGCTTCAACCTCGCGGAAGGCCAGTTCCGCCGAATGAATCTGACCCGTATGGCTTGCCAGGGCATTGCCCTGGTCAATCAGGACAGCCTGACAACCACCGATTGGGGCACCACAACCCCCTTCAACGACATGCGCGGAACCCTGGATATCAACGGCAACATACTCAACAACACTGACCTGGTCGCCTCCCTGGCCGGGATGAAGCTTGAAGGCAACGGCACCGTCGATCTCTCCAAAACCGAGCTCGACTACGAAGCCGGCCTTCGCATTGTCGGTGAGATTCACCGCGATCAGGCCTGCCGCGTGACCGAGTACGTCGAAAACGTGGTGATTCCGGTGGAATGCCGCGGCAACTTCTCCGAAGACCCGGCCGGCCTGTGTTCGTTCGATGGCTCGCGCTTCCGCGACACCCTGAAAACCATCGCCGCCAATGCGGCCAAAGCCAAGGCGAAGGAAAAAGTCGACGAAGCCAAGGCCAAGGCCGAAGAAAAGGTCAAAGAGAAAATCGGAGAAGAGCTCGGGGACAAACTGAAGGGGCTGTTCAAGTAATGACCGACAGTGTCGCCAGCCGATTGCTGGCCTGGTACGACCAACACGGCAGGCACGACCTGCCGTGGCATTTCAACCGCAACGCCTATCGGGTCTGGGTCTCTGAGATCATGCTTCAGCAGACCCAGGTCACCACCGTGATCCCCTACTTCAATGCCTTTATGGAACGCTTCCCGGATGTGCACAGCCTGGCATCCGCGCCCGTTGATGACGTGCTGGGACACTGGTCCGGGCTGGGCTACTACGCCCGCGCCCGGAATTTGCAGAAAGCCGCGATCACAGTGGTTGACGACTTCGAAGGTGAATTTCCACAATGCCAGGAACAGCTGGAGAGCCTGACAGGCATCGGCCGCTCAACCGCGGCGGCCATTGTGGCTCAGGCCTTCGGGAAACGCGCCACAATTCTGGATGGCAACGTCAAGCGCGTGCTCGCCCGGTACCACGCCGTTTCCGGCTGGCCCGGCCAGACGGCCGTTCTCAAAAAGCTCTGGGAACATGCGGAGACACACACACCGGAGGAACGGATCCGGGACTACACCCAGGCCATCATGGACCTGGGCGCCATGGTCTGCACCCGCAGCCGACCGGATTGCGAGCATTGCCCGCTGAGCAGTGACTGCCAGGCCTATGCCCGGGGAGAGACCAAACTCTACCCCGGCTCCAAGCCGAGGAAGGAAAAGCCTGAGAAGAGCACCTGGATGATCATCCTGGAAGACAGCGAAGGCCGGGTCCTGTTGGAGCGGCGCCCACCCAGTGGCATCTGGGGCGGACTCTGGAGCTTGCCGGAACTTGATTCGGCCCTGGGCGCGGATGAACTGCAGGAAGCCTGCGAAAGCACCCTCGGCCTGACCTGCTCCGAGCCAGAACTGATCAGCGGTTTTCGCCACACCTTCAGCCACTACCACCTGCACATCCAGCCGGCACGATTTGGCATTACCCAAACAACTGTCGTTGCCGATGACGACCAGCGCCAGTGGTTTCATCGCGATGAAGCCCTGAGCCTCGGGTTACCCGCGCCAATCCGCACACTGCTGACCGAACCGGAACAAGCCGCCCTGCTCTGACATCGAGCAAGGCCAGTGGCCGCGCATCTCTGTTATCATGCCGCCAGATTTCACATTACTGCAGGAGCCCACATGAGCCGCACAGTATTTTGCCGAAAATATCAGAAGGAACTCGAGGGCCTCGACTTCCCACCCATGCCCGGCAAGAAAGGCGAGGACTTGTTTGAGAATGTGTCCAAGCAAGCCTGGGAAGAATGGCAGGCCCAGCAGACCATGCTGATCAACGAAAAGCACCTGAGCCTGATGGATCCGACCAACCGGAAATACCTGCAGGCGCAGATGGAGCATTTCTTCAACAACGAGCCTTTCGACAAAGCCGAAGGCTACGTGCCACCGGAGAAATAAGTGCCGATTGAGCAAAGGCTGACCAACCGGAAAAAGAATCGGAAATTTTTCCAAGTCAGCCTTGACTCAAAACCGCTAAACCGGTTTAATAGCGCCCCGTTGCAGCACAGAGCTCAACATGCCCGGATAGCTCAGTTGGTAGAGCAGGGGATTGAAAATCCCCGTGTCCGTGGTTCGATTCCGCGTCCGGGCACCACGAATTCAATGACTTAACCCGCCTCTTGGCGGGTTTTGTCGTTTCTGGTGTCCACGAAGTGCTTTCCCCGCATCACGATTGGCATGCGTGAACAGCACCGGCATTCAGCTCATGCTCCGCCAGGCCTTTCTCAAACAAAGCTCGCTTCATCACCGAATAGTTTGTAGGGCTTGGATCCTGCTCATACACGGCTTTGGCCCAGGTTGCCTCACGGCATTTTTCATCCCACCGCGCGATTACTTCCGTCTTATTCATTGCTCATGCCTCCGTCAGCTCACTGTACAATCACCATACAAAACATCTCGGGATTGATCTCAGCA
This sequence comes from Marinobacter nitratireducens, assembly GCF_000708045.1. Lineage (GTDB taxonomy): Bacteria > Pseudomonadota > Gammaproteobacteria > Pseudomonadales > Oleiphilaceae > Marinobacter > Marinobacter nitratireducens. The sequence continues at coordinate 56,555 of NZ_ANIE01000007.1, forward strand.
GCTTTCCGCATGAACTATGACGAAAGATGGCCCCACTGGATTGTGGGACCATTTGGAGAAGTCAGTGGGTCGTCACGCGCTTCCCGGAAGACCAATGCAGCACCTTGCCCTCAGGATCAAAGTGAACGAAGCCCTTGAAACCATCCTCGTCTTGCCAGGTTTTGACGTAACCGACGACAACCCCCTGCGCGGACACCATTTCGTAGGAAAAGTCCTTAGACCCTGACGACGAATAAGGGCTTTCAACATGAATTTGCTTGAGGCTACAACTCGGATCATCAAGAACTAATTCATCAAGAATATCTGGCTTCATAACACCCTCCGACCATGAATCGCTTCACAATAAATCTGAGACTCTAGCCAATATACTCTGCGTATATGTTCGAAAAATGACCGGGCTCAAGATTTCCTGAATATGAGAGGTATCAGGACAAAAGCCAACTAACAGCTGCGTCAGGTCAGCGCCAACAGAGCTTCGGCCAACTTCACGTCATCGTAACGATGGGTATCGCCTGCCGCGGTCGCCAGGTCCACATCAATAATCTGAACCCCCAGCTCATTGGCGATTACGTCCACCTGTTCCTGAGACGTTTTCAGCAATCGCGAATCAAACAACAGGACATCAAGCGGGCATTGGCCCGAGTTCTTCGGGGAAAGGTGGCTGCAAAGCACCCGAACCTGATCCACCAGTGTCATGCCCAGGGTCTCGAGATCCGTGCCCAGGCTGGGCACATACACCCGGGGTGAGGGGTTTTTGCTGAGCGCCTTGCTCACGCCTTTGGGCAGGAGATTGGCAATCACACTGCTGTAAAAACTGCCGGGCGGGAAAACCAGAAGTTCTGCAGAATCGATGAGTTTTCGGGTTTCCTTGCAGACTTTGGAGACGTCCTGCGTATCTACGTCGTCGGCCACCCCGGACAGCTTGATGGATTTGATCGGCGAGTCGATTTCCGCCATTTCCTTACCCGTAAAACGGTGCTGCCCGGTAATGCGCCGGCCGTTCTCGAGATCCACCTGCAGCTGCAGATCCGCGTCGGTTGTGGTTCGTACGGTACCCCGGGTTTTGATCAGTTGACCAAACAGGAAGGCGATTGGGTCCAGGGAACGGTTATGCATGAGGTAGCCGCCAGTGAGGATCAGGTTACCAACACTCGCACCCGCCAACTCGAAGCTGTCTGGCATCTGGTTGGCAAACTCCGCAATGTAGCTCTGGATCAGGGACCGCATGGGCTCTGCGATGGCCTTGAGTAATGGATGCTTGCCAGTGACCAATGCCTTCAGGTCCTGCTCAAGCAACTCCCGGCGTCGTCCTTTGTCGAGCCGGTGAGAAAACAGCGCAGCGATTTCCGGGTGACCGGTGACCGAATCATCCGCCAGCGATAACAGCCGCGCCCGCAGATCCCCGACTGCGGGCATTGCGAAGGCTTTTCGCAACTCGGCTGAACTGCCTCCGGAATCGAAAGGGGTGACGAGATGGATGGAGTTGTGAGTGTACCCCGCCAGGATCTCAGAAAAGCTCCTGAGCGCCGTTCCGCCACTGAAGAAAAGGATCTTGGGACCTAGTTCGGGGGCCTTGCGATAGCGGGCCAGTCGCAGTCCATTAGCGTTCCCGAACCCTCTGGGTAAGCTCAGGCTTGTGGCGGAGAATCGGTGTTTCGACATAGTTGGTTGTATGCTGTAAGAAATGTGTAACACAAAAGGCGACGCAGTTGCTTATAGTGTGCGCCATCCCAACGTTTTGCGACCGATGAGGCAACCCATCAACGTATCCATCCTGGAGCACCTCTATTTTCTGCGATTCGAAGTAGAAAATCACTTCGACCTGGTTGAAGCTTTTGTGACTCGGCCCAGGAGCTCCATCGCCCAGCGGCTTATCAACCGGAAGGGGTATCGAAAAACCCTGGTTGAAAAGGTCGATCTGTCCGTGGCCATGGACGTTCAGAGGCGCAAGGTGGACGGCCCGGCGTTCCAGCGCTCCAAATCCCTGGAGCGGCTCGCCCGCTTGCTGGATCAGCTCGGGCAGGCATGCATTGAGTTCACTGACATTGAATCTCTCGCAGAGACGTCCGATAAGCGCTACAAGGATTACGCCAAGCTGATACGGCGGGTGCGCAAGTCGTTGGCACTGGTGATTATCAATCCAGAGGATGCCAATACCCGCCAGGGCCTGAAGATCGGTCGACGAGCGGCCAAACTCAGCGCCAGCCTCAAGGAAACCAGCGCCCAGAGGACACCGCCCCCGAAGGGCACCCAGGACGCCAGCCCGGTTTTACACTTCCAGATTCACCGGATGATCCTGCTGCTGCGGGAACTGGCGGATGCTTTGTTGGCCGCGAATTTCGGGCCCGCCGTCCGATTGCAGAACTACAAGCAACTCAGAGACGCAGCCCACGCCTACACCGAGGATGGCGGCAGTTTCGGCGTGGAAAGGCTGGCCCTGACCCGCAGCGGCAGCACAATTGCGGCACTGAAAGCCGAGCACGACTCATCCCGTGAGTTCATGGCCGTTTATAAGGAAGGTCAGGCGGAAAAGGTACTGGAGGAAGTGTCCGGCGTAGACCAGTGGAAACAGGTTTACCCGAAGGTTGCGCCAACGGTGCTCTCTCACCACGTTGAGCAGGAGACGGATCTTGGCTCCATGATGATCGAGCACCTGCCCGGTCGCACCCTCGAAGCGCTGCTACTCAACAGCCAATGGGACGATGCCCGCCTTCTCATCAGCGAGCTCGGCAAAACCCTGCGTAAAATCTGGAAGAGTTCCCGCACCAAAGAACGGGCGGAACCCCGATATATGCAGCAGCTCAGGAACCGGATGCCGGAAACGCGCCAGGCCCACCCCTCTTTGTTCAGTGAGGGCCAGGTTATCTGTGGCATGTCGCGCCCGCGGTTTAACGCCCTGATGGATGAGGTTGAGACCCTCGAAAAGACCATACGTGCGCCCTTCTCAGTGCTGATCCACGGCGACTTCAATGTTGATAACCTGATTTTCGATGATCTGAAGAACCGAATCTATTTCATCGATCTCCACCGGGCCTCCTATTCCGACTATGTTCAGGATCTGTCGGTGCTGATGGTGTCGATCTACCGCTTGCCAGTGATGGACCCAGCCCCCCGGGCCGAGATGATGGCACTGATCAGGGAGCTGTATCTGTTTGCTCGACGCTTTGCCAAGAGCAACAAGGATTCCAGCTTCGACGTCCGCCTGGCCATTGCGCTTGCCCGGTCCTTCGCCACATCCACTCGGTTCATCTACGACACCGGTTTTGCCCGCAGGCTCGCTTTCCGGTCCGGCTATCTGCTGGAAACGGTCGCGCGGCTGGATCCGGAAAAGCTCGAAAAATTCAAACTTCCCCTGGAGGAAATTTTCAGTGATTAACAAGCGGATTGCCGTAATCGGCACCCCCGGAAAATGGTCTACGGAGGTACTGGCCGACCATCTTGAACGGCTCACCGGATTCCGCTGTGTGGTCGATATGGCTGAGGTCGTACTGAATCTTCAAACCGGGAAGCTCACCTATCGAGACGTTGTGCTCAACGAACTCGATGGCGTGATCATCAAGAAGATCAGTGAAACCTATTCCCCCGCAGCCGATGACCGGATCCGAATGCTGGACGGCCTGAGGGCCGATGGCGTCCGGTGTTTCAGCGCACCAGAGCAGGTGGGCAGACTGATCAACCGACTCGAAGGCACTGCGGCGCTGGCCAGGGGCGGTGTTCCCCTGCCCGAGACCCGGATTACCGAAAATACCCAGGCTGCACTGGCAGTGGTTGACGAGTTTGGCAAAGCAATCCTGAAGCCACTCTACTCCACCAAGGCCCGCGGCATGATCGTTCTGGAAGCCGCCGATGGCACTGAGGTGAACACCCACAAGCTGGAAACCTTCAGGACGGAACACGGCCTTTTCTACCTGCAAAAATTCGTCAACCTTGGCGGCCAGGATCTGGGCATGGTTTTCCTCGGTGGTGAGTACTTGTGCACCTATGCCCGTGTCGGCGACGCCAATGCCTGGAACACCACTATAAACAGTGGCGGCAAATATCAGGCCTACGACGCCAGTCCGGAGTTGATCGAACTGGGTTACAAAGCTCAATCGTGCTTTGATCTGAGCTTTACCACCGTAGACATTGCGCTGACGGAGGAAGGCCCCGTGGTCTTTGAAGTGTCCGCATTCGGCGGATTCAGCGGCGCACTGAAAGGTTGCGGGATCGACGCGGCCGAGAAGCTTTGTGAATATGTCCTCAATGAACTCGAGACAGGCTGAATGATCGATCTTTTTGACAATACCCAGGTCGCTCGCGCCCAATCCGCGTGCACATTTGAACTGAGCCTGAGCTTTGTTGGGTTAAGGGTCCAGGTTTTTGCCAACACCCCGGAAATCCTCGATTATCTGGATGACTACTACGCCAGCCTGACTCAGGGCGGGACTGGCACTTCTGAGATACGCGTTTTCCTGATTAACGACACGCCCGATACCGGCGGCGCCGAATGGACCCCGGTCAAACGCTCCAAACCCAGCCCACTCGGCCTGAAGGAAGCGTTTGTTGATATGCCCTCCGGTCGCTGGATCCACAAGGTTCGCACCGGCATGGTCATGTTTCAGTCCATGATCGACCCGATAGCCCTTGGGGATCTTCAACACAACCGGGCGCAGGTCGTGAACTTCATCAACAACCAGTTCCTCAACCATTACCAGCGGCAAGGCTATCTGCTCGGACATGCGTCCGCATTCGACATCGGAGGGGATACGACAGCCATCGCGGCCTGTTCCGGAGGCGGCAAATCGACCCTGATGCTGCGTGCTCTGGAGAACCCGGAAGCCCGTTTCCTGTCCAACGACAGAATCCTGTTCAGAGCCAGGGATGGGCAGACAAAAGTCCTCGGGTTAGCCAAGCACCCCCGGGTAAATCCCGGAACCCTGGTCAATTCCAGCCGACTGGCCAGTGTATTGCCAGAGTGTGAGCGAACGAGATTCGAGACCATGCCTCGCAATGAACTGTGGGAGGTCGAGCAGAAGTACGACGTGCTGATTCCGGAAATCTACGGTGAACAAAAAACTGCGCTTGAGGGGCAATTGAAAAACCTGATCCTCCTGGACTGGTCCCTTGAGTCCACAGAACCGACGGCTCTGAGCCCGGTTGATGCGCAAAGCACTCCCGAAGCGCTGGAAGGATTACGCAAAAGTGCCGGTCCCTTTTTCCAGGCCGAGGATGGGCACTTCCCGCAACAAAAGTGCGAGTCTGCCGAGACATACGCCAGCAATCTGAAAGGCGTTTGCGTCTGGCGGCTGACGGGCTCTGTCGATTTTGACCGGGCCGTCGCTCAACTGGAAAGGCAAGGCATTCTCTAATGGCAGCGATCGCCCTGATCCGACACGGCCAGTACGAACAGCTGGCAAACACGCCCAGCGCACTTCAACCCTATCCGCTGACAGCTGAGGGTATTGAACAGGTCAGGGAGGAGGCCCGGCGGTTCCGAGCGTGGCTGGAAGCGAGTGATTACCTGCTGGAACCGGAAATACACAGCTCTACACTCTTGCGGGCCTGGCAAACTGCCGAGATCTATCGCGAAGAACTGCGGCAGCTATTCCCGTCTCCCCCCATCACGAAGAGCTTTCCGGCGCTGTGTGAGCGTAGTGTCGGATCCGTGGCCAACCTGAGCGTTCGAGAAATAGAGCGCATAGTGGCGCTAGATCCCCGCCTTGAGGCGCTCCCGAAAGGCTGGAAATCCACCAGCGATTTCAAACTCCCTTTCGACGGGGCAGAATCCCTGTTGGAAGCCGGCGAACGGGTTGCCCGGCATCTCGACGGACTGGCCAGCCCTGCGCCCGACAAGCGAATCCAGCTGATCATCGGACATGGCGCGTCCATTCGTCATGCGAGTTATCATTTAAATGTCATCAACTTCGACGATATTAGACGGTTAAGCATGTTTTACGGCCATCCCGTTGTATTTGAGAGGCATGGACAAGCCTGGACACGCTTGTATGGCAACTGGAAACAGCGCCAACCTTCAGACTCCATCGACTAGCAGACCAACGCCATGACAGCTTCAGGTTTCATTCCCAAAGTACGTGAACACAAATTCCATGAGGCTGTCCTGGCGCGCTTACCGAAGGAGTGGGAACCCTGGCCGGATGATGACACCTCGGTCAACAGCGACGAGGCGCTCAGCGCATTCCTGAAACGATCCACCAAAGGGAGCTTCTCCTGGCCGAAACAACCGATCGTTTTTCTTTCCGACCCCCATGCGGATGCAGAGGCATTCGAGGCGTCGCTGATTGCAGCGGGTGTCATCAAACGCGAAGGCTCCAACCTTTGCGAATACCGGCTGACGAAGTTTGGAAAGAAGGCTGAAATTGTCATCGGCGGTGACTGCCTGGACAAGGGTCCGAGCAACCTGTCGCTGTTAAGGAGCCTGGCACACCTTTACCGGATCAACGCAGACGTCACTCTGCTTGCGGGCAATCATGACCTTCGGTTTTTGATGGGCCTGCTGGTTCTCGAGCGAAGCAAAGACATGGGCAGCCAGCACATGTTCGTTCGCATGGGACGCAAAGTTGTGCCTCTGTTCAGAGAGGTTTTTGATCAGTACCTGCTGAACACGCACTGGCAAGAAGGTCTGCCTTCTGAAGATGAGTGTCGCGAGGCTCTGTTCCCTGCTGACGACTGGTTTGAGAACTTTCCGTTCTTTGCGGCCGGCTTTCTCACCGCAGAGGGGATCGACCGGGAAATGCGGAAAATGGAATCCAAAATCGCAAGCTTCGAAGACCACTGCGCCGATGCTGGAATGTCTTTGCAACAGGTCTACGCCGCGGCAATGAAATGCCGGTCACTGTTTCTGAAAGACTCCGGCGAATTCAACTGGTTCTTCCAAAAAATGCAGCTGCTCAAGCAGCGCGGTTCCTTTCTGTTCCTCCATGCCGGCCTGGACGATCACATGGCCGCACTACTGTCCAAGCGCGGCGTTAAACACGCGAACCGGGCGTTCAAGAGGAACCTGATGACGCAGCATCTGTTCAACTTCTACTACAGCCCGCTCGCCAATACCTTCCGGACAAAATATCGTAAGGCGGACCTTCCCCTCACCCCCCGTGGTGCCAAAGCGGTCAAGAAGGCGGGCATTCACGTTCTGGTTCATGGGCACGTCAATCAGCACAATGGCCAGCGAATCGCGCTCAAGAATGACCTGGTCCATATTGAAGCGGATATCACCCTGGACTCCCATTCCCGGAAGAACGAGGGGCTGGAGGATTACGGCGTGGGCGTGACACTGATTGACAAGAAACTCGGTGTTGTTGGCCTCAGCAGCGATTACCCCAAGGCCAAAGTATTCAAACCGGGCCGAAAAGGGCAACTTACGGGAGCTAATCAATGAAGTCCAAAACCAAGTTCAGCCACGATTCGCTGCTTGATCGCCAGTCCACCCGGGAGCTATTGGTTACCCTGGCCAATGCCATCAAAAAAGGGGAACTGGAATTTCAGGAGAGTGAGGGTGATCTGGTGCTCACCCCAAAGAACCTGATTGAGGTTTCTGTCAGAGCCAGCTCTGACGACGACAAGCAGGAGGTTGAGCTGAAGCTGAAGTGGCGAACGAAAGCCAAGGAAATCTCCGACACGCCGCCGAAAATCAAGTAAAGCGGCTAGTGTGATCACATGCCATTGAGCAGAAGAATCTCGATGTAATGCCGCGCAGAGTGCTCACTGATTGAGCTGTAAAGCACCGTGCCATTGGTCAGCCTCACCTCATAACTGTATGAGCTCAAACCTCCCGGTCCGGCCGGGATACTGTGTTCCACCAGCTCCAGACAGGCATCCCTGTTGCTCCAGATTACCCTGGAATCCGGGAGGCCTGGCCCGTCTGTCAGACCTTTTTGAAGATGAGGCTTTGCGTGTGAAGTCATAACCCGGAAGTCCTGAAGTTTACAATTCACTCCAACAGCATCCCTACTTCCATGAGTAATGAATAGCGACAGATTTCCATTGTTCTAATGAACTATAGACGCTTTTAAGAACAAACGTGGAAGAAAACACGGCTTTCAAGGCCAGAATCCCACGGATCAAAAAGCAGACTGCACTTACCGGACTACCCCCTTGGAACGAAGGGTGTCCAGATAGCCTTCTTCGGGGAACAGCTCGTCCAGCACCTCCCGGGTGTGCTGCCCCAGACCTGGCGGGGGCTGGTCAGCCGTCAGTTTCTGATTGTCGAATCGAACAGGGCTGGTGACCAGGCTCAAACGTCCGGAATCCGGGTGCGAGACTTTCATCTGCATTTCCCGATGCCTCACCTGCGGATCCTCAAACACCTGCTCAATGGAATTGATGGGGCCACAGGGCACCCCCTGTTTCTCCAGAGCCCTGAGCCAGAAGGCTGAGGGTTTCGTGCGAATCAGGCGCTCGAGTTGTGGCACCAGCAAGTCTCGATTCTGAACCCGTTTGCGGTTGGTCGAGAAGCGCTCGTCGGATGCCAGCAAAGGCACATCGGCTACGTCGCAAAAGCGCTGGAACTGAAGATCGTTCCCGACCGCCAGGATGATGTGACCATCAGAGGAGGCAAACGCCTGATATGGCACAATATTGGGATGAGAGTTACCCAGCCTTCCGGGCGAATCCCCCGAAGCGAGGTAGTTTTGCGCCTGGTTTGCCAGCATGCTGACCTGCACATCCAGCAACGATATATCGATCCAGGTGCCCTCTCCGGTCCGCCCCCGCCCGATCAGGGCAGACAGAATCGACGTAGCCGCATACATGCCGGTAAACAGATCCACGACCGCCACGCCAACCTTCACAGGCCCACCGCCCTCCGCACCATCCGGATGGCCGGTGATCGACATCAACCCGCCCATTCCCTGCAGAAGAAAGTCGTAACCCGCTCTGTTGGCATAGGGCCCGCTCTGACCAAATCCTGTGATGGAACAGTAAATCAGATCAGGCTTTATCTCTTTAAGGCTTTGATAGTCCAGGCCATAGCGCTTGAGGCCGCCAACCTTGAAATTCTCAAGCACGACATCGCAAGTTGATACCAACTCACGGATAACCGCCTGCCCTTCAGGGTGAGCGATGTCCACCCCGACGGAACGTTTTCCACGATTGGCACACATGAAGTAGGCGGCATCCTTGCAGCCTTCCGGGTAAGGAGGCCCCCACCCTCGGGTGTCATCACCCCGCTCTGGATGCTCAACTTTGATCACTTCAGCACCAAGATCCGCCAGGTGCTGGCTACACCAGGGGCCGGCCAGAATGCGGGACAGATCCAGAATTCTTATACCTTCCAGGGGCTTATCCAAGCTCAGGTCTCCAGAGCGGGACCGAGTCCCGCTATTGCAACGAACGTCAGAAAAACGCCTGAATATCAGTCTGGGCACGCCCCAGAATCAGTGCGTGTACGTCATGGGTCCCCTCGTAGGTGTTCACCGTTTCCAGGTTTACCATATGACGCATCACTCCGAACTCATCAGCAATGCCATTACCGCCGTGCATATCTCGGGCAACGCGGGCAACATCCAGAGCTTTGCCACAGTTGTTACGCTTGATCAGCGAAACCATCTCGGGCGCCCAGTTACCACTGTCCATAAGGCGACCAACCTGCAGCGCGGCTTGAAGGCCCAGGGTAATTTCGGTCTGCATATTGGCGAGCTTGAGCTGGACCAGTTGGTTGGCTGCCAGAGGACGCCCGAACTGCTTGCGGTCCAACGTGTACTGACGGGCCGCATGCCAGCAGAACTCGGCCGCACCCAGGCTACCCCAGGCGATGCCAAAGCGCGCCTTGTTCAGGCAACCAAACGGACCGGACAGTCCACTCGCATTGGGAAGGAGGTTTTCTTCAGGGACGAATGCTTCATCCAGTACGATTTCACCGGTAATAGAAGCCCGTAAACTCAGCTTGCCCTCAATTTTCGGCGTGGAGAAGCCTTTGGTTCCGCGCTCGACAATAAAACCACGGATCTTGTTATCGTGAGCTTCAGATTTAGCCCAGACAACAGCCAGGTCAGCGATAGGGCTGTTGGTAATCCACATTTTCTGGCCACTGAGCAGATAGCCACCGTCCACTTTCCTGGCGCGAGTAATCATGGAACCGGGATCAGATCCATGGTCGGGCTCAGTCAGGCCGAAGCAACCAACCATTTCGCCGCTGGCAAGTTTTGGCAGGAACTTCTGCTTCTGTTCTTCCGAGCCATAAGCTTCAATCGGATACATGACCAAGGAGGACTGCACGCTCATCGCCGAGCGATATCCGGAATCCACGCGCTCTACCTCGCGCGCGATCAGACCATAGGCAACGTGATTTAGGCCCGCACCGCCATACTGTTCAGCAACGGTCGCACCCAACAGCCCCATCTCGCCCATTTCGCTCATGATTTCGCGATCGAACCGCTCTTCCCGGTACGCTGTCAAAACCCGCGGCTGGAGCTTTTCCTGGCAATACGCCCTTGCGGCGTCACTGATCTGCCGTTCTTCCGCTTCCAGCTGCTGAGTCAGCAGCAGAGGATCTTCCCAGTTAAAACCTGATGAATGTGCCATTGCTCTTCTCCTCGAATGAATGTCTGTGGCTGGAATTGACTCTGGTTTGTTGTCACGCCAAATCTGACTATACTATTTATACTAATAAATATAATGATTCAACCAAGTCGTAAAAAAAATGCGTGTGTGGCAGAATGCGACATCGATTGGAAACGGCCCCAAAATGACAGACACCAACCTTAGAATTCCGAAGCGAGTAAAACGTTCCGACCAGATTGTTGAATCTGTCAAACGCTGGATCGCCGTCAATCGGATGCAGCCGGGAGACCGGCTCCCCAATGAGCGGGAGCTGATGGATCAGTTCGAGTGCTCCAAAGGTACCGTCCGGGAAGCGCTGAAATCGCTGGAAGTTCAGGGTCTGGTATCGATCAGGACGGGCCCCAATGGAGGCGCTGTTCTGGAGAGGGTGGCATTCGAGAAGGCGAGTGAGTTGCTGCGTAACTATCTGCACTTTGAGCAGCCATCCGGACCAGACGTTTATGCATTACGCACCCTCGTCGAACCGGAGATTGCGGCACTGGCTACCCCCAGGCTGAATGAAGAGGATCTGACGCTGCTGGAATCGCTGGTAAACCGTTGCGAGAGCGATCCAGAAACGTTTGAAGAGCGCATCGACCAGCGCATTGCGGAGCTGGAGTTTCACGTTGTTCTGGCTCAACGCTGCAACAACGCCCTCCTGTCGTTTATCGGGCGTTTCCTCAACGACATGATTCGTGACCTGGTGATCTTCAAGAAATCGGCCTTGCCGGAACAACGGGAATTCTCGTGCTCCAACCACGACTATCACAAGCGTCTACTTGAGGCTTTCCGGGCGGGTAACGCGGATGAGGCCCGACAGCTCATGCACGATCACATGAAATCAGCCGAGCATTTCAACCGGGAACTGGAAGGCCAGCTGAACCAGCACTTCCTGGGATCCGGTCAATCTAACGCCTGACAAAACGCAGGTCTTTTGCGACCTCCAGCCACATCTGGCGATAAGCCTCTGCCGCCGGGCTTCTGGGATCCAGAAGCTCCAATGGCCTACCCTCTTCTCCCATACGCTCGACGACGCTCGCATAGGGAATAGATACTCCCATGGCATTTACCAAGACATCTTCTCCCCGCTCAACGAGATCCTTGTGCAGGTTTTTGCGGCGGTCTACCAGCGAAAAAAACGGGCGCAATTTCTTGGCACCGAGCTTCTTGTCCTTCATGAAATCCCGTAACTGGTTCCAGCTGTTTAGGGAGAGCCAGGTTGGAACCACGGGCACATAAACCTGGTCGACCATGTCCAGCACCTGTTCGGTCAAACGTGACAGAGTAGGAGGGCAGTCAAGAATCACCAGGCTGGTGTCCTCCGACAATGGCGCCAGCATCTGTCGAATGGTGTTACCGCCCTCTTCCTGTTCAAGACGAATGTCAAAATTCCGGAAGCTGCTGTGTGCGGGAATAAAATCGAGGTCCGGGTAGACATCTTCGTGGATATAGCGGGCTATAGGTGCTTTGCCCTCAAGAAGTTTGGACAGTTTTTTGCCTTTGACTGTCTCGGCCCCCGACAGATAAAAGCTCGCAGCTCCCTGGGGGTCCAGGTCCCAGAGCAGGGTTTTGTGGCGATGCTGGCTCGCCAGATACGCGATATTCACAGCGGCGGCGGTTTTCCCTACTCCACCCTTTGGGCTGTAGAAAGCTATGGTCCTCATCAATACCTGACTCCAAAACAGTAAACGACTCAGTCCACCACAGTACGTGGCTCACTGTCGATGCCAAGAAGCATGCGAATATAGTGCTCCTGAACAGATTTCATCAATATGGACAATTCAGCCCCCAATCAAACAAACCGCTGGCGCGGCGACAACAGCGACAAGGACTCATCCTGAGTGGCACAAGGCCTGCCCCCTCGGCAGCCTTGTGAAAGAGCGATCGATCTCTTCGGCACGCATTCAACCAATGAAATGTTTCAGTTATGTGAAACATCATACAGATCAATACCTTTCACAATTCGGTCATAGTCTTGGCGTAGCCTCGGCCTCCCATTCACAAGGAGAGCTGTACCCCATGTCTGGAGATTCCTCCCTGCTGGTTGAAAAACTGTGGCGACTGAAGCGTCGCATCGACAAAGGCGCCTGTCCGGGCGTTGAATTCGTTCACCTGAACACGCTTCTGCGAGAACCCGGTTATCGGGCAGATGTATTACGCCGCGTTGAGCAGAACGGCACGGAAGAACTGAAAGCACTCGCCAGGGAAATCCAGGCAAACGACAATGGCGCCCCCCTGATGGCCCAGAGCAATACCAGCCGGCTGTCTGCGAGCACAGACGAACCAGACAAACAATCAGGCTGGCTGCGCCGGAACAGCCTGATACTGATCCCGTCACTGGCTATCGCATCCATCGCGGTCGGCTTTACCGCGTTCGAAAATCGTGCCGTCCGTATCGACGCCGATATTACCCACGATACGACCTGGGAAAGCGGCAAGCGTTACATTCTCGAAGACACCGTTTACGTCGAGAATGCCAACCTGACCATCGAGCCGGGAGTCACGGTAGAGGGAGAGAATGGCTCCGCGCTGGTGATTACCCAGAACGCGAGGCTGTTTGCCCGCGGCAAGGCCGACAAACCGGTTGTATTTACCAGCGCCCTCAGTGAAGGAAATCGTTCCCGCGGCGATTGGGGTGGCGTGGTGATGCTGGGCCACGCACCTGTAAACGAGCCGGAAGCCGCCATCGAAGGCCTGCCCCCGGGCGAAACCCGCGGTCGCTTTGGAGGAAGCGATACTGACGATTCCTGCGGCGTGATCGAGTACACCCGAATCGAGTTTGCCGGTTTCGAGGTCTACAAGGACAACGAACTCAACGGCCTCACGCTCGGCGGATGCGGCAAAAACACCATCATCCGCAATTTACAGGTTCATCGCTCGCTGGACGATGGCATCGAAATGTTCGGCGGCAATGTGGATCTCCAGAACATTGTTATCTCCGGTGCCGGTGATGACAGTATCGACTGGGACTGGGGCTGGAGCGGACGAGTCCAGTTCGCCGTGATCCAGCAACACCCCGATGCCGGAGATAATGCCTTCGAAGGCGACAACAATGGCAGCAACCACGAAGCCTCACCCCGCTCGGAACCCACGTTCTACAACGTCACGCTGGTCGGAGCCGGAAATGCCCAGAAAAGGCACCGCGGGATGGTTATTCGCGAAGGCTCTGGCGGCCACTTCCATAACATGCTGATCGACAGCTACGGCATCGAGGCACTGGACACCCGTGACGAAGCACTCTCGCTGGTTAACCGGAATCTGTTGACGTTCAGTCATAACCTCATGGCCAACCTTGGACACCTGGGGCAAGTCACCCGGGAAGACCGGGACAGCAATGACGACTTCGGTTTCGATGAACAGAACTGGATGGAGTCGGCGGCTAACAACAACGTATTCCGGGTGGATACCGCCTTGTTTCCGAACGCCAAGGACCTGATAAACCCCAACTTTATGCCCCGCATCCAGCTACGTCAGATGAACGCAACCCGCCCTCAACAAAGCGAGTTCTTCGACGAATCTGCCAATTTCGTGGGCGCCGTCAGCCCCGTTTCCGGTAGCAGCTGGCTCGACGGCTGGACCAGTTTCCCGGAGTCGTGACCTCGGAAGCCGCTTAGCTCTCTGAATGACGCTAAGCGGCTCACCGTTCAACCCAGAATGCACTCCCGACTCAACTTCTTGCTCACCGCCCGGCGCCGCTGACGGAGTGAATTGCCCTTGTCGTTGCTGTACCCGTTTCTGAGCTGGGCCTGAATGACGTCCAGTTTGTCGCGGTAGGCAGCGCAGGCTTTTTTCCGCTTTGCCTCCGCTCTGGCTCGCGATCTGCCGCGGGATTTTACCGGGCGCTCCGGCTTAGACAGCGCCTCCTGGACCTCATCCCGTATCCGGGAAACGCGCTCGCCTTGATCCAGATTCTCGGACATGGGAACCGTCGCCACGGGTCGTACCGTGATTCTTTCATGCTCCATCTTCGAAGGCGGGTGATCGGAGAAATGGGCGACACCCTTCTCGTCAATCCAGGTATAGACGCCGGCAAGTGCCGTGCCGGAGCTGAAAACGGTCAAAACAATAGCGGCCAGAATCCTTGGCATCATCATCCACTCCCTGTGGTTTCATTGCTGAGCAACGCAGTATAGCTGAATCCGGCGGCACGGGGTTTTGACCTTGTCCCCAAAAGCCACGACCCCGACCCTTTACGCCAACACCCCCAACGCTCTCCGCTGATAGTCTGATCAACGATGGTCACGACAATCATGGAGCCCCTATGCAAAGTAATTTTCAGGTGAACAACGGTGATATATCGCTGAACGTGGTCACCTATGGCGATGCGCGCAAGGTGCCCATCGTATTGGTTCACGGTTATCCCGATAACCACAGCGTATGGCAGCCGGTAGCCACGCGGCTGGCCAGCAAGCACTTTGTCATCACCTACGATGTGCGGGGCGCTGGGGAATCGAGCGTACCAGAGCATCAGTCAGACTACCGTATGTCGATTCTCTCTGACGATCTCCGGGCGGTTGTCGACTCGGTCATTCCCAATCGGCCGTTCCACCTGGCCGGCCATGACTGGGGCTCCATTCAAAGTTGGGAGTCTGTTACATCAGGCCCTCTGCAGAAGCGTATCCTGTCCTATACAACCATTTCCGGGCCCTGCCTGGACCATATGGGCTATTGGGTACGTAACAAAACACTGAACCTGTCACCGGCTGCCAAGACCGAATTACTCAAGCAGCTGTTCAGCTCCTGGTACATCGGCTTCTTCCACTTGCCCATTCTGGCGCCCGCTGCCTGGCAGGGAGGTCTGGACAAACTATGGCCCCACTATCTCAGGCGCCGGGAACAGGTGTCGGAACCAGGGCCCAATCCGACCCAGGAAAAGGATGGCCGCAATGGCGTGCAACTGTACCGTGCAAATTTCCGCACCAAGCTGCTCCGCCCCGAGCCACGTCCCGCCCATTGCCCAGTCCAGTTGATTGTGCCGACGAGAGACAACTATGTCGGCACCCATCTGTTCGACGGTCTGCATGAGTGGGTCCCGGAGCTCTATCGCCGCGACCTGAACGCGAACCATTGGGTCCCTCTCAGCCACCCCGACCGGATCGCTCAATGGCTGGGCGAATTCATTGCCGGCGTTGAAACCGGAACCATGCCCCCAGCCCTTCAACACGCCAGGGTAAGGCCCGAGCGTCTCGGACTCCCCCTCACCGGCAAGACCGCCGTAATAACAGGTGCCGGGTCTGGTATAGGCAGAGCCACGGCCCTGCGACTGGCAGAAATAGGCGCAGATCTCGTTTGCGTCGACATCAACGAACAAGCCGCCGAAGAAACCGCGGAGAAGGTCCGTGAATCGGGCGCGAACGCCTGGAGCAGGAAAGTCGATGTCGGCTCAGCCGCCGCGATGCAAAAGCTGGCGAAATGGGTCGAGAAGGAACTGGGGTGCGCCGATATCGTTGTCAACAACGCCGGCATCGGCATGGCCGGCGGCGTGCTGGACACCACAACGAAAGACTGGGACCGCATCCTAAAGGTCAATCTCTGGGGCGTGATCCATGGTAGCCGTCTGTTCGGTCAGCAGATGGTCGATGCCCATTGCGCCGGACACATCGTCAATGTCGCGTCCGCTGCAGCCTTTGGTCCCAACCGGAAACTCGCGGCCTATTCAACCAGCAAAGCCGCAGTGCACATGCTGACCGAATGTCTGCGGGCCGAGCTTGCGGAATATGATATCGGTGTTACCTCGGTGTGCCCCGGTTTTGTGGCTACCGGCATTGCCCAGAATACGGTTTATGCCGGCCTGAGCGAGGAAGAGCAGGCGGAAAAGAGAGACAAGGCAGACAGCCTGTACCAGCGTCACGCCACCTTCACCCCGGAGGACGTCGCCGAGCGCATCTGCCAGTCAGTGCTTAGCAATCCCGCCATCAGTCTGGTGGGGCCAGAGGCGCTCGCGACACGGTTTGTAAGCCGCTTTGCCCCGAGCGTATCGCGCATGATCGCGCGGTTGGATATTACCCCGTAAGCGAGGGAAACCATCGACATGACCGACACTCAACGCCATCAACTGAAAGCCCGCAGGGTAGAATTTGATTTCCAGCAAACGCCACTGCACTGGCTGAAGGATGACCCGTTTTCAACCCACGTTATCAACGGCATCCACATGCTCCTGCCGGAGGGCGAACTCTGGTTTTGCCGGGTCTACAACAAAGCCCTGCCCCTGATCACGGACGATGATCTCAGGGCGGATGTGGAAGGCTTCATCCGTCAGGAAGCCATTCACTCCCGCGCGCACAGCAGGGCCCAGGTCTACCTGAAAGCACATGACCTGGAGCTGGATGAATACCTTGAAAGGGTCGAATGGCTATTCAAGTCTCTCCTTGGTGAACAACCGTTGGGACTGGCTGCGCTGCAACGCAAGCCTCTGGAAAAGCCGTGGCTCGTTCTACGAGTCGGCTTGATCGCTGCGATCGAACATTTCACCGGGGTGCTTGGCCAGTGGGCAATGGATAACACCAGCTGGGAAGCCAACGGAGATCCGGCGATGGTGGACCTGTTCAAATGGCACCTTGCCGAAGAGGTGGAGCATCGAACGGTGGCATTCGATCTGTTCGACCATTTGTGTCAGACACAGCTGGGGTTCTATGTCTCGAGGCAGGCGCTGATGGCGATGGTGTTTCCGCTGATAGTCTACTTCATTGCCGAGGGCGGTCGCACTCTGATGCGCCAGGACCCGAATGCCGATGTTCGAAAAATGGGACGCAAATACCTGCCGGCGGTGCTGAAGCAGTTGCAACGCACCGGACGGGCAACCAACAACGTACCCACCTTTACCTTTCTGCTAGAAGCAACCTTGCGCTGGATTGCCCCGGGGTTTCACCCGATTGATGAAGGCAATACCGAGCAGGCTCTGGCGTACCTTGCCCGTTCGCCGGCGGCTCAGGCGGCAGCCCGCCGGGAGCTTCACTGACCCAATAAAAAAGCCAGAGACTGTCGGTCTCTGGCTTTTTCTTTCGTCATGATCCAGCAATTACTGGTCGAGCAATTCAATCCAGTGCTGAACCGGGACTGACGCTTTGGTCTCCAGATGCATCTGGCAACCGATGTTCGCGGTTACAATGCGATCTGGCTGATCAATGGTCAAAGCCTCCAGCTTGTTATTCAACAACTTCTGGCTCAGTTCCGGCTGCAGTACCGAGTAGGTTCCGGCAGACCCACAGCACAGGTGCTTGTCTTTGGTTTGCGCCAGATTGATGCCCGCCTTGGTGAGCACCTGCTCAACCACGCCACTCTGCTTCATGGCATGCTGCAGTGTGCACGGACAGTGGAAGGCCACTTTGCCCGGACTCTGGTTCAGCTTGAGCTTTTCAAGGTCCTGTTTAAGCAGGTACGCGCCGATGTCGGTGCAGAGCTCACTGACCTTCCGCGCCTTCTCGGCATAAACCGGATCATCTTTCAGCAGATGGCCGTAATCCTGCACCATGGCACCGCAACCGGACGCGGTCATGATGATGGCTTCGGCACCCGCTTCAACAGCAGGCCACCAGGCATCGATGTTCTGGCGCATCCGCTCCAGGCCTTTCTCGTGCTCGGACAGGTGATAGTTCACCGCACCACAGCATCCGGCTTCCGGGGCCTCGACCATGGTGATTCCCAGCTTGTCCAGCACTCGTGCCGCAGCCGCGTTGGTGTTCGGCGTTGCCGAAGGCTGAACACAACCCGCCAGCGCCAGTACGATGCGGTTGTGACTGGCCGCAGGCCAGGGGCTGGCGTGCTTCTTCGGTGGCACCTTGGTGCGGAGCTTGCCCGGCAATACCGGGCGGAACAGCTGCCCGAGACCAAGCAGCAGGCCAAACAACTGACGGTTCGGCAGCACCCGGGCCAGCGCCCAGCGCATCCATTTGTCTTTCGGTTCCCGGGGCACTTCACGTTCGATCAGCTCACGACTGATGTCCACCAGACGGCCGTATTTCACACCCGACGGGCAGGTGGTTTCACAACTACGGCAGGTCAGGCAGCGATCCAGATGCTCCCGGGTTTTCTCGGTGACTTCCTCGCCTTCGAGAAACATTTTCATCAGGTAGATTCGACCGCGAGGACCATCCCGCTCGTCGTTCAGTTCCTGGTAGGTCGGACAGGTCGCAGTGCAGAACCCACAATGGACACACGCCCGAAGGATGGATTCTGCCTCCTGCCCCTCAGGGGTATTGGCAAATTGTTGAACCAGATTCGTTTGCATAATTACAACCAACTATAGAGACGGCCCGGATTGAAAATACCGTCGGGGTCAAACGAGCTTTTCACACGACGCTGGATAGCCTTGAGAGCCTCAGGCTGACGGTGCAGAACCTCACCGGTACGATCGCCGCCACGGAACTGGCTGACCTGTCCGCCAGCGGTTTTGGCCAGAGGCTCAAGATCCGACAGGTTAACCGCACCACGGAACCAACGCTGAGAACCGATCCAGTCGATAAACCAACGACCTTCCACATCGGGCGTGGGTGCCGTTGAGTCGACGGAAAAACGCCAGAGGGGCACATCGTTTCCGGCAAAGAACTCATGCTGCATGTCCTGCACGCTGCGCCAGAACTCGTCGCCACCTTCCATCACGTCGCCGGACCATTTTTCAGCCGTGGCTTCCACCGCCGAGCGGGCTCCAGACAAGCGCAGATACACCTTGCCGTCCACCCAGCAGGCACCGGTAATCGGCTTGGACTCACCGGCACGACGGTTCATGTATTCGATGACCTCGTCCATACCCATTTCCTGAACCAGAGTCGCACTGGCCGCAGGCTTCGGCATGACTTTCATGCTGATTTCAGTGATCGCGCCCAGGGTACCCATAGCTCCGGCCTGGAGACGTGATACGTCGTATCCGGCCACATTCTTCATGACCTGGCCGCCGAAACGCATGTGTTCGCCTTTGCCATTTAACAGCCTCACCCCCAGCACCTGATCCCGGACCGAACCGGTCCAGGGGCGCGCGGGTCCAGAAAGGTTGCAGGCCAGCGTGCCGCCGATAGTCGAGGCCTCGCCGAAGTGCGGCGGTTCGAAATGCAGACACTGCCCTTCTGCGTCCAGCGCCTCCTCGATCTCTTTGAGTGACGTACCGGCGCGTACCGTGAGTACGAGTTCTACCGGGTGGTACTCAACAATACCGGTGTGCTCAGCCAGGCTGAGCGTACCCGCATCAGCCTCGGCGGCGCGCCCCATAAACGATTTGGTGCCACCGCCAACGATATTGAGTTTCTGCCCGTTACTGCGGGCCTGGAGCACCTGCTCCTGAAGTTGCTGGGTCAGATCAGCCATGTGCGCCATCCGTCTGTTCGTGCTTGTGTTGCTTGTGCTCAATGGAACGGTATTCCTGACAGAATTTGAGGGTCGGCACCCCCTTGCCCGGATTCAGCATACCGGTCGGATCAAACGCGGCTTTGACGTCATGGAACTGCTGGAGCTCTTCGTCATTGAACTGCACAGCCATCTGGCGGATTTTCTCCACGCCCACGCCGTGCTCACCGGTGATACAGCCTCCCACTTCCACACACAACTCGAGAATCTTGCTGCCGAAGGCCTCGGTGGTCTCGAACTCGCCCGGGACGTTTGCATCGAAAAGGATCAGCGGATGCAGATTTCCGTCGCCGGCGTGGAACACGTTTGCTACCCGCAGCCCGAATTCATCGGACATTTTTTCCATTTCCAGCAGTACATGGGCCAGGTAGCGACGGGGAATGGTGCCATCCATACAGTAGTAATCCGGGGAAATCCGGCCTACGGCAGGGAAGGCGGACTTCCGTCCTTTCCACAGCAGGGCCCGCTCCTCTTCACTCTGGGACGTTCGAATCGACGTCGCCCCCAGTTTGCGGAAGACTTCCTCGGCCTCCGCTATGTGCTCATGCACTTCTTCCTCGGTGCCGTCGACTTCACACAGCAGCAACGCCTTGGCGTCGCGCGGGTAACCCGCCTGGGCAAAATCATCGGCGGCAACAATCGCGTGGCCGTCCATCATTTCCAGGCCGCCCGGAATAATGCCGTGGGAGATGATGCCGCCCACGGCATCGCCGCCCTTCTCGACACTGTCGAAGCCGGCCATGATGACCTGGGCCACCTCCGGCGTCGGCAACAGCTTGACCTTCACTTCGGTCACCACACCCAGCAGGCCTTCGGAGCCGGTGATCAATGCCAGCAGGTCCATGCCACAGCTATCGAGGCCGTCGCTGCCGATGTTGATCAGCTCACCGTCTGCGGTGACCATTTCGACACTCAGAATGTTGTGGACGGTCAGACCGTACTTGAGACAGTGCACACCACCTGAATTCTCAGCCACGTTACCGCCGATGGTGCAGGCAATCTGGGATGAGGGGTCCGGACCATAGTAGAGGCCGTACTGGGCCGCCTCCTCACTGATGGCCAGGTTGCGAACACCGGGCTGGAGCCTGGCCGTTCGACCAATGGGATCAATGTTGATAATCCGGTCGAACTTCGCCAGCGAGAGCACCACCCCTTCCTTGTGCGGCATCGCGCCGGCACAGAGTCCGGTCCCCGCACCGCGGGCAACCACCGGCACATCATTCTCATGGCAGATGCGCATGACCCGCTGCACCTGATCCACGGTTTCCGGCAACACCACCAGCATGGGCATTTCGCGATACATCGCGAGGCCATCACACTCGTACGGCTTCAGGGTTTCGTCATCGGTGATGACGTAGTCCGGATCAATAAACGTCCGGAACTGCTCCGCCAACTGCGCTTTGGTAGCTTTTGGCTTGGTAGTCATAGCATTCTCTGATAATTACTGGCGTTGGGCTTCGAAATGATCGAGGCCAGCCTGGGCACAATCCATATCCTGTTGCGGAGTACCGGAACTCAGCCCGATACCGCCCACAACCTCACCATTGACGATCACCGGCAAGCCGCCACCCACCGAGCTCACGCGGCCACCCACCTCGGTATGAATACCGAAAGCCAGGCTACCCGGCGTATTGACCTTGTTGTAGTCATGAGTGGCCTTTTTGGCGGCCGCCGCCGTGAACGCTTTGTCCTGAGCAATGGTCACACTGGTAATTTTGCCACCGTCCATACGCTCGAACGCGATCAGGTTACCAGACTCGTCAACCACCGCGATGCACATCGGCACACCAATCTCGCGAGCTTTCTCGGCGGCTCCCTCAATCAGGATTCGAGCCTCAGAGAGGTCAAGCCGGTTGATCGTCAACATGTCATGTTACTCCTTGGGTATCAGCTATAAACAAGACTTGGCAGCCATGTGGTAATGGCCGGGAATACGATGCAGAGGAATACGCCCAGAGCCTGGATCGCCAGGAACACCAGCGAAGACTTGAAAATAGTCCCCATGGTGATTTCCGGAGGGCACACACCGCGGATATAGAACAACGCATAACCGAACGGCGGACTCAGGAAGGACATCTGCATGTTTACGAGGTACAGAACACCGAACCACAGCACCACGTCATCGCCCTGAACTCCCGGCATACCAAAGACACCAGGGAACTCGAGAGCCTCAACAATGGGGATGAAGATCGGCACGGCCAGCAGCAGAATGCCGACCCAATCCAGGAACATACCCAGAATCACCAGCAGCACCATCAGCAGGAAGAGGATGCCGTAGGCTGGCAGACCGGTTCCCAGGATGGACTCGGTGATAAAGTCCTGGCCACCCTGCAGAATGTAGAAACCGACAAACACCGAAGCCCCAAACATAATCCACAGAACCATGGCCGACGCTTTCGCAGTGGTCACCGAGGCATCGCGCAGCGTGGCGATGGTGAATACCTTGTGCTTCATCGCCACCAGAATGGCACCGAAGGAACCGATACCCGCAGCCTCAACCGGCGTGGCGATACCACCGAACAACAGACCAAGTACGAGGAACACCAGAATCAGCGGCGCGATCAGGTCCTTTAGCATCAGGAGCTTATCGACAAAGCCAATGCGCTCCTCCTCGGGAATCGGAGGACCGAGCTTAGGATTCAGCTTGGCACGGATCCAGACATAGAACACATACAGACTGGACAGCAGCACGCCGGGGATCACCGACCCCAGGTACAGCTCACCCACCGACTGCTGTGCCACCACGGCATAAAGGATGGCCAGAATCGATGGTGGAATCAGGATACCGAGAGTACCACCGGCCATGATCGATCCCAGGGCGATCTTGTGGTCGTAGCCGCGTTTGAGCATGGCAGGCAATGCAATAATGCCCATGGTAACCACGGCGGCGCCAATAACACCGACCATCGCCGCCAGGATGGTGGATGCCACGATGGTCGCGATGGCAAGACCACCACCAACACCGCCCATCCACTTGTAGACCACGTTGAACATCTCTTCGATCAGGCCCGCGCGTTCAAGCATCGACGCCATGAAGATGAACAGCGGGATGGCGGCCAGATCCGAGTTGGTCATCATCGGGAAGATTCGGCTGGGAATGATGTTCAGCATCAGGGAGTCGCCGACCAGATAGATAAACGCGACACCAAGACCACCGGTCACAAAGGCCAGTGGAAGCCCCATCATCAGGGCCACCAGCAGAGAGCCGAACATCAGATAGGTCAAGGGTCCGATGGAGACTCCGGAAAGGCTGCCGGCCAGTTTGAACAGAAATTTCTCGTCGCTGAACGGATCGTAGAAGAGAATATTGACGATCTCGACAAACATCACGAAGGCCAGCGCCACCGTGGCCAGAATCATCAGCCAGGTACCAAGCTTGCCCGCGAGTCCGCCGGAATTCGGAGTGTTTACAGTGGTGGAACTCATGCTTTCTGCTCCCGGCCAAACTTGATGAACAGGGCGATGTCCTTGATCAGCTTGGACAGGCCCGCCAACGTAATCAGAACTGCTCCCAGAAGCATCATGGCCTTCACCGGCCAGTACTGGATGCCCCAGGTCTCAACGGTGCGTTCATCCATTGAGTAGGAGTTCTGAAAGAAGGTCCAGGAGGTAATAATCAACGCCAGCGAGAACATGAAGAAGAACATGGAGGTGAAAATATCCATGCCGATCCGGCCACGCTCCGGCAGGAGGTTGTAGATCACGTCCACACGCACATGGGCACCGTGCAACATGGCAAAGGCACCCGCCAGCAAATACTGCATGCCGAACAGCAGGAAGCTCGCCTCGTGTACCCAGATGGTGGGCATGTTGAAGATGTAGCGCATCACCACTTCAAAGAAATAGAAGACAACCGCATTCACGGTCCAGAACGAGATAAACAGACCAGACTTGTCACTGATCCAGTCGATGATCCGGGTAAACCAGTTCTCGTAGTCGCCTTCGATGGTCTTCGACATTTCCGCTTCAATTTCCTGAAGCTTCTCGTTGGCCAGAGCATTCTTGTCCATGGCCTGGACGCCCCGGCTGCTGGACCAGCGGTCCCATGCCATCATGATCAGCGGCATAATGGCCAGCCATCCCCAGTAGAACCAGTGGGGAAGAACAAAGCCGAAATTACTCAGATCCGACATACTGTCATCACCTCAATCACAGCGCGGGGAAGGGAGAGAATGCCCTGGACCTGAAGCCCCGGCATTCCCTGCCCTTCCCCGCATTATCGTTATTGTTGAATCAGCTGGATTACATCTGCTTCTTGGCAGCCTCGAGGTCTTCCTCGGTGATGTAACCGACGGTATCGTTCATCATGTACTTGAGCTGCATGTCGAAGATCTCTTTGGCATCCTCGTTCTTGTTCGCCCAGTTGTACCAGATGGGAATCGCCGCACGACGGAACTCACGGAGATCTTCCTGGCTCAGCCGGGTGACCGTGTCTCCATCAGCCTTGAACTTTTCCATGGCTTCGATGTTGCGCTTCTGGATGGTCAGGTAGTGCTTCTGTGAGTAAATCCGCACTTCGTCTTCGACCAGTTGCTGCAGTTTCGGATCCAGGGCATTCCAGGCTCGCAGGTTGACGGTCAGGTCCATCAGATCCACCGGCTGGTAGATGGACATAACGCCCGGAGGCCCAAAGATGATGTAGTCGGTCACCTGAGAGAAGCCCAGTTCGTAGTTCACCGCGGGGCCTACATAGTCCGCTGCATCGATGGTGCCCTTCTCGAGCGCAGGGAAGATATCGGAGCCCGGCAGACTGACGGTGGATACGCCGAACTGCTGGAACACTTCAGCCACCATGCCGCCCGGAACACGGATCTTCATGCCCTTGAGATCTTCAAGACTGTTGACCGGCTTCTTCGAGTGGATGATGTTCGCATCGTGCTGAATTGGACCTACATAGAACAGGCCGTACTTCTTGTAGATTTCACGGGTCTTTTCCAGCATTCCCAGGGAATAGAACATGGTGTCCCACTGGTGGGGCTGATCCGGGCCAGCCGGGTAGGACGACAGGAATACGGATGCCGGGATCTTACCGGACCAATACAGGGTGAACGGGTTCATGCCTTGCAGAACGCCATTGCGCACCGCATCAAACAACGCGTTGTTGTCTGCGGCCACCGCTTTGGCCGGGTAGGGTTTGAATACCAGTTCACCACCGGACTTTTCTTTGATGCTCTCGCACCATTCCTCGAACAGGTCATAGCCGACGGTGCCGGCATCCCAGACAGACTGGATTTTCCAGGTAGTCGCTGCCTGAGCCTGCCCCGCTCCCATCAGCATGGCGCCAGCAAATGCAGCTCCCACAGCGGCGGTTTTCAAAAAGCTGCGACGAGGCGGCGTGTCGGCAGCCTCACAATGATTACGGATGTTCTTGTTGGAATTCATCAACTCTATCTCCGTTCACGTTATTTTTTTAAGTCAGAGTCTTAAGCAACGTTCGTTAGGTGACGGCTAAGCGGTTTGCGCCCGCCGGCATCTGAAAGATATTCGTCACGAATTCCAAAATAGTCCAGATAACGGAACACTGGTCAGACCAGTTTTTAATTTACAAAAAATGGACGAACACGACGGAATCAGCCATATTTACGGGGCTCAGGAGCACTTCAGTTGATGGATCAATCAGGTAAAATCAAAACAACGACTGGTCAGACCAGTAGCTAGAGACAGGCAACTGAATGGCAATTTCCCAGGAAATCTCATACCGGCTCGAACGGCTGATTCTTGATGGCGGCCTCGCGCCCGAACAGAAAATCCCCTCCGAGCGGCAGTTGGCAGCTCGGCTAGGCGTGTCGCGCGCGGTCATACGCGAAGCCCTTCACGAGCTTCAGGGTCGCGGAGTGATCGAAACCCGCCACGGCAAAGGTTCGTTCGTTGCCAGCATGGTGCCGCAACCGGACAACACCAGTGACCACAGCCCTCTGATGCATCTGTTCGAAGGGCATCCCCGAACCCTTTACGATCTCCTTGAGGTCCGGGAACAGCTGGAAGGGCAGGCCGCTTTCCTGGCCGCGCAACGAGCAACCAGCCTGGATCGGCACCGGATTACCAAGGCTTTCAAGGCCCTGGAAGATACCGACCCACTCAGCAACGCCCGTCCTGATCACGGCTTTCATCTGGCTATTGTCGAGGCCTCGCACAATCCCGTTCTGGTGCATGTACTCAACAGCCTAAAAAATATGATGCTGATGACGGTCCAGGCCTCCGTGGCCAACCTCAACCCCCGGGAGGAGATGCGTAAAAAGATCGTTCGCCAGCATAGACAACTCTATGATGCCGTCATGGAGGGGAAACCGGCGATCGCTCAGAAAGTGGCCACGGCCCACGTTCGATTTGTGAGCGAAGCCATGAGGGATATGGAAAAACAGGGCAGCAAGGTGATCCGGATGCCTGTCCCGGGGGAAATCCCGGCACGGGATTCGCTTCAAAACCCTCATTAATAGGTATTGATTTCCTGTTCCACAGTACGTAAAACATGCGCCTTTGAATGACAGTCCAGGAGCCACCCATGGCGGACCAAGCACCCTTGATCTGCAGGGATATACATAAAACCTTTAATAAACTGGAAGTGCTCAAGGGCATCTCCCTGGAAACCCGAAAGGGAGATGTCGTCTCCCTGATTGGCAGCTCAGGTTCCGGCAAAAGCACGTTTCTGCGCTGTATCAACCTGTTGGAAACGCCAACCTCCGGCGACATTATCGTGCACGGCGACCCAATACGGTTCAAAGAAAATCGCAAAGGCGAACGAGTTCCCGCAGACAATCGGCAAGTGGAGTTAATCCGCGCCAAGTTGTCGATGGTCTTTCAGGGCTTCAATTTGTGGTCACACATGACGGTGCTGGAAAACATCATTGAAGCACCCGTCCACGTGCTCAAGGTCCCCAAAAAGGAAGCCATAGAGCGCGCCGAGGCCTACCTCCAGAAAGTCGGTATCTACGAACGAAAGGATTACTACCCCGCCCAGATGTCCGGTGGCCAGCAGCAGAGAGCTGCCATAGCCCGGGCGCTGGCAATGGAACCGGAAGTCATGCTGTTCGACGAACCTACGTCGGCACTGGATCCCGAGCTGGTAGGCGAAGTTCTCAAGGTTATGCAAAGTCTGGCAGAGGAAGGCCGAACCATGATCGTGGTCACTCACGAGATGGCATTTGCAAGGGATGTGTCAACTCAGGTCCTGTTTTTGCATCAGGGCGTGATCGAGGAACAGGGTACACCGGATAAGGTATTCGACAATCCCGAGTCTGAACGCATGAAACAGTTCCTGGCTCCAAAGTTTTGATACCCGGTGCTATCTTGAATCCAAGTTGACATGAAAACGTCAGAAAAATAAGCCCAAAAGGCAACAACTGGAGAAGTGACACATGAAAAAACTGATCGTTGCAGCAAGCTGCGCCCTCGCCATGGCGGCAGGTACCGTCCAGGCCAAAGACTGGAAAGAAATCCGCATTGCCTTCGACGTACCCTACGAGCCATTTGAGTACAAAGATGAAAACGGCGAACTGACCGGCTTCGAAGTGGAACTGGCGGAAGCCATGTGCGAAGAAATGAAAGCCGATTGCGAGTTCGTTATTCAGGCATGGGACGGCATGATTCCCGGCCTGCTGGCACGCAAGTTCGACGCCATCATGTCTTCCATGTCCATCACCCCTGAGCGCGCCGAGCGAGTCCTGTTCTCTGAACCTTACTACAACACGCCTGGCGGCTGGTTCGGACCCGACGCTTTCAACACTGACGTCACCGACATGGATGCCATGAAAGGCAAGACTGTGGGTGTCCAGCGCGGTACCACCATGGACACCTTCGTGACCGAAAACATGGGCGGCATCGTGACCATCAAGCGCTACACCACCGCCGATGACATGGTTCTGGACCTGGAAGGCCAGCGCCTGGACGTTGTATTCGTCGACTACCCGGTAGGCGAGCAGACCGTGCTGTCCAAAGACGGCTTCAAGGAAGTCGGTGAGCCGGTCAAGCTGGGCGAAGGTGTCGGCGTTGCCATGCGCAAGCGTGACAAGGACCTGGCTGGCAAGGTGAATG
Organism: Marinobacter nitratireducens; assembly: GCF_000708045.1. Classification (GTDB taxonomy): domain Bacteria; phylum Pseudomonadota; class Gammaproteobacteria; order Pseudomonadales; family Oleiphilaceae; genus Marinobacter; species Marinobacter nitratireducens. The sequence continues at coordinate 84,458 of NZ_ANIE01000007.1, forward strand.
CGACGCTGAAGAAGCTGAAGAATGACGGCACTTACGATGCCATCATGCAGAAATACTTCACCTACGACGTCAAGATGTAAAACCTGTCGGGGTGGCCTCGTCGGCCACCCCTGCTGACCGGAATTATCCATGCTCGATCTGAAAGGCTACGGCCCGAGCCTGCTTGACGGTGCCGTCATCACCATCGAACTGGCCTTCCTATCTCTTGCCCTGTCGCTGGCCCTCGGGCTGATTGGCGCATCCTCAAAGCTGTCAGGCAATCGGCTGGCAAAAGGTATTGCGACAGGTTACACCACCGTCGTGCGTGGCATCCCCGACCTGGTGATGATGCTGCTTTTCTACTATGGCGGGCAAGTTGCGGTGAATAATCTCTCTGACTACCTCTGGGAAGCCTACGAGATCGACTTTTTCTTCCAGTTCGATCCCTTCATCTCCGGCGTGGTGACGATTGGACTGATTTTCGGCGCGTATATGACGGAAACCTTCAGAGGCGCCTTTCTGGCGGTTGAAACCGGACAGGTGGAAGCGGCCAAGGCCTACGGTTTTACCCGCTGGCACACCTTCCGTCGAATCATTTTCCCGCAGATGCTCCGGCACGCGCTTCCGGGCATAGGCAACAACTGGCAAGTGCTGCTGAAGACCACGGCGCTGGTCTCCATCATCGGTCTGACGGATATGGTCCGGGTTGCCGAGGAGGCTGCCAAGGCAGAGCGGATGCCATTCCATTTCTTCATCCCGGTTGCAGCGGTCTATCTTGCCCTGACCGCGGGCTCGGAGCTGTTTATCAAATGGCTCGACAAACGCGCCAATGTTGGCGTGGTTCACGGGGGATAAGTGATGCCTGATTTTATCGCCCAATGGCTGAACCAGAACGACATTTTTACCGCCATGACCATCATGGAATACTGGGACGGTCTGGTCACGACGGTTCACCTGGTGTTTCTTTCCCTGGTCATCGGTCTGGTGTGCGCAATTCCGCTGGCGATTCTGCGCACGGTTAAAAACCCCTTTGTCTCCGGTCCGGTCTGGCTGTACACCTATCTGTTCCGGGGTACACCGCTGCTGATCCAGCTCTATATCATTTATTACGGCATTGCCCAGATACCCGGTATTCAGGAAACTTTCTGGTGGGAGATTTTCAGGGAGCCGTTCTACCCTGCCCTTCTGGCCTTTGCTCTGAATACCTGCGCCTATACAACGGAGATCATTCGAGGCGCGATTGTCTCCACCCCGAACGGGGAAATTGAGGCGGCCAAGGCCTATGGTATGAACTGGTGGCTGCGCACTCGTCGGATTGTGCTTCCGAGTGCGGCGCGGCGGGCGGTGCAGGCGTACTCCAATGAGGTTATTTTCATGCTGCATTCGAGTGCGATTGCCAGCGTGGTGACGATTGTGGATCTTACCGGGGCGGCGCGGAACATTTACTCGCGGTTTTATGCGCCGTTTGATGCGTTTATCTTTGTGGCATGTTGTTATCTGGTGCTGACGTTTATTCTCGTGTTTGCCTTTCGCAAACTGGAGAGTCATCTTTTGCGGCATCAGAGGCCTATTCAGAACTAGGCTCTTTGTTCCCCTTTTGGCTTTGGTGCCGGGCCAGCGGGTTCATTGCCTTCCGGGAACCGCTACGAGCACATCCATGTGCGCTTGTTTTCGGCCATCCTTGGCCTTCAACATTCCCGGAAGGCAATGAACCCGCTGACCTTCTGACACTACTCGGGGACGATGACATGGATACTTCCTCTGAACTTTTTGGATCGTCCATCGACTGGCTGGCTCATACGCTCAACCACAGTGATTCGAATATCCCAACTACCACAATCCCGCTGGTGGACGACACAGAGGTGGTCCGGCAGGATGTCGGCATTCTGGAGCTGACGCCCCCCTCATCTCGCCCTAACACAAACCACGAAGCCCTTATCATTTCCGCCGGTGTCCATGGCAATGAAACGGCACCCATCGAAGTTCTGAACGAGCTCGTTTCAGATATCCTTCAGGGCGACCTGGTGATTACCTGCCCGCTGCTTCTGATCCTCGGCAATCCTCCGGCGATGGTGGCCGGGGAGCGGTTTCTGGATGTAAACATGAACCGGCTCTTTGCCGGCGCCCATTCCAGGCCAGAGTATAGAGAGTTTCCGGAGGCTGGTCGGGCCGGGGAGCTTGAGGAGCTCTGCCGGGACTTTGCAGCCCGGCACTCGGGGTTGGCGTTGAGTCATTACGACCTGCATACGGCGATTCGCCCCTCCCGCCGTGAGAAGTTTGCGCTTTATCCGTTTGTTGAAGGGCGCGAGGTGCCCGCCAGTCAGTGCCGTTTTTTGCTGGAAGCGGATGTGGAAACGCTGCTGCTTCAGCACAAGGCTGGCACCACGTTTTCGTCGTTTACGTCATCGGAGCTCGGGGCGGAGAGCTTTACAATTGAGCTGGGAAAGGTGCGGCCGTTTGGTGAGAATGACCTTGGCCGGTTTTCCGGTATCCGGGAGGCGCTGCGGCGGCGGTTTGCCGGCGAGTCAGCCCCTGCCTCATCCTCGGATCTCGATCGGTTGACGGTGTTTGAGGTGGTTCACGAGGTGCTGAATACGGGAGACGGGTTCCGGTTTCATGTGCCGGACGATGCGTCGAATTTTACCGAATACCACCCCGGCACAGTGATCTGGGAAGACGACAACACCTCGTACCGGGTCGGCGACCGCGCGGAGGCGATTGTGTTTCCGAACCGCCATGTGCCGGTCGGGCAAAGGGTCGGTTTGGTTATCAGGCCCCGGAAGGTATCCGGGGCCTGACCGGTGCTTATGCCGGGGCGTTTTCCGGTTCCGGTACCGGCGTCCGGATCAGTTGGGTACAAACCGCCGGGATGACCAGCAGGGTCAGCACAGTGGAAGCCAGCAGGCCGGAGATGATCGCCCAGGCCATGGGCGGCCAGAGGGTGGAGCTGGAGAACGCCAGCGGCAGGAGACCCGCAACGGTCGTTGCCGTGGTGAGCAGAATGGGCCGAGTGCGCTGCTCTACCGCTTTGCGTACGGCATTACGGATATCCTCGCCACTCGCCAGTTCCCTGTCCATCACGTCCAGCAGGACAATCGCGTTGTTGACCACAATACCCACCAGGGCGATCACGCCCAATAGGGACTGAAACCCGAACGGCGAGTCCGAAAGGACCAGGCCCGGGAAGATGCCCACGGTTGCCAGCGGCACGGTCAGCAGGATGATGCCGACCCGGCGGAAGGAGTTGAACTGAAGCAACAGGAAGAAGAGCAACAGCAATACGCCAATCGGGGCGGCTGTGAGCAGGGCGCCGTTGGCATCGCCCGAGCCTTCGGCATCACCGCCCAGTTCAATTCGGGTTCCCGGTGGCAGCGGTTGTTTTTCCAGCCCGGCGTAAAGGCCTTCCAGGGCCTGACTGAAACTGTAGCCGGTCAGCAGGTTGGCGGTCACTGTGTTCATCCGCACACCGTCTCGCAGGTATCGTGCGGCCGGCTCCCAACTGGTGCTCACACTGGCCACCGCTGACAACGGGATGGCATCGCCGCGGTCGTTATAGACGTTGACCGACAACAGTCTGGAGAGCGACAGGGAGGTGCCCTCCCGGGAACGGAGCACCAGCGGGATCGGATCTTCTTCCTGGCGGTACTTTTCAGCAACCACACCGAAGCTTTGGCCGTAAAGGCTCTGCGCGACATCGGCACGGGTCAGTCCATACCGGGCTGCCGTGGCGTCGTCTACATTGATGGCGATGCTCGGCACGCCGATATCGAGATCATGGCGAACGTCTACGGTACCCTGGGTGCCACGGAGGATGGCGAAGATCTGCTCCACCGCTTCGGCCCGAGTCTCGTCGTTGGCGTGGTATACCCGAACGGCGACCGGAGCCGCCCTCGGTGGCCCCTGGCCGAGAATACCGACGGTCACGTCCAGCTCCGGCATTTCATCTTTCACGTGAGCGCGTATCCAGCTCATCATATCCGTGGTATCCGCCAGCGTCGGCGTTCGCACAACCAGCCGTGCCCGGTTGGGTGCCTGAGGTGCCCTCTGCAGGTTGTAATAGAAGGTTGGCCCGGTGAAACCAACGAACCGGTGTACTTCCAGTGCTTTGGGCTGGGTCCGGATCATCTGTTCAAGCTCGGCAGCCGCTTCGGACGTTCGGCTCTGATCGGTCCCTTCCGGCATGTAAAGCTCAACAATGACTCTCGGACGGTCCGCATTGGGGAAAAACTGCTGGGCCATGAACGGCGTCATGCCAACGCTGATGACCACAAGCAGAGCCCCTCCGACAATCAAACGCCCGGGATACCGTGAAACCAGGCTTCCCAGATACTGAGCCAGCCCAAGAAGACGATCACGGGCCGTGTTTCGACGGGGTTTCAGGAACCGGGCGGCCAGCAGCGGGACGGCCGAGATTGCCAATAGATAGCTGACAGACAACGTCAGCATGATCATCACCGGCACGCCGCGCGTGAAGTCGGCGGCACCGCCCTTGGACAGCAACAACGGCGCGAATGCCGCCAGTGTTGTGCCCGTCGACGCACCCAACGGCCCCGCAAGTTCACTGACAGACTGGCGCAGGGCATCAAGACGACGCATACCCTGATCCAGGTATCCCTGGATGTTCTCGACGATCACAATGGCGTTATCAATCAGGATACCCAGAGAAATCACCATGCCGATCACGGCGATCTGATGCAGAACGCCGCCTCCGAGGTCATACAGGCCGATACTGATCAGGGCCACCATGGGCAAAATGGAGGCCACCAGTAGGCCCATACGAATGCCCATGCCGGTGAACACCACGGCGACAATAATCAAAACCGAAAGGACCAGGCTCCAGGCCAGGTTATCCAGCCGATCCTTGACCTTGTCGGGCTGGAAAAACATTTCGCGGATCTCGTAGGGCTCGAACTCCGCCCGGATCGTCTCGATCCGATCCCGGATACGCTCACCGAACCGGATGGCATCGGTGCTGCCCTCCTCCATGATGATCGACACCAGAACCACCCGCTCGCCGTCGTACCAGGTTTCCGGTTGCCGGGGTTCGGCAGGGCCGCGCCACACGTCAGCAGCGGCAGCCAGCGGTACCTGGGAACCATCGGGTAACTCGATCGGCGTTGCGCGAATGGCATCAATACTGGCAAATTCGCTATTCGGCAGCACGGAGAGTCGACGACCGTCGCTCACCACGAAGCCACCCGGAATAGTCTGGTTTCGTCTTGCCAGGGTATCCATGACCCGGGCCGGAGAGATGCCGAGCCGGAACATCGCGGCGTCATCCAGCGCCAGTGTGATCTGCTCGTCAGCATCGCCCTCAAGGTCGATTCTTGAGACACCCGGGATATCCGCCAGATTCTGTTTCAGCCGCTCAGCAACCTTGCTCAACTCGGTGACCGAAGGCGAACCGGACACCGCCATCACCACCGCCGGTATGTCGATCAACCGGTCATCCAGAGCCATCTGGCTGACCTCATCCGGAAAATCCATTCGGGCCCGGTCCATGGCCTGGCGCACCCGATCCCAGGCCGGGGCGGTGTCGTAGATGGTATCGTTAAGCCTCAGCCTGACCAGAGCAACCCCCGTTCGCGCCGTGCCCTGACTGAAATCCACTTCTTCGACCTGACGCAATTCGTCAGCCAGTGGACGCAGCACCAGGCGCTCGACATCCTCGGCGCTGGCACCAGGGTACTGCACACTGATCAGGCCAGCGCGGTAGGGAAACGAGGGATCTTCCTGCCTTGGCATGGTGCTGTAGGCCGCCACGCCGAGCAGGCAAAGCATGGTTACGACCATGCCCAGGAGACGCTGACAGTTAAGAAGGCGGCGAGTCATCAGCGCACCTCCACCGCATCACCGTCGGTCAGCCTGGTCATACCCGCATAAACCACCTGATCACCCGGTGTAAGAGATTCCGAACGGACAACCACCCGCTCGCCAATAACCCGGTCAACACTCACCGGGACTCGTCGGGCAACACCGCCCTCGACGCGATAGACGCCCGTCCCTTCTGCCGTGCGGATTACGGACAGTAACGGTACGGTTGTCGCTTCAACCCGTACCGGCGTAATCCCCACCTCGACAGGCTGTCCAGCCTCCAGGCCGCCGACCGGCAAACGAACAAGAATCGGGTGCAGCTCACCCCGGATGGAGCCGGCCTGGGCGATCTCCACGACTACCCCCGTCTGTGCCGGCTGGGTACGATCCTGAACCGGCCACACGGGCAAGCCCTGCTGTAGCTCTACATGTTCGAGCAGGTAGGCCGGAACACGAACCTCGACTTCCCTTCCATCGGGTGAGGAAAGGCGGACAACCGGCTGCCCGGCAGCAACAAACTCATCCCGCTCCACCAACAACGCCTCAACCCGCCCCGAGAAGGGAGCCCTGAGTACACTTTCTTTCAGTAGCTGGGTCGCCTCTGCCAGGGCTGCCTCTGCCGTCGCCACACTGGCCTTGAGGCCGTCACGGCGGGCAGCAATCTGCTCCAGGCTCTGCTCGGACACCACCCCGCGTTCGTGAAGGCTGCTGGACCGCTCCCACTCTCGCTTGGCTTGCTCATACTGGGTTGTCAGCTCTTCCAGTTTGGCACGGGCGGAGTCCCGTGCCGGCGCCAGAGCCGGGTTGTATACACGAGCCAGAACAGCGCCGGCATTCACCTGCTGGCCAAGCTCTACGGATCGTTCTTTCAGCGTTCCGCTGACCTGAAAAGTCAGAGTTGCCCTCTGGCTTGCCCGGACAATGCCCGAGAATCGCAGCGGAATATCCTGGGCCTCGCCACCGGCAACCTCGGACACCCTGACCGAGACACCCGCCGATGGCGTCTCCGAAGCAACCTCACCGGCCCGGCAACCTGCGAGCAAAACGAATGCAGCCGCTAACAAGACAGTAACTGGGGATCTGAGGAGTAGCTTCATGATTCATCCTTTCATCCGTGTTCCGTTGATGATGGATTACCACGTCCGTTGGTAATCCAACTTGTGTTTTCGACATAATGTCATTCTTTGACATTTTGTCAATGATCAGGTTTCATTCGCTTTCAGGTATGATGCGACAGCAGTAACGAACAAACGGGCAACAACATGACAGAACCGCTGAAATCGCGCCGGGAGCGGGAAAAACAGGCTCGCTACGACGCCATCCTGGACGCCGCAGAACTGGTATTTTCAGAAAAGGGTTACGAGCGGACATCAATGGATGACATCGCGCGGACCGCCAGCCTCAGCCGGGCATTGCTCTATGTCTATTTCAAGGACAAAGCGGCCATTCAGCGGGGCATCATGCTCAGGGCCGGACAGTGCCTCACAGCGCGCTTTGAGGAAGCCAGGAAGACCGCAGAGACAGGCCTGGACCAGATCACCGCGATGGGCATCGCCTACTACCGGTTCTACCAGGAAGAACCCGACTATTTTTCGGCGCTGACACAGGCTTCTACCGCCATGGTTGAGGCCGACGCCGTCCAGGCGGAAGAAATGCTGTGCTCAAAATCGGAATTGATGGGGCTTATGATAGGCGCCATCCGACAAGGTCTTGAGGACGGCACCATGAGCCGGGAGAGAATCAACGATCCGGAGCAGACAGCGCTATACCTTCGCGGGGCACTGCACGGAGTGATCCTGCTTTGTCAGTCAGAGCTCGGGAATGACATGAGCAGCCAGGGCGACAACTTTCAGGCCGACGCCCTTATCCGCCATTCAATGGATATGCTTACTGCGTCCATCGCCTCTCAGAGCTGGAAGTCGTAGATCGAACCCAACCCCAGAATACCGGTCAGCTCATCCAGTGCCTTGCGCACTTCTTCCAGCAGCATGGGGTCGGCCAGGTCAGATTGTGACAGCCGATCCCGGTAGTGCGCTTCTACCCAGGTAGTCAAACGTTCGTACAGCGCATCGTCCATCAGCACCCCCCGGTGCATCGCCGCAAGCTCGTCATCGTTGAGTACCACCCGGAGGCGCAGGCACGCCGGGCCACCACCGTTTCGCATGGATTGCTTTACGTCAAACACCTCCACCGAGGTAATCGGCCCGCCAGCCTGTATCAGCTCGTCCAGGTATCGACTGACCGAGGCAATCTCGCGACACTCCCCTGGTACCGCCAGCATCATGCCGTCCGGCGTATTCAATAACTGGCTGTTGAACAGGTAGGAGGCCACGGCATCTTCGATGGGCACCTCGTCACCGGATACGCGAACAGCCTCCAGCTCAGCACCGGTCAGGCGAGCCCGAATATCCGACAGAACCTGCTCTTCATCGAGGAAAGCCATCTCATGGTAGAACAGAGCATTTCCATTGCCGACGGCGATCACGTCGTTGTGAAAAACGCCGGCATCAATGGCTTTGGGATTCTGCTGCGCAAACACACAATGCGCATCGCTCAGGCCATGCAGGCGGGCGATAGCCTGGGATGCCTCCAACGTCTGTCTCGCCGGGTACTTCGAGGGTGCGGCAGCCTGCTCATTGAACGCCACCTGCCCGTACACAAAGAGCTCGACCCCGGAGGCGCCATAGGCATTGCATAGCCGGGTGTGATTTGCTGCGCCCTCATCCCCGAACTGAGCAACAGACGGCAAAGCGGGGTGGTGGGCGAAATAGCCCTCATCCCCGAAAATGGACTTCAGCGCTCGGCCGGTGACCCGGTGTTCGATAGAACGGTGAAACTTGGCGCTCAGATTGGCCGGGGTAAAGTGCACCCGATGGTCCGCGGTGTCGGCGCTTGGGGAAACGGTCGCAGCATTGGCCGTCCACATGGCCGAAGCGGAGGACGCTGCTGCCAATAGCGATGGATTAGCCTTGACCACCTGCTCAAGCACCCGCGCATCACTGCCATCAAAACCCAACGCCCGCAGCGTTGGCAAATGTGGCCGCTCGTGGGGAGGCAGTATTCCCTGCACATACCCGCGATCGGCCAGCCGTTTCATCTTCGCCAGCCCCTGCAGCGCCGCTTCCCTGGGATTGGAGACCGAGTCTACATTGGACTTCGATGCCACATTGCCCCAGGACAGGCCCGCATAGTTATGGGTCGGCCCGACCAAACCGTCAAAATTCGCCTCAACTGCATGCTTCATAGCCATCGGTCCTGTGGTTACTTGCTGAAATCCAGGCCGGGCGCCAGGGACTCCGGGAGCTCACTTCTATCCGCCTCGAGCGAGGCCATCGGCCAGGCACAGTAATCCGCAGCATAGTAGGCACTGGGGCGATGGTTTCCGCTGGCGCCGACACCACCAAATGGCGCCGCACTGCTGGCGCCGGTCAGCGGTCGGTTCCAGTTGACAATACCGGCCCGGGCTTCTTCAACCAGCCGCTCATACAGCTTGCGGTCGTCACTCAGGATGCCCGCTGACAATCCATAATGGGTATCGTTTGCCAGCTCCAGCGCGTCATCGAAACTCTTGTAGCGGTATACCGTGAGCAGCGGACCGAAAAACTCATCGTCAGTCAGATCGACGCCGGTGGCATCAACGATTCCCGGGGAGAGAAGCCCGGTACCCGCCCTTACCTGTTTCATCTCCAGTAATGACCTGGCGCCTTGTTCAAGCATCGATGCCTGCGCATTCAGCAGTTTTTCAGCGGCGCCTGCCGAGATTACCGACCCCATAAACGGCTGGGGCTCGGCATCGAAATCACCGACCTGAATACGCGCCGCCACCGCAACCAGTCGCTCGAGGAACTCGTCACCCTTCTTGCCTTTCGGCACCAATAGCCGGCGGGCACAGGTACAACGCTGCCCGGCCGAGAGAAAAGCAGACTGGAGGGCATGATGAACCGCGCCGTCGATATCGGCCACGTCCTGAACGATCAGCGGGTTGTTGCCGCCCATTTCCAGCGCCAGTATTTTTTCAGGCTGCCCGCCAAACTGCTTGTGCAGCAGGTGCCCGACCGTCGAGCTGCCGGTAAAGAACAGCCCATCAACCATTCCGTGCCCGGCCAGGGACTTGCCGGTATCAGAACCACCTTGCACAAGATTGATTACGCCATCCGGAATGCCGGCCTTCTCCCAGAGTTTGACGGTCATTTCCGCCACACCCGGCGTCAGTTCACTGGGCTTGAAGACTACCGTGTTTCCTGCCAACAGGGCCGGCACGATATGCCCATTGGGCAGGTGCCCCGGGAAATTATAGGGGCCAAACACCGCGACCACGCCATGGGGGCGATGGCGCAGCACCGCATGACCGCCGGCCACGTCGCTTTCCGAGTGCCCCGTGCGCTCATTGTAGGCTTTCACCGAAATGGCAATTTTGCCAATCATGGCCGCCACTTCCGTCCGGGACTCCCACAGGGGTTTGCCGGTTTCCAGTCCGATTTGATGCGCCAGAGCTTCCTTGTTTTCTTCCAGCAGCCCCCTGAAGGCTTCAACCACTGCGAGCCGCTCCGCAAAACTCTTACGGCGCCAGGCAGTGAATGCATTTCTCGCCTCACGCACCGCGGCATCAACGTCTTCCAGGTTGGCGCCGACACCATCCCACACGACATCCCCGGTCACCGGCTGTACCGATTCAAAGGGCTGTCCATGGCCTTCGATCCACAATCCGTCAATAAATAGCTCGCCTGTCAGGTTTGTCATTTCAACGCACCTCCCGGTACTGGAAACTTCGTTCTCTGTGATAGTGGTTGGGCCATGGGCCGGAATCTTTCAAGGGCGCCAGCCTGACCGGGTCCCCGGATTCAACACGCAGGGCCGCAGCCACCTCCGGAGAAAGTTTGACCGTATCCGGATCCACACAGCTGATTGGAATGGTGGTCACGCGGAAATCCTGGAACGACCGGTTTGAGATCATGGCCCGTTCGGAGACAGGGACATCAAGATCAATCGGCTTTCGAGTAACCATGGCGTGGCGATTTACCGATTCACGCACCGTGCGGATGTTGTGAACAAACGCCTCGACCACCGGCCCACCGTCAAAGATGTCCACCAGACCGTTGAAGTTGAACCCCTCAGCCTGCAACATCTTCAACGCTGGCGCCGTGTTGTTGTGTACCCGGCCAACCACCGATCGGGCCGACTCCGGCAACATTGGCAAATAGATGGGATACTTGGGCATCAGCTCGGCAATGAACGACTTGTTCCCGAGGCCGGACAGAACATCCGCCTGGCTGAATTCCATATCAAAGAACTTGCTGCCCAGAGCATCCCACAAGGGGCTTTGCCCATTGCTGTCCGAGACACCCCGCATCTCGGCAAATACTTTCTCGGAGAAATGCTTTCGGAACTCATCGAGGTACATAAACCGGCAGCGGGATAACAGCAGGCCGTTGCCTCCACCCTTGTAGTCGTCGGACAACAACAGGGAGCAGATTTCACTGGTGTCCGTCATGTCGTTGGAGAGATGAAGTGTTGGCGTGCGCACGTGCACACCCAGCTCCCGGGATGCGTTAACGGTCACGCTCAGGCGATAGTTATAGAACACCTCATCCAGCCCTACACGGGCCTGGATACCGCTGATCCCCACGGTCTTCCCGGAGCCAATGTCCTCAAGAGCAAATAGATACAGTCCCGCTTCCGGCGCACAACGCTGATTGAACGTTTCCTGTGCCAGATCGATTTTCCGCTGCAGCAACTCCCGGTCAGCTGGCAGGGTTGTCAGCCCTTTTCCGGCATTCTGCGCCATGGCGTAAAGGTCATCGAGGTCACCGTTTTGCAGCGGACGAATTACCAGCATGCTTTCGCCTCCTGAATTACGACAGCGGTCATAACGGTGCAATCCTCACCGGATCTCCCGCAGTTTTTCCCAGCGCCTTCCAGGTTTTGACCGGCACCTTAACCTGATCATCCAGCGACTCATATACGGTAGTCAGTGTGCACCGGAAATCCGAGCCATTTCCTGCAGCGATCAGACAGGTATCACCACGCTCGTCATGGGAAGCGTGCAGGGTTTTGCGACGACTGGTCACGACCGTGTGAAGGCTATCCGTGCGAGCTTCCAGGACAGGCCCCGCATCGAAAATATCCAGGTGACAACCGGCCTGGAAACCCTCGCGTTTCAGCAACTCCAGATTAGGCACTGTCAACTCATGAGCCTGCCCCAAGGCCGTCTGGGCCGCCTTGGAGAGCAAGGTCACATAAATGGGATTGGGCGGCATCAACTCGGCGATAAAGGTCTTGCTGAGCACACCTGAATACTGATCGGCCGTATCGAAATCCATGTTGAAAAAATGCCGACCCAGACTGTCCCAGAATGGCACATTGCCGCTGTCTGTCTGCACCCCCTGAATTTCAACAACCACCCGACTGTTGAACCACTGTCGGTGCTCGGCAATAAACAGCATCCGTGACCGGGACAGCAGCTCGAAGGCGTTCGTCCCCCTGAGCTCGGGACGAATGGAGAACGAACACAGAAGCGTATGATCGGTCAGTCCATGTGAAGGATAAAGAACCTCGACTCTGCGGGAAATCCCAAGTTCATGGGAGGCATGGATAAGTGCATCACGTCGATAGTTGTAAAAGGGCTGACCATTGCCAGCACGGGCATCAATGGCCGCCGTGCCGTCGATGGCACCGGTTTCGGCATTCTGCAAAACAAACAGGAACCGGGCAGGCCGATCGTCAGGGGCCTTACCGTCAAACGAGAGCAGGGAATGCTCAATTTTCCGGGACAGAGCCTCGGGTTGTTTAGGCAAGGTTGAGGAGAGGCGGGCACACTGGGTGCCCGCGATTTCGAGAATCTGGTCCAGATCATCCAGCTCTGCCGGACGCACCAGCCACATAAAGACTCCTTAGGCCGCCAGTTTTTTCACCGCCGCTTCAAACCGCTCGAGTGCGTCATCAATATCAGTTTCCGGGATAATCAGAGACGGCGCCAGGCGAACCACATTGGCCCCCGCTACCAGCACCATCACGCCCTCGTCGAGTCCTGCGTTCAGGAAGTCCTTGGCTTTGCCCTGCCACTGCTCTGTCAGTACGCATCCGAGCAGTAACCCGGCGCCGCGCACTTCGCTGAAAACACCATAACGCTCACCGATGTCTGTCATCGCTTTGCGCAGGCGCTCCGAACGGGCCTTAACCCCTTTAAGAATATCTGGCTGGCTGACCGTATCGATCACCTTCTGGGCAACCGCACAAGCCAGGGCATTGCCACCGTAGGTGCTGCCATGGGTTCCTACCCCAAGACTCGCTCCTACTTTTGCCGTCGTCAGCATGGCGGCGACCGGGAAGCCTCCGCCCAGCCCTTTGGCACTGGAAAGAATATCCGGCACCACGTCATACATCTGATATGCGTACAGGAACCCTGTACGGCCGACACCCGTCTGGACTTCATCAAATACCAGCAATGCATCATTCTCATCGCAAAGCTTACGGAGCCCCTGAAGAAATTCCGGATCCGCCGGCAACACGCCGCCTTCACCCTGAACTGGCTCGACCACAATTGCGCAGGTCTTTTCCTTCGAAATCAGTTTTCTGACGGATTCCAGATCATTGAATTCTGCATGATGAATACCACCCGGCGCAGGCTCGAATCCCTCCAGGTATTTCGGTTGCCCACCGACGCTGACCGTAAACAAGGTCCGACCATGGAAGGAGTTGCGGAAAGAGATGATTTCATTCTTTTCCGGGCCGAAGTGCTCCCACGCATAGCGACGGGCCAGCTTGAACGCGGCCTCGTTGGCCTCACCGCCGGAGTTGGCAAAGAACACACGCTCGGCAAAGGTGAGGTCGCATAACGTCTTGGCAAGGCGCAATGCGGGCTCGTTGGTCATGACATTGGAGAGATGCCAGATTTTCTCAGACTGTTCCTGAAGCGCCCCCAGCAAGCCCGGGTGGGAGTGGCCCAGACAGGTCACGGCAATACCACCCTGCAAATCCACAAACTCACGGCCTTCCTGATCCCAGATTCGCGAGCCCTCCCCTCGAACCGGCACGATAGAACCGGGAGCATAATTGGGGACCATGACTTCATCGAAGAGTTCGCGACTGACGGGTTCTCTGTTCATAAATCTCTCTCGGGGAAAGCGGCTAAACCAGTAAAAATAGTTCAGTGACAGCGAAGAACAAGTAAGTACCTTCGCGGACACCTCCCCATAATATACGCCACTCAAGGCATAAGAACATCCGGCTGTCTGGCCGCGGGCAATTCAATCACCCGGAACGATTGTGAGGTTTTGCCCAGCAGTGCACTGACAAGGAGCTTGTAGGAATCGAGATCAAAGCTCACCGATTGACCGCGGAACGACATCCCGTCCAGCTCGCGCTCATCATTGACTGTCGCAACATGAACCCAGTTGTAAACCACGAGAATGTCTGTGCGATCACGCTCAGCATCGTGCTCCACCACACCCACAGGGCCTGACCAGGGCCAGGTTTTCAGCCGTAACCCGTGGAACGCAATCTGGGTACGGAGGTTGTAACGTGTCACGTCCTCAAGCGCCTCGCACGCCCCCCGGCAACGCCCCAGGGAGCGCTGGAAACACGGTCCCGGCTGCTCCGGCTCAAGCCCCAACAGGCGGTTACAGAGATCGTTTGTTGCCGCTATCCCGCTCAAGGCTCTCTCCGCATCCCGCTTGCTGCGGAAAAGCCCGAAATAATCCCCCAGTCGATGGGCTTCGATCTCCCGAACCATTCTCGCCTGCAGGTAACCAGCCTCGTTTTCCCGAAGTTCCAGGGTGACGAGGTTTTTGGCGGCACGTGAACGCCGGTTGAACATGGGCTTCAGAGTTTTGATCTGCTTCAACTCCAACAGCAATGCGCCGAGCTCTCCTGCAGTCTCTGTCCACTCAACCCTCCGCAGAGCTTCCGACATCCTTACACCGCGACTGCTGGCATGGTCCCCCGAGAAATGGGAAGCAACGCGCTGGGCAATATTGATGCTTTTACCTACATATAGCAGAACGTCGTTATCACCATAGAAGCGATAGACACCAGGGCAGGATGGAAGCCCTTCGAGCACCTCCGGCGCAAGATGTGATGGCACGCTCGGGCGTTGCAGTAAATCCCGGATCGCCTGTTCAAGCACGTGCCTGCCTCGTTCAGCCAAGGCATGCTGAAAGAAAGCCTGCATCGCGGCCACGTCTCCCATTGCCCGGTGCCTTTCAACAGGCGGCAAGCCATGACGCTCAATCAACGCGTCCATGTTGTGGCGGCGGAACCCGGGGTAGAGTCTGCGAGACATTTTGACGGTGCACAGAACCCGAGCGGAAAACGGCCGCCCTATCCTGCGGAACTCAGCCTTGACGAAGCCATAGTCAAAACGGGCATTGTGAGCGACAAACACCGAACCCTTGAGCTTTTCCTCCAACACATCCGCAATCTCGCCAAACCGGGGAGCCGTCTCGACCATCCCATCGGTGATACCGGTAAAGCTCTGAATAAAGGTCGGGATCCGGGTCTCCGGGTTTACCAGCGTTTGCCACTCACTGACAACGTTGCCATTACGCCAGAGACGCAAAGCGATCTCGGTTATACGATCGCGGGTCGAATTGCCGCCCGTGGTCTCTACATCGAGGAACGCGAAAGTGGCATCAGTCAGATATGTACTTTGGGAGGTCATGACTCATCATTACGAAACGAAAGCAACCGCAGATGTCTGTATAAAAACGAAAACCTGTTATAGACATTCGTCTAATCTCTGTACGAATTTATTTGAATTGTCACACTTTCGTAACTACTTTGTTTGTGGGTCCAACAACAATAAACGTGTGGAGACAACAACGATGCAAAGCAACAATAAACTGAGAATGGCAATTCGAGCGACGGCAGCAGCGGCTATGTTTGGTGTAGCTGGCCAGGCTGGTGCTGTCAGCTTTACTGCCGGCGACTACGACATGGCCGTGTACGGTTATGCTCGCTTCAACGCAAGTTACGACGTAGACAGCAACCAGGCTCTCAGCACCCGTTCCGGCTCTTACTCTGGCCTGGCCACAAACAGCGGTGCAGCTGAAGGCCACTTTGGCGCAGACGCGTTCCAGAGCCGCTTGGGCGTTAAAGCCACCAGCCCTGAAGGTGTGATGGTCAACATCGAGGGCGATTTCCGCGGTAGTGGTGGCGGCAGTTTCCGTCTACGTCATGCCTACGGTTCCTACCAGAACATCCTGGCCGGCCAGACCTGGTCCAACTTCACCAGCTTTGTCGGCAACACATCCACGCTGGACTTTGACTCTCTTCCAGGCGTAGCTGGTTACCAGAGCCGGACACCGCAGGTCCGCTACACGTCCGGCCCGCTGTCTCTGTCCCTGGAAGATCCGCGCTACAGCTTCGTTACCACTGCTGCCAACGACATCAGCAAGAACGGCATGCCGACGCTGACCGCACGTCTTGAAGATTCCGCTGACGCCCTGTCCTACTCTGCTGCCGTTCTGGCGCATCAGATTGCCTACGACGATGGCACCGATGACGACAGCGCGTTCGGTTTCGCAACCTTTGTTGCGGCCAAGATGGCGATCACCGACATGATCACCGTTCAGGGCAGCCTGTCCTACACCGACGGTGCCAACAGCTACCTGTACCGTTCCGGTGAGAACTTCGGTGCTGCGAGCGCCTATGTTGATCTGGCGACTGGCAGCGTAGAGACCATCTCCGGCTATGGCGGCAGCATCGGCGCCGGCATCAACATGGGTGGCGGCCGCAGCGTTAACATTGGATACGGGCTCGTTACAGTAGATTGGGACGATGCTGAAGCAGACGGCGTTGCCGTTCAGGACCAGAGTGAAACCAACTCCGCTGTTATGGCCAACTACAAGTGGACGCCAGTCAAGAACGTAATGATGGGCGTGGAATACCAATTCCTCAGCCGTGAAAACGTCAGCGGTGTGGACGGCGACGCAAGCCGCCTGCTGTTTGCAGCGCAGTACAACTTCTAATCTTCCTTAGAAGTAAAAGCGTTAACTCAGGGAAAACCCCGGCAGGATGCCGGGGTTTTTTCGTAGCCGCCTTTGACCCAAAGCCGTGCGCGCGGCACCACACCGACCCATTCAACCGAAGCATAAGCTCGAAAAAGCGCTCACCATGCTGGAAGAGCCTCTTACTCCCCGGCTCGCAGGCGCGTCCTGACTCCGCGGGTCGTCATCACCCCCAGTACCTCCATCAGCGACAGCAGGCCTCGATCGTGCTTGCGGGGGGCCTTGCCCTTTCCCATGCGGCCTAGCTGCCGCGTGTACCAGCTAACTTCCATCAAGGCCATGTTATCCACTAAGCGGATGCCAGTTCGAATCGGGCGAACGGCACTGGTGATCGACTCCCCGGCCAGAACTCTCTTGGGCAAGTCCGGCTCAACAGCCAATGGCCGCGCAAGCCCCACCAGATCCGTCGCGCCCGACTCGATTGCTTCCGCCATACCCTCACTGGTGCGGAAACCGCCGGTCACCATCAACGGAACCGATACCCGTGCACGAACCTTCTCCGCAAACTCCAGGAAATACGCCTCCCGGGCTCGCGTGCTGGCTTTAACCTGGCCGTCACCCTTTGCCATCGCCGGATTTTCATAATTGCCCCCGGATATTTCTACCAGGTCGATACCCTCGGCTGACAGCACCTCAATAACGGACAAGGACTCCTCCTCCGTGAACCCGCCCCGCTGAAAATCAGCGGAGTTCAGCTTGATGCCCACGTTGAAGCCGTCGCTGGTGGCTGCCCGTATCGCCCGATAGATCTCCAGTACAAATCGCATCCGTTTTTCCGGGGTGCCACCCCACTCATCGGTACGCTGGTTGTGATGGGGCGACAGAAACTGACTCACCAGATACCCATGCGCCCCATGAATCTGCACGCCGTCAAAGCCAGCTTTCTCCGCCAATTCTGCACTGCGGGCGAAGCGCGCTACGATGTCCTCAACCTCCGGCCCGGAAAGCGCGCGAGGAGTCGCAAACATTCCCCGGAGCTCCTTCCGGAACGGCACCGCACTGGGAGATACCGGATCCCTGTTCAGCATCTTCGGACTCTGCTTGCCCGGATGATTCAACTGCATCCAGATCTGACCACCTTCGACCTTCCCCGAGGCAGCCCAGGCTTTCAGAAGCTCCATGTCACGATCGTCTTCCAGCACCACATTCTGGGGCTCACCAATATGCCTGCGATCAATCATCACGTTACCGGTAATCGACAGCCCCGTTCCGCCGTTGGCCCAGGTTCGGTAGAGCGTCACCAGATCTTCCGTTACTCGATTATCAATGGTCCCCAGCGTCTCGCTCATGGCGGACTTGGCAAAACGGTTGGGGAGCTCCGAGCCATTGGGTAGCTTGAGCGGTTGGGCAAGAGTCTGGGCGGGGTTCATGGGTGGCCTCAATGATTGTTCTGTTATTCGTGAGCAACCATATTGAATAGCCAACCTGCCATGATCATTGGCTTTGGAGACGCGCAGATGAGGTAACGCGCCAGGAGATCGTAAACGAGGAGTCAGAACGACAAAGGCCGGCAAACCTCGCCAGAACTGTTGAGGGCCAAGGATGGCCCGAAACAAGCCCACATGGACGTGGTCTTTGCGTGTTCTGGCGAGGTTTGCCGGCCTTTGTCGCCACTCCCAACCCGAAGGCCGGGAGGGCGTTATAGAGCCAAATTAAAGCAACAGGGTTCGAATGTCCCCCAGACTCTGAGCAAGCGCCGACGTAAACCGGGCCGCATCCGCCCCGTTCACCGCACGGTGATCGTACGACAGCGACAACGGCAACATCAGCCGAGGTTGGAATTCCTTGCCATCCCAAACCGGCTTCATCGCCGCCTTGGAAACACCAAGAATCGCCACCTCCGGCGTATTCACGATCGGCGTGAACGCCGTACCTCCGATGCCACCCAGGCTGGTAATGGTGAAACACGCGCCCTGCATCTCGGCCGGCTTCAGCTGCTTGTCCCGGGCCTTCTTCGCCAGCTCGGCACTCTCGGCTGCCAGCTCCCAGAGCCCCTTCTTGTCCACATCCCGAATTACCGGAACCATCAGCCCGTGAGGCGTGTCCACCGCAATGCCGATGTGGATGTACTTCTTGCGAATCACCTCTTTCTTTTCCATGTCGATTGAGACATTGAACTGAGGCAGTTCCGCCAGCGCGTTGGCACACGCCTTCAGCAGGAACGGCAGTGGCGTCATCTTCACACCACGCTTCTCGCCGGCCGCCTTCTGCGACTTGCGGAAGTCCTCCATGTCGGTGATGTCCGCATCCTCGAACTGGGTTACGTGGGGCACGTTCAGCCAGCTACGCTGCATGTTGGTGGCCGTCGCCGCCATCATGCGTGACATGGATTCCTTCTCGATGTCACCAAACTGACTGAAGTCCGGCAGCTTTACGCCGGGAATTCCGGATCCCGTGCCGACACTACCACCTTGCTGACTCTGCTGAAGCTGGCTCTTCACATAGGCCTGGACATCGTCTTTGACAATACGCCCCTTGGGACCGCTGCCTTTAACACGAGTCAGATCAGCACCCAGCTCACGCGCCAGCTTCCGAACGGCCGGGCCGGCATGCACTTTGGTGCCCGGTGCCGGTGGCTCGTACGTCGAGCCCTGAGGTTGCGGCGCCGCTTCCGGTTTCGCGGATGGCTGCGCCGGCTGTTCCGACGCGGCTGGCTTCTCGGGCTCTGCCGCGGGAGACTTTTCACCACCTTCTTCTTCAATGGTGAGCTCAACCAGCTCATCGCCCTCAGAAACCTTGTCGCCTTCTTTTACCAGGATCTTCCCGACCTTGCCTGCGTATGGCGAGGGCACTTCCATGGTGGCCTTGTCGGACTCAACGGTAACCAGCGCCGATTCAGCCTCAATGGTATCGCCTTCAGAGACGTTGACCTCGATAACAGGCACGTTCTCCATCCCATCCAGGGAGGGTACCTTAATGGTTTCCTTGCGACTGCCTCCAGATTTCTTCGGCGCAGGCTTCGGTTCTTCGGGTGCTGCCTCGACTTTCTCCTCGGACTCTTCCGCTGGAGCGGACTGCTCGGCAGAGCCGGCATCGCCGTCGGCCGCCATCACTCCCACAACATCCCCCTCACGCACCTTATCACCCACCTTGACGGTGATTTTGGCAATCTTGCCAGCGGCAGGGGCCGGCAACTCGACAGAGGCCTTGTCAGACTCGACCGTCAGAATGGGATCCTCTTCGGCGACCGAATCCCCCTCACTGACAATGATCTCGATAACCTCGACCTCGTCTGCACCGCCGAGATCGGGAACCTTGATTTCCTGTTCACTCATGGCGGTCTCCTTAGCTCTGCACCGGGTTCGTTTTGTTGCGATCGATTCCATACTTGCGCATGGCCTCGAGAACCTGGTCCTGCTTGATCTCGCCGTCTTTTGCCAGAGCAGCCAGGGCCGTCACAGCAACGTAGTAACGATCCACTTCGAAGAAACTACGCAGCTTCTCGCGAGTATCACTACGCCCGAAGCCATCGGTACCCAGCGTCATGAAGGTCTTGGGAATAAAGGCTCGCAACTGCTCGGAGTGCAGTTTGATGTAATCCGTGGAAGACACCACGGGGCCCTGCTGCTCTTCCAGCATCTGGGTCACGTACGCTTTCCGTGGCTTGTCATCCGGGTGCAAATGATTCCAACGCTCCACATGCTGACCGTCTCGGGCCAGTTCGTTGAAGCTGGTGACACTCCAGACATCCGACGCGACACTCCAGTCCTCTTTCAGCAGATCCGCAGCGGCGAGCACTTCGTTCATGATCGCCCCGGAGCCCAGCAACTGGACTCGTGGCGATTTCTTGCGGCCCTTGGTTTCCACCGAGGAGAACTTGTACATCCCTTTGATGATGCCGTCTTCACAATCTTTCGGCATCGCCGGCTGAGCGTAGTTTTCGTTTTCAATGGTGAGGTAGTAAAAGACGTTCTTGTTCTCCTCGAACATCTCTTTCATACCGTGGCGAATGACCACGGCCATCTCATACCCGTATGCCGGATCGTACGATTTGCAGTTCGGGATGGTATTGGCCAGCACATGACTGTGGCCATCCTGATGCTGAAGACCTTCACCGTTCAGCGTTGTGCGGCCCGCTGTGCCACCAACCAGGAAGCCACGGGCCTGCATATCACCGGAAGCCCAGGCCAGATCACCGATGCGCTGGAAACCGAACATCGAATAGAACACGTAGAACGGGATCAGCGGGAACTGGTTGGTGCTGTATGAAGTCGCAGCAGCCATCCAGGTCGCCATGGCGCCGTCTTCGTTGATGCCCTCCTGCAGGATCTGACCCTTTTTGTCCTCCCGGTAATACATGATCTGTTCACGATCCTGAGGCACATATTTCTGGCCTTCCGATGTGTAAATACCGAGCTGACGGAACATGCCTTCCATGCCGAAGGTACGGGCTTCGTCCGGCACGATTGGAACAACGCGCTTGCCGATACGCTTGTCCTTCACCAGCGCACTCAGGATTCGCACAAATGCCATGGTGCTGGAAATCTCACGACCGTCCGAGCCCTCCAGTACCTGCTTGAAGATATCCAGTTCCGGAATCTGCAGTGGCTGGCAGTCCTGGTTTCGCTTCGGATAAAAGCCACCCAGGTCCTGACGACGCTTCTTCATGTACACCAGTTCCGGGCTGTCCGGTGCCGGCCGGTAGTACGGTACCTCTTCCAGTTCATCATCCTTGAGCGGAACACCAAAACGGTCACGGAAAGCTTTGAGGGTATCGATGTCCAGCTTCTTCAGGGAGTGCGCGGTATTCTGCGCTTCCCCTGCAGCCCCAAAACCGTAACCCTTGATGGTGTGAGCCAGAATTACAGTCGGCTTGCCGTTCGCCTGATTGACCGCCTTGTGATAAGCCGCATAAACCTTGTAAGGATCGTGGCCACCGCGGTTCAGTTTGCTGATATCCTCATCGGACAGGTTCTCGGCCAGCTTGGCAAGCTCGGGGTATTTGCCAAAGAATTCCTTGCGGGTGTAGGCCGGCCCCTTGAAGGTCAGGTTCTGCAACTCGCCATCACAGATCTCATCCATGGTGCGCTGCATGACGCCGTCTTCGTCTTTCTCGAACAGCGGGTCCCACATCCGGCCCCAGACCACCTTGATGACGTTCCAGCCGGCGCCACGGAAGACACCTTCCAGTTCCTGAACAATCTTACCGTTACCGCGAACCGGCCCGTCCAGGCGCTGGAGGTTACAGTTGACCACGAAAATCAGGTTGTCCAGATTTTCACGTCCTGCCTTGGAGATAGAGCCCAGGGTTTCCGGCTCGTCACACTCGCCATCCCCTACAAAGCACCACACCTTGCGGTTATCCATTTCGATCAGCTCACGGCTGTCCAGATACTTCATCACATGGGCCTGGTAAATGGCCTGAATCGGCCCGAGTCCCATGGATACCGTCGGGAACTGCCAGTAGTCCGGCATCAACCAGGGATGGGGATAGGAGGACAGGCCCTCGCCATCGACTTCTTCCCGGTACTTATCCAGCTGCTTCTCATCAAAACGCCCTTCCAGGAAGGAACGGGCGTAAATGCCTGGCGACGCATGGCCCTGAAAATAGACCAGATCAGACTCACGCTTGTCATCGCCGCCGTGGAAGAAATAGTTAAAGCCGACATCGTAGAGCGTGGCCGCAGAAGAGAACGTGGAAATGTGGCCACCCAGGTCACCGGGGCGCTTGTTGGCCCGGACCACCATCGCCATGGCGTTCCATCGGATCAGAGAACGAATACGGCGCTCCATGAACAGGTCGCCAGGCATACGGGCTTCGTTGGTAACAGGAATGGTATTCCGGAATGGCGTGGTAATGGAGTATGGCAGCTCTGTGCCATCGCGGCTGGCGCGCTCGGAGAGCCGCTCCAGAATGTATTTGGCGCGCTCTACGCCCTCGTTCTCGATCAGAGATTCCAGCGCATCAAGCCATTCACTGGTTTCAATGGGATCATCGTCCTGGTACATCAAACCCTCCCCTTGGCATCAAAGAGTGCATCGCGGGCCACGATCAGCAGCCAGTCACGTTGCGGTGTCGATAAACTGCAGTGGGATGCAGTGTGTTGTTATCGGTATGTCAGCCCGGTAGTAGCCCTGCCGCAAAGTACACAGAACCTCCACCAAGCATAGAACAGCATTCACAGTTTTCCTGTCCGCAGACCTTCGCAACCAGAGGCTTTTGACCAAACCGAAGGCGCTGCTATCTGACAGGTGATTCGCCGTTACCGCGAATCGAGTTGTATTTTTACTACACAAAGCCAGAAAACCGATTAAAACCCTGGCCAATTCTGCGGCATCACAAAGTTATTTTAGGTTAGTTACGCAATAATGACGTTTTTACCACCTATCAACAAGCATATTCAGACCAAGGTCGTAGTTTTACTACCTGACAAATTTCCTTCACACGCTAAAAATTTTTAAACCTGAATTTCGTGACCTCGGCACGTCTTTTCTGCAATTTTGGCGACAAATACCCGGGGTTACCCCCGATAACTCAAAAGAAATCCAAGGATTTTTAATTAGACCTGAAAATAAACTTCAATTTATGTATACTCGCCTGCCCGTTTTTTAACCAATGGAGCGGCGGCGATCCCGCACTCCTGTCTTTTGGCTTCTATTAATTGAGGGCGATCTATGAACTCCATCGTCAGCTTCCCGAACCGGATTCCAACCACCGAATTCGAGGAACGCCGCTTCAAGGTCTACACAGACCGCCAGCTCGACAAAATCGAGATCATCCAGAATCTCCCGGAAGAGACCCTGTTTGAGATGAAGGTCGTGGCCAGCGTGCTGCCGTTTCGCGTCAACGAGTACGTGATCAACGAGCTCATCAACTGGGACAAGGTACCGAATGATCCGATCTACCAACTTGTCTTCCCTCAAAAAGGCATGCTCAAGGATGAACATTTCGAGCGTATGGCAAAGCTGCACAGAGAAGGTGCCGACAAAAAGGAGATCCAGGAGGCAGCCAAGGAGATTCGGGACGAACTGAATCCGCACCCGGCCGGGCAGATGGAAATGAACATGCCGGAACTGGATGGCGAGGTATTGGACGGTATCCAGCACAAGTACCGCGAGACCGTGCTGTTCTTCCCGTCCCAGGGCCAGACTTGCCACTCCTACTGCACCTTCTGTTTCCGCTGGGCGCAGTTTGTCGGCGACAAAGATCTGAAGATGGCCAGCACTGATGCCGAGAAGATGCATGGCTATCTCCGCAACCACACCGAAGTGACCGACCTGCTGGTCACCGGCGGCGACCCGATGGTCATGAAGACCAAGAACCTGGTGCAATACCTGGAGCCACTGCTGGAGCCGGAGTTTGACCATATCCAGACTATCCGCATCGGCACCAAGGCCCTGACGTTCTGGCCGTATCGCTTCGTGACCGACAAAGATGCCGACGAACTGATCGAACTGTTCGCCAAGCTGGTCGACGCGGGCAAGCACGTTGCCATCATGGCTCACTACAACCACTGGCAGGAAATCAGCACTGACATCGCCGAAGAGGCCATCCGCCGCATTCGGGCGACCGGCGCCGAAATCCGCGCCCAGGGCCCGCTGATCAAGCACGTGAATGACGATGCCGATGCCTGGGCCAAGCTCTGGAAGAAGGAAGTGAAGCTGGGCATCATCCCCTACTACATGTTTGTAGAGCGGGATACCGGCGCCAAGAACTACTTCGAAGTTCCCCTCGCCGAGGCCTACAAGATCTACCGGGAAGCTATGAAGCAGGTATCCGGCCTGGCGCGCACAGCCCGCGGCCCCTCAATGAGTGCCGGCCCGGGTAAAGTGGAGATTCAGGGCATTACCGAAATCAAGGGTGAGAAGGTTTTCGTGCTGCGCTTCCTGCAGGGTCGGAATCCGGACTGGGTCCAGCGCCCGTTCTTCGCCAAGTACAGCGAGACAGCCACTTGGCTGCACGACCTGGAACCCGCTCTCGGGGAAGAGAAGTTCTTCTTTGAGGACGAGTACGCGGAGATGCAGAAAGGAAACGGCTAATCACGCCGTTCGACTGAGGGTGCCGCTAGTCCGGCGCCCTCATATAGTCTCTCGGTGAACACCCGGCCCAGCGCCGAAACGCACGACTGAAGTTTGTCACATCGGAATAACCCAGAAGATCCGCCACCTGCCCAATGCTCTTCTGGCGCAAGGCGAGCAGCCGTTTGGCGTGTTGCTCACGAATGGCTTCCACGATATCACGGAACACCACCCCCTCGGTCTGAAGCCGCCGCTGGAGCGTCCGGGGCGTCACATTCAGCTTCCCCGCCACAGTTTCCAGAGATGCAAATCCCAGCTCTTCATCAAACACCAGATCCCTGACCTGCTGCATCAGGGAACGGCCACCACCCAGACGCCCCAGTTCCTGCTTACACTGTTCTCTCGCAACCCGGGCCGCCACCGGGTCAGACATGACCAGCGGATAATCCAATATCTCAGGGTAAAAAAGGAATCCATTGAACGCACCTCCAAAGGTCAGGGGCCCGGCAATGAGGTGATCAAAGCGGTTTATGTAGGATGGCCTCGCGAAACGAACAACCCCCTCCCCCCTGAGCTTTTGACCGGTCAGGGCCTCTGCCATTGCAGCAAACCCCGTTAACAGAAACATCGCCCCAACTTCGCCAAGCTGATATCGCTCATCCCGTTCAACCAAGGACAGACGAACCCGCTCACCTTCGCGATCAAGCTTCAACTCAAGGTCAGACGAAGGAAGACCGAAATAAGCCTGCGCTATTTCCAAGGCCTCCCCCAGTGTTTTCGCCACCATCGCCGCCTGACCAATCACCCCGTGACAGGACACTTTCATTTGCAGCCCCATCAGGAAGCCAATGCCTGGCTCATCAGTCAGCGTTATCGCGCGCTGGATCAGTCGCGCAAAACTCTCCCTTGGCAGGCGAAACCCGCTTCGCAGAAGGTCTTCTGGCACCAAGCCTTCATCCGCCAGCAGCTCTTCCATCGGAATGTGCCAACGCTCCACTACATCCAAGAGTAACAGGACATAGGTGCCGGGGACTGTCGACTGGCTGGATACTATTGAAAGTGCCACCATGATTTTTGTCGTCTAATGATCGTTTTTTGTCATCTCATCATGCCCGAGATTGGCAAGCTCTCCACAACAATAACAGCAGACAGCAACGGCCACAGGTGCCTTAATGCCAAACACAAACGCTAGAAAGGTCAAAACCATGTCTGCTGACCCCAATCTTATGAGCGATGCCGAGAAAACCGATTACATCCGTCGATCCATCCTCCAAGAGGGCCGCGACCTTCGCCGCCGGCACCCCTGGCTGGAGAAACACCAGAACCTGATCGGGGCAACGATCATGGCGGTTTCACTCATGGGCATGATCGCCAGCGGAACGCTCTACGTGATGAACCTCATCCCCTGGTGGGCGTGCATTCCGGTAACAGCGATATTTGCTTCTTTCATCCATGAACTGGAACACGACTTGATTCACCTGATGTATTTCAAGAATCGTCCATGGGCAAACAATCTTATGCTCGCCCTCGGCTGGCTAGCGCGGGCAAGCACAATCAGCCCTTTCGTCCGGCGCAAGCTGCACCTCCACCACCATAAATTCAGCGGTACCGAAAGTGATCTGGAGGAAAGAGGGATTACCAATGGTGAATCTTGGGGGCTACGACGCCTTCTTATGACCGGTGACAACATGATGGCGGTTTTTCTGCGGCCATTCACGATGCAGCGCGCTGTGCGGCAGTATATTCGTGCCCAGAAAACGGACTCTCGCACTGAAAAGCGAAAAATGGGGATCCAACAGCTGTTTGCATATGCCCCACTTGGAAATGTTTACTACCTGCTGTTCCACGGCTGGGTAGCAGTCCATCTGACACTGTTCGTCGCAGAACTCAGCGGTGTTTCCATTGAACTACCATCGGGGCCCGCTTCGGCACTGAACCTGCTGGACATCTTTGCGGTGGTGTACATGCTGCCCTCATTCCTGCGCACCTTCTGCCTCCACTTCATCAGCTCCAACATGCACTACTATGGCGATGTCGAGCCCCGAAACGTGATGCAACAATGCCAGGTTCTAAACCCTTGGTGGCTGCTCCCAATGCAGGTCTTTTGCTTCAACTTCGGCAGCACCCACGCCATTCATCATTTTGCCGTGCGGGAGCCATTCTATATCCGGCAGTGGACCGCTCCGGCGGCCCATGAGGTGATGAAAAAAATGGGGGTTCGGTTCAATGACTACGGAACCTTCCTGCGAGGCAACCGATTCTCCAAAGACCCGGCCGGGGAGGCACGGCGGGCGGCATAGAGCCGCCTGCCAAAGTGCGCGTTCTTGCGGCGACGATGCTCGGGTCAGTGCATTAACGCGTACAGCTTTCTGCGATAGGTCCGAACATCAGGGTTGCTGTTGCCAAGCTTGTCGAATAACTCCAGCAGTGTCGTCTTCGCCACCTCATCCTTGTACTTGCTGTCTGCACGCATCAGGCGAATCAGCAACTCCATGGCATCGGCGTTGTTTTCCTGCAGCACGAAATGCAGCGCCAGCTGGTGCAGCGCATCGGGATTATTCGGATCCTGAGCCAGCATCTCTTCCAGCTCTGCTTGCGGCGTCAGCTCAGCCGACTGCTTGAGAAACTTCACCCTTGCAGCCAACTGCTTCGCCTGGTGCTGCATTTTTTCTTCGGGGGGCAGACTGTTAAGTACCTGCTCGGCGGTTTCCAGATCACCCATTTCGGCCTTCAGCTGGGCCAGGTCGATGAGCACCTTCAGGTTCTCCGGATCTTTCTGGTTCATTTCGGAAAGCACAGCCAACGCACCTTCGGTATCGCCATCGTTCCAGAGCCTATGGGCCTTGTCATACGGATCCTCCTGCGGCGCCTCCACGTGCTTGTCGAGCACCTGGCGAATTTCTCCCTCGGGCAGGGCACCATTGAAGCCATCCACCGCCTGACCATCCTTGACCAGAATCACCGTGGGCAGGCTTCTCACTCCCAGACTCGCTGTCAGCTGCTGCTGTTCGTCGGCATTCACCTTAGCCAGCAGGAAAGCGCCCTGATACTCGTCCGCCAGCTTTTCCAGCAATGGCATCAGCTGCTTGCAGGGGGCACACCACTCCGCCCATACATCCACCAGAATCGGAGTATTGGCAGAGGCATCCATCACCTGCTGCTGGAAGTTATCCATGGTGGCTTCGAAAATGTACGGAGAGCTGCTCATTAATAACACCTGCGTAAATGGTCTGGACTGACAGCAATCACTGATCGCCGATATGGAGGACTGAATGGGGGCAGTTCGAGCAAAATCAACCGTCTGCCAGTGTTCCCCATCGTCTTGAAAAAACCGGATTTGACGTTACATAGCCTATATCACACGTCTCCGGAACCGGTTTCCGGACCTTATCACAACTCTCGGCATGGGACGCTCCCGGCATGAATGACGAAAACCCGAAAGATACGTTTGAGGAATTCGAGGAAGACGTAACCGAGTACATCGGCAAGGACGAGCATTCCAAGAGTCTCGCTCTTCCGCAACAGATGATGCCACAGCGCATGTACGTTCTGCCGGTGACCAATCGGCCGTTTTTCCCGGCCCAGGTCCAGCCCATCATGGTCAACCAGGATCCATGGCAGGAAACCCTGAAGCGGGTCGGCGAAACCGATCACAAGGTCCTCGGTGTTTGCTTTGTCCCCGAGCAGGACATCGAGGATGGCACCCCCGACAGTGAGAGCCTGGAAACCATCGGCTGCGCCGTCCGGGTTCACCACGCCCAGAACGAGGAAGGCAAGGTCCAGTTTGTTGCGCAGGGGCTTCAGCGCTTCCGGATCGTCCAGTGGCTGAGGCGGAAACCGCCCTACCTGGTGGAAGTCGAATATCCGACCGAGCCGGAGGAGGATGCCGACGAGCTAAAAGCCTATACCCTGGCTATCATCAGTGCCATCAAAGAGTTGCTGAGGACAAACCCGCTCTACGGCGAGGAGGTCAAGCAGTACCTTTCTCGGTTCGGCCCCGACGACAGCTCCCCGCTGGCCGACTTTGGCGCCTCAATGACCAGCGCACCAGGCGCAGAACTTCAGGATGTTCTGGACACGGTGCCACTGCTGCGCCGCATGGAAAAAGTACTCCTGCTCATGCGTAAGGAGCAGGAAGTCGCCAGACTTCAATCCGAGATCAGCGAAGAGGTGAACGCCAAGGTCCAGAAGCATCAACGGGAGTTTTTCCTCAAGGAACAGCTGAAGGTCATTCAGCGGGAACTCGGAATGGCCAAGGACGACAAGACGGCGGACATCGAGCGTTTCGAAGCCCGGATGGCCGAACTGAGCCCGCCTGAGCAGGTTCAGGAACGCTTCAAAGACGAGGTGCAAAAACTGCAGGTACTGGAGCAAGGATCCCCGGAATATGGGGTTACCCGAAACTACCTGGATTGGCTGACCCAGGTGCCATGGGGCATCCACTCGGAGGACCACTTTGACCTTGCCGAAGCGCGCCGTATTCTCGACCGGGATCACGACGGCCTCGACGACGTGAAATCCCGCATCATCGAGTTTCTCGCCGAGGGCACCTTCAAGGGTGAAGTCAGCGGCTCCATACTGCTGCTCGTCGGCCCTCCGGGCGTTGGTAAGACGTCGATCGGGCGCTCAGTTGCTGATGCGCTCGGCCGTGATTTCTACCGGTTCAGTGTTGGAGGCATGCGTGACGAGGCGGAGATAAAGGGCCATCGCCGCACCTACATCGGCGCCATGCCGGGCAAGTTCGTGCAGGCCCTGAAGGACACCGGGGTGTCCAATCCGGTGATCATGCTCGATGAGATCGACAAGATCGGCGCGTCGTACCAGGGAGATCCGGCGTCAGCGCTGCTGGAAACGCTGGACCCGGAACAAAATCGCGAGTTCCTGGATCACTACCTCGACGTGCGCATGGATCTGTCCAAGGTACTTTTCGTTTGCACGGCCAACCAGCTGGACACCATTCCCCGGCCACTACTGGATAGAATGGATGTCATTCGCCTGTCGGGCTACATCGCGGAAGAAAAGGTGGCCATCGCAAAGCACCATCTCCTGCCACGACTGCTGAAACGCGCCGGGCTCAAGAAGAAGCAGCTGAATATTACCGATGCTGCCCTTAAGCAGGTCATTGATGGGTACGCCCGGGAAGCCGGGGTCAGGAACCTGGAAAAGCATCTGCACAAGATCATCCGGAAAGGCATAGTGAAGCTGCTGGAAGGTCCGGACACACCCATCAAGGTTGGCGTTGCAGATCTGGCGACCTACCTCGGCCAACCAATCTTCCGCAAGGAAAAGTCCCTGAAAGGCACCGGGGTAGTGACCGGCCTGGCCTGGACGGCCATGGGTGGCGCTACCCTGAGCATCGAAGCATCCCGAATTCACAGCAGCCAACGCGGCTTCAAACTCACCGGGCAGCTCGGGGATGTCATGCGGGAGTCGGCCGAGATTGCGTACAGCTACGTATCGTCGAACCTCAAACGCTTCAAGGGTGACCAAACGTTCTTCGACAAATCGTTCGTTCACCTCCATGTGCCGGAGGGCGCCACGCCCAAGGATGGCCCAAGCGCGGGCGTGACCATGGCAACCGCATTGCTCTCCATTGCCCGCAAAGAAGCGCCACAGCATAACATTGCGATGACCGGTGAGCTCACACTGACGGGGCAGGTGCTGCCAGTCGGAGGGATTCGTGAAAAAGTGATTGCCGCCCGGCGCCAGAGGATCAGCAACCTGATTCTCCCCGAGGCCAATCGGGGCGATTACGAGGAACTACCGGACTATCTCAAGGAAGGACTGAGCGTGAACTTTGCGAAGCACTATAACGATGTTTTTCAGGTGTGCTTCGGCAACAAACCGAGGAAAGGCTCCTCGGTTCACTGACCATTACTCAGGAACGGGGCCGGATGATGGCATTCGGCTCCGCCCGGCGTCAGGCCCGCTCTTTCCAGCCGTCGTCTTTCAGAACCGGCCCCACATCCAGCACCGGTGAAGCATCAATATCATCCGCATCCATCATATTGGCCACGCGCTGCAGGGACGCCAGAATCATAGTTTGCTCCCACTCGTGCAGGCTCTGAAACTTCTTGATGAAGTCCTCCTGAAGCGGGTTTGGTGCCCGGGAGAGAATCTCCGCGCCCTGCTCGGTCAGATGAGCATGGACTTTACGCTTATCCCGGGTACTACGAACCCGATACACCAGTTGACGATGCTCCAATCGATCCAGAATGGTCGTGACCGTCGCCTGGCTGAGACTGACCTTCTCTGCAATGGTGCCGATGGTGACCTCACCCAGATCCCGAATACTTCGCATGATCAGCAACTGTGGCCCCGTGAGACCTGCATGCTTACTCAAGCGTTTGGAGTGAAGATCCGTTGCCCTGATCACGCGCCTGAGCGCCACCAGGACCTTTTCGTAGTTATCGTCTGAAATGCTCCGATCCGACGTCATGGGTGTCTGAATTCCATACGGCCAAATTTATTTATACCACTAACTATTAGAGGTCTCTGGATCATAAAAAGCAAGTGGTGAATATTACCTAGCAACCGCCGACAGGTGCATTTTTTCTGTTTGCCACTATGGTAAGGTCACACGTTTCGTGAAATCCCGACAACGGAAACCACTTGATGATCGACAGACGACTGCTTCTCACCGGAGCGCGATGCCAATCTTCCGCCGCCCACCGCGGCTCGCCATCATTTCGAATACTAGCCACCGTATTCGCAGTGCTGCTGCAGATATTCGCTTCGCTGTCACACGCCCAGAGTGACGAAAGCGCCGCTGCACCGGAACGGCAGGATGTCACCTCAGAAGATGTGGCGGCAGCGCTGTCGGACCTTGAAGAGCCCATGTACACCCCCTTCATTGAGCTGTATCTGCTCGAAGAGAGCAAAGCCCTCCGCAAAGAGATGCAGAACACCCGCGCGGAACTGATTGAAAAGGTGGTCGACAAAGAACTGTCGGTGGCAGACAAAACCATGGCCTACGCCACCGATACCGTTACCTACTTCTTTTACCTGATTGCCGGCGCGACATCCGTGCTGGTGGTCTTCGGCTGGAACTCGATCCGCGATATGCGCAATCAGCTCACGAGTCTTGCCGAGAAGCGGGTCAACGAACTGGTTGTGGAGTATGAGTCACGCCTGAAGTCCATTGAAGAGCAACTCCAGCAGAAGTCCGACATCATTCACCAGAACCAGGCAGAGATAGAGCGCACCAACGAGGTGCATTCGCTCTGGCTTAAGGCAAGCCAGGAGACCTCACAGCAGAACAAAATCGCCGCCTACGACCAGATTCTTGACCTTCGGCCCGATGACGTCGAGGCTCTCAGTTATAAAGCCGATGCGGTTCTGGAAATGCAGGAACCGCTTTGGGCCATCAGCCTTTGCCTGCGAGCCCTCAAGCTGGCTCCGGATAACGGACATGCCCACTACCAGTTGGCCTGCGCCTATGCAGAAATCGGCCGCTGGGAAGACGCCATCGCCACATTGCAGAAAGCCATCGACATTTCAGAAGCCTATCGGGATGATGCCTCCGTCGATATGAGCTTCGAACACCTGCGCGAGCACGAAAATTTCCGCGCACTTGTATTTAACGACCAGGACGAACTCGACGACAGGGACGCGTGACAGCTCTCAGAACGGCACAGGGTTTGCTATACCTTCGAGGACAGTCAGTCTTACAAGGCGGGAGTCGTCTCAGCCTCCGCCAAAAAGCAACTCTGTGTTCCCGAGCAAACTATGGCCCGATCTGCTTGACAAGCAGCAGGCTGTGGTGTTTGTTTAACTCTCTGAGAACACAAGAATAACCCTGAACCAGACAGGACAGAACCCAATGAGAACTCCAGTTAAAAAACTCGCAATCGCTGTCAGCACATCCATTGCCCTCCTTGGCGCGGGCCAGGCCGCTGCCGAGATCCAGGTAGGCATCGCCGGCCCGATGACCGGCCCCGTTGCCCAGTATGGTGACATGCAGTTCTCCGGAGCCCGCATGGCCATTGAACAAATCAATGCCAACGGCGGCGTTAACGGCGAAAAGCTGGTGGGCGTCGAGTATGACGACGTCTGCGACCCCAAACAGGCCGTTACCGTTGCCAACAGTCTGGTCAATGATGGCGTCCGCTTTGTGGTCGGCCACCTCTGCTCCAGCTCCACCCAGCCCGCGTCCGACATCTATGAGGATGAAGGCATCCTGATGGTAACCCCAGCCTCTACCAGCCCGGAAATCACCGAGCGTGGCTATGAGCTGGTATTCCGCACCATCGGTCTCGACAGCATGCAGGGACCGGTTGCCGGAAACTATATCGCCAGCCTGAACCCAGAGCGTGTCGCCATCGTTCATGACAAGCAGCAGTATGGTGAAGGTATCGCAACCGCCGTGCGTGACACCCTCAAGGGCCAGGGCGTTGAAATCGCCATGTTCGAGGGCATCACGGCTGGCGACAAAGACTTCTCGTCTCTGATCACCAAACTCAAGCAAGCTGACGTCGACTACGTTTATTACGGTGGCTACCACCCCGAGCTCGGCTTGATTCTGCGCCAGGCACGCCAGGCTGACCTTGATGCCACCTTCATGGGCCCGGAAGGCGTGGGCAACAAGGACATCAACACCATCGCTGGCGAAGCCGCCGAAGGTCTGCTAGTAACCCTGCCACCGAGCTTTGACCAGAAAGCTGAAAACCAGAAGCTGGTTGCCGCTTTTGAGTCCAAAGGTGAAGACCCGTCAGGCCCGTTCGTCCTGACGTCCTACGCTGCCGTACAACTGATTGCCGAGGGCATCGAGAAGGCCGACTCAACCGACCCCTTCGACGTCGCCGAAGCTCTGCGCAGCAACAGTTTCGAGACGCCCATTGGCACCGTTGAGTACGACAAAGCCGGCGATATGAAGTCATTCGAATTTGTTGTCTACGAATGGCATTCAGATGGAAGCAAAACTCCGGTAAAATGAGCCAAAATCGTTAAAAAACGGTAATACTGAGAGCACCTTCTCACCGCGATCCGGGAGAAGGTGTTTTTCTAGGCTCCTGTTGAACCTCCCCCATGACTGGCACGGATAACCCGTTCCGGGGATGCGGAAGCGGAGGGAGCAGGCTTTCGGAGCTCCAAAACAATGCAAGACCTCCTGTACTTTTCCCAACAGCTCATTAACGGGCTAACGATCGGGAGCGCCTACGCCCTGATCGCCATCGGTTACACGATGGTTTACGGCATCATCGGCATGATCAACTTTGCCCATGGTGAAATCTACATGATTGGCGCATACACCGCGCTGCTCGCCATCACCGGACTCGCCACACTCGGCGTGACCTGGTTGCCTCTGATACTTCTCATCGCGCTGATTTGTGCCATGATCGTTTCCAGCTCCATGGGCTGGGCCGTCGAGCGTGTCGCCTATCGGCCAGTCCGGGGACGACACCGCCTGATCCCGCTGATCTCAGCCATCGGCATGTCGATTTTTCTCCAGAACTACGTCCATCTGGCCCAGGGATCCCGCAATATCGGCTTCCCGGCGCTGATTGAAGGCGGCTTCCAATTCGGCTCATCAGGCGCATTCCAGATGTCCCTCTCCTACATGCAGATCACCATCTTCATAACCACCCTCATCTGCATGACCCTGCTCTCCCTGTTCATATCCCGTTCCCGCACCGGCAGAGCCTGTCGGGCTGTGTCCCAGGATATTGGGATGGCCAATCTGCTAGGCATCGACACCAACCGGATCATTTCCGCCACGTTCGTGATTGGTGCCGCCCTGGCGGCCGTTGCCGGCCTGTTGCTGGGGATGTACTACGGTTCTATCGACCCACTGTTCGGATTCATCGCCGGCCTCAAGGCCTTCACTGCAGCAGTACTCGGCGGCATCGGCAGTATCCCGGGCGCTATGCTGGGCGGTCTGATCCTGGGCGTATCCGAGAGCATGACCTCAGGCTACCTCAGCGGTGAATACAAGGACGTGGTTTCCTTCGGCCTACTCATTCTCATTCTGCTGTTCAAACCCACCGGCCTGCTCGGCAAACCGGAGGTTGAGAAAATCTGATGGCTGCTAACAACCTCAAGCACGCGCTGTTTTGCGCGGTCGTAACGCTCGTTATCGCCTACCCGATCCTGGGCCTCAACCTGGAAGCCCAGGGCATCAACGTCACTCTCGAAGGCGCCGACGCATCCACCGTGATCTCGGTTCTGGCTGCGGCTGTCGTGGTCTTCCTGTTCCAGCTGTTCCGGGACAACATCCTGTCCGTCCTGAAGAGCGTCCCATCGCCGCTCCCCAAAAGCCAGAAGGAGCCCATGGCGGAGAACAAGCGCGCACGGATTGAATCCTGGGTGCTGACGGGGATTGTGATTCTCGCCCTGTTCTGGCCGTTCTTCGTGTCCCGCGGCGCCGTGGATCTGGCCACACTGGTGCTGATTTACATCATGCTGGCGTTGGGATTGAACGTCGTGGTCGGCCTGGCCGGCCTGCTGGATCTGGGCTATGTCGCCTTTTACGCCGTAGGGGCCTATACCTTCGCCCTGCTCTCCCAGTATGCCGGCGTGTCTTTCTGGGTAGCCCTGCCCATTGGTGCGTGCCTGGCCGCGCTGTTTGGTTTCACTTTGGGCTTTCCGGTACTGCGACTGAGGGGGGATTATCTCGCCATCGTCACCCTCGGGTTCGGCGAGATCATCCGGATCCTGCTCAACAACTGGACCTCCCTGACCGGTGGCCCGAATGGCGTGGGCGGCATTCCCGACCCGACACTCTTCGGCATGGAATTTGGCCGGAGGGTAAAGGAAGAAGGCAATGTTTCATTCCATGAAACCTTCGGTATCGCCTACAGCGGTGAACACAAGGTTATCTTCCTCTACCTCATCGCCCTGGTCCTGGCGGTCTTTACCGCACTCGTGATTCGCCGCTTTATGCGCATGCCGGTCGGACGCTCCTGGGAAGCGCTGAGAGAAGACGAAATCGCCGCGCGTTCTCTGGGCATGAGCCGGACTGCCGTCAAGCTGTCCGCGTTCACCATTGGTGCGTTTTTCGCCGGTTTTGCCGG
Organism: Marinobacter nitratireducens; assembly: GCF_000708045.1. GTDB lineage: Bacteria > Pseudomonadota > Gammaproteobacteria > Pseudomonadales > Oleiphilaceae > Marinobacter > Marinobacter nitratireducens. The sequence goes on from NZ_ANIE01000007.1 coordinate 120,228, forward strand.
AACCGTGTTTGCCTCAAAGCAGGGTTTCATCAGCCCTGAATCGTTCGTCTTCCTGGAATCCGCCATCATTCTCGCCATCGTCGTTCTCGGCGGAATGGGCTCCCAGATCGGTGTGGTACTGGCAGCAATCGCCGTCACCATATTGCCCGAGCTGGCCCGGGAATTCTCAGAATACCGGATGCTGATTTTCGGTGCCGCCATGGTGCTGATGATGATCTGGCGACCACAGGGCCTGATGCCTGTGCGCCGCATCCACATTGAACTCAGCAAGCAGGAGTGACGGACGATGCTTGAAGTACAGAATCTGTCCATGCGCTTTGGCGGCCTGCTGGCTGTTGATCAGGTGTCCCTGGACGTAAACGAGCGTGAAATCGTGTCGATCATCGGCCCAAACGGCGCCGGAAAGACCACTGTATTCAATTGCATGAGCGGTTTTTACAAGCCCACGGGCGGCAAGATCCTGTTTCAGGGCCAGGAAGTTCAGGGCAAGCCTGACTACAAGATTTCACGGCTGGGTATGGTGCGCACCTTCCAGCACGTTCGCCTGTTCAACAACATGACCGTGGTAGAAAACCTGCTGGTCGCCCAGCACCGGCATCTCAATACCAACCTGCTGGCCGGGCTGCTAAAAACGCCCGATTACCGCGAGCGGGAGCGGAAGTCCCTGGACCGTGCTGCCTACTGGCTCAACCGGGTCGGCCTCATGGACATGGCCAATCGGGAGGCCGGCAACCTGGCCTACGGTCAGCAGCGCCGTCTGGAGATCGCACGGTGCATGGTGACTGAACCCAAGCTGCTCATGCTGGACGAACCGGCAGCAGGCCTGAACCCGGCGGAAACCAAGGACCTCAACCAACTGATCGTCAGCCTTAAAGAAGACTATTGTGTGTCTGTCGTGCTGATCGAGCACGATATGAGCCTGGTAATGGACATCTCGGACCGGATCAATGTCATCAACCAGGGGCGCCCCCTGGCCAGTGGCACCCCGGAAGAAATCCGCCAGAATGACGACGTGATCAAAGCCTATCTGGGTGAGGCCTGAGGAAAAACCATGCTAGTACTAGAAGATGTCCATACGCATTACGGCAAAATCGAAGCACTGCACGGCGTCTCGGTTGAGGTCAACAAAGGCGAAATCGTCTCCCTGATCGGCGCCAACGGAGCGGGTAAAACCACCCTTCTGATGACCGTCTGTGGCAACCCACAGGCCAGCTCTGGCCGCGTCATTCTGGAAGGCCGGGATATCACCCGTGCACCAACCGCCGAGATCATGCGCTCCGGCATATCCATTGTGCCCGAGGGGCGGCGTATTTTCTCTGGCTTGACCGTCGAGGAAAACCTCTTCATGGGCGGTTTCTTCAATGGCAAAGCCGAAAACCGGAAGACCCTGGAGCACGTCTACGAGCTGTTCCCGCGCCTGAAAGAGCGGGAACTCCAGCGTGCAGGCACCATGTCCGGCGGCGAGCAGCAGATGCTGGCCATCGGTCGGGCGCTGATGAGCAAGCCAAGAATGATCATCCTTGATGAACCATCGCTTGGGCTCGCCCCCATCATTATCCAGCAGATCTTCGAGATTATCGGGCACCTTCGGGATGAAGGTATTACCGTGTTTCTGGTAGAACAGAACGCCCACCAGGCCCTGAATCTGGCTGATCGCGGATATGTCCTGGAAACAGGGCGCATCCGCCTTCAGGATACCGGCAAAAACCTGCTCGCCAACCCGGACGTCCAGAACGCCTATCTGGGCGGCTGAGCCTGCGAGGGCCCCAAGCACAAAAAAGCCGGAGCATGTCACCATGCCCCGGCTTTTTTGTCTCAGGCACCGCGTTTACTTAACGCTTTTGATCGTGCCCTTGTAGCCTTCAACAGTCACGTCAATGGTGCCGTAAACGACGTAGTCGTTTTTCTTGACGGTGTAGCGCGGAGCCACAATCACGTCAGCACCGGATGCTGAAATGGCGTTGTACGCGGCTGCAGATTTCACTGCGGAAACCGGATCGAGGCCGCCCAGACCCAGGCTGCTGCCACCGCCGTTACCATAGGCCATACCATCCGCGTATTCGTTGTCATCACTCATGGTGAAGAACAGAATTTTGGTGGCGGATGAGGTGCCAGTGATTTTCTCGCCAACTTCGATATCAGCCTTGATATCCGTATCAACAGAGCCGTTCAGGGGAACGGGGCTGGAGCTGACGTTAAGGGAGGAACAACCGGTGAGGGCGCCGGCCAGTACGAGACTGGAAGCGATAAGTACGTTTTTCACAAAAAACTCTCCATGTGTTTGTCGATCAGCCTTCATGGCTGCGCGCACTATACTGAATTCACCTTTATGTAACAATACGCAATTTAAAATCTCTGTTTAGACACTTTTGAAATATGAACACGTGATCAGATTTCTCCGGATTCTTGGGCCAAATCAATAACTCACTAATCTTTAAGCTTGCAGATGCAGGATTTGAACTATACTCAAGCCAACGGTCGTTCTGTCTCCACAAAACAGTCAGGGCCGTTCAAGCATTCACCACCCGACCGCGGTGGCGAAATGTGCGACGACAGCTAAAAAACCACATAAAGGAGTGGATAATGAAAAAACTGATCGCAGGTGCAATTCTTCTCGGCGCTTCCTCCATGGCTTTCGCACAGCCTGGCTGTGGCGTTGGTGCCATGATCTGGAAAGGACAGTCCGGTATTGCCCCACACGTCCTGGCCGCAACCACTAACGGTACTTTCGGTAACCAGACTTTCGGTATGACCACCGGTACCCTCGGCTGCTCCACCAACCAGGCCGTACAATCCATGGCCATGTACATGGACAGCAACATCGACAAGGTTGCCCGTGACATGTCCCGCGGATCCGGCGAAAACATCGACACCCTGGCCGTACTGCTGGGCGTTGAAGAAGCCGATCGTGACACTTTCCGCAAGACCCTGCAGGACAACTTTGCGACCATCTTCCCGAGCTCTGACACCACCTCTGGTGAAGCGGTAGACGCCATCGTTGCCCTGATGGAACAGAACGACGATCTGAGCAAGTACGTCGCAGCCTGATCCAGGCCGCACTGAAGGAATCGCTCATGCGCCAGGGACGGCGCATCATTTCTCAAAATCCTCCAACTTCCGGACAATGATCAACAGCCATGGGCAACCTGCTTCGCCTTGGGCCAGCCTTGTTATTGCTCGCCCTCACTCTACCCGCCCAGGCGGACACACACACAAACGACGAAGCCCTGTACCAGGATCCAGCCTGGCTCATTCTTGGCCACTACCAGGAGGACACCTGGGGCGACGGCTACACCAGCCAGGCCGACGATCCCGATTTTTTCCTCAGCGATCTCGGCAAGCATTCGCCGCAGGCCGAACTGCAGGCCACGCTCAGCGCGATACGTCAGCCCGGTAACGGTGACGAACACGCACGCTGCCGTTTTCCAGCCCGCACCGAATGGCTGCAGCAACGCCTTGGACTGGAGCTGCCTCCGATCGAATGCCCCTCCTATGACGAGTGGGTAAATACCCTGAATACAGAGACAGTGACACTGGTCTTCGCTGCCTCCTACCTGAACAGCCCTTCCTCCATGTTCGGGCACACGTTCCTGCGACTCGATCCGCCCAGCGATGACGAACAAACCAATCTCCTGTTGGCCAGCACGATTTCCTACGCCGCAGACGCCGCCGCTCATGACAGCGAACTCCTGTTTGCCTACAAGGGGATCTTTGGCGGCTATCCCGGCATCACCACCGTCCAGCCCTATTACGAAAAAATCCGCCTCTACTCGGATATTGAGCACAGAGACCTCTGGGAATACACCCTGAACCTCGACCAGAGCGAAGTGGACTTGCTGCTTGCCCATGCCTGGGAAATTCGGGACCACAATTTTGACTACTACTTCTTCGACGAGAACTGCGCCTACCGCCTACTCGCATTGATTGACGTGGCACGCCCGGGCACTGACCTGCTGGGCGAAGTGAGCACCCACGCCATACCATCAGACACCGTGCGTTGGGTTGTGGACAAGGACTTGGTCAGCGACGTCTATTACCGCCCATCGGCAGCCACATCCGTCGCCTACAGCTTGTCTACGCTGCCATCCGAGCATCAGACCTTGTCGGCGGCCATCGCCAACGGCTATGTCGAAGTGGATTCCGACGAGGTTACCGAATTGCCGCCCAAAGCGCGTGCCAGGGTTCTGGATGCAACCTATGATTATGTCCGCTACCAGAGCGAGGCGGAGGGCTGGCCAAGGGATATAGCCGCGCCGTTGTCCCACGACCTGCTGAGAGCCCGCAGCAGGATCGACCACGCAGCAGCACCAGAAACGCCGCCGGAGCCGGGCGTCAGGGATGATCAGGGCCACGACACCTTTCGCCTGAGCCTTGGCGGAGGCCAGCATGCGCACCGGGAGTTTACTCAGGTGACCCTGCGTCCGGCGTACCACGACGTTCTCGATCCACCGGCTGGTTATCGTGGCGGAGCCCAGTTGCAGTTCCTCCGCATGGACGCGCGCTATTACACCGACAATGATGAACTCCAACTGGAAAAACTGACGGGCGTGGAAATACGTTCCCTGAGCCCCCGAAACCAGTTTTTCTCCCCGCTGTCATGGCAAGTCGGGTTCGGCGGGCGCAGGACGGATATCGGTAACAAGAGGGTCCTGACCCCTTACCTCGAAGGTGGCGCCGGCGGCAGCTGGCGGCTTGCCACCGGCACCCAGGCCTTTGCCATCGCCACTGCCGATCTGGAAATCGACGACGACCTTCGCCGGGGCTACGACGCCGCCCCTGGCGCTGACCTTGGTCTGCTGTTTCAAAGCGACCGCCTGAGCCTGATAGCCGGCGCCAAAACCAAAGCATGGATCGTGAGCAGCCAGCATCGACAGGACCAGGCCTACGCCAAAGCCAATTGGCACTTTGGCCGCGAATTCAGCCTATTTGCCGAATTCACCCGGGAAGATCACTACGACAGGTACCAGAGTCTATGGCAGGCAGGATTGCACGCTTACTTCTGACATCGCCAACGGGCAGTTCACTCCAACCCGGGCGTTTCAGGCAGGCTATAGTTAGCCTACTGCTGATCACCGCGGCCTTATTAAGCGGGGGCTGCAGCAGCGTGTTCTTTTATCCGGATAACGTAACTTACATTACCCCGGACCGATTGAACCTGGAGTATGAAGACATCTACCTCGACACACCCGACGGCGAACGCCTTCATGGCTGGTGGCTCCCGGCAGCAAACGACAACGCCCCTGTAAAAGGCACCATCTACTACCTGCACGGCAATGCCCAGAACATCAGCAGCCACCTACTCAACGTTGCCTGGTTGCCCGCTGAGGGCTACAACGTCTTCACCATCGACTACCGCGGCTACGGCAAGTCCAGTGGCGCCCCAGACCTTGAGGGCGCCTTACATGACGTGGAAACCGGCCTGCGATGGCTGGGCGCAAAAAACGGCGTTAGTGATCGCCCACTTTACCTTCTGGGCCAGAGCCTCGGCGGCGGACTGGGCATTGCGCTTGCCAGCGAATGGGTCAAGCGCGAGGAACAGCCAGCACTGAATGGTGTGGTCCTGGACAGCACCTTTTCCGGTTTCCGCCTGATTGCACGCGAAAAACTTGGCTCATTCTGGCTCACCTGGCCTTTCCAGATCCCCCTGAGCTGGACCATCCCCGACGACTATGAGGGCATCGACCGAATCCCGGAGATCAGCCCCACTCCGGTCATGATCATCCACAGCGCCCGTGACGGAATCATTCCCTACCACCACGGCGTCGCACTCTACGGCGCAGCGAAAGAACCCAAGACGTTCCTTAAAACGGATACCCCACACGCGGCTACTTTTGTGATACCGGCGTACAAAGGGGAAGTTTTGGAATTCTTAGAAAAACGTTCAGAAAAATAGCGAGTCAAAAAACTGGGCAGGCGCGATCATTATTTGGGGTGAGGTTCGGGCGGTGGTTTCCAAAACTGTTGAGGGCCATGGACGGCCCGAAACAAACGCACATGGATGTGCTAGTAGTGTGTTTTGGAAGCCACCGTCCGAATCTCACTAGCACCATGACCCGAACACAAGACACAAAAAAACCCGCCAAAAGGCGGGTTTTTCAAGACTGTAAAAACTAACCAGTCTTAGTCAGAAAAGTCAGTCGGCTGCTCGCCTTCCTGAACTTCCTTCATGGACAGCTTAACGCGACCACGATTGTCCACATCCAGCACTTTAACCAGAACTTCCTGACCTTCGCTCAGCTCGTCAGAAACATTCTCGATGCGACGCTCGGAGATCTGGGAGATATGAACCAGACCATCCTTACCCGGCAGAATGTTTACAAACGCACCGAAGTCCACAATCCGCTCAACGCGGCCCTTGTAGATGGCACCAACTTCAATCTCAGCGGTAATTTCCTTCACCCGATTCACGGCCGCTTGAGCCGCCGCCTGGTCGTCCGCATAGATCTTCACATTGCCGTCATCGTCCAGATCGATAGACGCACCGGTTTCTTCACAGATGGAGCGGATGGTTGCACCACCCTTACCGATCACATCGCGGATCTTGTCCGGATTGATCTTGATAGCGGTAATGCTAGGTGCACGGGCAGACAGCTCCGGACGGGACTCGGCGATCACCTTGTTCATCTCACCCAGGATATGCAGACGTGCAGAATGAGCCTGCTCCAGAGCGATTTCCATGATCTCGTCGGTGATGCCGTTGATCTTGATATCCATCTGCAGAGCAGTAATACCGTCTTTGGTACCGGCAACCTTGAAGTCCATGTCGCCCAGGTGATCCTCATCACCCAGGATATCGGTCAGAACCGCGAAACTCTCGCCTTCCTTGACCAGACCCATGGCAATACCCGCAACTGGCGCCTTCAGAGGAACACCTGCGTCCATCAGTGCCAGACTGGAACCACAGACAGAGGCCATGGAGCTGGAACCGTTGGATTCAGTAATCTCGGATACCGCGCGGATGGTGTACGGGAATTCTTCGATGGTCGGCATAACCGCCGCAACACCACGCTTGGCCAGACGACCGTGACCGATTTCACGACGGCCCGGGCTGCCCATACGACCAGCTTCACCAACGGAGTACGGAGGGAAGTTGTAGTGGAACAGGAACGGATCCTTGCGCTCACCTTCCAGAGCATCAATGATCTGCATGTCACGGGCCGTACCCAGAGTGGCCGTTACGATGGCCTGGGTTTCGCCACGGGTGAACAGAGCAGAACCGTGAGTGCTCGGCAGAACACCAACCTCAACCTCGATCGGACGAACGGTCTTGTTGTCACGACCATCAATCCGTGGCTTGCCGTCGATAACCTGCTGACGAACAACCGACTTCTCGATCTTGCCGAAGTACTTCTTGACCTCTTCCTCGGAAGGCTGGCCTTCTTCCTCACCGGCAAACTTTTCAACCGCTGCGGTCTTGATCTCGCCAAGACGAGCGTAGCGATCCATCTTGTCACGGATGCTGTAGGCTTCTTCGATGGCACCGGAGAACTCCCCTTTCAGGGCGTTCAGCAGCTCGGTGTTTTCCGCTTCCGGAGTCCACTCCCAGCGCGGTTTGCCGTTCTCGGCAGCGAATTCCTTGATCGCGGTGATCGCGGTCTGCATTTCCTGGTGAGCAAACAGAACGCCACCCAGCATCTGGTCTTCGCTGAGGCCTTTCGCTTCGGACTCAACCATCAGTACCGCGTCTTCGGTACCGGCAACGACCATATCCAGCAGAGACGTTTCCAGCTCTTCGTAGGTCGGGTTCAGGAAGTAGCCACGCTCGTTGGTGAACGCCACACGGGAAGCACCGATCGGACCGTCAAACGGGATACCGGAAATAGCCAGCGCTGCAGACGCAGCCAGCATAGCGGCAATGTCCGGATCCTGGGTTTTGTTGGCAGACATCACAGTCAGGACAACCTGAACTTCGTTCATGTAGCCATTGGGGAACAACGGACGAATCGGACGGTCGATCAGGCGGGAGGTCAGAGTTTCCTTTTCGGACGGACGACCTTCGCGCTTGAAGAAACCACCTGGAATTTTACCAACCGAGTAAGTCTTCTCGGTATAGTTAACGGTCAGCGGGAAAAAACCCTGTCCCGGCTTCGGCTCTTTGGCACCAACAACCGTACCAAGTACGGATACGTCGTCGATGGAAACGAGAACCGCACCGGTTGCCTGGCGCGCAATCCGACCAGTTTCCAGAGTGACCGTCTTGCCACCCAGTTCAAATGTCTTCTTTACGGGATTCAGATCCACAAGTAACTCCTGATATATCTTTTTCAAATTGATTCGATCCACGCACCCCTGTGCGTTGATCGTTTATCTGCAGGTCACCGCCGTGGGATCCGAACCCAACCCGTCTGAAAGCTAACAGGCTGTTGCAAAACCCCGGAAACACCAAGGCCCGGGCCTTCCAACAACCTGCTATCAATTTCGGCTTTCCATTTAACGACAGGGAATTCCTCGAACTCACTGACAGCATCGCTGCAATACTTGCTTAGCTAAAAAGCACAACCGGCGAGACTTCAAAGAGCCCCGCCGGTTGTTGGCTGGTGCCGGCCGGGGCCGAACCAGCCTTCAGGTCGAAAAGACCGGATTAGCGACGCAGACCCAGACGCTGGATGAGATCCAGGTAACGGTCAGCGTTTTTGCGCTTCAGGTAGTCCAGCAGCTTACGACGCTGGTTTACCATCCGAATCAGACCACGGCGGGAATGGTGATCCTGCTTGTTGGTCTTGAAGTGATCCTGCAGCTTGTTGATGTTGGCGCTCAGCAGTGCAACCTGAACTTCAGGAGAACCGGTATCGCCTTCACCTTGCTGAAAATCCTTAACGATCTGTGCCTTTTCGTTGGCTGAAAGAGCCATAACTCACCTCATTGTTTGCGATGCTTTCGAATACGGCCGGACCGCGCATCTCTACAGCCCGGCTAGACAGCAAAGGGATTAACGCCTGTTGCTGCTTTTCACCAGACGTCGTGGCACCAGCTTGGTGACCTCGCCGTCCGGGAATGCTTCTGCCAGCCCCACAAAACTGCCCTTTTCGCCGTTACCGGCATACAGGCGAACAAAACCTTGCTGAGGCTGATGCGATATTCTAACCGGTTGTCCGTTCAATATCGACACCAGGGAGGCGCCTCCCAGCGCCACTTCCGGGAACATGGACAATGCCGCATCCGGTGCCACCAGCAGCCCATCCAGGCTCTCACCACGCTCCCGTTTTTCCTCCAGATCCGGCACTTTATTGGTGTCCGCCAGAGTGAATCCGGATGCCATTGTGCGCCGCAATGCCGTCACATGGGCACCACATCCCAGCGCCTCACCGATATCCTCAACCAGTGAGCGAATATACGTACCCTTGGTGCAGCTAACCGCAATATCCAGCTCGCCGTCACGGACATCCAGAAGGGTCAGCTCGAAAATGGTTACCGGCCGGGCAGGACGCTCGACTTCAATACCCTCACGGGCATATTCATAGAGGGGACGGCCCTTGTGCTTGAGGGCGGAATACATCGAGGGAACCTGCTGAATGTCTCCGCGAAACTGCTCCAGAACAGGTTCAAGGGTCTCTGCTGTCAGATCTGACGGTACAGGTTTTTCTTCAACAACAGCGCCTTCGCTGTCACCGGTCTCCGTGCGTACACCCAGGCGTGCCGTAGCGATGTATGCCTTGTCGCTGTCCAGCATCATCTGGGAGAACTTGGTCGCCTCACCGAAACACAGGGGCAGGACCCCCGTTGCCAGCGGATCCAGGGCGCCCGTATGCCCCGCCTTGGCCGCGCCGTAAAGACGCTTGACCTGCTGGAGAATACCGTTGGAGGTGACACCCTGGGGCTTATCGATCACCAGGATGCCATTAACATCACGACCTTTGCGTCTTCGACTCAAGCGTCTCGCTCCGGGTTGTCCGAAACCGGGTCGTCGTTATCGTCCCGTGGCACAGCCGGGTGTTCACCGACAGCCTGACGAATCAGACTGTCCATATGCCGACTGTATCCCTGCAGCGTATCGAAGTGGAAACGAAGGTGTGGCACAACCCGCAACTTCATCGCTCGCCCGACCTGACCACGCAGGAAACCCGAGGCTTTGTTGAGGACGGCCAGAGAATCCTTGACCTCCGGCGATTCCTCAGTGAGCTCCTCAGTGGACAGCAGCGACACGTAAATGTCCGCATAGCCCAGATCACGGCTCACCTTGACGGCATTCACCGTGACCATACCGACGCGGGGATCCTTGATCTCCCTCTGAATCAGCTGGGCCAATTCGCGCTGCATCTGATCGCCGATGCGATCGGTGCGACTGAACTCTCTGGACATCAGGCCCCCGTGGACTCGAGCTTGCGCTCGACCCTGACGCGATCAAAGACCTCGATCTGGTCACCGACCTTCACGTCGTAGCCCTTAACACCGATACCGCACTCCATGCCGTTCCGGACTTCCGGCACGTCATCCTTGAAGCGACGCAGGGATTCCAGCTCGCCTTCAAAGATGACGACGTTGTCCCTGAGCACCCGGATCGGCTTGTTCCGGTAAACCGTGCCTTCCGTAACCATGCAGCCGGCAACCTGGCCAAACTTCGGCGAACGGAACACGTCCCGAACATCGGCGATACCGACAATGTCCTCACGGAATTCCGGAGCCAGCATACCGGTCAGCGCAGCTTTAACATCATCAATCAGGTTGTAGATGATGCTGTAGTAACGCAGATCCAGGCCTTCCTGCTCCACCAGACGCTTGGCAGACGAATCCGCACGAACGTTGAAGCCGAAGATAACGGCGTTGGTTGCTGCCGCGAGGCTGACGTCGGTCTCGGCGATACCACCGACACCAGAGGACACCACTTTCACCTGAACTTCTTCATTACCCAGATCCAGCAACGCCTTGGTGATGGCTTCCAGAGAACCGCGTACGTCGGTCTTGAGGATAACGTTAAGCGTCTTAACCTCATCCTTACCCATGTTCTCGAACATGTTCTCCAGCTTGGCCGCCTGCTGACGCTGCAGACGCTGCTCACGCTCGCGGGTCTGGCGGAACTCGGCAAGCTCCTTGGCTTTCTTCTCGTCCGCAACCGCGAAGAACTCATCACCGGCGTCCGGCGTACCGTTCAGACCGAGAATCTCAACCGGGATAGACGGTCCAGCAGTTTTCACCTGCTTTCCGGCCTCGTCGGTCATCGCACGAACCTTACCGAAGAAGGAACCGGCAACCACCATATCGCCCTGACGCAGGGTACCGTTCTGAACCAGAACCGTCGCCACAGAACCACGACCACGCTCGAGGCTGGACTCAACGACCACGCCTTTTGCCGGCGCATCCGGCGAAGCTTCAAGCTCAAGCATTTCAGACTGCAGCAGAACGGCCTCAAGAAGGTCATCAATACCCAGGCCGGTATGAGCAGAAACCGGTACAAACTGAGTATCACCGCCCCAGTCTTCCGGAATCACTTCCAATGCGGCCAGCTCGTTCTTGATGCGGTCGGGATCGGCTTCTTCCTTATCCATCTTGTTGACGGCGACCACGACAGGTACACCGGCGGAGCGGGCATGCTCTACGGCTTCTTTGGTCTGTGGCATAACACCGTCATCGGCAGCGACAACCAGGATAACAATATCCGTGCACTGAGCACCGCGAGCGCGCATGGCCGTGAAAGCTGCGTGGCCCGGGGTATCCAGGAACGACACCATGCCGTGGTCGGTTTCTACATGATAAGCGCCGATATGCTGGGTAATGCCACCGGATTCGCCTGCAGCAACCTTGGTACGACGGATGTAATCCAGCAGTGAGGTTTTACCATGGTCGACGTGACCCATGACGCTCACAACCGGCGCACGTTTGGTTTTTTCCATGCCTTCGACGCCTTCGCTGATTTCACTCAGCACTTCTTCTTCGAAAGCATCTTCGCTGACGGTCTTGGCCTTATGCCCTAACTCTTCCGTCACCAGGATTGCAGTTTCCTGATCCAGGGCCTGGTTGATGGTGGCCATGACTCCCATGCCCATCAGGGTTTTGATGACATCTGCTGATTTGACAGCCATGCGCTGAGCAAGGTCACCCACCGAAATTGTTTCTGGAATTTCTACTTCTCTGACCATTGGTTTGGTCGGCCTCTCGAAGCCGTGACGCTTCTCTTTCGGTTTCTTTTTCATACGCAGCGATTTACGCGGCGCAGACTCTTCTTCGTCCTCGGACAAAACAACCGGCTCTTCAACCGGGCGACTACGAGGACCACGGTGACCAGCCTGCTTCTTCTTCGGCTTGCCTTCTTCCTCATCACCGCGCTCACGACCCTTTTCTTTCTTCTTCTTGGCCTTGCGATCCTTGCCATCCTTCTCAGGCGGAGGAACAGGAATGTCTTCCGGCTGAACCACCGGCTCAGCCGCAACTTCGGGTTCCGGTTCTGCCGCTTTTTCCTCGGACTTGGATTCTTCTGTCGCCGGTGCCTCTTCTTTGACTTCAGGCTCGACCGGCGCCTGCGCCTCAACCTCAGCGGCACCCGTTTCTACCTTCGGAGCCTCTTCCGCCGGTGCTTCAACGGCTGCCTGCTCTTCTACCGGTTCTTCAGGCTTAGCGACCTCCGGCTCAGGCTGCAATTCTGCGCGCTTGACGTATGTCCGGCGCTTGCGAACTTCCACGTTGACCGTCTTCGCCTTACCAGCTTTGAGTGTCGTCGTGGTTTTCCGCTTCAATGTAATCTTGCGGGGCTCGGCTTCTGCCTCACCGTGAGCTTTTCTCAAATAGGCCAGCAACTGCTGCTTCTCATCGCTGGACACAGAATCCTCTGCAGAACGCGCCGTCAGGCCCGCTTCTACAATCTGCTTCAGCAAACGATCCACGGGAGCGCCTACATCCTCGGCCAGTTGTTTTACCGTTACTTCCGCCATACTGGTCCTCCTCCCGAATTACGCCTGGTCTTCAAACCAGGGGGCACGTGCAGTCATAATCAACTGACCCGCACGCTCTTCATCCATATCGTCAATTTCGAGCAAGTCGTCTACCGACTGCTCCGCCAGGTCCTCCATGGTACGAACACCCATGCCCGCCAGCTTGAACGCGAGGCCACGGTCCATACCATCCATGCTCAGGAGGTCCTCTGCCGGCTCAGCGCCCTCGAGCGCCTCTTCACTGGCCAGGGCCTGATTCAAAAGCACATCTTTTGCGCGCCGACGAAGCTCGGTAACGGTTTCTTCATCGAAACCATCAATGGCGAGCATCTCTTCCATGGGCACATAGGCCACTTCCTCAAGAGAGGTGAAACCTTCCTCGATCAGCACGCCCGCAAATTCTTCGTCCACATCCAGGTTGGCGGTAAAGTGTTCCACCAAGCGGCCGTATTCCTGTTCCTGGCGCTCGCCGGCCTCTTCTTCAGTCATCACGTTCAGAGTCCAGCCAGTCAGTTCAGTTGCCAACCGGACATTCTGGCCGTTCCGACCAATAGCCTGAGCCAGATTATCCTCGGCAACCGCAACGTCCATGGTGTTACGGTCCTCGTCCATCACAATGGAGGCAACTTCCGCCGGTGCCATCGCGTTGATCACCAGCTGCGCCGGGTTATCGTCCCAAAGCACGATATCAACACGCTCGCCACCCAACTCGTTGGATACGGCCTGAACCCGCGAACCACGCATACCGACGCAGGCGCCGACCGGGTCAATCCGACGGTCATTGGTCTTCACTGCGATCTTGGCCCGCGAACCGGGATCACGAGCCGCGCCACGGATTTCAATGAGCTCTTCAGCGATCTCGGGCACCTCGATGCGGAACAATTCGATCAGCATCTGCGGGGCGGTTCGACTCAGTATCAGCTGGGGACCACGGTGATCGGTTCGGATTTCGAGCAGCAATGAACGAACACGGTCGCCCATCCGGAAGGTCTCCCGGGGGATCAGGTTCTCACGAGGAAGCAGGGCTTCCGCGTTGGCGCCAAGATCAACGATAACATTGTCCCGTGTCACCTTTTTAACGGTACCGGAGACCAACTCACCAACCCGGTCACGGTAGCTGTCAACAATCTTGGTACGCTCGGCTTCGCGCACCTTCTGGAAAATAATCTGCTTGGCAGCCTGAGCCCCGATACGGCCAAAAGCAACAGACTCGATCTGTTCTTCGTGAATGTCGCCCGGCTTCAGGTTGGTGTCGATTTCTTCCGCTTCTTCAAGCGTCAGTTCGGTACCAAGTGCCGGAACCGCGTCGTTATCTACGACCAGCCAGCGGCGGAAGGTGTCGTACTCACCAGTCCTGCGATCAATGGCAACCCGGATATCGGCCTCTTCTTCCTCATAGCGCTTCTTGGCGGCCGTGGCGAGCGCCAGCTCGATCGCCTCGAAAATCACGTCCTTCTCGACACCTTTTTCGTTCGAGACGGATTCAACCACCAGCAAGATCTCTTTACTCATTGGATTGCCCTGCCCTTAAAAATAAAACGGTACGTCCACTGACTTTTCAATACGGTTTACTCGAACACCGGAACGATGTGCGCTTTCTCGATACTGTCAAACGGCAACAGGTATTCGTGATCATCTACCACGATCACAACCTCATCGCCTTCAACGCCCTTGATCAGCCCGAGGTATTTTCGACGGCCCTCAAAGGCCATTCGCAAACGAATTTCCACCTTGTGACCAACGAACGCCTGATATTGCTCTGGCCGAAACAGAGGCCGGTCCATGCCCGGAGAGGAAACCTCAAGGGTGTACTCCACCTGAATGGGATCTTCCACATCCATAACACCGCTAATCTGGCGACTGACTTTTTCACAGTCGTCGATGCCTATGCCATTTTCGACATCATCAATAAAGACCCGGAGCAAGGAGTGGCGGCCCTGGGAGCGGAATTCTAGCCCCCAGAACTCATACCCCAGACCTTCAACCACCGGCCGAAGGAGGTCTTCCAGTTGTGTTAGCTTGGCTGACACGTTATGCCATCTCCGTATTCAGATTTTCCGGCTACAAAAACAAAAAAAGGGCTGTCGACCAGCCCTTTTTATGCACCAGGGCCCTTTGCGCCAGGCCCCTTAATCAAAAAGCCCCTTGAAATGGGGCTCTTTGTTGCAAGAACTCGCAGGAAGCAAAACGATATACCGCATTCCTGCTGACAGACACCTGGCCTGCCGGAGCCCCAAGGACCTAAGTCCGCTGGCTCCAATCTCCGCCGGAGTATAGAGATGCCGGCAGAACTGGTCAAGGACTGACCAAAAAAAACGGCCTGGGAATTCCAAGCCGTTTTTTATTATATGGTGCCCGGGGCCGGACTCGAACCGGCACGGCTTTCGCCACTACCCCCTCAAGATAGCGTGTCTACCAGTTTCACCACCCGGGCATCATTCTTACTCGAGTTCAGGGAGGCCTTGCTCCCCACCCTCGGCTTCAGCTGGCTGAGCCGCATCTTTTTCAGCAGCCTGCTCGACCGGAGCCGCAACATCGCTGGATTCCTCAACAACCGGAATACCTGCTTCGCCTGCCACTTCCGCGCGCTGCTTTGCAAAAACAGCCAGTGAAAAACTTGTCACAAAGAACACGATTGCAAGGATAGTCGTTACACGGGTCAGAAAGCTTCCGCTACCCTGGCTACCAAACACAGTCTGGGAAGCGCCACCACCAAATGCCGCTCCAGCATCAGCACCCTTACCCTGCTGAATCAGAACCAGACCCACCAGTGCCACCGCGATCACCACGTGCACAACGACTACCAGTGTTTCCATCCAATCCATATCGACTCTCGCGAACCTTAATCTTTAGCTACCTGCCGGCATTGCCCGGCAAATGCTCACAAAATCTTCTGCTATCAGCGATGCTCCGCCGATCAAGCCGCCATCAATATCCGGCTCGGCAAAAAGAGCGGCTGCATTATCCGCTTTTACGCTACCGCCGTAAAGTACTGAAACGTCTTTTGACGGCGCACCAATCCCTTCAAGCACCTTACGAATCGATGCGTGCATAGCCTGCGCATCTTCCGACGTCGCTGTTTTACCGGTCCCAATTGCCCATACAGGCTCGTAGGCAACAACAACACGCTCCCACTGACTGACTTCAACCTTCGCCAGCCCGCGCTCAATCTGCGCAGCGACTACAGCTTCGGCGTCGCCTGCCTCGCGCTGCTCGAGCGTCTCGCCAACACAAACAATGGCAACCAGACCATCTCCCAGCACTCGCGCCACCTTATCAGCAACCACCTCATCGGTTTCGCCGAAAAGCTGACGACGCTCGGAATGACCAACCAGTGCGTACCCGCACCCCTGATCAACCGCCATACCTGAGGAAACCTCCCCGGTATAAGCTCCGGCTTGCCAGCCACTTACATTCTGAACGCCAACGGCCAAGTCACCAGCCGCCTGCGCGACAACATCACTGATGTAAATAGCGGGCGGAATGATAACAACCTCCACGCCATTATCAAGCGACCCGGCCTCAGACCGGACATAGCCAACCAACTTTTCTGCCAGGTCTTTCGACCCGTTCATTTTCCAGTTTCCGGCTACGATCTTACGGCGCATAACAGTTCCCGAATGTAAGGGAGGGCGAACTATACAGCACTACCTGCAGACAGACAACCGCCCCCAGACACAAAATCAGCCCACGGACCGCTCAACGACTGCCGCAAGCTCTTCAGCGATTCGAGCGATGTCAGCAGCGTCTTGCCCTTCTGTCATTACCCGTATCAGAGGCTCGGTTCCGGATGCCCTCAACAGCACGCGCCCCGCCGCGCCCAGCTCTGCCTCGGCTTTACGAACAGCGGCGACAATATCCTCGCGCCCCAACGGGTCAAAGCGTTCAGCGACACGCACATTGATCATTGTCTGCGGCAACTTACTCATACCCTGGCGCAACTCGGACAGGGAGCGACCGGACTTGCGCACCGCCAACAAAGCCTGCAACGCCGACACAATACCATCACCGGTCGACGTGCAGTCGCGGATAACCATGTGTCCGGACCCCTCACCACCCAGAACCCAGTTCTGCGCGAGCAGGCGCTCCATCACATATCGATCACCTACCTTCGCGCGCTCGAACTCGATGCCGATCTCCTTCAACGCCAGCTCGACCCCGAGGTTGGTCATCAGGGTACCTACAACTCCCCCTTTGAGCCGACCTTCGGCGTATCGCTGGGAGGCAATTACATACAGCAATTCATCGCCGTCAACTTCAGAGCCATCGCGATCGACCATCAGCACCCGGTCACCATCGCCGTCAAAAGCGATACCGAGATCCGCGCCCCGATCCATCACCGTCTGGCGCAGCGCACCCAGATGAGTAGAACCGACGTTCAAATTGATGTTCAGACCATCCGGCTCATTCCCAATCACAGTCACGCTGGCGCCCAGCTCACGAAACACCTTCGGCGCAACGTGATAGGTCGCGCCATGGGCACAATCGAGGACGATGCTCATCCCTTCCAGGGAAAACTCATTTGGCACGGTGCTCTTGCAGAACTCCACGTATCGGCCCGGCGCGTCGTCAACCCTCGAGGCCTTGCCCAGCTCAGAGGATTCACACACCTGAATCGGCTGATCCAGCCAGTACTCTATCTCGGCCTCGAGATCGTCATCCAGCTTGGTGCCATTGGCGGAAAAGAACTTGATGCCGTTGTCATGGTGAGGATTGTGGGAGGCACTGATCACGATACCCGCAGAGGCTCGGAATGTGCGAGTCAGGTAGGCGATGGCCGGCGTCGGCATTGGCCCCAACAACTTGACGTCTACACCGGCGGCCGCGAGCCCGGCCTCAAGCGCCGATTCGAACATATACCCGGAAAGACGTGTATCCTTCCCAATCAACACACTATTGCGCTGGCCATCCCGCTTGAACGCCTGCCCTGCAGCCCACCCCAGGTGAAGCATAAACTCCGGCGTGATTGGAAACTCACCTACGCGGCCACGAATGCCATCCGTGCCAAAATACTTTCTCTCGGCCATTAACCCGACTCCCTCATCGCCGCCACTACCTTGACGGCATCCACTGTTTCCCGAACATCATGCACCCTCAGGATGCTGGTCCCTTTCATTGCCGATATTGTGGCGGCCGCCAGACTCGCCGGCAAACGCTGATCGACTTCCCTGCCGGTTATGGCTCCAAGCATCGACTTCCTGGAGATCCCTACTAACAGCGGATGCCCCAGAATATGCATCTGATCCAACGCGGACAGCAACTGCAAATTATGCTCCACGGTCTTACCAAATCCGAAGCCCGGGTCCAGAACAACGTTATCCGTACGAACGCCAGCAGCTTCAGCTACCCTCACCCGCTCGGTCAGAAATGCACTGACCTCTCGAAGGACATTTCGGTAAGCCGGGCGATCCTGCATGGTGTCCGGCTCACCCTGGATATGCATCAGACAGACTGGAATTTCTGCACGCGCGGCGGCCTCCGGCGCCCCCGGGCGCTGCAAAGCACGCACATCATTGATCAAACCTGCGCCCAGCCGGGCCGTTTCAGTCATCACTTCCGGCGAACTGGTATCGACAGAAACCACAACATCCAGGTCGCGAGTGATCGCCTCGACAACTGGACAGACCCGATCCAACTCCTCCTGAAGCGACACCGGCTCGGCACCTGGTCGGGTTGATTCACCACCAACATCGATAAACGCCGCACCCTCGGCAGCCATGGCTGAGGCACGAGCCAACGCACTATCCGGGCAATTAAACTTGCCACCATCGGAAAAGGAATCAGGCGTTACATTCAGAATGCCCATTACGTGACAGCGGGACATATCCAGCACCCGCCCGGCAAAATTCATTTCCATAACCTTCCCGCACAGCAACAAAAACAAACGCCGCCCGGAGTCCGGGCGGCGTCGTGATCACCTCATTTTAAAGGCAGCAGAGACTCAGTGCTCTCCGGCCGGACGACCGACACCCGGCTGACGACCGTCGTCCGCCCCCTTGGACTCAGGAGCAGCGTCCGCGTCATCGGCCTTCACTCCGCCAGTCGGGCCGTTATCCCCCCAACCTTTTGGCGGACGGGGCACCTTGCCTTCCATGATGTCATCAATCTGGAAGCGGTCGATTGTCTCGTACTTCATCAGGGCATCAGCCATCAGGTCCAGCTTGTCCCGATTATCAACCAGGATCTGCTTGGCCTTTTCGTAGCAGGTATCAATGATATTACGAACCTCTTCATCGATACGCTGCGCCGTTTCAGGCGAATAGACCGTCTGAGCCTGACCTGCGGAGCGACCCAGGAACGGCTCGTCTGAGTCTGTATCGTACTGCAACGGTCCCAGCTTTTCCGACAACCCCCAACGAGTCACCATGTTTCGGGCCAAACTCGTAGCACGCTCGATATCGTTCGAAGCGCCCGTCGTCACTCCTTCGAACCCAAGAGTCAGTTCCTCAGCAATGCGCCCGCCGAACAGGCTGCAGATGGAGCTGTCCAGATAACGCTTACTGTGGCTGTACTTGTCCTCTTCCGGCAGGAACATGGTTACACCCAGTGCCCGACCGCGGGGAATGATACTGACTTTGTACACCGGATCATGCTCCGGCATCAGACGACCAACAATGGCATGCCCGGATTCATGGTAAGCCGTGTTGAGCTTTTCTTTTTCGCTCATCACCATAGACTTGCGCTCAGCGCCCATCATGATCTTGTCTTTGGCGAGCTCAAACTCTTCCATGGATACCAGACGCTGATTGCGGCGCGCTGCGAACAGAGCAGCCTCATTAACCAGGTTGGCCAGATCTGCGCCTGAGAAGCCAGGGGTACCACGGGCGATCAGCGCGGGCTCCACGCCATCCGCCAGGGGTACCTTCTTCATGTGCACCTTGAGGATCTGCTCACGGCCAATGATGTCCGGCAGACCGACAACAACCTGACGGTCGAAACGGCCCGGGCGAAGCAATGCCGGGTCGAGAACGTCCGGACGGTTGGTGGCAGCGATAACGATAACGCCTTCATTGCCTTCAAAACCGTCCATTTCCACCAGCAGCTGGTTCAGGGTCTGCTCACGCTCGTCGTGACCACCGCCCATGCCAGCGCCACGATGGCGACCTACGGCATCAATCTCGTCAATAAAGATAATACACGGGCTCTGCTTCTTCGCCTGCTCGAACATATCGCGAACCCGGGAGGCACCCACGCCCACGAACATCTCGACGAAATCGGAACCCGAGATGGAGAAGAAAGGCACTTTCGCCTCGCCCGCAATCGCTTTCGCGAGCAGGGTCTTACCAGTACCTGGCTGACCAACCATCAGAACGCCCTTGGGAATGCTGCCACCCAAACGCTGGAATTTGCTTGGATCGCGCAGGAAGTCCACGAGCTCCTTCACATCTTCCTTGGCCTCATCGACACCCGCCACGTCGGCGAAGGTTGTCTTGATCTGATCCTCACTCATCAGGCGCGCTTTACTCTTGCCAAACGACATGGGGCCTTTGCCACCACCGCCGCCCTGCATCTGGCGCATGAAGAAAACAAACAACGCAATGATGATCAGGATGGGAAACGCCGCGACCAGAAGCTGGGTCCACAGGCTCTGGCGCTCAGGCTCTTTACCGATCACTTCAACGTTGTTTGCCAGCAGATCGTCCATCAGCTTGTTGTCCGCCACCTGTGGGCGAATGGTCTGAAACTGGGAGCCATCGCCACGGGTGCCCTGGATTTCCAGGCCGTCGATGGTTACCCGGTTGACCTGGCCCTGCTGGACCATCTCAACAAACTGGGAATAATTGACTTGTTGCCCGCTGGTGGTGGGAGAAAAGTTCTGAAATACCATCAGCAGCACGGCGGCTATGATTAGCCAGAGAACCAGATTTTTTGCCATATCGTTCAAGGATCGTCACCTGTGAATTGAAGGGTGGCCCATGCAGGCCCAACCCCTTTTTGACACCTTACACCAATTGTACGCCTGTCCACCAGAAACGGCCCATCCGTATCGGCCACAGGCCGGCTGAACTCCTCAGCCCTTAAACCCCTTGCAAACCTGATAGATTTCCCGGGACCGGGCCCTGGAAGAATCCGGCTTGCGACTGACCACGGAACTGAAACTTCCCCGCATGTCTGCCAGCAGTGCATCAAAGCCCTCGCCCTGGAAAACCTTGGCAACGAAGGTGCCACCGGGCCGCAATACTCGTTGCGCCATATCAAGGGCGAGCTCGACCAGCCCCATCGCTTTTGGAATATCTACGGCAGCCATACCACTCATATTGGGCGCCATATCCGAAATTACAACGTCTGCCCGGCGATCACCCAATAATTCCAGCAATTCCTCGAACACGTCGTCCTCGGTGAAATCGCCCTGAACAAAGTCCACACCTGCGATCGGATTCATCGGCAAGATGTCACTGGCGATCACCACGCCGGAATCACCGACACGCTCAACAGCAACCTGAGACCATCCGCCTGGAGCGGCGCCAAGATCCACGACAAGCTGCCCCTGACGGAATAGCTTGTCTTTCTTATCAAGCTCCACGAGCTTGTAACTGGCGCGGGAACGGTAGCCATCTTCCTGGGACTTTTTGACCCAGACGTCATCAAAATGTTCCTTGAGCCAGCGATCACTGGACTTCGAGCGGGCCAAATTCAACCTCCATCAATCGTTGTCAGAACAACCTTTATCCGCACCGATAAGTGTTAACGGCGATTTTTAGCGGGCGCTGATCTGTTACACTTCGCCGATTATACGTTTATGGCAGCGAAACCTCCGCTGACCTTTTGTTAATTGCACCTATTAAGAGATTACATCATGAGCGTTTCACCGGAACAGCGCCGGGAATACCGTGCCATTGCCCACAACCTGAAACCCGTCATCATTGTTGGCGACAAAGGTCTGTCCGAAGGGCTCCAGGAAGAATTGGAGCGGGCGCTCAACGACCACGAGCTTATCAAGATCAAAATCGCCAGCACGGACCGCGAGGCTCGCCAGGAAGCCATCGCAGAACTCTGCCAAAGCTCCGGCGCCGAACTGATCCAGACCATTGGCAAAATTGCCGTTATCCTACGCCGAGCCAAGAAGCCCAATCCGAAGCTATCCAACCTGCTTCGCCACAAGCGCTGAACAAGCGAGCGCCAAATCGCAATAACTGTTTTTTCAGGCTCAAACAAAAAAGCCGGCTGCGAATCCCCAGCCGGCTTTTTTATGGTTGCACCAAAATCAGATGTACTCGACTTCTCCAATTTCGTACTCGACGGTGCCTGAAGGAATGCGGATGGCTACCACATCGCCTTCATTCTTGCCGACGAGGGCGCGCGCGATCGGAGACGAGATGGAGATCTTTCCGGCTTTAATATCAGCCTCATCTTCGCCAACGATCTGATATTTGACCTCTTCGTCGGTTTCCATGTTGATCAGGTGCACCGTGGTACCGAAAATCACCTTCCCGGTGTTCTCTATGGTCGTCACGTCAATCACCTGGGCTGCGGAGAGCTTGCCCTCGATTTCCTGAATGCGCCCTTCAATGAAACCCTGTTGTTCACGGGCCGCATGATATTCCGCATTCTCCTTCAGATCGCCGTGCTCGCGAGCTTCGGCAATAGCCGCGATCACCTTGGGGCGATCGTCGGACTTCAGTTTCTGAAGCTCCTCGCGCAGACGGGCTTCGCCCACCTTGGTCATGGGTACTCTTTCAGACATAGCCTTATTTTCCTGCGTGAAGATCCTGGAGACGACGTACCGTGCGTTCCGGGCCGAACTTGATCGCCCGACAGAACGCCTCGCCACCTGCCAGAGTCGTTGTGTATGTTACCTTGGTCTGCAGCGCGGACTGTCGGATCTGCGCCGAATCCGAAATGGCCTTGCGACCTTCAGTGGTGTTGATAATTAACTGAACCTTGCCATTTTTAATGGCATCCACGATGTGCGGCCGACCTTCCCGAACCTTGTTCACCCGCTCCACGTCGATACCGGCCTCGGCCAACGCCTTGGCAGTACCGGTGGTAGCTACAATCTTGAAGCCGGCTTCCACCAGATCCCGGGCAACACTGGCAGCGCCCGGCTTGTCGACATCACGTACAGACATAAAGGCCGTACCCTTGGCCGGCAAACGCTCGCCAGAAGCCAGTGACGCCTTGGCAAAAGCCTCATCGAAGCTGTCACCCAGCCCCATCACCTCACCGGTGGACTTCATTTCCGGCCCCAGAATCGGGTCAACGGCCGGGAACTTGTTGAACGGGAATACAGACTCCTTCACGGCGTAGTACTCCGGCACGATTTCCTGGGTAAAGCCCAACTCCGCCAGGGTCTTGCCGGACATGACCCGGGCCGCAACAGCCGCCAGGGACTCGCCCACAGCCTTGGACACAAACGGTACCGTACGGGACGCACGTGGATTGACTTCGATGACGTAGATTTCGCCGTCCTGCCAGGCCAGCTGAACGTTCATCAGACCAACAACCTCGAGCTCGATCGCCATCTTGCGCACCGCTTCACGCATCTCGTCCTGCACGTCCTTCGGCAGGCTGTATGGCGGCAGCGAACACGCGGAGTCACCGGAGTGCACACCGGCCTGCTCAATATGCTGCATGATGCCACCGATCACCACATCCGTGCCGTCACAGATAGCATCGATGTCGACCTCAATGGCGGCATTCAGGAAGTGATCCAGCAGAACCGGGCTGTCGTTGGAGACCAGAACCGCGCTGCGCATGTAACGCACCAGCTCGGTTTCATCGTAAACGATCTCCATGGCACGACCGCCAAGCACGTAGGACGGGCGAACGACCAGCGGATAACCGATTTCACGAGCCGCCAGGATACCTTCTTCGTGGCTGCGAACCGTCGCGTTTTCCGGCTGCTTCAGACCCAGACGCTGAATCATCTGCTGGAAGCGCTCGCGATCTTCCGCACGGTCAATGGCATCCGGACTGGTACCGATGATCGGCACACCGGCCGCTTCCAGGCCTCGCGCGAGTTTCAGCGGTGTCTGGCCACCGTACTGCACAATCACACCCTTCGGTTTTTCAAGCTCGACGATCTCAAGAACGTCTTCCAGGGTGATGGGCTCGAAATACAACCGGTCGGAGGTGTCATAGTCGGTGGACACCGTCTCCGGGTTGCAGTTGATCATGATGGTTTCGTAGCCATCCTCACGCATGGCCAGAGCCGCGTGCACACAGCAGTAATCGAACTCGATACCCTGGCCGATCCGGTTCGGGCCACCGCCAATGACGACGATCTTTTCACGATCGCTAACGTCCGATTCGCACTCTTCCTCATAGGTGGAGTACATGTACGCGGTGTCGGATGCGAACTCGGCCGCACAGGTATCAACCCGCTTGTAGACCGGTCGAATATCCAGCTCATGGCGCAGTTTACGCAGGCTGACTTCGGAGATACCCAGCAGCTTGGCCAGACGGGCATCGGAGAAACCTTTGCGCTTCAGACGGAACAGGGTCGCCTGATCGATATCCGCTTTACCGGCACTCTTCAGCGCCTGCTCTTCGCGGATAATGTCTTCAATCTGCACCAGGTACCAAGGATCGATCTTGGTGTGCTGGAACACATCGTCAACGGTCAGGCCGGAACGGAAGGCATCGCCGAGGTACCAGATGCGATCGGCGCCCGGAACATTCATTTCCTGGATCAGGGTTTCCTGCGAATTCTCGGATTCGAGCTCTTCCAGCTTTTCATCAAACCCTTCCGACCCGACTTCCAGACCACGGAGCGCCTTCTGCAGGGATTCCTGGAAGGTCCGCCCGATCGCCATGACCTCACCCACCGACTTCATCTGGGTCGTCAGGCGGGCATCAGCCTGCGGGAATTTCTCAAAAGTGAACCGGGGAATCTTGGTAACGACATAGTCGATGCTGGGCTCGAACGAGGCCGGAGTTATGCCGCCGGTAATATCATTGCTCAGTTCGTCCAGGGTGTAGCCCACGGCCAGCTTGGCGGCCACCTTGGCAATCGGGAAGCCGGTCGCTTTGGACGCCAGGGCCGAGGAGCGGGACACCCGCGGGTTCATCTCAATGACCACCATACGGCCGGTCTCCGGGTTGATCCCGAACTGCACGTTGGAACCACCAGTTTCCACACCAATCTCACGCAGCACCGCCAGCGAGGCGTTCCGCATGATCTGATATTCCTTGTCCGTCAGCGTCTGGGCCGGCGCAACAGTAATGGAATCGCCGGTATGCACGCCCATCGGATCGAAGTTTTCGATGGCACAGACAATGATGCAGTTGTCCGCTTTGTCGCGAACCACTTCCATCTCATACTCTTTCCAGCCAATCAGGGACTCGTCGATCAGCAGCTCGTTGGTCGGAGACAGGTCCAGACCACGCTGACAGATCTCTTCGAACTCATCCTTGTTGTAGGCGATACCACCGCCAGAGCCACCCATGGTGAAGGACGGGCGAATGATGCACGGGAAGCCGATGTCTTCGGAAATGGTCCAGGCTTCCGCCATGGTATGGGCAATGGAGGCACGCGGGCATTCGAGGCCGATTTTCTTCATGGCCTTATCGAAGCGATCCCGGTCTTCCGCCTTGTCGATGGTATCGGCATTGGCACCGATCATCTCAACGCCGTGCTTTTCCAGAACGCCATGTTTTTCCAGATCAAGGGCACAGTTCAGCGCCGTCTGGCCGCCCATGGTGGGCAACAGAGCGTCTGGCTGCTCTTTCTCGATGATCTTTTCGACCGTTTTCCAGGTAATCGGCTCGATGTAGGTGGCATCGGCCATCGCCGGATCGGTCATGATGGTCGCCGGGTTCGAGTTAACCAAGATAACCCGGTAACCTTCCTCGCGAAGCGCCTTACAGGCCTGGGCTCCGGAGTAATCGAATTCGCACGCCTGCCCGATCACAATAGGGCCGGCCCCCAGGATCAGGATGCTTTTGATGTCTGTACGTTTTGGCATGTCTTGATAAACCTGTCAGCAACTTTTGAATTCTTGCAGCGCAAAACGCGGCGCGTATGAGCTATCCACGGCGAACTGCCCTCAGGCAGTTCGCTTTTCCATCAACCGGATAAACTCGTCAAACAAAGGCGCCACGTCATGAGGACCCGGGCTCGCTTCCGGGTGCCCCTGGAAGCTGTACGCCGGCTTATCGGTCCGGCGAATACCCTGCAGCGTGCCATCAAACAGGGATTTGTGGGTGGCCTCGACGTTGGCTGGCAGCGTGGACTCGTCCACGGCGAAACCGTGGTTCTGGCTGGTGATCATGACGGTACCATCGGCCAGATCCTGTACGGGGTGGTTGGCACCGTGGTGGCCATGCCCCATTTTCATGGTGCCCGCACCGCTGGCGAGCGCGAGCAACTGATGACCAAGACAGATACCAAAGACCGGGATTTCCGTTTCCAGCACTTCGCGAATCGCGGCGATGGCGTAGTCACAGGGCTCGGGGTCGCCCGGGCCGTTGGACAGAAAGATACCGTCCGGGTTCATCGCCAGCACGTCTGAGGCTGGCGTCTGAGCTGGTACGACCGTGATGTCGCAACCGCGGGCCGCCAGCATGCGCAAAATGTTGTATTTAACGCCGTAATCCCAAGCCACCACTTTGAAGCGGCTTTCGTTGCGATCGCCGTAGCCACTATCAAGACTCCACTCGGACTGACTCCATTTGTACCCGTTGTCACAGGTGACTTCTTTGGCCAGATCCATTCCCTTGAGGCCGGGGAAGGCTTTCGCCAGCTCGAGAGCCTGCTCTGCCGTAGCGCCTTCGCCTGCAACGATGGCACCATTCTGCGAGCCCTTGTCACGAAGAATGCGGGTCAGGCGACGAGTATCGATGTCAGCGATGCCAACGATGTTGTTGCTTCGCAGGTAGTCATCCAGGGTTTGTTCGTTGCGCCAGCTGCTGGCCAGCAGCGGCAGGTCCCGGATAATCAGGCCAGCAGCCTGAACGCGATCGGACTCCACATCCTCCTTGTTAACACCGGTGTTGCCGATGTGAGGATAGGTCAGGGTTACGATCTGGCGGGAGTAGGACGGGTCGGTCAGAATTTCCTGGTACCCGGTCATGGCGGTGTTAAACACCACCTCACCACTGGTTTCTCCGTCAGCGCCAATGGCGGTGCCGTAGAACAGGCTTCCGTCTGCGAGTGCAAGGATTGCAGGTGTGCTCAAGGCTTGTATCCTCATCGAGTGGCGTATCGGTTCGTCACGAACAGGAACGCAAGCGCAAATTCAGGTCGCAAAAAAGCGAGAGGGAGTCAGTACTCCGTCCCGCTTTTTTGTTGTCCGGGAACGATTTGCGTTCCCTGGGCGTTATCAAAGCTACGCTTGGTGCAGTTAAACCGCCTTATTGTAGGAAATATGGCAGTTTTTGTCCACGGCAATTAGCCCTTCAAACCCAAGACATCCTGCATATCGTACAAACCTGCCGGCTTGTCACTCAGCCACAGCGCTGCCCGCATCGCACCTTTCGCGAAGGTCATCCGGCTGCTTGCCTTGTGAGTGACTTCGATACGCTCGCCTTCAGTGGCAAAAAGCACCGTGTGATCACCCACAACATCGCCAGCGCGAATGGTTTCGAAACCGATTTCCTTACGGGTACGCTCGCCGGTAAAGCCTTCACGCCCATAGACAGCACACTCCTTCAGATCGCGACCGAGCGCGTCGGCAACGACCTCGCCCATGCGCAGCGCGGTGCCTGAGGGCGCATCTTTCTTATGGCGATGGTGCGCCTCAATGATTTCCACGTCGTAGTCGTCACCCAGGGTCGCAGCCGCCGTGCGCAGCAGGTTGAGGACGACATTAACACCAACACTCATATTCGGCGCAAAGACCACGGGTATGGCATCCGCATTCAAGGCCAACTGCTCTTTCTCGGCCTCGGTCATACCGGTCGTGCCAATGATGAGCATCTTGCCGTTGGCATTGCAGAACGCGGCATTCTCCAGGGTCAGGTCAGGAAAGGTGAAGTCGACGAGTACGTCAAAATCGCTTTTCACATCCTCCAGACTCCCGGCCATCTTCACGCCGGTTTTACCGATGCCGGTCATTTCTCCTGCGTCAGCACCAATGAGACTGCTGTCCGGCTCGACAATCGCCGCGCCAAGCTCCAGCCCTTCGGTACCATCGACCGCTTCAATCAGGACCTTGCCCATACGCCCGGCGGCGCCAATGATTGCTACCCTCATGGTCGGATTCCTTTTACAACCGATCAGAATTTCATTTCATCGAAGAAGCTTTTTACTCCCTCGAACCAGGACGTCTTTTTAGGCGCGTGATGGGTACCGTTGCTGCCACCGAGAGTTTGCTGAAACTCATCCAGCAGCTCTTTCTGGCGCTTGGTCAGATTGACCGGCGTTTCAACAATGACGCGGCACAGCAAGTCACCCGCAGCGCCACCCCGAACCGGAGCAACACCCTTGTTGCGAAGGCGGAACAGCTTTCCGGTCTGGGTTTCGGCCGGGATCTTCAACTTCACGCGGCCATCCAGGGTCGGTACTTCCAGCTCGCCCCCCAGGGAAGCATCGACGATGCTGATCGGCACTTCACAGTAGAGGTTGCGGCCATCACGGGTAAAGATGGAATGCTCGCGAACAGCAATCTGCACATACAGATCTCCGGGAGGCCCACCATCAACGCCCATCTCGCCTTCACCTGACAGGCGAATACGATCACCGGTATCAACGCCCGGCGGCACCTTGACCGACAGCGTCTTCTCTTCCTGAACACGCCCCTGACCATGACAGACTTTACAGGGGTTCTTGATTACCTGGCCGGAGCCACGGCATGTCGGGCACGCCTGCTGGACCGTGAAGAATCCCTGCTGCATACGCACCTGCCCCATACCCTTACAGGTACCGCAGGTCTCAGCGCTGGAGCCTTTTTCGGCGCCACTGCCATCACAGGAATCGCACTCTTTGTGGCCCGGCACCTTGATCTGGACGGTCTTGCCTTTCACCGCCTCTTCCAGATCCAGCTCAAGGGTGTAGCGAAGGTCAGCACCACGGGTGTTGCGACCTCGACCGCCACCACCGCCGAAAATGTCGCCGAACACATCACCAAAGATATCGGAGAAGCTGGCACCGCCGCCTCCGAAGCCACCACCACCGGCCTGACCATCAACACCGGCATGGCCGAACTGGTCGTAAGCGGCTCGCTTGGACTGATCCGCAAGTACTTCGTAGGCTTCGCTGGCCTCTTTGAACTTGTTCTCGGCTTCAGTGTCGTCCGGGTTACGGTCGGGGTGATACTTCATCGCAAGCTTTCGATACGCTCGCTTGATTTCCTTCTCGTCCGCGTCCCGGGAGATCCCGAGAACTTCGTAATAATCGCGCTTGGCCATGCTTTAAAAACCCTGCTTTTTATACACGGAAAACGCGGGGAGATTCCCCGCGTTTTCCAACTGCCTGATGTACTTCAGAATTACCGCTTGTCGTCGTCTTTGACTTCTTCGAACTCAGCGTCGACAGCATCGTCAGCCTGCTGGGCCTGGGCATCTTCCTGGCCGCCAGCCTGCTGAGCCTGATCACCGTGCTCGGCGTACATCTTCTGAGCCAGCTCGGAGGATACTTCGGTCAGCTTCTGGGTCTTGGCTTCGATGTCTTCTTTGTCGGAACCTTCCAGGGCCTGCTCCAGATCCTTGATGGCCGCTTCGATCGACTCTTTCTCGCTGTCGGTCACCTTGTCACCGGCATCGGTCAGAGTCTTGCGTACAGCGTGAACCATGGCGTCGCCTTGGTTACGGGCCTGCACCAGCTCCTCGAACTTGCGATCTTCCTCGGCGTTGGCCTCGGCGTCCTGAACCATCTTCTCGATTTCATCATCGTTCAGACCAGAAGAGGCCTTGATGACGATGGACTGCTCTTTGCCAGTCGCCTTGTCCTTCGCGGACACGTTCAGGATACCGTTAGCGTCGATATCGAAGGTGACTTCGATCTGCGGCACGCCACGCGGAGCCGGCGGAATGTCGGCCAGGTCGAAACGACCCAGGGACTTGTTCTGCGTCGCCTGCTTGCGCTCACCCTGAACCACGTGAATGGTCACGGCCGTCTGGTTGTCATCCGCAGTTGAGAAAGTCTGGGACTTCTTGGTCGGGATGGTGGTGTTCTTCTCGATCAGCGGAGTTGCCACGCCACCCATGGTTTCGATACCCAGGGTCAGCGGAGTAACGTCCAGCAGCAGAACGTCCTTCACATCACCAGACAGGACCGCAGCCTGGATCGCAGCACCCATGGCCACGGCTTCGTCCGGGTTTACGTCCTTGCGCGCTTCTTTGCCGAAGAACTCTTTCACCTTCTCCTGCACCAGCGGCATACGAGTCTGACCACCAACCAGGATAACTTCGTCGATTTCACTCGCGCTCATGCCAGCATCCTGCAGAGCCACTTTGCACGGCTCGAGGCTACGCTGAACCAGGTCTTCAACCAGAGATTCCAGCTTGGCACGGGTCAGTTTGACGTTCATGTGCTTGGGACCGGACGCATCGGCGGTGATGTACGGCAGATTAACGTCGGTCTGCTGGCTGCTGGACAGCTCGATCTTGGCCTTCTCACCAGCTTCTTTCAGACGCTGCATGGCCAGGGAGTCGCCACGCAGGTCGATGCCACTGTCTTTCTTGAACTGGTCTGCCAGGTATTCGATAACCTTCAGGTCGAAATCTTCACCACCCAGGAAGGTGTCGCCGTTGGTTGCCAGCACTTCGAACTGATGCTCGCCATCAACGTCTGCAATCTCGATGATGGACAAGTCGAAGGTACCACCACCCAGGTCGTATACAGCCACGGTACGGTCGCCGCTCTGCTTGTCGAGGCCGTAGGCCAGGGCTGCTGCGGTCGGCTCGTTGATGATCCGCTTCACTTCCAGACCGGCAATTCGACCGGCATCCTTGGTCGCCTGACGCTGGCTGTCGTTAAAGTAGGCCGGAACGGTGATAACCGCTTCAGTCACCTTCTCACCCAGGTAATCTTCCGCAGTCTTCTTCATCTTCTTCAGAACTTCTGCAGAAACCTGAGGCGGCGCCATCTTCTGGCCTTTCACCTCAACCCAGGCGTCGCCGTTATCTGCCTTGGCAATGGTGTAAGGAACCATCTTGATGTCTTTCTGAACCACGTCGTCTTCAAACCGACGACCGATCAGACGCTTGATCGCGTAGAGGGTGTTTGCCGGGTTGGTAACCGCCTGACGCTTTGCAGACTGGCCAACCAGCGTTTCACCGTCTTCTGTGTACGCGATGATGGAAGGCGTGGTGCGATCGCCTTCTGCGTTTTCAATAACCTTAACCTTGTCGCCATCCATCAGGGCAACACAGGAGTTTGTGGTTCCCAGGTCAATACCGATAATCTTGCTCATTGAATCACTCCAAATCTTCTGAATGCTTTCCCGGAGATTCTGCCCCGGCTTTCGCCATTTAATGGCTATATTGGCGCTTTAATCGGCTTTTCAAGCCTGCTCATCGATTTTTGGTGCATCATCGGCCTTGGCCACGACCACCATCGCCGGACGGACCACACGACCATTCAACAGATAACCCTTCTGCACTACTGCCACGACGCTGTTCGGCTCCGCATCCGGAGCCGGCACCATTGACATGGCTTCATGGTGCTGCGGATCAAACGGCTCACCAACCGGATTAATTTGCTCCACATTGAATTTCTTCAGGCTCGACATGAAGAGATTCAACGTCATCTCGACGCCTTCACGGATAGAGGCAACCAGCTCTCCGGATTCTTCATGACCCTCGGTGCTTTCAACCGCTTTTTCGAGACTGTCCGCGACAGGCAGGAGCTCCTTGACGAACTTCTCAACCGCAAACTTGTGCGCTTTCTCGACATCCATCTCGGCCCGGCGACGAACATTCTGCATCTCAGCCTGGGAGCGCAGCACCTGATCCTGAGCCTCCTTCACCTGAGCCTGGAGAGCCTCCAGCTCAGAGCCCCCACTTTCATTGGCCTCACCTTCGCCAGGCTCTGCGCCTTCGGCAGCCGCCTCAACGGCATCCTTCAGCTCTTCCTCAAACTGTTCGTTGCGATTTTCGTCAGTGCTCATGACTACTCCTGCTGGATATATCTAGCTGCCGGCGCGTTGCCGACCAATTAAACGTGGCTTCCGGCCGAAGCATGCCGGAAAACTGTAGATGCGAACCGATATGGGGCCCGTCTGCCAGGTTTCAACCACCAACGACTGCAAACCTGAAGAATTTCGTGATTGTGCATTTGCAAACAGCAAAAACCCTGTATATATTCACAGTCACTGTATGAACGAACAGTATTCAAGGAACGCGGAGGGTCATCTCTATGCTTACCCAGCTTACAGTCTCCAATTACGCCATTGCCGAACGAGTCGAACTCCAGTTCAGCAAAGGCATGACCGCGCTCACCGGTGAAACCGGTGCCGGCAAATCCATCGTACTGGACGCACTGGGACTGGCCATGGGCGGGAGAGCAGATGCCGGCGCAGTGCGCCACGGCGCCAAACGTGCGGGCATCACCGCGTCCTTTGACGTCTCCAGCATCCCGGAAGCGCTCCAGTGGCTCGAGCAGCACGAACTTGATGACGACAAGGACTGCATCCTTCGCCGCGTCATCAGCAAAGACGGTCGCTCCCGTGCCTACATCAACGGACAGCCATGCCCGCTTGCCCACCTGAAAGATCTGGGCGGCCTGCTGATGGACATTCATAGCCAGCACCAACATCAATCTCTCCTGCGCAAGGAGACTCACCGCAAACTGCTGGATGAATTCGCCGGGGCCGAGCAACTGGCCGCTCAAACCCGCGACGCCTGGAAAGCGTGGAACACCACCCGCCAACGTCTGGACGAACGCCAGCAGAATGCCGATGAGGCAGAAGCCCGACTGCAGCTGCTGCGCTATCAGGTGGAAGAGCTGGATCGACTGGCCCTGAGCGAAGGCGAGCAGGCCGATCTTGAGCAGGAACAGGAGCAACTGAGTCAGGCGGATACCGTTCTTCACAGCAGCCATCAGGCCGCCTTGCTTTGTACAGAAGAAGAAACCAGCGCAGCGGATCTCGTTCGCCAGGCGCTGCAACAGCTGGAGCAACTTCCCATCGAGGTACCGGCACTGGCAGACACCATCCAGATGCTCAATGAAGCACAGATCCAGATCAGCGAGGCTGGCGACAATCTCCGCCGTTTTGTGGAGGATTACGAAGCCGACCCTGCCAGACTGGCCGAGGTGGAAGAGCGCCTGAGCGCCATTTTCCAGCTGGCCCGTAAGCATCGGGTGCTACCCGAGGAACTGCCGGAACTGCACCAGCGCCTGAGCACCGAACTGGCAGAACTCGATGGCGGTGAAGGCAGCCTGGAACAACTGGAGGCTGAGCTGGACAAGCAGCGCGGCGATTTTGACAAGCTCGCCAGCGAGCTGTCCGGCGTGAGAGAAAAGGCCGCTATCGAACTGGACCACCGGATTGCCGGCGAACTGGCGCAGCTGAGCATGCCATCGGTTCAGTTTGTGAGCCACCTGAACCGTAACGACAATGACGAACCCGCTCCTCACGGCATGGAAGACGTTGAATTCCTGGTAAGCGCTAACCCGGGACAGCCGGCGCGCTCGCTGGCCAAAGTGGCCTCCGGCGGCGAGCTGTCACGCATCAGTCTGGCCATCCAGGTGGTTGTCGCGCAGACCTCCACGACACCGACTCTGGTGTTTGATGAGGTGGACGTGGGCATTGGCGGCGGCACTGCTGAGGTTGTCGGTCGCCTGCTCCGGACCCTGGGTGGGAATGGGCAGGTTCTTTGCGTCACTCACTTGCCACAGGTGGCAGCACAGTCCCACCAACACCTGTTTGTCAGCAAGTTTACCGAACAGGACGCAACCTTCTCGAAAATTGAAACACTGGACGACCAGGGAAGAATCAGCGAAGTGGCAAGAATGCTGGGCGGCGTGGACATGACAGATCACACAATTGCGCACGCACGGGAGATGTTTTCCAAGGGGCAGGCGACCCATCACTAAATCGCCAC
This sequence comes from Marinobacter nitratireducens, assembly GCF_000708045.1. Taxonomy (GTDB): domain Bacteria; phylum Pseudomonadota; class Gammaproteobacteria; order Pseudomonadales; family Oleiphilaceae; genus Marinobacter; species Marinobacter nitratireducens. The sequence continues at coordinate 154,019 of NZ_ANIE01000007.1, forward strand.
AAATCCCTACCCCTCTCGATCCTGAGAGCTGTTGGGCGGGTTAATCCCCGCCCTTTTTTCATCCTACGATCAGGACTTGGCGGGCTTCACGTATAGAATGAGGCTGTGGTCGACAATCTCGTAACCACGCTCCTCGGCGATCTTCTTCTGACGCTCTTCGATCACCTCATCCACGAATTCGATGACTTCGCCGGTCTGGGTGCAAACCATGTGGTCGTGGTGATCATCACCCGCCATTTCGAACACGGCATGACCGCCTTCAAAGTTGTGACGCAGCACCAGGCCCGCTGCTTCAAACTGGGTCAGTACCCGGTAAACCGTCGCCAGACCCACATCATCTCCCTGATCCAGGAGCTTCTTGTAGACATCTTCAGCACTCAGGTGATGCTCGTCTGCATTCTCCAGAATGTTGAAGATCTTGACGCGTGGCAGTGTGACCTTGAGCCCGACTTTTCTTAATTCGGCGTTTTCAGATGACATGTTACTATTCACTCTTTGGTGTGCCTTACGGCTTCCGGTATGATGAAGCCGCCATTTTAACGGATACCCCGTGTCACACCTGCCCCAGGCAGGCGAATTCAAGATAGAGGATTTCCCCCGGCGATGCAAAAGCTCACAGCTCTGATTCTCACTCTCGTTATGTCCGGCTGCATCTTCCCGGGCGTTTACAAGATAAACGTCCAGCAAGGCAGCATTGTCACAGACGAGGAGCTTACGGCATTGACCGAAGGTATGCCCCGTAGCCAGGTTCATGCGGTCATGGGATCGCCACTGATGCTGAACCCGGTTGATCCTTCACGGGAATACTATGTGTACACTTTCCAACGGCGGGGAGGAGACATCAAGGAACAACGCATTGTTGTTTACTATGATGACGATCGCTTCTCTCACTATGAAGCCCAGCTTCTGGAAGAAACGCCCGCCTACTGAGACAAAGCTCAGGCTTTCTTTTTCGCCCGGTTCAAGCGCGCCTGTTTGGGATCGATCTTGAGCGGGCGATACAGCTCCACCCGGTCCCCGTCCCGCAGTTCGTGATCAGCAGGGGCTTTGATCACCTTGCCGAAGATGCCCATATCGATACTATCCGGGTCCACCTCCGGAAAAATCCCGGTAATCCCTGACAGTTTTACCGCCTCCAGTGCTTTGGTCCCCCGCGGCACCTGAAAGGATACGATTTCCTGTTTGTCCGGCCTCGCGTACGCCACTTCCACAGAAATCATCAGGCACCTCCTCGATACAGGTCGTCAGCTCTTCGGCAGAATGCATCCACCATGGTGTTGGCAGCCTGGCTGAAGACCGAGCCGAAAGCCATCCGTGAGAGCTTGCCGGAGAACTCGAATTCCAGGGTCAGAATGACCTTGCAGGCATTCTCATCCAGCGACTTGAAATGCCAGCGCCCGGTCAGGTTCTGAAACGGGCCGTCCACCAGACTCATCTCGATGGCCTCGGGCATCAGCAGCTGGTTCCGGGTGGTCAGCGTATGCCGGATGCCGCCCTTGGCAATTTCCATAGATGCGGTGATCTGGTCCCCACCCAGCTCGTGCACCTCCGTGCTCGCACACCAGGGCAAAAATTCGGGGTACCGGGCCACGTCGTTGACCAGGTGAAACATGCGCTCCGCGGAGTGCATCACAAGCGCGGATTTGTCTATCTGATGAGCCATCGAGAGGAACTAACCTGCCAAATACTTAACGAGATATACGACTTCAAAACGAAGACGGCTTTGAACTAGACGCTATGATAAAGGATATCATCCTCTTTTGGGGCATTTTCCCTGCCTTCGACGCCTTCGTCCACCTCTCCGGTCTCCTCGATTTCCTCAGCTGCCGGGGTTTCGCCAGGCACAACATCGATGACCGCAGACCCTCCTGTTTCATTCTCATCAGGCCCTGGACCGTCCTCCCCGGTGTCGGCAGCCCCTTCAGCCTCATCCGTGCCAGGTTGGGCCACGACCGGCTCGGGCTTCTGGCACCACATCGCGCTGTTGCCGTCAATGCACAAGCTATTCAAAGAGAAGGAGGTATAGAGAATGCCGATGTAGGCCACCACCACCGGCAAAACCAGGCGCATCACCCAGTACCAGATAGCCGCAAACAACGCCGGCGTCTTGCCGAGAATTCGGTGAGAGAAACTGCGGGTCAGGCACCAGCCGGTGAAAACACAGATCAACACCGCAACAATGGGTATCAGAAGGCCTCCAGTAATCAACTCGAGCCAGCGGAAGATGGTCGCGCCCGCCAGCCGCTCCTGAGACCACACATTGAACGACAGCAATGACGCCAGCCCAACAAACCAGGCTCCCAGCCCAATCAGTAACGCCGACCAGCCCCTGGGTGACCCCGTCCACTCACGAAACCAGCCGACAACCGGCTCCAGCAAGCAGATGGATGTCGTCCAGACAATCAGCACCACCAGGAGGAACACAGCTGCAATCACAAACTGGCTGCCCGGCAACTGCGCCAGCGCCACCGGCAATGAAACAAACAGCAGACTGAAACCACGCTCTCCATCCAGACTGACATCGCCGGCGGCCACCGAGAAAATCATCATCCCCGCCATCATGGCCACGAGGGTATCCATCAGCACGGCGGCCAGAATCGATCGTTTGAGCCGTGTATTCGGTGCGGTATAGGCGCCAAAGATAGACCACACACCCATCCCAAGGCCCAGAGTAAAGAAGGCGTGAAACAACGCTGCCTTCACACTTTCAATACTGACGTCGTCCGGGTGCATCTCCAGTATCTGACTAACCGAACCGTCCATCTTCCCCTGCCAGGCGGCTAAACTGAACAGCGCTATCATCAGCAATAAGGTCCCCGGCACCACAACCCGCAAGGTGCGCTCAACGCCCTTCACCACACCCTGAATGGAAACCCAGGCCACCAGAATCAGAAAGGCCGCATGCCACCCCATGAAGACCCGGTAGTTCCGGGGGTCCGACACCAGATCGGTGAGAATGCCCGTAGCCCCCGAGGCATCCGCATCCGCGAAATAGCCCATGGCACCATAGAACATGTAAGCCAACGCAATGGCCCCGAAGACCGCGGTAAAAGAGAGCACCAGAAACGCCGCCAGAATGCTCAGCCGACCCGCCAGCATCCACAGTCGGGACACCTGGGCGCTGCGAACAAACCCGTCCATGGCCAGCACGATGCCATGGCGGGCGTAACGGCCAAACGAGGCCTCCGTCACCATCAAAGGAAGGGTGACCACCAGCACGCAGGCCAGGTAAATAAGGACAAACAGCCCACCGCCGTGCAAACTTGCGAGATACGGGAACTGCCACAGATTGGCGAGGCCGACCGTCGCACCGACGGCCGCCCAGAAAAATGTTGATTTGCGTGTGAAGGACCCGATCGGAGTCTGATACGGCGTTGGCATTCATGCCCCCAGGATCATGTGGGCCAACATTGTAGCCGAACAGCAGCGAATGGCACGACCTACAAACCGGTAACCCGCCTATTTCGTGACCGGTCTGGCACTCCTGCGCTACAATGGTCGTTTTGCCGGACATCGACCACCCGGCATTATCCATCTACTGGTCTACCCCGGATTTAGAGATACATGAGCAAGAAAAAGCCCGGAACTCCGAGCAGCACCATCGCCCTCAATAAAAAGGCGAAACACGAATACCACATTGAGGAACGCTTCGAGGCGGGCCTCTCCCTGCTTGGCTGGGAAGTCAAATCCCTGCGCGCAGGAAAAGCTCAGCTCGTCGATGCCTACGTGTTACTCAAGGATGGCGAGGCCTGGCTCCTCGGCGCTCACATCACCCCCCTGAGCACGGCATCCACCCACGTCATCGCGGACCCGACCCGGACCCGCAAGCTGCTCCTGCACGCCAAAGAAATCGCCAAGATCGTCGGCAAGGTTAACCAGACCGGCCACACCTGCATTCCGCTGGCGCTTTACTGGAAGAAGAACAAGGTGAAGTGCGAGATCGCGCTGGTGAAAGGCAAGAAGCAGTTCGACAAACGGGCGACCGAGAAAGAGCGTGACTGGAACCGTCAGAAGCAGCGGATCATGCGCGAGAACAACGTCTGACGCCTCTGACTCAACCTCCTCTTTACTGATCCGGGTCAAAAGCGGCACCAAATAATATGTCGCATACTCACTCTCTTTGCCCATAATGGCATGATGCCTATACTCGGTAGTCCCGGTGCAGGGCAAGGAGAGAGCTTATGTCACCCAACCAGACGCCCATGACCTCCGTAGATCGGGCCTGGCTCAAAATGGACACCCCTGAGAACCCGATGATGATATCGGGCATACTCGCCCTCGAGAAGCAGGTTTCCATCAACCGGCTGAAACGGCTGCTGGAAGAGCGTTTTCTGCGGTTCCGACGCTTCCGCCAGCGCATCGTCGAGCATGGCGACAAAGCCTTCTGGCAGGACGACCCGCTGTTTGATCTGGACAACCACCTGCATCAGATCGCCCTGCCCGGTAAAGCCGATAAAGCCGCGCTCCAGCAACTCGTGGGCGATCTCAACAGCACCTCCCTGGATTTCCGCCGCCCTCTCTGGCAAATGCACTACATCGACAACTACGAGGGCGGTGCCGCCCTGCTGGTGAGGATTCACCACTGCATTGCCGATGGCATTTCCCTGGTGCGGGTCATGCTGGCTCTGGCCGACAAGACCCCGGAACCCAGACTGACCAAAGTCGCGGCCAATCAACCGGCTTCCGTGCCCGGTGAACGCTCGTTCCTGCAGAATACCCTGCACCGGGCGGTAGACAACATCCACACCGCCGTCGATCAGACCAGCCTGTTTGTGAAGTCGGTGCGAGAGCAGCCCAACTACCCGATCAAACTCGCCTCCACTGCCGGCGACATCGCCATGGATCTGCTCAAGCTCGGTCTGGCACGTTTCGAGCCGGAGACCGGATTGAGACACCCCCTGAGTGGCCGCAAACAGGTGGCTTGGGCCGAACCGCTTGACCTGGCGGAAGTAAAAGCCTGCGCAAAAGCCCTTGGCGGAACAGTGAATGATGCACTGCTGTGTGCGGCCACCGGTGCCATTCACCGCCTGTTCAAGGCCAATAAAGAAGCCATTCCGGATTGCGGCATTCGGGTCGCCGTGCCTTTCAACCTGCGCCCCCTGGACCAACCTATCGACACTCTGGGTAACGAGTTCGGCCTGGTTCTGGTGACCCTGCCGGTTGAAGTGGCGGACCCCGTGATGTGCTTCCGCCAGGTGCAGGAAAACATGAACCGGATAAAGCGCTCGTATCAGGCCCAGGTCACCTACAGCCTGCTTGATTTGTTCGGACGAGGCCCCGATATACTGGAACGGCGGGCACTGGGCCTGCTCAGCCACAAGGCCTCCGCCGTGCTGACCAACGTACCCGGTCCGAAAGACGCCCTCTACCTGGCCGGCAGCAAGATCACGCAACCGATGTTCTGGGTCCCCCAGAGTGGCACCATCGGCATTGGCATGAGCATCTTCAGCTACGCTGGCACCGTGCAGTTTGGGATCACCGTGGACAAGGCCATCCAGGCCAAGCCGGATGCGGTGATGAAACACTTCCGGGAAAGCTTCCAGGCCCTGAGCCACGCCGCGCTGGCCGGACGACAGGGCCCAACCGGCCAGCCACCGGGGCGCCAGGCGGTGTAGGTACAACTACCGGACCGAAACTACAAAAGTTACACAAAGATGTCTTGAAGTCCGGGAATGCGCACCCATATACTAACTATGCAAGGGGACGACTTGGCTTCGACGCTGGTGGCGAACCCTTGGGTGCATGTCGAGATGGCAGCCAATCTCGTTAATCGAAAGCTGCAATTTAATAGTCGCAAACGACGAAAACTACGCACTGGCGGCGTAAGCCGTTCCAGTCGTCCCGGCTAGGATGCCTGTAACCTAGTAGCAACATCCCGGGACGTCATCGCTAACAGGATGCTCCGTTAATCAGATCTCACTGTTTAACGGCTAAGATTTAAAGAGATCGCCTCTTACACCCTGACCTTCGGGTCGTTTGAGGTTAAACGAATAGAAGGATGCTAAACATGTAGACCTCAAGGCAGAGTACTGGCGGACGCGGGTTCAATTCCCGCCGTCTCCACCAAACAACCAAGAGAAAGCCCCTGATTTCAGGGGCTTTTTTTCGCGCAAACTATTTCACCTAGCATGAGTGTCAACCAGACGTCAACGTTATCAATAGTCCTCAACCCAGAGAATAGTGTTTGCATGCATTGACGAACCGTGCAAATCAGGAAACAAAGAAAGATGGTTGATATTCATTCTATTCAAGTTTTTTAGTGCTATATCATACTCATTCGAAGGAACCAGAATACGGAGAAGAACAGCCCCTCCCTCGTTGCCTCTCTCTTGAAAGTTTCCATAAACCCAATCGATAACGCACTCCCCATCCAAGCACCTGGTGAAGAGTCCTTGCTGACTTATCAACCTCGCGTTGTCATCTGTGAGAGGGTTTACAAACCTGAGAACATGATCGCCTTCCCCGGACTCAGCAAGCTCGTCAGACTTTGCCATAACCGAGTCCTGGTGAAGCGCGTAGATTGCGCAGTATTCGGAGTCAACCTTGTTGGCACCTTCGAAAGCGAAAAAAGCAGCCACGTAAGGGGAAAACGTCCAATCTAACAAAGGGGTTGCCAAGCCATAATGCTGGCCAAGAGCCCACCAATCATCTTCATTCTGAAGCAAAGGCGGGTTTGCACCTCGCCGGCCGCGAATAGAGAACTTAAACCTCTCTAGGTGTTGAGCGCGAACATCATCATCAGTGGGATCAGGCCAGCTCTCAGTGCTTTCCAAAATCCGATCTAAGAGAGGCAGGAGCTCCCAGTCGACAGATGAGTGGCCACGGAAAACGTATCCCGTGTACTCGAAAAGGTAGGAATTCAGAAACTCGGTAAAGCCTAGCCATGAATGACACACCGCATCCATTATCCCGTTTGTAGGTGATTTGAGTTCCCAACCTTCCGATTTTCCCGATTTAAATCCAAACATAGTTTTAAACCAAATTAAGCTCACTACCCTGCTGAGGGGCCCAGTCTGACGGCGTCCTCCAAGTGATCAGGGGATAAATGTGCATACCTCATAGTCATCGCAATGGAAGAATGTCCCAAAATTGCCTTCAAGGTCAAAATATTACCGCCGCTCATGATGAAATGACTCGCGAAGGTATTTCTCAGAATGTGCGCACACTGCCCCTTGGGCAACTGGATACCGGAGCGATCGACGGCTCTCCGAAAAGAACATATAGAGGAGCACCAAAACTACCGTAGTGCTCCAGATGCTTCTTAATTGTTTCATAGAGTTCCTTGGAAATTGGCACTGAGCGCTTTTTACCTGACTTTGTTTGGTCGTATGTGACGCGGTAGGGCTTGAGTCTATCAATTGTGAGACCTTCTGCTTCTGACCATCTAGCACCAGTCTCGAGAGAAAGTCGTGCTACCAATATTGCATGAGGGTTTGTTGTTCGTAATCTCAGCTCGGTAAAGATCGCCCGGATCTGTTCCTGATCCAGATATCCCATTTCCCGCTCCTGGATCTTAATGGGACGGATTTTTCCGAAAGGATTTGAGTAAATGATTTCACCAGTTCGGTGAAGCTCATTGAACACCGCATTGAGATAGCCGAGATCGTTGTTGCATGTCTTAGGTGAGATTCCGTCTTGTATTCGCACCGCGCGATAGACCAAGTAATCATTAGCCGTAACTTTTGCCGCTATCGGGTTTCTAAACGATTCCGCAATTCGTTTGAGTTGACGATAGCGGCGCTCCCCATCCCTCAGATATTTGCCATGTGCCAGGTACCAAGTTTCCAGAATTTCTAAAAGCTTGCGCCGATCACTTTTCAGCTGGGGAATATTCGCTCCAGAGTCATGCTGACTCATTGCCCAACGCTCAAACCGTAGCGCTTCTGCTTTGGAATCAAAGGATTTCCGGACGCGTTTCTGCCCTCTTCCACCTGGCTGGATATCGACCTGCCATCGTCCCGACGGTAGCTTTTTGATCATGCAGCCACCTTTGTCAGTAGTCGTCGTTTTATGAGTCCATCCTGGACGAGCTGGAACAGCTCGTTCTCATAGATCTCCCGTCGTCGGTAATAGGCGCACACAAAAGACCCTATGTGTTCAGGCTTGAACGAACAGATAGATACCCAGAACTTCTGTTATTTATGACGAAAAAAATACTGGACGCTTGCGAGATTGAAAATAGAAACGAGGTTTACGAGAAGGTGTTATCAGGTCAGTTTACTTGGCTAGTTGACGAAAATGGCAACTTTAACAAAAGGTCGATGCATCAAAAGCCATAAACGAAAACCAATCAGAACTCTCCCTGCAGTCACACAACTATGCAGGTGTCGCGCTTGCCACGCATCCCTGCCAGCGGTGAGCCCTGGTCTCTCTAGCCGGGTGGCTCAGGAGAGAAGTTTGCCATGATGGTCCACTCAAACCAGCCTACCTCTCCTAACCAGTCGTAAGAGATTTCTTACAATAAAATCATCTGCCAATTGCACCACGAATAAATTAACGAAGTCCTGTTGCGAATGACTAGTGAAAAGAAACTGAGAGACAGACAGATATATGTGACCCGGAACGTTGATGATCTATTGGTTAAGCACATCCAGACGGCGTGGAAAGAAGGGGTGTAGCTCTTGAGTGACAATAAACAGTATCCACCTCAAAAGATCTCAAGCAAAGGCGTGAACAGTCTCGAGGTGATTGGGAAAGTAGTATGGGTCGGAAAAGATTTATAGGGCGATCCAAGAACGCCCTATAAATCAACTAAAGACATAACCACTCAAACTATTCTCGCCATCATCATGGGAGCGCCCGACCTTGCGCCTACTACCTTGGCGAAGAAGCCCACGAGGGCGATGGTGCAACTTATCAGAACTCCAAAATTCGGCATTCCAGAAATCGTCATCTACAACTGAAACAAAGTTTTGTTGGTCCATATACGAAGCAGCCTCGATAAGGTCAGCGTAATAATCAGCCAAAATATCATTTTCGCAAATAAGCGAAATATCTGAATTTAAACTCTTAATGGAAAGCTCATCAAAGCCAACATCTGGCCTCGAAAAACGCAAAACGCTCTCAATCGCGGCCCGGGCTTGATCATCTGCAACAGAGTACGGATCACGATCTCTTTGTATCGAAGAAGAAACTTCTTCGCCACCCTTTGCCTGGACCAAAGAAGCCGCCAAACGCTGAACTTCTACGACATCTGCTCGAAGCATAGAAGCTGCACTATCAATCGCATCCATTCTTTTCGAACGAATGAGGTATTGATTAACAGTTAACACGACAACTATTAACGCGACCACTAGAGCAAGCCAGATCATCGTTTTCTCCAACTATTTTCGACCAACAACATCTCGTATAACTTCCGTGTTCGTTTGAATTGCACTTCTACAATCAACTATTACAGAAGCACACCTTTCGAGACTGTTATTAATCCTTGATGATTCAAGATGATTAAGAATCAATTTAGTAAAAAAATAAGCCAATCCGCCAAATATGATTGCCAAAAGCAAAAACTGAATGAAGCCATGCAACTCGCTAAAAGCTCTGATGGCCCCTTCTATATATTTTACTTTTTCCATAAAGCCATCCCTTGCTTACTTTAAAAGGCCCAGCTCTCTGGTGATAGAAAGCTTTTTCTTAGCCCTTTGTAATTCTTCTATCACTTCATCGATATCATCTTCACTCATCTCAATAACGAACTCATCGTCATCGGCATCAAATGAAACAATAACCATGTGAAGACATTTCTTTATCTCTTCTCTTTTGATATCAAAAACCGGCCTAATATCAACCGTAGCATTAACATCTTTAAATCGATTAAAGCGATCTTTTAGCTCTTGCTCTTTTCTAGAAAAAATAAAGTCATCGATGAAATTTTTGTTAGTCCTAAGCTTGGCCCAACCGGCAGCAACCTCATCATCATCGCCCGCAAGCTTTGCAAAAACAGCATCGACCTCCGAAAACTCTTGCTCAAAATCCTTAGCTGTAGCCAATCCTCGAGCAAGGTGGTTTAAAACTCTAAACAACCCTCTGACATCACCATCGTCTCCTAAAGCTACCTCTATCTCTCTAATAACTTCAGCTCGGTCAACCGGACTAGATTTTTCTCTCCCTGCAACATTTAGAAATTTTGTCAGGAGGTCATCGTCCAGCTTAGAAAACAACCGAAGATCATCAGTAATATCCATCTACAGTCTCTAATGCCAAAAGGTTATAAGTAGGTTGCGCCTCAGTCCGCCCAAAAATCACACAGTTTGTAGCGAAAAGATAGCAATAATACGCTCAAAGAGCCAACTAGACCATTTATACAATCTACTTGGGCGGAGAATCTCAGGAACCGAGCGCCTGTGCTGGAAATACCCACCGAACTATCTTAAATCTAACTACAGGCCTCTCCCTGAAGTCACTTTGCAGGTGTCGCGCTTGCCAGGCATCCTTGCCGGCGGTGAGCTCCGGTAGTCCTAACCGAGGGACTCGGGGCAAGTGTAAAGAACTCCAGATCTGCCTCAACACTACATTTCCGAAACCCATGTGAGCCTTTGCCTACACACTAAGTCTGATCAGCGTTAGATGAGGCTGCTGCAGCTTGCTCGTGCTGCCTATTTAAAATCAAAATCTCGCCCGTAATTTTACGAAGCGTTTCTTCAAGACCATCTCGTTCCGGTTGCACCAAGCCTTCAGGAGTTTCGGAATCCCACCGTGCCATTAAGCGTTTGATTCTGTATAGATGGTACCAGCTGCTCCTTTGCGCTAATTCTCGAAGCGTGGAATCAACTTCAGAAATTACCTCCTGAACCACTGCTGCATTTTTCTCTTTGATCAAACGTTTACACACCGCCCTAGTATTCTCGACAACATAGCGCGGTAGCGATTGGTCAGAAAGTTTTGCACTGAGCTGCTCGATGCTAGAAATATATTCCTGCTGGGACTCAAGCACTGAGGGCAACTTGCTAATGAAAGTGATCTTATTCGCCATGAACGGATCGCTTTTCGACAACTCCCTGGTAGCGTTTCTTATGGAATCGGCGAAACTCGCACCATCCAAAGCAAAAAAACGCTCTTCCAAAGCTAATCCGAACTGTTCGGCTTGATCCTTGTTCACTTGAAGTGATTCCTCGTCGACTGGAACGCCCAACCCTCCTAGATCACCAATCAAAGACTCTACAGTGTTCGATAAGCTACCTTTTACGTCCTCAGAATGAGACGAGAGGGTGATTCTTACCTGCATCACGAGGAACAATGCGTGCCTAACAGACTGCTTTGCCTCTAACCTGGTCTTGTAAGCAAAGGCGATCGCAGCAACGAGGGCCGAGAATACAACTCCGTTTTGCTCAACAACGGGGAACACCGATTCCGAGAGGAACGCCATTATGTCCTGCATTATGAGATTTCCTTTCCTTGGATAAGACTCTTCACCTCATCCACAGTAAGCGTGCGGTTTCTTCTACGGTGAACTATGGTGTGGCAATTTGCACACAGTGGTACCAGGTCTGTCTCCGGGTTTACATACTGAGCTTCACCTGCTTCGAAAAGCGGCCTTATGTGATGAATGTGTATCAAGCCTTTTCCGTAAGGGCCATAAGTCTCCCCGAAGTTGAAACCACAAGCTTTGCAGGTCAATCCGTGAATTTCGATGGCTTGCGCCCTTAGGTTACTGTCTCTCTCGTAAACCGTGCTATAGACAACCTTTTTCTTACCTTCGATGCTGGTAGAAGTAAGGCGACCCTGGCCGCCATCGCGACCACTATCTGAGGTTAAGGGAAGGCTGGTAGCCTTGCTCAAGATATGTTCGAAAACAGCTTGAGAGATATCTCTGACACTTCGGCGCCAATAATTAGATTTCTGCTTCTCGGGGATCTCTTCTAAAGGTTCGCCATCCACTTTATGGAGGACGGCCTCTGAAAACTCACGGTAGCCATCTATGTGGGCAATCAACTCGCCACCCTGCTCCCCATCAACCCGCTCGATACTTGAAATCTCTGCTACCGCAAAATAGTGAGGATCGTGGTACTGCACACCAGTCTCATCATCCCATTTAGATTCGTCGTTTTCTGTGATGACGGCGAAGCCTGTCGACATCGCAAATCTCCTTTTGCCAATTCATTCAAAGAGTACCAGGCATAAATTGAAGGCGCGAAGCAAACTAACGATGAATTAGATTGCTCTGCCGAGTGTCAACAAAGTGTCCACGGCTTTGCGTTTATGTGTGGTCCTATGTGGATGTGATTTTTAGCAACTTTCTGTTTTTACGAAAATTGTGGTTTTCTGTGGTGCTCCGAAGACGCGCGGCATCGGGTTCAATTCCCGCCGTCTCCACCAAACAACCTCAAAAAAGCCCCTGATTTCAGGGGCCTTTTTTATGCCTGTAACCGAGCCTCACGCCCCCAACCAAGCCGCTCCCCGAACCCCACTAGAATCCCCATGAACCGCCCTTACCACTGGCGTGTCACACTCCCCACCAAACACGTACCTCGGTAGTCGCTCGGGCAACTGCTCGTAGATCTGTTCAGCATTGCTCATACCACCACCCAGCACGATGATGTCCGGGTCCAGCACGTTGACAACGGCGGCGAGGCCTCGCGCCAGGTGCTCCAGGTAGTGATCCATCGTTTTGCCTGCCTCCGGGTCTCCTTTGCCGGCATCTTCAGTAATGGTATGGGCCGGTGTTTGCTGGCCCGTGAGGAGTTGGTGCGTGAGGGACAGGCCGGTGCCTGAGAGAAAGGTTTCGTTGCAACCGTGGCGGCCACAAAAACAGGGGCGTTGCTGCAGCTCGGTTTCCGGGGTCCAGGCCAACTGATTGTGCCCCCATTCACCGGCCACGCCGTTCGGACCGCTGAGCAAGCGCCCATTGACGCTCACACCGGCACCGCAACCGGTGCCGAGTATGGCGGCGAATACGGTGTTACAGTCCTTCGCGGCTCCGTCTGTTGCTTCCGAGAGGGCAAGGCAGTTGGCATCGTTGGTGAGGGTGACTGGCCGGTGCAACAGTTGGCGCAGGTCCTCCTGCATGGGCTGACCGTTTATCCAGGTGGAATTGGCGTTTTTGATGCGTCCGGTTTTGCGGGAGATGCTGCCGGGAATGCCCACACCCACTGGGATGCCCGTCGTGCCTGCCTGGGTTTCGGCTTCGGCCACCAGGCTCTCGATGGTCTGGAGAGTCGCCTGATAGTCGCCAGTTATGGTGGCTCGGCGGGTCCGGAAATGCTCCCGGCTCTGTCGGTCCATCAGGATGACTTCGGTTTTGGTGCCACCGAGGTCGACACCGATCAGCCACTTCTGGTCCATGGGCATAATTTTTTGATTACTTGCTTTAAACAAAGCCCCTGAAATCAGAGGCTTTGATACGCCAACCAGCGATCAACCAAACTCGAAAAACGCCAGCTTATTTCCGTCCGGGTCCCGCACATAGGCGCCGTAGAATTGATCCGGAATACGCTGCCCCGGCTCACCGTCACAGGAGGCGCCCAGCTCAATCGCTTTCTTGTAAAGCGCGTCCACCGCTTCCTTGGAGCCCGGCGGAATGGCCAGCATGTTGCCGTTGCCCGGGTGATTGGGTTCGCCGTCAAACGGGGTACACACGGCCAGCATGGGCTCTTTCATGCTTTTGCCGATGAAGGCGATGCGGCCCATGTCCAGCAGCACTTTCGCGCCCAGATCGCCCAGCAGGTTCGAGTAGAACTGTTTGGCCCGGGCCATATCGCTAACGCCGAGTGTTACGTATCCGATCATGGTGTTTCTCCTTTGTTTTGGATGTCCGAGTATAGAGGGAATCTTCCTTTCGGGTGAACCTGTCACCAAATGATACAAACCTACCCACTGCGCCTTCCGGCAAAACTGCTAATATTGCAGAAACATGTGGCACATAAACTACTTATCATTCCATTGACACTTTCGTGCCCAAAACCCTTTGGATTAACCCTATGTCCGGCAAGACCAAACAGTCCCAGAAACTTCTGCTTTTCCAATTGGCAGGAACGCGCCTGTTCGGGTTAGGCACCCTGAAGATTCGTGAAATTCTTCCGATGATGCCGCTGACGAAGCTGCCTCAAAGCCATCATGCCGTCATCGGGACAGCCACCTTTCGGGGGTCCGCTGTACCGGTTATTGATATGGCGTCGGCCGTCGGCTACCCGCCGCTGACACCTGAGGAGCGGGAGTCTGCATCCATCATCATTACGGACGTGCAGCGTCAGGAGATCGGTTTTCTGGTGCGCGGCGTCCGGCAGATTATCGAGGCAGACTGGAAGCACGTCATGCCACCGCCCAAGGCGCTTGGCAGCAAAGCTTTCATCACCGGGTTGCTGGACGTGGAGGGCGATATCATCCAGCTGCTGGATGTAGAGCTACTGCTGGCAAAGGTGTATCCGGAATCGTTGGATGCGAAGGAAGTGATGCTGACGGATATTCAGAGCGAGACGCTGAAATCCCTGAATATCCTCCTGGTGGACGATTCCCAGGTGGCCCGCAAGCAACTCAGCGATGTGCTGGACAGCAAGGATATTTCCTATCAGGTCACCTCCAACGGGGACGAGGCGCTTCAGATCTTGCTCAAGGAAGATGAACTGGGCCGGCCCATTGATATTCTGGTGAGCGACATCGAAATGCCCGGCCTGGATGGCTACGAACTGACGTTCAACGTGCGGGACAACAGCAGTCTCAGCCAGCCGTACATCATTCTGCACACGTCACTGAACAGCGAGATGAGCCTCAGCTATGCCAACCAGGTGGGCGCTAACGAGGCGCTCACCAAGTTTGACGCCGAGGAGCTGCTTCAGGCCATGTTGCGAGGGGCAGGACAAACCGAATGAGCCGTCAGATGGAAAACCAGTTCTGCTTGATCTGCTCATACTGATCGCGGCTGATCACGCCGGCTTCAGAAAGACGCCTCATGTCCGCCACCGCCAGGGGGACTCTGCCCTTACCATCGGGCAGATGGCGTTGGCCCCGGAGGATGCCCTCCCTGAGTTCCGTCAGGAACAGATCCACCCGTTCACGGCTCGGCGTCCGGGCATCGATGGTGAACAGCACCACATCACTGTTCAGAGCCCGGAACTCAAACACATGCCGACCCGAGCGTATGGCGGAGAACATGAAAGCCACTGCCGCAAACAGCGGCACCACCAGCCACGCCAGCGGGGCCGGAAAGGCCGCGTAGAGAACGGCCGGCACGGCCAGGCAAAGTGCACCAGCCAACCACAGCCAGAACCGGTAATCCCGGATTTCTCTCGGCTCCTCCTGCACAAACGTTAGATCGATCACCTGCTCCGGCAGGTCCTTTTTCCGCCGATTGGTCTGTATCAGCAGGTAGTGGCTACTGAACCGGGTGAACAGGGTGCTGGTTTTGGCCGACACCCGGGTCTGGCGCAGCCGGCGGTCAATCCGCCAGCTGTCGCGGGGAGGTACAATCCAACAGTCACGTTCCAGTTCCAGGTCCGGCACGCTCCACCGGTCCAGTTCTATGACATCGTCGTGGCTTACTGCAGTCGTCACGGTACGTCTCCCTGCTTATGGTGTCGGAAACTCGAACTTTTCCGGGTCGTTATAGATGTGCGCACCGGTGTCGAGCCATTCCGCGATCAGTCTCAGTTCCGCCCGGGTGAGCATGCCCTGATGGCTCTGGCGGATGGCGGCCGTTTCAGCGGTTTCCACTTCGTATTCATCATCGTCCGGGTCATCGTCGAACAGGCTGAAGAAGCGCGCGCTGGCTATGGCGCCACGGCCACTCATCAGGCGCCGAGCAAAGCAGACGCCGGGCTCGGGCAGAATGGTCATGTCACCCTGAACCCCATCCGGGCACTGGGCATCCAGATCGGCCGAGTCCACTTCCACCCAATCGCCGGTTTCGGTTTCCCGGAGGTAGTAGTCCGGCTCGAACAGCTCTACATAAGATTCAAGCTGTCGGTTGTCCCAGGAGGCATTACCCGATCCCAACAGCAGATTGGTGCTGGCGCCACCGCCGCCAACGCCGTCCGGGCAGGATTTGCTTTCGGCTGCGCGGTGGCAGTTCTGACAGGAAGTCACTACATTCTGGTTCGGGTCGACACGGCACGCGTTCCAGATCGGCTGGATGTGCTCCTTGTAGTTGATCGTGGACTTGCAGTTCGCATTCCAGTCGGTCAGGCAATTAACATCTGCGACGGGCACTGGCGTTGTCAGCCCACTGTAGGGAACTTCGAATGCCAGTGAAGGCTCCGGCGGATTGTTCCAGAAATCCTCGTAACGCACGGTGTCTGCCCAGGTCGCCTGAAGGCTGTTCAGGGAATCCACCAGGGCCTGGGCCATGGTGTCTTTCCAGCGATAGGCGCGTATTTGCGGGTTGGCGTTCGGGAAGGCCATGCCATCTCCCGGGGCGCCCGGGTTCGCAGACGCCAGCTCCACGTCTGTCCGGGCGTGAGGAATGTCCACTTCCGGGTCATGGCAGCCATAACAGGTCAGTTTTTCACCCTCTTCCAGCAACAACGGACGCGGGTGCTGGGTCAGGTAGTTGTAGTTGTAATCCGGCGCTGCAATCAGCTCTACGCGCTTGCCGTACTTGTTCACCACTTCGAAACTGAAGTTGGTGTCTGCGGGCACCTTCACCATCGCCGACCCATCCGGCTCAACCATGGCGTAGGACAGCACATCGTAGAGGGTTCGGTTACCGGAGCCCACCAGCGGGGTCAGTCCCAGTGGCGGCTGAGGGCCGGAGGGTGGGTTCAGAACTTCGTCACTGAGGATCGCCTGCTCCAGCTCCGGTGGGATCTGGCGCACGCCCAATACGCGGATAAAGCGCTCGGAGCGATCATCCGGTTGAGTCAGGCTGGGGTCGCGGCGGGTTTCAATGCCACCGTCGAACTGCTCGGCCATATCAGCGCCGTCAAGATCGTAGATGCTGCGGATCTCGAACAGCGCCGAGTTCTCTTCCAGGTCCAGCTTGTGACGTTCACCAGTGTAGGGCCGGGCCAGCTCGTTGTAGTCGGCAATCACAATGTCGGTGTACAGAGCCCGTTCGTGGCCCTGCACAACCGGCAACCGGGTATTGGTGGCCGGATCAATGGTCCAGATGCCGTACCTCGGTTCACCAAGGCTTTCCGTCGTGGCACTACCTTCGCAGGGCGTACTGGTCTCGCCATTGGAGGTGAGGCACTGGGCCCAGCTGGTAAGCATGCGGCCAGTGCCATCGTTATACGGCGCGACGGAGCTGTACCAGCCAGTCGGGGAGACCTGGTTCGGGTAGAAGTTCACCAGCCCCGGTGTCATGGATTCCTCCGCCTCTCCGGTAATGCCCTCCGTCACCGGCTGGCCGACTGCAAAGAAATTCTGGCTGTTAATCTTCACCACATCACCACCGTAAATCGGGTTATAGATGTGGCGCATGGTGGTCAGCAGGTTGCCGTCATCCAGGGGAATCGGGTCCATGTAGTGAATGAACGAGGCATCAGAGAACTCTTCACTCAGACTGCCGAAATACCGGTGCACATTGCCGCCGGCGGGAGTGATACGGTACATGCTGAGCACGTCTTCAACAAAGACTCGCTCGCCATCGACCTCGCCGGCCAGGGAGGCACTGCACTTATCATCCACCGTCCATTCTTTCGGATCTTCGAGACCGGAGGGGAAGCCACTGCCGTTGCCCTGACCATAACCGCCACCGTGGGGGTGCTGGTTGAAGTTGGGGTCGTCGATATTTTCCAGGGTGCAATCCTGAAGCGTTTCGTAGATCCGGCCAAATCGGATGAAAACCACGTGCCCATCGTTCATGGTGGCGGGCTCGATATCGTGGAACTGGCCGAAGGTGATCTGGGCCAGCTCGGTACCATCGGGTTTTACCGAATGCAGCAGTGAGGCCGGCTCGTTGAAGTCTTCGAGGTATTCACGGAGATCCAGAGCCTGCCAGTCTCCACGAGAAGACTGGCGACTGGATGAGAAGATAATCCTTCCCTCGTTGGTATAGGTCGGATTGGTGTCCTGGCCGGAATTAGCCACAAGATCATCCTGGAATATCCGGCGTACCTTGCCACTGGCAAAGGTGTATTCGAAGATATTCCAGGTGAAATTGTTGGGGCTGTCCGCAGGACCGTGGGCGGCAAACACCATGCGTTCACCGTCCGGAGAAACATCCAGATCCTTAACATCGTATGCACCTCCGAAGTACCCCTCCAGGGCATGCCTTTCCCCGGAACTCAGGGCAATCCGATCACGAACCATCAGCTTCGCGCCGGGATTAAAGGCATAGGGGGCACGGGGGTCCAGAGGCGGCCGCACATTCACGGACGACGTGTCCCCCATCTCGGGGTAGCCCCTCACCACGTAAGCGAAGGGCTGGTCCGAGAGCATTGCCTCCTGATTGTCACTCAGCTCACCCTCAAAGCAGCCGGTGAGTGAGACCAAACCCAGGGTGGCAAGGGCCAAAAGGCGCATTCCTCTGTTTATTCTGATCATGGTGTTTCTCCTACCCGATCAACCAGGCATGAAATCAAACTTGTAGTTCACGGGTGTTGCGGCCACGTCTTCCGGACCGAACGAGATCATCTGGATCCGCGCCAGCAGTTTGAGCTCCAGGCGCTGGTCCTCCAGTTGGCTGTCTACCAGGTCGATACTGGAGATACTGCCATCCGGCTCGATCACGATGTGGAAAACGAACTTGCCCTGCAGTCCGGGATCGCTGCGCAATGCCCGGTTGTAGAGCGCGTAGATGGCCCCTTTGTGCTGCTCGAAGACGCGACGAATGGATTCCATATCGCGACCGCCGGCCACCGACGAGCGACTGGAACCACCATTGCCGCTGGCACCACTGCCACCGCCACCGGTCCCGCTGCCAATGGGGCTTTCCACCGCAGTGGAGCCTTTGCCTGCCAGCTGTGTACCGGAACCGGTGTCGTTCATCACCGAGCTGTTCACGCCGCCACTGGTTTTGGTGGCAGAGGTCGCACCCAGTACCGAGCGGGCGGCTTTCGCTGCTGCGCCGGTTTTCACGTTAGTGTTCCGGGCCTGAAGCTTGGCGACATTCAGCGAGCTACGCAGTGAAGAGAGTTCCTTCGAGAAGGCTGCCACGCCCATGTTGGATACCTTTTCACGGGCCTTTTTCACTTCTTTGGCCGGCGCCGGCTCCGGAGTCTTTTTAACTTCCTTCGTCGGTTCGGTTTTCTCTTCCTGCTTCACGGGTTCGGGGGGCGGCGGCGGAGGAACCACTTTTCGCTGTTCAATCAGAACCTTGGCCAGCGTCGGCGGTACCCGCTCCTTTTCCTCTCGATCAATCTCCGGCAACGGCAGCCAGGGGAAGGCCACGGCCAGAAGCAGGAGCAACAGCAGCAGGCGCTTGAGAATGCGCTTGAAGCGGCTGTCCTCCTCGCCACTCGCTTCCCAGGGCAGCGCGAAGTCGTAGGGTGTTGTTGTCATTGCAGTCATTGAGTCCCTCCCGTTACGCGCCGCTGCTGCCGGATATCCGGGAAACAGCCATGGAGAGATCCCGATAATCCGCCTTGGCACAGGTCAACATCACCCGTTTCAGAAGCTCATAAGGAATCTCCTGGTCGCCCAGGATGGTCACTGCCCGTCCGAGGCTCTTCTCACGCTCGGTCAGTTCCTCCCGCTTGCTGGCCTGGAAGCTCAGTTCCTGCATCAGGCCATCAATCAGGCCATTGGAGGTGATTACCTCATCAATGGTCGCCACCGGCCGGCCATCCACGAGGATGTCGTCCTCGGTAATCGTGACCACGGTGGTTTCCCTCGGGCGCTCCTCAGCCGTGGAGTCCGGCAAGGCCACATCGTTCACCTTGATCAACTGGTTACTACCCGAGTTGAGCAGCAGGAAGAACACCAGAATGGTGAAGATGTCCATCAGCGACACCAGGTTGAGCTTGGCCGGTTTCATGAAGGTCTTGGCGCTGCCCTGCAGGCCGAACGAAGTCATCTTATCGCTCATGACTTGCCTCCTTTGGCCGGGGCATCACCCAGGGAAATGTCGGGAAACAGTTCCACGTCCACGGCGTCGGTCACCACCAGGGTCTTGGCCACCCGCAGGGTGTCCATAGTGGACACCAGGGACTGGTAGGTCACACCGGGCTCGGACAGCAACAGCGCATCACTCTTGGCGATGTTCTTTGCCGCCAGCTGGCTCTTGATCTCCTGCAGCACCTTGGAAAGCATTTTGAAGTCATGGTGAGCATCCGCGCCTTCGGCTTCCGGCTCGACCTTGTCGATACGCTTCACCAGGTTACCGCTGGGGTAATAGACCTCGATTCCGGATTGCCGAACCACCACTTCCAGCTGGCGGTTCTCTTCTGCACTGGCCGTCTGGGCGCCAGTCAGGTCGGGCAGGTTGAGCTCCAGAATCGAGATATGGTTGAACACCATACTCATCAGCAGCACCGGCACCAGAACGATCATAAGATTCATGAACGCGGTGATATCGATGTCTGCTTCTTCCTGTTCTCTGCGTTTTGCAAACATAACGAATTACCCGCTGTGATCAGGCGTCGGAAGCACGTGTATTAACTGAGTTACGGTTGCTCCGAACGATAGTGTTCAGCGCCTTCACGCCGGCCATTTCGATACTTTCGACAATTTCCAGGGTCTTGTTCTGCAGCAGGGAGTGAATCAGCAGCAGCGGGATAGCGGCGATCAGGCCAAACGCAGTGGTGTTCATCGCCACGGAGATGGACTGGGACAGCAGCGTGGCCTTATCCGCCGGATCGGCGTTGGCAACGGCGGTGAAGGCTGCGATCAGGCCAATGATGGTACCGAGCAAGCCCAGCAGCGTGGACACGTTGGCCAGGATAGACAGGTAGTTGGTGCGCTTCGACAGACGCGGAATGCTCTCCATCACGCCTTCCTGCATGGCAGCATGAATGTCGTCACGACGGGGAGAAGCGCGCATGGTGTCCAGGCCCACGGCAACCAGGCGGGCAATGGCAGCGGTGTTGGACTCCGCGGCTTTCTCAGCCTGCTCGAACTTGTTCTCGTTCATCAGCGGCAATAGTTCACTGTAGGCGGCACGGTTGGACTTGTAGGCACGCTTGAGGAAAAACCAGCGCTCTACGGCGATTGCCAGGCCGATCATCAGCACCAGGGCAATCGGAAACATGAAGGCACCGCCTTCCTGGAAGAATGAAACAATGCTTGTGTAAACGTTCATGAGTAGTTCTCCAGACAGTTCTGTTCGTATTTCTTGGTGTTTCAGTTGGTGCTTTGCCCTGAGGTCCCGGCAGGGCTCTCGAGGGAAAGTTCGTCATAGAAGCGCATGGTTCGGGCGTGAACGTCCCGATCGACGACTTCGAATACCCGACCGGACACGGACGTGATCGATCGATACAGGTTTTCCGGTCCTTCGGGTGGTTTCCAGGGGATGAAGTAGCTCACCGACGGCTGTTCCTTGTCGCCGACGAAGGTGCTCTCCAGATCAATGGACTCTTCAGCGCTGGCCGCGCCTGCCAGAACTCCACTCAGGAGTAGGACGGCAAAGCGGCTGGTGTTTTTATTCCACATGGTCATGACCACCTCTTAGCCTTGTTCTTCAGACTTGGCAGGCGCACTGCTGCCGGCATCGGCCGAGACAGCCTCACCCGCGGCATTCGTATTTGCAGGCACCTCTGGAACTTCCGGAACCGGCGGCGGATTATCGATAAAGCTGGTTTCGATACCGGTGCGACGACGAATCTCGATCAGCCAGTTCGCAACCCGCTCATCGGTTTTTCCGGTGAGGAAGTCATAAGCCTCGTAATGGGGCTGCGCCTCCTCCGGCAGGTTCATGTAGAGGTCGTACAGAATGGCCAGGTTCAGATGAGCCTCGGGGTAGTCCTTCCACACCTGCAACGCGGCCAGGTAGGCATCCCGGGCGTTATTAAACTCGCCCTGGCGACGCTCGAACATCGCCTGCTCGATGTAGGCATTGACGTTATTCGGGTTCACTTCCAGCGCCTTGTGGTAGTACTCCCGCGCTTTTTCCGGCTTTTCCCGCTGTTCGGACAGGCCTGCCAGTTGAACCCAGGGGCCGGAGAGCGTCGGAAACTCCTTGGTCATGGCACGGAAACCTTTGCGGGCCATGCGCAAATCACCGTTCTCCCGTTTGGCCCTCGCGTCCGCAAACGCGGCCTTGGCAGCCGCAGGAACCAGTGTTACCTGCTGGGTGTAGGGATTCGGGGCCGCCACATAGGGGATCTTCTTGCCCTGGGCGTCGTAGCCCTGCTGTGGCAGGTATTTCCCTTCAACGGCCGGGGCCGTGCTCTGCTCGGCCACTTCTTGAACCGGCTCGCGCTCCACGGTTTTTGGCTCGGGGTCAGGCTGACTGACCGGCAGGATACCGGCACAGCCCGAGAGCATGGCCAGCATCATGACCGCCACCGGGCGGGATGCCTTAACGGATACCATCGCCATACGCCACCTTTACTTCCTGTTTGTCGAACCGGGCGGGGTTCAGCTTGGCCATCGCCTCGAAGCTGCGCTCGATCCACGGGTTGAATGTGCCGCTCCATGAGCGTTCGATGTTGGCCTGGTGCACTTCGATCGCCAGGTCCTCGAAAGGGATTGCCTGTTCTTCCAGTACCAGTTCGTATTGCATGGCCTCCAGCTGGCTCAGCCCCTTTGGTCGGGGAGCATCCATCAACTCGCGGGCGAACTGACCATACAGATCGGCGATATTGAAGGTGGCCCGAGTGGTCTGATCCATCACCTCGTAAGCAGCCGCCTGCTGGTAGCGGTCAAGGGCGTTTTTCAGCTTCTCGTTCTTGCGCGGAATGCTCTTGTTCAGCGGGTGCTTCAGCCGAACCCGATCAAACTCGATGCGCCAGTAATCGCCGTACTTGTTGTTGGCCCAGGCTGCCAGCCACTGGGAACGGTCGGTCTTCCAGTTATCCGGCGCCTTGTTGTGGCCATCGATGACGCGGCGCAGCCAGTAGAGGTGGCGGTGATAATCGTCCCGACGCTCGTACAGGTAGGCCACGTGATAACGCGCCTCCATACGGGTATCGAAGGGTTCTTCGTAGTCGAATGCCCACTTCTTGAAGTAAGCCAGGGCCTGATCCTCATCACCGGCTTTCTCGTAGAGTTCGGCGGCGAGGAACAGGGCATCCCGGCGCACGTCGGCGCGCTGGTCGGTTCGGTAGATCTGCTCATACTCGGTCGCAGCCATTTGCCACTGTTCGTCCTGCTCATACGTCCAGGCGATCTTCTGGGACAGGTCTTTGGCCAGTTTGTGGCGCGGGAACAGGCGGCGCAGTTCCAGCATCTCGGTCAGGGCTGGCTCCCACTCTTCCAGGGTCAGCAGATGAGTCGCCGCATCAAACTGCGCGACGACACGCACATCGGTTTTCGGCGCCACGGTTTTGATGCGCAGGAAATGCTCGACCGCCTTTTCCAGGTTGGAAGCTGTGATGGCCTGCTCACCCTGTTTGTAGATGGTGACCGCCATACGCTCGGTGACGCTCTGGTATTCCGGATCGGTCGCGTCGATGTATCGCAACTGGCTCAGGTAGCCTTTTTCCGCCGCGGCGAAATCACCCAATTCGTATTGGCTATGAGCAATCACACCCCAGGCAGTCCGATTCAGCTCGCGATCCACCTCACCGGCCTGGCTGACGATTCCGGTGGCCACTTCCAGGGCTTTTTCATAGCGGCCCAGGGCAAACAGTTCTTCCGAGGTTTTCGCCAGTACAGCTCCGGAACGTTCGTCATCCCGGAAGGTCTGTACGAAACGAAGCTGGCTTTCTACGCCTTTGCTTCGCCAGGCCCGGAGCTTTTCGCCGCCTTTGCCGGACTCGGCAATCAGGCGTTCAGCCTCTTTCTGATAAGCGATGATCGCGGCATACCCCGAGTCGGCGCCGAACTCGGAGTTCTTGAACTCGTAGGCCGTGCGCTCGTAGTGGGTAATTGCCGTGGGATAGTCGCCGCCATCGAAGGCCGCCTCGGCGCGCATATACACCATCTCGGGCACTTTCGGATCGTCCGGGAAGGTTTCCTCGAACTCGCCGTAGAACTGGGCCGCTTTCAGGAAGCTGGTCTGACGGCTGGCTTCGGTGCTGGCCACCGCAGATGCCTTGATGGCGCCATCCGCCAGTTCGCGGGTCAGGCGCTGGCCAGTGGCGTGGTAGTGGCGGGCCAGTTCGTCGATGTAGGTTTTCAGGTTCGGAATGACCTTGGCTTTAATCTCTGCCGGCTTGGTCTTCCAGAACTCGGAACGCACACCGTAGTTACGAACGTAGTTTTCCTTCTCCGGCAGAACCTGCTGGGAAAACTCACCATCCACGTAGGCACGGATCATCTCCGCGTGCATTTCCGGCGCCCGCTCGGAGTCCGGGTTCTGCACGACGAACGCTCGGAAGGAAGAAGCGGAATCTTCGTACCGTTCTTTTTCCAGGTAGTGCTGACCCAGGCTGGAGTAGAGAATCCAGGTGTACTTCTTCGCCTCAGGCCGGTTGGCAAACATGCTGTCGATCTTCGAAGCCCCGCCGGCATAGGCCAGGCCCACGCTCATGATGCGCAGCGTATCGTCCACCAGGGAGCGGTTAACCTTGTCGAGCGTCTCCACTTTGCCGTCTGCCGGCACCAGACGGTCGAGCACACGGGAGAACGACTGCAGGCTGCGGTCGTAATCCGACAACTTGTACTGGGACCAGCCCAGCAGGTACCAGGAGTTGTTCAGGAACGGGGATTCGTTACCGATGGCCACCACCGCGCGGTAGGCCCGCTCGGCCTGCTCATACTCCTCGTGGCGGAAGTGGATATCACCCTTACGGAAATAGACCTCCGCCAGTCGTTTAGAATGGGGGTGTTCGGTAATGAACTCCTCAAGAACCGCCTTGGCCTCCTGATCCCGACCATCCAGATCGTAGGCCTTGGCAAGCTGGTACATGGCCTCGGCATTGCGTTCCGAGTCCGGGTACTTGTTCAGCAGCTCGTGATAGGCGGAAATCGCTTCGGGGAAGTAGCCGTCGTCGCCGGGCATCACCCCGCGCAGTTGATCGTAGTCCCCCTCCAGCATGTAAACGCTGGCAATACGACGCTCGATTTGCTCGTAGAGGCGGCGGTCTTCGATGGTCTTCAGCAGTTCCTGATATTCCCGGCGCACGTCTTCGTGCATGACCCGCGGCAATGGCAGGTCTTCCAAAGGTTCCTGCTGCTTCTGGAGCCCGGCGATCGTGGTCGGGTTCTGGAACGAGGCACAGCCGCTTACCATGATACTCAGCAACAGGAGGCTAGATCTTTTCATCACGGTTTCCCTCCTGTGGGGCAGCCTGACTCTGCGCCTGAACGGCACCGCTCTCATCAAGTATTTCGTCCTCAGGCTCCAGGGTCTGCAGTGAACGATCCAGGATCCGGACCTTGGCGAGCTGGGCCTCAACCTGATACTGCTCAAGACGATGCTGGTGGATATCAAGCTCGGTGCGAACCAGGGTCACCATGACATCCTCCAGGCGGGTGATGAGGCTTTCGGTGCGAACGAGCTCGGCATCAACATCCGCCATCCGTCCGGTGACCTGCTGTTCGAAGTGGGCACTGCTGGCCAGGCTGTTACCCGCCTGCAGTGCTTCAATCGCGGTCTCCGCCTTGCTGATTTCGAACGTCAGTTCCTCCAGCAGCCAGCGAATGGATGACTGCTTGTCTTGCGGTAACTGCGCCAGCCGCGTAGCCAGTTGCTCACGCTCACTTAGAGCCTCATTGAGCTGGCGCTTAATGACTCGGATACGGCCACCGTGACTGGCCCCTCCCGCACCGCCAGCGCGGGCTGCCAGGATGGTATCGAAGTCCGAACGGCGCGCTTTCCAGCGTTCAAGGTTGTTGCGAATGGCATACAGGTCACGCAGGTCCTTGAGCACGGACTGAAAGCTGTGATCCGACATCAATTGCACCAGGAAAGGCGACAGGCGGTTGACCGCGACGGACGGTGCCCGGCCGAACCAGTCGCTCTCATCGAGAACGTCATTGAGGTTGCGAACAAACAGCTCCAGCACGTCTGAGCGATCGAGGGTCTCACGGGCGTCATCCAGCTCTTTCAGCGCATGCCGAAATCGGCTGTCTGCGGCGATAAAGCCCCGGGCTGCACGGCCTTCAAGCCCCATCCGCTCGTAGACATGAGGACGCAGAAGTACGGCTTCCTGCACTTCCGGCAACGCCATGGAACGGGCCGTCAGAACGTCCAGTGGCGCCAGAGCCTGGCGAAAGTCACCGGCGTTGATGGACATCCAGCTGGCGCCCAGAAGGCCGCGATTGGAGTAGGCCCCAGTGGTGTTGATGCTGGTGAGCTGTAACCCGGCGTTGAGCGTGTCTTCGTGGCTGGCATACACGTAGGCGAGCGCCATCCGCGCGCGGTCCGCCAGCCGCTGCAATTCGGCGGAACCGTCGTTGAGTGCGATCACTCGATTCAGCGCCTCGATGGCATCGTCCGTACGTTCCTGCCCCTCCAGGGCAATGGCGAGATTAAAGTAGAAATAGGGTGCGTAAGGGCTATCCTGCTCAATGGTTTCCGCAACAGCTTCGCCGGCATCCAGATAGCCCAGCTTTACGTTCACCAGTGCGGCCAGATATCGGTACTCGGCATCCACAGCTGCTGGCAGCTCACCCCGTATCTGGTTCAGATTTCGGGCCGCTGTATCTGTCTCACCGCGCAGATATTGCATCTTGCCCAGAAAGAAGCGGGCCCGATTGCGTACCGGCTCGCTCAGATTGCTGGCTGCCAGCCGATCGAAAATGTCTTCGGCCTGCTCATCAAGCCCATAGGAAAGGCTCACCCCACCTTTAAGCAGCTCCGGATAGGTGCCGTGGTTGGCGATACCGCCCTGCTCTTCCGCCCAGGCGTACTCAACCAGTGTTTCGAAATAATTCTGCTGGTAATACTGGAACAGGACCGCGCCGTACTTTAGATCACGGGCTTCGGTTTCAGCGGCCAAGACCGGTGTCGCCGTGGTTGCTGACAGCGTCAGCACCAGCGACGACAACAACGCCTTGGCGCGAGGGGGAAACGATACCTGGGAGAATGCCGACCGTGCCGCCATGGTTTACCACTCCCGGACCGAAAACTCGGGCTGCTGACGGGCTTCGGAATCGGCCACGGCCAGTTCGACGAACTTCGGCCCCTGGCTTTTGGTGAACTTCAGGCTGCTGCCGCGCTTGTATTCACGACCGTTCGGGCCTTGCCCGACGAAGAACGCTGACAGTGTGTGCTTACCGGGGCTGAGGTTACCGAGGTAGAGCTGGTGCTTCCCGCCTTTGGCCAGCGCCTGGCGTTCTTCACCACTGTAGAGGTAACTGGTAACCACGTCGTTATCCAGCCGCAGCTCCACGCCTTCAAGCCTGAAATACTCCCCGACGTTCAGAGACACGAACACATGGAACCGGGTGTTCGCGGGGAATAAAAGGTCTTCCTCCAGCACCCGAAGGTCTTTGTTCAACGCCACAACGTTTTGCTTGAGGCCCTGAATTTCCCTGGATAGCTCATTGACAGCACGCTGGGCCCGTTCCCGGCTCTCGCGGACGGAAAGCGGCGTTTCAATGATCCGCTCAAGCGCAACACCGGCATCACCGGCGGATTTCGCGACCGCTACTTCGGGGACGGTCGCCCCCTCCTGCGCGAATCCCTGACCACTCACCAGTGCGAGACACACAAGCACCAGACTTGCCAGACGCCCTAATGACAGGCCTCCGGAAAGAGCGCTTGATCCACTTTTCTGTTGAAAATCCACCATCCTGCTCCTGCGCCGACTCGCACACATTGTTGTCGACGAGTTCTGTTGAACATTCTGGGGACTGACTTGTTTGAGGTAACTGACTCTTGCTCGGAGGGGCTCTTTTTGGACGGCCTTTCACTGAGATGTCGGTCAGTTTTTTTATTGAGAACGCTTCAATCGTCAAATCGTGTTAAATAACCTATCACATGTTCTCAATGTTAATACGAAGCTTTTGACATCCGATTTTCATTCTGAGAAGGCCATCTCAAAAAAACATCGTGACAGTTGCCTAACGACCAGCCGCGCTCCAGAGTTCCCTTTAATTTTTAAATTTTCCCTTTAAAAACATTTATTTACATTTGTTAACGCATTTTAACAATTGGCACAGGTGGGCTCTCTGGTGATCAGTACGAACAGAAAGACAGGTAAGCCAGCCCGGCGACATTCCCTGCCCGGAGTCAGGCAGTCGGTGGGATCGGCGCTGACTGCGGTTCTTGTCGCGCTCGTCGGTAACGGCACGGCACACGCTGAAGACGCCGTACCGGCGCTGGAAGTCAGCGACCCGTTTATTGAACTGCACACAGCGCCCGGGCGCGGGTATCCCATTTTCCATGTCATTGAGAAAGGCGAGCAGGTCGAACTGCTGAAGCGCAAGACCAACTGGTACAAGGTCCGGGCCGCCTCGGGTGAAACCGGGTGGACCAAGGCCAGTCAACTCGGCCGCACACTGCAGCCAACGGGACTGCCCGCAGACCTGCCAGAGGTGAGCCATGGGCAGTATCTCGAGTCCAGCTGGCGAGTGGGGTTCACTGCCGGTCAGCTTGAGCAGTCCCCGAGTTTCAGTCTGACGGCCGGCTATCGCCCCCTGACCTGGCTGGGAGCGGAAATTGAGGCAGGAAAGATTTACAACCAGTCAGTGACCAGCGACTACTACGGCGCCAACCTGATTCTGGAACCCCTGCACCAGTGGTCCCTGACACCCTACGCACTGATTGGCTACAGCCAGTTCTCGTTCGATGCCAGGCAGAAAGTCCTGCTCAGCGATCTGGGAGACGCCGATGGCGTCACCCTGGGCGGCGGCCTGGGTTATTACATCGGTCGCAACTTTTTGATCCGTGCCGAGTACCGGGTGTACTCGGTGTCGTCCAACTCTGACAGCACAGGTTTAAGCGAATGGAAAATCGGACTGAACACTTTCTTCTGAGCAGCCTTCGCGGGCTCAGTAAAAAATCCGCCTGGTTTGCCGGGTTGCTTGCGCTGGTACCATTGGGCGCGGCGCAGGCACAGGAAAACGAATCAACTTCCGCGCCAGTACAGGTCATTGAGCCGGACATCAGTCCCCGCAGCATCAGCGAGGCGAATCTCGACACCGAGTTCTTCGAAGTGGGCGCCTTTGCCGGCCTGCTCTCCATCGACAATTTCAGCACCGAGCCCCTATATGGCATCAGTGCCGCCTTCCATGCCACGGAAGACTTTTTCATCCAGTTCAATTACGGCATGAGTGAAGCAGGGCTGACCTCATTCGAGGAACTGAGCGGCTCCAACGTCCGGCTGCTGACGGATGATGACAGGGATTACAGCTACTATGATTTTCTCGTGGGATACAACATCTTTCCGGGGGAGATTTTCTTTAGTGACTCGCTGACCTTCAACTCAGCGTTTTATCTGGTAGGCGGTGTCGGTAACACCGAATTTGGTGGCGAAAGCAACTTCACCACCACCCTGGGAACCGGGTTCCGGATCGTACTGCTGGACTGGCTCACGGTACACGTGGATTTCCGCGATCACATGTTTAACAGCGACCTGATCCGGCAGTCTCAGCTGACGCACAATATCGAACTCTCTTCAGGATTCACCCTGTTCTTCTGAACACCAGCTTACAGATCCGGGCCAGCTCTCAACGCTGGCCCAGATCTTCAAAGAAGGCCTTCATGTCATCCCGGATCTCGTCGAGGCGCTCTTCCCACTGGCCCCGGTATTCGGCCCAGGTCTCACTGCTGAGGCGACTCAGACGCTCACCGGTGGCAGCGATGGAACGGCTGGCATCGGCAAGGTGCTCAGCGGTAGGCTCTTCCAGCGCATCCGCTTTCTCACCCAGATCCCAGGACGCTTGCTCCAGGATTACCCGATCCTCCGCGGGTGCCTGCTCGTTATCCTCAAGGGCCTCATCCAGCGAGTCTTCCAGATCCTTCATGGCATCACGAAGCTGATCCCCGAAGTCGCTCATAGCTTCGTCGGTCTGACGGCGCAGATCATCAGAATACGCTTCCAGATCCCGGGCGAGCTCGTCCATACGCTGGCTCAGGTCGTCGGATGACTGATCAAAGCTCTCGGAAAGTTTCTCACCCAGCTTGTTTAACTGCCCCATCAGGCCACTGAACGGAGACGGGTTGAGGATGGGGTCACCGGTACGCTCATAGTCCACAACCCAGCCATCTTCAGCAGACACCAGATAGGTAATCAGCTCCAGGCGTTCGCCTTCGGAACCTTCCTCTGGGGGCAACCGGGTGACAATGGACGCCTCACGCTCTTCAATAACCACGCGGCCAAACGAGGGAACCGCGTTGGTCCAGCCACGCTTGTAGCCGTCAAACTGGCTCGGCGATGTGAGTGTGGATAACGCCACAACTTCGTCTGCATCGTTGTCAGCCACTGACTGCCAGAATGCCGCAGCCACCTCCTGAGGCGTCTCAGGTCTGCTGCACCCCGCAGACACCAATACCGCAACCAAGACCAACAGCCAACCAAGCCGGACATTCATAATCGGTTTGTTCCTTTCAGTGGATCCAGCGCTATCATACAACGCTAGAGCGGGCAGGTCAGTTGCGCCAGCTCTTCATCAAACACCCGTCGGTTCTCACTGTAATCCACTGGCACC
Source organism: Marinobacter nitratireducens (assembly GCF_000708045.1). Classification (GTDB taxonomy): domain Bacteria; phylum Pseudomonadota; class Gammaproteobacteria; order Pseudomonadales; family Oleiphilaceae; genus Marinobacter; species Marinobacter nitratireducens. The sequence goes on from NZ_ANIE01000007.1 coordinate 184,529, forward strand.
TCAACAAGATGCACGCCGCCCGCCGACAGCGCGCGCTCCAGGATCGGGCGCAATTCATCGGTGCGGGTGACCCGATGGCCAACGGCACCGTAAGACTCCGCGTACTGCACGAAATCCGGGTTACGGTAGTCCAGCCCGAAATCGGCAAAGCCTTCCTGACCCTGTTTCCATTTGATCATGCCGTAGGCGCTGTCGCTGATAATAAGCACCACCAGATTCAGCTCCAGACGGACCGCCGTTTCCAACTCCTGGCTGTTCATCATGAAGCCGCCATCGCCGCAGATGGCCATGACCTTGAGGTGCGGATAGAGCATGGATGCCATCATCGCACTGGGCAGGCCGGCGCCCATCGATGCCAGCGCGTTATCCAGCAGCACGGTATTGTTGTCGTATGCCGGATAATTCCTGGCAAACCAGAGCTTGTACATGCCATTGTCCAGGGCGATGATGCCGTCCTCCGGCATCACCCGACGCACATCGTGCACGATACGCTGAGGGATGACGGGAAAGCTGTCGCTCTCTGCGCGATCCCCCAGGTGCTTATCCACCGCCGCCTTCACTTCCATAAAACGGCTGAAGTCGTGATTGGTGCACACGCCGCAGTGGTCAGCCATGTATTCAACGCTGTTAGCGATATCCCCTACTACCTCATGCTGGGGGAAATAGACCGGATCGACATCTGCGCCTGAAAAATTGACGTGGATAACCTTCTTTCCCCCCGGCTGCATAAAGAAAGGCGGCTTCTCGACCACGTCATGGCCGACATTGATTACCAGATCGGCATGATCGATGGCGCAGTGGATAAAGTCTCCGGCGGAGAGCGCCGCGTTGCCGAGATAACGGGGGTGCCGTTCGTCCACCACCCCTTTCCCCATTTGTGTCGTGAAGAAGGGGATACCGATCACGTTCACCAGGTGAATCAGCGCCTGGGAGACCCGCTTACGGTTGGCTCCGGCACCGATCATAATCAATGGGTGACGCGCTTCCCGGAGCATATCGCAGGCCATTTCAAGGCTTTTCGGGCTGGCAGACGGCCGCCGGGCGTCGCTGGGGGAGAAGATGTGGGTGTCCGGCGCGGGCGCCTCGGCGGCGATGTCCTCGGGAAGCTCAAGATGAACCGCTCCGGGGCGTTCTTCGGACGCCAGCCGGAATGCCTCCCGGATCTTGGCCGGTATGGTGTTGGCGTTACTGATCTGCCGGGTGTATTTGGTCAACGGCCGCATCAGATCCACCACATCCAGAATCTGGAACAACCCCTGCTTGGAGGACTTGATCGGCTTCTGGCCGGAGATCATCAGCATGGGCATACCACCGAGTTGGGCATAGGCGGCCGCCGTGACCAGATTGGTGGCCCCGGGCCCCAACGTAGACAGGCACACCCCAACCTGACCGGTCAGGCGGCCGTATGTGGCTGCCATAAATCCCGCGGCCTGTTCGTGCCGATTCAGAACAAGCTGGATGCTGCTGCCCCGAAGCGCCTCAAGCAGGGCAAGATTTTCCTCCCCCGGAACGCCGAAAATATACTTTACGCCCTCATTCTCGAGTGCCCGGATAAACAGCTCTGCACCGTTGCTCGCTTGCCCCTGCTCTGCGGTCATAAAGTCGCTCCTGCCTGGTCGTTTTTCTGGCTCTACCCTTGTGGCGAAGGCTCGGCCTGCAGGCCGTCTGACGGCAACCGGTCCGCGCCCCAGGTACGATGCACCCCATCCAGTACCCGCGCCAATTCCTCCTCACTCACATCCGCCGGCTCCCCACGTTCCAGTGGATCGAAATGGAAGATGTAGAGCCTTGAGGTGAATTGCTCAAACGGGAGCGACGATTCGCCAAAACGTTCGCCATGCCCTGCCGTACTTACGCGCACGCCATCTCCCCAGTTCTGTCCGCTGTCGTTATTGGGGTTGAAGAAGTAGACGCGCATAGCGTTTTCTGGATCCAGTGCCACACGAAGAATGGTGATCGCATGCCAACCGATGAATCGGGCGGCGGAATCCGTAACCGCAATACCGGCGGGCTGGGGATGAATCAGCGGCTGATTGCCGTTGTAGTAGGGGTGGTAACTGGCATAGAAGTGACGGACGAAACCGGGTAGATCGTCCAGTTTGCCGGTGGCGACGTCCACATTGATGGCGAAGCCCCGGCCAGCAGACCAGCCGTGAAACTCCGGATTTACCCAGCGATGCGGGTCCCCTTCACGACCGGCGCAGAGCCGGCCCATTTCGGCGTAAATCCGGTCCAGATGGGGAACCACGATCAACGACACCGGATCCAGATCCAGCGTCACTTCCGACGCCACCCCGCCAAGACTCGACAGGGAAGACACTGGCTGACCTTCGAAGTGCATCATGATCTCGTTGTCCCGGGCAGCCCAGGCCACCATTTGTAACAGGTAGTCGGGATCGTTGTAAGCCCACATGGACAACGCACGGGCGGACTGGCAGGTCGGATTGTTACCCTGGCCCACGCCCAGGGGTTGCCCCAGCATGTTCAGCACGCCCTGGAGCAGCCAGGCCCCCGGTTGCGGTTGATAGCCATAGGCCAATTGCAGCCGTTCCCGGGCTTCCGCACAGAGCGGCAGCCTGACCTGCCGCCAGAGCGCCGGGGCGACCGGCGGCTGGTAAAGAATGCCGCGTTCCAGCATCAGGGCAAGACCGTAGAGCCCCTGGGCGGTCTCCGGGAAGATGCCATCGGTAATGAGAGCGTGCACCAACTCCCGATAACACAGCAAGCAGTCCCGCCCGGTACTGGACAGGCCCAAAGCCTCACTGAGCAGGGTATCCCGATCTTCCAGAATAAACCGCACGAAGGCGGCGTGATAGGGCGATACCAGCCCGGTATCGTGCATGGATCGGGCGAAGCCCGTGGCCTCATTCTGCAGGGCCTGTGCGTCCATCGACGCGAGCCGCTGCTCGTATACCACCACTCCCGGGTCTTCGCTGCACGCCCGGGTAGGGCCGTAGAGGCTGGAGATCAGCCGATCTGCGCCACCACCAGCACCGCCGAGATCCGCATTCGGATCGGCCCGGCACATGGCGATCTGGGTGATCATCCTGCGCACGTCGGCAACCTGAATTGGGCGCTGCTGGAGGATTCGCCAGATCTCCTCGATCAGGCTTTCGATCACGTGTTCGTAACCGATCTGCTGAGCCACATACTGCACCACAGCCTGACCGATCAGCGCCAGCTTGCCCTGCTCCCGCTCGGCCTCACCGGTCATACCGAACAGTAGCCCCAGGTTAATGGCCAGCACCTGGGTCAGGTAGTGGTGGGCCTGTTCGGCGGAAACCGACGGATGGAAATAGGTCCCCCTGGCCACCGCCAGTAATCGAAGCTCACTGATGGCCTCGACAACCACGGTATCGGCACTCTGGCTCTGGAGGGAAAAGGTGGTCAGAGATGGCAGCAGGATGGCGGGGTCAGCCCAATCGGTGCCAACAAACACCCCCGCCTGTTCAAGGCGCTGCGCTCGAGCCTCAACAATCTCGCAACCACCCGGTTGCTGAAGGATTCGCCGGGCAATATCGAATACACGAGGAAGCTTGCCAGCCCTGGCAAAGGGCCGGCTCTGCTCAAGCGACTCTATCGAATGATCAAGTCTCTCTGCCAACGCGTCCATATTAACCGCTGGCACTGCGCTGCCCGGCTGGCGATCGTTCAACGACGTTCTCCTGAGGGCCTGCACCAAACCCGTTATTGTTAATGGCTCTCCTGATTATACATAGAAATCGAGATCTTCCTGATGTTTCAAAAGATCCCGCATCCGGTAGGGATCGTCACCGAAGAAGTAGACCAGCCCCCAGTGGGTTCCGAATGCCGTTCTCTTGGTCACCGTTGCCTCAAGTGGCGGTGTGAGCTCGTGGCTCTCGAAATACTCGTGATTTTCCGTTTCTTCAGGCACCTCCAGGCGGCTAACCACTCGCAGGCGCGGGTACACGCCGAAGCATCCGGCATACCCTTTCGCACCCACCACTTCCTCGGGGAAGAAGGCCTCGATTTCTTCGTCGGTTGTTTTCGGGTCGAAGGCCAGTATCAGCCCCTGATAGGCATTGAATCCATAGGCCCTCTCAAGCAGTTCGAACACCTTGAATCCCGGCGGTCGATAGGCCACCTCGCCGAAGTACATGGTGCCATCGCTGGTCACAAAGTATTCCGGGTGGACAAAGCCGAAATCGATATCGAAGGTTTTGATCAGCTTCTCGATTTCAGCCGTGATCTGGGGCCGGTATTTCTCAAGGTCAGGCGTTGCCGGGACAAACACGGAATAGCCCAGAGTGACGTACTCGGAGATATTCAGGAAACGGATCTTGCCATTGTGGATCCACGCCTCGACGGCAAACTCCCAGCCATCCAGGTGGGACTCCATCAAAACGGGAAATTCCTCGTCCGGGATCGTATCAACCTCATCCGGGGTGCGAATCACCCGGTGCCCGAGGCAGCCCGCTTTATCGAAGGCTTTCAGGTGGATCGGATCGTTGGGATCCCCATCCAGTTTCAGCAGGGTCTGGTTGACCCGCTTCAGGAAGCGGATGACATCGTCTTTGTCATGGGCTTCCTCAAAAATCCCTACTCGAATACCCCCGAGCTGCGCCCGCCGCTTCATCAGCGCCTTATCCCGCAAAAGCATGGCCTGACCGAACAACCGGGGCTTGTCCATCAGCACAGAATTGATGGCGCCGGCCCACTCCACCGTTTCTTCGAACAGGGGAATGGCCACATTCACCCCCATATCCTTTAGTGTCTGGGCGATTTCAAATGATCGGTCATTGAGCCGCTCGAAGTTCCACGGTACGTAGGGGATATCGTGCTCTTTGCAATACGCTTCGGCCCAGTCCGGAGCCACAACCACATATCGGCGGTCGAACTTGTCCGCGGCCTCTACCGCATTCAGGCTCCATCCAAGCAGGGCGACATATCCCTTGGAAGGGTCGTATTTTTGCTCGCTCATGCGCGTTCTCCTTTTTTTAAAGGGCATTACCTAACCCTAGGAGCCCTGAGAAGAATCGCAAACCGGAAGCGACCGGAACACCGGCCAAAAAAAAAGCGGACAGTTGCCATAGCCCCTGTCCGCCGCACCTATCCGGCATTCTATACCGTTTAGTTATATCAGTTGAGTTTGAGGGTGGACAGCGTCCGTTCGCGGACCTCGTTCAACAATGCCTCATTCTCAACCAGCGATTGCCCGTAAGAAGGCACCAGCGTTTTCATACGCTCCTGCCATTCCGGTGTTTTCATACTCTCCGGGAAACAGCGCTCGAGCACATTGATCATCGCATTCGCCGCCGTGGAGGCTCCCGGGGAAGCTCCAAGCAACGCCGCCAGCGTGCCATCTTTAGCCGCCACGATTTCAGTACCGAATTCCAGTTTGCCCCCGCCATCGGACGTCTGCTTGATGATCTGCACCCGTTGGCCAGCCATCTGCAGTTTCCAGTCGTCCTCACGGGCATCCGGGAAGAAGTTTCTCAGAGACGACACCCGATCCCCGTGAGACTGGAACACTTCCCCAATCAGATAACGGGTCAGGTCCATATTACTCTTGCTGACCGACAGCATCGGCTTCAGGTTAGTCGGCTTAACCGAACCGAACAGGTCGAACACCGATCCCTGCTTCAGGAAGCGGGTCGTGAAACCGGCAAACGGGCCGAACAACAACGCTGGCTCGCCGTTAATGATCCGGGTATCCAGGTGAGGTACGGACATCGGCGGCGCGCCAATAGGCGCCTTGCCGTAGACCTTGGAATGATGCTTTTCGACAATGTCCGGTTTGCCGCACACCAGCCACTGGCCGCTGACCGGGAATCCGCCATAACCACGGGCTTCCTCGATACCGGATTTCTGCAGCAACGGCAGAGCACCGCCACCGGCACCCAGGAAAACAAAGCCCGCTTCCAGCTTGGTCAGTTCCCCGGTTTTCTGGTTCTTCACCCGGACTTTCCAGCGCCCATTGTCCCGCTGATCAATGTAATGCACCGGGCAGCTCAACATCAGCTCGAAATTAGGCTGACTTTCCAGGTACTTCACCATGCTGCGGGTGAGCGAGCCGAAATCGACATCCGATCCGTGCTTGATCCGCGTGGCGGCAACCGACTGCATGGGGTCACGGTGGTTGACCACCAGCGGCATCCACGTTTCCAGTTCCTCCGGAGACTCGGTGTACTCCATCTCCCGGAACAAGTGGTGGCTACTGAGCTTCTCGTATCGGCGCTTGAGGAAGGCTACGTCTTTCTCTCCCCAGACAAAACTCTGGTGCGGCGTGCGGTTAATGAAACTCTTGGGATCGGGCAACATGCCCTGCTCAACCAGATGCGACCAGAACTGGAGGGACACTTCGAACTGTGCGTTGATCTGGAGAGCCCGCTCAATGGCGACATCGCCATCGTCGGTTTCGGGGGTGTAGTTAAGTTCACAGTAGCCGGCGTGGCCGGTGCCTGCATTGTTCCATCCGTCGGTGCTTTCATGGGCAACGTGGTCTAGACGTTCCACCATGACGATGTCCAGGGACGGATCCAGTTGCCTGAGCATCATGCCGAGAGTGGCGCTCATGACGCCACCGCCGACCAGCACTACATCTGCCTGTCTAACGGCCATTGGTTTTTACCCTAGCTAGTATTGAGCCTGTTCACTCCTCCACGATCAGCAAAGGAGCCTTTCGGAAACCGGTCGCACGCGTGATAAAAAGCGTTGCCGTCTGCTTCCTGTCTGAATTTGGGCGCAATTATCCCGATTTTCGCCGAAATAATAAATTGCGATTATCAATCAGGGCACCTGAATCGGCCTGTTGTCAGTTGATCCAGGTAATGTGTGTCCCACTTAAGAACAGTGGTTTGCTGCAGGTCAAAGGTCTAAAATCCGGCCCCACAATCTTGCCTGGCCATTCTTTGGCCCTATCGAAAACCTGGACGGGATTTTCCCAATGTCTGCCCTTGAAGCTGTATTAATTATTTTTGCTGTACTCGCGCTGCTTGGCGTTATCTTCGAAGAGGTCACCCACGTCAACAAAGCCAAGGTAACGCTTTTCTTCGGCACCCTGAGCTGGATTCTGCTCTTTCTGGCCAGCCCTAACGAGGGTGAAACGTCTGCAATTTCGACCGGCCTTACCGAGAGTATCGCGGAGATCGCAGGTCTATGGCTGTTCCTGGTCGCCGCCATGACCTTTGTGGCCTACCTGAACAAGAAAGGAATGATCGAGAATCTGATTTATCTGATCATGCCGAAACAGGTAAGTGAGCGAAAACTGCTGTTCCTGACCGGTCTGTTTTGCTTCATTTTCTCCTCTTTAGCAGACAATATCACCGCCACTTTAGTCTCATGCTCCCTGATCCTGTCCCTGGATCTGGAGCTCAAGAAACGCCTCCAGTTTGTTACCCTGGTGGTATTCGCGGTGAACTCAGGCGGCGTCTCCCTGATCACCGGCGATGTCACCACGCTCATGATCTTCCTCGCCAAAAAGGTTGAAATACTGACACTTTTGACCCTGGCGATACCCGCGTCCATCACCGTTTTCATCCTTGCTGTGTTTCTCTCCAGAGGTTTGACCGGCACCATCACACTGAGCGCGACCAAGTCGGAACTCCGGCCCGTGGACATTACGATTGCCGGCCTGTTTTTGTTAACAATCCTGAGCACCATTGCAGGCAACGCATTGTTCAGTGTGCCTCCGGTCCTGACCTTCCTGTTCGGTATGTCTGTCATGTTCCTGGTATCCCGGTTCATGAGTAACGATTCGGACCTGGATCCGATTCTCGAGTACATCCGTATCATCGAGTTCGAAACCTTGCTTTTCTTCCTTGGCATCCTGCTGTTGGTTGGCATGCTCAAGGAGATCCACGCCCTGGATTCGTTTGTGGCGATCTACGATCTCCTGCCACCGCTGTACGCCAATTACCTGATGGGTATTTTCTCGGCCGTGATCGACAACGTGCCGCTGACTGCTGCGCTGCTCAAAGCAGGCATCACCATGACTCCGGGCGAATGGATGGGTCTGACCTATGCCGTTGGTGTCGGCGGCTCCTTGCTGGTGATCGGTTCCGCGGCAGGTATTGTCGCCATGAGTAAGATTCCGGGGCTGACCTTTGGTGCCTATTTGAAGTATGTTGTGCACCTTCTCGCGGCCTATACACTTGGCTACGCGGGGGTATACATACTCGGAACATTCATTCACTGAGGCTTTTCTATGCTTTTGCCGATTGGCGCAATCCTTGCCGGGCTGGTGCTGCTGGTCTGGAGTGCCGATAAATTTGTTGAGGGCGCTGCTGCGACCGCAAAGCACCTGGGCATGCCCACACTGCTAATTGGTATGGTAATCATTGGCTTCGGAACCTCCGCGCCGGAGCTGGCTGTGTCCGCCATGGCGGCCTCTGACGGCAATCCCGGCCTGGCTCTGGGTAACGGCTATGGCTCCAACATCACGAATATCGCGCTGATCGTTGGCCTGACGGCGGTGATCGCGCCCATCGCGGTTCATTCACAGGTGGTTCGCAAAGAATTGCCGCTCCTGGTTGTACTGACCCTCATCGCTGGCGCCCAATTGCTCGATGGCGAACTGTCCCGTCTGGACGGCTGGGTCCTCCTGGCCGTCTTCGCTGCGGTGATGGGCTGGTCGATCTATCAGGGCCTTAAAGGTAAGGCAGATCCTCTGGCCAATGAGGCCGATGCGGAAATGACCGAAATGATGGAACATCCGATGCCACTGAAGTCCTCGCTGATGTGGCTGGTGGTGGGGCTGGTTCTGTTGATTGTCAGCTCGAGGCTATTGGTCTGGGGCGCGGTATCCATTGCCCAGAGCCTGGGTGTCAGCGATCTGGTCATCGGCCTGACCATTGTCGCCATCGGTACCTCCCTGCCGGAACTCGCCTCAGCCCTCGCCGCCGTGAAGAAAAATGAGCATGATCTGATCCTGGGGAATATCCTTGGCTCGGGCATTTTCAACACCCTGGCCGTGGTAGGCCTGGCCGCTGCAATCCAGCCGCTAACGGTTGACCCAGAAGTGCTCTATCGCGACTGGACGCTGATGCTGGCCTTAACGCTGGGACTTCTTGCCATGGGCTTCGGTTTCACTGGCAGTCGCAAACTGATCAGCCGTTTCGACGGAGCCGTGTTACTCGTTGCCTACGTTGCCTACACCGGTTACCTCCTGTCTACCGTGGTGACCGCGAGCACAGCCTGAACCGGATTCGGGGCCGATTACTCGGCCTCGCCATCCCCCAACAACGTTTCGATACGACTGCGCACTTCCTGCATGATTTCCGGCAGGTCTTCTTTGGTTTTACCCGAGGTATCCAGGGGCTCACCAACGCGGACGTCTACAGGCTGTCCCAGGTTGATCTGCCAGCTACGAGCCGGCAGCACCCTGTGAATACCGCGAATGGCCACGGGGACAATAACGGCTTCGGTATCGAGCGCCAGGTGAAAACACCCTTTCTTGAACGGCAACAGCTTTCCATCCGGAGAGCGGGTGCCTTCCGGCGCCGCCCAGAGCACAATACCGCTTTCCATCATTTCCTTTGCCCGCGCCAGGTCCTTCACGGCCTTCTGACGATTCGAGCGGTCCACCGAGGGGAAATCGCCCGCCTTCATGGCCTGTCCCAGAAGCGGAATACTGAACAGCTCTTTCTTGGCCAGCATGCGTATCGACCCGGGCAAAGACACAAAGGACACCGGGATATCGTAGTGGCTGGCGTGAGTACACATGACGATGTACCGGCGACCGTTACTGAAATCCGGCACTTCACCACGAACCGTCAGGCTTGAGCGCACCAGTCGCAACAAGCCGGCAGACCACTCCCGGCAATACTTATCCATCATGGGACGATCAAGACGACCGAACATTGCCCGGAGAAGGACCATCAGCGAGTAGATCGCCGTCAAGCCCACCGAGCCCAGCACCACGACTGCTCGCCAGAGCAGGGTCGCGGATTCCGTCAGCGGGTTCAGTTTCAGTCGGTTCATGCTTCCCTGAACACCATGGCAATGGAGTTCAGGCAGTAGCGCTGACCGGTTGGAGGCGGGCCATCAGGGAACACATGCCCGAGGTGGCTATCACAACGAGGACAGCGGATTTCGGTACGAGTCATCCCGAGGCTGCTGTCTTCCAAGTATCGGATATGCTCCGGATCGAATGGCTGGAAGAAGCTTGGCCACCCGGTGCCTGAATCAAACTTTGCGTTCGAGCTGAACAGCGGCAGGTCGCACAGGCGGCAGTGATAAGCGCCCGTTTTCTTGTTGTCCAACAAAGTGCCACAAAAAGGATGTTCAGTACCATGATCCAGCAGAACCCTGCGCTCTTCTTCCGTGAGGTCCGCAGCCTTCTGTTCGATCTCGTCGCGGGTCAACGGCGTCAGGTCATAACCTGCGGCAGAAACGCTCATGCTTTGCCTCCTTCGGCATCGGTATCCTGGTTGTCGGTATATTCCGGCTTAAGCCTGTCCCCATAATAATCCGTCAGCTTTTCCATTTTTGGAGCTGCGACAGCCATAATGTACGGCTGCCAGGGGTTTCGGGCTGCAAAGTTCTGATGATAGGCCTCTGCCGGGTAGAAAGCCTCCAGAGGTTCCAGCGTCGTGACGATCGGCTCGGGGTACACGCCAGCGTCGTCCAGCTGCCGGATGTAGGCCTCGACCACGTCTTTCTGTGCCTGCGTCTCGTAGAACACGGCCGAACGGTACTGGGTTCCCCGGTCATTGCCCTGGCGATTGAGCTGAGTAGGATCGTGGGCCACCGAGAAGAACACCTTGAGCAGCTCACCGAAGCTGACTTTGGTTGGATCATAGTGGACATCAACAACCTCAGCATGGCCCGTGGCCCCGGTGCACACTGCTTCATAGTTCGCAGTATCGGCCTGGCCACCCGCGTAGCCCGACTCAACACTTTTCACCCCGTTTATCGCGATCAACACGGCTTCGACACACCAGAAACAACCGCCAGCCAGGACCACGCGGGCGTCGTCGCCAGATTGTTCCAGATTCTGCTCCGGGTCCGGAAACCGACTCCGGGGAACCGTCAGCCCCGGTATATCACAGGAAGTCGCCATCGTATCCTCGCTTTCATCCTAAGGTGAGTGTATTCGTGAATTGTGGCGGTTACGGACAGACTTTGCCAATGATTCAATACCCGGGCCAAACATGAACAAAACCACAACGCAGTTGCATCCCCGCCTCTGAGATCCATAATGACAGACAGGGTTTGCCGCTTTTTCAGAACGGTAATAGCCCGCTCGGCATATCAAGGACAGAACAATGACCGCAAGGGCTCATACACCTGAAAACCAGGATGAGCTGCTGGAATATCGCCTCAGCCTGAGATTGGGGCCTGTTCATGCTCGCCAACGACTCGGAATAGAACGGGAAGCCGAAGCCCTGGTTTTCGGAAAAGATCATCGCTCCTTTCACCTGGAGAACATCACCTCAGCTCCGGGCTTTATCCGTTTTTGCCTGAAAATGGCCGGCCTTTTCCGGCGGGGCCAGGAAAACAGTCGGAAGCTGACCGTTGCCCGGAACCACTTTCACCTGCCGGATCTGCCGGAAGCCTTTGAGGGGTTCCGCATCCTGCACCTGACCGATCTGCACGTCGACATGGATGAGGCCAATCTGCAGGCGGTGATGCAGATTATCGAGCCATTGCAATACGACCTGTGCGTACTGACCGGGGATTACCGAAAACAGACCTGGGGTCCCGTGGACGCTGCCCTTGATGGCATGTCCCGCCTGCGCAGCAGCATCCGGGGGCAGGCCTGTGCGGTACTGGGCAATCACGACAGTGTGCGCATGCTGCCAGGCCTTGAAGACATGGGGTACACGTTGCTAATGAATGAGATGCTGCCCATCCGGTACAAGAACGAAGAGATCTACCTTGCCGGCGTCGATGATGCCCATTTTTACAAGGCTCATAATCTACATCAGGCGGGCAACGACATCCCTGCAGGCGGCGTGGGCATCTTGCTCAGCCATACGCCTGAGATCTGGCGCGAGGCAGCTCACGCCGGATACGACGTGTTCCTCTGCGGCCACACCCACGGCGGCCAGATCTGCCTGCCCGGCGGTATTCCTGTCACCCTGGATTCAGACTGCCCCCGGCACCTGGGCCGCGGTTACTGGCGAGCCAACGGAATGCAGGGATATACCTCACCGGGGGCCGGTACATCGGTAGTCAATGTCCGTCTGAACTGTCCTCCGGAAGTGACCATACACACCCTCACCCGCGGCCCCAGGTAAACCAGCGCTCGTCAGTGCGGGTGTCGGCGTATCCCGACGCGGTAAAGAATGGGTGAAAAGTAGATATTGGAAAGGGTAAACAGAGCAACAATGAGCAGCCCATCCAGCAGACTCAGTGGCAGCCAGAACAATGCAAGCAGCATCGGAAGCAGAGCCTCCGGAATCTGATCCAGCCCCAACGCGCGGCTACTGGAAGGCCTCCCCAACCGACGCTTTACGAAGCTACTGATGAGATCCCCGATCAATGCCAGCAGGCCGAAGGCCGCACCAAACAGGAAACCAAGCCCGGCAACCAGGGAAAACAGCGCACAGGATAAGGAGCCGGCCGCCAGCCCCCGCCAGGTTTTGCTATGACCAAAGACCGGCCTGCCATCTCGCCAGGTACGCCCCCCGTCAACGGATAGGGCCCAATGGCCTTTGAGTAACTTGGCCACAACAACCGGAGCGCCGTTGGCAAGTACCAGCATGGCAAACAGCTCAAACGGAATCAGCAAGCGCCTGCACTCCCTTCCCTGCCCGGCGAGGTCTGATCGATGGCAGCCCAGGTCAGGCCAGGCCGCCCCGGGTCAGCTTCAATGGATCCATCAGCTCTTCGAGTCGTTTTCGGCTCAAACCACTTCGTTCTTCAGCCACATCGATTACCGGCCGTCCTGTACGATAGGCCTCTTTGGCGATATCCGCGGCCAGGCTGTAGCCAATTTCCGGGTTAAGTGCTGTGACCAGTACGGGGTTCCGCCCCACGCCGGCATCCAGCGTCTCGGTGTTTACCGTGAAATCCCTGACCGCCCTGTCCGCCAGCATCGTTGACGCGTTGCTCAGCAGTTCGGTCATATCCAGCAGGTTAGCCCCGACCAGGGGCAACATCACGTTGAGCTGGAAATTACCGGACTGCCCTGCAATGGTGACCGCGGTATCCAGCCCCATCACTTGCGCCCCGACCATCGCAACGGACTCCGGAATCACCGGATTGACCTTGCCCGGCATGATACTGCTTCCGGGTTGTAACGCCGGCAGGCTGATCTCTGCCAAACCGTGGATAGGGCCACTGTTCATCCACCGCAGGTCGTTTGCGATCTTGGTGAGCACCACAGCCACGCCACGCAGCTGCGCTGACAGCGCTACCGGCCCATCCACAGCACTCTGCCCCACGAACTTATGCTCCAGAGTCCGGAACCCGTAGCCGGTGCTGTTTTTCAGAAACCGGACGAACTGATCCGCAAACTCTGGCGCTGCATTCACACCCGTTCCAACAGCGGTCCCGCCCTGAGGTACGGCCAGCAGATCATCACTGGCCCTCTCGACCCGCTCCTCTGCGGCCAACAACTGCTCGCGCCAGGTACGAAGCTCCTGCCCTAGAGTGACCGGCATGGCATCCATCAGGTGGGTTCGTCCTGTCTTTACCTGTTCCGAGAAGATCGCCTCGCGCTCATAGATAATGCCCCTCAGATGCGTCAGCGCGGGTATCAACATCTCCTTGACGGCCATTACCGTACTGACGTGAATAGCCGTCGGAACCACGTCGTTGGAGCTCTGACTCATATTAACGTGATCGTTCGGGTGCACCTCGACGCCCGCTTTGGCTGCGATTGCGGCGATTACCTCATTGACGTTCATGTTGGTGCTGGTGCCGGAACCAGTCTGATACCGATCCACCGGAAACTGGTCCCTGTACTCACCGGCAACCAGTTGGTCACACGCCTGCACGATGGCATCTCTCAGAGCATTGTCCAACAGACCCAAGCTGGCATTCGCCTCGGCTGCGGCACGCTTGATGTGGGCAGTGGCTGCAATAAACCGGAAAGGCATACCCCGCCCGCTGACAGGGAAGTTCTCCACCGCCCTCTGAGTCTGGGCACCCCAGAGCGCATTTGCCGGAACCCGAACCTCACCCAGGCTGTCTGTTTCGGTTCTGTATTCGCTCATGCTACCTCCTTTTCAGGATCAGCCGTCCCCGTGGGACTTCAGTCTGACATGGTCGCAAATGCCGGTTACCTGCTCAAAATTCAGCACCAGTGTATGAACAGTGTTGGTGTAGGTGTCATGAAGGTGAAATTTGTACCGCTGCTGTTTCTCACCCTGAAGCCAAGCATCGTATTCGCGCACCAGCTCCCGGACGTCGCCGCCATCGCCCTTGCTCCAAGTTGCATTAAAAGGTCCCAGCACAGCACCGCCAGCCAGGCAAATCGTGACTTCATGGTTGGTAAGACCATTTTCCTGAACACTCATAATCATCCTCGCTTGCTTTGGTTCGACCGTCGTTGTTCCGATAAGTTTAGTCGCTCCGCGAGCGAGCGCTCGAACTCGACGCCAGTTCGTATTTTGCCAACTCCGTCACAGCCCTCGAGGAATTGCTTGAAGCGCATCGCGTTTGTAGGAAGTTCCTACAAACGGGTTACTCAACTGCTGGTACCCTCGATCCAATGGGTAAAGGGACGTCACAGAATATGGATCGTTGCCAACGGCCACTGATCATTCTCCGATACGACAAGGATGTGGAGCGCGAGCACTTTGAATATCAGTTTGAGGCAGATTTCCGAATCATCGCCTTCAATTCTGATCTCGCCGTGACGGACTATCTTGGCCAGGATGAAACCACGCCAGTAGCCCTGTGCCTGATGTCCGACCAGGCAGGCGATCCCGACCGGCGTACTCTTCTCGCACACCTCCGCGATCGGCACCCGGCGGTATTACGGGTTCTGATGACAAACACCATGCCCCTGAACCTGCTGAGCTCCATGTTGGAAAACGGCTTGGTGGATCGATGCTTTGAAAAGCCGCTGAACGAAGATCTGGTACGGTCCCATATCCTGACTGCGGCACTCGCCCCGGCGCTCCCACTTTCAAAGACCCCAGACAAGAAAATCAGCGGGTGCTCCGGGAAAACCGCTGTTCTGATCGTGGACGACGAACCCGCCGCAACACACTATCTCGCCCGTCAACTGGAACGGCTGCAGGACGAGTTTTCCGTCATCTGTGCTGAGAACGCCACGGCAGCGCTGTCCCAGTTTCACGCTCATGGCGACAGAATCGCCGTCATCATGGCGGACCAGAGAATGCCTGGCATGCAGGGAAACGAACTGCTGGATCAGCTAAAACGATCTCACCCGGATGTCGTTCGGATACTGACCTCGGCCTATGGCGAGGTGAATGTGGCAATGGATGCGGTCAATGAGGGCCGGATATTCCGCTACCGTCAAAAACCGTGGCGCGCAAGTGAGCTCATGGCGCTGTTTAGAGACGGCATCCGGAAGCACCGCGAGCTTGTCGAATCACGAGACAGGGACAATGCTCAGACCTTATCCCGGTTCGACAAAATCCGTGCTCGGCGGCAACGCCGCCTTAGTCAGACATTGTCACCTGTGGTTGATTCTCACGTTGTCGATCGTTTCTTGAACGCTCTGCTCACGATCAACACGCTCCCGGCAAGCTCATCACATTTGCGGGCCAGCCTGGAAACGCGCCTGGAGTCCGAGCTGATTGATCGCTTTGAGCACACGGCCATTCAAGCCATCACATTAATAGATCGGGCGTCTTCACCTGCGCGCGCGTTGACCGTGGAGAACCTGACTCACGCCCTCGAACACACCGATGGCTCAGGGAGCCATGCCTCCCCGGACTCTTTGTCGTTGCTGGAGCTGTTTGCCCACTTCCTGAATACTCTTCTCAGGGCTTCTGGAATGCACCGTTCCGAGCTCACGCTTGACGCTGAATCAAGCTCAGGCTCGCTACGCCTGTTTCTGACGTCTCCCCTGAGGATCTATTCGCACCTATTGTCCCCGATCACCCGCGTCTCTTCTCCGCTGCTGGAGCAACAAGTCGCGCTACTCGCACTCTATGCCTGTGTTGCCCGTCTCAGTGGAGACATCGATAGCCGGGGCGGCCATCAGGTGTGTGAGCTTTGCATCCGGCTCCCCACCAAAACCTCTGAGGAAGGCTGACGGTGAAGCCCCATCGCAGCATCCGCCTCTTTGTCACGGTCGGTCAGCGACTGTTCAGGGACAGTCTTTTGTTTCAGCTTTTACAGCAGGACGAGGTCGATCTGGTGGGTGAATCCGAAACCGGCATAGACACCCTTAACCGCCTCCTGAACGCTGATGTGAATGTCCTGATCATAGAGGAGAATCTCAGGGACAACGATGGCCTCACCATCGCAGAGAACGCGTTGAGTCTATGCCCATCGATGTCAGTGCTACTGATATCCGATAGCCCCGTCAGCGCGAGCCGTATGTCAATTTACCTGGAAGCAGGCATCAAATCGGTCGTTTCCAAGACCCACCCGATTCAGGAATTGATCAAGACCCTGCTCTATATCCGGAACGGTCAAACGTACGTCAGCAGCTGGCATACCCACTCTCCGAAGGAGACCGAACTGGAAGCTTACACGGAGCTCTCGGGGCGGGAGAGGGAGGTTGCGAAAATGATGGCCAACCGCATCCCGGTAAAAGAAATTGCTGAGCAGTTGGGTGTTTCCTGCAAAACCGTCCACTCCTACAAGGACCGAATTTTTATCAAGCTTGGATTCGAACGCTTGCCCGAACTCATTCTGTTCATGAAACGACATCAGAACGCGGGGATGGCATGAGGTTTCTTCACGGTGTCGACCAAATTCGACAGCTACCCGAAAGGCGCCAAAAACGCTTCGAGCGCTTTTACACACAACAGACCCGCTACCGGATCCTTCCTCTTTTCGCGGACGTCTCGCTGGCAATCACCTTTATTGGGACTTTGCTGTTCGCGGCAGGGGTGATCGTCAATCCGGATAGTGCCGACACCAGCGCAACCGGGCTGATCGTTTACACTACCGTGCTGGCCGGTTTGATTGTTGCTCACCGCCGAACCCGTCTGCGCAGGGCGTCGCCTGCCGTCGTGTATCTTGTTTACCTCCATATGGCGGTGTTCAGCTATCTTGGCTACATAGCCTCCCAGGCGTCGCTTCCAGCGATTGTCGGCCTCTTTTTTTTCATCAGCTCAATCGGCGTGGTGACACTATCCCTGAGGCACACGGCGATCATCCTCGCTCTTAACCTGACTCTGCTCGTAATAGCGACGTCGTTCGCCGTTCCGCCGTCAGATCTTGTCGCTGCACTCGGCCGAGTCCTGAGCAACTGGTTGATACTGATGTGTCTGATCATACCGCCACTGTCGGCGCACTATTTCCGGATATTCCTGCGAAACCTGCTGGCCTTGCAGTTCCTGCTCAAAGACCGAAACCGGCTCTTGTCCAAAACGCTGACAACCCTGGAAGCGACAGAGGATCGGCTCGCCCAGGAACAAAAACACCAGGCGCTTAGCCTCATGGCAAAAGGCCTGCTTCACGAGATCATGAATCCCCTGAACTGCGCGAGCCAGGCCGTGGACTATGCCACTGCGATCAACGAGGATGAGGAGATTGGAGAAGCACTCGTCGACGCGTCACTGCATCAGCAGCGGATCGCAGCGATTGTGTCGGACCTCATCGAGTTTGCCAAACCCGAGCCAGATCATGCTCTGGACAACGCCGATCTCTCGGTCATCGTCGCAACCGCACAGCGCATCTGCCAGCATCACTTGCGTGGCATCACCGTCACACTGGAAATCCCCGCCAATACCCGCCTTTCCTGTTACTCGTCTTCGATGGTTCAGGTGTTTGTTAATCTGCTGTTGAACGCCAGTGCTGCGATACAGAACGACCATAGGCACGCGCCTGGCCGCATCCGGATAAAAAGCCAGACCCTGGATAACCGATTGCTCGTGTCTGTCTGGGATAACGGTCATGGCATTGAATCTCAAGCCATCCAGAAACTCACAGATCCGTTCTATTCAACGAACGAGACCCCTGACAATCTAGGACTCGGACTGAGTATCTGCCAGACGATCGTGCGGCATCACAAAGGTCAGCTGAGCATTACCAGTGAACCTCAGGAGTGGACGGAAGTGACCCTGGAACTGCCTCAGGGTGATCGGCAGGCGGCCTGACATTTTTTAAAGCCGCAGGACAACTCGAACCGTCGTTGCACTGCCATCTGGGTCCGGAGACAACGCATTGCCGCTGATCTCCGGAAACAGGTGATTCAGTCGTAACTGGAAGCTTTTGCCGAGGTAATAAGCTAGCCCAATCAGCGTCGTGGAAGCTTCCGCCCCGAGACCATGATCGCGAAGGTCCACCGTGCTGTATCGCATGACCACTTCAAGTGCACCGAGGGTGCTCGCAGGCTTCACACGCCGCAAGCCTCCCCGACGGTACTTTCTGTGATCGTCCGAGATAAACGCCGATAACTGCAAATAGCTACCGGAGAACGTCCACCACTGCCCGGTGTCCCGTCGGACCCGTTGCATCATGAATTCGGAGACCAGGGTATAGCGACCGACTATCCCGGCAAATTCAAGTCCGCCGAGAATGCTCTCTTGAGCATCGAACCGTGCGCTTCGGACGATGTTGTCTGCACTGGGAACCTCACCGTCATCCTTGATCTGAAACCGATCACCGTTGTAATTCCGCCAGGAACCAGCCACCCCGAGATGGACGAGCCGGTTGTTGTCATGCACTGGGGCAAGCGTCACTCTTCCGGTGACTGCACGGGAGGATTCGCCCTCCGGTTCGTTGGTGAATACACCCAACTCGAGCGTCTTCGATTCATGGGCTTGGCCGAAAACCAGCCCCTGAGAACGCCCGGGCGCAAATGACGAGGTCGCCATGGACCGCTCGCTGGTAACAAGCCGCGAGTAACTCTCCAGCCTTTCGAATCCAAATGGTTCCTTGAACCGCCCCAGACGGAGTTTGAGGGACTCCCAACCACGGTACTCCACGTAGGCGTCCCCAAGATCCAGATCTCGATCACCCCTCTTCCATTCATAACTGCCATCCACCTCAGCTTCCCAGGCATCTCCAACCAAGAATTCAAACTCCAGCTTGGCATTACGCAAAATGCCCTGCGTGGTATCAGGCTCACCGTCCTCATCCCAGAACGCACCGTAGTGATCAAGACCGCCCGCGATGTACCCGCCGGGTTCCACAGCAAAGGTGCCCGCCAAAACCAGGACCGGCTGAAAAAGAAAACACAACGATATGGAGAGAACCAACCAGGCGAACCTGAAATCAGCTTTCATGCCCAGGCTCCTGACGGAAGTGCATGCGTAGCATCGCGGTGTCTCGCAGATAGCTAATTGAGACGATATCAACGCGAAATACATCCAGTCCGGTTCGCTGCCGCAGGTCGCGGATCAACTCATCACGGCGCCCGCAATGGATGTTCTCAATCTTCTCGTACTCGACGTCTTTCTCGCCGTGACGCGGCAACAACACCCGTGTTTCGAGGATGATTGCCAGAATAAGGACCAGGGTATTCAGTAAAACAAGCTCCCAATGGAGCATGGACCCAACCGCAGCCAGCAGTGCCATGGCAATGACGAGAAACAGGTAGGTCATCTCCTTTATCCCGAGGGCCTCGGTCCGATAGCGCAGCATGGAAAAAACCGCAAACAGCCCGAAGGCAAAACCCATGGTCACCGTCACGGAGTGAAGCAGAGAGGTGACAAGAAATACGCCGAGCCCGAATAGAATGAAAGAGGCGGCATTTTCCCGATGCCGGGAAAAGACGTAATAGCATCGAATCAGGGCAAAAACCGAGACGGTGTTGATGACCAGCCTGACCACAAAGTGCAGGTCAATTGCAGATTCCATTTAGGCTCCTCAACTGGGATTTGAAACGATTGGTTTTCAGTTCCTCGGGAAACAGCAGGGCCGAGCCAATGCAGTACTTACTGAAGGAGGTTGATCGCACCCCAATGTCCCGCAGGCGATCCAGCATTGGGGACGAGCCGGCCTTGCGTTGATATTTGACCTCAATAACCGCCTGGCCGTGCAACGAGACCCGTCGGAGACGATCTGGAGACTGAAATTGCAGGTCTGTATCCAGGGTGATGCGCTCATGTCCCTTACGGCTTATCAACGTAACCCTGCGATAATCGACAAAAAGAGTCGGCAACATCCTTGTCACCGACTGGCCCGCTTGCTCCAGCAAAAACGTGTCAACACCACCATTGGCGATCTCCTGGCCAGTCACGGGAACCCTCTGCTTTATGGTTCGCATGCCCTTTAATCGCCTTTTCACCTCGAGGAACACCTGGCCCGTCCCGAGGTAATGCCTGAACCGGACCTTAGTCCGGTTGAGCTTGCCGTTGTGATGATCCAGGTAGAACTGACGGGGGGGTGTATCCAGGTAGAGCGTGTGATACTCAAAACGCCGGCAGTCACCCTGAGCCAGAACGGTATAATGCTCATCCAAACCGATCAGACAGGCCCGAAGCTCCGCTTCCGTCACCAGAAATTTGGTGTCCATCCGATCCATCAGCTCAACCCGAGCCTGGTCTGCCAAAGAATGGGATGCAAACCCCTCAATCGGCTCCAGAACGGCCATGTTCATTGCGCATCGGCTCCGAACTCGAGAGTTGCCTTGACAGACAGTTCCACATCCCCTTCCGCTGCACCGCTGCCAGCACTGGTCACGATGACGGAGCCGTCAGCACCCAACGCCAACGTCCTGACATCTCCCGGCGCAGACTCATCAACTTCGAATAGCAAGGCATTGGTGGCAAAACCATGAAAGTCATGGGTTCCGGGGGTGTAATCCGGGGATTCAATGAACAGCTGCAGTACGTAGGGCGTGTAATTGTCGTTGGTGTCCGCTCCGATCATCAGCAGACTGACAACCGAGGGGGAAGCCTCGGTATCCAGAGAGTACACCAGGCTGTCTACTTCAAATGCCGCAAGCGTGAGGCTGGCATTGACCTCACGCCCATCGGGCAACGTAAACTGGAATGCCCCGGTGTCGTAGCCAGATGCCGCTTTTGCAGTAACCGATAGCCGCGTCGTTTGAGGTTCCCGACAATCCGGCTCCACATCCTCCAACCGGTATACCTCACCGGACGCCTCGGGTTCGGCCAGCGCCGCCAGGACAGTGTCGCGGCGAGATGCGATGAAGACTTCCAGGCTTTCGGTGGCCGCGGCTTCGGTTCCTGTTAACGTGCGGATTCTCTCCAGCTCCGCCAGTAACTGGGTTTCATCCCAGTTCTGCTCCAGTTGATGTTTCAAGGCCGTCTCGTAGCGGGCCCGGTACTCCGGAATCTCATAGAGACGGTCAGCAAGCGAGAAATTGCGATAAAGCACACCGGTCAGTGGCTTGATCGGGTGCTTGCCCCGGAAAGCGGTATCCGGCCCCCAAGGTATGAAATGAAAACGGCCATCCCCGGTGGGGCGATAAATATGGAAATTATTGGCGTTGCCAGTGGCCGAGTCCCAGGCCCCCAACAGCGTTTCCACCGCCCAGAAGGTTATGAACTGATCAAGATTCACCAGCTGTGGAAGGACATTGACCATTTGGTCGTCAGGCAGGGCCAGTGCATCAGCTACGGTTTTCAGATCGCTGCGATCATTGGCACTCTCATTGGTCTTCTTCTCAAACCTCTGCCCTGACCAGGTACCGAAATCCGCTGTCTGTGCCTCGTACTGATTGCCAGCATCGTCTCCGAAAGCCCGCCTCAGAAAAGGTTTCTTGATGGGTTCGACGTTGCTGTAAACGCCAAGATCCTCACCGTTCACAGAGATACGCGCATAGTTGCATCTCGGCGCAGCAATACCTGCATCCCGGAACTGCTGATACGCCAGGCACTGCCTCGCATTCGACGGGTCCTGGCGATTGTTGTTCAGTGTCATCCGCGAATAATGCTGATAGGTCCTTCCATCCCATAAATCGTTAAAGTCCAGTTTCAGCGAAGGCACATTGGCACTCAGGGAGCCGAGGTATCCCTTTTTCCGGATGACAACCTGTTGCATCAGATCTCCGTCAATACGAACACTGGCGGTGAACTCGGTGTACTCGTAATCGGGAGGGCATTGTCGATCGGCGCTGGCCAGGGTTCGACCTTCCCCCCTGAGCGTCCGGAACTCGTCCTGCGACATGGAAATCTGAATATCCAGCATCCGCTCGGGATCATAAAGATCCCCGTCACCGCCAACATTGATCGGCTCGGCCGGCGGATCGAAGTCGGACGGTGACGACACCGTGTGATCGCCTCCGCCCCCGCCACACCCTGCGAGGAACGCCAATGAGAGAATACCCGTGACTCGTACCCGGGTACTGATTCGCCCGGCTACGCTGCTGCCTCCGTTCATCCTTTACTCCCCAGAAGTCCATTACTCAGCACGTTGCTGTCTGAGGACCAGTATTGAGTCAGAGCGAAGGAGCTGTCTGTAAGAACGTCCTACTCGGGGAGGAGCGTTGCGCTCAGCGGGGGGATAGAAGGCTGGCCAGGAGTGCCCGGATTCGGTTGGGCTTGACCGGCTTGTTCAGTACCGGCAGATACTGCGCGCGAAGCAATTTGCGGGTTTCGTCACTGCGGTCTGCTGTGATGATGGCCGCCGGAATGTCCTTGTCCAGACTACGCCGGATGTTGTGTATGGCTTCACATCCCGTGCGTTCATTGTCCAGATGAAAATCCGCCAGGATTACCTGCGGCACATCGGTGAGCTCTTCAAGCGCATCGACATCGCTGGCGGCACCGGTAACGTCACACCCCCACCGTTCGAGCAATGCGATCATACTCTCAAGTATCGCGGGTTCATTATCGATCACCAGAACCCTCAAGCCCGCCAGACTGCTGCCAAACTCAGGCAGTGAGGGCTCGCTGGGCACCGGCTGCTGATCGGTGAGTGCTTCGGCTGGTATCCAGACTGCAAACCGGGATCCGCGGCCCGGCCGGGACACCACATCAATGCGGTAACCCAGTACCCTCACCATCCGTTCAACAATCGCCAGACCAAGCCCAACGCCCTGACGGCCTCCGGTGCCCTGGGGGAGCAGCTGATGGAATTCGGTAAAAATATCCTGCAGTTTGTTCTCTTCGATACCAACGCCGGTATCCCAGATTTCAATGCAGAGATCCCCGCCACGGAATCTCATGGACAGCAGGATCCCACCCTCCCGGGTATACCGGAAGGCATTGCTCAGCAAGTTACGGACAATACGCGCCAGCATCCGCTGATCGGTTTTGACCAGACCGGGACAGGTGCGAATTCTGAAATCCAGACCGGCATTGCCGGCTACGGCATCAAACTCCTCGCCAAGCGCCTTGAGCAGGAATTGCAGATCTACAAAGGCCAGATCGGGGTTCATCGCCTGCTGATCCAGCTTGGAGATATCCAGCAGATCGGCCAACAGGTCTTCAGCGCCTTCCAGAGCTCGATGAATCTGATGCACCATGCGGGTTTCGGCGCTCGGCAACTGGCTGTCCTGCAAGGCGGACACCATCAATCGCGCCGCATTCAGGGGCTGGAGCAGATCGTGGCTGGCAGCTGCCAGGTATTTATCCTTGCTCCGGTTTGCCTCTTTGGCGGCTTCCATCGCCACCACGAGCTCGCGCTCCACCTTCTCCCTCTGCTCGATCTGGTAACGCAGACCAACGTTGGCGTTCTGGAGCGCCTCCGTTCTCTCCTCAACCCGGGCCTCCAGATCAAGGTTCAACTGCTCCAGTTTCTGGCGTGCCTGGACCCGTTCGGTGATATCCGCGACAAAGGCTTCAACCACTTCGGGACCAAGATCGGGGCGGCGCAGAAGGGTAATAGCAACGTGCACCGGAGTCTGATCCGCTTTACGGAAAAGCGTCTCACGGGCACTCAGGCTGCCGTTATCGAGGAGCTCCTGACGGACCTCGTCAAACTCTGCAACGCTGTAGAACAGCTGCTCCCGCAACCGAATGATCCGCTTACTCAAATCCTCAGCACTGTCGTAACCACAGATCCTTGCCATGGCCGGATTGCACGCCAGAAAGCCGCCCCGGAGGTTGGCCTGAAAGATGCCATGCAAAGCATGCTCGAACAGCCACTTGTAGTGGTTTCGCTCCTTCTCCAGTTCGTCCAGACGTTCCTGAAGCGCGGGATAATAGTTTTTGCGTACCGACTGGCTTCCAAGCCCCAGAAGATCGCCGATACCGTAACCACTGTCCTGCTCCTCAGAGGGCTTCTTCATAGACCACCTGAACATCCCGCAACGACGACTTGCGCGGATTGGTGAGAATGCATGGATCCTGTAAGGCAAACCCGGACAGGTGCGGAATATCCGAAACCGTAACGCCAAGCTGGGCCAGCCTGGCTTCCAGGCCAACTTTTTTCTTCAGCTCAACGATGCGGTTCATCAATCGTTTCTTGATCTCCGGTTTACTCATGCCCCGGGTGTCGATATCCATGGCCTCGGCCACACGACGGAAACGGTCCTCTGCAGAGTTAAAGTTGTAGGCCACCACATGCTCAAGCAGCAGCGCATTACAGAGGCCATGGGGCAGATCAAGGAACCCGCCGAGACTGTGGGACATGGCGTGAACCGCACCCAAAATTGCATTGGAAAACGCCAGGCCGGCCTGCATGGACGCCAGCATGATCTGCTCACGAAGGTAGGGGTCGGCGGTATTCTGGATCAGCGGCTCGAGATTCCGGTTAATCAGCCGGATGGCTTCCAGTGCGTGGGTATCCGTCAATGGACCGCTGCCGGTGGAGACGAAAGCCTCGATGGCGTGAACCATGGCATCCACGCCGGTGCAGGCGGTGAGATAGGCATCCATGGTTTCCGTCACCTGCGGGTCGATGAGTGACACATCCGGCACCACAGCTTTGCTGATGATCGAAAATTTGAACCGCCGGTCCGGATCGGAAATGATCGCGAACTGAGACACATCCGCCGAGGTCCCTGCCGTTGTTGGGATCAGAATCAGCGGAGGCGGCGGTGTGGTGATGGTATCCACCCCCTCAAACTCAAGGATGCTGCGGCCATCGGTCGCCACAATTCCGATACCCTTGGCACAATCCATCGGGCTCCCGCCACCGATGGCAACGATGACGTCGCATTCGCTGGCCTTGTAGAGTTCGGCTCCGGCCATCACCTCTTCCGCTTTCGGGTTGGGCGAGACCCCGGTAAATACCGTCGTCCGAATACCGGCCTCTGTCAGTAAATCAATGATTTCCTGAACCCAGCCGGCCGCAGCCACCCCGGGGTCAGACACCAGGAAAACATGCCGGGCACCGAAATTACTGGCGAAATTGGCCACCGACTTCCGGGAACCGGCGCCAAAGACGATCTCAGGAGAAACAAATTTGCGGAGAGAAGAAATATCGTGACTCATTGGCCTGCGCTCGCCCGTTTGTTCTTATAGGAATAACCGAGAGTTTAACTCAAGTTTTCCACAGGATCATCGGACTTTCGGCCAACCTTTTCAGGCCACTTGCGACTTAACGAGGCTTGGCACCGGCACCATCAAACAGCGAAGCCGGTCGCAACCAGAGTCGCTCATCGTCCAAGGGTGTTTCTGCGGGAAGCAGCGGGTTTTCAAGCCGGATCAGGCGACGTTCCTCCAGCCGGGCACGTTCCAGAACTTTACCGTGATATTTCTGGAAGATCGTCTCCAGTTCGCCGCTTTCGATGATTCTGTCCAGCCCGACCTCCAGCCGCGTGGCCAAGGCCTCATTGTCTTTCGCCACAAAGAAGTAGTAAGGCCAGGGGTAGTAGATCAACAGATTTTGCTCTACCGCCAGGTCAGGCAGATCGTTCCGGCGAGCCTCGAATTCGTCAAATACTTCATTGACTCCCCGGGGAAACAGCAACGCGCGGTCGGCCTCAATCATCCGGAACAGGCTCTCATAGGGGGAGGTAATCACCTCCGCGCCATAAGCGTTAAAGATCTCTATATCGCCCCAGCCGGTGCCCTGAACAATTCGCACGCCTTTCAGATCGTCAGGACTCTGGATCCTGTCCACCGTCGACTGATCGCCTTTGTGGATCAACGAAATACGGAAGGACAAAAGGCCGCGGCGCAAAGGGATGCGTATGGGCCGAACTTTTTGTTCACGTTCTTTTGAGGTGGATGTCCAGATAAGGTTCGGGGTCCGCCCTGCCATCAACTCATGTACGTACCGGCGTGAGGTCATCACTTGGGTCGAGGGCCGCATGCGGAATGGCCCGAAGTCCGGCTCTGTTGCCGTTAGAACCGCCTCCAGGATAGCCACAAGATCGTCAAAACGGCGGTCATCAACTGATTCTGCCGCCGGATACACAACGTTGAGCACATCAGCTCTCGCAGGAGCCGCTAAACAAAACGCCAGAAAAAGCAGGGTTACATGGCGCCACATCGCTTCTGACCTATAAACGGGCTTTCCTTATCAGTGTTTCTCGCAATGCCGGAAAACACAAATTTTCTGTCGACATCGGCCCGGAAAGAGTCAGGATTCAGTCAGTCGCCATACCCCCGTGGTGCCGGTAGAACCGCAAGAGATTTCTAAGCACGGAGGCCTGATTCTGAGCCTGCCGGAATCCATGCCCCTCGTCCTCGAAAACATGGACCTCCACCGTCTTTCCCTGGGCTT
This sequence comes from Marinobacter nitratireducens, assembly GCF_000708045.1. Taxonomy (GTDB): domain Bacteria; phylum Pseudomonadota; class Gammaproteobacteria; order Pseudomonadales; family Oleiphilaceae; genus Marinobacter; species Marinobacter nitratireducens. The sequence goes on from NZ_ANIE01000007.1 coordinate 211,118, forward strand.
CCAGCGCCGCGGCCATTTGCCGTGTCTGCTCGGGCACCACAACTGGATCCTGCAACCCCTGGAAGAAAATGGCGGGACAGGCGATACGCTCCGCCAGGTGGGTCGGCGTCACTGAACGCCAGTTTTCACCTGACGCCCCGGGATCGCCCAACAGCCAGTCCAGGTAACCCGATTCAAAACGATGGGTAGCCTTGCGTAGATTGAGAGGGTCAGACACCCCGAACAGGCTGGCTAACGCGCAGAACTCTCCGCCAGAAACCGCCGCCATCAGGGCGGTATAGCCACCAGAGCTTCGCCCCTGAATAAACGCCCGACTGCCGTCACAGTAGCCCCCGGCGTCCAGGTAACGAATCATACGGTCCATGTCCTCGACATCCGCCCTGCCCCACCGCCCTTTCAGCGCCATGCGATACGCGCGACCAAAGCCGGTGCTTCCGGTGTAATTGACATCCACCACGGCGAAGCCACGCTGACACCAGAACTGAACCTGAGGGTTGTAGACGGCGTAAGCCGCCGAGGTTGGCCCGCCGTGGGCAACGACAATAATGGGCGGAGGTTCCGGATGGTCAGAGACCGGCGGGTAAAGGAATCCCTGCAGCGGGAATGGAAAATCGGGTTCAGGCGGCACATTCACCGGCTCTGGACGTACCAGATGTCCGGCAACTGGCGGCACATCACCTCCCTGTAGCACGGTGACGTTGCCGGTTACCGGGCACACCTCGATAATGGCATCCAGCCGGCAAGCGGACTTCGCGATACACAGAAGCTTTTCATCCCGACAGGTCAGGGACCGAAAATCCGTGAAGTCCACTGCGACCCGGCGCCCGCCATCGTTATTTTCCAGCCAGAGTTCCCCGATGCCATCCCGGTAGCACACCCGAGCCCAGCCCGTGTTCAGGTGACAGCTGTGGCTTTCAGCAAGCTGCCAGGGGGCATTAGCATGGTCAAGATTCGGGGCCTGAGCACCGCACCAGCGGCCATTCTCGCGAATATGGAACGGCTGCCACCAGCCCGCGTGATCGGACAATACCCACAGATCCGATCCAACGAAGCCCGGTTGCTGCACCGATCCCGGCGCGGGCGGATCGATTGTGGTCGAGGTTAGAAGTCGGCCGGCCACATCCAGTTCACCAACCCAGAGCCGTGTTCGGTACCAGGGCATATCGGGAAGCGCCCAGCTGTACCAGGCAATTTGGCGACCATCGGCACTGAGGGCCGGGGCGCTGTAGAAGTCTTCGCCGGTGTGCAGGGCCGTCGCGATGCCATCATCCGGCGTAACAGCAACCAGGGACTGGCAACCATCAACTTCTCGTACCGCCAGAAGGCGGTTCCGAACCGTATCCGGCGTCAAACCGCCCCAGGCTTGTCCGCCTGCCGGGACCAGAAGACGTCGCTGACCGGTTCGCCGATCCAGGCACCACAACGCTTGCGCATCGGATACCCAGAATACGAAGTCCGGCAGCACTGCAAAGGCACCGCCACCGTACCCATTCAGCCGGCTGCGAACCCCGTCCGGTCCGGTGTCAATGGCAGCCTTACCTGCAGCGCCGGCACGCCACAGTCGAACTTGGCCAGAGTCCGGTTCAGAAGCCAGCCAGAACACGTCCCCCTCGCAGACACTGAGTTCCGCAAACTGGCGGAACCCGGCGCAGGCTTGCTCGGCGGAGAGTTTGTCAGCTTCGGAAGAACAGTCGGGAGTTTTCTGCATTGCGGAAGGTCAGCTCTTCAATGCCCGCGGTGGCATGATCTGCCGCTCGTCTGGCCGAGAGGATCCTGTCGTGGTGAGGAGACTTGCCACACACCGGATCGGCGTTATCCGCATTGCCCGTCAGCATGTAAGCCTGGCAGCGGCAGCCGCCAAAGTCCTTGCCTTTCTCGTCACAGGAACGACAGGGTTCCGGCATCCAGCTGTCACCCCGGTAATGGTTGAACCCCGGGCTGTTGTACCAGATGTCTTTCATCGACATCTCGGTGACATTGGGGAAATCAATGGGCAGTATGCGGGCACTGTGACAGGGCAGAGCCGTGCCATCCGGAGCAACCGTCAGAAACAGACTTCCCCAGCCATTCATGCAGGCTTTCGGACGTTCCTCATAGTAATCCGGGGTCACAAAGATCAGCTTCATGGCCGAACCGGCATCCAGCAAACGGGCGCGGTAAGCATTCACTTCCGCCTCAGCCTTCTCCAGCTGGGCCCGGGAAGGCATCAACCCCTCCCGATTCTTGAATGCCCAGCCGTAGTACTGACATGTCGCCAACTCGACGTAATCGGCCCCCAGCTTGTCGCACAGGGCGATGATGTCGTTCATCTGGTGAATGTTGTGACGGTGGATCACGAAGTTGAGCACCATCGGGTAGCCGGCTTCCTTCACCGCACGGGCCATGGCCAGCTTCTGGTCAAACGCTTTACGCGAACCCGCTACGGCGTTGTTCAGCTCGGGGTCAGACGCCTGGAAACTGACCTGAATATGATCCAGCCCGGCCTCGGCGAAGGCTTCCACCTTGTCGGCATTCAGCCCAAGCCCCGAGGTAATCAGATTGCTGTAGTAACCGAGATGGCGCGCTTCCGAGATCAGTTCCGACAGGTCCTGACGCACCAGCGGCTCGCCCCCGGAAAAGCCAAGCTGCGCAGCCCCCATGGTTCGCCCCTGGCGTAGCACATCCACCCACTGTTCGGTGGTCAGCTCCTGATCGGCACTGGAAAAATCCAGCGGGTTCGAGCAGTAGGGACACTGAAGCGGGCAGCGGTAGGTCAGCTCCGCCAGCAGCCACAATGGTGGGCCAACGGATACGCCATCTGCTTGCTTGCCCGGTGCGTTCATACCATTTCAATCCAGTGCTGGTTCGCCGCTTCCTGCAAAAATGCCTCAACATCCTTGGCCAGAGGCCCGGCGTCCGGAAACGCCTGTTCCAAGGTCGCTACAATCGTCTCGACACTGCGTTCGCCATCCACTTCTTTGAGGATAGCACCGGCACTGCCGTTCAGCTTCACCATCCCTTCCGGATAGAGCAGCACGTAACTCTCCTGGGCCGGCTCCCACTGGAACCGGAACCCGCGACGAAGTTTCGGTGTCTTTGCCATAACCGTGTCCATCACAGCCCCCGGTGCCAGACCTGCTGGTCGGTGACAGTGTGGTACGGGGGCGTTTGATGCATGTAGGCCATAGTCAGCGCATCCAACATAGACCATAGGATATCCAACTTGAATTGCAGTATGTCCAGCGCCCGGGTCTGCTGGGCCGCTGTGGTGAAGTGATCCAGGGTGATCTGCAGGCCGTGCTCAACATCCCGACGAGCTTCGGACAACCGCTTGCGGAAGTAGCTGTATCCGCCCTCTTCAATCCATGGGTAGTGCTGGGGCCAGCTGTCCAGTCGGGATTGGTGGATCTGCGGGGCAAACAGCTCGGTCAGGGATGAGCATGCGGCCTCCTGCCAGGTCGCCCGGCGGGCGAAATTCAGATAGGCATCCACCGCAAACCGCACGCCCGGCAGCACGTGGCGCTGGTCGATGACCTCTTCGCGAGTCAGGCCAACGGCCTCGGCCAGGCACAACCAGGCCTCGATACCGCCGACATCGCCCTCATGGCCGTCGTGATCCAGAATGCGCTGCAACCAGAGCCGGCGTACAGAGGCATCCGGGCAGTTCGCCATGATGGCTGCATCTTTCTGGGGGATGTTGATCTGATAGTAGTATCGATTCGCCACCCAGCCGCGAATCTGCTCCGGCGTGCACTGACCGCCGTACATGGCCTTATGGTAAGGATGATGGATATGGTAAAGCTGGCCTTTGTCCCTCAAGGCCTGTTCGAAATCCTGTCGATTCATCACGGTGTTGGCGATTGCGTTCATGGCTGCCCCGACAAGTCGATGTGCATCCCGTCCCAGGAGACCTCAATACCGTGCTGGCCCAGTTCAGCCCGCTCGGCCGAGTCCTCGTTGAGGATCGGGTTGGTGTTGTTGATATGGATGAGGATCTTGCGGCTGGCCGGCATGCTGTCCAGCACTTCAATCATCCCCCCCGGTCCGGATTGAGCCAGATGCCCCATGGCCTGGCCGGTCTTTGTCCCCACTTCCTGGCGGATCATCTCGTCGTCATGCCAGACCGTGCCGTCGACCAGCAGGACATCGGCTTTGCGCATCCAGTCCAGGATGCGCTCGTCAGGCTCGCCCAGACCCGGCGCATAAAGCACCTTTTGCCCGGTACGGGTGTCTTCCAGGAAGATCCCGATGTTGTCCCCCGGGTGCGGGTTGTCCCGCCGGGGTGAATAGGGCGGCGCGTTGCTTAACAGCGGGATGGCGGTCAGCTCGATGGAAGGCGCGCAGGGAATGCGGAACGGCGTCTGTTCAGACGCTTCAATCTCACGCCAGTTAAGACCACCATTCCAGTGCTTCAGCATCCTGAACAGGGGAAAGCCAGCGCTGAGGTCGTCGTGTACCTGCTCGGTACACCAGACGTCCATGGGCAAACCTTCCCGGAGTGAGAGCAGCCCCGTGGTGTGGTCCACCTGGCTATCCATCAACAGGATGGAGCTGATGCCCGTGTCCCTCAGTTTGCGAGCCGGTTGCATCGCGTCAAACGCGGCCAACTGGGCACGAATATCCGGTGAGGCGTTGAAGAGAATCCAGTGCTCGCCATCTTCGCTGACGGCAATGGAGGATTGGGTACGGGCTTTGGCGTTCAGGGTTCCCTTGCGGAAACCGTCACAGTTGGCGCAGTTGCAGTTCCACTGGGGGAAACCGCCGCCGGCTGCGGAGCCGAGGATATGAATCTGCATGATTGGGATCCCGGAAACAAATGCGGCCAGCGTTTTGTTGCTGGCCGCCCTGCCACTTAGCGGTTGGCGAAGTACATGGTGACTTCGAAACCGATGCGCAGATCTTCATAGGCTGGTTTGGTCCACATAATGCTCACCTCTTATCGTCATTGTCAGGCATTGTTGGTGTATTACCGGCGTTTCCGATAACCCGAATTCCATCGTAACGGGGGTGAACAGGCCCCAATATGCTACTTTGGGACTGTTTTTCAGGGGTCTTAGGGCGGATATTTCAATGTCTGAAAGTCGCGGATTTCGGGCACAAAAAAAGGCCCTGGGAAGGACCTAAAGAGAGTGACAAGAAAACCCAGAGGCTCCCGCAGGAGCAACCCCGGCCAGACACCGGGGGCTTAAGGTGCACATCCTGTGCTGACTCACATGCGGGCCCGTGTGGAAGGACCCGCGGTTCCGCTCTTGCAGATCAGAAGAAGCCCAGCGGATTGGTGTCGTAACTGACCAGCATGTTTTTAGTCTGCTGGTAGTGCTCCAACGCCATCTTGTGGGTTTCACGGCCAACACCGGACTTCTTGTAGCCGCCGAAGGCAGCGTGAGCCGGGTACGCGTGGTAGCAGTTCATCCAGACTCGACCGGCCTGAATGTTGCGGCCCATGCGATAGGCCAGGTTGGTGTCACGGGTCCAGACGCCCGCACCCAGACCGAACTCGGTGTCATTGGCGATCGCCAGGGCCTCTTCTTCGGTCTTGAAGGTGGTGACACCCACAACCGGTCCGAAGATTTCTTCCTGGAAGACACGCATCTTGTTGTCGCCCTTGAACAGGGTCGGCTGGATGTAGAAGCCGTCGTTGAAGTCGGCATCCAGGTGCTCACGGTCACCACCGGTCAGCACAACAGCGCCTTCCTGCTTACCGATTTCCAGGTAAGACATGATCTTGTCGAACTGTTCCTTACTGGCCTGGGCGCCCACCTGAACGTCCGTATCCAGCGGGTTGCCGCGTTTGATCGCCTTGGTGCGCTCAACCACTTTCTGCATGAATTCTTCGAACATGTCTTCCTGCACCAGGGCGCGGGACGGACAGGTACAGACTTCACCCTGGTTGAAGAACGCCAGAACCACACCTTCAACGGCCTTGTCGATGAACTCGGGCTCGGCCTTCATAACGTCAGAGAAGTAGATGTTCGGGGACTTACCGCCCAGCTCTACGGTTGACGGAATGATGTTCTCAGCCGCGCACTTCATGATGTGAGCGCCGACCGGAGTGGAGCCGGTGAAGGCGATCTTGGCGATGCGCTTGCTGGTTGCCAGAGCCTGACCTGCTTCGACACCATAGCCGTTTACGACGTTCAGTACGCCCGGCGGCAGCAGGTCACCGATGATTTCCATCAGCACCAGGATGCTGGCAGGCGTCTGCTCAGCGGGCTTGAGCACGGTGCAGTTACCGGCAGCCAGGCAGGGGCCCAGTTTCCAGGCCGCCATCAGCAGCGGGAAGTTCCAGGGAATGATCTGACCAACAACGCCCAGCGGCTCATGGAAATGGTAAGCCACGGTGTTGTGGTCGATTTCACCCATATGGCCTTCCTGGGCACGGAGACATCCGGCGAAGTAGCGGAAATGATCCGCCGCCAGAGGGATATCGGCGTTCAGGGTTTCGCGAACGGCCTTACCGTTGTCCCAGGTTTCTGCAACAGCCAGCTTTTCAAGGTTGGCTTCGATGCGATCAGCGATCTTCAGCAGGATGTTCGAACGCTCAGTCACGGAAGTCTTGCCCCAGGCCGGCGCAGCTTTGTGCGCGGCGTCCAGAGCCAATTCGATGTCTTCAGCGGTAGAACGAGGAATCTCACAGATAACACCACCGGTTACCGGGGTGATGTTTTCGAAATACTGGCCTTTAACCGGGGCGACCCACTCGCCACCGATGTAGTTCTCGTAACGGGATTTGAAAGAAACGACGGAGCCATCCTTTCCTGGTTGTGCGTAGATCATGGTGTCGACCTCTTGTTGTGTTTGTCGCAGGGCAACGCGGCCTTTCGCGTTTACCTGTTCAATGTAGACGCCGAACCAGGATTGGTGAATGATCCGATGGGGGTGAAAAACTCCTCCCTTGGTAGTAGATGGTCCGGACCGCCCTACTGGGCAGCGGCGGGAACAAGGCGACGGCCTGCCAGAATCAGCAGGAACCCGAAGCCGTACATCAGCACGCTGTAGACAACGGCCGGAATAGACATTTCACTGGATTCAAGCAGCGTTAACGTGACCATCAGCGCGATGGTGCCGTTTTTGATACCCAGTTCCACGGCGACCGCAAGCGATTCACGCTGGGAAAGCCCGACGAGCCGACTGCTGGCCAGGCCGAGGCACACACCCACGAGGTTTAACAGGAAAGCAGCGGGGCCGGCCTGAGTCAGCAGCTCCAGCAGGCGATCCCGAGCCCCCCACATCAGGGCGATAATGAGCACCAGCAGTACAATCCCGCCAAAGATGCTGACCACCCCTTCCGCCTTTTTCGCTCGCTCCGGCATCCGCGTTCGAATAAACATACCAATGGAGACTGGCAGCAGGACGATCACGACCAGCATGGCAATGGTCTTGCCCACGGGTAAGGACACATCTGCGCCCTCACCGAAGTACATTTGCAGCGCGTAGTTGGTGAAAAATGGCAGGCTCACAATGGTGATCAGACTGGCGGAAACCGTCAGCAGTATCGACAGCGCGATATGCCCTCTGGACAGCAGTACAAACAGATTGGAGGTAGTCCCCCCCGGACAGGCTGCAATAATGACCAGCCCCACCGCCATCGCAGGCCCAAGCCCCAGAATGAGCGCGATGGCAAACGCCACCAGAGGCATGACCAGAATCTGGGCCACGGTGCCAACGATCATACCCTTGGGGTTCATGGTTACCTGCCCGAAATCCTTGAGGGTCAGTGTCAGCCCGATGCCAACCATGATGATAAACAGAGAGATCGGCAGGCCGATCGATATCAGCGGACTGGTTTCCATGTTGCACTTCCTCTTTTTTGTTTTATTTATTTGGCCCTTCAATCAAGGGCAGCGATGTGCGCCTTCAGCTCGGAAGGGTTGGTAATCGTTACTTTGCCATAATCCAGCCTCAGCAAACCGAGCGACTCGAACTCCTTGATACGACGATGCACGCCCTGGCGGGTCATGCCCATCATGTTCGCAATTTGCTCACGGGTCAGCCTCAAGACCACAGCGTCTGTGTCCGAAATCCGGATTCCCTGAATCTCCGCCAGGAACAACAAGCGTCGCCCAAGGCGGGCCGAAACCCCTCTCAGGGCATCGTCCTCCAGGATCGATATCGCCGACCAGAGCCGGCGACTCACCATATCCAGCACCACGGGGTAACTCTCGGGGTACTTTGCCAGCAATTGCCGGAACCTCTCCCCCGGCAGTTCGATGACGGTCGCATCTTCGTGCGCCGTTACCCCATAAACCCTCGGCATACCGGGAGAAAAAACCGTATCACCGAACCAGGAGCCCTCGTCAAAAATAATCAGTGTGGCTTCCCGGCCCGCCGGATTGACCGACGTTACTCTCACGGTTCCGATGGCAATGATGCACAGCGTCGATTGCATGGAGCCGCGATCGTAGATTGTTTGTCCCGCACTGAAACGGCGGACTTTTGCCATCAAGCCGGCTTCATCAAATGCCGGCTCTGGAAGGGCCTTCAATAGCGGGCAGGATCTGAGCGCGGTTTTGATATCCGGCATTGGAATCAGGAGTCTCCGACAAGTCTAATGATGCAGCCACAAATACAATGTAAACGATTTGACAGTGTCATGCTCATCAATCCGCCTAGACTGATATTCGTCAAAGACAAAAACAACGCCTTGTCGAGAGAGAGGATTACCAAATGTCAGAGCCTCTGGCCATTCCGTCCAAGAAGCACCAGGTCACCGAGGAAGAGTGGCAACTCCGTGTTGACCTTGCCGCCGCCTACCGCCTGATCGCCCACTACGATTGGGACGACCTGGTATTCACCCATATTTCGGTGCGTATACCGGGTCCCGAACACCACTTCCTCATCAACCCCTACGGCATGATGTTCGATGAGATCACCGCATCAAGCCTGGTGCGTATCGATCAGGACGGGAACAAGATCAATCCGGACGATTTCGATGTAAACCCGGCCGGATTCACCATTCACAGCGCGGTGCATGCGGTTCGCGAAGACGTCTCCTGTGTCATGCACACCCACACCACGGCAGGCGTCGCCATCTCCACCCAGAAGGAAGGTCTGCTGCCGTTGTCTCAGCAAAGCCTGTTCCCGCTGTCGAACCTGGCCTACCACGATTACGAAGGCGTTGCCCTGCGTGAGGATGAGAAGGCTCGGCTACAGGCAGACCTGGGAGAAAACAACTTCATGATCCTGCGCAATCACGGCCTGCTGACAACGGGCAGCAGCGTCGCAGAGGCCTTCCTGGGCATGTACATCCTGCAGACCGCCTGCGAAATCCAGCTCCAGGCTACCGCTTCGGGCCAACCTCTGGTTCATATCCCGGATGAGATTCTTAGCACCATTCAGGCCCAGGCCAAACAAGCGACCAAGGGCATGGGCGGAAAACTGGCCTGGCCGGGTCTGCTGCGCAAGCTGGATCGGATCGACCCGGGCTTTCGGGACTGAGAGGAGATTGAGAAATGAGTGATATGAACGCCCCCAAAGCGCAGTTCCACCATATGAAAGATGGCACAGCAGAAGACTGGAACCTGATCGCGAGTCAGTTCGGCCAGTTTGCCAAGGCGCTGCCCGATCGCATACTGGAACACCTGATGCTATTGCAAGGTGACTTCGGCGGGTTCCCGATTGATCGCCTGTCTCACTGCCTGCAAACCGCAACCCTGGCCCATCGCGACGGCAAGGACGACGAGTATGTTGTCTGCGCACTGCTGCACGACATTGGGGACACCCTGGGCAGCTACAACCACGCCGACGTGGCCGCCGTGCTGCTGGAACCGTTTGTGAGTGAAGCCAACCACTGGATGATCAAACACCACGCGATCTTCCAGGGTTACTATTTCTTCCATTACCTCGGCATGGACCGGAACATGCGTGATGGGTACAAGGATCATCCACACTTCAAGCGCACCATTGAGTTCGTCAGCAAGTACGACTCACCGGCGTTTGACCCGGAGGGGGAAATCCTGCCGCTGGACTACTTTGAGCCCATGGTTCGCAAGGTGTTCGCAAAACCGGTGAAGTCCCTTTATAAGGAAGCCGAGTCGGTAATGGAATAAAGGTCTCAACGCCCGGTGCAGCAATAAAAAAAGGTCGCCCGAGGGCGACCTTTTTCATCATGAAGCCAGAGTATTACTTGCTGGCAACACGATCCTTCGGCAGTTTGAAGGTCCAGATGGAACCACCCTGGTTGAAGTCCTTGACCACCTTGGCCACTTCACCACCCCAGAGCGGCACCGCGCCACCCCAGCCGGAGGCCACGGAGACATACTGCTCACCGTCCATAGTCCAGGTGATCGGGGTACCGACCACACCGGAGCCGGTGTTGAAGCGGTACAGTTCTTCACCCGTCTTGGCGTCGAACGCCTTCAGGTAGCCTTCCGGCGTACCGGTAAACACCAGATTACCCGCGGTTGTCATCACACCACCCCACAGAGGCGCGGTGTTCTCGTAACGCCACACTTCTTTACCGGTCTTCGGGTCCATCGCACGGAGCACACCGATGTAATCGTCGTTAGCCGGCTTGATGGTGAAGCCCGCACCCAGGAAGGCGGCGCCTTTCTTGTAGGATACGTTTTCGTTCCAGATATCCATGGACCATTCGTTGGAAGGAACATAGAACAACTCGGTCTCCTGGCTGTACGCCATCGGCATCCAGTTCTTGCCACCCAGGAATGCAGGTTGAGCTACGACAGTCTTGCCCTTTTTACCTTCCATATCAGCCGGGTTACCGGGACGACCGCCTTCGGTATAGATCGGACGACCGGTTTTCGGATCCAGACCTTTGGCCCAGGTGATCTTGTCAACAAATGGGAAGCCTCGGATGAAGTCGCCGTTCTCACGGTTCAGAACATACATGAAACCGTTACGATCAGCGGTGGCCGCTGCCTTGATGGTCTTACCGCCTTCCTTCAGGTCAAAGGAAACCAGCTCGTTAACACCATCGTAGTCCCAGCCGTCGTGCGGGGTAGTCTGGAAGTGCCACTTGATGCTGCCGTCGTCCGGGTCGATGGCCAGACGTGAAGAGGAGAACAGGTTGTCCCCCGGACGCAGGTGCGAGTTCCAGGGAGCAGGGTTACCGGTACCGAAGAACAGGGAGTCGGTTTCAGGATCGTACGTACCACCCAGCCAGGTTGCAGCACCGCCGTTTTTCCACATATCGCCCGGCCAGGTTACACCGGCCTTGCCGCCAGAGATGCCATTCTCGATGGCTTTGCCATCCTTGTAGACATACCCCATGTGGCCTTCAACGGTCGGACGGGTCCAGACCTTTTCACCGGTGTTGGCATCATAGGCTTCCACCTTACCAACGATACCGAATTCACCACCGGACACACCGGTAATGATCTTGCCTTTGACAACCAGAGGCGCGGCGGTAATGGCGTAACCCGCCTGGTAGTCCGCAACCTTCTTGATCCACATCGGCTTGCCGGTGTCCTTATTCAGGGCAACGAGCTTGGCGTCGAGGGTACCGAAGATGACTTTGTCGTCGTACAGGGCAACGCCCCGGTTTACAACGTCACAGCAGGGCATGATGCCGTCCGGCAGGCGGGCGTCGTACTGCCAGAGCTCTTCACCCGTCTTGGCGTCGATGGCGTAGACACGAGAGTAGGAGGCGCTGACGTACATAACGCCATCCTTGACCATGGGCTGGGTTTCCTGCCCACGCATTTTTTCGCTGCCGAAGGAGAAAGCCCAGGCAGGCTGCAGGAACTTGACGTTATCCGTGTTCAGATCTTCCAGGGAGCTGAAACGCTGGCCCTGTGTACCCATGCCATAGCTGACAACATCTTCAGGGGTATTGGCATCGTTCATGATATCTTCGTCGGTCACCGCCTGGGCACCGTAGGAAACAGCCAGCGCCAGCGCGCTGGCAGCAATGCGAATCCCGAACTTGTTCGTTCTCATGGTTGCGCTCTCCAATTCTCTTGTTTTCAGTTTCTCGGCGAACCGGGAACTTTTCCCGCCTCTGAGTTGATTCTTCTTTTTATGGGAAAACACAACAATTAACCCCCGGCACAGGTTTTCTCATCACTTGGTAGTAATACCTTCCCGGAACGAAAAAGCCCGCGAGGGTCTCGCGGGCTTTTTCAGGCACTGGACTGGAGCTCAGAGTCTGCCCTCAGCTTTGGCCAGAGCTTCCTCACTGAGGAATTCTTTGTAGTACTGCGGCACGCTGTAACGGAGCTGCAATCCGGAGAACATCTGGTCCAGGCTACCCGATTTCACCAACTTGCCGATGACGTCCTCAAGCGCATATCCAAGCTGCCGATGGTTCTGCTTGATCGCCATGCCGACGTCCCAGACCTGCTTACCAATGCCGGGAAAGCCATTTTCGGCCTGACGGAACGTCTTGTTTACAGGCTTGGCAAGTTCATGATCAATCTCTGCCCGCATACCCATAACCGCTGATACCTCACCCTCGCGCATGGCGGCGAACGCGTCTTCAACACTCCGGTAATGCCGGACCTGATCCCTCAACCGACCCCGCAGGCCCGAGCTCAGATAGAAATCAGGCAAGGTATCGATCTCAACGCCGATGGGGTGGTACTGAAAGACGGCGATGGTCTGCACCGATTCCAGCTGCTCCGGGTTGTAGGCGATCTGCCAGGTTTCCTGCTGGTAGGGACCGAACATGACCACCTGCTCATTGACATATTCACCGGTGGAGTCCTGCATGTAGGCGTACTGCTTATCGTAAGGAACCCGCAGCATGACGTCGGCAAGACGCTGCTTGGCCAGGTAATGTCCTTTCCAGACATTGTTTCTCAGGTCATCGCCGAGGTTCTCGTCAGGCACAATCCAGTGCACCCTGAATTCCAGCCCCATCTCCTCGGCAATCCGCTTTCCCAGCTCGACATCAATACCTCGGGGCTCACCGTCCACTTCATAGGAATAGGGCGGAAAGTTCTCGTAGACGCCAACCTTGAGATAACCGGATTCCATGATGATGTCATAGGTGCGATCAGCCGGACGGTTCAGCAGCTCGTTACCATCGTCCGCTTCCTGGGCACCCACCCATTGGAAGGCCAGCATTAAGATAAAAATATGGGCAATTTTTTTCATTGTAATCTCCCGGGCAAGCTCGCCTTAACGACGAAGGGCCGGCACAAGGCCGGCCCGCAAACAGACCTTTCTGGTGAACGCTCCCACCTGTTACTCAGGCTTTGGCAGAGACTCCACGTAGGTCTTGATGGCCCACATGGCGTTCTGATCCAGCGTCTTCTTCCAGGACGGCATACCACGATCAGTACCGTTGCGAACACGCGTAATGAAGTACTCGTCATCCCAGATGGTCAGCTCGCGAAGGTCTGGCGTCAGGCCGCCTGACATGGCGCGAATGCCGTGACAGCCTGCACAGTTGCCCGCGTAGGCACTCTCACCGATCTTTACCGCTTCTTCCTGCATATCTCCGTGGGCGTTACCTTCCCGGAACGGATTCTCGATCAGGACCTCATCGCCCAGGTTGGGCAGGTCCCCGGTATCGACGGCTTGCGGTGTCACGTTACCGTGCGCGATAGCCAGGCCAGCGGCACCAAAAAGCCCGGCGGCGATCAATGCTTTGAGTGAAAAGGACGTTGTCATTGTGTCTACCTCTGTTATTTCCCCGTGCGCTGGCTAATTGGAGTTATGGAAAGCCAACTTGCTGACTTCTAGTCTAGGAATCCCGAGAGCGGATCCGAATGCCACTTTGGGGGATTTAATTTAGTTCCTTGGTAGTAGACGGAGAGAGTGAGCGACCAGCCATAATATGATGCAAGTCATTGAAATCAGGGAATCAGGATTTCCATATCGCCCGAAAATTAGTTCCTAAGTAGCGCCACTTTGCTACTTTCTGAATATTTTCGCCCCCTCCCCCCTTTCACTAAGCTGGAACCACAACAATAACCTGGAGATTCCCATGGCGTTCTCGAAGCGGCTTTTCGCCGCGACGCTCGCAGCACTGACAATTGCCCTCCCGGCTCAAGCCGAGGGCCTGAACGTGCGGATTGGATACGTCCAGTGGATTCCGGACCAGGGGCCGGTTCTATCCAACGTCATTCCCGAGCCCGAAGACTCAGGATTGCGCGGCGCGCAACTGGCCATTGAGGACAATCGCACCACCGGAAAATTTCTGGGCCAGGAATACAATCTTGAAAGCCTGGTAGCGGACTCTGAGGCTGCCGCAGCCGCAGCCTTTGAAGCAATGCAGAGCGACGGCATTGACCTCTTCGTTATCAATGCTCCCGCCAGCACCCTAGAGATGCTGGCATCCAAATCAGGCGACAACACACTGCTATTCAATGCAGGCGCCAAAGAGGACTCGCTTAGAACCACCGAATGCCACGCCAATCTCCTTCACACCCTGCCCAGTTACAGCATGCTCACGGATGCGCTGGGGCAGTGGCTGAATCAGCGTCGATGGAAAGAAGTCTTCCTGATCACCGGTCCCACCAGTGCGGACGAGGGCTGGGCGAACGCGTTCCGGCGCTCGGCCAAGCGGTTCGGATTGGAAATCGTCGAAGACAAGCCCTGGACCTTTAATGCCGACCTGCGCCGCACTGCCTCCAAAGAACTGCCTCTCTTTACTCAGGCCGATGACTACGATGCCGTTGTCGTGGCGGATGTGCGTGGCGATTTTGGTGAGTACGTGCCGTTCAATACCTGGCTACCACGGCCGGTGGTTGGTACCCAGGGAATGACGCCAGTGACCTGGCACAGGGTGGTTGAGAGTTGGGGTGCTGCACAGCTACAAAGTCGCTTCCAGGAATTGGCGGGACGCCACATGAACGGCGAGGACTACGCCGCCTGGGCGGCTGTTCGCTCAATTGGCACCGCGGTTACCCGGCTGAATGCAACCGACGCCTCAGACATTCGCGCATTCCTGTTCAGTGACAAGTTCCAGCTCGCCGCCTTCAAAGGCCGCAAGCTGACTTATCGCGGCTGGAACGGGCAGCTCCGACAGCCAGTCCCTCTGGTACACCCGCGCGGTCTGGTGGCCCGGGCACCGTTCGAAGGCTTTTTGCATCCCCGAACCACCATGGACACGCTCGGTTTTGATCAGCCGGAAAGTGACTGCCGAATCAATAATTGAGCCTCAGGGCATTTAGGTTTCAGAACAAAAAGGAGCGACAACCATGAACAGATTACTCAAACGGACCGCCCTGGCAACGATGATTGGTCTTTCCGGCCCAGCCATGGCCAGCATGGCTTATGTGTCCAACGAGAAAGACAATACCTTGTCGATCATCGACACCAACACCCAAGAGGTTGTCGAGACAATTGATGTGGGCCAGCGTCCGCGGGGCATCCTGCTCTCGAAAGACCATTCCAAGCTTTACATCTGTGCCAGCGACGATGACACCGTGCAGATCATGGATCTCGCCACGCGGAAGATCGTCGATACCCTGCCTTCCGGCGAAGACCCGGAGCAGTTTGCCCTGCACCCGAACAACAAACATTTGTATATCTCCAACGAAGACGACGCAATCGTGACCGTGGTTGACGTATCCACCAAGGACGTACTTGCCCAGATTGACGTTGGGGTCGAACCCGAAGGCATGGCGGTGAGCCCCGACGGCAAGTGGGCGGTCAACACCTCGGAAACCACCAGCATGCTGCACTGGATCAACACCGAAACCTTCGAGATCGAAAAGAACATTGTCGTGGGCCAGCGCCCGCGCCACGTGGAGTTCAGTAAGGACAGCAAGGTTGCCTGGGCCTCGGCTGAGATTGGCGGCACCGTTCACATTATCGATGTGGACAACCTGGAGCAGATCCACGAAATGACCTTCAAAGTACCGGGGGTGAACCAGGATCGCGTTCAGCCAGTCGGTATCGAACTGACCTCCGATGGCAAGTACGCCTTCATTGCCCTGGGCCCCTCCAACCACGTTGCCGTGGTGGACGCTCAGACATACGAGGTGCTCGACTACCTTCTGGTCGGCGCCCGGGTATGGCAGCTGGACCTGGACAAGGATGAAAAACACCTCTATACCACGAACGGTGTGTCCGGCGATGTGTCCATCATTGATATAGAGGACATGAGGGTGATCAAATCCATCAAGGTGGGCCGCTACCCCTGGGGTGTGGTTATCGATCCGACGTCATGACCATTGAAGCCCGAAGCCTCAGTTTTCGCTACGGCGACAAACCGGTATTGAGAGAGGTCAGCTTCGCGCTGACCTCCGGGCGCTTTCACGCCTTGCTCGGCCCCAACGGCGCAGGCAAGTCCACCCTGTTTGGCCTCCTTACCCGTCTTCTCGCGCTCCAACAGGGCGATATCCTCCTTGCCGGTCAATCCCTGAAGAAGCAGCCTGCTGAAGCTATGCGTCAGATTGGTGTGGTGTTCCAGCAAAACGCGCTGGACCTCGACCTCACCGTTCGCCAGAACCTTCAGTACCACGCGGCCCTGCACGGACTTTCCCGCAAAGAGGCCAGGCTCAGGGGCGACCAGGAGCTGGAGCGCTTCAACCTGCTTGACCGGGCCAACGATGCCGTTCGGCAGTTGAACGGCGGTCACCGTCGCCGGGTCGAAATCGCCCGCGCCTTGCTCCACAAACCGTCGCTACTGCTGCTGGATGAGCCCACTGTCGGGCTGGACGTTGCCAGCCGTAAAGCGCTGAACGCCTATGTTCGCACGCTATGCGAAGAGGACGGACTGACCGTGCTCTGGGCCACTCACCTGATCGAAGAAGTCCGCAATGATGATCGGGTTCTGATTCTGCATCAGGGCCAGCTACTGGCCGATGGTGACGGCCATGAAATCTGCGAGGCCGAGGGCACGCAGGATCTGGCCGAAACCTTCCACTCACTGACCGGAGCCGGTTGACCATGAAAGCCTCGCACTACTGGCACTGTTTTGTCGGCATCCAGACCCGGGAATGGTTGCGCTTCTGGCAGCAACGAACCCGCTTCGCCAGCGCACTGGTGAGGCCTTTGCTATGGCTGGTGGTGTTTGCTGCCGGCTTCCGGGCGGTACTGGGCATTTCCATCATTCCGCCCTACGAAACTTACATCACCTACGAGACCTACATTGCCCCTGGCCTGTGTGGCATGATCATCCTGTTCAACAGCATGCAGGGAGCCCTCTCGATGGTGTATGACCGGGAACTGGGCAGCATGCGCGTGTTATTGATGAGCCCACTGCCTCGCCCGTTTCTGCTGGTCACCAAACTGCTGGCCATGGGCGTGGTCTCCATCGGCCAGGTGTATGTGTTCCTGTTGCTGGCGCTTCTGGTGGATGTCGAACCGCCGCTCTGGGGCTATCTGGCGATTCTGCCAGCGCTGATCCTGACCAGCCTGATGCTGGGCGCATTGGGACTACTGATTGCAACCTGGATCAAGCAGCTTGAAAACTTTGCGGGCGTGATGAATTTCGTAATCTTCCCGATGTTCTTCATGTCGTCCGCGCTCTATCCGCTGTGGCGGATGAACGAAGCCAGTCCCTGGCTCTACTGGATTTGCCAGTTCAATCCATTCACCCACGCCGTGGAAGCGATCCGGTTTTCACTCTATCTGGAGTGGAACCCAACAGCCTATGGGATCACGGCGGGTGTCACTGTCGTGCTTGCCGTGTTCGCAACGGCAGGATTCCGACCGCAGCGTACTCGCATCCTGGGGAGTAAAGCAGCCTGAGATGTGACTAATCAGTACACTCTCTGGTCCTGAGTTTGTTCAACAGTCCTTGAACCACTCCTTTGCCATCAACAGGCTTGTCCCACTTTAACTTTGCTGGCCTGCCGTCCAAATACCAGAGTCGGTTGGCAAGGATGTCGGCGTCGTTCGCATCGTGAGTGACGCATATCATCGCCATGGCCGGGTGGGCGTCGAGAATCCGGGCAATCAACTGTTTCAGTTCATCCGCCATCACCGGATCAAGAGACGCAAACGGCTCGTCCAGCAGCAGCAAATCCGGCTTTACCGCCAAACAGCGAGCAAGGGCCGCACGACGGGCCATACCAAGGGAAAGCTGATCCGGGAAATAATCGCCGTACCCATTCAGCCCAACCTGGGCCAGCAACTCTTGCGCCTCACCCCTGGTTGCCCCTACAAGTTTCAGGTTGGCTTTCAGGGTTCGCCACGGTAGCAACCGGTGCTCCTGAAACAGGTAGCCAACCCGGTGGTTCTCACGCCCGATAACTGCTGAGTCGGGGACCGATACGTCCAGGCCGGCAATCGCATTCAGTAAGGTAGTTTTCCCGATCCCGGATGGCCCCAGAAGACAAATGCGATCCCCGGCTCCAACGGTCGCCCTCACTTGACCGAGAACTGGGCGGCAAAAATCCCGACCCTCAATCTGCAGTTCAAGCATGGGCAACCTCCGGCTGACGCCAGCGGTTGGCCCGACGTTCCAGCGGCTGCAGGACAGCCAGTTCAATTAACTGCACGACCGCTATAAACGCCAGGCTATACGCCAGAATAGACGCCACATCGAATACCTGAAAAGCCATGTGTAGCTGGAACCCGACACCACTGGACCGGCCCAGCAACTCCACGACGAGAACAATTTTCCAGATCAGCGCCAGCCCGCCCCGGGTCGCGGCCATCAGGTAGGGAAACAGTTGTGGCAGCCAAACGTCCCTCAACCGCTGCCAGCGCGAAAATTGATAGACCGTGGCCATGTCCTCCAGGCGTCGATCCAGGCTGCGGGCGCCTTCCCGAACCGTCACCGCGACATTGGGCACTTTGTTGATGACGACCGCCATCACGGCCGCCACTTCCACCAGACCGAACCAGACGTACATCAGGATAATCGTGACCAGAGCAGGCAGGTTGAGCAGTAAGACCAGAAGCGGATCAAATAGCGCGTTGGTTGCAGTGGAGCGTCCCATGGCGATGCCAATAAATGTGCCCAGCAACATGGCCAGGACGAAGGCGACAGCAACTCTCGCCAGGGTGGCTCCCAGATGATGCCAGAGGGCTCCGGATCCGGACTCCCGGACCAGCGCATCCAACACCTCGACAGGCGTTGGCAGCAGGGGCGATTGTAGCGTGGATGCAATCACACCCCAGATGACAACCAGCATCGGCAGCACAACCCAGTAGCACCAGGCTGGTGGATGACCGGCGTTCCCGTTCACTGCCCGCCCCTGTAAAAGAGCTCCTCCGGCATCACTGAGCCTGCCTCGGTTCCGGTCAGCTCCAGCAGGTGGTGAAGATCCCCAATGCGGCTCTCGGTGAGTAATGAAGGGGTCCCGACGAGGAAGCCCTTTCTGAGCGCCTCGAACACACCGTCCGACGGATTCCCCATCAAAGGGCGAAGCCTTTGCCAGTATTCGGAATGGCCCGCCAGCTCGGTTTTGGTGTCATTCAGGGATTGGGAAAACCGTTCGATCAAGGAGGCGTGCTTCCCGGCCCACCCAGCTGGGAACACATACCCCAGTACCGGCAGATTAGTATCAAGATCCATAGCCTCGAGCAGGTCTGCCATACCAAACGCAGACCGCCAACCGCCAGAACCTTTCAGGCGAGCAGCGAAATGCCAGTAGGTGACAATGGCATCGACCCGCCCCCGCTTGAGGGCCTGGCTGAGCAAGGGGGGCGCTGCATATTGGACGTCCGCTGAGACCGCCAGATTAACCCCCTGCTTGGCGGCCACATTCTGCAGCAGAATCCAGCCTTTGCTGTCCGGGCCACCTGCGACACCAATGCGTTTTCCCGCCAGATCGTCCACGGAATCAATGGTCGAGCCTTCGGCGACAACAATATCGCCGATTTGGGACGAAAACGGCACATAGAGATACGGACTACCAGCCTCGTACCGGGCCTGGGCCCACAGCAGGTCTGCCACCGCGCCATCCGACGACCCACTGGTCACCGCGAGCCTTGAGGCTGACAGGTTGGCAACCGGCTTCAAGACCAGGTCATAGCCGTTTCGGTGATCCAGCTCCCGGTGCTTGAGATGATCCAGCTCCCAGTGCGCGGTTCCGAATTGCAGCACGCTGATGGTCAGCGTCGGCAACGCCGACGTAGCCGCTGCGGCACCACCGGACGCGCACACCGTGAACGCCAGAGAGATCAGGCAGGCACTGGCGGCCCGAAGGATTCGGGAGCCGGAACGGTTGGCGGTTGTTGTTTGTTGTTGGTCCATACCCCCACGATACGAACCCCGGGATTCACCAAGAATAGTACTTTAGTGCCTGTTTTTTGGTGCGATGGTCTCATTCAACTCAAGGCCTGTATGGCGTGTAATGGAATCATCACAATAATAACCAGAGGCCCGGTGCCGCGAGCCAATGCTGCCAGACCTCATACATAGGAGGCCGCCATGTTGAATGAGCCCGATGCCGCACTCTCTTCGGAAACCAGCTATCATGGTTCTGAACCTACTCCTGATACCGACAACAAGCAGGTAGAAACATTCATGGAGCCGGCTTACAAGATTTTGATTGCCGACGACCACCCTCTCTTCCGTGAGGCCATCACCAGCGTGATTTCCTCAGGCTTTGAGGGCAGTGAGATCATAGAAACCGACGACCTGGACAGCGCACTGGACGTAACCCGGGAAAACGACGACCTGGACCTGATCCTGCTCGACCTGAACATGCCCGGCATGCATGGCCTGAACGGCCTGATCACGCTGCGTAATGAAGCCCCCACCATTCCTGTGGTGATTGTCTCGGCAGAAGAAGACAAGCAAGTGGTGCTGCAGGCCATTACTTACGGCGCGGTGGGATTCATCACCAAGTCCTCACCCCGGGACCAGATGACCGAAGCCATAGAGCAGATACTGAACGGTAATGTGTACCTGCCCTCCGACATCATCCGGACCGGCAAGGAAAGCTCCAGTCGGCGCTCCCGCGGCGATGAGAACCCGATTTCACCGGAACTGCTCAACTCCCTGACCCGTCGCCAGCTGCTGGTGCTTGAGCGCATGTCCAAGGGGGAATCCAACAAGCAGATCGCCTACAACCTCAACATCGCGGAAACGACGGTCAAGGCGCATGTCTCCGCTATTCTCCGCAAACTTGGGGTTCACAATCGGGTTCAGGCCATTCTTTCGGCCAGCGATGTCGACTTCAGCCAGTATCTGAAGCGCTAGACCGGAGTATCGAACCGAATGAGAAAGCCGGGAGAAATCCCGGCTTTTTTTATGGCTGGATCCGGCCGCCACACCGGATAAGGTGATTGAGTGTGCTGCGCAGTTTGAGAGGCTTCACCGGCTTGTTCATCAACACATGGCCGAGCCCTCGGATGTGCTGCTTCAACTCATTGGTGTAGTTAGCGGTAATCATCACCACTGGAGCCGGGTCACGGCGCCGATCATTAATCGTCGCCACCACGTTCACGCCGGTTTCGTCATTGTCGAGATGGTAGTCCGCAAGGATGACGTCGACCGGGCTTTCAGCAGGATCCAGCTGACGCTCAAGGTCCGCTAGCGAAACGGCGGTAATCACCTGACAATCCCAACCTTCAAGCAGGGTCTGCATGCCCTCACAGATGGAATGATCGTTGTCGATCACCCAGACCCTTGCGCCACCCATGCCATGATCAACGGAAGGCTGACGCAGGTCGTCCGACCCAGGACGCTTGGGCGCCAGCTTACCCAGCGGAACCCGGACACTGAACACGGACCCCCGCCCCTCTATGGAGGACACGGTGACCTCATGCCCGAGCATGCGGGAGATCTTGTCCACAATGGCCAGGCCAAGACCGAGGCCTTTATCGGCTGGCGCACCTTCCGGGCGGATACGCTTGAATTCCTGGAAGATTTCAGAAAGCTTGTCCTCAGGAATCCCCGGACCGGTATCCCAGACCTGCAAAAGCACGTGATCCCTCTGCCTCCGACATCCCAGCAGAATGCGGCCACGACCGGTATAGCGGATGGCATTGGTGAGGAAGTTCCGCAAGATACGCGCAAGCAACTGCGAATCCGACTCCACAACCGCCGACGACGGCACAAAATCGAGACGCAGTCCGCCCGCAACCGCCATCTGACGGAACTCCCTGGCGATGTTGTTCAACAGGTCCCGAAGATCAAACGCCGTGACATCCGGCTTGATCACACCGGCATCCAGTTTGGAGATATCCACCAGCGTGCCCAGCAGGTTTTCCACATCGTCCAGCGAGGTACTGACGGATTTAACCAGCCCTTCGGCTTTTGGCCCGAATGACTGTTCCTGCAAGGCACTGGTAAACAGCCGGGCCGCGTTCAGCGGCTGCAACAAATCGTGGCTCACCGCCGCCAGGAACTTGGTTTTCGACAGGTTCGCGCGTTCAGCCTCAAGCTTGGCATCCCGCAACCGGGCTTCCACTGCAGCCCGCTCGCCGATCTCCTGGCGCAACTGATTGTTCAGCCCGGTCAGCGCGGCAGTTCGCTCCTTCACCCGACGTTCCAGATGATCGTACGCCTGTTCCAACGCCAGCGCGGTTTTGCGACGCTCGGTAATATCCCGGATCAGCACGAAGAAGCCGATGATGTCGCCCTGTTCATCGAAGTTCGGCACATAGGAACGAAGCATGTAGCGTTCCTCGCCCAGTTCCCCGGTTTCCTCAAACTCGAACGTCACATTGTGACCATCCAGCACTTCAAGAATCTGCGGCATCAGCCGCTGATAGAACTCCGGCGAGTGGATGTCCTGTA
Source organism: Marinobacter nitratireducens (assembly GCF_000708045.1). Taxonomy (GTDB): domain Bacteria; phylum Pseudomonadota; class Gammaproteobacteria; order Pseudomonadales; family Oleiphilaceae; genus Marinobacter; species Marinobacter nitratireducens. The sequence goes on from NZ_ANIE01000007.1 coordinate 233,652, forward strand.
GATGCTTGCCAAGCGGCGATTCACCACGACGCCCGTACCAGGATTCATAGACCTTGTTGCAGAACTGAATCGTCAGGTCCGCGCCGACGTAGGCAATGAGGGCAGGAACATGATCCGTCACCACACGTATCCATCGTTCGCTTTCCTCAAGCGCCTTGATGCGCCGGGCCATCTCGCTGTTCTTGACGTCCGTAATATCGGAATACAGCACCACCAGACCGCCCTCACGGGTAGGACGCTCGGTCATCTGCACCCAGCGCTGATTGGAGAGCAGAAAAACCACACCTTCCGAGTCCGGATGGCTGTGCTCTTCCACAATCAGACCACAGGTGATGGCCTGCTGTTTCATGTCCACGATGGCCGTGCCTGGTTCAGGCGGATTGGCGCCGGCATGGCGCCAGTAGCTGCGGAAACGGCTGTTGCTCTGGATCAGCCGGTGTTGGTGATCAAACAGAACAAAGCCGTCGGCAATGCTTTCTATAGCATCACTGAGGCGCTGACGGGTGGTTTCTGCTTCTTCGCGGGCACGGTTCAGGGCCTTGTTGCTGCCCTTGAGTTCCTCCATGGCCTGGTTCAGCGCTTCGGTGCGTTCCCTCACCTGCTCAGCCAGCACCACAGAATGCTCGAACGCCGCGTAGGGCTCGGGCTTGTGGGAAGACCCGGATTCCACGCGCACAATCAGGGCATCACGAATCCTGCGGAGACGCTCATTCTCCGCTTCGAGTTCAGCAATCCGCTGATCCCGGTCGTCGCCTTGCAAGGGCGAGGGATCAGAACTGCCCGGAACTGGCATCAGGCTGGCCAATGACCACCCCCGTGAACGTCTGATTGATATGCATGCCGTCAAACTGCTCGCCGTAGGTATTGAAGCCAATCACCTTATGATGCCGCAAAAATTCCGACACGGCCTCAACTTCACCGGTGAGCTCCGCTTCCAGGCGTCGCAGGAAGCAGTCGCACCCAATGGTCACCAGCGGCGGCCCGACACTCCGTTCGGAGGCCTCGATCTGGGTCCGAACACTGTCCAGCAACGACTCCGGCTCCATCGCTGTCATCACGATGCCGGTTTCCACGGCGCAATAGAAGGTCAGGCTCTTGTCCGGGTTGACGCGCTGAATGGAACGGATGAAATAGTGTCCACCGATTTTCACGCCCAGTGGTCGCAGGGCAAACACTTTGCGGTCAAGCTCATCAACACTCAGACCAACCGCCCGGGCGTAGGCTTCAGCGGCCGGCTCCGCATTGAGCTCATGCACAGTACGGCTCTCGGCACAGGCTTTGGTGACCACGAGTTTTTCGCTTCGATCCACCATATGGTGTGTGGAGAATACGCGAAAATCCAGCGGCGTATTGACCAGCAGGACAGTCGCTGCACCGGTGTGAAACTTACCATCGTAAAAAACATGCGTGTTTGCCAGACGCTCGTCGTCACCGGCTGAACCACCAAATTGCGGGATCGACCCCAGGGCCGCGTTCAGGGTTGCCAGTACCAGCTCTTCACGGCTCGACAGGCCGTCCAAAAGCGTGATAGCGAAGGTATTGCCTTTGACAGGGGCAAGCTGGGCATTTCGACACGTCGTCAACAAGCCGTCGATGACACCCTGAGCGTCCTGAAGCGTAAACTGATCCAGCTCACTGATCAAAGCACAATCGATGGCAAAATAACGCTCGTCAAACCCGATGGCAGTAATGCAGCCCCGACCATAACCATCCGGGGTGATTTCACCCGCAGAGGTACACCCGCAGACCCGAACATCGCCAAAAGCATGTTCCAGGGCAATACCAAGACGCCCGAGATCGTATTCCGCCGAGCAGAAGAAAAGGACACATCCAAGATGTTCGTGACTAAGCTGACTGGCCAGGTTCGTGGCCGCCAACATTGGATCGCGCACATGGGAGCTTGCGACGCGAACAGCGGGCAGGGTTGTCGCAGACTTCATTTCGACAGGCTCCAGGCGCGGATGGGTTTCTTCCGATTTTACGGAATCCACGTAGGCAGCCAATGCGACTTCAGTGCTTTTAATAGGCGCGCCAAAATGATCATAAGCCATTGATTTAAATACCTCCTGAATCAATGCCCGGCGGCGCTGCCAGCTCACAATGGAACAAACCGGCACTTTAGTCTTAGTACAGGCGCTCCCGACACCGGCATCCGTACCGTGCCGGGAGCTGGCCCTCGTTACGTAAACGCTCAGAACGTAACGATGGCACCCAGTGCAATCGTATCTGCGTCGGCAGCATCGGCACCGGAGGACTTCACGGTCTGCTCAAACATGTTGTATTCGGCAACCAGTTTGAAGTTGCTGTTTACATCATGGAACAGGGCCACTGAAGAGTTCTCGGTTTCGAAATCGGCCTGATCAGACTCGGTTTCACCGTAGGAGAGCACGAAACGATTACTTCCCAGGGTGTACGAACCCTGCAGCAGGTAACCGCTGGCATCTTCTTCGGTGGTGAGGTTCGCGTCGGTGATCAGGACGGGAATATCACCTTCCGAGTTGAAGCCGGACGCGGTAACAGACAGGCCGGCAACCGCAGCGCGAACACCGTAGCCAACGCCGGTGGAGCTGATAGACGTCGTTGCATTTTCAGACTTCTGGGAACGGCCGTTGACCCAGCCGGTCAACGCCACACCACTCAGATCCGCACTGTAGGTAAGCTCAGCCTCAATACGCGGTGCAGACTGCTCAGACTGCGGTCCCGGTGTCGTGTTGGCCGGCTCAAGAACACCCGCGGCAACCTTCAGACCACCCATGTCCGGAGAGCGGTAGGTAATCTGCGCGGATGGATTCGGATACGGATAACCAGAGCGGATATTGCCGAATGAAACGCCGGTAGCCGCGCCTGGAGAGCCGAAGCCCATCAGGATTTCATCCAGGAAAATGTTGTTGCGAGCGTAGAGGCCAAAGTCCTTACCGATCAGAACCTGACCAAAGCTGCCATCCACCGTGGCATACAGCTGACGAACGTCAATAGCGGTATCCGTCGGAGACTGCAGACTGTCGTTGATTGTGGACCAGAAAGAAGAACGCCCACCCATCGTCAGGTCGCCTACTTCCTTACTGAAATTGAAACCAATGGTGTTGGGCAGAAAACCCATCTTGATGTCAGAGTTGCGGGTATCAGCAATCTTGTCGTCACGGTTCACGTAGAACGCGTTAAAATAACCGTCGACAGAGAAGGTCGTGCCGTCTTCGTTATATACCTCAACAGCTGCGTTGGCACCAGCGCTTGCGCCCATCGCAGCTACCATGGCCATCGCCAGCCCTGACTTTCTGAAGTTGTTGTTTTTCATAATTCCCCCGGTTGTTTTTGGAAATCTGGGTTCTGGATACCGGACAGCCCGGTTATCCGAGGCGTGGTCTGTCGCCTGAATTCCATGGTCGGTCAGGGGGGGAAATTGGGAAATGCGTCAAGGGAGCAGGTTTTCTGCTCATTTGGGAGGCATTGGAAACAACACTTTGGGATTACGACCCGCCTGGAAACTGCTCCAGTTCCAGCAAGCAATCGGTCAGGAAGGTATCCGGATTTGCCAGTGTTGCCTCGTCGGCAACGACGCCAAACTGAACCTGGCCGCCATAGCTAACGATACTGACGCCCAGCCCGATATCGCCTGCCTGGGGCACCCAGAACATCTGTTCGGTTATCGGACAACCCGCCAGGTATCGGGGCTCCGGGGTTCCGGGAACGTTGGAGACCACCGCACTCGCCTTGTGATAAAGCACATCGGCAATGGGCTGGCGTAGCGTCTCAGGGATTAAAGAAGCGCTTGATGCCAGTCCCCAGGAGATGCCCGGCTGCCAACTCTTCTTCAGCCGGCGGGTTTCATGCTTGATACGGTAAAGCCGTTCAAGCGGGCTCTCACCATCAACCGGCAAAGGCACGAAGACCGTTCCAAAAAAGTTTCCAAGCTCGCCAGCTTCGGGCTTGAGTTCATCCGGCAGGCGACTGCGGATATCCACCGGGATAGCGGCGTGAAGCACCGCGTCGTCCAGTTGCTCCTCATCAAACCCCAGGCGAGTTCGAACCGCCGCAGCCACGCAACTAAGCAGCACGTCATTGATGGTGACCCGGGTACTCCTGGCAATCGCACGAAAACGATCCAGTGGTACCGGGGCGGACCAGCGGCACAGCCGCCTTCCCAGCAATGGCCGCTTCAGCTCCGACGGCGAATCGGCGGGTTCCACCAGGAATTCAGTGAGCTCATGGACCAGTTTCACGCCCTTATGGGCCACTCGCTCCAACATTCCACCAACCTGAGACCGCTGGCTGGCCTCCCCTTCCTGATCCGGCGCTGGGCCGGGCTCCAGGGTTGTTTCACCGGACTGAACCAGTTGTTCAAGCCAGGCCTGGGCGGCGGTGGTCCATCGTGACAGGTCCGATTTCTCGGCCGCACCATAGATGGCCGGGTGCTGTTGGGGAGAAGGCGGGCACAGTCGATCAAAGATACCGAGGAGTGACAAACCGTCGGCGTAACAGTGGTGCACCCGCAGTAGCAGGGCCGCGCCTCCTTCTGCGTTGGGAGCCAGCCAGAACTTCCAGCGCGGACGGTAGAGCGCCAGAGGCTGATTCAGGCGGGCGGAGACCCACTCCTGCAACTGATCCCGGGTAAACCTGTCGATCACGACATCAAGATGGTGCTTCAAATCAAACACTGGGTCCGGTTCCCAGCGCCAGACAGCCCCACTTTTGACGGGCATAAACCGGAATCGCTCCCAGGCCATCCAGTAGACCCGGAGAAACTCCCTGAATCGGGCAGCGGTCAACCCTTCCACCCTCAACATGACCGTGATGGTCATCGGGTTCTCCGGGCGTTCCAGAGCCAGCCAGGCTGAATCCGCAGGCAGCAGGAGATGCGATTGCTCGTGGCTCAAACCTGAACGTCCCCGGGTGATTGATGAAGGTAAGTAAAAACCGAACTCCGCATTGTGCCAGACAACCCCCACAGGCTCCATACAGCAAACCAGCGAGCAAAGTTACAAAAAGTTACACGTGAACAACCGTTCATCCCTATACTGGTTATAAGCCTTGATGCAATGGTTATTAGCTGGCCCGAACCAACGACAGTTGGCTCTGGATCATCAAAAATCCGGTTGCCAGCGCCAATAAACGGCGCCTCGTTTCGCGGTACAAAAGAATAACCAGCCACTTCCAAGATTAATAAAAGGCCATTGCAGTGCTGGTGGGAGAGCAGTTATGAAAGCAAGCCATGTACGTAAACTGATCAAACCGATTGATAGCGCTTACTCCGAAATGTTTTCGGGAAGGGTTTATCGCGTCGGAAAAGGGGCCGTTTCGGTCCGCAATCACAGCGGCAAGGCCGAGCAGACCGTCGTTGGCGTCCATGGGTTCCTTGAGAACCACTGCTACTTCACCCAGGCCTATGAAGCACCGACCACGGAGCTGATCCTGCTGACCTGCAGCAACTACCACATACCGGTTAACGGGGTCACACCCGAGAAGCCTCACTGGGAAGTGCCCATCAAACACCTGGAAGCGACCATTGAGTACGATGCCTGCATCCTGAACCAGGCGCTTTCAAACCTGCCCACGACCCAGAACATCCGGGTGCATGGTCACTCTCGCGGCGGGGCTGTGATCCTGGAAGCCATCAAGCAGTGGCCAGAACTCTACGAGAACATTGAGGTTGTCCTGGAAGCGCCGGTTCTGCCCCAGGGACGCCTGCATGCACTGGTCACCATGCTACTGGAGCCGGTCAGCCACGGCATGTGGCCCTGGCTGATCCGACTGATCAACAGCGCTCCTTCGTCGGCCTATGGCCAGACCTTCTTCGGCCGAATGAATCCACGGAAAAAGCAGCTCCTGGACAAGCTGTTCTCGTCAACCCGGGATCATCTAACCATCGTGCGCAACATTGAGAACATCATGGATTGGATGACACGGACAGACACGTCCGTGTACAACCACGTTCGCCACGGCACCTTCCTGATTCCAGCCGTGGACCGGATCCTCGACCGCAGCGCGATGCTGGCCAGTGCCCGCCAGAGTCCGACCACCATGCGCATCGTGGAAACCGAGGCACCAAGCCACTTCATTACCCTCGACAGCAAAGAGTGGGTACCGGGCTTCGAGACCCTGCCGGCTGCAGCCCAAAGCTGAGCTACTGCATCCATGGCCAGGCTCCGTTAAACTAGCCGACCTCTGACAGCAGGTTTAACGGAGCCCAGCACCATGTACCGAGAGCGCCTGGTCAATACCCAGGTCCATTCAAACAGCGCCCGTCGTCTGCAACGCCTGCTGCTGGATTATCATGACTTTCGCCAGCATAAGGCGGCCCACCCATTGCACCCCGACACGTTTGTTGTCGCCGACTGGCAGGCCGAGCGGCTAAAAGCAACCCATCGGGATCTGTACGAACATCCTGGCTATCACACCGGGCTGGAGTTTCTGCTGACCGACCTCTATGCGCCGGCAGGCATGACTCACAGGGATGACAATATCGACCGGGTCTTCCCCAAGATGGTGAAATGGTTGCCAGACAACCTGCTGGATACCTTTGCGGGACTGGTGGAACTGAACCTTTTGACTCAACGTCTGGATCTTGAGCTGGCAGAGCAGTTCGTAAGCAAGGGGCTCCGAACCGAATCACTGAGTGCTGAGCAGTATTGCGCCGCCTATCGTGAGGGCAACCAACAGCCTGCGCGGGAACGGCAAATCGAACTCGTGGCGGAAGTCGGGCAGCAGCTGGACCGCTATGTTCGCAATCGGACGCTGGGCTGGCTCCTCACCATGACCCGGACACCGGCAGACATGGCGGATCTCAGCGATCTACACGACTTCCTGCACCGGGGATACAACGCGTTCCGCAAAATGGATGACGTGAACACTCTGATCGACAGGCTGGTTATCCGTGAGCGACGGGTCATGGAAAACATTCTGACAGGTCACCCGGAACCTTTCCGATTGCCGGGTGACCTGTAGCCCTCAACCGTTACCGACGATCTGATCCAGCTGACTGTGAATTTCCTGCTCGATTTTGGATTTGAAGGGCCTCAACAACATACCGAGCTCAAGGTGAATGTGCAGATCGGCGTGATCAATCGTCAGTTGTCCCTTGACGCCACTGCGCTTGAACCGAAGCACGTCCCCTTCCCACTGATAATTGACGTCGAACTGTTTTGACAGATCCTGGGCCAGGGTTTCAGCCGCCTGACGGGCGTGAGCCTTGTCGAGACTGTGGGGGCGGTGTACATCAATGACAGACATGAATCAGTTTTCTCTCGGAAATTGAACGGTTTTACAGTGTAAGGCCGGATTAAACTTGCCGCTACCCTTGTCGCGCCCCCCCCAACCGTTAGAATACGGGGTTCAGATTCAGACAGGACATCTCTCATGAGCGAACAACAAACGCCAACTGGTCAGGCCGCGAACGGCCAGAATCAGGATGACGTCACCCATTTCGGCTTTCGCAACGTCCCCAAGAGCCAGAAGGCTGGCCAGGTTGCCGAAGTGTTTCACAGTGTGGCCGGCAAGTACGACCTCATGAACGACCTCATGTCCATGGGCATTCATCGTCTCTGGAAGCGTTTTACCATTGAGCTTTCAGGCGTCCGCACTGGCCATCAGGTTCTCGACATTGCTGGCGGCACCGGTGACCTGACCATGAAGTTCTCGGACCTGGTCGGCCCAACCGGCAAAGTCGTTCTCGCAGACATCAATGCCTCCATGCTACAGGTCGGCCGCAGCCGTCTGACAGATCGCGGCTATGCCGGCAATATCGAATACGTTCAGGCCGACGCTGAGCACCTGCCATTCCCGGATAACAGCTTCAATGCGGTCTCCATTGCCTTCGGTCTGCGAAACGTCACCGACAAGGACCAGGCCCTCCGGGATATGACCCGCGTCCTCAAACCCGGCGGCAAGCTCATGGTTCTCGAGTTTTCCAAGCCGACAAATCCACTGCTCAGCAAGGCGTATGACACATACTCCTTCAGTGCTCTGCCGCTTATGGGCCAATTGATTGCCGGCGACAGCGAAAGCTACAAGTACCTGGCGGAATCCATCCGGATGCACCCGGATCAGGACACCCTGAAGGGCATGATGGAAAATGCCGGCCTGGTTAACTGCAAATACCACAACATGACCGGCGGCATCGTTGCCCTGCACGTGGGAATCAAACCCTGATGTTTCCCGGCCCCACCCTGCTCGCCGCCGTGTCGGCAATCGTCGAGGGCGCTCTCAATCGCGCCCTCGCGCTGGATCCGGCCGGCCACAAAGCGCTGCTTGAGGCATTGCAGGGGCCGGTGCAGTTCAACGTCACCGCTCCTGTTCAGCTCACCTACGCCCTCCATCGGGTAGGCGAGCAGGTCAAGGTCAGCAGCCAGCCCGCTGATGCGCCCGCGCTGGAGATCAGCGGCCCTCCCGTTGCCTTCGCCGCCCTCGCCCTCGGGGACGACGGCGTATTCAATGACGGCCGCCTTAATGTGACAGGCGATACAGCTCTGGCCCACCAGCTCCAGCGGGCGCTTAATACGCTTGATCCGGACTGGGAGGCGGCCATGGCCAGCCACCTTGGCGATATCCCCGCTCACTTTTTGGGGAAACGCATCCGCAACGCCGTCAAGTGGAGTCGCCAGGCATTCGATTCCATGAATGCCAACCTTGAGGAATACGTGCATGAGGAAAGCCGCGTGCTTCCGGGACGCCGCGAGCTGGATGCCACCTTTGAGGACATCGACGACCTGAGCCTCAGGACCGAACGCCTGGAGGCCCGCCTGAAAGTCATGGAAAACCGCGGCAAGACCGACACACCGGAGAACACGTGACCCGCCTGCAACGCCTGATTCGAATCGCCTGGGTATTCTGCCGCTACCGGCTGGACACCTTCCTGCCGCTATCAGAGCTGCCGGGCCCCTTGAAGGTCTTTTTCCTTCTGGCTCCCTGGCACCTGTTCCCCCAGCCCAAACTCAGTCGTGGTGATCGTCTGCGCCTGGCGCTGGAAGAACTGGGGCCGGTCTTCGTCAAGTTCGGGCAGATCCTTTCCACCCGTCGCGACTTGCTGCCGGACGATATGGCGGAGTCCCTCAAGCACCTGCAGGATCGGGTTCCGCCATTCCCCAGCGAGACTGCGCGGCAGATTATCGAAACCTCCCTGGGAGCGCCGGTTTCCGAACTCTTCAGCGAGTTCAGCCCTGATCCGATGGCATCGGCCTCCGTGGCCCAGGTTCATGCAGCCCGGCTTCCCAACGGCCAGAACGTCGTGGTCAAGGTCCTCCGGCCCGGCATCGAGCGGGTGATCCGCCAGGATCTCGCCCTGATGTACCTGATGGCGCGGCTGCTGGAAAAATACTGGTCCGAGGGTAAACGCCTGCACCCGGTGGAGGTGGTTGCCGATTACGACTCCACCATCCATGACGAGCTGGACCTGCAGCGGGAGGCAGCCAACGCCAGCCAGCTGCGCAGGAACTTCGAGAACTCGTCGCTGATCTACATTCCCTTCATCGACTGGAACTACACCCGCAAATCCGTTCTGGTCATGGAGCGTATCCACGGCATCCCCATCGCCGATGTGCCGGCCCTGAACGCGGCCGGTGTCAACATGAAGCTGCTGGCCGAAAAAGGCGTGGAGATCTTTTTCACCCAGGTCTTCCGGGACAGTTTTTTCCATGCGGACATGCACCCGGGTAACATTTTTGTGGACGTCAGCAACCCTGCGGATCCCAAATACATTGCCATCGACTTCGGCATTGTCGGCACCCTGGCACCGGACGATCAGAGCTATCTCGCCCGCAATCTGCTGGCCTTCTTCCGTCGCGACTACCGTCAGGTGGCCCAGCTGCACATCCAGTCCGGCTGGGTACCGCCGGAAACCCGGATCAACGAGTTCGAGGCCGCCATCCGAACCGTCTGCGAGCCCATTTTCGAAAAGCCGCTGAAAGACATTTCCTTCGGCCACTTCCTGCTGCGTCTGTTCCAGACGGCACGGCGCTTCAACATGGAAGTGCAGCCCCAGCTGGTCCTGCTGCAGAAGACCCTGCTGAATGTTGAGGGTCTCGGTCGACAACTCTATCCGGATCTCGACCTCTGGAGCACGGCTCAGCCATTTCTGGAAAGCTGGATGCGCAAGCGCATCGGCCCCTCTGGTCTGATCAAGTCCCTGCAAAGTCACTTGCCATCCTGGCTGGAGCAGTCACCGGAGATGCCGCAACTGGTTCACGACGCGCTTCTGCAACTCCGTCACACAGGACCAACGGAACAGCAGAACAACGCCTCCCTGGAGCTTCTGAGGGAACAACAGATACGCGCGGACCGGCGATGGCGTCGCGGCATTGTGGCCGCCATGCTGGTGGCAGGCGCCCTCGTCGGCACCCAACCCGAAGCCATCACCTGGATTCAGAGCACGCCACCCTGGACCTGGGCATTGCTGGGGGCCGCCGGCATACTGGTGCTCCGGGGCAGCCGATAACATTCAAAGCGATCAGGATTCACGAACATGCAAAACTCCTCCGATACTGTCGATAACCCTGGCTGGCTGGACGCCATCCGCTGGAACGCCGACGGCCTGGTTCCTGCCATCGCCCAGGATGCCGAAAGCGGCGACATTCTCATGATGGCCTGGATGAACCGGGAATCCCTGCGCCTTACCGCAGAGGAAGGTCATGCGATCTACTGGTCCCGCTCCCGAGGCAAACTGTGGCGCAAAGGGGAAACGTCGGGGCATCAACAGGTGATCAAGGATATTCGCCTCGACTGTGACGAGGATGTCATACTGCTGAAGGTGGAACAGAAAGGCGGCATCGCCTGCCATACCGGACGACGCAGCTGCTTTTACCGGACCCTGAAAGACGGCGAATGGACCAGCGTCGAGCCCGTCCTGAAAGACCCGGATGCCATCTACGGCAGTAACTGAATAGGAGCAAGCAAGTTGAGTGACGTACTGGTACGCCTGGCGCAGGTGCTCGAAGAGAGAAAGAACGCCGATCCGGATAAATCCTATGTGGCCAGCCTGCACGCCAAAGGCCTGAACAAGATTCTTGAAAAGGTCGGTGAAGAGTGCACGGAAACCCTCCTCGCCGCCAAGGATGCGGAACACTCTGGCGAAAACGACGATGTGATCTATGAGACTGCGGATCTCTGGTTTCATAGCATGGTCATGTTGTCCCGCCTTGGCCTTGGACCGACAGAGGTGCTGGACGAGCTGGCACGTCGATTCGACCTGTCCGGTCTGGAAGAGAAGGCGTCACGGAGCAAATAATCAGCTACCTCTTACGGGGGGCTCCGCACTCGCGCGCTGATAACGTACAATGCAACAAAATGGCAACATCAAGACGAGGACCCCGTAATGGGTATCAGCATCTGGCAACTTTTAATTGTACTGGGCATTGTGATCCTGTTGTTCGGAACCAAGAAACTGCGCAACATCGGCACTGACCTCGGTGGTGCCATTCGCGGCTTCAAGAAGTCCATGAACGAGGATGACCAGAAGACCGCAGACCAGGACAACCTGGAACAAGACAACCAGGCGCAGAACCAGCAGGCGAACGCTGACGACAAGCAACGGGACAAGTCCCACAGCTGAGACTGGCTGAATGTTCGATATCGGCTTCCTTGAGCTGCTGATTTGCGGCATCATCGCCCTGCTCGTGCTGGGCCCGGAACGTCTACCGACGGCAGCAAGGGCTGCCGGTCGGTGGATTGGCGGTGCCCGTCGCATGGTCAACCAGTTCACCTCGGAACTGGATCGGCAGCTCAAAGCAGAAGAACTCCGCGAAGAGCTTCGCAAGGCCGGGGATGTGGGCCTGGATGATGTCCAGAGCACAGTCCGGGGTGCACTGGACGAAGCCCGTCAGTATGAACACATGATTCTGTCCGACGACAAACCCCGGAACGCCACACCATCCCCGGATACGCGCAAAACAGCCGGGAAAGATGACCAAGACACCTCAAGCACCGAACAGGCTCCCCCGGAAAACCGTTCATGACTTCACAGCCAACCGGCAACCAACACCCGCCCGAGCAGCAGGAAATGCCCCTCGTTGAGCACCTGCTGGAGTTGCGAAACCGTCTGCTCAAGATGGTTCTCGCCGTCGTCATCTGCTTTGCGGTTATCTACCCGTTTGCCAACGAACTCTACCTGTGGCTCTCGCAACCGCTTCGGGAACTTCTGCCCGTTGGCCAGACCATGATCGCCACCGATGTGACCTCCCCTTTCTTTGCGCCACTGAAGCTGGCACTGGTGGTGGCATTGTTCGCGGCAATACCAATCATTCTGTACCAGCTCTGGAGTTTTGTGGCGCCGGGTCTCTACGCCCATGAGAAGCGACTGGCCTTCCCACTGCTGTTTACCTCGGTGCTGTTGTTCTATGCCGGGGCCGCCTTTGCGTATTTCGTGGTCTTCCCACTGGTATTTGGTTTCTTTACCGCCATTGGTCCGGAGGGCATTGTTGAGCTGCCAGACATCAGCAGCTACCTGAACTTCGTATTGAAAATGTTCTTCGCTTTCGGCGTGGCCTTCGAAATTCCCATTGCCACGGTGCTTCTGATCCTGACCGGTGCCACCACCCCGGAGGATCTGGCCGCCAAACGTCCTTATGTGGTGGTTGCCTGCTTTATCATCGGCATGCTTCTGACTCCACCAGATATCATTTCCCAGACCCTGCTCGCCGTGCCCATGTGGGTGCTGTTTGAATTTGGCATCATCTTTGGCCGCCTGGCCCGCAGGGACAAGGACGCCCCCGAACAAGACGAGTCCGCCAGCGAATGAACCTCGCGCTGCTCTTCGACGAGGATTTCATCGACGAGAATCGTGCACGCCTGACCGGCCGGCGGCTGGAACACCTGCGCAGCATTCTCAAGACCGACGCGGGCGAGAGCATTACCGTTGGCCGCGTCAACGGGAACATGGGCACCGGGCGCGTCGTCCGGTTGACCGAGTCCGAAGCGGAACTGGAGATCTCGCTCAGCACGCCCCCGCCAGCGCCCCTGCCTTTGACACTGGTTCTCGCCATGCCCCGGCCGAAAATGTTCCGCCGTGTGTTGCAGACCTGCGCCACGCTGGGCGTAAAAGACATCTGGCTGATCAACAGCTACAAGGTGGAAAAGAGTTTCTGGCAGACGCCCTGGTTATCCGATGACAACCTTCGGGAGAACCTGACGCTGGGGCTGGAGCAGGCAAGGGACACCACTTTGCCCAGCGTCCATATTCGCAAGCGCTTCAAGCCCTTTGTGGAAGACGAACTACCTGCGCTGCTTTCCGGAAAGCACGCCCTGGTCGCGCATCCCGGCACGGACACACCCTGCCCGACACATCTGAACGCGCCGACGGCCCTGTGCATCGGTCCAGAAGGCGGATTCATTCCTTATGAAGTCGAGAAATTGCAGGAAGCTGGCTGCCAGGCAGTCCATCTCGGCGCCCGTATTCTTCGTGTCGAAACCGCCGTTCCAGTGCTGGTAAGCCGCCTGTTCGACGCCAGCCTCTGAACACCCGGATCAGCCAGCCCCGGCCGAACGCCGATTCCAGAGCTTGATCAGCGGCGTCAGAACCGCCACCAGGACAGCCCCCGCCAGCACACCGAACATGCCGTTTGCGAGCGTTGGTATCAGCCCGGCGGCAATACTCCCAAAGCCCTCAGCAAAGTGATGAATGGCATTGTAGATCGGGGGCAGGCCGTGGGTCAGGATACCGCCGCCGACCAGAAACATGGCGATGGTGCCCAACACGGACAGGGTTTTCATCATGTAGGGCGCCAGCCACAGAATGGCCCGCCCAACCTTTTGGGTGAATTCACCGTCCCGTTGGCTCAGGTACAATCCGCCATCGTCCAGCTTGACGATGCCCGCCACCAGGCCGTAGACGCCGACGGTGATCATGACAGCAACCACCGTGAGAACCAGGAACTGCAGTCCGATGCTCTCGCCGGCCACCGTTCCCAGGGTGATAGCAATAATCTCAGCAGACAGAATGAAATCGGTCCGGATTGCCCCTTTGATCTTGTCTTTCTCCAGGGCTTTCAGATCCACATCGGGGTTCTTCAGGGCTTCCGTGAGCTCGGATTTGTGCTCGGCGTCCGCCTGACCGTGAAGGAACTTGTGGGCCAGCTTCTCAAAGCCCTCAAAACAGAGAAAGGCTCCCCCCAGCATCAGCAACGGCGTGACCAGCCAGGGCACAAAAAAACTGATCGCCAGGGCGGCGGGCACCAGTATTGCCTTGTTGACCAGCGACCCTTTGGCAACGGCCCAAACCACCGGCAATTCGCGAGCCGGCTTCACGCCCGTCACCTGCTGCGCATTCAGTGCCAGGTCGTCACCAAGAACTCCGGCGGTTTTCTTGGTGGCGGTTTTGGTCATCAATGAGACATCGTCCAGAATCGTGGCGATGTCATCAATCAGGGCGAGCAGACTGCTTCCTGCCATGAGTGGGCTTCCTTAAACGTTCCGGTTTTGATCGCCCGAGTGTATCCGAAACGAGACCCGATCAGGAACCCAGCCTTTTCAGTGCCCCCACCACATCGTTCAACGTAGACTCTCCCACAAGCTGCTGGCTTGGAGCCTCTGGCTGACCATTGAAGAACAGAACCGCAGGCGGACCAGGTACGCGCCAGCTTTCCAGTTGCACTTTCTGGGCCTCGGAAAAATCCGTAACATCCAGCTTGATAAAGCGCACCCGATCCGACCACGCCATCACATCCCCGGTACTGAAGACTTCTTCATCCATCACTTTGCAGCTGATGCACCAGTCGGCGTAGACATCCACCATAACGGGCTGCCCCTGGCGAATCGCGGCCTGCAAACGGCCCACATCCTCGATAACCTCGAACCGCTCGGCCGGCACACTGGCCTCGGTCGCGGCTACACCCACGCCCGACAGAGGCTGCCATACCGAGCCCTGCCCCCGGGCAGCACCAATCACCAACAGCAGGCCCCAAAGAGACAACAGCACACCCGCCGTTTTGCGTGACCCCGTCCAGCCCGATGTCACCTTATCCAGTGCGCCCAGCTGAATACCACACCACAGCAACAGGGCACCCCAGAGAGCCAGGCTCGCGGATTCCGGGATGATCCGCTCGACCAGACCGATCGCCACAACCAGCAAGCCGACACCAAACAGCTGCTTGACCCGCTCCATCCATACGCCTGCCTTGGGCAGGATCCGTGCCCCCGTGGTACCAATCAGGATCAGCGGCACCCCCATGCCCAATGCCATGGCAAACAGGGCTCCGCCACCAATCACGGCATCACCGGTGGTGGAAATATAAAGCAGGGCGCCCGCCAGGGGCGCCGATACACAGGGAGATACCACGAGCGCAGAGATCAGCCCCATGAGCGCCACCCCAAACCACTGTCCACCTTTCGATTTCTGACCAAGGCGATCCAGGCGATCCCTCAGTGCCGCCGGCAACTGCAGTTCATACAGCCCGAACATGGACATTGCCAAGAGCACAAACAGGACCGCAAACACAATGATCACGGCCGGCTGCTGCATGGCTGCCTGGAGATTCGCCCTGGCACCAAGGTATCCCACCGCGACACCGAGCGCCGTATAGGTCGATGCCATCCCGAGCACATACGCAACCGACAGCGAGAACCCCCGGGTCATGGATGCCGGCTGATTCTGGCCAACAATGATGCTGGAGAGAATCGGCACCATCGGCAGCACGCACGGCGTGAATGTCAGCCCCAGGCCCAGAAGAAAGAAGGTCCCCAGGATCACCGGCAGCCCGGCACTGCTCAGCAGCCCCGCCAGGCCCTCAGCTTCACTGCCGCCTTCGCCAGCATCCCCGGTTGGTAATGGCAAGACCGATGCTGATGAGGCTTGGGCTGTGTCTGCGACCGGGGCCGGAGCCGCCGGACCAAACGTCACCGTGCGGGTCTGCGGCGGATAGCACAGACCCGCTTCCGCGCACCCCTGGTACCGGTACCGGATCTCGGTCGGCGCTTCCAGAGCGAGTGGCGCTCGCCAACCGGCTTGCTCATGAAACACTGCCTGTTCGCCAAACCAGGGATCGTTCTTGATTTCCGGCTCAACGGTAAAGCTCCCGGCAATGTCCTTATCTCCCCGGGATACGGCGATCCGGGACTGGTACAGGTAATAACCGGGAGCAATGTCCCAGGTCAGCGCCAGTTCTCCGTCCCGATATTGCGCCTCAGCCTGGAACGCCTCGTCGACTGGCAGGAACTCCTCCTCTTCATCCGCAGCCACTGCTGGCACCGAGACCAGAGCCATTAACAGGCAAAACAGTATCCCCACATCCGGGATCATTCGGGCCAGTTGCCCAAAGGGCAGAGGGGGACAATGCTTTTGCGTCATAACAGTTCTCCGGGAAACGAATTCAGATACATCGGGTTTCAGTATCTCTGGCAAGCCTTAAGCCTTCCTTAAGCTTCCCCCCATACACTGGTTTCAGTTATCTACCGGAGCCTTGCCTATGACACTGATCACACTTTCGCCGCTTCGCCAGCTTGGCGCGGCCACCACGCTCGCACTGGCCATCGGCCTCCCCGCCCTGGCCCAGGCTGCGGAGCCCGCGCCTGCACTGGAGCTTCCAACCCAGAAAGGCACCGTCAGTCTTGAAGATCTCAAAGGCAAGGTCGTGCTTCTCGACTTCTGGGCGTCCTGGTGTGGCCCCTGCCGCCAGTCTTTCCCCTGGATGAACGACATGCAGGCCAAGTATGGCGATCAGGGCTTTGAAGTGGTTGCAGTCAACCTGGATCAGGATGAAAACGCAGCGGCCACGTTCCTGGACCAGATTCCGGCCAACTTCACCGTCGCCTACGACGCGGAAGGGAAAACCCCGGAGGCCTATGAGGTGATGGGCATGCCCAGCGCCTACCTGATTGACCGCAATGGCAACATCCACAGCCAGCACATCGGTTTTCACAATGACCGCAAGGAAAGTTACGAAGAGGATATTCGTAGCCTTCTGAGCGCTGCACAGAACTGACAAGGAGAGACTCATGTCCTTCAGCAACTGGTTCACCCGTCGCCGTCTCCGGCAGGCGGCCACACTGCTGACGATCTCGGCAACCCTGGCAGCCGCCGGCTGCAGCAATCTGGGCGTCAAACCCTGGGAACGGGATCTGTTGGCAGAACCCGACATGCAGCTGACCGTCTCAGGCGTTGATGCCGGCCTGGATGATCACATTTATTTCAGTAAGGAAGCGTCCAGCGGTGGGCGTGGGTTTGGCGGAGGAGGCTGCGGATGCAACTGATCAACGATAAGAAGAATGGCAAACCGGTCGGGCGTGCGTTGGCCACGGCAACCTGTGCCTTGCTGGGCGTTCAGGCCACCACGGCCATGGCCAAGGATCAACCCGGTGAGTGGGATGTCGAGACCGCTCTGCTGGTTTACTCGGAAACCGACGATCGGGTTCAGGCCGCGGAGCCTGTCATCAGCGCTACCCGGAACTTCGATGGTGACAAGAAACTGAACTTGAAGCTGGTGGCAGACACCCTGACCGGTGCTTCGCCCTCTGGTGCAACACCCAGCGATCTGGTGCAGACCTTCACCCGGCCCTCAGGCATCGGCAACTATACCGTAGAGGCAGGCGAGGCGCCGCTGGATGACAGCTTCAAGGATACCCGTGTGGCGGTATCCGGCTCCTGGACGGCCCCGCTGAATCGCGACTACACCTATTCCGTGGGCGCTTATGGTTCCCGGGAGTATGACTACATTTCCACGGCGGTAAACGGCAGCCTCACACGCTATCTGAACAACAAGAACACTACCCTGACCGGCGGCCTCTCGCTGGGCATGGATCTGATAGATCCCGTCGGTGGTGCTCCGATCGGCCTGTCACGCATGGCCCTGCGAGCCAACAATACAGAGGCCCAGTTCGACCAGGAATTCGCGGCTACCCGCGAGAGCGATGACACCAAGACCCTCGTTGACGCCCTGTTCGGCGTTACACAGGTGATCAACCGCCGCACACTGATGCAATTTAACTACGGTGTCAGCTACTCAAGCGGTTACCTCACCGACCCGTACAAGATCCTGAGCGTGATCGATGAAGCCGCGGGCGCCAACTATGGCGGCAATCTCATCGGTGCCGATGGTAATCCGATCTATCTCTATGAAGAGCGTCCGGATACCCGGATGAAGCACTCCCTTTACTGGCAGACCAAATACATGCTGGAGAACGGGGACGTCATGGACGGTTCTTACCGGTTCATGGTGGATGACTGGGGCATTACCTCCCACACCATCGACCTGAAATACCGTTGGCGACTGAGCAACAGCTATCTGGAACCCCATTTCCGGTACTACATGCAGTCCGAAGCGGATTTCTACAAACGCTATCTGACCGAGAGCGAATACAACGGCGGTGTGCCGACGGTCTCGGAAGCCAGTGCGGATTACCGGTTGGGCGAACTCACCGGTATGACCTTCGGTGCCAAGTGGGGCTACCGCCTGGATGAAGACCGGGAGCTGGCAATCCGCGCCGAGTACATGATCCAGAGTAATGATGGTGATGAAGGCTTTGGCAAGCTCACCAACCACGATCTGTACCCGGACACCAACGCCATGTGGCTGCAGCTCAGCTATAATTTCTGATAACTGCCATAGCCACTAATTTGCCCCGCGCTCTCCCGTTTCTCTTCAGGGAAAGCGCGGGGCATTTGTTCAGGACACCATGACCAGCATCACCATTCCCGCCACGGATAATCCAGCACATCACCCTGACCCTACGCTTCAGGGTTCCGGTCGCCAATGGCAGGGCCGGTTCGAGGCTATGGCCAGTCCTTGCGAAATCCTGCTGGAAAACGTAAATGAGGCCGAGGCGAGAGAAGCACTCCAGTTTGCAGCCCGGGAAACCTGGCGCATGGAGCACAAGTTTTCGCGATACGTAGCCGGCAACCCGGTAGACCGGATCAATCAAAGCCATGGAACTCCCATCCACGTTGATAACGAAATGGCCCTGATGCTGGACTACGCCGCCCAGTGCTTTGAGCTCAGTGACGGACGTTTTGATATCACCTCAGGCGTGCTTCGACGAGCCTGGAAATTCGATGGCGGAAACCATCTGCCCGACAGAAGCGAGACAGATGCGCTGCTTCGACTCGTGGGGTGGAACCGGGTTCAGTGGGAGAAGCCTTCCCTGACACTGCCTGACGGCATGGAAATCGACTTCGGCGGTATTGGCAAAGAATACGCCGTGGACCGGATACTGCTGGATCTTAACCGCATATTGCCAGAACAAGCCTCCGTACTCGTTAATTTCGGCGGAGATCTCGCCTGCAACGGCCCCCGAGCCAACGGCAACGCCTGGGTGGTTGGTGTCGAAGACCACAAGAAACTGAGCGACAGCACCGAAACGCTTTCACTGCGTGGAGGCGCGCTGGCCACCAGCGGCGACAGCCGGCGATACCTGATCAACAACGGCGTTCGCTACGGTCATATCCTGGATCCGCGCACCGGGTGGCCAATCCCGGATGCGCCTCACAGCGTAACCGTAGCGGCTCCCACGTGCACGCTGGCCGGCATGCTCGCCACCTTCGCCATGCTTCAGGGCGGCGAAGCGGAAGCGTTTCTGCAAGAACAGCAGGTTCCGTTCTGGGTACAGCGATCCTGAGGCGGGGCTAGCGCCTGATTCCCATGGCCTCGGCCGCAATCCGGTTCTTGATAGGGCCAAGCTGATCAAGCCAACGCATCCCGGTATTGCGCAGCCAGCGTAGCGGCAGTTCATCACGGGCAAACAGCTGCTTGAACGCTTCCATCGCGGCCATCATGGTCAGGTTCTCACCCTTGCGCCGGCGCTGGAAGCGGGCCAGCACGCTAACGTTGCCGGGGCTGAGCCGACCTCGCCTGGCTCGGGACAACTCGTCCAGCAGCGCGGCCACGTCACCATAGCCGAGATTGGCCCCCTGTCCCGCCAGCGGATGAATCGTATGGGCCGCATCGCCCACCAGCGCAAAGCCCGGGGCAATGTAATCCTTGGCATGGCGCTGCCTGAGCGGGAACGCAAATCGCCTCGATACGGTTTCCACGGCACCAAGCTGACGCTCAATCGCCTGCTCCAGTTCAATCCGGAAGGCCGAATCGTCCAGCGCCATGAGACGGCGCGCTTCATGAGTGTCCTGAGACCACACAATAGAGCAGTAGTGATCGTCGCCCTGTTCGTTTAGCAAGGGCAGGAACGCCAACGGCCCCGAGGGCGAGAATCGCTGCCAGGCGGTGTATTGATGGCGCTGGCTGGTTTTCACTGTGCAGACAATGGCCTGCTGATCATAATCCCATTCCCGGGTCGGTAAACCGACCCACTGGCGCAGCCGCGACTGAGCGCCATCGGCCGCCACCACCAACTGGGCCGACAGCTCGCGACCGTCTGCCAACTCCACCACTCGCCCGTTGGTGCCCGGCCGGCAACCAGCCACCTTTTCATCGTCCATGACGTCCACATCACTGGCCACCAGGGCGGCCATCAGGGCGCGGACGATATTGCGATTTTCGACAATTGTGCCCAGGGAGCGGGCCTGAAGCTCGGCAGAATCAAACTGGATACGCCCGGTTCCGTCGCCATCCCAGACCGTCATGGCTTGGTAGCCACAGTGGCGATGGGCACGGACCTCCCTCCAGACACCCAACGTCTCCAGCAACGTCTGACTGGCCAGCGAAATGGCGCTGACCCGGGGCTCAAAGTCATCAACGCCGCACGCAGGTGATGGCTCGGCTAACATATCCTCGCGGGCACTGGCTTCGAGCAACCCGACCTGCCAGCCCTGCCTCGACAGCCCCAGCGCAAGCGCCGAGCCAATCATGCCCGCACCAACCACCAACACATCGTATGTTTGGGATTTACTCATGTTCCATTTGCTCCCTGGACGCACTACCCGGGCTATGAATCACTGCACGACGCCCACCGGTTCCCATGGCTTTGCGCGCAAACCAGCGTTTGGCTCCAGGTAACAGATCAAGGCCAACCAGGCCGGCATCCCGGGCCGCCAGGACCGGTACGGAGCTATCCCCAAAGACACGGATCAGTGAATCCGAAAACTGCACGGTCTGCTGCCAGTCCTGGCGGTGCAGTTCCTGATACCGTCGCAAGACAGACAGGTCACCAATGGATTGCCCCGACGCATGGGCAACACGGAACTGCTCCACCAGAGTCATCAGGCCGCGCAGGGCCAGGTTGAATCCCTGCCCCGCAACCGGATGCAGTGCATGGGCAGCGTTACCCACCAGGGCAACGCCGGCGCGAACCGGTTCGTCCACTGTCGTCAGAGTGAGCGGGTAATGATTGCACTGACCGATGTGGGTAAAACGCCCCAACCGCCACCCGAAGCGATCCTGGAGGCGCCGACATTTTTCCGGATCCGACAGCGACAGAACCTGCTCAAGGTCCTGATCCGTGAGGGTCCACACCAAAGCCGACTGGGACCCGGCAAGGCTTGCAGAGCCGTGGGGTAGCAGCGCCATCGGTCCGGCATCGGTGAATCGTTCGTAGGCGGTAAACCGGTGACTGTCGCTGGTGCTCACGTTCGCAATCAGAGCATTCTGCCCATAGGCCTGCTGGCGAGTCTGGAAACCCAGCGTCTCCCTTAGCCCCGAGCGCCCGCCATCAGCAACCACCAGGCACTGAGCGGTCAGCGACCTAACCTCGGAGTTTTGCTTTATCGCGACGTCCACACCACCGGCGATGGGCGTCATATCAACCACTTCGCCAGGGGCTTGCCACTGCACGCCCGTGTCAAGCAGCTCGCGCATCAGGCACAGGCCCATCCAGCGGTTGTCCGCCACATAGCCCAAAGCCGGCTGGCCATGGCTTTCAGCATCCAGCCGGGTGGCGCCAAACCGCCCCCGATCTGATACATGGATGTGCTGAATCGGCGTCGCGTGTTCGGACAATCGCTGCCAGAGCCCCAGTTCCTCAAAAATCAGGCGAGAGCCCCAGGCCAGGGCCGTTGATCGGCTATCGTAACTGGGCTGGTAGTCGTCAGGTACCGCATCCGGTGACAACGGGAAGGACTCCACCACCGTCACCCGCAGATCGGGGACCGCGCGGGACAGTGCCAGTGCCAGGGTCGCGCCCGCAAGGCCGCCTCCGGCAATGATCAGATCGGTATCGGTTGTTGCCACAGGATTATTCCGCCATCAATGCTTCAATCTCGGCGACCGTTTTCGGGACTCCGTCGGTCAGCACCCGACAACCGTCCTTCGTCACTACGACATCGTCCTCGATGCGGATGCCAATGCCTCGCCATTTTTCATCCACGTCGGTGTTATCCGGCGCGACATAAAGACCGGGCTCAACGGTCAGCACCATGCCCGGTTCCAACTCCCGCCAGGCATCCCCGACCTTGTAGTCACCAACATCGTGAACATCCATGCCCAACCAGTGTCCGGTACGGTGCATGAAGAAGGGCTTATAGGCCTCGTCTGCAAGGGCCTCTTCAAGGGAACCACTCAGCAAGCCGAGGTCGATCAAGCCCCGGGTCAGCACCTTCAGAGCCGCCTCATGGGCGTGATTCCAGTGATTACCCGGCCTCACCGCCTCGATGGCCTCGTACTGAGCCGCCAGGACCACTTCGTACAGTGCGCGCTGCTCGGGGCTGAATTTGCCGCTGACCGGGAAAGTGCGGGTAATGTCGGAGGCATAACATTCCAGCTCGCAGCCCGCATCAATAAGCACCAGATCGCCCTCTTTCAGGGGCGCACTGTTCTCGATGTAATGCAGGATGCAGCCATTGGCCCCTCCACCGACAATCGACGGGTACGCCGTGGAGCGGGCGCCGTTATCCATGAAGGTGTGGATCAGTTCAGCTTCCAGGTTGTACTCGTAGCCGCCCCTGCGAGCCCGTTTCATCGCGCGGCAATGGGCTTCGGCACTGATGGCCCCCGCCTTGGCCATCACCTTGATTTCATTGGCACTCTTGTAGAGCCGGAGATCGTGGAGCATGTATTCCAGAGCGACAAATTCACCCGGCGGGTGCGCGCCCGTGCGAACTTTGCTGCGGATGGTCTTGACCCAGTCCATGACCCGGCTGTCGAAACTGTCGTCCTTGCCGAGGGGATAGTAGACCCGGCTGCGGCCTTCGATCATGCCAGGCAGGATATCGTCGATATCGGAGATCGGGAAAGCATCGTCCAACCCGAAGCGTTCGATGGCACCCTCGGGCCCTGCCAGGAAACCGTCCCACAGTTCTTTCTGTGGGTCCCTTTCCTTGCAGAACAGCACCGATTCCCCATGCTCACGGCCAGGGATCAGGGCCAGCACCGCTTCTGGCTCATCGAAACCGGTCAGATAATGGAAATCGCTGTCCTGGCGAAACGGATGCAGCACATCCCGGTTACGCACACGCTCCGGCGCGGCGGGAATAATGGCAATGCTCTCCGGCGCCATCCGCTCCATTAGCTTGCGGCGGCGTTCAGCGAATTCCTTGACGGGTATCATGGGCGACATAGGTTCTCCCGCGGCTCAGACGCTGCTCAATGCAGGGTCGGTGATTTGGAGTCCGGCGCTTCCGGCGCGTTGAATTCAGTGTATACAGCCAACGCTCCGAGACGGATGTATTCGGTAATCTCGAGGAGTTGCTGTTCGCTCTCCTCGTCGGCTTCTTCCTCATCGGAAAGCTGGCTGATCGCCACCATGTCCTCGATCAGCTCACGGATCTCGTCCGGTGCCTGTCCCAGGGATTCACCGGCAGCCAGCGCCATGCCTTCAAGAAAGCCACGCACCCAGGCCACAAGTGCCTCCAGACGCTGCTCAATGGCGTATTCGTCATCCGGCAGCAATGGATGGAAACTCATGTCCGCCGCCTTCAACAGCTCCAGGGTCTGCTCATAGGCCCGGTTCATGAAGGGCGCCAGATCCTCGGATTCCTCAATGGCGGCGTCGGGCAGTCCCATGTGTTCGCATACCATGGCCAACCAGTCAGGTTCTTCGATGCGATTGCCAGCAGCAAGACGGCCACAAAGGACGCCGTGCAGTTCGGACGGGTGACTGAATGCCTTGTGGGCAGTGAAAACGTTGGCCCAGCGCTCAAACTCTGCGGCGCGGGCAGCACCAGAGGTGTCAGCTTCTGACATGTACCGGAGCAATCCTGTGTTGTTGAGTGAAGTGCCTATCGTAGCATTCGGGCAGCACAGAGGCACTGATCGGTTGCTTTTCTGGCCTGGCTTTATAATTATGTTATAACATACCAATCACCTAGGAGTTCTGTAGATGACTCTCAACCATTTGCGCACACTGGCCACGCTTGCGCTCGCCCTCAGCGCACCGCTTTATGCCGCCGACAACCCCTCAGCCCATCAGCACGGCCATGCTGAACTGCAACTGGCCATCAGCGGTGATCGCGCAGACCTGTTTTTTACGTCTCCCGCACACAACCTGCTTGGTTTCGAACATGAAGCGCGAACCGACGAACAGAAACAGCACGTTCACAGCGTTCGCGAATGGCTGGCAACGACGCCCCTGATCAGTACCGGTGACATCGACTGTCAGATCACCGATGCCAACGTCGATATCGAAGCCATGGAGCACCGTGGCCGCCATGATGAAGATGACCATAACCACGAGTACGACGATCATGACCAAACTGAGCAGCAAAGCCACTCGGACATCGAAGTAACTCAGGTCCTCAACTGCCCGGGAATCGATTCAACCAAAGCACTGATCACCGCTCTACCCGAGCAGTTCACAGCCATTTCACAGCTGGAAATCTCCTGGGTCAGCTCCTCAGGTCAGGGCTCAGCTCGACTGAAAGATGGCGAAACAACGTTCAGCCTGGCCCCCTAATATTGCTCGTAGGGAGACACGGCGTCCGCACTGATGGCATAGGATGAGGTACCAATGTCATTCTCGGTGCGCTGAATCATCACCGTTCCCTCAACCCAGATCGGATCGTAAAGAGCCTCGATGGTAAACCCCTCAGGGTATTTGACATGGATAATCTGGTTCGGCGGCGGCGGCGGCACATGAATGCAGGCGCCGTAGTAAGGCACAAGGAAAAACTCGAGGATACGCATGTCCTCGGTTGTTTTCAGCGGCACCACAAACCCCGGAATCCGCCCGGTAACGTTTTCCATCTCAGGAACCACGCGGCCGGTCATGATTTCGTCAGGGAGCAGCGCCGGGCCATCGCCCTGATGCTCGACTTCTGGCATATTCTCCAGCAGCGCCAGATCTTCAGCTGGCATCAGCTCCAGCCAGTCAATTTCCCGAAGCTCTGCATTGGCGCCCATGGCCGCAAACAGCAGGCTTGCCATGGCAACCAGGTGCATCAGTGCCCGGGATGATTTGAGAAAAGCAGGAAGCATCAGATAACGTTCTCCACAAGACGATTTGGACGCCAAAGCATCATACACGGGCAAAGCCACGAGCAACATGAACACAGAGACAGAATCCATGCCCTCAGGTTCCCGAACCACTGCTCCGGCCCTGACCGTGAGTGATCTCCATTTTCGCTGGTCCGCAGACCAACCCTCGCTGTCATTCCCGGACATCCGGCTCGCAGCAGGCGAACACCTGTTCATCCACGGCCCCAGCGGCTCCGGAAAAAGTACCTTTCTGAGCCTGCTGGCGGGAATGCTAAGTCCAGAGAGCGGGACCATCCATATGCTTGGCAACGACATTCACAAAGCCCGAGCCGGGGATCGTGACCGCTTTCGGGCCGACCACATCGGAGTCATCTTTCAGCAGTTCAATCTGGTGCCTTACCTGACGGCGGAAACCAACGTCACACTGCCCTGCAGACTGTCGGATTCCCGCCGCGACGCCACCCATCCCAACCCCATGGCGGAAGCCCATCGCCTGCTGACCGCCCTGACCATCCCCGAGGATCATTGGCATCGCAAGGTCACAGAACTGAGCATCGGCCAGCAGCAGCGCGTTGCTGCCGCCCGGGCGTTGATCGGGTCGCCGGAACTGGTCCTTGCCGATGAGCCTACCTCGGCCCTGGATACCGACAACCGGGATCGTTTTCTCGACTTGCTGCTCACCCTGGCCGAGGAACGCAATACGTCTGTACTGTTTGTCAGTCACGACCGCACGCTGGCGCCGCACTTCCATCACCAGATCGAACTTGATGGAGGCGTGCGATGAAAGCAGCACTGGCGCTCTCGCTGGCACGCGCAAGCCTCTGGCACCGCCGCAAGGTCCTGGCACTCGTATGCCTGACACTGACCCTGAGCGTGACCCTGCTGCTCGGCATCCAGTACCTGCGCACCGAGGTGAAGCAGTCCTTCACCAACACCATCTCCGATACCGACCTGATCATCGGTGCCCGGAGCGGTCAGCTCAACCTGCTGCTCTACACCGTGTTTCACATCGGCAACGCCACCAATAACATCCGCTGGTCCACGTTCAAGCAACTCGAGCAGGACGAACGAATCGACTGGCTGATCCCTATCTCCCTGGGGGACAGCTACAAAGGCTACCGGGTCGTGGCGACGGACGAGCGCATGCTGACTCACTTCCGCTACGGTCAGGGACACGCTCTGGCCATGGCTGAGGGCCAATGGTTTGATGGCGTCTTCGATGTTGTTGCCGGTGCCTCGGTTGCGAAAAGCCTCAACCACAGAATCGGCGACCACATTGTGCTGTCTCATGGTGGCGGCCGCACCAGTTTTTCCAACCACGACCAGACACCTTTCACCGTAACCGGAATCCTCGAGCCAACCGGCACCCCGGTGGATCAGGCGGTATACATCAGCCTGGATGGTATGGAAGCTATGCACATTGGCTGGTCCTCCGGTGTCGCCATCCCCGGGCGCACGCTGACCCCAGAACAGGCCGAAGAGCGCACCTTCACACCGGATGCCATTACGGCGGCCTTCGCCGGACTCGACCGGAAGATCCTGACCTTCCGCGTTCAGCGACAGATCAATGAGTCAACTGCCGAGCCCCTGTCAGCCATCCTTCCGGGCGTAGCCCTCAGTGAACTCTGGCGATTGATGGGTCAGTTCGAGCGCGCCTTGCTGGGCATCACCGGCTTTGTTGTGATCACCAGCCTGATTGGCCTCGTCGCCGTTCTTCTCACCCTGCAGGCCCAACGGGCTCACGAAATCGCCGTACTGCGGGCCATCGGTGCCTCTCCTGCACTGATCGCGGCGCTCTATGTGATCGAGTGTGTGTTGCTGGCGCTGGTTGCCAGCGCGCTGGCGTTGGTACTGGGCGCAGGAGTCATATTGGCCCTGAGCCCCTGGCTACTGGCCGAGTATGGCCTGTACATCCCCCTGCGACCGCTCGACCACACCGAATGGCTGATGCTTGCCGCTGTGCCGGCTGCAGCGTTGCTGGTTGCTCTCTTGCCCGCCCTCAGCACCTGGCGCCAAAGTCGCTCACTGGGGCTGGGAGATACCGGTGAGAAGTGACAGAAGTCACGCCACATGGGCCATGACAACCCTGTAAATTGACCGACTTAGCGTCCACACTTATAGTTACTTGGATTCACAACAACCGATGTTGGGCAAGCCATGGAACAGTCCGAAGTACAGGCATTAGCGGACAAGCTGGACAAGCTGATAGAGCGCTGTCAGAAGCTGGAACAAGACAACGCCACCCTGCGGGAACTGCAGGACGACTGGAACCGGGAACGGGCCCAGCTCATGCACAAGAATGATCTTGCCAAAAACAAGATCGAAGCCATGATTGGCCGCCTTCGCGCCCTGGAGCACCACTGATGTCACAGCAACCCACCACCGTTGAGGTGAAGATTCTCGACAAGGAATACCTGGTGGCCTGCCCGGAGGAAGAGCAGCAGGCGCTGATTCGCGCCGCCCAGCATCTGGATAGCAAAATGCGCGAGATCCGCGCCAGCGGGAAGGTGTTTGGTACCGAGCGCATAGCGGTTATGGCGGCCCTGAACATCACCCATGAACTGCTGGAGCAGGACACCATGTCCGATGCCACCAGCACACTGCTCAAGGCCATGAGCGGCAAATTGGACAGTGTTCTGGGTGAAAAAACCGACACCTGACCAGGCATAGGCGTTTTCCAAATCAGGTGTTGCAATCGGCCCTGCTTATGCCCGTATAATGAGTACAACTTCCTGGGCTGTTCGCGATGGTCGGATACGTCCTCGAGCCGATGCGCACTACCCAGGTGGCTACTTCAGGGCATTGTGAGCACGTCCCCTCGCGGGGAAAGCCTAATATGTCACAGCGGCCACCGACCTTGAACTTTGGGTTCAAGGGCCACATCCGATAACGGCAGCCCGGGAAGCTTTATTTTGAGCCAGTTTATCGCCCCCCAACCCTTCGAATCCCATCCGGATAACCTGACACGAAGCCAACTCAGGCGACACATTCGCCAGCTTCGGCGCTCCCTGAGCGTTGAACAGCAGCAACGGGCATCTGAATACCTCGCGCTTAACCTGCTTAATCATCCGGACCTGCATCGCGCCAGGCACATTGCGATTTACCTGCCCAACGACGGCGAAATCGACCCTCATCTGTATATGAGCATGGCCCGCCGCAAAGGCATTACGTTTTATTTACCGGTACTGCACCCGATCCACGAAGGTCATCTGGTATTCAGCCCCTACCACGACGGTATCAAGCTGACAGCTAACCGTTTTGGCATTCCAGAGCCCTCTTTCAGCGATGGGTTGAAGAGGCCACCCTGGGCACTGGATGCGGTTTTGTTCCCGCTGGTCGGGTTTGACGAGCATGGCGGGCGCCTGGGAATGGGAGGAGGCTTCTACGATCGGACGTTCGCATTCAGCCGATTGCGACCAAGACTGGCGCCGAAGCTCATTGGACTGGCGCACGACTTTCAGAAGGTCAAGGAACTGCCGGTTGAGCCCTGGGATGTGCCCTTACATGGCGTGGTGACGGATCAGCGGTGTTACCGCTTCAGGGGATCATCCAGTCCCTGAACAACGCCAACCGTAACGCTTTCCTGGACCCTGGGCCTGTCTTCTGAGGCCTGAAGGGACGTGAAACCAGTGATTACAAGACCGACAGCAAAGATCAGCACAACGGCTTTAATGATGTCAGGTTTGCCCCCCATGGTACGCGAGTCCTTCAGATGCTTTTGGTAATTTGCAGAAAAATCAGCCAGCTATTTCTGACTTCGAGAATTAGACGAAAGACTAACACGCATCTTCATTTTTACAATTTTTCACTGATTACTATTCTGTAATAAATGCACATTTCTCGGGGCCTGGATAGCCGGAAAATCTCCGGAACTGTGCGGAGCCCGGGATGGCGGAGCCCAAGCGCCACATGGATGTGCTTGAGCGTGTTCCGGCAATTTTCCCGCTATCCAGGCCAACCCCCTATCGAAGCGGGTTATTTCTGATTTCCCGCTCCCAGGAACAACCGATAAGCCTCATTGTCAGTCATGTTCTCGTAGCGGAAACCTACCTTGTCCAGCATCTTCTCGAAATCCGCCACTTCATCATGCTCAACCTGAGCCCCCAGCAGCACTCGGCTATAGGCCGCACCGTGGTTACGATAATGGAACATGGAAATATTCCAGCGAGTACCCAGCGACATCAGGAACTTCAACAGCGCACCGGGGCGCTCCGGGAATTCGAACTGGAAGACCTTTTCATTGGTAATGGCCGGCGCATGGCCACCTACCATATGGCGAATATGCTGCTTGGCCAGATCACTGTCGGTCAGATCGACAACGGAGTAGCCGTTTTCCCGCAGATCCTGCACCAGCTCATCACGGCCATGACCGCCCGCCTGAATCTGGATACCGACAAAAATGGTGGCCTCTGCGCTGTCGGCATAGCGATAGTTGAACTCGGTGATGCTGCGCTTGTGCAAGGCATTGATAAAGGTCTTGAACGCACCTGGCTTCTCCGGGATGGTCACCGCCAGGATGGCTTCGCGCTTTTCGCCAATTTCCGTGCGCTCGGAGATATATCGCAGGCGATCGAAGTTCATGTTGGCGCCGCTAAGCACCCCTGCGAGGTTCTCGCCTTCAATCTGCTCGCGTTCAATGTACTTTTTGATGCCAGCCACAGATAGGGCACCGGCCGGCTCTGCAATGGAACGGGTATCTTCGAACACGTCCTTTATGGCCGCACAGATTTCGTCGGTGCTGACCGTGATCACCTCGTCCACATTGTCCTTGCAGACTTCCCAGGGCGCTTCACCAATCTGTTTGACGGCAACACCGTCGGCGAAGATCCCCACTTCATCGAGCACCACCCGCTTGCCGGCCTTCATCGCTGCCTGGAGACAGTTGGAATCTTCCGGCTCGACACCGATCACCTTGATTTCCGGGCGCAGGTACTTGATGTAGGCCGCCATGCCAGCCACCAGGCCACCACCACCGACCGGGATAAACACCGCATGCAGAGGTTGGGAGTACTGCCACATCATTTCCATGGCAACCGTGCCCTGCCCGGCGATCACGTCAGGATCATCGAACGGCGGAATGTAGGTGTATCCGTGCTTCTTGATCAGCTCCTGGGCATGGGCAGCGGCTTCGTCGAACGCATCGCCCTTGAGGACAACCTTTGCTCCGCGATCACGGACGGACTTCACCTTGATATCCGGTGTCGTCTGGGGCATCACAATGACGGCTTTGATACCCAGTTTCTTGGAGGCCAGTGCAACTCCCTGGGCATGGTTACCCGCCGAGGCGCAAATCACACCTTTGGATTTCTGTTCTTCCGACAACTGCGCAATCCGGTTATAGGCACCACGAATCTTGAAGGAAAACACCGGCTGAAGATCTTCGCGCTTGAGCATAATGTTGTTCGCAAAACGCTTTGACAGGCTTCGGGCTTCAGTCAGGGGTGTTTCGACGGCCACGTCATAGACGCGTGCGTCGAGAATCTTCTTGATGTAGTGCTGCGGCATAGTGGTTCCGGTTGCTGGTGAGTGTCTCGCGAGAAAAGGCCACAGTGTAGAAAGTTTGAACGGTAGCCGTCTATAAGCAGAGCGCCCTAAAAGGCTATAATGCGCGCAAAACCACCCAGATTTTCTGCCGGAGCCCAACATGACCCAGGACGAACTCAAGAAAGCCGTCGCAAAAGCCGCCGTGGACTACATTGCCCCCCACCTGCAAAGTGACAGCATCGTCGGCGTTGGTACCGGCAGCACCGCCAATTTCTTCATCGATATGCTGGCCGAGCTGAAAAACGAATTTGACGGCGCCGTCGCCAGCTCCGACGCTACCGCCGAGCGCCTGAAAGGCCACGGCATACCGGTTTATGACCTCAACAGCGCTGGTGAAATCGAGTTCTACGTGGATGGCGCCGATGAAAGCAATGAGCGGCTCGAACTGATCAAAGGCGGCGGTGCCGCCCTGACCCGGGAAAAAATCGTGGCTGCCGTAGCCAAAACGTTTGTGTGCATTGCCGACGAGTCGAAAATGGTAGGAGTGCTCGGCAAGTTCCCCCTCCCGGTTGAGGTGATCCCGATGGCGCGCAGCCATGTGGGGCGTGAAATCGTCAAGCTGGGTGGTGACCCGGTTTATCGGGAAGGCGTGGTGACCGACAACGGCAACATTATTATCGATGTTCACAACATGGACATCTCCCGCCCGATTCATGTTGAAGAACAGCTCAACAACATTGTTGGTGTGGTCACCAACGGCCTTTTCGCACGTCGCGCAGCCGACCTGCTCCTGCTAGGTACCAAAGAGGGCGTCAAGAGCATTCCCCGCCAGGGCGCCTGACGCAGCCCGAAGGCAACACCACAGAAGCTGGCCTGTCAGGCCAGCTTTTTTATTGCCCGCCCAAAACACAACCAAGCGCTTGCTTGGTAGAAACATTTGCGCGACACTCCGGGTATTCACATCACCAACAGGGAGGCCAGCGTGTCCGACTATTTCAATGATATTCATGAACAAGCACGCCTGAGTGCCCGCAAGTTTGTAAATACCCACATACTCCCCCACATTGATGACTGGGAAGAGGCGGGTGAATTTCCGAGAGAGCTTTACGAGAAGGCGGGCGATGCAGGGCTTCTGGGCATCGGCTTCCCCGAGTCACTGGGCGGCACCGGGGAGGGTGATGTATTCCTGAAGGTTGCCGTATCCGAAGAGCTGATGCGATCCACCTCCGGTGGTCTGGTTGCCAGCCTCGGTTCACTGGATATCGGGCTGCCCCCTGTGGCCAAGTGGGCTCGCTCAGAAGTTCGCGACGAGATCGTGCCGCCGGTTCTGCGGGGCGAGAAGATTTCTGCCCTTGCCATCACCGAGCCCGGCGGTGGCTCGGATGTGGCCAATCTGAAAACCCGTGCCGTTCGGGACGGCGATGATTATATCGTCAACGGCAGCAAGACCTTTATTACCAGCGGCATTCGTGCCGATCATTACACGGTTGCGGTTCGCACTGGCGGCGAAGGTCATGGCGGCATCAGCCTGCTGCTGATCGATCGTGATATGCCTGGTTTCTCCCGGGGCCGAAAGCTGCGCAAGATGGGCTGGTGGGCAAGCGATACTGCAGAGCTCTTCTTCGAGAATTGCCGCGTGCCGGCCAACCGTCTGATCGGCGCTGAAAATGCCGGCTTCATTGCCATCATGAGCAACTTCCTCGCGGAGCGTCTGATGCTCTGCATCATGGCCTATATGACAGCCCAGATCGCCTACGAAGCCGCCGTTGAATACACCCGGCAGCGTCAGGCCTTTGGGCGCAATATATCCGGCTTTCAGGTGACTCGTCACAAGCTGGTGGATATGGCTACCCGTATCGACATTGCCCGGGAATACACCTACCGCTGCGCTGCCTTGATGCAGGCGGGCAAAAATCCGGTCAAGGAAGTGGCGATGGCGAAGAACTTTGCCGTCGAGGTTTGCGAGGAGGTTACGCGGGAGGCGGTTCAGCTGTTCGGTGGTATGGGATACATGCGGGAATCGGTGGTGGAACGCCTGTACCGGGATGCCAAAATCCTGTCCATTGGCGGTGGCACGACCGAAATCATGAAGGAATTGATTGCCAAACAACTTCGGCTTTAGACGCCCTTAGCCCTTTTTACTCAGAGTTAGGGGCAGGTCAGCCTGCTTTCCAAAACCCGCTCCTTGCGGCACATCCATGTGGCGCTTGAGCTCCGCCATCCATGGCTGCGCACAGTTTTGGAAAGCAGGCTGACCCGCCCCGTCAAACGCTGTGCGGGTCCTCCCTGAATTGCCATTCAATTTTCAGAGAGCAATTGCAGTACCTCGGCGTCAATCTGGTGAAGCCTTCCGAAAACGTGGAGCGCCAGGGATGGCGCGACCGAGCCCTACACGGACGTATTCACGGGCGCTTTTCGGAAGGCTTCACCAGATCGATGCTCGCACCATCGCGGGCAGACCTACCAAGGTTTAGTTTCGAACTGCAGCGGACTTCCGTATAATTGCGCCCACTTTTTAACCGCAGTTAAACGTACCTTACGTACCAGGAAGGATCGCACATGCAATTCGATAACATCCCCGCAGGCAAAAACCCGCCTGAAGATATCTACGTAGCCATCGAGATTCCGGCCAACAGCTCCCCGGTCAAGTATGAACTGGACAAGGACATGGGCGCCCTGTTGGTAGACCGCTTCATGGCTACCCCGATGTTTTACCCGGCCAACTACGGTTTCATTCCCCACACTTTGGCCGACGATGGCGATCCTCTGGACGTGCTGGTTGTGACTCCTTACCCGGTTCAGGCCGGCTCTGTCATCCGCTGCCGCCCGGTTGGCGTTCTGAACATGGAAGACGAAGCCGGTGGTGATGCCAAGCTGGTTGCAGTTCCCCATGACAAGCTGACCACCACCTACCACGACGTTCAGGAAATCACTGACCTGCCGGAGCTGCTGCGCAACCAGATCCAGCACTTCTTCGAGAACTACAAGACTCTCGAGCCCAACAAGTGGGTCAAGGTTCAGGGGTGGGATAACGCCGCCGCGGCCAAGAAAGCCATTGAAGAGTCCATCGCAGCCTACAAGGGCTGATTGTTCGGATTCTGCAAGGCATAAAAAAACCGGGCTTGAGCCCGGTTTTTTTATGCTCGAATCGCCCCCCGATTCAGCCCCGTGACAGCAGATCCCGCATGTCACTGATCGCCGCGTTGGCGCGTGACAGGTAGGCTGCCATGGTCAGGGAGTGGTTAGCCAGGACTCCGAAACCACTGCCGTTGAGGATCACCGGACTCCACATGGCCTCTTGAGTACCTTCCAACTCAATAATGATCTGCTTAACGCTGGCCGTGGCGTTCTTGTCCCGGAGAACCTTGCGGAAATCCACCTCGATGGCGCGGAAGATATGCAGGAGTGCCCAGGCGCTGCCACGGGCTTCGTAGAAGGTGTCATCAATCTTGGTCCACGGAGTCTGCACATCAATCGCTCCGGTTTCTTCCGCCAGCGGGTCGTCCTCGTCAACGTTAGCGACCGCATCAGAAACTGAAGCCTTGCCGACACTCTCACCAAGAGTCCGGGAAAGGCTGCCCAGGCGGGTTTCGAGATCGGCCAGCCAGTTGTTCAGGTTATCAGCCCGGGCAAAGAACTGGGCATCCGCCTGCTCCGGTGCAGACAGTCGGTTCAGGTAGCGTTTAAGCGCCTCAATACCCCGTCGATATTCGGCTTCCGTGGAGGGAATCGCCCAGCTTTCGCTGTCGAAGTGGAACTGCGGCTCAGCAATGGTCAGGTCGGCATCCTCTGCGGACTGACTCTGAGAGCGGCTGATATCCTTGCGCATGGCTCGGGAAAGATCACGCAGCTGGACCAGTACGCCGTATTCCCAGTTCGGCATGTTGTCGAGCCAGAGCCCCGGAGGGAAGATGTCGTTGGAAATATAGCCGCCCGGCTTATCCAGCAGGGTTTCGGCAATACGGATCATGGTGACCGTGGTGGCAAAACCCGTCACCGGCTCTCGCTGCATGGCGTTGGCCACGGATCGGGTGTGTTCGCGGACAGAGAACGTCTCGGGCTCGCTGCTCCAGTACATGCCGAGGATAATAGCCACCAACAGGTAGATCACCAGCACGAAAAGCACAAACTTGCCGATTACTCCACTCCCGCCGGCGTAATCCTGTACATCGTCTTTCCGATCCCTGAAATACTGTCTGATCTTGCCTGGCATAGACTCTCAATCCCCTGTCGAATGGTTGTCGGCGGCATACGGCCTGCCAAGATGGTACCCCATGGCCCCGTCGATACCCAGCCCACAGAGTACCGAGTATTCCGCCGCAGTTTCCACCCCAGTCGCAAACACTCTTACGCCCCTGCTGTGGGCAATGCCGATCACGGACTCCACATAGAAGCGATTGTCTGCGTGCGTATCAATATCGTGTATGAAGCTATTGTCGATACGTAGCGCCTGGAATCTCAGATTTCTGAGGTAGGAGAACGGCACACCGCCCACACCAAAACGATCAACCAGCACCGGGATCCGAAGCCGTTCCAAGGCCTTCATAAGCTGCCCTACAGCCGTCCGATGGTGATGTATCGTCTGTTCAGAAATACCAATCCACAGGTTGGATGCCAACGGCCCGGCAGATTCGAGCATAGCGATAACATCGTTGCGGAAACTCTCACTGGCAATCGAGGCACTACCCAGTGAAACGGCCAGAGACCGGTTACGATCGCTCTGCAACCGCTGCAGCACGCGCTGAATCAGCAGACGATCGATATCAGCAATCAACCCGAAACGTTCGGCCATAGGCACGAATATACCGGCCTTGAGCGTGCCCTCGGGGCTGGTGATGCGCGAAAAAACCTGGTGGTAAAAGGGCTCGCTCAGGTTTTCACAGACCATGGGCTGAAGCCAGAGGGACAGATTCTGCTCGCGGATGGCTTGCGAAATAATGACCCGCCAGGTTTCCAAGTTGTGGTGCCCATCCTTGCCGCCATCCGTATGGTGGCACGTGGTTTCTTCCGATCCCTGGGCAACCCGCAGGGCTTCGTCCGCTGCGGACAGCAGATCCCTGATGCCCTGCCCTTCCTGAGTACGGGCCAGCCCTGCATGCACCGCCGTATCCATTGGCGAGGCAAGGTCCGCGTAGACCCCATCCACACGTGTCACGAGCTCACGACACCAGACTCCGGCATCCGCCGGCAGCGCACCCGGCACAAAAATGGCAAACTCGGCCCCGGTTCTTCGACCGGCAAAGGCGTCCGCGTGCTGACTGGTAAATTCATCAACCACTGCAGCGACCTGGAGCAGCAACCGGTCCGCCTCGGCACGACCGTATGCCTGGTTGTAATCCGCAAATCCGGCCAGATGCATCAGTATCAGCACCCCCGGAGCGGCCTTCTCTTCTGACTCGACTTCCACCTTGAGGCGCTGATCAAAGGCGCTGCGGCTGGAAAGTCCGGTCACCGGATCTTCGTTATTTACCTTTCGAAGGTGCTGAATGAGCTTTGCCTGCCCCTCAAACAGCCGCCCCAGATCATCCGTCATCTGGTTCATCGCCTCGGTCACCTGGTTCAGCTCACGGGTTGATCGAACCGTGACCCGCTGCCGGAAATCCCGCTGCCCCAGCGCTTTTGCCTGCTTTTCCAGCTCACCCAACGGTTTGAGTGTTCGTCGAAGCAGGATATAGAGCGCAACGAGCCCAACACCGCCAAGAATCAGCGTGCTCGCCACCAACCAAATCGAAATACGCCAGAGGTCCTCATAGGCGCGGCCGGGATGGCTCACCACCTCCACGGTGCCCAGACGATTCCAGCCCCGCACCACTTCGGCCCGGGCAACAGGCAGCGGGAGCTCTACAACCACCAGAAACCAGGCTGGCACCTCCGCCTGCTGCAAGCCGATGGAGCGGCCGGCGATTTCATTGCCATGGTGATCCAGATAACTGATGGACAGATAGCGACC
Source organism: Marinobacter nitratireducens (assembly GCF_000708045.1). Lineage (GTDB taxonomy): Bacteria > Pseudomonadota > Gammaproteobacteria > Pseudomonadales > Oleiphilaceae > Marinobacter > Marinobacter nitratireducens. The sequence goes on from NZ_ANIE01000007.1 coordinate 270,300, forward strand.
ACTGTCAAACACCGCATCAATCACCGACGACGACGCCACGGGATCGCGGGCGTCAATCGCGTTGGAAAGGGAGAGACCGATGGCCGTGGCGCCATCGCGGGCATGACCGGCTAACTGGCCCGAGACATAGTCCCGGAAAAAGTTATAACTGGTCACGAAGCTGGCGGCCAGAACGAGCACCAGCAGGGTTCCAGTGAAGAGAAGCAGGAGTGCACGCAGGGTTGCCACCCCACGTTGACGGCCTTCCTGTCTGATGCGCTTCCGTGCCATGAGAGCATCTCCGATTGGCTGTGCGCCAGCCGGCTTGAGGTTTGTGACCTGCGCCGCAGAGTTGACAAACATTTACATAGAACAACCTACGCCGACAACTCTAAACACTATAGACTCTCGAAAAGGATTAAGGTTGAAAAATAATCGTCCAGTCAGGGAAGGACGACCAAAAACGGAAGCAGACAGGCCGGAGCACCATGAACGACGAAAGCCAGAAAGAGAAACTCAGGCAGCATTTCGCACGACGTGTGACAACCCAGGCCCGGGTTGTTCTGGACACCTGGCAGAAGATACGCGAGCACAACGACCTGGCCGGTGCCCATCGCGATGAATTCCTCGCAGCCACCGACAAACTGGTTCGTTACGCCCAGCGCTTCGAAATGCACAGTCATGCGGAAGCCGGCCAGAAAATTCTGGACCTTGTCAACAACTGGGGCTCTGGCGAGCCGTTGGATGGCCAGTTGGAGCGTCAGCTCCAGGACGCACTGGAAGCCCTGTCCCAGTGCACCTGTCGGCGGACCGACCAGAACAGCAGCGAAACCCCCAACCAGTACCGGAGAACACCGGTTTACATTGCTCTGGCCAACGAGGAAATGGCTGGCCGCCTGATCCGCCAGCTCGAGTTTTTTGGTTTCCGTGCCTCTGCCTTTTCCAGCTCGGAACAATTGATCGAGGCTTGCTCCCTTCACAAGCCCGAAACCATCCTGATGGACGTGAACTTTGGCGGGGAGAAGAACGCAGGTATCGCATCCATTGAGCAACTGCAGGAACGCCACGACACCCCCATTCCGATCATTTTTGTCAGTGACGAGGATGGCAGCATTGAAACCCGTCTGCGCGCGTCCCGCTGCGGTGGCGAGGAGTTCTTTTTCCCGGCGGTTGATCCCGGCCAGCTGATCGAGAAGATCGAAACCTATACCCATGGCAACACGGTAGAGCCATACAAGGTTCTGGTTCTGGACGATTCCAGAGCGCAAGCCAAATACATGGAGACGGTGCTGAAAAAAGCCGGCATGACGGCTCACATCATTACCGATCCGATGGCCATCATTACCGCGCTTGAGGAGTTTTCTCCGGAGATCATCATCCTCGACATGTACATGCCCGGCTGCACCGGCATGGAAATCGCCCGGGTCATCCGGCAACAGGATCGCTTTCACAGCGTACCGATCATCTACCTGTCTGCAGAAGACGACGTCAGCAAACAACTGCACGCCATGAGCCTCGGTGGCGACGACTTCCTGACCAAGCCTATCGATCCCAAACACTTGATATCCACAATCCATAACCGGGGGCGCCGGGCCCGCTCACTGCTGGCGTTGATGATCCGTGACAGCCTCACCGGCTTGTATAACCACACGCACACACTGCACCTGCTTGAGCAGGAAATTGTTCGTGCCCGCCAGAAAGACCAGCCGCTGTGCTTTGCGATGATCGATATCGATTACTTCAAGAAGGTCAACGATACCTTCGGGCATCCGATTGGCGACCGGGTGCTGCGCAGCCTCTCGATGTTCCTGAAGCAGCGCTTGCGCAAGAGCGACCACATCGGGCGCTACGGTGGTGAGGAGTTCGCCATCATCCTGCCAAACACCCAGGCCAGCGATGCCCGGAACGTTCTGAATGAGATGCGGGAAAGGTTTTCCGAACTTCTGCAGCCTGCAGGAGACCGGGAATTTAACGTCACCTTTAGCTGCGGCGTGGCGGCCTGGGAGGGAGATTCCTCCCAGGCCCTGTGCGAACGGGCCGACCAGGCGCTGTATGCCTCCAAAAATGCCGGCCGAAACTGCGTGACTGCCTCAACCTGACAATCGGACCGCGCTGGCGCTGGTGGATTCAGTCATCCACCAGTGTCATGAACACGGCTGTCTGGTTCAGCAACTGATACGCCACCTCCCCGAACGTCACCGGGCCTGTCAGGCCTGGCGTTTTCTTCCCTTCCAGCCCTGAATGCAGATAGTTAAGGATACAGTTGCACCCAAACACGATCCGACCGGGATTCGACGGCATAGCCTGGGCGAACGCGAGCGGATAGTCACTGACCGGCTTGGCAACACGGTACTGAATGCCCCGAAATACCGGGGCATAGAACTGCACCTCGCCACTGCCCGAGTCGACCGATTGGATACTGACGTTAACCATGGCACCGCAGTAATCCGCTAGCAGGGGCTGACGAGTATCTACACCACGGTCTTCGAAATACTCAGGCAACGCCTTTTGCTCGCCGTTGACCAGGCCCTGCCGGGCTGAGAATCCAGTCTCGGCAAATTCGATATCGTCACCTTCATCCGGCTCGAACAGATTGATCGCATGCACGATGGCTGACGTTCCCGGCGGCAGGCTCCCATGGAGCACCACTGCCTGGTTCTCGTATGATTCTCCGGTCAGGCCGTTGACCACCCTCGGCGTTGTCGCCCCCAGATCGTCCAGGTGCATTCCCGCCACCCAGCCAACCACCGGCTTCAGGTACATCTCCGGGAATCCGGGGGCATTTTCGGCGTATGAACGATGAACCTCGCTACCGGCAGGAAGAATAATGATGGAATAGCCATGCTCAGGTGCGTCCTCCAGAAACGACGGCAGCGACTCCATGTCGTAGGTTTCAATGGAGACCTGCTCGGCATCAAGCACCTGTGCAAACACCCGGTTTCGGTCACAAACGCCGGCTTCAGCTGTCATAAAGTAGGGAGTGGTGCCGGCGATCCAGTTACCTTGAGGCAAAGCGGCCAGCACGGACTCATCACCGGCCAGAGCCAGCGGTACGCCTTTGCCGATCAGTGCCGACACTTCTGCAACGCTCAGGAGGCTGCTGTTTGTGTCACTCATTCTGAGGTCTCCTTCTCGCGAACAGACCTGAGACTCTGCAACTGATCAATCTCATACCCAAGCTGTTTCCGGTGTTTTACAAAGAAACGGCGAATCTCATTAATCCGTATCATCCGCGCTGATTCATCCTCAAGCCGGCCAAATTCCTGCCGGGCACGCGTGAGCAGAAGCCGCAGGCTCAAAAGTCTCGGATTGAGCGATCCCTCTGAGCTGAGAAGCCTGCGCCACGCCGGATCAGAGACAGGCGGGATATCCGGTAGTGCATCCTGCCCGATATCTGCTCCCATCGAATCCGCCAGGGCGGTCAGTTCGGTACCCAGCATGCCCTCCTGAATGGCGTGACGGATCTGCCAGGCCAGATGCACATCAATGTCGAGCAGTTGGCACACCTCCCGGTAGCGCAGCCCCGCCTTCAGGCAGTCAGTGACCTTACGTGCGAGGCCGGTGGTAAATTCTGTGTCAGGCCGCCCGATAAAGCCCACCCCCTTTTCTTCGTCGGACAACCCATCCGTGACGGTCGCGTGGATAAAAGCTTTGTATGCCCCCACATTACTGTGGCGCCAGCGGGATTTCGGCTGGTCAGGCACAACTCGCGCCAACCACCCCTGGCCGCGACCGACAAACGCGTGCAACTCCCGGGTCTGGGTATCAATCCTCAGACGATTGATCGTCCAGGGTTCCTCAATGCCAAGCAGGCGCCGGCATACCTCCGTATCCCTCATAGCGACATCTCCTACATTATTTTTGTTGAGCCGCTTGACAGTGTCTCGCTCTGCAACCCGGGACTAAACTGAACGTTGGCAGCGTATGACCACGACTTCAGAAGCAATGCCACCGACCAGCCCGGCAACTCGAAGGCATCGTAGCCGCGGGTTATGAAACCAACGTCGTATGGAAGTCCGTCACACCCTTGACGACAATGATTGTCATCAGCGGAAAGAACCTGTTGGAATTTGAATGCCGTCTTTTTACGACCAATGGACGACAGGGAAGATTGTCAAAAAGTGTTGATCTGAGAGAAACAAGTACGCACCATTGTGAGAACGTGCTGTGATTTTCGGCGATCCTCTAAAAAAAGACACAAAAGGCAGGCAAAACCATGTCGACAATTCTGGTGCTCCACGGCCCCAACCTCAACATGCTCGGTACACGCGAGCCTGAGGTTTATGGCCACGAGACCCTGGCCGACATCGACGACAGGCTGAAACATCAGGCGGCGGAGAGCGGGCATCACCTGCTTCACCTTCAATCCAATGCCGAATACGAACTGATTGATCGGGTTCACGAAGCCCGGGCCGAGGGCGTGGATTTCATCATCATCAATCCAGCCGCCTTCACCCACACCAGCGTCGCTCTCCGGGACGCCGTGCTCGCTTCGGATATACCGTTTATTGAAGTGCATCTTTCCAACGTGCATGCGCGGGAATCATTCCGTCATCATTCCTATTTCTCTGATATCGCCGAGGGCGTTATCTGCGGATTGGGTAGCCAGGGATACGACTTTGCCCTGCAAGCAGCCCTGAAACGAATTAACCGATAGACCTGACAAAACGGGACTGGATTCACTATGGATATTCGCAAGATCAAGAAACTTATCGAGCTGCTCGAGGAATCTGACGTCGAAGAGCTTGAGATTCAGGAGGGAGAGGATTCTGTTCGCATCTCCCGTCGTCGTGAGCAGGCTGCCGGCACGCAGTACATCAGCCACGTTCCGGCCCCTGCTCCGCAGCCGGCCGCTCCCGCGCCTGCGCCCGCCGCAACGGCTGCAGCTCCGGAAGAGTCCGCACCGGCCGCAGTCAACGGTCACGCTGTGAAATCACCGATGGTTGGCACCTTCTACCGTGCTCCGTCACCCACCGCCTCTGTTTTCGTTGAGGTCGGACAAACCGTGAAAGAAGGCGACGTGATCTGCATTGTGGAAGCAATGAAGATGATGAACCAGATCGAAGCCGACAAGAGCGGCACCGTTACTGAAATTCTGGTCGAGAACGGCCAGCCGGTGGAGTTTGATCAGCCCCTGATCGTCATTTCCTGAACTCGGTGATAGCTACCCATGGCCATGCTAGAAAAAGTACTGATCGCAAACCGGGGTGAAATTGCCCTCCGGATCCTGCGTGCCTGCAAGGAGCTGGGCATCAAGACCGTTGCCGTGCACTCCCAGGTCGACCGCGACCTGATGCACGTCCGCCTGGCAGACGAATCTGTCTGCATCGGCCCGAACAGCCCGCTGGAAAGTTATCTCAACATCCCGACCATCATCAGCGCCGCCGAGGTCACCGATTCCGTGGGCATCCACCCGGGTTACGGTTTCCTCGCTGAGAACGCGGACTTTGCCGAACAGGTGGAGAAAAGCGGCTTCCGTTTTATCGGGCCGTCTGCCGACACCATTCGACTGATGGGTAACAAGGTTTCCGCGATTGAAGCCATGGTCAAAGCCGGCGTCCCAACCGTTCCCGGCTCCGACGGCCCGCTGACCGACGACGATGAGCGCACGCTGAAGATCGCCCGCCGGATCGGCTACCCGGTCATGATCAAGGCCGCTTCCGGTGGCGGTGGTCGCGGCATGCAGGTGGTTCACTCGGAAGCCGCCCTGCTCAAGGGTGTCCAGATCACCCAGAGCGAAGCCCGCAATGCCTTCGGCGACCCGACAGTCTACCTGGAAAAGTTCCTGGAAACCCCGCGTCACGTCGAGGTACAGGTTCTGGCCGATATGCACGGCAACTGCATCCACCTGGGCGATCGCGACTGCTCCATGCAGCGTCGCAATCAGAAGGTAATCGAGGAAGCCCCGGCTCCGAACATCAACCAGGAGTCCCGAGCGCGCACGCTTCAGGCCTGCGTGGACGCCTGCAAGGAAATTGGCTATGTCGGTGCGGGCACCTTCGAATTCCTGTACCAGGACGGTGAGTTTTACTTCATCGAGATGAACACTCGGGTTCAGGTCGAGCATCCGGTCTCCGAGATGGTTACCGGTGTTGATATCGTCAAGGAGCAGCTGCGTATCGCCAGCGGTCTGCCACTGCAATACACCCAGGACGACATCAAGATCTCCGGTCACGCCATTGAATGCCGGATCAACGCCGAAGACCCGAAGACTTTCGTGCCCAGCCCCGGCAAGGTGAAGCATTTTCACGCTCCAGGCGGCAACGGCATCCGGGTGGATTCACACCTCTACAGTGGCTACACCGTACCGCCATATTACGACTCGCTGGTCGCAAAACTGATCAGCTGGGGAGACGATCGTGACGTTGCACGCCGGCGCATGAAGAACGCGCTGGACGAGTTGGTGGTCGAGGGCATCAAGACCAATCAACCCCTGCATAGAAATCTGGTGCGCGATGGTGGCTTTAAACAGGTAGACTTCACCATTCATCACCTTGAAAAACTGATGCGGGACTGACGTCCTGCATCAAATTGCAGGAAACACTATGCCCTGGATACAACTCCAGATCCCAGCTGATCCCGATAATGCGGATCAGCTGGAAGATCTGCTCATGGAACTCGGTTCTGATGCCGTTTCCATGGAAGACGCCGCCGATCAGCCCCTGTTCGAACCCGACCCCGGCACCACCCCACTGTGGAACCAGACCACCGTGACGGGCCTTTTCCAGTCCGACCGCGACATCGACCAGATCTGCGCCGAACTCCGGGATGCCTGGCATCAGCGCACCCAGCAAACGCTGCCGGAAATCGACGTTACCCTGGTTGAGGACAAGGACTGGGAACGCGCCTGGATGGATGATTTCCACCCCCTCAAGTTCGGTGAACGGCTGTGGATAGTTCCGAGCTGGCACGATGCGCCGGATCCGGACGCCGCCAACCTGATGCTCGACCCGGGCCTGGCCTTCGGCACCGGCACCCACCCGACCACCGCCCTGTGCCTGGAATGGCTCGATGGCAAGGACGTCACGGACAAGCAGGTGACCGACTACGGTTGCGGCTCCGGCATCCTTGGACTGGCCGCGTTGCTGCTTGATGCAAAGCATGTAATCGGTGTCGACACGGATCCACAGGCACTCGAAGCCAGCCGCGACAATGCCCGCCGTAACGGTGTCGAAGACAGCAAGCTGGACCTTTACCTGCCCGAGAACGAGCCGGACACCCAGTGCGACATCATGCTCGCCAACATCCTGGCCCAACCACTTATCGGCCTCGCACCCCATCTGGCCAAGTTGACGAAGCCGGGCGGTGACCTGGTACTTTCCGGCATCCTCTCCAACCAGGCCCGGGATGTGATGGAAGCCTACGAGCCCTGGTTTATCATGGACGAGCCGGAGCAGCGCGAGGAGTGGATACGCCTCACAGGACGGCGCAACGACAGATGACGAACGTTCGTGTAACGTCTAAACTCCGACAGTCGTAGTCCAACCGCTTTCAGGAACGAAGCATGCCCCCAAGCAGCCTGCAGACACAGTGCCCGAATTGCCAAACCCGTTTCCGGGTATCCGATGAACAACTTGGTATCGCCAAGGGCAAGGTACGTTGCGGCAACTGCATGGCTGTGTTCAATGCCATTGAGCACCAGGTCAAACCCGGAGCGCCGGCGGACAACTCACCGGAACCGGCTGAAAAGGCAGACGCTCCGGCGGATGCCGGCCCGTCAAACTTCACCGAGGAGGACTTTGTCTTTCAGGACAACCCGGAGGAAGATGCCACCGAGGGTCAGTACGCTGGCACTAAATTGGGGTTCTCCGATGATGAGCTGAGCGACAGTTTCCGGGATATTGACGAGAGCACCGGCCCGTCGGCCTTCCATGATGATCATGACGACGGCGAGTTCGAGCATGTCGACGAAAGCTGGGCCGAGGACATCCTTGCGGAGCCAGACCACGCGCCGCAGGGCAAACCCGCTCCGGAACCCAAGGCCCCGGAGCCGGCGCGGGAGTCCCTGAACCCAGAGCCAATTCAGCCTGAAGCCGCAGAACCTCAGAGGACAACCGAGCAGCCGCACTTCAAAGAAAAGCCCTCGGAAGACAGCTTCTTTATCGAGATTGAAGAAAACGACGAACCGGTCGCCGATGTCGATCCGCAGTCGGCACAACCCGAAGCCCCCATGAGTGCCGCGCCCCCCTTCAAAGATTTACGCCGGGAACCGGTGTCCGTCGGCGACGGTGGCAGCGGAAAGCTGCGCACCTTCTTTTGGTCACTGATTGTCCTCGCATTGATCGGCGTTCTTGTTGCCCAGGTCACCTGGTATCAGTTCGACCGCCTGTCAGCCATTCCAGAGCTACGACCGTTCTACGAGAAAGGCTGTGAGTTCGCAGGGTGTGAACTGAAACCTCTGGTCAACGTTGGCGAGATCCAGAGCAGGAAACTGGTGGTTCGCTCCGACCCGGACAACCGTAACCAGTTGATCGTCGACGCCGTCATCATCAACCGTGCGGAGTTTGAGCAGCCGTTCCCCGCCATCGCACTGACGTTCTCGAACCTGAACGGCGATATCGTGGCCCAGAGTGTTTTCACGCCAGACGAGTACCTTGCCGGGGAAGGCCGCGATCTAGAGGCCATGCCCAGGGAGACGCCGGTGCGAATTGCCATCCAGATCCGCGATCCGGGTCGCGATGCGGTGAATTACAACATCAAGTTCCGCCCCAACAACCGCTAACGACGTAAGCAGGTGTTCACTGAACGCCAGGGCTCAGCGCCCATCGAAGCGAGCAAAAGTCAACCAGAAAGGGCGAAAAATAATCAGTTTTTTCGCTCCGAAGCCCCTTCAATCATGTCGCCCCCAGCGGTATCATTAGCGCCCTTCGGAACACAGATCGATCACTAATTGACCAGCTGCGTCGTTCATACGCTTGCTCAACTCGTTGTAAAAACGGATTCAGATCATGCTGCCGACGGCAAAAATCGGGCCGTACACTTTGCCCAATCCGCTGATCGTTGCGCCCATGGCCGGCGTAACCGATCGCCCGTTCCGGCTCCTGTGCCGGAAACTGGGCGCAGGCCTGGCAGTTTCGGAAATGGTGATCGCGGACAGCAAACTCTGGCATACACGGAAGTCCCGCACGCGCCTCAACCATGAGGGTGAGCCGGAGCCCAGATCCGTGCAGATCGCCGGAGGCGATCCGCAGATGCTGGCCAACGCCGCCAGGATGAACGCTGAGTTTGGAGCCCAGATTATCGACATCAATATGGGATGCCCCGCCAAAAAGGTGTGCAACAAGGCGGCGGGGTCAGCCCTGATGAAAGACGAGCATCTGGTGAGAGAGATTCTGGAAGCGGTTGTCGATGCCGTGGACATCCCGGTCACCCTAAAAATGCGCACCGGCTGGGATACAGACAACCGCAATGCTCCAGTTATTGCCCGAATGGCTGAAGACGCCGGTATTAAGGCTCTTGCGGTTCATGGCCGTACCCGCGCAGACAAGTACAACGGCGACGCGGAATACGACACCATTGCCGAAGTCAAATCCAGTGTCGGGATCCCGGTATTTGCAAATGGGGACATTACTTCTCCGGAAAAGGCACGTCATGTGCTGGCACACACCGATGCCGATGGCTTGCTGATCGGCCGAGGAGCTCAGGGCCGCCCCTGGATATTCCGGGAAATCCTTCATTACCTGGAAACCGGGGAGCACATGCCAGCGCCCTCTCTGGATGAGGTAGAAGCCATCCTGACCGGGCACCTGACAGAACTGCATCATTTCTACGGCGAGACAATGGGCGTACGCATCGCCAGGAAGCACGTGGGCTGGTACCTGCAGTCCCATGACCCGAGCAAGCAATTCCGAAAAAGCTTTAACGCCATCGACGATGCGTTGGAGCAGAGAGACGTTATTCAACAGTATTTTGAAGGTTTACGAAATCAAGAGGTATTCGCAGCATGACCGCTGAGACTTTGGCAAACGACAACCTGAGCACTCCTGCCAGTGACGACATTCACCAGCTCCAAACGGTGAACAACAGTGGCAACGCCGTCACACTCCGTGACAGCGTCGAGCTTGCTCTGAAGAACTATTTCGCCCAACTGGATGGCGCACCGGTAACCGAAGTTTACCAGCTGGTACTCTCTGAAGTGGAAGCGCCTCTTCTGGAGCAGGTGATGAAGTACACCCGCAACAACCAGACCAAGGCATCCACCATGCTCGGTCTGAACCGCGGGACCCTGCGCAAGAAGCTGAAGCAGTACGGTCTGCTATAATCCAGACACCCTGATTTGATAAGGGCCTCCCGGACACCATTCGCGAGGCCCTTATTCGTTCATCTCCAGCGAAGAAAGTGACTCATGGCAAACCAGGCTAACACCCCCGTCCGTCGCGCATTGATCAGCGTGAGTGATAAAACCGGCATCGTCGAATTCGGCCGTGCCCTCGCCGACCGTGGCATTGAACTGCTCTCAACCGGCGGGACCTTCCGTCTGCTCCGGGAGAACGACATCCCGGTGACCGAGGTGTCTGATTACACAGGCTTCCCGGAGATGATGGACGGCCGCGTCAAGACGCTGCACCCCAAGATTCACGGAGGCATTCTCGGCCGTCGCGGTACCGATGATGCGATTATGGGCGAGCATGGCATCAACCCGATCGACATGGTCGTCGTGAACCTTTACCCGTTCGAACAGACGGTCGCCAACCCGGACTGTGACCTCGCCACCGCGATTGAGAATATCGACATCGGTGGCCCCACCATGGTTCGCGCTGCGGCGAAGAACCACAACGATGTTGCCATCGTGGTGAATGCCTCCGACTACACCCGGATTCTCACGGAGCTGGAAGCAAACAACGGTGAACTGCCCTATGAGACCCGCTTTGATCTGGCCGTGAAAGCGTTCGAACACACCGCGGGTTACGACGGCGCCATCGCCAACTATCTGGGCGGCCGCACCCCGGACAACGACAACGCGGCCTTCCCCCGCACCTTCAACGCCCAGTTCGTTAAGGTTCAGGACATGCGTTACGGTGAAAACCCCCATCAGCGCGCGGCCTTCTACGCCGAACGCGCGCCGAAAGAAGCCTGCGTGGCAACCGCCAAGCAGCTGCAGGGCAAAGAGCTGTCCTACAACAACGTCGCCGACACCGACGCTGCACTGGAGTGCGTGAAGCCGTTCGCCGATCCGGCTTGTGTTATCGTCAAGCATGCCAACCCCTGCGGCGTGGCCATTGGCGCTGACATCCGGCAGGCCTACGACCTGGCTTTCGCCACCGATCCCACATCGGCCTTCGGTGGCATCATTGCCTTTAACCGTGAGCTGGATGCGGAAACTGCCAAAGCCATCGTTGACCGCCAGTTCGTGGAAGTGATCATTGCCCCGACCGTCGCGCCGGAAGCCGCGGAACTGGTAGCCGCCAAGAAAAACGTACGTCTGCTGGCTTGCGGAGAGTTTGATGGCGAGCGCGCTCAAACCATGGATTACAAACGCGTGACTGGCGGCCTGCTGGTTCAGGATCGCGACCTGGGCATGGTGGCCATGGAAGACGTCAAGGTGGTCACCGAGCGTCAGCCGTCCGAACAGGAACTGAACGACCTGCTATTCGCCTGGGAAGTCGCCAAGTACGTCAAATCCAACGCCATTGTCTACGCCAAGGCCGGGCGCACCATCGGCATTGGCGCCGGTCAGATGAGCCGGGTATACAGCGCCAAGATCGCTGGCATCAAGGCCGCAGACGAAGGCCTGGAAGTACCGGGATCGGTCATGGCCTCCGATGCGTTCTTCCCCTTCCGCGACGGCATCGACGCGGCAGCCGCTGCTGGCATTAACGCGGTCATCCAGCCGGGTGGCTCCATGCGCGATCAGGAAGTGATCGACGCTGCCAACGAGCACGGCATCGCCATGGTATTCACGGGCATGCGCCACTTCCGTCACTGATACCGGACACAGAAGGATTCCGAGCATGAACATTCTTGTTATTGGCAGTGGCGGACGCGAACACGCCCTGGCCTGGAAAGCGGCCCAGTCTCCCGACGCAGACCGGGTATTCGTTGCGCCCGGCAACGCCGGTACCGCCCGGGAGCCGAGGCTGGAGAACGTCAACATTGACGTTATGGATATTGAGGGCCTGGCCAGCTTTGCCACCAGCAATCAGGTCGGCCTGACCATCGTGGGCCCGGAAGCGCCTTTGGTGGCCGGCATCGTCGATACCTTCGAAGAGCGCGGCCTTCGCGTCTTCGGCCCGAGTGCGGGTGCGGCCCAACTGGAAGGTTCCAAAGCCTTCACCAAGGATTTCCTGGCACGCCAGAAGATTCCGACTGCGGGTTACGGCAACTTTACCGATGTGGACGAGGCGCTGGCCTATGTTCGCAAACAGGGCGCTCCGATCGTGGTCAAAGCCGACGGACTGGCCGCCGGTAAGGGCGTTATCGTCGCCATGACCCTGGAAGAAGCCGAAGACGCCATCCGTGACATGTTGGCAGGCAATGCGTTCGGCGACGCCGGCAGCCGCGTGGTGATCGAAGAGTTTCTGGAAGGTGAGGAAGCCAGCTTTATCGTGATGGTCGATGGTGAAAACGTGCTGCCAATGGCCACGTCCCAGGATCACAAGCGGGTTGGCGACGGCGACACGGGCCCCAACACCGGTGGCATGGGTGCCTACTCACCGGCTCCGGTGGTGACCGCCGATGTACACCAGCGCATTATGGACGAAGTCATCTACCCCACGGTTCGGGGCATGGCAGCCGAAGGCCATCCCTACAAAGGCTTCCTGTATGCCGGCCTGATGATCGACAACAGTGGCGCCCCCAAGGTCATTGAGTTCAACTGCCGGTTCGGCGATCCGGAAACCCAGCCGATCATGCTGAGAATGCAGTCGGACCTGGTGGCTTTGTGCAACGCCGCCATCGACGGCAAGCTTGACCAGTGCAGCTCCGATTGGGACGACCGCGCGTCCGTCGGCATCGTGCTGGCTGCAGGAGGTTACCCGGGCAGCTATAACAAGGGCGACGTAATTTCCGGGCTGCCGGAGTCAGAAGTGGAAGGCGAGAAGGTGTTCCATGCAGGCACCAAACTCAACGGCGATGACGTGGTCACCAGTGGCGGCCGTGTAATCTGCGCCACGGCTCTGGGCAGCACCGTCACTGAGGCCCAGAAGCGTGCCTACGATCTGGCATCCAGGATCAGCTGGGACGGTTCGTTCTACCGTAAGGACATTGCCTATCGGGCCATCGTCAGAGAGCAATCCTGACCCAGTCCACGGTATCCGAGCCCGGTCATTGACCGGGCTTTTTATTTCGATACCTTAAGCTCTTGCTTCGCGGATCCAACCAACATTCAGGAGTCTTTGATGCCCCGCCCCTTGTCGTTTTTGCTCTTACCTGCACTGCTGGCTGTGCTTCTTGGCGGCTGTTCACGCTATGAGCTGTATCAGAGCGCCATTGATCTGGAGCGCTCGAGTTCCGGCCTTCAGTCAGACACCGTCAAGGTAGGCTCACTGGACATCGCCTACCTCAAGAATCAGGAGGCCAACACCGGAGACACCATTGTCATGGTGCATGGGTTTGGTGCCAACAAAGACAACTGGACCCGACTCGCCAACGAACTCACGGACGACTTTAATGTTATTGCAGTAGACCTTCCTGGTCACGGAGAGAGCAGCAAACCACTCGACCTGGACTATTCCCTGACCGGTCAAGCCAGGCGTCTCGCAACGATTCTGAACGCCCTGTCCCTGGATGAATTCCATATGATGGGTAACTCAATGGGCGGCGCTATTACCGCCCTTTACTCGGCCATATACCCGGAGCAAGTCAAGAGCGCCGTGCTCTTCGATCCGGCGGGCATTTTCGAGTACGAGAGTGAACTGGTTGAGCTGGTTACCAACGGCGAGAACCCCCTGATTCCCAGCCAGGAGGGCGATCTCGAGCGCCTGATGGCCTTTGCGCTGGAGGAGCCGCCTTTTGTGCCATGGCCGATCCTCGGAGTAATGGAAGAAAAGGCCATCGCCAACCGTGAGATCAATCAGGTCATTTTCGCGGCCCTCCGGGAAAGTAATGATGACCCGGCCTTCAAAGAACGCATTTCCGGAATCCAAGCCCCCGTTTTGCTGATCTGGGGCAAGGAAGACCGGGTCATAAACTATCAGAATGGCCAGGTTTTCGAGGCGACCATTCCCAATGCAGAATTGATTCTGATGGACGACATCGGTCACGCACCAATGATCGAAGCGCCAGAAGAGTCAGCCCGACTTTTTCGTGAATTTCTGGCATCACGCGCATCACGGTAGCGGTCGACAGCTTCCACCTTGATCCACTACATTGGCGCGCAAAAACAGGATAGCCTTACAGCAATACAATAACGCCTGAATAACCTGAAACATGCCTGAAGCTCTCTGGATCTCATTCGCGTTCGCCCTGGGCCTGTTGGTCAAGGGCGTTGGACTCCCACCTCTCGTGGGCTACCTGGCCGCCGGATTTCTGCTTAGCGGGCTATCCGATGTAACTGGCATGGACATTGGTCCAACGGAAATACTCGGCCACATTGCTCACGTCGGGGTGCTCCTGCTTCTGTTTACCGTTGGTCTGAAACTCAAGCTGAGGTCCATCATCAGCCCTGAGGTCATCGGCGGTAGCCTGCTGCACTTTGCCATCACCTGTGGCGTCTTCACCCCCGGGCTCTATCTGCTCATGGAGTTGCCCTGGAGTACGGCATTACTGCTCGCCATTGCGCTGTCATTCTCCTCGACGGTTCTGGCGGCGAAAGTCCTCGAATCCAAGCGTGAGCTACGAGCCTTTCATGGACGCGTTGCCATCGGCATCCTGATCATGCAGGACCTGATCGCACTGGTGGTCATGAGTCTCGCCGGTGGCGAGACGCCGTCCCAGTGGGCGCTGATCGTCTTCGGTTTGCCGCTGTTGCGGCCTCTACTCTTCCGTCTACTCGACGCCAGCGGCCACGATGAATTGCTGGTCCTTCTTGGCCTTCTTCTGGCGCTGGTTCTCGGCGGTTACGGTTTTGAAAGTATCGGATTGAGCTCGGAACTCGGAGCACTGGTGTTTGGCGCCATGCTTGCCAGCCACCCCCGGGCTCAGGAGTTGTCCAAATCCCTGTGGAGCGTGAAGGAAGTGTTCCTGGTGGGATTCTTTCTGCAGATTGGTATCGGCGGCCTGCCAGACAGTCAGGCTCTCACGTTCGCTATCGTCGCCATGCTGGTTCTGCCCCTCAAGGGCCTGCTGTTCTTTTTCCTGTTACTGGCCTTCCGACTCCGGGCCCGGAGCGGTTTTCTCAGCTCTCTGGCGCTGACTAATTACAGCGAGTTCGGGCTGATTGTCGCCAGCATTGCGCTGCCGGAATGGCTGGTCCCTTTGGCGATTTCCGTGTCCTTGTCCTTTGTACTTTCCGCACCGCTGAACCGTTTTGCCCACAACCTGTACGAGCGCTTTGCGCCGGCACTCAGCCAGTTCGAAAGTCAGAAACATCACCCGGACGAGCAGCCGCTATCCCTGGGCAGCGCCCGCGTGCTGATTATGGGCATGGGGAGAACCGGCACAGCCGCCTACGATTGGATTGCCCCCAAAGCAGAGGAACTGATCGGCCTGGATTCCGACCCGGCGAAAGCCGATGAGCACCGCAAGGCCGGCCGGCACGTGGTCTTTGCCGATGCCGAGGACGCCTCCTTTTGGCATGGCCTGCACATGCCGGAAGTGCACTCGGTTATCCTGGCGCTGGGCGACATTGAGGGCAAGCTGATTGCGGCCCGAATGCTGAGAAAGCTGGGATTCAGGGGCTACATCGTTGCCCATACTATGTATGAGGATGAGGCCAGGCAGATTCGCGAAGCCGGTGCCAACGACGCCTACCTGACCATGAACGAAACCGGCGTTGCCCTGGCCAGCCATATCATCGGGCGCGACAGCGGTCAGGCGGGTTGAGCAAGCCTCAGAGAGCGCAGCTGCGGAAACCGGTATACACATCATTCCTCTGCGGCAGGTAGGCCTGCCGATAGGTTCCCCGGATCAGGCAGGATGAGGTGGCACAACTGCCACCCCGGGTTACCTTGTGATCCCCAAACTGCAAGGTCGACATGAATGGGTACATATCCACCTTGAACCCATCGTAGGGCAGAAACTGGGTGCTGGTCCATTCCCAGGCGCTCCCGATCATTTGCCGGCAACCGAAGGGGCTGTCTCCGGCAGGGAAGTCAAAGACCGGGTGCTGGCCCATGCCCTGCCCGTCCAGATCTGCCGAGGCGCCACCTGGCACCTGATTACCCCAGGGGAATCGTTGAAATGGCTCACCCGGCCGGTTGGCCAGCGCAGCCACTTCCCACTCGAACTCCGACGGCAGACGGCGCCCCGCCCAACGGCACCAGGCTTCGGCTTCCCAGTAACTGACGTGCAGAACCGGGGCGTCAATCTTCAATGGCTGCCAATGATCAAACACACGCTCCTGCCACTGGTTTCCGTGCCAGCGCCAGTAAAGTGGATGCCGGGGCGCCCGGAACATCGGTTCGCGGCAGCCGTGAACCAGGGCCACGTCTGTCTCGGTATCCAGCCACTTACGCCCACCAAATGACCAGAGTTCTGTCCGTTGATACCCCCCATCCTCCACAAACGCGAGGAAATCCCCGTTGGAAACCGGCTGTTTCGAGATAGCGAATGCCGGCAATTCAACTTCGAAACGCGGCTTTTCACAGTCAAAGGCAAAGTCGTCAGTTGCATAACAGCCGGACTCTCCCGGCATACCGATCAACCAACGCCCTGCCGGAATGTCGGCATCACCGGGCACCGGATCACCCGGCGCGGGACGATCCCCGGAGAACGACGAGGGGGCCGGATAGCCCACCGTTTGCCGGCACCAGATCAACGACTCGATGTGCATGTTCTGGTGGAAGATGGCATAGCGGTAGAGGTAGAGCGCGCGGTCGGTGAGCGGCTGTTCGCGAATCCGTTCCGCAATCCGACTGTAAACCGTATCGAAATACTGGAGTGTGGCGTTTCTCGCGGGGAACAGATCCCGGCGCCAGCGATCCGGATGGTCCACATGGAAGGAATCCCAGAGATCGTCCATGGAAGGGTCGATACTCGGCACGCCATCCAGCAGATTGAGCACAAAGACCTCATAGAAAAAGGCCGAGTGCCCCATCTCCCAGAGCGGCGGGTTCACACCACGATGGTAGGGAACGTCGAGGGCTGCATCCGGCAAGGATGTCACGAGTTCACGGGTACGGGTTCTGGCCTTCTCAAGCGCCGCCAGCAAACCATCACGTGTGGCGACCTGCTCCGTCACCATTTGTGTTTCATCCACGTTATCGACCTCACCCACAGATTCAGAAACCCAGAATAGCAAACCAGCCAGAGCCAAGCACAACTCGAGGTCAGGGCATCGCCATGCCCGATCGCACCTCAGTCACAAAAGAGCACACAAAATGAACCTTAGCTCACAATGGCCTCATGAATCTCTGTTAATGTTAGTTCTGCATACAAGCTTCCCCCGACCCCGGAAGCGCGGCTGAGCGCCGCAGTTCGTCAAGGAAAACAACCGCAGGGATTATATATGTCAGAACAACTCTATCAGATCGTTTTTACCGGCCAGGTTCTGGAAGGCTTCGATAAAGAACAGGTCAAAGCCAACCTGAAAGACCTCTTCAAGGCATCAGAGGGCCGCATCGACAAGCTCTTCTCACCGGAGCCCTCTGTACTCAAGTCTGGTCTGAGCCAGAAACATGCCGACATCTACGAACAGCGACTGACTGCGGCGGGCGCCGATATCCGGGTCATTCCGGCCATCGACACGGAAAAGGTTGCAGCCACCGATACCCCGATCAACCCACCCACACCACCGACCGAGCCGTCCAGACCGGACACCGGGCCAACCCGTCGCGCGGCGCCATTTTCATTCACCGGTCGCGGTGGCGAGTACTTTGGGATCTGGATTGTTAACATTCTGCTGACCATTCTGACCCTCGGGATCTACTCAGCCTGGGCCACAGTCCGCAACAACCAGTACTTTTACGGCAACACGCAGCTCGACGATTCCAGTTTCCAGTACCTCGCCAATCCCATCACGATTCTCAAAGGGCGATTAATCGCACTGGCGGTCCTGGTAGCCTATGCCGTGCTGTCCGAACTCTTTATTGAGGCAGCCATTATTTTCGCCATCGCTTTCGTCTTCGCAGTGCCCTGGATCATGATCCGGTCGCTTCGTTTCAAGGCCATCAACAGTGCGTATCGCAACATCCGGTTTGATTTCAAAGGCAGCTATGGCGCCGCCTTTATGGTGACCTTTGTGTGGCCGCTCCTGAACGTGTTGTGCCTGCTCCTGCTGACCCCTCTGGTGTTCCGAAAGACTCATGAGTTTGTCGCCAATGGCAGTCACTACGGCACCACACCGTTTGAGTTCCAGGCAACCAACGGCGACTATTACCGCCTCTTCGGTATCGCTCTGCTGATCGGGCTTGGCTTTGGCGTCGCAGCCTTCCTGGCGATGCAAACCGGCAGCATGACGCTGGCCATGCTGATCGGTGTTGCCGGTTACCTGACAATTTTCGGCTTTTTCATGGCTGGCGTTGCCAACCTGTTCTTCCGTTCGGTGACCCTCGAAAAGCACGGATTCGAATCGGGTCTCAAGCCCGCCCAGATGGTCTGGATCTACCTGAGCAACAGCTTTCTTGTGGTCCTGACTCTGGGTTTGTTCACCCCCTGGGCAAAAGTCCGAATGGCCCGTTACCGTGCCGATTGCACCACTATGCAGATTGCCGGTGACCTGAACCATTTCGTGGCGGCAGAGAAAAACCGCACCAGCGCACTAGGCCAGGAGCTCGGAGACGCCTTTGATGTCGAATTTGCCGCGATCTGAACTGGTCATTAGCGGACAGTTCTATTCCGGCAACAGCTCCGATCGGCAGGACGCGCAATTGCGTTCTGCCGATGGCGCCGTACTGATCAGTGCCGGCGCCATGCGGCTTGCTCTGTCACAGGACCAGATCCGAATCTCCCCCCGTATCGGCGACACGCCCAGATACCTCCATCTGCCCGATGACGCCGTTTTCGAAACTAACGACAACAAACGTGTGGACCAGCTCAGCCGAAGCATCCGCAAAGGCCGAGGCGGTCGCATGCTGCATTACCTGGAGCATCATCTTGGTCTGATCCTGGTGGCTGTCGTGGTGACCATTGCAGCTTCTGCACTCACCTTCGTCCACGGCGTCCCCTGGACGGCCAGGCTCGTGGCCCAGGCGCTGCCGGCCGCTGTGGCCGAACAACTGGGCGAAACCACCCTGATGTCGCTGGACGAAACCTGGCTGGCCCCCTCCGAGCTTCCGGAAAGTCGACTGCAGGAGCTCCGGCAAAGCTTCTTGCCCTACCTGGCGCCCGTCAGTGATACCCCCCTTAAGGTTGTGTTTCGCGCATCCGACACTATCGGCGCCAATGCCCTGGCCTTACCGGACGGCACGGTGATTTTTACCGACGACCTGGTGAGCCTGGCCGAACACGATGATGAACTGATCGCCATTCTGACTCACGAGATTGGCCATGTAGCCCACCGTCATGGTCTTCAGGGCATGGTGCAGTCGTCACTGACCTTCTGGCTGTTTGTCATGATGACCGGCGACCTTTCCGCATTCTCAGATACAACCGTCGCTGTGCCGGCGGTGTTGATGAGCCTGTCCTATTCCCGTGAAATGGAGCGGCAAGCGGACGCCTACGCACTTCAAACCATGAAGTCCCGGGGGCTGGATCCGGCACACTTTGCCAATATCCTGGCCCGCTTATCGGAGTCCCACGGCGCGGAAATCTCTGACACCGAAAAGAGTCACTGGGATCAATTGGGAGATCTGCTTTCAAGCCACCCCGCGACCCGGGAGCGAATCGAGCAGATTCGGCAGCAGAATATAACCGCTGACTGAATTTCAGGCATAAAAAAACCCCGCCAGTGGCGGGGTTTCTGGTGACTCCCGGCAAAGCCGGGAGCGACTACCTGACCGTTCGATTAACCGAACTGGTTCATGGTGTTGTCTTTACCACCGGCCTTCAGGGCCGCATCACCAGCGAAGAATTCCTTGTGGTCGTCGCCGATGTTGGAACCAGCCATATCCTGGTGCTTAACAGTGGCGATACCCTGACGGATTTCCTTGCGCTGAACACCAGCAACGTAGGCCAGCATGCCTTCGTCACCGAAGTAGCCCTTGGCCAGGTTGTCAGTGGACAGAGCCGCGGTGTGGTAAGTCGGCAGAGTGATCAGGTGGTGGAAGATACCCGCTTCGCGAGAACCGTCGCGCTGGAAGTTCTGACACCACTCGTCTGCCAGCTGACCCAGCTCGGTGTTGTCGTACTCTTCGCTCATCAGCTTGTCGCGGTCGTAGGCAGATACGTCCTTGCCTTCTTCCTGCCATGCGTCGAATACCTGCTGACGGAAGTTCAGAGTCCAGTTGAAGGACGGGCTGTTGTTGTAAACCAGCTTGGCATCGGGAACAACTTCCTTGATGCGGTTAACCATGGAAGCGATCTGGCCAACGTGCGGCTTCTCGGTTTCGATCCACAGCAGGTCAGCACCGTTCTGCAGGCTGGTGATACAGTCCAGAACTACGCGGTCTTCGCCAGTGCCCGGCTTGAACTGGAACAGGCCGGAAGCCAGACGCTTCGGACGAACCAGCTGACCGTTCTGCTTGATCACAACGTCGCCGTTGTTGATGTCTTCAGCCTTCTCGATGACGTCGCCATCGATGAAGCTGTTGTACTGGTCGCCCAGATCACCCGGCTCTTCAGTCACGGCGATCTTCTGGGTCAGGCCAGCGCCCAGGGAGTCGGTACGGGCAACGATTACACCGTCGTCCACACCCAGCTCGAGGAACGCCAGACGAACAGCGTTGATCTTGGACAGGAAGTCAGCGTGTGGCACGGTTACCTTGCCGTCCTGGTGACCACACTGCTTCTCGTCGGAAACCTGGTTTTCGATCTGGATGCAGCAGGCACCGGCTTCGATCATCTGCTTGGCCAGCAGGTAAGTCGCTTCAGCGTTACCGAAACCAGCGTCGATGTCAGCGATGATGGGCACAACGTGAGTTTCGTGGTTGTCGATCTGAGCTTCCAGCTCTTTGGCCTTGGCAGTGTCGCCAGCGTTCTCAGCTTCTTCCAGAGCACGGAACAGATGGTTCAGTTCCCAGGCATCCGCCTGACGCAGGAAGGTGTACAGCTCTTCGATCAGACCGGAAACAGCAGTCTTCTCGTGCATGGACTGGTCAGGCAGCGGACCGAACTGTGAACGCAGTGCGGCAACCATCCAGCCAGACAGGTACAGGTAACGACGCTCGGTCTTACCGAAGTGCTTCTTGATGGAGATCATCTTCTGCTGGCCAACGAAACCGTGCCAGCAACCCAGGGACTGAGTGTACTTGGAAGTGTCAGCGTCGTACGCTTCCATGTCTGCGCGCATGATCTTGGCAGTGTACTTGGCGATGTCCAGACCAGTCTTGAATTTGTTCTGGGCGCGCATGCGGGCAGCGTGCTTCGGGTTGATCGCGTTCCAGGTCGGGTTCTGCTTCACGAGGGCAGCGATTTGGTCAACGTCTTGTGCGTAGGGCATGATCTCATTCCTTTCTACGTTGGTTATCTATCTGGTTACGGAGAAGCCGGCAGCTACTTCCGCGGCCACCAACCTGCTCATTTTTTGAGCGCGCCGGTGACATTGACCGTTACTTTAGTGCTTTCAAATTTATAATTGAAATTTATATCATCTATATTCGGCATTTTTTTGGTGAATGGAGAATCCTCACCGGCCGATCAACCTCCATCCGTCAGCGAAAGCACCAGCAATCGATCAGCCGGACGGATGTCGAGATAGGACTTCCTGGGCGGGTTGAGCTCCAGGTGACGACCAGCCCCGTTTGGTTCTGCCCGATAAATGCCCAGAGCAATCTCCCCTTCTGAAGCCACGATTTTTTCCAGAAGCTGGAAATCCACGCTCGCGGGAAGCGGATAGTCCTCCGGGTCACGAAACTGGATTTCCGCGCCCCCCACCGTAAACAACTCATCCAGCACCACCCGCAATTCCCGACGCAACGCTACCTGACCCAGCACATGGCTGAGAATCATCGGACTGATCAGCATCTCACTCTGGTGCCCGTCCAGCAGGTGGCGATTGTCCGGATCGCTGAGCTCCATGATCAGTTGCGGGCGCCGCTGACCTTCCTTGAGGATGTCTTCCAACTGCAGGTAACCCACCATGGCTCGCGCATCCGCCTCTTCGTCGGAAGCCAGACGATCACTACTGAGCAGAATCACACTGTCGTATCCGGCCGGATCAACCCGCCGCAGATCATCTTCTACCATGTAGTCCGCTTCAATATGATGACAGCGTACCCGGGAGCCCTCCCCCACATAGCGTGCGATGGCCTGCTCTCGCTCCACCACAGGCACCACTGACACCAGATCGACCTCAAACCCCAGTTGCCGGTAACTGGCAAATTCTGCGATCAGGCTGGGAACTCGACGATTCCAGCCCAGAATTAAAACCCTGTGGCTATTCTTTATCGCGTGAGTTGGCCGATGCAGGATCTCTGTGCGACTGACCTCTGGCAAAGGGGCAAGTTTCGGATTGGCATCGGTTTCCGAGTAGTCCCGGGCCAGCATGATGACCCGGTCACTGCTTTCAATCCGGGTGTCAGAGCGGGCGACCAGGCGGACATCCCAGCCGGTTCCCTGCTGCCGCAACAGCCCCAGCACAATCACCCGGGGCCGCGCTGAAGCCACTTCAGACAAGGTCATGCCGGCAACGGATTCACCGCCGCGCACGTAGATCTCGTTACCGTCCCCTGCGGTAAGCAGTTCGTTATAAACTTCGGAGAGGCCCGGATGCAGCAGGTTCTGCACCATCAGCCGGCTGATGGTGGCGTCACCCGCCACCACTTCCACGGCCCCCGGATATGCACGTTCAATGACCGGCAATTTGCGAACATCCTGAATCTCTGCAACCACAAACGGCAGAGGCGAATGAAAGTGTCTCGCCTGGGCTGCAATCGATAGCAACGCCTTGACGGTTTCCACGTCGGAGGTCACCAGGCTACCGGCCTCATGGGCTGCGCTGGGCACAATAACCGCGGCAGCATCCAGGCACGCGACCCGATGCAACGCCTCCGGTTGGATGGCCGATCCGGATCGGAGAATGATCTGCCGGGCCCGGCGTCCAATCCCCGGCTCGGCGCGCAACTCATGAACCTGATCGGCCGAGGCATCCTCCGACAGCACCACCAGGTTGAGTCTCTGGGCATCGTGTTTTTCGAGGAAACGCCGCATCCGGCCCGAGGTGCCAAGAAGCTCCGCCAGTAAGGGCAGGGTCTGACTGGTCCATCCCAGTATGACGATGTGGTTTTTCAGGGTGACCGGCGTCAGCCCCCGCTCGAGATCCGCCATCTTGGCGATCAACCAGCGGGTAAGAATGGCCACCAGGGTGCCCATAAACACCACGTACCCGCTGACCGTCAGCATCGTGGAGACGATACGCTGCCAGACGCCGACGTCATCCCCCAGATACCCGGGATCGGTCAGACGCAGAAACGCCCACCAGATCGCAGCGCCCGCATCGTCGAAGGACTCGCCCAACGGCACCACAAGCAGCCCGCCCAACAACGATATAAAGGCGATAAAAGCAGCCACCACAAGGAGCTGGAAACCAGCCCCTTTGACCAACTGCCTTTCTACGAGAAATTTAATTCGATCAATGATCCGAAACGGAAGCATGCGCTGTCCTGTACTGAAATCTTGGGAGTATCGCTAGCATAGCTGATACGCCGCTGATTTCAGTACTGTTTCGGACATCACATCTGCCGGACCAGTGCCAATGCCTGATCCAGGGACGGCGCAAAATCACTCACTCCCTCAATGGGTTTGACGCCGGCGCGGGCCAGGGTGCGGAGCGGTTGAAACTGAAGGTCGGCAATGACAATGCGCGTGCCATCTTCCCGACAGGTAGCGATCAGCTTGTTCAGCGCGGCCAGGCCGCCGGCGTCGAGGATGGTTACGCCGTCCATGTAGAGAATGATATTCCTGTCATCCGCGGACAACGCAGCCAGCTCCCCGAACACTCGGTCTGCTGCAGCAAAGAACAGGGGACCGTTGATCTTGAAAATGCGCCAGTTGTCCGGAACGTGAGCATTCGCAATCCGCTTGCTGTCGGTGATGTCTGTCACCTTGGTCATCTGTGCCATCTCCTGCATGAACAGGATTGCGGCGAGAAGGACACCGGTGGTGATGGCAATCACCATGTCCATCATCACGGTCAGAGAGAAGCAGGTCAGAAAGACCAAGATGTCCCGACGGGGCGCCACCTTGAGCAAGTGCAGGGATTTCGGGGCCTCACTCATGTTCCAGGCCACCATCACCAGCAACGCAGCCATGGCCGGCATTGGCAGATAGGCCAGGACGCCCGCCAGGGACACCAGCGCCAACAGAACCACACCCGCGTGCACCATGGCCGCAATCGGAGATTCCGCACCAGCCCGAAAGTTCGCTGCAGACCGGGCAATGGCGGCTGTCGCTGTAATGCCACCAAAGAACGGGGTGACGATATTACCGATTCCCTGCCCCATGAGTTCACTGTTGGCACTGTGGCGCTTGCCGGTCATGCCATCAAGCACCACGGCACAGAGCAGCGATTCGATCGCCCCTAGCATGGCAATAGCAAAGGCGGACGGAAGCAGTTCCCGGACCATATCCCAGGACAGTCCAAGTACAACGCCATCGGCACCCGGCTGAGTCCATGGCAAGGCAAATTCCGGCAGAAACGGCGGAATGCCGGCACCACTGGAGCCATCGGGCAACAAATAGCTGAATCGTGACCCGATGGTATCAACAACAGCACTGTCGGCGTTGAACCAGAGCGCAATCAGACTGCCAATAATCACCGCCGGCAAATGGGGCGGTATCGGGGTCTTCAGCCGGGGCCAGATCAGCATGGTTGCCAATGTGACCGCCGCAACCGTGGTGCTGGCCGGATCCAGTGAGGGTAACGCCTCGGCCAGCGCCGCCAGCTTATCCCAGAAATGTTCGGGCATGGATGCCAACGCCAGGCCGAAGAAGTCCTTGACCTGCAGCGTGGCAATGACCACCGCAATCCCGCCGGTGAAGCCAAGGGTCACGGGCTCCGGGATGTACTCGATCAACCGGCCGAGCCGCATGGCCGCCATCAGCACCAGCATGACTCCGGACATGAGTGTGGCCACCAGAAGCCCCCCAAGACCGTATTCCTGGGCAATCGGGTATAAAATGACAACAAAGGCTGCAGTGGGCCCGGAAATACTGAAGCGACTGCCGCCCGTGAGTGCGATCAGGAAGCCGGCGATAAACGCGGTGTAAAGACCATATTGCGGCGGCACGCCACTGGCAATGGCCAACGCCATGGACAACGGGATCGCAATGATACCAACCGTCAATCCAGCCAATACATCACGGAGCAACCGGCGGCTTCCATAGGGCTCGTCGATGCATGCCTCGCGGAATGCGTGGGCTAGCCGGAGTGAAAAAAGGTGGGCACGATGGGACATATCATGTGACCTGTTGCAGTACGTGTATTTTCATTATATGGTCATCACATATTCATTCAATGTTAATCTGATTAACATGCAACAATCACCCGAGCACTTGCCTGCACACTGGACGAGATATCAGACATCGTTATGGAAAAGCGCACCGCACGCCTGACACTATTGATCGACCCTGACAAAAAAGCGGCTTTCGAAGCTCTGTGCAAGGAAGAGGACGTCACACCCTCCCAGAAAGTACGCCAGTTCATCCGGGAATATGTCGAGCAGAAACTCGGCCAGGACTGGCGGGACCAGGGGCCGCAATCGTAAATCGCCAAAGGTCCGCACCGATGAAGCCAGCTCTGATCGCCGTCATACTTGCCCTGCTGAATGGGTGCATGAACATGTCCGCAGCGTTGCCCCCACCACAAAGCCAATACGATGCCGTGATCGTCAACCCGGTTGACGGTAAGGCCATGACCATCGATGAACTCGCCGAGCGCCTGATGAAAACCGATGTTGTCGTCATCGGGGAATACCATGGGCATCATGGCAGTCATCTGCTTCAGTCCCGCCTGCAGCAGGCTCTCCATCGACAGAGACCAGCTCAGGTATTGTCCATGGAGCAATTCGACGCCAATCACCAGAAGGATCTGAACCGGTATCTGGCTGGCGAGATGGGTGAATCGGAACTCATCGAAGATTCGGAAGCCTGGGACAACTATCGGGCTTCCTATCGTCCGTTGGTGGAGTATGCCCGCTTGAACCAGCAACCGGTCATTGCTGCCAATGCGCCTGCTCGGGTGGTCCGCTGCGTCGGTCGCAAGGGTCCGGACTACCTTGATCAGCTGTCACAGGAACTGCAGCAATTCCTGCCCGATGAGCCTTTCATGGATACGGCCTCTTACCGGGAGAAGTTTGTCGACACGATGACCGGCAGTCATGGCACCGGCACGGATGCAATGAGCGAACGCATGTCGAACCGTTACCAGGCTCAGCTCCTCAGGGACAACACCATGGCAAGCCGCATCCTGGAGGCTACGCAAACCTATCCGGACCACCAGATCGTGCACCTGACCGGCACGTTCCACAGCGAGGAACGGCTCGGCACGGTGGCCTTGCTGCATAAACGGGCGCCCGGACTCAGCATCGCTGTTATCTCTCCGATTTTCCCGGATGACGAAGATCTTTCAAAGATGATCCGGGAAAATCGGCACAAGGGGGATATTCTGTACGTGATTCAACCCTTGCCCGTTGAGTTCGTCGACGAAGAAAGAGGCCGCGAGGCGATGATGGAACGATTCCGTCGCTCGTCCAGCAAACCCTGCGACTGAACCTGCTAGCCATACGCCTCGATGGCATCACGAAACTCGGAGAGGTCCTGCTCACTGAACAGGACGAACCGGACCAGGCGTACGGAGGTTAGAGTCGGTCGAACATTGATGACGCTGCGAACCGCCACCCTTGCCGCCTCCGCTATGGGATAGCCAAAAACCCCGGTGGATATCGCCGGGAAGGCAACCGATGCCAACCCCTTTCGATCGGCCAGCAGAAGAGCATTGCGATAGCAGTCTGCGAGCAGCTCTTCCGACGGCTCATCCACACCGTAGACCGGCCCTAGACAGTGAATCACATGGTCATTTGGCAGGCTGTGCCCGGAACTGATGACCGCCTGGCCTGGATGAATCGGTGCCAGTGACCGGCATTCCTCTGCCAGCCCCGGCCCCGCCGCATCGTGTATGGCACCGGCAACGCCACTGCCGGGCAGAAGCGAGGCATTGGCGGCATTCACCACCGCATCCACATCCGGTTGGGAGGCAATGTTCCCGCGGACGCACTCAACCTTCACATCTGTCATCGTTATCCCCCTTTCCGCATCGACCATGAGGCGCTAGTCTGGAACCTGATTTCAGGATAGCAGGCACCGCACCGGTGCGAACCACAGGGAACCCTCTATGAAAGTTGTTGTCTCGCTGATTCTGGCCTTCGCGGCCATCGCCTCCGCATCCATCATCGCAGAAGGGCTGACGGATCTTCGCACCGGCGATCGGTATGTCACCGTCAAGGGTGTCGCAGAGCGGGAGGTGAACGCCGACGTTGCCCTCTGGCCCATTCGATTCGTCGCCACCGGAAGCACCCTGGAGGAAGCCCAGACGAAGGCGGGCCGGAGCCGGGATGCGATTATGGCTTTCCTGAAACTCCAGGCGATCGAGCAAGACGCCGTTGAGCTTCAGCGTCTGGATGTGACAGATTCCCGAGCCAATGCCTACCAGCCCAATCAGGTAGAGCAGAAGTTCATCATCCATCAGACCCTGATGGTGCGCACCGCGGATATCGACAAAATCCGGCAGGCAGCGCAGGGCGTCAGTGAGTTAGTGGACTCCGGTGTGGTGCTGTCATCAGATTACGGACAATCGGGCCCGACCTATCTGTTTACCGGACTCAACGACATTAAGCCGGAGATGATTGCCGAAGCCACCTCGGCCGCCCGGGAAGCCGCCAATCAGTTCGCCAAGGATGCCAATGCCGAGCTCGGAGGCCTGCGCCGGGCCAACCAAGGCGTGTTCCAGATTCTTGCCCGGGACCAGGCACCGGGCATCATGGAAGGACAGCAGCCGATGAAAACCGTACGGGTGGTGTCTACCGTTCAGTACTATCTACGCTGATCAATCCCGTACATCCGGGGGCTACTGGGTAGCGACCATGTCATCCGTCACCTGGTACTCCCCCGCCAGCCAGCGCAGGATCTCGTTCGCTGCCGGGTGATCGAAACCATCATAGGTATGCTGGAGACTTTGCCGTTTTTCATCACTGATCCGGCCCAGTCCGGCATCCTGGAGCACCAGCAGGTCAGCGAGCACCTGCTCCGCCAGCTCATGCCCCAGCACCTCCCGCGCAACGTGCCGGAACACCTGGCCGTATTCGTAACTCGGTCCGAGCCGGTAAGATTCGGCCAGTGAGATGGCCGGTATCGTCGTCAGCATAGGCTGCAGAGCGGGATTGATGCAGTGCCCCGCCAGATGGGCCGCATTCGCCGCCGGTCGGCCGGTAAAGGCTCGGAGATGAAGGTGGCGGGACATGCGCTCGCCATCATTCACCGGGTAGTTGTCCCACAACACCGGCTTGCGTCCCAGCAGATCACCTATCCGCTTCAGGTGTCCGGGTGAAATCTCCCGCGAACAGACCTCTTCCCCGGTCCAGAAAACCCCCACCGAGTGCTCCAGCTCACGACCCAGAGTTTCCAGGTAATCGGCAGGTCTTTCCCCGAACACCCGGTCCAGAACCGGATCGTCGGAATAGTAGGTTGGACACATACTCAGGTTTTTTGCACTGGAATGGTCCCGCACCCAGCGCATGATCTCGGCCTGGGTACGGGCCAGATCAACAGCGTCAGAACGCATGTCATCGAACAGAATCGCCAGATCATCAATACCGATGCGGTCCAGTAACGCCAATTTCTCAGCCAGGGCACGCCTGGCGTCGTCGTCAAACCGGTTAAAGATCTCATAAGGACTCAACCCAACTCCGAAACGCACGCCTTCCCCCCGGCAGAATCGGGAAAACGCCGCCAGCTCCGCAGCGGCCGCCGGTGGGTGCGGTTCCTGCCAGCGTTTGCGCAGGAAAGGATCCGCCTTCGGGGCGTAGAAGTATTGACCGTAGCCGTGGGGCGCCAGCGTGCGAACCAGATGGCGGCGTTCCTGCCAGTTCCACATCGGCCCGTAAAAGCCTTCAATAATTCCCAGTGTGTTGGTCATGATCCAGCTCCCTGCAATATCCCTGTCGACAATTCGCCAACCGTTCTGTACATCCTATACCGGTAACCCGTGGGGGGTATATCTCAGCCCGCTGAAACTTGACTAGACTATGAGAAATCAAAGCGATCACTGCCTCGGAACCCGGGAGTCCGCCATGGAAATAAAAACATTCGAAGACCTGATTGACTGGACCCGCCAATTGCATGCCCATCTGGCGAAATGCCTCCATGAGGGCGCTGAACAAAACCCCAACGAACGTGCAGCGGCCTTGCTGGATTATGTGAGTCAACATGAACAGATGCTGGAGAAGGCGGTTGCCGAGTTCGAAAGACAAGCCGACCCGAAGGCCATGCACACCCGTCTGTACGATTACGCCAATCACAAACCCATCAGGTCGCATCGCACCTGTGAGACACATTATGCCGAGCTGGACTTCAAAGGCATTGCCAGAGAGATCTTCGATTTCCACGATCAGGTCATGGCACTGTATGACAGCCTCATCGGTAAAGCCGAAATTCCAGAAGCCAAAAGCCTGCTCGAAGATCTCAAATCCCTGGAAGAGCACGAGGCCATGCGTTTGGCCAGCCAGATCGGCAGGATGGATGACCTCTGACACCTCACCGCTAAGACCAAAGTCGTAATAGAGGCTGATTTTCGTTTCAACACTGGGCGATCATTGCTAAGTTGAACTACCTTAGGGAGTTACCAATCCCCACAGGGATAGAATCGACTCACAACAACGACAATAGAGGATAGAAGAGCAATGAAGATCCG
This sequence comes from Marinobacter nitratireducens, assembly GCF_000708045.1. Classification (GTDB taxonomy): domain Bacteria; phylum Pseudomonadota; class Gammaproteobacteria; order Pseudomonadales; family Oleiphilaceae; genus Marinobacter; species Marinobacter nitratireducens. The sequence goes on from NZ_ANIE01000007.1 coordinate 300,316, forward strand.
TTCTGTTCTTTCCGCGGCTGTGCTGGCTGTGGCAACCACCTTTGCCTCCACGCAAGCCCTTGCGCAGGAAAAATTCACCCTACGCCTTGCAGAAACCTGGGGACCTAATTTCCCGATTTTCGGGGACACTACGAAGAATTTCGCCAAGCTCGTCGAGGAAATGTCCGACGGCCGTTTGCGCATCCGTATCGACTCGTCCAACAAGCATAAAGCGCCGTTTGGCGTGTTTGATATGGTCAAAGCCGGTCAATACGACATGGGCCACTCAGCATCCTATTACTGGAAAGGCAAAGTCCCCGAGACCCTGTTCTTCACCAGCATGCCCTTCGGTATGACCGCCATCGAACAGTACGCCTGGTTCTACTATGGCGATGGCATGGAACTGATGCAGGAGGTTTATGCCCCCCAAAACATGCTCTCCTTCCCGGGCGGTAACACCGGCATTCAGATGGGCGGCTGGTTCCGCAAGGAAATCAAATCGCTGGATGACCTGCAGGGCCTGAAAATGCGTATCCCCGGCTTTGCGGGTGAGGTCTTCGCCGAAGTGGGTGTGAGTCCGACCAACATTCCGCCTGGAGAGCTGTATACCGCCCTCGAGCGCAACACCATTGATGCGGTTGAGTGGGTTGGCCCGGCACTGGACCTTCGTCTCGGTTTCCAGCAAATTGCCGATTACTACTACACCGGCTGGCACGAGCCTGCTACTGAACTGCAATACCTGGTTAACAAGAAGACCTGGGAGAAGCTGCCGAGCGATCTTCAGACGATCCTGAAAACCGCCATGCGGGTTTCCGCCTACGACATGCTGGTCCTCTCACAGCACGAAAATGCGAAAGCCTGGGCCAACATCAAGAAAGAGTACCCGGACGTGCAGATCAAGAACTTCCCGGAAGACGTGTTCCAGGCTATGTACGATGCCAACAAAAAGCTGCTGAAGGAGGCAGCCGGCAAGAACGACCTGGCCAAGCGAATCGTGGAGTCGCAGGAAGAGTATCTTGAAAAGACCCGGGCCTACACAGACATTTCTGAGCGGGCCTACCTAAACACCATGGCCGAAGTCGAGTAAAATATCGACGTAGACAGGGCCGGGATCGCTCTATGAGTGATCCCGGTTTTGTCGTTTATAGCAGCCCCAAAATCGCCAGCCCGCTTAGCGGAGGTAACAGCACTAATGCGGTGGATTATCAAACTCGACGAGGGCCTCGCCCGACTCTCCACGTTCTGTGGCTGGATCGCCTGTATCGCAATGATACTGATGACAGCCAACGTTTTTTACGATGTTGTCGCCCGATACGCGTTTAACTCTGTCTCCATTGGCATGCAGGAAATGGAATGGCACCTATACTCGGTGGTCTTTCTCCTCGGCATCCCCTACGCCCTGCGGAACGATGCGCATGTTCGCGTTGATGTTTTTTACACCAACTGGAGCAACACCACCAAAGCCTGGGTTAACCTGATCGGCGCCATCATCTTTGTGATTCCGTTCGCCTATCTCATCGCCAACTATGGCTACAGCTTTGCCGTGGACTCTTACAATATGGGAGAGGGCAGCGGCGACCCCGGCGGCCTGCCAAACCGCTGGATCATCAAGGCGGTGATCCCCTTTGCAGCCTTCTTCATTGCCACTGCTGGTCTGAACATGGTGACCTTCGCTCTCCGCGTGATCTCCGGCGAGAAAAGCTATGAAGTCGAACACAGCGGAGGGGACCTGGCATGATCGGTATCATCATGTTTGGCGTGGCCCTGGTCATGCTGATGCTGGGTTTCCCGGTTGCGTTTACCTTCGGCGGTGTTGCCCTGTTCTTCGGTATCTATGCCGAGGGCATGGAGCTGTTCGCCTTCATGCCATTCCGAATCATGAGCGTCATGCAGAACACGGTTCTGATGGCGGTGCCCCTATTCATTTTCATGGGCGTGGTTCTGCAACGCACCAAACTGGCCGAGCAGCTGCTCACCTCCATGGGTCGACTGTTTGGCGGGCTTCCTGGCGGCCTGGCCATTTCCACCATTCTGGTTGGTGCCCTGCTGGCCGCCTCTACTGGTGTTGTCGGGGCCAGTGTTGTGGCCATGGGCCTGATTTCCCTGCCGGTCATGCTTGCCCACAAGTACGACAAGCGGCTGAGTACTGGCACCATCTGCGCATCCGGAACCCTGGGGCAGATCGTGCCGCCCTCCATCATCCTGATCATTCTCGGGGATGTCCTGGGCCTGCCGGTGGGAGACCTGTTCAAAGCGGCGGTATGGCCAGGTGTCGTGTTGATTGGTCTGTACATCATCTACATCCTGGTACTGACTCGACTGAAGCCAGAAACAGCACCAGCGATGCCGGTGGATCCCGGCCGGTCCCGCAAGCAGGAGGTGATCTCCGCTCTGATCGCAATCATCCCGCCGCTGGCCCTGATCGTGGTGGTACTGGGATCGATTTTCTCCGGAATTGCAACGCCGACCGAGTCATCGGCTCTGGGCGGTGTCGGAGCCGTGGTTCTGGCCATCATTTATCGGCAGTTCTCTTTCCGGATGATCTGGGATGCCGCCCAGGACACGGTCAAAGTCACAGCCATGGTCTTCGCCATCCTGATCGGTGCGACCGCGTTCTCCATGGTGTTCAGCTACACCGGTGGTGATTACCTGCTCGAAGACTGGCTGCACATGCTGCCCGGTGAACAGTGGGGCTTCATCATCCTGGCCATGGCCGTCATTCTGATCCTGGGGTTCTTCATCGATTTCGTGGAGATCTCCTTCATCATCGTGCCCATCCTGGCACCGGTCGCCGAGGCCATGGGTATCAACATGCTGTGGTTCGCCATTTTGATCGCCATGAACCTGCAGACCAGCTTCCTCACGCCCCCATTCGGGTTTGCGCTGTTCTACCTGAAAGGTGTGGCTCCGCCGGAGGTGAAAACGGTGGATATCTACAAAGGGATTATCCCCTTCATCGCCATCCAGATTCTGGTACTGGCATTGATCGTGATATTCCCCGAGTGGTTTGGCATGAGCGCCACCTACTAACGGTCTCCAAAACCGGGCTTCAGGGCCCGGTTTTTTTTCGTACTCCCCATCCTCCCGAACAATAGCTGCCGGCTATCGGTTGCAAGCTGACAAAACCTCACGGTTTTCTATACTGAACAAAAAACCGGCAATTCTCAGCTAGGCATTCGAGACACGCTCTTGCACCCAGACGCTCACCTGTTGGCGAGCGCCTGGATTATGGTTAAGAGGGAGAGAAGGGTTTATGGCTCCGAGTACCGCCGAAAAACAGGAACATAGCGACAAAGAACGTGCTTCTCACATTCTCAGGCTTCCTCTGGACGCAACCAGGGTAGACCGGGAGCCACACAGCTATGAACGCTGGATGGTGGCAAAACTGATGAGAATGGCAGGCTCGCCACCGATTTGCTTCCGACTCTGGAACGGTGACGTGATCCCGCCGGAATCAGGTGAAGCGCGTTTTACACTTTATCTGGCAGACCCCAAGGCACTCTATTCCCTGGTTGCCAACCCAAACCTGGCCTTCGGTGACCTTTACAGCGCCGGCCGGCTGCAGGTGGAAGGGGACCTGGCCGAGCTGCTTGAAACGTTATACAGATCCGTCCACGCAGCCCGTCAGAAATGGCCCAGGTGGCTGGACACACTCTGGCGAAACCACAACCCGCGGGCAACCGGCATTCCCGAAGCCAAGGAAAACATCCAGCACCACTACGACCTGGGCAACGCTTTCTACCAGCTATGGCTGGATCACGCCGAAATGCAGTACACCTGCGCCTATTACGAGCAGCCGGATCTGTCTCTCGAACAGGCGCAACTGGCAAAACTGGAACATGTCTGCCGCAAGCTGAGACTCAAACCCGGGATGACAGTCGTGGAGGCCGGCTGTGGCTGGGGCGGCCTGGCTCGCTACATGGCCCGCCAATATGGCGTTCGGGTTCACTCCTACAACATTTCACGGGAACAGCTGGCCTATGCCCGGGAGCGGGCCCGGGAGCAGGGGCTGGATCACCTGATCACCTATGTGGAAGACGACTACCGGAACATCGAAGGGCAATACGATGCCTTTGTCTCCGTCGGGATGCTTGAGCACGTGGGTAAGGACAACTATGCGGCACTCTCAGAGCTGATCAAGCGCTGCCTGAATCCCGAAGGCATCGCCCTGCTCCATAGCATCGGCCGAAACCGGCCCATGCTGATGAATGCCTGGATCGAAAAACGGATCTTCCCGGGCGCCTACCCGCCCAGCATTGGCGAGTTCATGGGCATCTGCGAACACGGGGACTTTTCCGTGCTGGACGTAGAGAACCTCCGCCTGCATTACGCCCAGACTCTGACGCACTGGATGGCACGATTCACGGAAAACGAGGACAAGGTCACCGACATGTACGACGCCCATTTCACGCGGGCATGGCGCATGTACCTCGCCGGCTCCATTGCCGCGTTCCGGGCTGGCTCACTCCAACTGTTCCAGGTGGTATTCACCCATGGTGACAACAACCTCCTGCCACAGAACCGAGGCGATCTTTACACTACACCAGCGGCTCCCGGAGAGGCTTGATGGATTACTACGACCTGATCATCGTTGGGGCAGGCCCGGCCGGGTCAACGCTTGCCCATGCTCTGCGGGACAGCGGAAAACGCGTGCTGATTATCGACAAGCAGGTGTTCCCCCGGGACAAGACCTGCGCGGGCTGGGTCACGCCGGCGGTTATGTCCGAGCTCCAGATTGACACCGAAGCCTATGGCGTCGGACGCACCCTGCAACCCATTCGACGCTTCCGGATCGGGATGATGGGGCAATCCGCCGTGGAGAACGACCACGGAGAGATCGTGAGCTACGGCATTCGCCGGTGTGAATTCGACCAATACCTGCTGAACCGCGTAAAGGGGCCCAAGGTACTGGGAACGCCGGTCAAGAGTATCGTCAGGAACGGTGGCAACTGGCGGATCAATGATCGCTGGGAGGCTCCACTGGTGGTCGGCGCCGGCGGCCACTTCTGCCCGGTCGCCAGGTTGCTCGGTGATGGCCCCGGCAGCCACGAAACGGTAGTGGCTGCCAAGGAAGTGGAATTCGAGATGACGCCGGAACAGGCCTCAGCATGCGAAGCCCGCGGTGACACGCCAGAGCTCTGGTTCTGTCGGGATCTCAAGGGCTACGCCTGGATTTTCCGTAAAGGCAATTACTTGAACATCGGCCTCGGCCGTGAAGACAACCACAAGCTTTCTGAACACCTGCAGGCGTTTGTCGAGGAAATGAAGGATGCTGGCCGGATTCCGGATAGCCTGCCGGCGCGCTTCAAGGGGCACGCCTACCTTCTCTACGCCCACGCTGAACGACCGCTGGTAGACGACGGGGTGATTCTGATCGGTGATTCAGCCGGTCTGGCCTACACCCAGAGCGGCGAAGGCATTCGTCCGGCCATTGAGTCCGCACTGATGGCCGCTGACACCCTGCGTAAAGCCGAAGACTACAGCGCTTCATCCCTCCAGGTTTACGGCGATGCGATTGTCGAGCGTTTTGGCAATCGGGCCGCCGACGTGGAAGATGCCTGGCAGGTTCCGGACTGGATGAAGACCGCTCTGGCCAGCCCGCTTATGCGCTCCCACTGGTTCACCCGCAAAGTGGTGACTGAAAAGTGGTTCCTGCATCAGGATGTCTCGCAACTGACGGTTGCGGTATGACAAAGCCGGGGCAAAGGCGCTGGCCCCGGCTGGTACGTCATCGGCTGTGCCCGACCAGGATTAACGAATCTCGTAAATGGTCGTGGTACCGCTCACTTCATTACCCACAATCAGCAACGGCCGATCACCCGGCGCGTCAGCCGCACTGACATACAGGATGCTTTCTGGACCGAGATCTCCTGCTGCGTGGGCGGGTTCGCTACCGTCGTCGATATCGTCCTCAATGGCGTAGTCAAAGTCACGATTATTGAGGTACTGAACATACTCCGGGCTGTATGGATTGCTGATGTCATACACCATAATGCCGCCTGTGCGCTCCAGGCCGATGAATGCGTAGGTATGGCCGTTGATGCGCGCCGCTTCGATTGCTTCGGGTTCCGGGCCCTTGGCATCACTTCGGCTGTCACCGCTGTTCTCATCGTTGTCGTTATTGAAATCATCACCCAGCAGATTGGCCGTGATGACTTCAAACTGGCTTCCACTATCGGCAATCATCTGACCTGCCGAATTCAGAATGCTGAAGCTCCGGCCACCAAACGCCAGCGCCTGATCAAGCTCACCATCACCATCGGTATCGGCTGTCAGAGTGGTGGTCAGGCGGCCCACACCGGTTTCATCGGTGAAATCCCATTGTCCGAGATTGAACGGCGCAACGTCTGCCAGGGGCGCATCCTCGAAACGAATTTCCTCAACAAACGCGTCATATTCACGGGCATCGCCTTCGTTCGCGGTCAGGTAATAAACCTCACCGTTTATCTCGATCGCCTTGATGGAATCCGGCATGTACATGCCTTTGACCGGCCAGCTGGTGATGTTAACGGCATCATCTTTATCCGACACATCCAGCTCATTACCCGGGATACCATGGTTCTTGGTTCCCAGTGCAACGATGGACTTAACACTGGCCTGAGCAATATCCACCACGGCCACGGCGTTGTTTTCCTGTAGCGTCACCCAGGCTTCGGAGCCATCCGGCGATACCGCGACGTACTCCGGCTCAAAATCCTGGGCGACAGAAGACTGGCCGTCATGCAGATAGACGGTCAGACCGGCGACGCCAGCAGCGGCCACCTCAGTATCGCCGTCAAAATCCGTCGTCAGGGTAATCGTGTTACCAGCCACCGACGCGACCCGGTATGGCAGCGGATCACCTTCGGTGCTGGCAATCGTCAACCAGGAACCCGCTACCACGGCAGACGCATCGTCCACGGTAACGCTCGCAGGATCGGTATCGGTGAACGCGGTTACCGCCAGCTCTGAGCGACCGAAGTTGCCGAACACCCTGACGTCCTCAGGCAGTTCGTCAGCACGGGAACCACCAACATTGAAATCGGCGAAGGAAACAGACTCGACGGCGGGATTATCCGGATCGGTGGCATCCACAATGCTGACAGTGCCCTCCGGGTCGATACTATAGTCGCCATTGGGTTCACCCTCGTTGGCCACCAGAATCTTCGTTCCGTCGGGGGTAAAGGTCAGCATATCGGGCAAGGCGCCCACCTCAACCTCACCCCGGAACTGGAGGTCCGCAGCGTTGTAAATCTGGACCCGCCCGTTCGAGGTCTTGGTATCGTGCTCTACCGCCACGGCGACCAGCCCTCCTGATACAGAGACACTGTTAATCGCCCCTGCATCGGCCCATTGCACGGTTGCATCGAGCGTGGCCTGCTTGGTGGGGTTGGCCGGATCCTGAAGATCCAGAACATCAACAGAACTCTGCTGTGCGTTGACGACAAACACCCGGGCCGATGCCGGATCATAAGCCACGATTTCCGCGGCACTCTCGTCAAACTCGTTGTCATCGACGGCAAAGCGCCCAACCTGGACCAGAGAGACCTGGCCCGCAGTCAGATCCTGGCCGTCAGCACCAGTGGCCCCATCATCACCTTCACAGGCCGTCAGAAGTGCCGTTGTTGAAATGATGGCAGCCGCAAGCACAGATTTCCGGAATTGCATACGTTCCCCTTTGTATTCTTTACGTCATGTGTAACGACACAACGTAGAGATCATCCATGACAAAGAGGTGTCAGTAATAAGTCTCTGACAAGTCAGTACTGTGACAGGAAAAAGGGCGAGAACGAAAAATGGCGGCCACTCGGCCGCCATTTTTGGGTCCTCTCGCCAGGGCTCAGTGCCCGAGGTAACTGCGGTACATCCAGACCGTCTTTTCCTGCTGGGAAATATAGTCACTCATCAGGGCAACGGTCCCCTCATCCTCGGCATCGCCGGCCAGCGCCAGCAGATCCCGCTGTTTGCCGATCAACGTGGCAAAACTTTCAACGATGTTTTGCATCGCCTGTTTACCATCAGACACATCTTTACACTCCTTAACTTCCGAGCGCTCGATGTACGAACTGTAGGAGTGGCTGGGGCGATGCCCAAGGGTCAGCACACGTTCGGCAATTTCATCGACCTTGAGCAGCAAGTCGTCGTACAGCTCTTCAAATTTGACGTGCAGCTCGAAGAAATCGCTTCCTTTGATGTTCCAGTGGAAGCCACGCACGTTCATGTAAAAAATCTGGTAGTTGGACAGCAGATCGTTGAGAGAATCCGCAAGTTTCTCCGTTTTCGCCGTATCAAGACCGATAAAGTTCTTACCCATCAGAAGTCTCCTTGACTATTGGTTATTGAAAATCTGCTCTCAACATAGCGCAGTTGCGCGGAGGTGGTGAAGTATAGATGGCCAATACAAAATATAGGCAAAACCTATCAAATAAGAGAAAACAATTTATTTGGAAACAATTCCCATTACCGGTTCAATATCATTCACAGACTGATCATTGCAGGAGCCGATCATGAGTGCCTTGAAACTGTTCGTTCACAACCACGGAGCCAATGGCGATCAATCTCTGGTCAAAACCATTACGTTTGCGATTACACACTTTACGGTGGCGTTCACAGTCGCATTCGTGTTGACTGGGGATATCATCGTGGGCGGCCTGATTGCCATGGTCGAACCCGCGATCAATACCGTGGCCTACTTCTTCCACGAGAAGATCTGGAGCCGACGCCAGCAAAATACAAGGTCGTCCTTCAACACGGCCCATTCCGTCTGATCTAAAGTTTCCGGCGAACCACTGAGGACATAGATTAAAAAATGGCTTAAGCTCTGCACGTTAACCCCGTCTGAATCAGGAGACAGCGACGTGCAGAATTATTGGCCGGAATTCCTTACCGTGGCGCTGGTGCACCTGCTTGCCGTTGCAAGCCCGGGTCCGGATTTCGCGGTCATGCTCAGACAGGCTTTGAGCCAGACTCGCGGCAAGGCGCTACTGACCGCCCTGGGCGTGGGCCTGGGCATTCTGGTTCACGTCGGCTATTCGCTCCTTGGCATCGGCTTTATCATTCAGCAGTCAATCTGGCTGTTCAGTGTTCTGAAAATCATTGGCGCCCTTTACCTCACCTGGATTGCCATCCAGTGTCTGCGTTCCCGCGCATCCGACATTGACGTGAAAACCACGCCAGGCGACCTTCAGTCTTCTTGGGCAGCACTGCGTCTGGGCTTTCTCACCAATGCCCTGAACCCGAAAGCCACACTGTTCTTTGTCTCCCTGTTCTCTGTGGTGATCAGCCCAGGAACGCCGGTAATGGTTCAGGCGGGTTATGGTCTATACATGGCCGCAGCGACGGCTCTGTGGTTTGCCATGGTCGCAGTCTTTTTCACCCTGCCCGGTGTCCGCCGGGCCTTTAACCGGTTCGGCCACTGGCTGGATCGGGTCATGGGAGGCGTCCTGATTCTTCTCGCCGGGCAACTGCTTTTCTCTACAGTGAGCGGATCAGAGCCTCAGTCTGCTCCCATCCCAGACATGGATCGGTAATCGAACAACCATAGAGCAGATCAGCACCGTCGTCTTGGCGCCCCGGTTCCAGGAAGCTCTCCAGCATCAGCCCACGAACTTGATGCAAGCCACCTTCATGCTCTGCCATGACTTCACGGGCAATGTCTGCCTGGCGCTCCGCCACTTTGCAGGCATTGTCGTGACTGCAATCCACCATGATCGCGGAGGAAAGCCCCGAATCCACCAGGGTCCTGACGGCTGAGCGTATACTGTCGGCGTCATAGTTGGTGATGCCGCGTCCACCCCGAAGCACAAGGTGCGTGTCGGGATTGCCCGGCGTCGTAATCATCGCCGGCGCACCCGATGCCGACAGTCCAAGGTGGTGATGAGCATGGGCTGCCGACTTCATGGCATTCACCGCCACACCGATGCTGCCATCCGTTCCGTTCTTGAAGCCTGTCGGCATCGGCAAGCCACTGACCATTTCCCGATGGACCTGAGATTCAGTAGTTCGGGCGCCAATGGCCGTCCAGGTCACCAGATCCCCCAGGTAATCCATGACCAGCGGGCTGAGCGCTTCCGTGGCCAGCGGTAATCCGATGCGGGCCAGGTTGAGCAGCAAACGACGGGAACGCACCAGACCTTCGCGGAGATCTCCGGAGCCCGTGCGCTCCGGATCATACAAAAGCCCTTTCCATCCAACCGTGGTTCTCGGCTTTTCCAGGTAGGCCCGCATGACAATCAGGAAACGGTCGCTCACCGCGTCGGAAAGCGCCTTCAGCTTCTCGCCGTACTCCAGGGCGGCAACTTCATCGTGAATGGAGCATGGACCGACCACGATCAGGGTGCGGCTATCCTCTCCCCTGAGAATACGGCGGACGGCATCCCGGTGCGACCGCACCTGACAACGTATTGTCTCATCCAGCGGCAGCTGCTGGTTCAACTCCCGGGGGGTGGGCAGAGTCATTTCCTGACGTTGGTGAATCCCTGTTTCGGACTCTGGCTGCGTCAGCGCATCGGTGCTTAAAGGCATGTTCATGTCGGCGGTCCCGTTTTCCCTGTATCAGAATCAAAAAAGCCCCGGCTGGGCTACCAGTCGGGGCTTTTCGAGTCCGGTGGCAGCCTGGATATCTGCCGGGCTGCCTTCCTCTATGTTCGGTCGATGAAGAGCTTAGGGGCGGCCCGGGCTGTGGCTAAAATAAAAGCCATAACCAAACCACCAAAAAAACACAGACGCGACCGCCGCCATCGGTTTTTCACCGAAAGCTTGCAGAACATTCAATTGACAGGTCGCGTGTGTCGTCTTCATGCTTTTCAATATATACCTGCTGTTTTCCCGTTGGCAACCCGTGATCCGGATTTTTTCCCGGCACCTTTCCAGGAGATCCAATGCATTCGATTCCAAGAACCGCCGCGACAGCCCGTCCAATATCGCTTGTTATGGCGCTTGTCCTGCTTGCGGGAACGCTCCTGGCAAGCTCTGATGCGCTCGCCGAAGCCCGGGTCTACGAACTCAAAAACCGCCCGGCCGAGGACATCGCCAACCAGATCAGGACGCTATACCAGAACACGCCAATCACGCTCACCGCCCGGGGAGCCCAGCTTGTGATTCGCGGCGAGCCAGCCTTACTGGATGAGATCAGCACCCTGATCGACACCATGGATGTCGCACCGACCCAGCTCAGGATCAGTGTGCGTTCCAGCGAAGATATCGGAGGCAAGCAGTCCGGCGCCGGCGTGAGTGCTTCAAACGACCGCATCGGCGTGTCGGTGGAACGCAAGGTCATCACCACTGGCAACCAACGGGTGCGCTCACTGATTGTCCAGGACGGTCAGTCGGCTCACATCACCTCAGGCAAGGTTCGAACCCTGCCGTTCGTCGTTCGGGGCGGGCGTAATCCAGCAGCGGTTCTGCAGCAGGTCGAGACCCGCAGTGGATTTCTGGTCAGCCCCCAGGTTATTTCCGATCGCGCCATCGAACTGAACATCGTGTCATTTGAAGAAGACCCGGCCGCCATGCCTGGCTATGAAACGGAGGCCCTGATGACCATTCGCCGCGTGGAACCAGGCCAATGGGTGTCGCTTGGCAGCACCTCCACGGAGACCAGGAACCGCGAGTCCGGAATCACGTACAGCGTTAAGGGAAACCGGCAGGAGAACCGCCGCTTTGAGGTGAAAGTGGAGCTGCTGCCCTGAAGACTCAGGCCCGGTATTTCTTAAGCAGGGTGGCTTTGGCCTCGTTGATTTTGGCCGCCAGGTAATCGTTGCCGCCGCGATCGGGATGAAGCTTCTGAATCAGCCGGCGGTGCGCCGCCACAATCTCTGATTCGGAGCAGCCCGGCTGAACACCGAGAACATCACAGGCTTCGCTTTCAGACATGGCGTCCGATCGGTCATTTTCATTGCCACCGTTTGTTCCGTGGCTGTGCCCATCCCCCCGGGCGCCTGATGCTCCCATGAAACGTCTGAAGGTTGGAATGTGGTGAATCAAGGCCGGCAGCTTCCTGAGCAGAGGTAACACGGCAGCGACGGCAGCAGTCAGCACGTGCACTCTGCCGGTCAGCACCATGAACAGCAACAGGGCACCACCGACCACCAACGCCGTTTTCCAGGCAGCGGATTTTTTCTTTTCCGGCGTCAGGGCGCCCCACTGTTTCAGAATCACAAAAACGGCCGCTGCAAGCGCGATACCGAGAATCCACTGCATGCATTGATCCCTGGACTGATTGGAGTCGTAATTTTGTCACCGTAACCTGGGAAAATGCCAGTCGCCAGACGACAGAAAAACGATCAGAAATGATTTCTAACCCGATTTACTGACAAACCGGTGACAAGCATTACCATTGTTTTATAGGATGCTATCATTCGTAACATACAATTAATCTAACAAGGCCGCCTTCCTGCGGCCTAACTTGATCGGCAAGGGAATGCGGGTCCTCGTTGTCCGTCCCCTGTTGCTTAATACCAGACACAATACCGATTCCCAGGAACTGAACTATGCGCACCGCCTCCCGTTTCGTGATCGTTATCATTTTCCTTGGCATCGTCCTTGGTGGAATCTTCGGCTATAAAATCTACCAGTTCGGCCAGTTTCAGAAACAGATGAGCCAACCCCAGCCGCCGGCTCAGATTTCTGCGACCCGCGCCACCACCGAGCAGTGGACTCCCAGCATCAAGGCCGTTGGTAGTATTGAAGCGGTCAATGGAATCGAGATCGCCAACGAAGTCGCCGGTGTTGTCGAAGAGATCAACTTCGAGTCCGGCGACCGCGTCAAGCAGGGAGATGTCCTGATCAGGATCGACTCTGCCATCGATGAAGCCGCACTGAGAACCCGTCGTGCCGAGGCCCAGCTCGCACAACAGGAGTTCAAACGAGTGTCTGACCTGCTGCCCAAGCGTGCCGTTTCCCAGTCCCAGTACGACGAAGCCAAGGCCAACTACGACGCTGCCAAGGCTCGGGTGAACGAAGCCGAGGCGCAACTCAGCAAAAAGATCATCCGCGCACCGTTTGACGGAACGCTCGGCATCCGCATGGTCGATCAGGGTGAATACATCGCCACCGGCACCTCCATTGTCGAGGTCAACATGCTGGATCCGATTTACGTCGATTACACCCTCTCCGAGAAGAACCTCCCGAACGTTGCGACCGGGTATCCCGTCGCAGTGACCGTTGCCGCTGTGCCCGATCAACAATTTGAGGGCAGCGTCAGCGCCATCAATACCTCCGTTAATCCGGAGACTCGTACCGTTCGCATCCGGGCCACCCTCGAGAACCCCAAGGGACTTCTGCGACCCGGTATGTTTGCCACGATCCAGACCCAGCAACCTCAAGACAACGAGGTCGTTACTGTGCCACGCACCGCCGTTTCTTTTAACACCTACGGCGATTTCGTTTTTGTTGTGGCAGACAATGACGAAGGCCAGCAGGTAGTCAATCGGCGCACCATTGTCTCCGGTGAAACCCGAAATGGCCGGGTGGCGGTCATGTCCGGGCTTGAGGCAGGTGAAACAGTGGTCGCCAAAGGCCTCCTGCGCCTGCGAGCCGGCCAGAGCGTCGTCATCCAGGAAGGAGACGAGCAGTCCCAGGAGGACTCTGAATAATGCGATTCACCGACATATTTATCCACCGTCCGGTGCTGGCGACGGTGGTCAGCCTCCTGATTCTGCTGCTCGGCGCCCGGGCGGCCATGGAAATGGAGATACGTCAGTATCCTGAACTGGAAAGCACCACCGTCACGGTAACAACCGCGTACCCTGGTGCCAGCTCCGACCTGATCAAGGGCTTCATCACAACCCCATTGCAGCAGGCCATCGCGGAAGCCAGCGGCATTGATTACCTGACCTCCACCAGTTCTCAGGGCCGCTCCACCATCGAAGCGAAGATGGTGCTCAACTATGACGCTAACGCCGCACTCGCCGAAATACAGGCCAAGGTCGCCAGCCAGCGCAACGTCTTGCCAGCAGAAGCCCAGGATCCTGTCATCACATCCACAACCGGCGACTCAACGGCTCTGATGTACATTGCGTTCTACAGCACAGAGCTGGCCGTTCCTCAGATCACCGACTACCTGACTCGGGTTGTTCAGCCCAAGCTCCAGGCCCTGTCCGGTGTTGGTAAAGCGGAACTTCTGGGCCGAAAATTTGCCCTGCGGGTATGGCTCGATCCAGAGCGCCTGGCGGCAGTGGACATGACGCCGACAGAAGTGGTCGGAAAACTCCGCGCCAATAACTATCAGGCTGCTGTCGGCAACACCAAAGGCCGGTATACCGAAATCAGCATGACCAGCGATACCGATGTGGCGGACCCGGACGAGTTCCGCAACCTGGTGGTTAAACAGGCTAACGGCACACAGATTCGCCTCCAGGATATCGCCCGTGTCGAACTGGGTTCTGAGAGCTATGACCAACTGGCCTTGTACAAGGGCCAGCCGGCAACCTATGTCGCGATTGAGCTCGCTCCGGGCGCCAACCCGCTGACCGTTGCCGATCTGGTCAAGGCAGAGCTGCCCGACATCGAGTCGCAGCTGCCATCGGGACTCAAGGTTCGACTCGCCTACGATGCATCCGACTTTATCGAAGACTCCATCAACGAGGTGATCAAGACCCTGTTCGAGGCCCTGATCATCGTCCTGGTGGTGGTATTCCTGTGCCTTGGCTCAGTCCGGGCGTCGGTGGTGCCGTCTGTTGCGGTGCCACTGTCCCTGGTCGGCGGGGCTTTCATCATGTTGATGTTCGGCTTCTCCCTGAACCTCCTGACGTTACTCTCGATGGTTCTTGCCATCGGCCTGGTAGTCGATGACGCCATCATCATGGTCGAAAACGTCCACCGGCACATCGAACATGGCGAGTCCAGAATGGATGCAGCCATCAATGGCGCCCGGGAAATGGCGGTGCCGATCATTGCCATGACCACCACGCTGGTTGCCGTGTACGCTCCGATCGGCTTCATGGGCGGATTGGTAGGCTCCCTGTTTACCGAATTCGCATTCACCCTGGCGGGTACCGTTGTAATATCCGGCATCGTGGCCCTGACCCTTTCGCCCATGCTGTCGGGCAAAATCCTCAAGCCTCACGGCGATCCGGGCAAGTTCGAGCAACTGGTTGAAAAAGCCTTTAATGGACTTTCCAACGGCTACAAAACCGCGCTGAGCTCTCTCATGGAAACCAAGTCCGTGGTGGTCTTCTTTGCCGTGGTCGTACTCGCATCGATCTACTTCATGTTGATGATGAGCCAGAACGAACTGGCGCCCACGGAAGACCAGGGAATTTTGTTCTACCAGGGCCTCGGCCCCCAGACATCGACGCTCGATTACCTGCGGGAACACGGTGATGAAGTACAGGAGCGCATGTCGGCTGTCCCCGGCTACAACGAGGACTTCATGATCCTCGGCATCACTAGCCCAAATGCCGTGTTCGGCGGCTTCAAGCTGGCCCCCTGGAGCCAGCGGGATATCAGCCAGTTTGAGGTTCAACCGATGCTGGATGCGGAGCTGAAAAAGGTCACCGGTCTGCAGACTGCGGTTTTCCCCAGGCCATCCCTTCCGGGCTCCGGGGGCGGGCTACCGTTCCAGTTCGTGATCACGACAGGCAACAGCTATGACCAGCTCGATCAGGTTGCCGATGAGTTGCTGGGCAAGGCCATGGCGAGCGGTAATTTCATGTTCCTGCAGAAGTCCATCAACTTCGATCGCCCGGTGACACGCATCAACGTGGACCGGGATCGTGTCGCGGACCTTGGCCTGTCGATGCAGGACGTCGGGCAAGCGCTGTCCAGTATGCTGGGCGGCGGCTACATCAACCGCTTCAGCATGGAAGGCCGCTCCTATCAGGTTATTCCACAGGTGGACCAGAATTTTCGCCTGGATGAACAGGCGCTGAATGACTACTACATCCGCGCCGATACCGGCGACCTGATTCCGTTGAGCAGCGTTGTCAGCTTCACCCGTGATGTAGAGCCGTCCAACCGCACCCAGTTTAACCAGCAGAATTCCCTGACGCTTCAGGGAGTCGTCATGCCGGGTGTTGCTGCCGGTTCCGCCATGGAGTTCATGGAAAAAACCGCCGGAGACGTATTCCCCCAGGGCTTCAGCTTTGACTACACCGGCCAGAGTCGACAGTTGGCCAACCAGGGAAGCGCCCTGATCGTAACTTTCTTCCTGTCACTGCTGGTGATCTACCTGGTTCTGGCTGCTCAGTTTGAAAGCTGGAGGGATCCGTTCATCATCCTGGTTTCCGTACCCATGTCTGTGGCGGGTGCCATGGCGTTCATCGTGCTTGGCTTTGCAACGATGAACATATACACCCAGGTAGGTCTGATCACCCTGATCGGCGTGGTATCGAAGAACGGCATTCTGATCGTGGAATTTGCCAATCAGCTGCAGATCGAGAAAGGTATGGACAAGGTCAAGGCTGTGATCGAGGCGGCGGCGATCCGACTGCGCCCGATCATCATGACCTCCCTGGCATTGATCTTTGCCATGGTGCCATTGTTGATCGCCATCGGCGCCGGTGCCGAG
The DNA here is from genome assembly GCF_000708045.1 of Marinobacter nitratireducens. Taxonomy (GTDB): domain Bacteria; phylum Pseudomonadota; class Gammaproteobacteria; order Pseudomonadales; family Oleiphilaceae; genus Marinobacter; species Marinobacter nitratireducens. The sequence goes on from NZ_ANIE01000007.1 coordinate 316,781, forward strand.
AGTCGTTTTGCCATCGGGCTAACCATCAGCGCGGGCCTGGGTATCGGTACCTTGTTCACCCTGTTCGTGTTGCCGGCGTTCTACATCCTGCTGGCACGGGATCACAACAGCGAAACGCACTGACCCGCGGCAGTCACAAAAAAGCCCGGCTCGCGCACAAGCGAACCGGGCTTTTTTATACCCCGGCGGTCTGCTCGCTGGTGACCGGTACTTCGTGTCCATCAGGCAGTCTTCTCCGCCACTGGACCGTCTCACTCGGGAGCTCACCAAAATGTTCGCGATACAGCGCCGCGAATCGGCCTAGATGGGTGAACCCCTCATCCGCCGCATACCATGAGATGTGAGGCGTCTCACACTGACAGTCCACCAGTCGCCGACGAACACGGATCAATCGGCTGCGCTGGAAATACCGATAGGGCGTCATCCCCGTCTGGCGCTTCATCAGGTAATACAGGTTACGTTCGCTCACGCCCGAATGCATCGCGAGTTCCTTCAGATCGAATTCCCAATTCGCATCACCATCAATCTTCTCGATGACCCTGAGGACCCTTCGGTCACTGGCCTGCGGGCCAGGCATTGAGTCAGGCTTATCTCCGCACAACACCCCCACCAGAGTGCAGAGCATACTCGCGGTCTGACTTTCCGCATGTCGGTGGTCACGGAAGAAGCGGGCCTGATTAAGATAGTGCTCCAGAAGACGGGTCACTTCCAACGCAGGAATCCGACTCGACGCCTGAATGTTGCCAACGGACAACGCGGGATCCGGCCTGACAATGAGCAGTTGGCTCTCAGGCGCCATGCGAATGGAAGAGAGAGCATGCGGGTAGACTATGGCAAGACCATCAAGAGGCTGCCATCGCCTCCCAAGGACGGAGAATTCCGCAACGCCACTGAGGGGCAACACCATCTTCGGGCCGATATTCCGGCATCCGGACAGATCAAATCCATGGGTGGCGTGCAGTACGGTAACACTTCCACCCTCAACCTCAAGAGAGGCAATCGCGCCAATCGTGGCAGGATTACCATGGGGTCTGCACTCCAGGTCATCACAACCGGAAAGCACCTTCGCAGCCGCCAGCCATTCCCCAGGGGATGCTCGATTCAGCCTCAGGTACGACGCCAGCTCCAAGACTGGAAATTCATTAGGCATAACAGTGAGGAATATCAAAAATTTCCTCATATTCCTGCACCAGGGAGGCATCACCAAGCCATATATTGCAAAGCCTGAACGATTCGTCACCTTTCTGCCCAAGCTTTGATTTTAATCAATCAGCTGCGCCTTTATTTCCCTCCAGGGAGCCGGCCTGGCCAGAAGAAAGCCTTGCCCTCGATGGCAGCGAAAGTCTCTCAGTTGTGCCAGTTGCTGCGCATGCTCTATGCCCTCTGCGACAACCTCCAACCCCAGGGCATCTGCAATACCCAGAATAGCGGAGACAATGCGGGCATCGGCATGCTCTTCTCCCAGTCTGCGGACAAACTGCCGATCAATCTTGAGAGTATCAACGGGCAATGCATGCAAATACGCCAATGAGGAGTAGCCCGTTCCAAAATCGTCAATGGCTATCTTCACCCCCTGGGCCCCGAATGCCTCCAGTCGGCCAAGACTCGCTTTCGACAGGTTCATCATATGGGTTTCTGTGATCTCTATTTCCAGCTGCCAGCCGATGCGCCCAATTTGCTCGAACAAAGGCTTCAGCGCAGCGTCAAGCCGAGCATCGGTAATCTGGCGAGCGGAAATATTGATAGCCAGACGCAATCCGTGCACGACGTCATCCACAGTGTCCGGCAGGTCATGGATCACGCACCTCACCAGCTGCTCCGTGAGCTCATGGATATGACCACGTTGCTCTGCGATGGGAATAAAATCGGCCGGAGAAACCGAGCCCAATTCAGGATGCTCCCACCTCAGCAATGCTTCGATACCCACGACAGAGCCGCACGCCAAATGGTACTGGGGCTGATAGACGACATTGAACTCTTCCGGTGCCGTTTTCAGGGAGACAACAAGCGCTTCCGAAAGCCGTTGCTCATAACGACCCTGTTCGGAATCTCCAGCACAGTAGATTCGGTAACAGGCGCGCCCCGCAAGCTTGGCCATATACATGGCACTGTCGGCATTCTGGAGCAGCTCGCTACCGGTTCGGCCGTGCTGCGGGAACAGAGCGGCTCCGACCGAAACCGAAAGAAAGTACTCATGCCCCAGGTCTTTAACCGGCTGTTCAAACGCCAGGGCCACTCGTTGGCAGACATGGTCAAGCCCGACTTCCGAGTTAAGTTCTGCAATCACGGCGAACTCGTCTCCGGACAGCCTCGCGACCACATCACCCTCGCGCAACACCCCCCGGATGTTTTTCGCGGCTTGCTGGAGTACCCGGTCTCCGCAGTCATGTCCATGCAGGTCATTGACTGATTTAAAAAAGTCCAGATCAATGAAAAGCACGCCAAAGCCCTCGGCGTCCAACTGGCGACGGGAAACCCGGGCCCTCAGGAATTCCTGAAAAAGAGACCGGTTGGGCAGTTCAGTCAAAGGATCGTAATACGCAAGGGACGCCAGTCTCTCATCGCAGGCGGTGATGTCACCCAGATCCATAAACACACCGGCAAAAAAGTCTCTGCCCTGAAATCTGACCGGATAAATGGTTAACCATTGAGGGTAGGTTTCCCCATTCTTGCGGCGATTCCAGATCAGGCCATCCCAGCGCCCCGATCCCGAGAGGCTGCTCCACATGGACTCGTAGAAATCCACGGAATGGAGCCCGGAGCTCAGCACCGATGGTGGTTGTCCAACGACCTCGTCAGAACGGTATCCCGTCACCGATCGAAACATGTCATTCACATAGGCGATTCTGGGTTCGGTCGTCGCCAACATGATGGCGCGCGGGTGAACATCCACCAGTGCCTTGAAATCTTTTTGTTGTAGTACGGGCATGGTCAAAAACTCCCTGTCACTGACGAACTGCTGACCCACACCCAGAATACGGGGGTATTCCCATCAACCTAGCCATTTACTGCAAAAAGCTCTTATTAATTGGTCGATATGTCGTGTAACCCACCTCAATATCGGCACTTTTGCAATATAGGGATACCCCTGCGTCAGGTTTCAACCATAGTGAACCGACAATAAAACACGATCCAGCTGGAAGAATCGGCTATGCGCAGAAATGAACCCGTCAGCGGGAAAGAGAGACGCTACCCACCGCACTATCACCTGATTACCACTACGGATATCAAAGGCCGCATTACCGCAGCAAACACAGAGTTTGCCGAGGTCGCCGGGTTCGAGATTGATGAACTGGTAGGCCAGCCTCACAACATCATCCGACATCCGGACATGCCAGAGGGCGCCTTCAAACACCTGTGGGAAACCATCAAAGCCGGCGATTCATGGCGCGGCATGGTCAAAAATCGTTGCAAGAACGGCGATCACTACTGGGTGGACGCGTTTGTCACCCCGATCAGAAAACACGGACAAATCGTTGAGTTTCAGTCGGTCCGAACGTTACCGACTCAGGCCCAGATCGACAGAGCTGAGCAGGTCTACAAAGCCTGGAACCAGGGTGTCATCTCCAGGCGATTCCTCGCCACCAGCCCTCCGCTCACGCTCAAGCTCATGACTCTGTGGCTGGTGCTGGCGGGAGGGGTAGGCGCCCTGACCGCCCATCACCTGGCACCGGGTGTCATGGTGGCAACCCAGGCCCTTATTTTCCTGGTATTTTCGGTGCTGTACTGGCTCGCACGGCCCACACTCAGAATCGCGCGCGATACCTGCTGCGATGCCCACCCCGCCATGCCCTGGATCTATACCGGAAGGCGTGACGAGGGCGCCTGGATCGAGTTCGACCGGCAAAAGCGAAATGCGACCCTCAGGGCGGTCTCAGCCCGCATGCACTCAAACATCGATAAACTCCACGGACGCAAGCAGCGCACCATGGAGTGGGTCTCAAATTCAGTGGCCAGCATCCGCAGCCAGCAGGATGATATCCAGGATATTACCCGGGCCTTTGCCGCCCTCGGGGAGAGCGTTGCCCGGGTGAGTGAACTGACATCCCAGACACACGAAGCCACCCACAATGCCCATCGCTCTGCAGATATGTGCAGAGACCGCATGTCCATTATGAATCAGGCGCTTTCTGGCCTGGAAACCCAGCTCGCCACCGCCAATCAGCGCATTGACCGCCTGGCCGAACGGAGCGACTCCATTGGTCTGGTTCTTGAGGTGATCTCCGGCATTGCCGAGCAAACCAACCTGCTGGCACTGAACGCAGCCATCGAGGCCGCCAGGGCGGGAGAATCAGGCCGAGGCTTTGCTGTGGTCGCGGACGAGGTACGTGGGCTTGCACAACGCACCCACGAGTCAACCCGGCAGATCGATGAGATGATCGCCACGCTCCAGCAGGAAACACGCGCTGTCGTGGATGTCATAAACAACGGCGTATCCTGCTGTGAGGAAACCGCCGCCGTCGCGTTGGAAGCCAGCGAGGCCCTGGACGCGACGATGACCGATGTATCAGTGATTTCCGACTGCGCACAGGAAGTCGCGAGCGCAACGGAGGAACAATCCGCCTTGAGCCTGCAGGTAGAGCGTCAGGCCACCCGGTTGATTGATCTCGGCAATGACTCGGTCAAGAGCAGTGAAAGCGCCCGAGAAGAATCGGAACAGTTGGGCAGTAACGTCGACCAGGCGCAGCTGCTGACCAGTCACTTCCTCCAGATGCTCTGCGACACATTGATTCCCGGCTCCGAAGAACATCGGGATAAACACCAGCGATTCCCCGAGCCTGCGCAATAGGGTAGTCTGACGATCCATTTGCCCTCTGACATGACCGATAAGATCGACCGTGACACTATCAACCCTGTTCTGGCTTTTTGTGGCCGCCACCAGCATCTGGTACTGGTGGCGGGCAAAAGCCATCAAGGATTTTGTTCTCCAGGCAGCAAAGCAGTACTGCGAGACCATGGACGTTATGCTGCTGGATGATGCCGTCTACCTCCGGGGACTCTGGTTCAAGCGGGACCCGGAGGGCAAGCTCCGGGTCTGGCGCCGATTCCTGTTTGATTTCACCTCAACCGGCGAAGAACGGTATACCGGTCGAGTCATCATGCTTGGTCAGCGCATTCTGCACATGGAACTGGAGCCTCATCGGTTTTGAGCCTGCATTACCTTTTGAGAAACAATCCGTTACAGGGCTGAAACCTGACTGTCATATTTCTGTAGCATTCTGGACGCCTCTCAGATTTTTCCCGGATAGAAGGATTCCGAATGCTGCCCTCCACACTCCTCAAGCGTCCCCTGGCGCGGCGTCTCACCCTGTTCTGCTCGCTGGTATTTGGCTTACCACTGGTCAGTCATGCCAACGATCTGGAGATCCATGGTTCCAACACCATCGGCGCCCGGCTCGCCCCGATGCTGATGACGGCCTATCTCCAGCAGTCGTCGGGTACCAAGGTCACCACACGCCCCAATGGCAAGGAAAACGAGCGTCTCCTGCTAACCTCCGTGGATGGCAAACCAGTCAGAGTTCTGGTGGCCGCTCATGGTTCCAGTACCGGCTACAAGGCCCTGGCCGCGAATCGAGCCGATGTCTGGGCAGCCTCGCGTCCGGCTAAAGCGTCAGAGATTGCCTCACTGAAAGCACGCGCAGACCTGACCTCCATGGATAGCGAACACGTTATCGCCATCGACGGACTCGCGGTACTGGTTCACCCGAGCAACCCGGTCGATCAGTTGAGCATCGATACCCTCGGCAAAGTGTTCGCCGGGCAGATCCGAAACTGGGCGCAACTGGGCGGCCCCGATCGTCCTATCCACCTGTATGCGAGAGATGACCGTTCCGGCACCTGGGATACGTTCAAGAGCCTGGTGCTCGGTAAAACCTACAAACTGGATGCCTCAGCCAAACGTTACGAGTCCAATGACCAGCTGTCTGACGATATCAGCCAGGATCCTGCCGGTATCGGCTTTGCAGGCCTGGCTTCTGTTCGTGACAGCAAGGTTCTCGCCATTTCCGATGGCAACGCACCGGCCCTGAAACCAAACCAGCTCACCGTCGCAAGCGAGGATTACCCGCTGGCCCGGCGCCTGTTCATGTACACACCCGGCCCGGAAACCACCGCCATGGCCTCGGATTTTCTGGAGTTTGTGCTTGGTTCAGAGGGACAGGCCATCGTTTCCAGATCCGGATTCATATCGCAGAACCCGATTGCTGTCAGGCCCGAGTTTGACGACTCTGTTCCAGCCACGTTCCAGAGACTGACCGCCAACTACAGTCGCCTGACTGTAAACTTCCGCTTCTCGGAAGGCCGTACGAAACTCGATAACAAGGCCCAACGGGACCTGAAGCGGGTAGCCGACTACCTGGCCAGTGAACGGCTGGTAGCCGACGACCTGATGCTGATCGGGTTTGCGGACCAACAGAGCAATGAGCTGCGGGCCCAGATGATCTCAGAGCTCCGCGCACTGTCGGTCCGCAAGGCACTTCAGGCCGAAGGCATCGCCGATGTCGCCTACACCGGATACGGTCACTATATGCCTGTTGGCACCGCCGGCGGCAATGCCGGCAAGCAGAGAAACGGTCGCGTCGAAGTATGGGTGCGCAACCATTGAGCCAAGCAGGCCGCCCCCGGGCGGCCTGACGCAGTCGACGAAAGTCGATACCCAAAATGCGGCAATCCCCTATCCCTGGCTGGATCACAGATATGTTTGGGTTTCCTATACTGACGGTGTCACTTCCAACCAACAGATCGGGAAAATGGACATACACTCAGACCACCGCTTTGCAATCAACCTGAACGTTCGCGGCATCCAGCCTTCATCCACTCTGCGCATCAACGAACTGAGCAACCAACTCAAGTCCGAAGGAAAAGACATCATCAAACTTGGGCTGGGACAGTCTCCTTTCCCGGTTCCCGATCGTGTGGTCGAAGCGCTACAGACCCATGCTCACGAAAAAGACTACCTGCCCGTGAAAGGACTCAAGGGCCTTCGTGAGTCCATTGCCGGCTACATCAACCGCAGCCAGCGCACCCGGTGTTCCTGGGAAGACGTCCTCATTGGCCCCGGCTCCAAGGAACTGTTGTTCATTCTTCAACTCGCTTACTACGGCGACCTGCTGATTCCGCGCCCAAGCTGGGTTTCCTATGCGCCACAGGCTCGCATCATCGGGCGCTCAGTGCACTGGTTACCAACCCATGCCGAGAACAATTGGCAGCTCACTGCCGAGGAGCTCGACATCATTTGCCGGGACGACCCGACCCGCCCACGCATCCTGATCCTCAACTACCCCTCGAACCCGACGGGTTGCACCTACACCGACGATCAGCTGCTGGCCATCGCCAACGTCGCCCGCAAGTACAAGCTGATCCTTCTCTCCGACGAGATTTACGGCGAGGTTCACTTCGAGGGCAAGCACAAGTCCATTGCCCGCTATTATCCTGAGGGCACCATCATCAGCACCGGCCTGAGCAAATGGGCAGGTGCAGGCGGCTGGCGGTTAGGGTCGTTCATCTTCCCGCCGGAACTTCGTCCGCTTCTCGACGCCATGGCCATCATTGCCAGCGAAACCTTCACGTCCACCAGCGCTCCAATCCAGTATGCGGCGATTACCGCATTCAATGGCGGTGAGGATATCGACGAGTACCTGGTCCATTCACGGCGGGTTCTGAAAGTTATTGGCGAGTACATTCACCGCCGAATGACGGATATGGGTGCCATCGTGCAAAAACCCCAGGGCGCTTTCTACCTGTTCCCGGACTTTTCCGCGTTCCGGGAACGACTGGACCGGAAAGACATCAAGACCAGCCAGGCGTTCTGCCAGGCATTGCTGGAAAACACCGGCGTGGCCATTCTCCCCGCCAGTGACTTCGGCTTTGTTCCCGACCACCTGGCCGCCCGGCTGGCATTCGTGGACTTCGATGGGGCCGAGGCTCTGAAGCTGTCCGCGGGGGATTTCGCACAGATTGAGCTGGGCGACGACTTCGTGGCCCAGGCCTGCCCCCGTTTGGTCAAAGCCATGGACAAGATGCAGAGCTGGCTGAACAGCCTCTGACCCTGCCGTGCTAAACTGGCGCCCTCACTCATTTTCGAGATCCTGGGGGCGCCATGTCCGATCCTGTTTCCCTTGTCGACATCACCGACTTTGCCGAATCCCTCGCCCGTGAGGCTGGTGAACTGATCCAGCAGGAGCGTGAACAAAACACTCTGCGCACCGATTACAAGAAACAGACCGAGTTGGTAACCCACGCCGATGTGATGGCGGACGAGTTCATTACCGGAGCCATCCGGCAACGGTTCCCGGACCATCGGATTCTTTCCGAAGAAACCATGCCCGACCTGAGCCAGGCCGAGGAACTGGAGACACCACTGTGGATCGTTGACCCCATCGATGGCACCGTTAACTATGCCTATGGTCATCCCCAGGTCGCCGTGTCCATTGCCTACGCCGAGAAGGGCCGGGTTCAGGCCGGCGTTGTTCACGCACCTTTCCCCGCTGAAATCTTCCGTGCCACAAGGGGCAGAGGCGCTACCCTCAATGGTTCCTCCATCACCCACAGCGGCGCGACTGTGCCCCGCGAGTCCCTCTTCGCCACCGGGTTCCCGTACACCAAGGACGATCTGGAACCGCTGGTTAAACGCCTGGATGCCATGATCCACCAATGCCGCGATCTTCGCCGGATCGGCTCTGCTGCTCTGGATATCTGCTGGGTGGCGTGTGGGCGACTGGACATCTACTACGAAAACGTCAGCCCCTGGGACTTCGCCGCCGCCCGCCTGATTGCCCTGGAGGCCGGTGCCACCGCAGGCCACTTCAGCGACGTGCCGGATGGGTACCCGGCTGACTTGTGGGGTCGAGATATTTTGATCTCAGCTCCTGAGATCTGGGAGCCCATCCGCGCTATTCTTCGGTCCGCCTCAGGGTACGAATGAGCTTGAGAGTTTCCGGTTAGTATCTTGCCCCAAGCCCTCGAGGTGTGGGGGCTGGAACGGGCGGGGCACGCCTCCACAGAACCGCTACGGGCACGTCCGTGTGCGCTTGTTTCCGGCCGTCCTTGGCCTCCAACATTCTGTGGAGGCGCACCCCACCCGTTCCGAATCTACGTTGATTGCAGACCGCTGAATGGCGCAAGTCTAATCGGGAGGGTTGTTTAAAACGTTTTTCCTTGCGGATATCGAGATGCCGGAGAAGCAGTGTCGGGAAGGGCGTTTCCGGAATGTCGGAGGCCATGGATGGCCGGAGTCAAGCGCACATGGATGTGCTCGTAGCGGTTCCGGAAACGCCCTTCCCGACACTGCCAACCTCCCCAGCCTTCAGGCTACGAACCGAGGGCAAACACCCAAGCTCACCCCCAAACGGCCTCAGAAACTAACCCCCAACTTTCATCAAACTCGGAAGACGGCAACCGGGAGAACGAAGAGCGGACGAAGCGCTGGATACGGCCCTCTATGAACACCATCACGAAGTCAGAACCGCGGGCAGCGCTGGTACGTGGGCGCAGGCCCTGGCGGATTTCACCTTCCTTGAGGGTCTGGCGAATCTGGGTTTCCAGGCGTTCGTAAAACTGCGAGGCCCGCTTTCGAAGCGCTTCGTCTTCGCCCATGAGCGCATCGCCGGTGAGCACGCAGCATAGCCCCGGATTACGCTCGGAGAACACCAACACCAGATTGGCGAGTTGCTGCAAGCGGGTGCGGACATCCTCCTGCTCCTGAAGGATCACCTGGCAACGGGAGAACACCGCTTCCTCGGCAAACTCGATAAGAGCTTCGAACATTTTCCGCTTGCTGGGAAAATGGCGGTACAGGGCGGCTTCGGTAACGCCGACGGAGCGTGCCAGGCCGGCCGTGGTGATGCGGGCACCGGGGTCCTGCTCCAGCAGGGCCACCAAAGCATGGAGTATCGCCTCACGGCGACTGGGTTTCTGGTCGGTCATGTTGGAAGTACAGCGCTGATTAGTCGTTATCGGGGCCGGTCATTCGGTGCCAGCCCTCGTTTATTGGAATTCGGGATTGTGCCCGAGATCAGAAAAAGGTGCCATCAATGGGCGAGGATGCGCTCGCATAGAGTTTTTTCGGCATCCGGCCTGCCAGGTAGGACTCGCGCCCTGCTTCGATCCCCAGACGCATGGCGTTCGCCATCCGGATCGGATCCTTGGCCTGGGCAATCGCGGTGTTCATCAGCACGCCATCACAGCCCAGTTCCATGGCGATGGTGGCGTCCGAGGCGGTTCCCACGCCAGCATCCACCAGCACTGGCACGCTGGCATTTTCAACGATCAGGCGGATATTGTAGCGGTTCTGAATGCCCAGACCGGAGCCGATGGGTGCACCGAGGGGCATGATGGCCACGCAGCCCATCTCTTCGAGGCGCTTGGCAAGCAGCGGGTCATCGGAACAGTAAACCATGATCTTGAAGCCATCCTTGATCAGCTCCTCCGCAGCGACCAGGGTTTCGGTCATGTTCGGATAGAGCGTCTTCTCCTCACCGAGGACCTCCAGTTTGACCAGGTCATGGCCATCCAGGAGTTCACGGGCCAACTTGCAGGTACGGACCGCGTCTTTGGCGGTGTAGCAGCCGGCGGTATTCGGCAGAATGGTGTAGTGCTCCGGCGAGATCACGTCCAGCAGGTTCGGCTCATCCGGATTCTGGCCCAGATTGGTCCGGCGAACGGCAACGGTTACGATCTCCGCACCACTGGCTTCGATGGCGTGGCCGGTTTCCATCATGTCCCGGTATTTGCCTGTGCCAACAAGCAGCCGTGATTGATAGGTCCGGCCGGCAATCTCAAGGGGTTTATCTTCGGGAAGCTGAATCGCTGGGGTCTCGCTCATGTTGTTCCTGGAGTGTTGATAAATGGAGTTTCGTGGCTTCAGCAGGTACGGACGGTCAGCCGCCACCAATCGCATGGACCACTTCCACCCGGTCACCATCACTGAGCACAAAGTCAGGATGCTGGCTGCGGGGCACAATATCCTCATTCACTTCTACGGCCAGGCGTTTACCCGCCAAAGCCATCTGTTCGATCAGCGTGGCCACGGTGGCGCCGGAAGGCAACTCCATGGCATCACCATTCACTTGAACTTGCATTGATGCTTTCAACCTCTGATTGACGTTGGTGTTGCCCGCGGTTTCAGCGGCGAAGTGCTGCTACCGCCAGCAGGATCCAACCCACCATGAAACAGACACCACCGAGCGGCGTAATCGGGCCTATCCCGCGGATGTCGGTGAGAACGATCAGGTAGAGGCTGCCGGAAAACAAGACAATCCCCGCGAAGAAAAAGCCAGCACCGATGCCCAACAACCGTTGACTCAACCCTGTCGCAGCTAAAAGTCCCACCAGGATCAGCCCGAGAGCGTGGTACATCTGGTAGGTTACAGCCGTCTGGAATACCTCGAGCCCCCGCGCATCCACAATGTGCCGTAAACCATGGGCGCCAAAAGCGCCCGCCATCACCGCGATCAAGGCACAAATGGCGCCGAGCACCACAGGCCACTTCAGAGCACGCTCAGCAATCACAGTGAATCTTTTCTCCGGTGTCCAGGTTCATGATGGTCAGGGCGCCGCCCCATACGCAACCGGTGTCCAGCCCGACAAACTGGTCATTGCCGGTCTGTCCTTCCAACGCCGCCCAGTGGCCAAACACCACCCTGGCAGTATCCCGCCGGGCAAATTGGAACCAGGGCGCAAACCCTCCGGGAGCGTGATCGGCCGATTCCTTCGTCGCCAACTCAAGGGTGCCATCCTCGGCAATGAACCGCATCCGGGTAAAGTAGTTGGTGATGATCCGCCACCGATCCATCCCTGCAAGGTTATCATCCCATCGGGCGGGTTCGTTACCGTACATATGGCTGAAGTACTCGGTCGCCTCCGGCCCGCGAATGACCGCTTCCACTTCCCGCGCGCAGGCCACGCCCTGATCAATACTCCAGATATGGGGAATGCCGGCGTGTGCCATCACCAGGTTTCGTTCCGGGTCATGAATACAGAGATTCTGCTGGCGCAGCCAGGCAATCAGCTCGTCATGGTCCGGTGCTTCGAGAATGTCCGAAAACGTATCTTTCTTGCGAACCTGGTGTCCGCCAAGGGCGACCGCAAGCAGATGCAGATCATGGTTACCCAGCACGACGACGGCAGAGTCACCCAGCCCCGACAGGTATCGAAGGGTGTCCAGGGACGAAGGGCCGCGATTGATCAGGTCACCAGCCACCCATAGGCGATCCCGCGACGGGGAAAAATCAACCCGTTCCAGGACCTCCAGCAGCCGCAGATAGCAACCCTGAATGTCGCCAATGGCGTAGTCAGTCATGACTTACCTCTTCAGCCTCCGAATCGCTCGACTTGTTGTCATACACCAGGTCCGCAATCTTCACGAAATCCGCCAGGCTCAGGTTCTCCGGGCGGAGGCCATCGTTGATACCGAGAGACTGCAGCTGATCCACCGTGACCATGGCCGCCAGCGCCTTGCGAAGGGTTTTCCGACGGGCATTGAAGGCTGTCCGGACGACCGCCTGGAGGGTGGACAGGTCCCGGGCAGGATGCGGCAAGGTGTCGTGGGGCACCAGCCGAACGATGGCCGAATCCACTTTCGGCGCAGGCCTGAAGGCTCCTGGCCCCACTTCAAACAGGGGCTGAACCTTGCAGAAATACTGGGCCATGATCCCGAGACGACCGTAGTGGTTATCCCCGGAGACTGCCGCCAGTCGCTGCACCACTTCTTTCTGCAACATGAAATGCATGTCTTGCACCACCCCGGCCTGCTCCAGCAGGTGGAAGATCAGGGGGGTAGAAATGTTGTAGGGCAGGTTGCCGACAATCCTCAATGGCTTGCCATCCCGGACCAGCTGGCTGAAGTCGAACTTCAAGGCATCCGCTTCATGGATTCGGAATTCCGGGTAGTTGAAGAACTTGGTGCGCAACACCGGAATCAGGTCACGGTCCAGCTCTACCACCTGCAAAGCCGGGTTAACAGAGAGAATCTCTTCGGTCAGTGCGCCAAGCCCGGGACCGATTTCAACCATCACATCGTCCGGTTTGGGGTTGATGGCGCGCACGATCTTTTCGATGACACCGGGATCGTGCAGAAAGTTCTGGCCGAAACGTTTTCGGGCCTGATGTCCGTGTTTGTTGCTCACAACTGATTCTCTTGATTGGCGGCTTTACGGCCCTTGGCCATCTGGGCACCGACCCGAATGGCGGTATGCAGGCTACCGGCATCGGCCTTGCCGGTACCGGCCAGATCCAGCGCTGTGCCATGATCCACCGAGGTTCGCACGATGGGAAGGCCGAGGGTGATATTCACAGCCCGGCCAAACCCCTGAAATTTCAGTACCGGCAGCCCCTGATCATGATACATCGCCAGTGCGGCATCCGCCTGATCCAGCCAGTGTGGGGTAAACAGGGTGTCTGCCGGCAACGGCCCAACCAAATCGAGGCCTTCCGACCGGAGCTTTTCCAGAGTCGGTTCGATGACATCAATTTCTTCAGTACCAAGATGGCCACCTTCCCCGGCGTGGGGGTTCAAGCCAGCCACCAGAATTCTCGGTTTTTCAATGCTGAAGAATGTTTTCAGGTCCGCCGCCAGTATACGGCTGACCTGGGACAGCCGGTCTGGCGTGATCGCCGCAGAAACATCTTTGAGCGGTAAATGAGTGGTCACCAGGGCCACGCGTAAGTCTTCCGTGGCGAGCATCATGACCACCCGCTCCACACCACACAGTTCCTGCAGGAATTCGGTGTGTCCACTGAAGGCGATGCCGGCGTCGTTGATGACACCCTTGTGGACCGGCGCGGTGACCATGCCGTCAAAATCGCCGGCCAGGCAACCTTTGGCCGCTACCGTCAGGGTTTCCAGAACATAACCACTGTTTCGGGCATCCAGCACGCCAGGCTGATAGTCAACGCAGCCTTCCACATGTCGGACCGACAAACGCCCGGGCTCGGTTTCCGCTGGCTGACCAGGCACCCAGTCATGCAGGGCTACCGTCTGGCCCAGCTGTTCTGCTCTGGCCTCAAGCAGCGCCCGACTGGCCACCACAACAATGCCCGCGTCCCGCGCTTCCAACGCCAGCTGCAGGCACAGCTCCGGCCCGATGCCGGCTGGCTCACCCGCAGTCAGCGCAAGAATGACGGGCGCATTCATGAGTTCTCGCCCTCAGCCTCCGGCTCAGGTGCATACGGACCCTTGAATTCAACAAAGGCCTCGTCACGGATTTCCCTCAGCCAGTTCTGCAGCTCGGTCTCAAACTTGCGGCGGTATATGGTCTGGCGGGCCTCGGCCTCTTTGACCTCACCGCTGACGTCTCTCTGGCGACGCTCCTGAACCTGCAGGATATGCCAGCCAAACTGAGAGCGGAATGGCCCTTTGAACTCGCCGATATCGGCATTGAGCATCGCACGCTCAAACGCTGGTACCATCTGGCCTTTGCTGACCCAATCGAGATCACCGCCAGCCGATCCGGATACCGGGTCATCGGAGTATTCCCGGGCCAGTTCCGCAAAGTCGGCGCCATCCTGGAGCTGTTGGTAGATATCTCGGATTTTTTCTTCCGCCAGCGCCTCCGGTACCGCCTCGGACGGCCGGATCAGGATATGGCGGACCTTATGCTGCTGGATCACCTTCTTTTGGTCACCGCCGCGCTTATCCATCACCATGACCAGGTGGAAACCGCTATTGTTCTTCAGAACCTCAGACGGCGTACCCACCGCCAGGTCCGGTACGATCGGAGCGACCAGCGAAGGCAGCTGGCTCTCGCTGCGCCAGCCCATATCGCCTCCTTCGAGCGCGTTGGCGGCATCCGATTCAGCAACGGCAACCTCACGGAAATCACGTCCGTTCATAATGTCCTGGCGGAGCGATTCCGCCTTGCTCCGGGCCCGGGCCACCGCCTCTTCGTTGGACGGATCCGTGACTTCGATATAAATGTAGGCCAGACGGTACTCCGCACCATTACTGCCCCGGTCATCCAGTGCCTGAAGGTAGTTTTCCACTTCACGGTCGGTGACCCGCACCCGGTTACCCACCTGCCGCTGTTGCACCCGACTGGTGAGCATTTCGTTGCGGATCTGTTCACGGGCCTGACGGTAGGTCACGCCCTCGGCCGCCAGTTGCTGCTCAAAATCCGCCATGGTCATGCCGTTGCGCTGGGCAATGTTTCGCATGGTCTCGTTGAGTTCGTTGTCACTGATGCGCATCCCCATCCTGTCAGCTCGCTGAAGCTGGATGGATTCTGTCACCAGCTGCTCGAGCACCCGCTGTTCCATGATGCTTCTCGGCGGCAACGCGGTACCCTGGGAACTGAGCCTGTTCGAGATGGTGTTGATTCTGGCATCCAGCTCGGTCTGCAGAATGACGTCGTCCTCAACAATCGCCACCACCTGATCCAGCAACTGGCGCTCGGCCTGCACCGTCGTGGTAATGGAAACCGCCAGAAACATCAGCAACGTCTTAATACCCTGGCGAAGAGTCGCCTTCATAAACACCTCTTGATCAAAGTTAGCTGAGCGCGATGCCCGCGGTTAGTCCTCTTTTCCGTCACGGAGTTCCGAACCGGCGACGCTCGCGCTCATCAAAGCCGTAGATGGCCTCGGAGATCCGGGACGACGAACCGCCACTGCCTCCAAGCCCTTTGAGTTGAACCTGGAACAGTATCCGACTGTCCAGCTCCTGATCGTCGGTCAGGTAGTTCTGATGCACCACCTGAACACTCCAGCAACAGTTGTTATATTCCACGCCTGCCAGCGAACCTACCGTCCGATCCAGAATTGAATCGTGCACCCAGCGACCGATCAGACTGACCTGGTCGGTCACCGGCAGGACACCGGCAATGTCCGTCTGCTCCAGCTCGGCCCGGCTATAGGTATGGCCAATGCTGGCGAGGTATCGGTAATCGTCGGAGTGGAAGATCAGCTGGCTGCGCCCTTCTTCGGTATCTCCGGTATCGGGATCCCAGAGACCGGACGACCGGATTTCCAGCGTGTCCAGGGGGTGCAACACCAGTTCACCCGCAAGCGGAGATCGGCTACGGGTACCCGCACCTTCGCCGAACAGCGTCACTTCCCGATCCTCAAAATACTGCACCTGACCGATGCTGAATCGAGCACGCTCCGCACCGGTCACCAGGTCATTGAAACGGCTGGTCAGGGCAACGGTCAACTGGTTGGCATCTCCCACCCGGTCACCGCCGGAAAAACGGTCCGGCTGAAAGAGCTGATCAAATCGGAAGGTTTTCAGATCCGTGTCAAAATCCGGGATCTCGTTCTGGTCGGCATCGGCATCAGCCCAAACATAGTAAAGCCTCGGCTCCAGGGTCTGGTTGTAGGGCACATCAAACAATGTCGACCGGCGATCGAAATAGAGCCCATTATCCCATTCCGCCACCGGCACGGTGCGGTCGAATCGGCCATCTCCCAGGGAATAGTCGTCCAGTTGGTAGCGAGTGTAATCCACACTCACCGAGGGTCGGCTGAAGCCCCACAGCGAACGCATGGGCAGCGCCAGCTCAGGAATCGCCCGCAGACGCTGTCCGGTGGCCCGATCCAGGCCGGTCAGGGTTTCGTTGTCTCGATCGAACCAGGTGTACTGGCTTTCCAGACCGGCCTCGAACCAGCCAAGCTCCGCCGTGCCGCCGTAGAGCACTTCCGGCAGCTGCGCGTAGGGTTTGTCGACCTCTGCGATCCGGTCAGCAACGGTCTGGTAATCATTCAGGTAGATTTCAAAATACTGGGCATCACTCCGGTAACGCAGCCCGCCCTTGCGCTGAAGAT
Organism: Marinobacter nitratireducens; assembly: GCF_000708045.1. GTDB lineage: Bacteria > Pseudomonadota > Gammaproteobacteria > Pseudomonadales > Oleiphilaceae > Marinobacter > Marinobacter nitratireducens. The sequence continues at coordinate 333,536 of NZ_ANIE01000007.1, forward strand.
GGGTGGCCGTATTGATCGCCAGGCTGCGGTTCAGGTCTCCCAGATAATCCTCGTCGCTGACCACAGAGAAATCGCCGTACCCTGACCAACCATAACCAAACTCGGCGCGGGTGGTCGCATCCAGCGCCCATCGCTCGCCATCCGCTCCCGGGTTCTCATCCTCGTACGCGGAATCGTTGCCGATGTAGCCAACCTGCAAAACGGTCTCTCCGAGACCGCTCAGATAACGTCCTTCGGCTTCGGTAAACAGTCCGCGGCCATGGTGGTACTGGGGGGTCAGTGTGGCGTCGTAGTGCGGCGCCAGGTTGAGATAGTATGGAACCGCCAGGAAGGCCCCGCTACCGGCACTGGAGGAACCGAATTGCGGGTACAGGAAACCGGTCTTGCGGCGGTCATCAATCGGAAAGCTGGCCCACGGCCAGTAGAAGACGGGCACATCCAGCACTTCCAGGCGCACATGTTTTGCGGTGCCGAAGCCCTCTGCCCGTTTCAGTTCGATTTCCGATGCAACAATCGCCCAGTCATTCCGACCCGGCCCACAAGTGGTCAGCAGCCCATCCCGGATGTCCACCTGGTCACCTGCCAACCGGGTCAGGCTTGCCGCGCTGCCGCGCATTTCCGGGCCATGCAGGAGGAAGGTCGCGCTATTAATGTCAAACCGACCGGTATCAACCTGATAGTCCGCACGCTGGCCGGTCAGCAGGAAGCCCTGCCCCCGACTCACCAGTGGCCCGGATATGGAAACGGCATTCTGCTGCTGATCGTAGCGAGCGGACGATCCGTTCACCTGGAAACCACCCTGCCTGAGCTGAACGTCACCATCCAACTGCAGCGTCTGATCAATCTCATAACGGGCATTGAGACTGCTGGCTTCCAGGGGAGCGACAGAACCGGTTTCGGCTCCGAGTGCATCTCCAACCCCGTCGCCTGACGGCAAGTAGCCGCCCTCGCAGAAGGCAGGCAGCCTGTTTCTGACAGACTCCGGTAATTCGGCCTTTGGCCGCCAGTCCATCTCGGCCGCAGTGGGTGCCGGCTCCGCCAGCGACTGCCCGCTCACCGCGCCAACCACCAGCAGCCCGGCGATCCGGCACACAGGCTTCAGCAAAGGGCGTTCGGGAAATGGCACAGTCGCGAATTCCTGTTCCGGATGAGTGGTGGGTATCGTGTCATTTAACAGGCGCCTAGTTTACACGTGCCCCTCAGGCTTGTTAACGGAAACTCCGCTGCAAAACCGATTTACCCCCTTTATACTCCTCTGCTAACTTTCGAAGACAGTAACAACCCATTATTCAGGAAGACCAACCAGACCATGGATACACGCCTGCAGGAGCTGACCGACTGGGTCAGACAGTTCCCCGGATTCGACCAGGCCTCCGCCGAACCGGTCTCCGGCGATGCCAGCTTCCGACGCTATTTCCGGGTTTGGCGAAATAACAGCACTTCCACGCCAGTGATCGTGATGGATGCGCCTCCCGAGCACGAAGATTGCGGGCCATTCGTCGCCATTGCGACACATTGGCACCGGCAGGGAATTGACGTACCCGAGATCCTGCAGCAGAACCTGCAACGCGGATTCCTGCTGCTGGAAGATCTGGGCGACCACCTCATGCTCGGGCAGCTCGACAATGACTCCGCAGACCGTCTCTACCGGGGCGCGCTGAGAGAGCTGGTTGATATCCAGAAGGCAACGCCACCGGCGGATTACCCTTTACCGCCCTATGACCAGGCATTGCTGGACCGGGAAATGGCCCTGTTCCCCGACTGGCTACTGGAAAAGCAACTAGGCATGGAACTGAGCAACGGCGAGCGCTGCCTGCTCGACACCGCCTTTGCCTTTCTCCGTGAGAGCGCGCTGGCGCAGCCAGAGGTGACCGTGCACCGGGACTACCACTCGCGCAACCTTCTGGTTCGCCCTGGAACTGACCGCCCCGGCGTCATCGACTTCCAGGACGCCGTCAGCGGCCCGGTGACCTATGACGCGGTGTCCCTGTTAAAGGATTGCTACATTGAGTGGCCCGAGCCGAAAGTCGCCGAGTGGTTGGAGTTCTTCCGGCAGCTCAGCCTGGACGCTGGCCTTCACAAGGCCGACCCGGAGACGTTCCGTCAGTGGTTTGAGCTGATGGGCATGCAACGACACCTCAAGGCCTCGGGCATTTTTGCCCGGCTCGCGATTCGCGACGGCAAGACCGGTTACCTGAACGACATTCCTCGCACCGTCGGTTACCTCATCAGCGCCAGCAGCCGCCAACCCGCCCTCCGCCATTTCCATGAGTGGCTGCTCGAAGGGGTAATGCCGGTGGTCGAACAAAAACTCGGCACCCCATCCGACACGGAGCTCTGACACCGGTGAAAGCCATGATTCTTGCTGCTGGCAAAGGCGAACGCATGCGCCCACTTACCCTGACCACCCCCAAGCCCTTGCTTGAAGTCGGTGGCAAGGCGCTGATCGTGCACCATCTGGAGAATCTGGCGCGGGCCGGCTTTCATGACGTGGTGATCAATCATGCCTGGCTCGGCGAGCAGATCGAAACGGCTCTTGGCCACGGGGAACGTTTTGGGCTGACCATCGAATACTCCCCCGAGGGCTCGCCGCTGGAAACCGCAGGCGGCATTGTTCGCGCACTGCCACGACTGACCAAGACTGGCAGCGAGTGGTTTCTGGTGATCAATGGCGACATCTGGAGCGATTTCGACCTGACTACTCTGACGCCACCAAAAGACCGGGATGCGCTGCTGGTGCTCACCGATAACCCACCCCATCATCCGGACGGAGATTTCCACCTTGGAGCCGACGGTGTGGTCTCCGACACCGGTGAAAGCCGGCTTACGTTCACCGGCATCAGCCTGTTGCACCGGCGCCTGTTTGACGGTCTGGATGATCAGGCCGGAAAGCTCGGACCAGTGCTGCGCCAGGCCATGTCACGGAACCGGGTGGCCGGCCTCTACCACCCCGGGCACTGGGTAGACGTGGGTACGCCGGAGCGTCTTGGCGAACTGGACCAGAGACTAAGAGCCGGAGCGTATTGAGTCGTGACCAGAAACAGCCCACCACCCACATTGCCTGCACGGATGGAAGCGGAGTTTTCCGGCCTGCTGCGGGAACTGGCCGCGTGCGGGCATCAGGCGCCGACCCTTCTCGACCGGGCTCGACTGCCCGGCTGGTGCCGGCGACCGCTGTTTTTCTTTCTCGGTTACATCGCCAAGGCCGAGGGCCGGGTCACCGAGGCAGACATTGGTTATGCCGAGGGCGTCATCAAGGCCCTGAAGCTGTCCCAGCGCCAGAGAAAACGAGCCATCAACTGGTTCCAGGAAGGCAAATCGGTCAACGAATTACCGCGCGTCAGGGGGCTGTCATTCCGCTTGAGCAACCGCCTCTGGCCGGCGCCTGCCATCACCGTGGCCATCTGCCTGTGCCATGGCTCGCAATTAAAAGGGCAGCCCGGCAAGTCCCGCCGATACCGGTGCGAGGATGCCATCGACCAGATGGGCCTGCCGGTCTCCGTCAGCGACGACATTTTCGAGAGCTACGCCAGCAAAGTCTGGCGGCGCCAGGCAGACAATCTGCCGCAGCCAACAAGCTATGAACAGGCCTGCCAGCTGCTGGGCGTCACTAGACGCGAGACTCTGACCGACATCAAGCGCGCCTATCGACGCAAAGTCTCCGAGTGCCACCCGGACAAACTGGCACAACAGCACATGGACGCCATCGAACAACGCGCCGCCAAGGACCGCCTACTGCGCTACCAGCAAGCCTGGGAACTGATCAAACGACGTCACAAGGCCGCCCGCTAAAGGTACGGAAACCCGTCCTTATCCCGACGTGGACGTCTTCGTTAGCCAGGCCGCAATCCGGCTGGCCATCGCCTCACCGGACAATTCCAGTTCCAGCACCTGAAGGCCATTTGCGGCCTTCCGACGCTCAGCCACGGCAAGCTTCTGCGTCGGATAAAACACCGGCTCCACCCAGATCAGGCCCACGGGTTCGGTGCCCTCCCAGGCTTCCTCGACCAGATAATTGCAGGCATGCCCAACGCCCACCAGCGCGATCCTCTGGTACCCCTGCCCGGCAAGATCCGCCAGCCCGGCTTCCACCAGCTTACGCACATGGGCATAGTGGCGCTCCAGGGGATCATTACCTGTGCCGGATTCGTCCATCATATCGATCATCACCGACGAGCCACCCTGCTCGCCGCCATCACTCTTCGCCTCGTCACCAGCATCCGACGCCACCACCGGCTGCTCCAGCAGGCGCTGCAATCCGGGCCCCGGCGCTTCCATCCCGAGAGTCAGCGCCGCCCAACCCCGTTCCGCCAGGTGACGACCCAGATCGCCGGCAAGCCCCGAGGCCGCCGTTTCACCAACATCCGCCAAAATCAGAGCCGCGCCGGCCGCCGGCGGATCCTGCTCGGGAAACATCAAGCCAAGCGCCCGGCCATCATTCTCCAGCTCCAGCCAACGGGCGGCGTCGGGAAAGCGTTCAGCGAGGGACTGCTGCCCCACACCAGTATAGACCGCTGACCGCGCCTGCTCATCGCCCGACACACCCTCACACAGCCCTGTAAACAGGGCCAGCAAAAGCAACAAAAAACGTCTTTGACGATTGAGCATGAATACGGCTCCGAAAAAACCATCCAAACTGTTAGACTAGCACTCGATTTAGCGTGCGGCAGGCGCTGCACAACTATTGCCCGAGATCGAGAGAGCCGCCATGAATCCCTACCTGATCGCCCCGTCCATCCTGTCCGCCGATTTTGCTCGCCTGGGCGAGGAAGTCGATAACGTCCTGAATGCTGGTGCCGACGTTGTTCACTTCGACGTCATGGACAACCATTACGTACCAAACCTGACAATCGGCCCCATGGTCTGCGAGGCTCTCCGCAAACACGGCGTCACAGCGCCCATCGACGTGCACCTGATGGTATCGCCGGTCGACGATCTGATCCGCATGTTCATCGACGCAGGGGCCAGTTATATCACTTTTCACCCGGAAGCCAGCAACCACATCGACCGCTCACTTCAGCTGATCCGTGACGGCGGCTGCAAGGCCGGTCTGGTTTTTAATCCGGCGACCCCGCTGAGCTACATCGACCATGTCATGGACAAGCTGGATATGATCCTGCTGATGTCGGTGAACCCGGGCTTTGGTGGCCAGAAATTCATTCCCGGCACCCTCGACAAACTGCGTGAAGCCCGCAAGCGGATCGACGCCAGCAACTACAACATCCGGCTCGAAATCGATGGCGGCGTGAAAACCGACAATATCCGTGAAATTGCCGAAGCCGGTGCCGACACCTTTGTGGCCGGCTCTGCCATCTTCAACACTGATGATTACAGGGCCACCATCGACGCCATGCGCGCCGAACTCGAGCAGGCCCGCAGGGCTGTCGGCCAATGAGCCTGAGCGGCCTGTTCAATGCCCGCTGGCCAGGCGTTGCCCTGTTCGACCTGGACGGCACTCTGGTTGACAGCGCTCCGGATCTCGCGGCCGCCGTTGACCAGATGCTTGAACATCTGGGCCGCACGCCCGCAGGTCTGGACAGGGTGCGCGATTGGGTCGGCAATGGCGCTGCGATCCTGGTGCGTCGGGCACTGGCCGGAAAGACCAATTGGGAGCCTGCGGAACCGAAGGACGACGCTCTTTTCAAGGACGCCCTGGCTATTTTTTATCACTGTTATGGTCAGCACAACGGTCGTCACGCCCAGGTCTTTGAGGGTGTAGTGCCCTGTCTTGCGCACCTGAAAGCGCTGGGCTGCCGCCTGGGAATCGTGACCAATAAACCCGATCAGTTTGTGGCTCCCTTGCTCGAGCAAACCGGACTGGACCAATGGTTTGAACTGTCGATTGGTGGCGATACCCTGGCCGTCAAGAAGCCGGACCCTGCTCCGCTGCTGCATGCCATGGAACAGCTCGGGGGCAGCCCCGGCACCACGGTCGTGATTGGGGACTCCGCCGCAGACGTGAATGCCGCACTTGCAGCCAATATTCCATGCGTTGCCGTGCGCTACGGGTACAACTTTGGCGGCTCCGTCGATAGCCTCGGCGCAGACGCAGTTGTTGATTCGCTGGCCGAGCTTTTGTAACCTCCAAGGACGTTCTCATTGAATACTTCAATTTTTCGGGAGATTCCTGCCGTGCAGGGACTGAATCTGACAGCAGCGCGAGGCATCCTCACAACCCGCGCAACACGATGGTGGCGATGGCGCACCGGCTGAGTAAGCCCGGCGGCTGACTGGCGCCTGCCTGTCGAGACCGCACCACCAGCGAAGAAGCCATCGGGGCTTTTCCTTCGCTCACGCAGATCAGATTTCAGGAAACCGAGACATGACACCCGAGCAATTTTCCGAGCTCGCCCAAGCCGGCTATAACCGAATCCCCGTCTTCCGCGAAGTACTTGCCGATCTCGACACGCCACTGAGCACCTATCTCAAGCTTGCCAGCGGCCCCTATTCCTACCTGTTCGAATCCGTGCAGGGCGGTGAGAAATGGGGTCGATACTCGATCATTGGCCTGCCCAGCCGAGAAGTGCTCAAGGTCTATGACCACCGCATCGAAATAAGCCGAAACGGCGAGATCGTGGAACAATCCGAGGTGGCAGATCCACTGGCCTTTGTGGACGAGTACCAGGCACGTTTCAATGCGCCGGATCTTCCGGAGCTGCCCCGTTTCAATGGCGGGCTGGTCGGCTACTTCGGCTACGACACCGTGCGCTACATTGAGAAACGCCTGCGCCCCAGCTGCCCGCCCGACAAGATCGGCACACCCGATATCCTGCTGATGGTGTCGGATGAGATCGTTGTCTTCGACAACCTGCGTGGCAAGCTGCACCTGATCGTACACGTAGATCCGGCCGATCGGGGCGCGTTCGAACAGGCCCAGGCAAGGATCGATGAGCTGGAAGCCAAACTGCACCGGCAGACGGCCAACGCGCCCAGAACCCCGGAACACCTGCGCGGAAAGGTGGTTGATGAAAGCGACTTTGTCTCCGGCTTTACCCAGGACAAGTTCGAGGCCGCGGTCGACAAGATCAAGGAGTATGTGCTGGACGGAGACGTGATGCAGACCGTCATTTCCCAGCGCATGTCCATTCCGTTCGAAGCACCGCCCCTGAACCTCTACCGCTCGCTGCGAGTACTGAATCCGTCGCCTTACATGTACTTCCTGGACCTGGAAGACTTCCACATTGTGGGCTCGTCGCCGGAAATTCTGGCCCGGGTCGAGGATGAAGAGGTCACGGTGCGCCCCATCGCCGGCACCCGTAAACGCGGCGCAACCGATGCTGAAGACAATGCACTGGAGAAGGAGCTGCTGGCCGACCCCAAGGAAATCGCCGAGCACCTGATGCTGATCGATCTGGGCCGAAACGATGCCGGCCGGGTCTCGGAAACCGGCACGGTGAAGCTGACCGACAAGATGATCGTGGAGCGCTATTCCCACGTTATGCACATTGTCTCCAATGTGACCGGCCGCTTGAAAGAAGGCACCAGCTGCCTGGACGTGCTGCGCGCCACGTTGCCTGCCGGCACGCTTAGTGGCGCTCCCAAGATCCGCGCCATGGAAATCATCGATGAACTGGAACCGGTCAAGCGCGGCGTCTACGGCGGCGCGGTCGGTTACCTCTCGTTCAACGGCAACATGGACACCGCGATCGCTATTCGTACCGCCGTCATCAAGGACGACACGCTGCACATCCAGGCCGGTGCCGGTGTGGTGGCCGACTCTGTTCCCCGCCTCGAGTGGAAGGAAACCATGAACAAGGGGCGCGCCATTTTCCGGGCCGTCGCCATGACCTATAACGACTACGATCACTGAGGCGGAGGAACGAATTATGTTGCTGATGATCGATAACTACGATTCCTTCACCTATAACGTGGTCCAGTATCTCGCCGAACTTGGCGCCGACGTTCAGGTATACCGCAATGACGAGATCACTGTGGAGCAGATTGAAGCCCTGAAGCCAGAGCGTCTGGTGGTTTCTCCGGGCCCCTGCACCCCCAACGAGGCCGGCATTTCCATGGACGCGATTCGGCATTTCGCTGGCAAGCTCCCCATTCTCGGCATCTGCCTTGGCCACCAGTCCATCGGGCAGGTATTCGGTGGTGACATCATCCGCGCCGGACGGGTCATGCACGGCAAGGTATCGCCGGTGTACCACAACGATATTGGTGTGTTTCGCGGGCTGAGCAATCCGTTGCAGGCAACCCGGTACCACAGTCTGGTGATCGACAAGAATACCCTGCCGGATTGCCTGGAAGTCACCGCCTGGACACGCAATGAAGACGGCTCCATTGAAGAAATCATGGGTGTCCGCCATAAAACCCTGCCGATCGAAGGCGTTCAGTTCCACCCCGAATCCATCATGACGGAACAGGGCCATGAATTGCTGCGCAACTTCCTGAGAACATAACAAGAGGCTGACACATGGACATGAAAGAAGCTCTTAACCGCATTGCCTCCAACCTGGACCTGTCCCGGGAGGAAATGAAAGATGTCATGCGTATCGTCATGAACGGCGAGGCAACGGATGCCCAGATCGGTGCCTTTCTCATGGGATTGCGCCTGAAAAGCGAAACCATCGACGAGATTACGGGTGCCACCGAAGTCATGCGCGAACTGGCCACCGGCGTAACCGTGAATGCCTCCCCACTGGTGGATATCGTGGGAACCGGTGGTGACGGCGCCAACCTGTTCAACGTGTCCTCGGCAGCCTCGTTTGTGGTGGCTGCGGCGGGTGGCTATGTCGCCAAACACGGCAACCGCGGCGTGTCATCCAAGAGCGGCAGTGCCGACCTGATCGAGAAGGCAGGCATCAACCTGAACATGACCCCGGAGCAGGTCGCCCGCTGTGTCGAGCAGATCGGCGTTGGTTTTATGTTTGCTCCGGCCCATCACGGCGCCATGAAGCACGCCATCGGCCCCCGCCGTGAGCTTGGTTGCCGCACCATCTTCAACATCCTCGGCCCGATGACCAACCCGGCCGGCGTGAAACGCCAGTTGATCGGTGTGTTCACCCGGGAGCTGTGCCGACCGATGGCCGAAGTCCTGTCGCGTCTGGGCGCGGAGCACATCATGGTCGTGTGCTCCAAAGACGGTCTTGATGAGATCAGCCTGGCCTCAGCGACCCACGTGGCGGAGCTGAAGAACGGCGAAATAACCGAGTACGATCTCACGCCGGAAGAGCTTGGCATCAAGAGCCAGTCGCTGGTCGGGCTTTCCGTGGAATCCTCCGAGGAATCCCTGGCACTGATCAGGGCAGCCTTTGGTCGCACACACGACGAGGTCACCGAGAAAGCCAGGGACATGATCGCCCTCAATGCTGGCGCGGCCATCTATGTCGCAGGTCTGGCGGAAACGCCCAAAGCCGGTGTCGATATGGCTTTGGATGCGATGGGTTCCGGCCTGGCGGCGGGCAAGATGTCCGAGCTGGCTGATTTCTCTCAATGTTTCTAACCGCCTGAAGGCAATCATGATCTCCGGGAGCCGCCGGTCAGCGGCTCTGGCACCAGAGTCCGACACTATGAGCAACAGACACCTGGATAAAACACCTACCATTCTGCGCAAAATCGTTGACCGTAAGTGGGAAGAAATCGACGAACGGAAGCGGAAAGTTTCCGTGGATGACCTGAAAGCGATGGCGGGAGACCAGCCAGCGGCTCGCGGGTTTGCCGACGCGCTTCGCGCACGCATCGAGCAACAAACACCGGCCGTTATCGCCGAGATCAAGAAGGCATCGCCGAGCAAAGGCATTCTCCGTGACCCTTTCGAGCCTGCCCGTATTGCAGAAAGCTACGAACAGGGCGGAGCCGCTTGTCTCTCTGTGCTCACTGACCGGGATTTCTTCCAGGGCCACGAAGACTACCTGAAAGCCGCCCGCGCAGCCTGCAGCCTGCCGGTCATCCGCAAGGACTTTATGGTGGCGCCCTATCAGGTGTATGAAAGCCGGGCCATCGGAGCGGACTGCATCCTGCTGATTGCCGCCTGCCTGACCAAATACCAGATGCAGGAACTGGAAGGCATTGCCCATGAGATCGGGCTGGATGTGCTGGTCGAGGTGCACGACGGTGAAGAACTGGAAGATGCCCTGACTCTGAGCACCCCTCTGGTGGGCATCAACAACCGGAACCTGCACACGTTCGATGTCTCACTCGATACCACCTTCAGCCTGCACGAGCGCATCAGTGCGGATCGGTTAACAATCACGGAAAGTGGCATCATGACCCGTGAAGACGTAGACGCCATGACCAGCCGAGGCATCTATGGCTTCCTGGTGGGAGAGTCCTTCATGCGGGCACCAGAGCCCGGCGACAAGCTCCAGGAGCTGTTCTTCCCGGAAGGCTGATCAGCCTTCCGGTTCCTCCAGTGCTTCCTGCAACAAACTCAGCAGGTGGGCTGGCATCCCCTCCGCCAGCTTCAACGCCGCTTCATGGCCCCTCGGCGTCATCTTGCCCCAGGTCCTGCGCACAATCCTCAGCCATTTTTCCTTATCGTAATCCGGGTTGTCCTCGAAGAACTGAGCGAAGTAGCGTTCCAGAAACACCATGCAGGCCACATCTTCCAGCAGCTGAGTATCCGGATCCTGTCTCAGCTCGCGCTTGGTCAGGATGGTTTCCACGCGACTGCATTCCTCCTCAGGATAACCACACGCAGCCATGATTTCGGCCGCTCGCCGGCCGTGCATACGTCCACAAGCCTGACGCCACGCGTAGTAGCCTTTGCGTCCTTCCGGATACTCGCTTCGAGCCAGGGTCCAGCGTTCGATGTGCTGGGCACGGCAGGCAATCTGCATACGCTCAGAGGGCGCCGGCTCGAGCGCCTGTAGCCAGCGAGTCATATGCAGGCTGTAGGCGTATTCACGGGGCAGAGCTTCACCCTCGACCGTCTCGCGATTGGGGTCGCTCCGGTTGGCCTGGTCAATACTGTCCAGGGCGCACTGCAAGGCATCCGGTGAGTTCATCGTCAGTCCTGTTACTGTCGGAAATCGTGTTCAAAGAAGCCCAGTCATTTTCAGGGCAACCGTCACCGGGTCACCATGGTCTGGGCATTCCGGACCAACTGTTCGGCATCCCGGGGGCGTTCCGGTTTGCGAACACCAGTCTGGCATCCCGGACGAGCATACAGTTCGTTAACCCATCGTTCCAGGTTATCCAGCCCCTCCATCGACACCCCCGACCAGTTGTAGGTCCGCACCCAGCACCAGTTGGCAAAGTCGGCAATGGTGATCTCATCTCCGGCCAGGTAAGCGGATTCGCCCAGCCGTGTATCAAGCACTTCGAACAGCCGGCGGCACTCATGCTGGTAGCGGTCGATGGCAGGCTGGATTTTCTCAGGAAAATAGCGGTAGAAAACGTTCGCCTGTCCCATCATCGGTCCGACGCCACCCATCTGGAACATCAGCCATTGCAGCGCTCTGGATCTGACCTTCGGATCGGTCGGATAGAACTGGCCATACTTCTCGGCCAGGTAGACCATGATGGCGCCGGACTCGAACACCACAAAATCGTCGTTATCACGATCCACAATGACCGGAATGCGACCGTTGGGATTCATCCCCAGAAACTCCGGAGTCTTCTGCTCATTCTTCGACAGATCAACCGGGATCAGGTTGTACTCGACGCCCATTTCTTCAAGCAAGACCGAAACCTTGTGTCCATTGGGAGTCGGAGAGGTATAAAGATCAATCACATTGGCCTCCAGGCACGTCTGATGTGGAGCAACCCAGGTCAAACCTGGGCAGAAGGGCGGGCCTTGATGCGGTCAAACCAGGCCTGGAGATTGGTCTGCTCGGGTTTGATCCGGATATTCACGACCCGGGCAAAGGCGAGCGTGGTGAAGGCGTTGATGTCTGCCGCGGTGAAACGATCGCAACAGATGTACTCTTTGCCCTCAAGGTGCTTGTTCAGGAAGTGCATGAACTTTTCGACGTTCTGACCACACTCCTCACCCCATTCCTTGATCGGGTTCATGCGGTCCTTGAAGTAGCCACTAGTATGCTGGAAACACATGCCGGTGGGCATGAAAAAGAACAATTCGATCCAGCGCATCCATTGTTCGATATGGGCCTTCTCCAACGGTGTATCACCCAGAAGGTGGGGCGTATCCGGGTAGCTTTCTTCGAAGTAACGGCAGATGGCCATGGTTTCGGCAATGCAGGTACCGTCGTCCAACTCCATCACCGGCACTTTCTTCATCGGGTTGCGAGCAGCAAACTCCGGAGTGAGGTTCTCTCCCTTCTGAATATCAACCTCAACAAACTCTGCCTTTTCCAGCAGCCCCTTTTCCGCCATAAACATGCGGACTCGGCGGGGATTGGGGGCAGTCTTGGTTTCGAAGATTTTCATTCTTGTCGGCTCCGTTCCGGGGTATCAGGTTCTGATGGACTGTTTTGTCATTCCAGAGACTGACGTGAAAAAAGAGTTGCGTCAAGCAACCTTACCAGCGAGAGATCCAGTCAGACATCTGGCGCAGAATCCACTCCGGTTCATCCAGAGGCAGGTCGTGGCCCGCATTCGGATGGACTTTCAGAGTCCACTGCCAACGCTGTTCAAGTACGGAGCTACACCTCCAGTGCACCAGGCGATCACCCTGACTCGCCAATAACAGAGCTTCCGGCATCGGTCGCTTTTTGCCCGGGGTGTATCGGGCAGCCGCAGACAGTTGCCTGAATGCGTTCCCCGGACTGACCGGGCGCTGGCGCTGAATGCGATACCATTGCTTGACCAACTCCAGGGACGGCTCGCGGTTAGAGGTCAGCCGGAGGATATCCCGCTCCCGCTCAAACAATTCCCTGCGAGCGATCAATCGGACAACCCTGGGCCATACACCGGGCCGCATTCGCCGCCAGGGCGGACTGAATCCCGAGCTGGTGTTGATCAGCACCAGATGCTGAATTTCACCCTCTGGCGCATTCTGCGCCCAGTCCAGAGCGACCATCCCACCCATCGATAGGGCCAGGATACTGAAGGGTCGGGGAATGTGGTCCACCTGGCGGCGCACCGCTTGCCGGATGGCGGGAATGTTGTCGGGGCTGGGGTCATGAAAATGCACACCGGTGCCCGGAAGGTCCACGGTGTGAAAATCGTGTTCCGGAAACGCGGATTTCAGCTGCTCGGGGAATGCTCCCCAATGTCCCTGCTCCCGGGTTAGTCCACGCAATAGAATCCAGTGCATGTTATGGCTGGTCCCGATACCAGTGCATGATGGCCGCTTCCCTCAGCATGGACTCCTCTTCCCTGGCCGGCAACCAGTTTTCATGGCTCGCTGCGGCATGCATCAGAAAGTCGATCCAGGTCAGATGTGTCCGCAATACCCGTTTGTGGCGATGAGGCACCAGCGGATTGAAAAATCCCTGCAACCGAAGCAACTGCCTCGGGCGTTTACGTATCCAGCGCCAGGAGCCCATCTCGAGGGTTAGCGGCAGGAAAACGCCCGCATTGTCGCGATTGATCTGCTTGTAGAAATAATCCCAGAGGTCGCCGTGGGTCAGGTAATGGCGGGACTGAGGCTCGAACTGGTAGTCATGGTTGGGATAGGCCTGCTCCCAGATTAGTTTGAGGGCCATCACTGACGCGATGCGCCGCATTGGGCGTCGTCGATAGGCATAGGGAAACCAGATCTGATCCTGCCAGCCAAATCCGGAATGGCAATCCAGCGCCAGGCTGAATGGCCGACCCGGAAGCAGCTCCCGAATCACCGACTCAAGGGCCTGATTCTCTGCCTCCATGCCCTGTTCCGGGTCACCCGTGTACCACGGCAGCCGGGGAGACAGGCGTTGACCTCCGAGCAGGAAGGCACTGCGATCCTGAGCCGTGATCGGCGCATTGCGCATCAGATCGACACCGTTTGGATTGCTACGCTGATTGAGGTACATACCTCCCGGATTCAGAATTGGCAATACAGTGATCCGGACTCTCTCCAGCAGTTGCCGGAAGCTGTCATCCCAACGCAGCCTGGCCAGGGCCGAACCCAGCCACGCCAGTACCACCTGGCTGCCAATCCGCTCAAGGCCATGAACCCCGCCAACCAGCAGTATGACCGGCGCATCAGGCCGGTCGCTGCCAAGATCAGCACGGTATATGGGCAAGGCGAGATCCTTGAGGCCGACCCGGTCGACAACGGATGTGGAGATCAGGTCAGGAGCCTCTGCAAGAAGCCGTTCCAACTGGATCATCTCCGGAAGGAATAACCGTAATAGCCGCCGCTGCCGGCTGTCACGTGTCGCCTGTTCTGCGGGGATCGCAGCATGGGGTGTGATTGCTCGCAACTCTGTCATGCGGAACTCCTCCCTAAACGGTCGGAGTTTAAAGATGGAATACTACAACTGTTTGACGACCACGCGGATTACAAGTCAGGCAACAGGCGCTATGATAACAATAAGCGCCGCGCTGCGGCCCATTGGTCAAATCACCATGCCGAAATTATTGATTACCCTTTGCCTGTTGGCTCTGACGGCCTGTTCACCGTCGGAAGAACCTGTCGGGGAACAGGCACCACAAAATCCAGCGACACAGAATGGCGAGACTTCAAACGCCACGATGCCTTCTCCCACCAGACCCGATGCCGTGGTTACGATTGCTGCCGATCCCTGGTGCCCTCACAACTGCACCGCAGGCAGCCCGGATGAGGGCTACGCAGTGGATATCGCCCGGGAAGCCTTTGCCCTCTCGGGTATCAAGGTACAATACGTGAATATGAGCTGGGCCCGAGCGCTGCAACAGACTGAGAGTGGGCATATCGATGCCGTCGTCGGCGCCTTTGTGTCCGATGCGCCAAACTTCGTGTTTCCCGATCAGGCCAGCGGATACTCACGAACCGCACTATTCACGAACCCTGAAAGTGACTGGCAGTGGGAGGGTATTGAGTCCCTTCAGGATCAAACCTTGATGGTGATCAATGGGTACTCCTACTCCCCGGAAATCGATGCCTACGTCGATCGTCACAAGGACGATCCTGCAAGGGTATTGGTGCTCTCGGGCACATCGCCACTGAACCGGGCGATTGAGCTTCTGGAGCAGGGGCGATCCGATGTGTTTCCCGAGGATCAGGCGGTCATGAACTGGACAATCCGGAATTCCGACCACAGCATCGTTCCTCGTCAGGCTGCGATGATCTATGAATCACCGTTCTACATTGCCTTTTCGCCCGCCAAATCCGATTCACCCAAACTGTCAAAACTGCTTTCACAGGGGATCATCAAGCTTCGCGAGTCCGGGAAGTTCGAGCAGATCCTGGCGCCCTATGGCTTGTCACAACCCTAATGGGTTGCGGTGATATTCCTCCCGCCTTCCGAGATCAACCGGAGCTCTCCGTTTCGACCGATCGTAAGCCTTGAGGCCTGCCCCAGCATCTCCAGAAAACGTTGTTCCTGCGCCATCAGTTCCGACGCGCACGCCATCCGGGTCGAAACGATCCCCGTGACAACCAATCTCCCCTCCCCCGTCAACCTGTATCGGCCACTAAAGCGATTGCACGAAGCCTCCCCGGCAATTCGGTTGTCCGCGAGGAACCGGATCGTTGCACGAGAGCGCTCAATGAGTGCGTCATTGCCAAGTTTCTGAACCTGCCACTCCACCCCCCGGAACAGTCGCTCGGGGTCGCCACCGCATCCATTGAAGACCTCACCATTGACGTCAAGTTGAGCCTGATTAGGGAATTGGGCATCTGACATGGTGTCTTCGCACAGTTGCCGGGCCACGGTGAGAACCACCCGGATATTTTCCCCCTCGGCACCAAACACTCGGCCATGCCGGTTCGATTCAATCACCTCAACAGGCAAGGTCAGAGCAGGGCCTTGTTCGTAGGGACGAAGCAAAACGAGGTTTGACGAATCCACCGTCACATGCCAGAACGGCTCGTTGCCGCCAGCTTCAAACGGCATGCTGACATCACCCGGCTGCAAACACTCGGGGTAGGTCTCGCCCTGAACCGTAAACCGCGCTTTCTCACCCTTGCTCCAAAAGCGGGTATCGTCCTCCCCTGGCGCAATGTACAAAGCTCCGGACGCACTCTCGGACGATTTGAGTAACAGATGCTTGTCCTGATACTCGACATTCAACAGGTTCGATTTCTCCCCCCTCGACACCCGGATGTCCAGCTCCCCGCAGGCGTACGCTATGCCTGAAGAGTCATCGGTTCCTGACAGTGTTGAGCAGGCGGATAACACGACGTTGATCACAGTCACGACGGACAGCATCCATACTCGTCGCAAAGTCATATTGAGTTCCCTTTCTGAAATGGACAGCGGGCTACAGTGTACTGCCCGCCATTGGTCATCGCCATCGAAGTTATCGGACAGGAAGAGAAACTGTGATACGTAAAATTATTTGACAGTATTTAACAAAAAAGGGCTGCCGTAGGCAGCCCTTTTGATACAACTTGGCGAATCAGGCCTTTCTGCGACGGAAGGCCAGGCCAGAGAGTCCGAGACCCAGCAGAGCGAGAGTACCCGGCTCAGGAACGGATACCGGAGGCTGCTCGGTGATTTCCTCGACCTTGGTGTCGATGAAAGACTTGGTGAACGACTGCGCATTGGCGCCGCCACTGCGGAGGATGTTCAGATCCCAGCCGGCACCACCACTGGCAAGCGCCAGGTCCACGTAGTCGGTTTCTGTAGTTCCGTATCCATTGCCAACAATGCCGTCACCCGCGCACTCAGTGTAACCACCGGAACCGTCTGCCTGGAAACCGTTCGCATCGCTGTCCACACCAATTGCGGAACCCGCGCCATCACAGGAGAACGGGTTATTCACGACCACGTTCAGGAGGGCGTTCAGCCCGCTAAGACCAGACAACAGCGACGAGGAGTCCAACGCGCCGTTAGTGTTATCGCGGTCCTCGTCTGTCACCAGGACGAAGTTAACAGCCGCGTCACTCCGGTAGCTCAGATTATTGATCGCCCAATCCAGAGCATTCCAACCGTCCTCAGTACCACCCGTAGTCACCAGTGAGCCGGTGGCTGTTGCAAAGTCGGAGGAGCTACCCCAGTCCGACCCACCCATGTCGTGGGCATGAGGATCCAGATGATTTCCACTGTAATAGGAATCAGCGCCACCGAAGCCCACCAGGGAATAGCGGTTGGCATCGGTGACACCCACACCCTCGGCCTGAAGCCCGGATTCGAGACTCGCAATCATCGTGCTAAGCCAATTGTGCTCACCACTCATTGAGCCGGACTCATCCACCAGGAACACCACATCGGCAGTAATCGGTGCCGCCATTGCAGCAGAACTCATCATCATTGCGGCAGCAACACCCGCTGTTCCCGCGATCCATTGTTTTTTCATGATTAAACTCCTTTTTTTCAGGTCTTTCGTTGCCTCACGACCTAAGCGGATTCCTTGCCAAACTCAACTATTTATTTTTATTTCATGCAATTAGAAACATACTCAGAGCCACAATCATGCCTGTGCGTAAAATCACTCGACACTTGACCCGCGGGCGGGCTGTGTTTGCCTCCCTCTTCATCTGAATCCGTTCGAACGCTATCCTTTGGGCTCAGCATCAGGAGGCACCTCATGGCCATCAAGCTCTATCAGTTCGCTATTTCCCATTACTGCGAAAAAGTTCGCTGGGCTCTCGATCATAAGCAGATCAATTACCAGACCGTGACGCTGCTTCCAGGTCAGCATGTGAATGTGATTCGGCAACTGACCGGGGCAGATTCGTCCGTTCCGGTGCTGGATCATGATGGGCATGTGGTGCAGGGCTCGGCCCGCATTATCGACTATCTGGATGAAACGTTTCCCGAACGGTCGCTAACCCCTGACGATCCGTCGATCCGCGAACAAGCCATCGCCTGGGAGAAACGACTCGACGATGAACTCGGGCCGGCCGTTCGCTGCTACTCCTACCACCATTTCCTGCAGCGCCCCAAAGCTGTGGTCCCCTTGCTGACTGCCGGGACTCCCTTCTACAACCGGTTTCTGGTCAGCCTTGCTTTCAGCCGCGTCAATGAAGTCATGCGGAAGTGGATGAAAATCAACGACAAGACGGCTGAGACGTCCCGGGAGACTATGGAAAGCCTGCTGACTGAGCTCACGGACCTATACGGGAAACAGCCATTTCTGGCTGGCAATCAATTCTCCCGCGCCGATCTGGCGGCGGCGGCCCTGTTTGCGCCCCTGTTCCAGCCCGACGCCTATCCCGTGCCCTGGCCGAAAGACCGGCAGATCCCTAAGGACGTCAAGGCCTGGCTGGAACGTTGGAACCCCCGACTCCAGACCATTGCCGAAATCTACAACCAGCATCGCAAGGCGGGACAATAACTGGCTCCGTGGCGGAAAACGCCAGTAGCCCTGACGGAATGGGACACCGGCGATACCGGCCCCGCGTGCCACAATGGGTAAGCATTAACATGACACCCATAGGTATTTCGCATGGCTCTGACCGACATGATCCTGGCCGTTTTCGAAGACAGCGGCCTCAAAGCCCTCTGGGAGACACTTGCGCCCTGGCTGGCGCTGGATGAGCGCCAACTCATTTTCGTCGTTGCCACGCCGGTTTTCGTGATCGTGGCCGTCTGGGAGTACCTGAAGATACGCCATGACCCCAAACTCATGGATACGCGTGAAGCCTTCCGCAACTTTGCCCTCGGCGCCGGCTACCAGGTCACCGAGTTATTGTTCGCAGGCATCATCGCCTTCCCGGTCTATGCGCTCTGTTACCACTACCGGCTGTTTGATCTGGAACTGAACTGGCTGACGGGCTTGCTGACCTTTGTCGGAGTGGATCTCTGTTTCTACTGGATGCATCGCGCCAGTCATCGTATGCGCTGGTTCTGGGCGGCTCATGTTGTCCACCATTCCTCGGAGCGCATGAACTTCTCGACCGCCATGCGTCAGAATGCCACGAATATTTTCAATGGCATGTGGGTGTTCTACCTGCCCATGGCCCTTCTCGGCTTCAATCCAGTATGGATCGGCATCGCCTACGCGCTGTCACTGGTGTATCAGTTCTTCATTCATACCACCCTGATCAGGCGCCTTCCGGGCTGGATCGAATTCATCTTCAACACCCCCAGCCACCACAGGGTCCATCACGGCCGCAATCCCGGTTACATCGACCGTAACTACGGCGGCACGCTGATACTCTGGGACCGCCTGTTCGGCACCTTCGTTTCCGAAGATGCCCAGGATCCACCGGAATACGGCATCACCCGGCCGGTCCCTTCCAATAACCTGCTTGTACTCTGGACTCACGAATACGTGGATCTGTTCCGCGACATGGCACGCCCTGGCAGATTAATGTCTCGACTCAAACATTTATGGAAGCCGCCGGAGTGGGAACGCCCGGCACCCACCAACCCGGAATCACAACATGCAGGAACACACATTCACCCTGACGGGCCTTGATCAGCACCTTATCCATGGTGTGACCATTAGCCCTACCAGCCCATCCGCCATGCTGGTTATTGCCCATGGCATGGCCGAACATTCCGGACGATACACCGGGTTTGCCCGCTGGCTCGCGGAGCGAGGTATCGCGGTGACGACCTACAATCACCGCGGGCATGGTCCGAATTGCGGGCCCGAGACACTCGGCCTGTACCATCAACAGAGTGGATGGCATAAAGTCACAGACGATCTGCACCGGATTCTCATAGACGCACGTGCCCGCTTCCCCAGCCTCCCCTTGCTGTTATTGGGACACAGTATGGGGTCGTTCATCGCCCAGAGCTGTATCCAGCAACACCCACTCGCGGCAGACGCGCTGATCCTCAGTGCTACCAATCGCATTAACCCTTTTGAACTGAAATCATCACGCCTCCTGATCGGAATAATCCGTGCCTTTTTTGGCCCGGAGCACCGCAGTAAGTTTCTGGCAACCATGACGTTCGGCAAGTTCAATCGGCGCTTCCGCCCCAATCGAACAACCTCCGACTGGTTGAGCAGAGATACCACTCAGGTCGACCAGTACCTCAGAGATCCACTGTGTGGCTTTGAATGCACCACAGGGCTCTGGCATGACTTTGTCAGTGGCATGCTGACGATCGATCCTCAGAGCTGGCGCAAGGATCTGCCCGTGCATCTGTTTGCCGGCACCTGTGATCCGGTCGGAGAAATGGGCGAGGGCGTCAGACGCCATTTTCAGGCCATCCGTAATGCTGGCGTTGAGCAGGTCACGCTGCGGCTGTTTGAAGGGGGGCGCCATGAAATGCTTAATGAAACCAACGCCGACGAAGTATGGAGCTATGTCCTGAGCCTGATAGAATCACAGGCCGGGGTCCGGGAATACGCGGACCAGTCGCAAACGCTGGAAACCGCCTGATGCCTGACGTGCCGTCACCGTTCAAACTGAATACCTGCATACATCGAGTCCTGCTGGTGGCAGCAATGATCTTATCGGCCCCGCTCGCCGGGGCAGGCGAGGTCCGTGTGGCGATCGCTGCCAATTTCACGGACACCGCCCGCGCACTGATCAGCGCCTTTGAACAGACCACGCACCACCTTGTCTCGGCAAGCTACGGTTCGACCGGCAAACTCTACGCCCAGATAGAGCACGGAGCGCCTTTTGACGTGTTCATGGCGGCTGACATTCGCCGCCCCCAATTGCTGGAAGAAAACGGTCGGGGTGTTGCAGGAACCCGCTCCACCTATGCACAAGGCAAACTGGTTCTCTGGAGCCCTCGGACGGAGCAGTTCAGTGATCCCGTTCGCTGGCTGTCATCCGCCGACTTCAGGAAACTGGCCATTGCCAATCCCAAGACCGCCCCCTATGGTGCCGCGGCGGAGCAGGTCCTGACCAACCTGGATTTGTGGAACCCAATTCAGCCCCGCCTGGTTCGCGGCGACTCCATTGCCCAGACCTTCCAGTTCGTTGCCACACACAATGCCGATGCGGGATTTGTAGCTCTGTCCCAGGTCAAGGCCTGGGATCGTGGGGCCGGATCGAGCTGGCCTGTCCCCCAGCAGTACTACTCACCGATACAGCAGCAGGTTGTTTTGCTGACCAGGGGCGAGAAGAATGACGCCGCGCGAGCCTGGCTTCAGTTTCTGAGTGAGCAAGAGGCCAAGACGATCATCCAGCGCTTCGGGTACGATACACCTCTCTGATTCATCATTCCGGGCGACCCATGGATCCATATTGGCAACCTATCTGGCTGACCATAAAACTGGCGGGATCAACGACCTTGCTTCTGCTCCTCGTGGGCACGCCGATCGCGTGGTGGCTTGCCCGGAGCAAACATTGGATCCGCCAGCCCGTTGCCGCCATTGTGGCACTGCCGCTGGTTCTCCCGCCCACCGTTCTCGGGTTCTATCTGCTGGTTCTGCTCGGCCCCAACGGCCCGATTGGAAGCGCGATGGATTCCCTTGGGCTGACGCTACTGCCCTTCACATTCGAGGGCCTGGTGATCGCATCCATGATCTATTCCCTGCCCTTTACCGTTCAGCCTCTGCAGAATGCCTTTCAGAACGTTCATCACCGATATCTCGAGGCCGCTGCCACGCTGAGCGCATCCCCGATCGATCAGTTTTTCTCGGTCGTGGTGCCCATGGCGCGAGCCGGGTTCCTGAGCGCCGCCGTACTGACATTCGCCCACACTGTCGGCGAATTTGGTGTGGTTCTGATGATTGGCGGCAACATTCCCGGCGAGACCAAGGTGTTGTCCGTGGCCATCTATGACCATGTGGAATCCCTGGAGTACGTCCAGGCACATTGGCTGTCGGCCGGTATGATTGCGTTCTCGTTCCTCGTCCTTGTTACGCTCTACTCCATCAACGGACGCATTGGAGCAGGAGCGCTCAAATGACTGTCGGGCCGGGCATCAAAGCCCGCTTTCAGTGCCGATACCCGGGGTTTGAGCTGGCAGTGGACCTCAAATTGCCGGGTAGCGGGGTGACCGCCCTGTTTGGCCACTCTGGTTGCGGCAAAACCACCCTGTTGCGCTGCATGGCGGGATTACAACGTGCCGCCGGGACCATGTCGGTTAACGGCGATTGCTGGCAGAACGACACTCAGACCCGCCCGGTCCATCACCGTCCGCTGGCCTACGTATTCCAGGAGACCAGTCTTTTCCCCCACCTGACGGTCCGGAAGAACCTGCTGTACGGCTATCGACGAACCCCGAAGGCAAACCGCCGCATCCAGATGGATCAGGCAATTCAATGGCTGGGGCTGGAGCATCTTCTGGATCGCATGCCCGGAGGCCTGTCCGGCGGGGAGCGTCAGCGCGTTGCCATTGGCCGGGCCATACTGACCAGCCCAAACCTGTTGTTGATGGACGAACCTCTGGCAGCGCTGGATCAGGCCAGCAAGCAGGAGATCATGCCGTACCTGGAATCGCTCCGGGACAGCCTGTCCTTGCCCATCATCTACGTATCGCATTCGGCCGCGGAGGTAGCCAGGCTGGCGGATCACATTGTGATGATGGACCGCGGCCGGGTGGTTGCCGAGGGCCCGCTGCAGGAGACGCTGGCGCGGACCGATCAGCCATTCGGTCTGGAAGAGGATGCCGGTGTCATACTGAACGCCACGGTGAGGGAAATGGAGCCCAATTGGCACCTGGCGCGGGCGGAATTCGAGGGAGGACATCTGTGGATCCGCAGCCGTGACTCTCTCCATCAAGGGCAACGTATCCGACTGCAGGTTCTGGCCAGAGATGTCAGCATTGCCCTGAAAGAGCATTCTGATCAAAGCATCCAGAACCTGATACCGGCGCGGGTCGATGAGATTGCCACGGACCTGAGTCCCGGCACGGCGATGGTCCGGCTGGTCGCCGGAAACACCCCGTTTCTGGCGCGATTGACAAGCCGCTCTGTGGAATGCCTGGACCTGCAACCAGAGCGTAGGGTCTGGATGCAGGTAAAATCAGTGGCAATTGTTGACTGAGAAAGCGTTGGGCTTTACCGGGTACCGTAGACCACCATGGTCTTGCCCTTGACCCGGACCAGTCCCTGATCTTCGAGGGTTTTCAGAACCCGACCCACCATTTCGCGGGAGCAGCCGACGATCCGGCCGATCTCCTGGCGGGTGATCTTGATCTGCATACCATCCGGATGCGTCATCGCGTCCGGCTCCTTGCAGAGATCCAGCAGTGTACGGGCAACACGACCGGTAACATCCAGGAACGCCAGGTCCCCGACCTTGCGCGTGGTCTGGCGCAGGCGGGATGCCATTTGTTCGCCAATAAAATAAAGAACACGCGGATCCTGCTGGGCAATCTCGCGGAATTTGGTGTAGGAGATCTCGGCAACTTCACACTCGGACTTCGCTTTCACCCAGGCACTGCGGGAATCCATGTTGTCAAACAGCCCCATCTCACCGAAGAAGTCTCCAGCATTGAGGTATGCCATGATCATCTCACGGCCATCGTCATCCTCGATGATTACCGTAACCGACCCCTTGACGATGTAGAACAGGGAGTCACTCTTGTCACCGGCGTAAATGATGGTGCTCTTGGCTGGGTAGCGCCGGCGATGGCACTGGGAAAGGAAATAATCGAGATGTTTGGTCTTCTGCTCAACCGGCTTGACGATAGTAGCCATAATGCGAGTCGTGCCTCCTCAAATACTGGCGGGTCCCAATGGTTGTTATGCACCCGGCTTTCCCTGCGGGTTCGTTCATTTTTATTCAAAATCAGCGCAACTTATAACAAGAAGGCCTGATTTGGGCAACCGGAAACAGTATACATAATGTATCCATCCCGCGCCCTGACCACTGCCACAGAATTGCGACTGTGCTAGCATCCAGCAACCAGACAAGCATCCCGGCGCATGCATTGCCCTGCGCCAGAACCCAAGCCAACGGAGATCAGGTTTTATGAAAGCAACCGTCGACTGGACAGGCAATGCCAGCTTTAAGGCCACCAGTGGCAGTGGCCACAGCGTACAGTTGGACGGCCCTCCGGATCATGGCGGCGAAAACCTGGGGCCTCGCCCGATGGAATTGCTGTTGATGGGTCTCGGAGGCTGCTCCTCTTTTGATGTCATGAGCATCCTGAAGAAAAGCCGCCAGGACGTGACCGCTTGCCACGCCGACCTGGACGCCGAGCGTGCCGACGCCGTTCCCTCTGTCTTCACGAAAATACACCTGCACTTTGTGGTGACCGGAAACAACCTGAAAGAGAACCATGTCAAGCGCGCGGTCAGCCTGTCCGCGGAGAAGTACTGTTCTGCTTCCATCATGCTGGAAAAAGCCGGCGTCGAGATCACTCACAGCTACGAAATCCGCGACGCTGAATAACACATCCGGCCCTTCAAATAGGGCCAGAAAAGGGCCTCTGGCATCCGCCGGGAAGCAGTAACAGATACCGGTGCTAAAATGTGCTTTCACAGACTATCCAATGTCACGTCCGGTGTGCATAATACGCACCCTCTCCGCCGGTCTGCGCAAAAGGTGAACAGCCTGGTCAGTAGTCGGTGGCGGCCTCGGCAGGGCGGAATAGGCTCGCCCTGCAGTCATTCATCTCCATCATCCGGAGGGGCTGAGCATGGAAACCAAACTCCAATTGCACGGTTTCAACAACCTGACCAAATCCCTGAGCTTTAACATCTACGACATCTGTTACGCGCAGACCGAAGAACAACGCGAAGCCTACATCGACTACATTGACGAGATGTACAACGCCGAGCGTCTGACCCAGATTCTGACCGACGTGGTTAAAATTATCGGCGCCAATGTACTCAACATTGCCCGTCAGGATTACGAGCCTCACGGTGCGTCCGTCACCATGCTGATTGCGGAGCATGAACTGACCAACGGCGAGGCAAACAACGAAGAATCGCCAGGCCCCCTTCCGGATACCATCGTGGCGCATCTGGACAAGAGCCACGTCACGGTTCACACCTACCCGGAAAGCCACCCGCACGACGGTGTCAGCACCTTCCGTGCGGACATTGACGTTTCGACCTGTGGCCTGATCTCACCACTGAAAGTGTTGAACTACCTTATCCACAGCTTCGATTCGGACGTTGTGACAGTGGATTACCGGGTCCGGGGCTTTACTCGCGATGTGGATGGTACCAAGCATTACATTGATCACGACATCAACTCGATCCAGAACTACCTCACGGAAGATACGCAAAACGCCTATCAGATGATCGACGTGAACGTGTACCAGGAAAATCTGTTCCACACCAAGATGATGCTGAAAAACTTTGATCTCGATAATTACGTTTTCGGGGTGAATGCCAGCGACCTGGACCCCGACGAAGCCAAGTCCATTGAGGAACGCCTGCGCCGGGAGATGCTGGAAATCTTCTACTCCCGGAATGTGGAATAGGCTGGCAAGGCGCGCCCCGGGCGGCGCGCCGAACATCCATCAGTTTTTTTGAACAAAGCCTCCAAGATTCTCCGATTTCATCCTATCTGCTCTAGCTGTTCAATAGTCCCATCACATTCCAATGTCCTTGGAGGCTATGAACATGAAGAACATTCTCGTTGTTACCGCAAGTATCTTTGGCAAAGACGGCCAATCCTCGCAGTTGGTTGAAAAAACGCTTGAGCAGCTTCGCCAGACCCACGGCGAGATCCAGGTCACGACACGGGATCTTGCCGCCGAGCCGGTCCCGCACCTGGATGCGACCCGTTTTGGTGCTTTCCTTGCCTCGGCGGACGAGCGCAACAACGACCAACAGCAAGTCGTGGATTATTCAGATTCATTGATCGATGAAATCCATAACGCCGACATTCTGGTTCTCGGAGTCCCGATGTACAACTTCGGCATTCCCTCCGCACTCAAGGCTTACTTCGATCACATTGCACGGGCAGGGATTACCTTCCGCTACACTGAGAATGGCCCGGTTGGTCTGCTTCAGGATCGCCCCGTCTATGTACTGGCGGCCCGCGGTGGCATCTATGCCGGGACAGCGAATGATTCGCAGACTCCGTTCATTCGCTCGTTCCTGGGCTTCATCGGCCTGACCGATCTGCACTTTGTTTATGCCGAGGGGCTCAACATGGGTGATGAGCAGAAGCACAATGCCCTGACTGAAGCCAGCCGGGACATTGCAGCCCTGGCATCCTGAGACGTTCGAAACAATGCCGGTTGGCAGGAGGTAGCTGATGACAGAGCGCATGCTGAAACAGGTCATTCCCGGTGCCGAGACATCCGATGGCGCCGGCGTTCGGATCAAACGTTCCCTCGGACAGAACCCGTCGGTTCGGCTGGACCCGTTCCTGATGCTGGACGAGTTTGGCTCGGAGAGCGCAGAGGACTACATCGCGGGATTCCCGTCGCACCCGCATCGCGGCTTTGAGACCGTCACCTATATGCTTGATGGCCACATGTTGCACGAGGACCACCTGGGAAACCAGGGCGATCTGTGCACGGGTGGTGTCCAGTGGATGACCGCCGGGCGTGGCATCATTCACTCGGAGATGCCTCAGCAGACCGAGGGCCTGATGCGGGGCTTCCAGCTCTGGCTGAACCTGCCTGCCGCCGAGAAAATGACCGACGCGGGCTATCAGGACCTTCAGCCGGAAAGTATCCCCGAGTTCACCTTTGCAGGAAGCAAACTCAAGCTGATCGCAGGCACGCTCGAACTCGGCGAGCAACGCTGTCTAGGGGCAGTCACGGATCGCAGTACCCAGCCGATTTATGCGGATATCCACCTGGAACCCGCGGCAAAGCTCACGCTGCCCATACCCGAGGGCCACAACGCAATGCTCTACCTGTACGAGGGCGAAGCCAGCGTTGGCCGGACTCCCCTGCGTGCCAGCGCCGCCAGTGTACTGAGCGATGGTGACCATATCATCCTGACCGGCGGGGCTGAGCGGGCTCGTTTGCTGTTGATCGCGGGCAAGCCGATTGGCGAACCGGTCGTACAGTACGGCCCATTCGTCATGAACACCCGGGAAGAGATCGAACAGACTCTCCGGGACTATCGGGATGGTCGCCTGACAGCCTGAACAGGTGTCAGGCAAACGGCTTCTGGGCCATCAGCTTCTGAACCATGGGTCTGACCAACAGATCCATGGCCAGAGCCATCTTGGTTCCCGGGATAACCAGCGTATCCCGACGGGACAGACTGCTACCGGCAATCACCTGAAGCAGATAAGGGAAGTCCACTTCCGACGGGTCGCGAAAGCGGATCACCAGCATGCTTTCGTCTTCCGAGGGCACATCCCGCACAACAAAGGGATTGGATGTGTCCACCAGGGGGATACGCTGGAAGTTGATGTGGGTGTGAGAAAACTGCGGCACAATGTCGTGTACGTAGTCGTCCATCCGGTTGATGATGGTTTCTACGACAGCCTCCTGGCTGTATCCCCGTTTGTGGGTGTCCCGGTGAATTTTCTGGATCCACTCCAGATTCACAATGGGTACCACTCCGATCAGCAGGTCAACATACTGTGCGATGTTGAAGGCCTCGCTGACCACACCGCCATGCAACCCTTCATAGAACAGCAAATCGGTATCTGCCGGCAATGATTGCCAGGGTGTAAAGGTGCCTGGCTTGTGCCCTGCGGAGACGAGGTTACGGTCTTCGTCGTGGACGTACTGGCGATAACGGCCATTGCCAGTATGACCGTAGTCGTAAAACAGCGCCTCCAGCTTGTCGATGTGATTGGCCGCCAGGGCAAAATGGTTGCGCTCGCCAAATTGGCCCTTGGCCGCCAGACGCGCCATCTGCTCACGGTTGTAACGATGAAAGCTGTCGCCGCTGACCATAGCCGCGTTCAGTCCCTCGCTGGCAAACATGCGGCTGAAGATCTGACCGGTGGTCGTGGTGCCTGCACCGGACGAGCCGGTCACAGCAATGATCGGATGACGCTTCGACATGATTGGAAAACCCTGGAAATCAGGTGAGAGTGTCGAGCAACCTCGGTTTCTCGACGACGAAACCCTGAGCGTAGTCCACACCCAGTTGTCTCAGCATATCCAGAATATCCCGCGATTCAACCTGTGATGCGATAACTTCACGGTCCATGTAATGCGCCATATCGACCATGGAGCGCACCATGGCCCGGTCTGTCTCGCTGGTGGTGAGCTGGCCAATAAACGCGCTATCAATCTTGATCAGGTCCACCGGCAGCGAACGCATGAACTGGAAAGAGCTCGGGCCGCTGCCGAAGTTCCCCAGACAGAAACGACACCCCAGCTCTTTCATTTCTTCAATGAATTCGGCAATTGCTGCCACATCGTTGATCGCGGAAGCTTCCGTGAGTTCGAACCAGAGCCGCTCTATAGGGGCATTCTTCTCACTCAGTTTCTCGTAGATGAACTCCAGCAGGGACTGATCATTCAGTGAGTAGCCAGACAGGTTGATACACATGCCCCCGAGATGCCTGGGGTCCGGAGCCTTGTCCCGCAACCAGTCAAGCATATGACCCACCACCCAGCGATCGACCGCCTGCATGCGGTCGTAGCGCTCCGCCATACGAACGAAATCATGGCCGGTAATCAGGTTCCCCGCGTCATCATACATACTGATCAGCACTTCATACTGCGCCGACATATTGGCCTTGGGATGAAGCGGAATGATCTTCTGACAACGCAACAACATGCGCTCCTCGTTCAAGTCACTCAGGCTCGCAACCTTCTCGGCAATCTGTTCCTGACGAGCCTGCTCTGACGCGTCGGGCATATACTCGGCAATTTTGCCATGCCCCAGCTGCTTGGCCGAAGACAGTGCCTGTTCCGAGGCCCTTAACCAACGCTCTGCGTTCACCAGGGTGGGCAACTGAGGCACCACCCCGGCACTGGCCGACAATTTGTAGCTGCGACCCCCGAAGGTAAATTCGGCGCTTTCCACCGACGACACCAGTGCCCTAGCCGACTCCAAGGCCGTCTCGGCGGGCACCAGCAGGGCAAACTCGTTGCCAGCCAGGCGCGCCAACGGCATGCCGTCTTCTACTTTTTGGCCCAGTAGCCTGGCCACCTCTTTCAACGTATCGTCGCCGGCCTGGTAACCCGCCGTGTCATTCAGCAGCCGGAAACGGCGCAGGTCTAACCGAACCAGGGCACGATCATCTTCCCGTCTCGCCAACTGCTGATCCAGCATGCGTTCAAATTCTCGGCGCCCGAGCAACCCTGTCAGCTCATCATGGGTCGTTGCCCAGGAAAGCTGGTCATAAACATTGCGAACCATACGGTCAATGCTTTCATCCACAAGCGGCCGCTCATACTGGCTATCCGGAACAATCACGCCTTTACGCATCTGCCGGGCCAGCGCTTCCAGCTCCAACTCCACCACCCGCATGCCCTGGTGATTGACGAACACAAAGCGGCTGAAGCCCCGGGCAATCCACACCAGTCGGATGTACTGGGGTTCCTCTGGGTTGTCCTGATCTCGCAACCAGTCTCCGGTTCGCAGCTGCTGCGCCCTGTTGATCCAGCGTTGCAGGCTCCGCTTCTCCCGCTCAGACAGTTTATTGGTGCTTTTTTCCTCTTCCTGCATCGCCGGCACCTCGACCATTTCTGGCAAGGTATCGGGGCTGCGCACGAGAAACTGCTTGAGCTCATCACGGATCTGCGACGAAGGCATGTGATTGCTGGAGATCGACGCCAGGCCGTCCTGAATCACTCGCAAAAGCTCCGGCAAATTGATGGGGCTCGCCGGGTCCTCAGCGAATGCCAGCAAGGAATCGATCACCGACAGGTAGTCCTGCCATAACTGGCTGTCTGCCCCCTGACGAATCCAGGTCAGCGACAGCAAATCACGCCAGCCTCCGTCCAGCAAACTCAACACCGCTTTGGGAACCTTGCGACCGGCCAGTTTTTGATTAAGCACCTCAGAGACGGCCGCCTTCGAGTCTGAAACCTTCTGTGCCCCCTCAGCCGCTGCCGTAACCCGCTCGACGTTGCGCCGGTACACAAGGTTCTGCCGATCGATCAGAGTATCGAGTTCCTGTACGGTCTGCTCAAAGACACCGGTATCCTGCTCGAAGTCATTGGTAATGCGGGTAACCAGCTCGTCCATACGGCGCTGAACCACAGGGTTGATTCGCCCGCCTTTCACTCCCAATTGGGCCAGGCGATTGAGCACCCCGCGAACTGGACTGTCCTGATCGTCAAAGAACTCTGGATCCCTCATGACTACTTTGAGGACAGGCACCTCCAACTGTCGCATGCGCGCCTGAGCGTGCTCGCTGAGCTTGGGGCTCTCGACAACCGAATGGAAAAACCGATCGACAACGTCGAGGGTTGACTGCTGCTCTTCGTTCAGCCGGTTATCGCCACTTTCCTTGACCTTCTCGACCACACGCTCGCGGAGCGGCAGCGCCTCGGCCCCGGGGGCCTCAACCTGCAACTGTTGCAGCTCCCGCTGCAGTTCGCCGGAGGACAACGGGCGAGCATTCGGGGCAAACGCGACGGGTTCTGCATCACCCCGCGCTACGCGACTGGCATTGAGCGTCGTCAGCAGATTTCTGACGGTGGCAAAGGCCGTCTGGGCGGCCTGGGCATAGCCCCGAAACTCGTTCCCGGTCTTACCGGGTTGGCTTGTCGGTTTTTCCCGCTCGGCGGGAGCTGCGGCTTTCTTCACCGACTCTGTAGGCGCTTTAGGCTTGGGCTGCGGTTCCTTGGTGTTCGCAGCCTTGTCACTCAGATATTTGGTCAGATCCAGATCAGGCAGAACGCCGTGGCGAATCAGTATGTTGTTTAGCTCTTTGTAGAGCGGCCCCAGATGCTGCAGAACCGATTGTTCAAAGACTTTCAGGCAGACTTTTTCCACCTCGCGGGAAGTCTTCATCTGGCTCAAGCCCGCGTGAAACGCTTCACAGACAAGGGATGGCCCGAGGGGATTGTGGTGACCGGTTGCGTTAGCAATGCCAAGCTTGTCGAGGCGCAGCTTAAGCTGAAGCAGATCTCCCCGATACAGGGTGTCGGCTTTGGTGACCATCACACGAATGGTCAGCCAGTCCTCAAATTCACCTTTGTCGACAACGGACAACTCCGACCCTGGAAATCCCTTGGGGGCCGGTTTCAAGGGCGATTCAAGGCTGCGGGCCATTTGATGCCAGATCACGCGTTGCCGGGCCTGAATCTGCCCGGAGGCGTCCATGTACTCATTGGCCAACTGATCGCTTGACGCTTTCTGCGCCGCGGCCTTGAGGCCGGACACCATCTGCACAAAGCAGGCATCCATGAGCGGCTCGATAAACTGAATCACCGCTTTGGCAGACTGGTGCAGAACAAACTGGATCCGATCGCTCGGTGCCCGGAGCGATGCCCTCTGCTGGCTCGAAGAACCACCACACTGCTGAAGCATGGCACCAACGGCTTCCGGGTTCGGTCGGGTAAAATTGACGCCCATGGCACCATCAATGCGACGCACAATATTCACATACAACTCGTGGCGGTGACTGCCATCGACGCTGCGAAACCGGACTACGATTTCCGGGGGCGTTCCACCTGCGAGTGCCTGATCAAGCTTTCGTGACGTATCACCGGAATAGCGTACAAACAGCCCCTCGGCGCAAAAGTCCGCGATCTGACAGGGCCAGGACTCACCCATACCCAAGTCAATCTGGGCTGCAAGCTTGATGGGCTGCCGGGGGCTGCTTCGACGTTCTCTAGGATCCATGAACTACCTGATATTTCAGCAAGCCACAGCCGTTACCAAAGCCGACCTGTGTGACTCACATCCCTGAAAATGGCGGCCTTGGCCACCTGCTACTTTGGGAACCATGTCTGTAATATAGCGGTCAGATCCGATCAGACAACCGACCTTGATTACAACATTGTGATTAATGAAACAGCTTAGCCAGATATATCTTCTTTTACTACTGGTAACAGGCCTCTCGGGGTGTACGACCATTGGCTACTACACCCAGGCGATAGGAGGTCACCTGTCACTGATGACGTCCGGCGAACCCGTGGATGCCTTGCTGTCCGGAGACCACACCGACCCCGAACTTCGTTCAGCCCTTCAGACAGCGAAACAGGCGCGACTTTACGCGCAGGAAAAGCTTTCGCTCCCGATCGGCGATGCCTTCACAGAGTATGTGCAACTCAATCACCCGTGGGTGGTGGTCAACCTGGTCGCCGTGCCGGAATTCTCCCTGGAGCCACACCGTTGGTGTTATCCGGTACTGGGCTGCCAGGCATACCGTGGGTACTTCGACATTGACGATGCTCGGGCGGAACAGGCGATTTTCGAAGCTGAAGGCTATGACACACTGATTGGAGGTGTTACTGCCTACTCGACTCTCGGGTGGTTTGACGACCCGCTACATTCCGGCTTCACCCGACTCAGCGAAGATCGCATGGTGGCGCTGATGTTTCACGAACTCGCGCATCGTGTTGTCTATGTCGACGGTGATACCGCTTTCAACGAAAGCTTTGCCACAGCGGTGGAACTCGAGGGCCTCAAGGGATGGCTGGTCCAGGCTGGCAAGCCGCAGCTGTTCGAACTGGCCCTGGAACGGCTGCAGCAACGCCAACAGACCCTGGAGCTGGTTCGGGAAGCCGCCAACAGCCTGAAAACCCTCTACCGCCAGCAGGGGGCGCGCCCGGAAGAGGAGCTCAGACGTGTTAAAGCTGACATCCTCAGTGATCTGCTGGCTTCCTACAACGAGCTGACAGAACATTGGGCGCAACCCGGCCCGTTCGGCGCATACCCTGAACAGCTCAACAATGCCAACCTTGCTTTATTCCAGCAGTACAACCAGTACGTACCGGGTTTTCGAGAGCTCCTGAGAGAGCTGGACCACAACTACCCGGCGTTCTACAACGCGGTGAAAGGCCTCGCGAAACAGCCTGCCAGTACGCGGTCGGCAACCCTGGAGAAGCTGTCAGAGCGGTTTACAGAAGACCTTTGAATTTCTCTGGGCATTGTAGGAAGCCAGTTTTGGGCCAGGCAAAGACTGCACGGAAGTCGGCTGAAAACCGCGCTCCCGAAACCAGTGTTCGGTCTGGGTGGTAAGAACAAACAACTTGCCAAGCCCCTGGCCGCGGGCCAACTTCTCGACCATGGCCAGAATCTCGTCACCTCGACCGGAGCGCCGGTAGGATGGGTCCACCGCGAAGCAGGACAACTCTCCCGCCCCTTCATCCGGGTACAGATGCAACGACGCACAGCCAACAATGGTGCCGTCCCGTTCGGCCACGACAAAGCGGTCGATTTCGGTCTCCAGCATTTCCCGGGATCGTCTGACCAGAATCCCCTGTTCTTCCAAGGGCTGAATCAATTCCAGAATGCCGCCGATATCCTCAACCCGGGCCTGCCGAATCTGCTCGTAGTGGTCGCCACTGACCAGGGTGCCGGAACCATCACGGGTAAACATCTCTTCCAGCAGCGCACCATCCTTCAGGTAGCTAATAATGTGCGCCCGACGAACCCCTTTTACGCAGGCATCGCAGGCAGCCCTGAGCAAGTCGGCATCATGACCGGTCACCGCGCCAGACGCCAAACGCTCTGATGCCTGCCTTGCCGAGAGTTCCCGGATCAATGAGCCGTCTTCCTCCAGCAACCCCTGATCGTCTATGAACACGATCAACTTTTCCGCCTGAAGCGCCGCCGCAACCTGGCTACCCACATCTTCATAGGACAGGTTAAAGGCATCGCCAGTGGGCGAGTACCCCATAGGCGGCAGCAACACGATATGGCCCAGCTCAAGGAGCTTTTCAATGCCCGCCACATCGACCCGGCGCACCCGGCCAGTGTAGCCATAATCAATGCCATCCAGGACACCGACAGGCCGGGCGGTCACGTAATTTCCGCTACTGACCCGAATCCTGGCATTGTGCATGGGTGAATTTACCAGCCCCATGGACAACTGGCTTTCGAGGTGTGCCCGCAAACCGCCGATGGCTTCCATCACCAGCGGCAATACCGATTCCGGCGTCACGCGGAGGTTGCGGGCGAACGAGGATTCAAAACCGGCACTGTCCAGGCGTGACTGAATCTGCGGTCGGGCGCCGAACGCCACCACTAATCGCACCCCGAGACTGCTCAACAACGCAATGTCGTGAATGATGTTGATGAAGTTTCTGTCGGCAATGGCGTCCCCGGGAATGGTCAACACCACCGTACGACCGCGATGGGCGTTGATGTAGGGGGATGAGTGCCGGAACCCATGCAGCCAGTCGTTAGAATTCAATCACTTCTCCATATCAGTCAACAATAGTGGGCTACAGGCAGAACTGCCGGATCAGGCCCTTGAGAATCTTCACGGTGGGCTCAAGCTGGGACAGCTCCAGAAACTCATCCGGCTGGTGCGCCTGATCAATTGATCCAGGCCCCATCACGAGGGTTTCGAGCCCCAGCTTCTGAAGCCAGGGTGCCTCGGTGGCGAAGGCAACGGCGTGAGCCGTATGCCCGGTCAACGTTTCACAGACTCTCACAAGCTCCGCGTCGGCGGCGGTTTCGAAGGGAGGGACGCCGTCAAATAACGGCTCGAACACCAGCCCCAGCTGCCGGCGCTCGGCGACCGGCTGAATCTTATTCATGATGGCCTGACGCAAGGTCTCCATATCCATTCCCGGCAGCGGGCGGAGATCAAAATGCAGCTCGCAGCGAGCACAAATCCGATTCGGATTATCGCCGCCATGAATACAACCCAGGTTCATAGTCGGAACCTGGACCTCAAACGCGGCATTCTGGTAACGGGCCTGCCACTGTGACCTCAACTCCAGGAGTTCACCCAATGCTTCGTGCATGCCCTCCAGGGCATTATTTCCGAGCGCTGGATTGGAGGAATGCCCTGACTGCCCCTCAAAAGCCAGCCGCTCCATCATGATGCCCTTGTGCATGCGCACCGGGCGCAACGCCGTCGGCTCGCCAATCACCGCATAACGGGCTTTCGGAGTACCTGCCTCGGCCAGGGCGCGAGCACCATTCATTGAGCTTTCCTCGTCCGCCGTGGCGAGGATAATCAGCGGCTCTTTCAATGGCTGGCCTGCGTACTCTCGCGCGGCTTCGATCGCCAGGGCAAAAAAGCCTTTCATGTCACAGGTGCCAAGACCATACCAGCGGTCGTCACGCTCGGTCAGACGAAAGGGATCACTCTGCCAGCGCTTGTCATCAAATGGCACGGTATCGGTATGCCCGGACAGAACAAGCCCGCCGGGACCGCTACCCAGGGTCGCAATGAGATTGAACTTTCCGGGCATCCCGGGCACCGCGAGGATCTCCACCGAGAACCCCAGGGGCTTGAGCCAGTCCGCCAGGGTGTGGATCACCGCCTCGTTGCTATGATCCCAGTCGGGAGACGCACTACTGATGGACGGTAGGGAGATCAGGCGGGTCAGCATCTCCCGGATACCCGGCACGGCCTCCACATTTACGGTCGTCTGCGACATCGTTCTCTACCCTCCCGCGGGCTTACTGGCCGCGCCCAAGGCGCCAGACCTCGAAACGGGCAATGGCGCGGATCAGCATGGGATAGGCCACTTCGCCGCCGGCAACCACCCGCGCCACTTCAAGCTCGCGGTCGCTGACGCTGACCAGCCTGCCTTCTACAACGTTCTCGTTGTTCAGGGTCACCCTGACCTTGCGCCCGACCCACTGCCCGGCACTCGCAACACTGTCGGCGTACCAACCCGGTTCACCTGCAACTTCATCAGACCCGGTTTCCACGGGCGCCACCGCAGCTTCAACCACCGGCGGTAATTCCCGGAGATAGACTTCAGGCACCACAGCGCCATTATAAGAAACCGACCAGCCTTCAAGGTCTGCACCGCCCTGCGCCTCAGGGTATACCGGGATACCAGCAAAGGGCGCCGCCGGATCCAGCCTGAGCGAGAGTTCTCCGCCTTCGGTTAACCACTGCCGATACAATGCCAGCAACTGGCTGCTGGCATTGAGGCCACGAGCCTCGAACCCCTTGCTCATCGCCTCGACCGCCTGAGCGGCCCATGCCGGAACATCCAGCCCGGTTTCACGGGCACAATAGGCGGCCACTCTGCGCATCAGGCCACCATCTCTGACCGTGACGTCCATCGCACCGGAGGCGTTTTCAAACACACGCTCTGGCTCCATCGCAGCCAGTTGCGCACCCGGCCAGTCAATCTCAAGACTACCGGTGCCAGCGGTACTGACCTCTGCGTACAGGCCGTCAGGGCGCTGACGAACCATCACCTCGCCGCTGATGCTGGTGACGCCCATTCGCCTCAAATCCCCGCTGCCAAGTTGCTGGCGAGAGTCCGGCGCGCAGGAAAGGACGATGAGCGCCGGTTCGCCCTCGCTGGTCTCTCCCTCCGCGGTCACCCAGTTGCGGAACATGGTCGATTCGAGCGCCAGGCCGAGCCCTTCCGCTCTCAGGGTCCAACTGACGGGCATCAATTCAGGGTCAGCCAACACACTCAGCAAGGTCAGCGGCGAGCCGGCATCAAACTCAAGCTTGCCAATCTCCAGCGGCCGGGTCAGACGAAAATCCTGCCAGCTCCCACCCGTGAGCACCAACCGGCCATCCAGACCGGACCCGATCGTCCCGCGCTCAAGGACGCCCCAGGATTCCAGACTGGTCCTGGCTTCAGCCAGGCGTTCATTCGCCAGCCACCAGACCCCGGCCTTGAACCCGCCAACCACAACCAGCGTCAGCACAATTAGAAATGTGATCAGGCGCTTCATCCGGAAACTCCTCAGGGCATACCGTCAGTTGCGGGAAATCA
The DNA here is from genome assembly GCF_000708045.1 of Marinobacter nitratireducens. Taxonomy (GTDB): domain Bacteria; phylum Pseudomonadota; class Gammaproteobacteria; order Pseudomonadales; family Oleiphilaceae; genus Marinobacter; species Marinobacter nitratireducens. The sequence goes on from NZ_ANIE01000007.1 coordinate 370,027, forward strand.
GGGTACCGACACCCTCGTCGGTAAAGATTTCAAGCAGGCAGGCATGCGCTACCCGACCATCAATGATGTGAGACGTTCTGACACCGTTTTCGACCGCGCTCAGCGCACAGCGGATCTTGGGCAACATTCCGCCATGGATGGTGCCATCTTCGATCAGCTCATTAACCTGCTGAGCAGTAAGCCCCGTCAGCACCTTGTCGTCCTTGCTCTTCAGCCCGGACACATTGGTTAGCAGAATCAGTTTCTCCGCTTTCATGGCTTCGGCAACCTTGCCCGCCACGAGATCCGCATTGATATTGTAGGAGGCACCGTCAGGCCCGACGCCGATTGGAGCAATAACCGGGATGATATTGCTCCGGGTCAGCATATCGATGGCATCCACATTGACGCTGGCGACCTCGCCAACATGGCCAATGTCGATAATTTCCGGCTTTTCCAGCTCCTCCGACCGGTTCACAACCTCCAGCTTGCGGGCTCGAATCAGGTTGGCATCCTTACCGGTGAGCCCCACGGCCGTGCCCCCGTGGGAGTTAATCAGGGAAACGATCTCCTTATTGACCTGCCCCCCAAGCACCATCTCCACCACGTCCATGGTTTCCGCATCGGTCACCCGCATACCATTGACGAAGCGTGACTGGATGTTCAGGCGGTCGAGCAATTCGCCGATCTGAGGGCCACCACCGTGAACCACAATCGGGTTCAACCCCACCAGCTTCATCAGCACCACATCGCGGGCAAAACTGCTTTTAAGGTCTTCGTTTTCCATGGCGTTACCGCCGTACTTGATCACCACGGTTTTCCCGGTAAACCGTTGAATGTAAGGCAGGCCTTTACTCAGTACCGAAGCCACCTGCATTGCTGTTTCACGATCCAGCGCCATGTTTTTGCCTTAATGATCCATAATTGATTCGTTTGAAATTCGGAGCGTCAGAACTCGGCGACCACATCCGGAGCGGCCTTGCTCAGCTGTTCCCGGAACACACCTTTGATCCGCTCCAGAGCATCCTCGTTCTCAGCTTCAAAACGCAACACCAGAACCGGCGTGGTGTTTGACGCCCGGCACAACCCCCAGCCATCGGTATAGTCCACCCGGATACCGTCAATCGTGCTGATATTACCATCGCCAAAATCGCCGACTTCACCGAGACGCTCGATGATCGAGAATTTGTTCGCTTCGGTCACTTCGACATTCAGCTCGGGGGTACTGATATCCTCAGGGAAGTCTTCGAACACGTCTTCACTATGGCGATCCTCGATGCCCAGGATTTCCAGCAGACGAGCCGCTGAATACAGGCCATCGTCAAATCCATACCAGCGCTCACCAAAGAAGATGTGGCCACTCATTTCGCCAGCCAGCAAGGCTCCGGTTTCTTTCATTTTCGATTTCATCAGGGAATGGCCGGTTTTCCACATAATTGGACGGCCGCCCGCCTCGGACACCACGCCAGCCAGACGACGGCTGCATTTGACGTCGTACAGTACATCCGCGCCCGGATTCCGGGACACCACATCCCGTGCAAACAGCATCAGCAACCGGTCCGGCCAGATAATCTTGCCTGTATTGGTCACCACGCCGAGCCGGTCGCCATCACCGTCAAACGCCAGGCCGATATCGGCACCTTCCTCTTTGACCCGGGCAATCAGATCGGCCAGATTCGCAGGTTTGCCTGGATCCGGATGATGATTGGGGAAATCGCCATCAATCTCGCAGTACAGCGGGATTACCTCACAACCCAGCTCTTCCACCAGCATCGGGGCCAGCTCGCCAGCAATGCCATTACCCGCATCAACAACGACTTTGAGGGGAGCGGCAACGGCAATATCTCCGACGATACGGTCCAGGTAGGCCCGGCGAACGTCCTGAGGGTTCTGGCTGCCCTGGCCACGGGCAAACTCACCGCTCTGGATGCGCTGATGGAGCTTCTGAATGGCTTCGCCGGACAGGGTTTCACCGCCCAGCATGATCTTGAGGCCATTGTAATTTGCCGGATTGTGACTGCCGGTCACCATGACGCCAGAACCGGTACCGAGTTCATGGGTTGCGAAATATAGAACCGGAGTCGGCACAGCACCAATAGGGATAACATCACATCCGGTGGACATGATACCCGCCCCCAGAGCGTCAGCCAGCTCGGGGCTGGAGTGCCGGCCATCATAGCCGATGCAAATGGCCGTCACGCCACGCTCAACGGCTTCGGAACCGATGGACTGCCCGATAACACGGACCACCTCTGGCGACAGCGTTTCTCCGACAATACCGCGAATGTCATAGGCGCGAAATATATCCGGAGACAGTTCAACGCCGGGATTGGGCGTCTCCTCAAGCCCCGACAGATCATCATCCCCAAAGCCCAGGACATCTTCATCGCCATCCAGCATGTCGATGTCCGGCATATCGGAGTCCTGGAACAGAGGCTCATCTTCAGAGGATGCGGGCTGCCTGCCTGTCTTTTTAGGCCTGGCCGCCTCCACTGCCTTGGCAAGCCGTTTTTCCACAGTCTGGGACAGGCGGTATAGCACTTCACCGGCAGAAGCAATCAGATCCCAACGAAACGGCGGCAACTTGGCGCGCTCTCCGCCAAACACCTTATGTGACCACTGAATCAGGGCAGCCACATCCTGGCGCAGCCCCCGTTGCGCTCCGGAGATCAGGATCCAGCCAATGATAGCGGCAATCAGCGCCGGAACCACGACCAGGATGGCAATCATCACAATATCAACCGGTGCGCCCACCATCCGGGCGGGCTTGTAGGTAACCGACCAGTCCGGATTGACAAGCGGACGGGACATTTCCGTCCCGCTGCCATTGCCGTTGCTAACAACGGCTCGGGACGAACCAGATATAGTCTGTACCAACGCCAGTTGCCCACCCAGTTCAGCATTGACAACCTGCAGCAGCGGGCGAAGCTGAGCCGCGTCAAAAATGACCAGCAGACTGCCGGTCACGGCATTGCTTTGTGGGTTGCGCACAGTCGCGGCCATCTGCACAAACCACTTGCCATCTTTGGGAAACGCATCCGGAAGCATAGGGCTGGCGAGCTCGGCTTTTCTGGCCAGCTCCAAGCCAGCGAAGCCCAGCAACCCATCGCCATTGGCCGTGCGGGGCACCTTCCGGTAGGGGAAAAGGTGGGCCTCCACAACGCCTTCCAGCGGTGCTGTCAATCGAGCCTCAACCTGAGCAACTCCCGAAGTCCCCGCCACGGCTTCCCGCACATCCATCCGGGAGGCCAGACTATCGACACTGTCCTGCAGCAGGGCAAGATACTGATTGATGCGGATGGCCGCGGAATCAACCTCAACCGAGGCAGCCTGCTGCTGCCTGTCTTGTGCTGCCGGTTCCACCACCAGAAACTGGATCAGGGCAGCCGCCAGAACTGCAGCCAGCACCACGGCCATAGACTGGTTGACTGCTACCGAGGTGAGTTGCCGGAGCTTGGGCCCCTTGCCAGCGTTTTTCTTGTCAGCCTTCGCCGCCTTCCTGGCAGTTTTTTTGTCCTCAGGGGCGTCGGAATCGGAAGTCTTCTTACCCAGCTTCATAATTCATCCTGCAATTTATTATTTCGTCCTGGCCAAGCACTTATGCGCAAAGTATAGACGCCGACAAGTGTCAATGCGTCGCCGAGCTGAGTCTCAACGGGTACCGGTGGAACCGAACCCCCCCTCGCCCCGGGCACTGGCATCAAATTCGGAGACAATTTCAAAATCGGCCTGCACGACGGGAACCAGCACCAGCTGGGCGATCCGTTCACCGATATCGACAGTAAAGGTGGTGTGACCGCGATTCCAGCAAGAGACCATCAACTCGCCCTGATAGTCCGAGTCGATCAACCCGACAAGATTACCCAGAACAATACCGTGCTTATGGCCCAGACCGCTGCGGGGAAGAATCATGGCAGCAAGGGACGGATCGGCAATGTGAACGGAAAGGCCGGTTGGAATCAGTTCGGTTTGCCCCGGTTCCAGTGTAAGAGGTTCCTTCAGGCATGCTCTGAGATCAAGGCCGGCAGATCCTTCGGTGGCGTACTCGGGAAAGGGAATCTGTTCGCCGATGCGGTTATCCAGCACCCGAACCTGAAATGTCTGTCTGGTCATGGGGAGTCCTTTAGGTGTTCTGAAATCAGTTCGATCAGTGAACCGGCAACCTGCTGCTTGCTGGTCGGCCCGATAGAGCGCTGCCCACCAGGCCAGAAGACTGTCACTGCATTGTTATCACTGTTGAAGCCCAGACCGGGCACGGATACATCATTGGCCACAATCATCCGGAGCTTCTTCCGTTGCATCTTGTCTGTCGCGTATTTAGCCACATCCGTGGTTTCCGCGGCAAAACCCACGGTAAAGGGCGCATCCTTGCGGTCTGCGATGGTTGCCAGCGTATCGGGATTGCGCACCAGAGCAAGGGCCATTTCCTCACTGGATTTCTTGATTTTGTCCCCGGCACAGGTCTGAGGTCGATAATCCGCAACCGCAGCGCTGGCAATAAACAGGTCACATCCCTCATCGACTGCGGCCGAGGCGGCCTCAAGCATATCCTGCGCCGTGGTAACATCTTGTACGTCCACTCCCTCCGGCGACGGGATAGTGACCGGCCCGCTGATCAGCACCACCTTTGCCCCGGCATCGCGTGCAGCGGCAGCCAGAGCGTAGCCCATCTTCCCCGAGCTGTGATTGGTGATATACCGAACGGGGTCGATTGGCTCTCGGGTGGGGCCAGCGGTGATCACCACCCGCTTGCCCGATAGTACGCCGTCCGTTGATGCCCCCTGAATCCGTTCCAGCAGGGCCTGAGGTTCAAGCATCCTCCCTGGACCGGTGTCACCACAGGCCTGCTGCCCCTGATCCGGTCCCCACAGGCGAATCTGAGGATCATCTTCCAGAAGCTTTATATTGCGCTGCGTCCGATGGTTCCGCCACATCGCCTGATTCATTGCAGGCGCCAGAGCGATGGGAGCCTCGGTCGCCGAGCACACGGTGGTGAGCAGATCATCGGCCATACCCTGTGCCAGCCGGGCGAGAAAATCGGCTGACGCGGGCGCCACTACAACCTGATCCGCCCATTTCGCCAGCTCGATGTGCCCCATGCCGGACTCTGCCTCCGGATCCAGCAGCGAGGTTCGCACCGGCTCACCACTCAAAGCCTGGAACGTCAGGGGAGTAACAAAGGCTTCCGCACCCGATGTCATGACAACACGGACGTCGTAGCCGGCTTTCTTCAACAACCGCACCAGCTCAGCGCTCTTGTAGGCGGCAATACCTCCGGTGACACCCAGAAGGATTCGTTTGGCGGCCATAGGGCTCCGTATCCTCATAAAAATAAAGGTTTATAACATAGCATGGTCTGGCCACTCAGGCAGCCCGCAAGACGCGCTCAACGGTTACGCTTTTTCACTCTTTCGCGTAATCTAATGTAACACTGAGACTCACATCCCGGTGCAGGACGCACCACAACACCCAAATCCAAGGACAAGGACATGTCAGACTCCCCCTGGCCCACGGACGAGCGACCGCGAGAGCGGCTGCTGCGCCACGGCGCCAACACTCTCTCCGATGCTGAGCTACTGGCCATTTTTCTGCGCACCGGCACCGCCGGCGTGCCCGTTATGGCCATGGCCCGCAATCTCATTGACAGCTTTGGCGGCCTGCGGGGACTGATGACGGCCTCCCAACGGCAGTTCTGTGGTGTGCGCGGGCTGGGTAGCGCAAAATACGCCCAGGTTCAGGCCGCCATGGAGATGGCCAGGCGGGTGATGGATGAACCGCTGCGCCAGGGTGACCCACTGCGCTCACCCGAAGATACCCGGCGTTTTCTGACCAGTCGGCTATCCACCTACCCCCACGAAGTCTTCGCCGGCCTGTTCCTCGACAACCGGCACCGCGTCATCCAGTACCACGAACTCTTCCGCGGCACCATTGATGGCGCCGCCGTTTACCCGAGAGAAGTGGTTCGCCAGGCACTTGAGCACAATGCGGCGGCGGTCATTTTCGCCCACAACCACCCCTCCGGGGTTGCCGAGCCAAGCCAGGCCGACGTTTCGCTGACCCGTAGGCTCAAAGAGGCCCTGTCACTGGTGGATATCAGGGTTCTTGACCATATGGTTGTCGGCCATGGTGAGGTAATATCGCTGGCAGAACGGGGTATGATGTAAATCCGTCGGGGCCATTGCCGGAAAACTGGCCAAATTCCCAACAATTTTTTGCGTTGGGGGGTGAGTTCTGGTATAAAAGCGTCCCTTTCTGGCGGCGTCTGGCAGGCAGCGTTCCGTTTATTAGGCGCGAACAGGGAGCAAGTGAGCTCCCCGGCAACCAGAGACGCATTTAAAACGAATTCGTATTGATTAAGACCACTGCTCAGGTCGGAGGCAAGTATGTCCAGAGTTTGTCAGGTTACCGGTAAGCGTCCGGTCACCGGTAACAACGTTTCCCACGCGATGAACCACACTCGTCGCCGTTTTCTGCCGAATCTGCAGAACCATCGTTTCTGGGTTGAATCCGAGAAGCGTTTTGTAAAGCTGCGCGTATCCACCAAGGGCATGCGCATCATCGACAAAAAAGGCATTGACGCTGTGCTGGCCGATCTTCGTGCCCGCGGCGAGAAAGTTTAAGGAGCCGCATCATGCGCGAAAAAATCAAGCTGGTATCTTCAGCAGGCACTGGTCACTTCTACACGACCATCAAGAACAAGCGTAACACCCCGGAAAAGATCGAGATCAAAAAGTACGATCCGGTTGTCCGTAAGCACGTTGCGTACAAGGAATCCAAGATCAAGTAATATCGATCTCCGGCATCCTGATGGCCAGCTCCGGCTAGGCCAGACGAACAACAAACCCTCGCCCCTGGCGGGGGTTTGTTGTTTAAAGACCCGCCTCTCTTCGCAACAACTCGCGCTTACGCTCAACTCCCCAGCGATAACCCGACAAGGCTCCATCACGCCGAACCACCCGGTGACAGGGAATAGCAACCGCCAGACAGTTGGCTCCGCAGGCACGGGCAACGGCGCGCACCGCCTTCGGCTCCCCTATGCGTTCAGCCAGATCAGAATAGCTAACCGTGACCCCCACAGGAATTTCGCGCAACGCTTCCCACACTCGCTGCTGGAAGACCGTGCCCTGAATATCCAGCGGCAGATTCAACGCTGTGCCGGGCGCCTCAACCACCCCCACCACTTCCGCAACCATTCGCTCAAAAGCACGATCTCCGCCAATCAGCTCCGCCTTCGGGAAGCGATCCTGAAGATCCCGGACCAACGCATCCGGTTCATCCCCCAGCAGGATGGCGCAAACGCCTCGCTCACTTTGAGCCACAAGAATCGACCCGAGCGTACATTCGCCAACCGCAAACCTGATCACCACCCCCGCACCACCGGCACGATATTCTCCCGCACGCATCCCCAACACCTGAGCAGACGATTCATAAAACCGGCTACTGGAGTTATACCCGGCACCATAGATGGCATCAGTCACCGTGCCCTCGGCAGCCCCCAGCTCATCCCGAACCTTTCGGGCGCGACAGGCAATTGCATAGGCCTTGGGCGTCAGCCCTGTTTCCGCCTTGAAGACACGATGAAAATAATGGGGACTCAAGCGGGCCTGTGCCGCCAATTTACGAAGGTCGGGCACGTCCTCCGATGATTCGATGAGACGACAGGCTTCACGGACAAGCGCGATGCGATTGGAAACAACTGCGGTTCGGTCACCCTGAGGGCGACGACTTGGGCGATAGCCGGCCTTTTCAGCGAGATCCGCAGAGTCAAAGAACTCGACGTTCTCCCGTTTTGGCAACCGAGACGTGGCGCTGGGACGGCAATAAACACCGGTCGTGCGCACCGCATACACGAAACAGTTATCGGCACGCTCATCCCTGCCAACGATTGCTTGCCAGCGAGCCTCGTCCGTTCCGTAATCTGACACTTCTGAGCCCTGGACAGTCATTGCACGCTCCCTGATACCCAACCAAGAGATATCAGGATAGACAGCCGCTTAATCATGAGAACTCGGTTTTTTGCTCTTGAATTCCACTCCCCCGAAAAACAGTCAAAACGTTTCCAGGTATCCCTTGGGCAATGCGATATCCATTGCGATCGGCAGGTGATCCGACATCGGATAGCTCACTACTTCCGAACGACGAATTTCCAGAGATGGGCTGACCAGAATATGATCCAGCGCCTTTTCCGGACGCCAGCTCGGGAAGCTGTGCGCAGAGTCGGGCAACGGCACCAAGTCCGTTTCCTTCAACGGGGTCTGTGTCAGCAATTCTTCGGCATGATTGTTCATATCACCCATCAGCACCACATGCTGATAGTCCGCAATTTGCTCCCTGACAAATCCAAGCTGTCGCTGCTGCGCCGCTTTACTCAGCGAGAGGTGCATCTGCACCAGAACCAGGGGGTCCTCTTCCGATCCATACCGGGCAATGATAACCCCACGCCCGGGAATCAGTCCCGGCAACTTGTGCTCAGTTACATCCAGCGGCCGATACCGGCTCAACAGGCCGTTGCTGTGCTGGGCAATCTGACCAAGATTCCGGTTAAGCTGCTGATACCAATAAGGAATGCCGGCGGCTTCGGCAAGATACTGGACCTGATTGATGTAACCGCTTCTGAGACTGCCGCCATCGCACTCCTGCAACGCAATGACATCGTAGTTGCTGATCAGCTGCGCGATACGATCAAGATTCTCGATCCGGCGACGGTGCGGCAGGATGTGTTGCCAACTGCGAGTGACGTAGTGACGGTAGGAAGACGTGTTGATGCCGACCTGGATATTGAAGGTCAGAAGACGGATGTGCCGGTGCGGCTCGAATTCAGGGACATGCTCCAGCCCCGAGCAGCGACCTCTCGGCGGACGCTCCGGCTTGAGCATGGTATCAATCTGTTTGCGAAGTCGCTTATACATACGTCGGCAATCTCACCCTGCCCGCAGGTTACTGATCGACACCAACCTGCGGCCCGGGTACCGATCACTGTCCAGCGGCGTGTTCCTTTTCCACCAGGTAATCCAGGACTTTCAGCACTGCTTCATGTCCACCAGCCATGGATGCCGTAACAAGGTACTTTCCATTTACCAGCATAGTCGGTGTACCGGTAACGCGCGCGCCGCGGACTTTGGCTTGGGCCTGCTGCATCCGTGCATTCACACCAAAACTGTTGTAGTTATTGAGGAAAACCTCGGGATCGACCCCGTAACCGGAAACGAAATCCGCCAGGGATTCGCCGTCATTCAGAGGCCGATGCTCGCCAGCGAGTGCATCAAACAAGGCATCATGCACCGCCTCGCGCTGACCCATGGCCTCCAGAGCATAAAACGCCTTTGCGTGGGGCTCCCAGGAGCGACCCAGAGCCGCAGGTATGCGGACATAGTTCACGTAATCAGGCGCTTTCGCTTCCCAGGCTTCGGCCAGGGGCTTGAAGTTGTAGCAGTGCGGACAGCCGTACCAGAATATCTCAGCCACCTCGACACCCTTGTCACTCTCGGTGCGCACCGGGGTATCAAGCTTTTTGTAGTGAGTACCTTCTACCCAGGGCTCTGCGCTGGCCAGCCCGCTAAAGGCGACCGCCATAGCAACAACCACTGCCATACCAAGTGCTCTGATCATTCAACGTCTCCAGATTCCAGAATTCAGTTTGAGGAAGATTATGACCCAGGCACCGGCAAAAGTTCCATAACGGCCCGAGCTTCAAGAATTACAGGACGGTAAGCCAGCAACAAAAAACCCCGCCGTGGCGGGGTTTCTTCAGGAACTCATCGATCAGTTCAGGCCAGACACGTAGTTGGCGACTGCTTCGATCTCGGCATCCGTCAGCTTGGCTGCCACGTCCATCATGATCGCAGAGTTGCTGTCCGTTGCACGAGTACCGTCACGGTAAGCTTTCAGCTGCTTGATCACATAATCCGCATTCTGACCACCCAGCATCGGGTAACCAGCCGGCTCGTTGCCCTGACCGCGCGGGTTGTGACAACCGGCACAGGCAGGAACGCCAGACGCCATGTTACCACCGCGGTACAAGGCTTCACCCTGCTCAAGGCCCTCGGGGCTCGCCTGGTTAACAATCATTTCATTGCTATCAAAGTAAGCTGCCAGGTCTTGCAATTCCTGATCAGACTTTCCGTCCAGCAGGCCGGTCATTTCAGGGATCGCCCGATCACCCGCCTGGATAGCAACCAGCTGTTTGTGAAGGTAGGTTTCACCAAGGCCAGACAGTTTCGGGTAGTTACCCATAATGGGCTTCTGGCCACCCTGGCCGTGACAACCGGCACACACCGCTGCGTTCTGTTCACCCGCTTGAGGATCTCCAGCCCCGTGAGCCATCGCTGTGAGGCTAACGCCGAGAACAACTCCTGCGATCAGTTTTTTCATGCTCGCTCCGCTTCTCTCATCTTTAAAGGTATTCTTCATTATGCAGCCGGCAGGGCTCAATCCAGGCTGGCTCAAAACCGGGCCAGGCAGGCTCAAAACCGGGGCTGACAGCGGTGACAAAAAGGCGCACCGCCCGGATTTGGTGTAGCATTATACATTAATCCCCGATAACTGAAATCCGAAGGAAACCCAACCGCTGTGGACCCTGATCTGACTCAAAAAACCATCTCTTTTAATAGTGCCCGTTTCCTGATCAGCGCCTCACGACTGGACGAGTGTCCTGAGGACATCGGTGCCGAGGTCGCTTTCGCTGGCCGCTCCAATGCCGGCAAGTCCAGCGCACTCAACGCCATTACCGCCAATGGCAAACTGGCACGAACCAGCAAGACGCCCGGACGCACCCGGCTGATCAACTTCTTTTCCCTGAACCGCGAGGGCTGTCGCCTGGTGGATCTGCCAGGTTACGGCTATGCCAAAGTGTCCAGGGATATGAAAGACGACTGGCAACAGCACCTTGGCCACTACCTTAATGACCGGCGCTGCCTCAGAGGCCTGGTTCTGGTCATGGACATTCGACACCCCCTGACCGAGTTCGATCAAATGATGGTGGAATGGTGTGAGCATAACAACCTGCCATTGATGATCCTGGCCACCAAGGCAGACAAACTGAAGTTCGGACAGGCGAAGAATGCCATGATGGGCATTGCCAAAAGACTCAAGCCGTTCAGCTGCGTTGAGCACCTGATCATGTTTTCGGCAACCTCGAAGCGTGGCATTGAGGAGTGCAGGGAAGCTCTGACGGACTGGCTGGAGTCTCCTGAGACCGCAGAAATGCCCTGATTTGGCATAAAAAAACCGGTCTGTCGGCGACAGACCGGTGAAACGTCAGGGTTTGCGACGTGCTAAAACCTGAGAACTCACTCAGGAGACGCAAGAATGTCCGGATTCCCACGTCATTACCTTCGACAAAGACATTCGACGAAAGTTCCAAATCAGATCACTTTTTAACCAACCCTTTCTTTCCTCGCAACCACTTTCACTGGGGCCCCGCCAGCTGCGGGCAGTGAAGGCCGGTACCTTTCCCGCAATGCCACCACCCGATCCCGATACTCCGGTGTCAGGTAAGGCATCTGCATGGTCAGCACCTGATAGATGCCCTGCTTGAGCTCAGTGATGGTCAGACTTGCCGGCTCGTCCCCCGCATGAGCGGTTTTCAGGAAGGCCATCCAGTTTGTCACCACCAGCCAGACATTCAGTGAGACGGCGGCACGCAGATCCTCAGACGTCAGCTCGATGATTCCCGCCTCCGTCAACTTCCAGAATATCTCCTGTATGGATGACAGGCATCGGTTGGTGAACTCCCGATAATCCTTTCGCAGCCTCGGGTCGGTATCCAGCAGATATTCGAGATCCCGGTGAAAGAAGCGATAACTCCAGAGACCATCGAACACCGATTCAAGATAGAACGTCAGATCATCCAGAGTAAGCGCCCTGTCCTGGGGAATATCCAGATAGAAGTCCACCAGCTTTTCATACTCCAGAAAGATCTCGTAGATGATGTCCGACTTGTTCCGGAAGTGGTAATACAGGTTCCCGGGCGAAATCGCGAGGTGCGCCGCGATGTGATTGGTGGTGACGTTTCGTTCCCCACGCTCGTTGAACAGTTCCAGACTGGAAAGCAGGATCTTGTCTCTGGTTTTCATAAACTCGTCGGCAATTGTTGTTGTCTGTCTCTTTTTATCCGGAGCCCCGATGGCCCGATCGGCCACGGGGCCCGGCTTGACTACCTAGAGTATATACTCTAATAATACCGGTGAATGCAAACTGAACACAGATTAACCACCCAAGAACAACAGGCTGTTTGCCGCTTCACAGCCGCGTATCAGGCAGCCGCATTGCGGAGAAGATCATGGGAGCCACCGTCGTTCAACTCACCGAAAGCAAAAAGCAGATCCAGCACACTCACCGGGTGTTCGAAAGCCAGAAAAGCGCCTTTCGAAGTAACCCCATGCCCTCGCTGACTGAGCGACTGGAAAACCTGAAACGTCTGAAGCGTGCGCTGCTGAGCAACCAGGACAGGATACTGGAAGCCATCGACCGGGACTTCAGCTGTCGCTCGAAGGATGAATCGCTGATTGCCGAGGTGATGCCTTCCATTCAGGGCATCAACTACACCCTGAAGAACGTCAGTGACTGGATGAAGCCGTCCAAACGCCACGTTTCCGTGCTGTTCCAGCCAGCCAGCAACAAGGTTCACTATCAGCCCAAAGGCGTCGTCGGTGTCATTGTGCCCTGGAACTACCCGCTTTATCTGGCGGTCGGGCCACTGGTTGCCTCCCTGGCAGCGGGCAACCGCACCATGATCAAAATGTCCGAGTTCACACCCCATACCTCGGCATTGTTCAAGGAAATTATTGAAGCCGCGTTCTCCGAGGATCTGGTATCGGTGATTACCGGCGAGGCCGATGTCGCAGCGGACTTCTCGTCCCGGCCGTTTGATCACCTGCTGTTCACCGGGTCGACCTCCGTCGGCAAGCTGGTAATGCGGGCGGCGGCTGAGAACCTGACACCCGTTACGCTGGAACTGGGCGGCAAATCCCCCGCCATCGTGTCACCGGATGTTCCCATGGAGGACGCCGCACAGCGCATCGCGTTTGGCAAAGCCTTCAACGCTGGCCAGACCTGCGTTGCTCCGGATTATGTCCTGTGCCCGGCTGATCGGGTACAGGCCTTCGTAGACGAGTTCCGAAGCCAGTTTGCCGAGATGTACCCGAGCCTCCGGGACAATGACGACTACACCGCGATCATCAATGAACGCCAGTACGACCGTCTGCGTGGCTACATTGAAGATGCCCAGGCCAAAGGTGCCGAAATCATCGAAATCAATCCGGCGCGGGAAAACCTCCAGGACGGCACCCGCAAGATTCCCCTGACGCTGATCCTCAATACCACTCCGGACATGCGAGTCATGCAGGACGAAATCTTCGGTCCGTTGATGCCAATTGTCAGCTACAACGGCCTCGACGAAGCCATCCATTACATCAATGACCGCCCCCGGCCACTTGCCCTGTACTTCTTCGGCTACGACCGCGACGAGCAGCAGCACGTTGTCCACAACACACATTCCGGCGGTATGTGCATCAACGATTCACTGATGCACGTCGCCCAGGACGATTTGCCATTTGGCGGTGTCGGAGACTCCGGCATGGGCCATTACCATGGCAAGGAAGGCTTCCTGACCTTCTCTCATCACCGCGCGATCTTTACCAAGCAGAAGTTCAACAGCGGCAAGTTTGTCTACGCCCCCCACGGCACCGCCGCTCACAAAATGGTGTACAAACTGTTTATTCGCTAAACAGCCGGTACTGCGTGCAGGCAGGCCACGGATTTGGAACCGGAGGCCTGCCCGTATCGTCAACCCAGAAGCGTGACTGAAAACAAACCACAACAATAACGAGACCTAATGATGACCAGTCTACCCGACGACACATTGCATCAATCTGATGCTCCTGGGATGGATCGCCGAAGCTTCCTGAAAACAGGAATCGGGGGCGCATTTTTTCTTGGCACGGTCAGTGTGAGCGCCGGACTCAGCGGCTGCGCGACCCAACCCGCGGGATCGCTCGGCGACAGCACAACTCGCCCGGCCTCCAGCTATCAATTCCGGTTTCTGACCCGCGACGATATTGCGCTGTTCGAAGCGCTGCTACCTGCCATCGCTGGCCCGAACCTGCCCGAGGATCCCCAGACCCGGCGCGCCGCAATCGCAGGCACCATCGAACGGATCGACAGCGGCATCCACAACTTCGGCCCCGCCAACCAGAAAGAGCTGCGCCGGCTGTTCGATCTGCTCAACTTCGGCCTGACCCGAGTCACCGTTGCCCGGGTCTGGTCCAGCTGGCCCAACGTCAGTACCGATGAAGCCCACGCCTTCCTTGAACGCTGGCGTACCAGCAGTATCGGTCTGTTCAACAATGGCTACATTGCTCTGACCAAGATCAGCAATGTGGCGTTCTATGGCTACAGCGACAACTGGCATTTGTCAGGCTACCCGGGGCCGCCCCAGTATGCCGTCGATGCCCTGCCCCAGTTCAAGAACGCCTGACCCCAGCTGATCAACGGAGTTACCCATGCAGTTAAAAGACCGTATTGCCCAGGGCTATGAATCCGGCTGGAAAGTCACTGACGGAGCCACCCTGACTGAAAACCAGACCTTCGAAGCCGACGTTGTGATTATCGGCACCGGTGCCGGCGGAGGCACCACCGCAGAAATCCTGGCCCAGAGCGGATTGTCCGTCATCCTGGTGGAAGAGGGCCGTCTGTACTACCAGAAAGACTTCAAGATGGACGAGCTGACCGCCTACGCCAGCCTGTACCAGGAAGGCATGAGCCGGGTCACGAAGGACGGCGCCATCGCCATCCTTCAGGGCCGCTGCGTCGGCGGCTCCACCACCGTCAACTGGACCAGTAGCTTCCGCACCCCGGACGAGACTCTGAACCACTGGGCCAACCGATTCGGCCTCGACAGCCTCAGGCCCGACGCTATGACCCCCTGGTTTGATGGTCGTGAACAACGCCTGAACATCGAACCCTGGGCCGTCGACCCCAACCCTAACAACGACGTGCTGCGCCAGGGCTGTGAAAAACTCGGCTATAGCTGGAAAGTGATTCCCCGCAACGTCAAAGGCTGCTGGAACCTGGGTTACTGTGGTGTCGGCTGCCCCACCAATGCCAAACAAGGCTCCCTGGTAACCACGGTACCGGGCGCGCTGGAAAACGATGCCCACCTGATCTACGGCCTGCGGGCCGAAAAGCTCGTCGCCAACCAGGACCGGATAGAACACCTCCAGGCCACCGCCATGTCCGCCGACGGCGTCACCCCCTCTGGCATCACCGTCACCCTGAAAGCCCGTCACTTTGTCTCCGCGGCCAGTGCGATCGGAAGCCCCGGCCTGCTGCTCCGCTCCGAGCTGCCCGATCCCTATGATCGCGTAGGCAAACGCTCCTTCATCCATCCGGTCAACGTTACAGTGGCGGAAATGCCGGATAAAATAGATCCCTTCTACGGTGCCCCACAGTCCATCTACTCCGACCACTTCAACTTCAGTGGCGGCGTCGACGGCCCCGCCGGCTACAAGCTGGAAGTACCGCCCATGCACCCCGCCATGGCAGCCGGTGTCATACCGAACCACGGCCAGGCCCAGGCCACCAACATGGCCGGCCTGCCCTGGACCAACGCCGTGCTGGCACTGATCCGCGACGGCTTCCACCCGGACAGCCCTGGCGGCACCATCGGCCTCCGGGACGACGGCAGCCCCTACCTGGACTACCCGGTAACCGACTACCTCTGGGACGGCTTACGCCGGGCCTTCCATACCATGGCTGAAGTCCAGTTCGCCGCCGGCGCCAAGCGGGTACGCCTGATGCACCTGGATTCGGACTGGTACACCAACCTGGCCGACTGCAAGGCCGCCATCGACGACGTCCCCATGGAACTTCATCGAGTCCGCCTGTTCACCGCACACCAAATGGGCGGCTGCGGCATGGGCGCCAATCCGGAAGAATCGGTGGTCAACGCCTTCGGTGAACATCACCACATCAGCAACCTGAGCGTCCACGATGCCTCCATCTTCCCCACCAGCATCGGCGCAAACCCCCAACTGTCCGTGTACGCCCTGGCGGCAAGAAACAGCTCAAGGCTGGCCAATAAACTGAAGGAATAACCTACCCCGCTGCCGGCAGTCTGGCACAGCTGTCTGATCGGCCACTCTGGCGGGTGCGTCTGGAAATGTGCGAAGCCAAGGATGGCGAAGCCCAAGCGCCCCAGGGACGGGCCGAAGGAGCGTTTTCCAGACGCGCCCGCCAGAGTGGCCAGCCACCGGAACTTAGCTGACCTCGCCCATCTACAGAACCCCACCAATTATTGCTATGATGGCGCCCAGCAATAAAAGGAGCTGTGCGCATGCCGAAAGTCATCTACCCGGGCACCTTTGACCCCATCACCAACGGCCATACCGACCTGATCGAGCGTGCTGGCCGCATGTTCGATGAAATCGTCGTCGCCGTCGCCTATAACCCCAAAAAGCAGCCTCTGCTGAACCTGGAAGAACGCTGCGACCTGGTCCGGAAAGCGACAGCCCACATCCCCAACGTGACCGTCACCGGTTTCAGTAACCTGCTGGCCGAATTTGTGCAGGAACAGAATGCAAGCGTCATCCTGCGCGGCCTGCGCGCGGTCTCTGATTTCGAGTACGAATTCCAGCTGGCAGACATGAACCGGCGCCTGGCTCCGGACGTGGAAAGTGTTTTCCTGACCCCGGCAAACCACCTCTCCTACATCTCCTCCACCCTGATCCGGGAAATTGCGTCCCTGGGCGGCGATGTTTCAGAGTTTGTTGACCCGGCAGTGGAAGCTGCCCTGAAGCAGAAGTTTAACTGAGCCAGAGGAACAGCAGATGGCACTGATGATTACCGACGAATGCATCAACTGCGACGTCTGTGAACCAGAATGCCCGAATGAGGCCATATCACCGGGCGACGAGATTTACGTGATTGATCCGAACAAGTGCACCGAGTGCGTTGGCCACTACGATGAGCCACAGTGCCAACAGGTCTGCCCGGTGGACTGCATCCCGCTGGACCCGGAGCACAAGGAAAGTGAACAGCAGCTGATGGACAAATACCATCAGCTCACCGGAAACTGAAAAGCCCCGAACGGGGCTTTTTTTATAGCTGGGATTTCGAGTCAGAGCAACGGCGGCAGTGGTATTTCCTGGCCATTCACATTGACCATCAGATCCTTCATGGTCGCATTGACCACCAGCCGGTCCCCGTCCTGAACCAGCCACCCCTGCTTGATCATTGGCGCCACCTGCATCCGGATCTCCGGGTACTCTTCCGCCAGCGCCAGAGGCATGCTCACATCCAGCTCACCCGTCAGCCGGTGCATCACCATCAGCATCGCAGCCTTTTCCTGCGCAGACAGCTCCGGGTGGCGAATCGTCAGATGGCCGCGAATGTCCCCCTCCGGCGTTGCCATCGTCAACGTTGGCACGCTAAGAGAGAAACCCGCTGCCGATAAATCACGCAACGCCTTATTGAGCACCTGCATTGCCATCATTTGCTGCTCGATACGAGCCTGCGGGGGCGTGGCCGGATCAAGGGAAGCCGTCTGCATACTGCTCAGGGCCTCGCTGAAGGCATTCCAACTGGCCGTCTCGAAGTTTTCCAGGGACACCACAAATTGATGCGGGCCGTAGGACGCCGACTCGGTGCCAGCCTTGCGGACGCTCAGGTCCAGCGTGGAATCGATCCGCTCGCCATCATCCGTTGCAGTGGTGGATGCCAGTACGGCGATACCCTGAACCTTCACGGTTTCATCGTCGCGAGGCGTAACCGACACGGTATCCACAGAAAAGTCGGCATCGCCGGTCCAGACGTCCCCGATCAGGTGTGCCATCGTCTGCTCAAGACGGACACCAGACACCTCAATCTCCGCTTGCGGCCCCGTCAATCGCACAGACGGCCAGTCCATCGAGGCATCCACCGAAGCACCCGCATCCGTCACCCCAAGCTCCAGCCTTCCGGCGGATGACTGAAGGACTTCCCCGGTGTTCGGGTCTGTCAATCTGGTGTCAGGGACATCAAGGTTCATCACCGCACTGCCCCATAGTCGGGTTTCTACCGTCAGGCTCGGCTGGGAGCCTGAAAACCAGTCAGCACCCTCTGGTTGCCAGCCATCGGCCGGAGCCAGGTCCAGCAGGCTTCCAGTCACACCGTGGGTGATATTGCCGCGATACCCGAATGACCGGGACTCGCCCGTCTCCGGGTTCAACAAGGTAATCTCGCCGTGAACCTGAGAGTTGAGATACCCTCGACGATAGTCCTCCGTGTTCAACTGGAACAGCGGCTGGCTCCGATTCACCTCCTGAGTCGCCAGCTGCCACTGCTTTTCTGTCACCTGCCCCACGATCCAGGGCATCCCCCCTCCGGCGACCAGGGCAACTGCGCCAGCAATCATCCATTTTTTCTGCAAAAACGTTCTCCGTCTCAGGGTTTACCGGTCAAACGATCCAACAGAACCAGCTGTGAGGCAAATCGCTCCTCACCTTCCACCGGCTGGCTCTGAACATAACTGCCGTCGGATTGCAGCAACCAGGACTGGCAATTATCGGCCAGATACGTATCCAGATCCTCTCGCACCCTGGCGGCCAGGGAAGCGTCATCCAGAGGGAATGCCGTCTCCACACGGTTCATCAAATTACGCTCCATCCCATCGGCACTGGAGCAGTACACATCCGGGCGACCATTATTGCCAAAATAGTACACCCGGGTGTGCTCCAGGAAACGGCCAATGATGGAACGGACCTGAATATTCTCGGAAAGCCCCGGCACGCCTGGCCGCAGACAACAGATACCACGAATAATCAGATCGATCTTCACCCCGGCCTGAGAAGCACGGTAGAGCGTTTTGATCAGTCGGGGCTCCGTCAGGGCATTGAACTTGAAAATAATCCGGCCGTTCTCGCCAAGTTCAGCCTCACGCTCGATCAGACTGAGTATCCGTTTGTGCATGGTGAAGGGGGCGTGGAACAACTTCTTGATCTTCAGGGCCTTGCCCATGCCCGTCAGCTGCTGGAACAGTTTGTTGACGTCGTCTCCGATGGACTCGTCACAGGTCATGAAGCTGTAGTCTGTGTACAGACGCGCATTGCCAGCATGGTAGTTACCGGTGCCCAGGTGCACGTAACGTCGCAACCGCCCCTCTTCCCGGCGAACGATCAGAATCATTTTGGCGTGTGTTTTATAACCAACCACGCCGTACACCACGATGACCCCCGCCTCCTGAAGCCGGCTGGCCAGCTCCAGGTTCTCAGCTTCACTGAAACGGGCCCGCAGTTCGATGACAGCGGTCACTTCCTTGCCCCGTCGGGCAGCATCAGCGAGGGCTTCAACAATCTCTGAATCCACCCCGGTGCGATACAGTGTCTGCCTGATCGCGAGAACCTGGGGGTCCTTGGCCGCCTGCCTCAGCAGATCGACCACCGGACTGAAGTTCTCATAAGGGTGCAGCAGCAGGATCGGCTGCTTTCGGATGGCATCAAACATCGAATCCTTACTGCGGATCTGCTTGGGGATCGATGGCGAAAACCCGGAATAGGTCAGGTCGGGCCGATCCACCAGTCCACTGACCGCCATGAGGCGTGTCAGGTTTACCGGACCATGCACCTGGTAGAGATCCCGCTCGGTCAGACCGAATTCGGTTAACAGGAACTGAACCAGCTCCTCCGGGCAGTTGTCAGCCACCTCCAGACGCACGCCATCCCCGAAACGACGACTGAGCAGCTCACCTCGCAAAGCCGAAGCCAGGTCTTCAAGATCGTCTTCAAGCTCAAGGTCCGCGTTACGGGTCAGACGGAACTGGTAGCAGCCTTTCACTTCCATGCCCGGAAACAGCTCATCGGCATGGGCGTGAATCATCGACGAAAGGAACACCAGATTCTCCCCACCGTCACAGACCTCATCCGGTAACCGCACGAGGCGAGGCAGGGAACGAGGTGCCGGAACAATGGCCATTCCGGTTTCACGCCCGAACGCATCCTTGCCATCCAGTTCAACAATGAAGTTCAGGCTCTTGTTCACCAGTCGCGGGAACGGGTGAGACGGATCCAGCCCGATGGGACTGACCACCGGCAGGATCTCATCCTCGAAATAGTTACGCACCCACTCTGCCTGCTGCGGCGTCCACTCACGACGACGGACAAAGTGAATGTTTTCACGCTCCATTTCCGGAATCAGTACGTTGTTCAGGATGTCGTACTGTTCATGGATGTAGTCGTGCGCGACCCGACTGATCTCCGCCAGGACCTCATCGGGCATCATGCCATCGACACCCACAGCCTCGCGGCCGTACTTCATCTGCTGGCGCAGACCCGCCACCCGGATTTCGAAGAACTCATCCATGTTGCTGCTGAAGATACAGCAGAAAATCAGACGGTTAATCAGCGGATGCGTGGAATCCAGCGCCTGCTTCAACACCCGGTAATTGAACTGAAGCTGACTCAGCTCACGGTTGAAGTAGTTCTCGCTGGCGTCCAGATTGATCTCTTCCCCTGCCGGCAGATCCATCGGGGCCGGGACAGTCGGACTATCCTCTGCAGTCAGGTTTTTCGCTGTTTCCGTCGTCATGATTCCTTGATCCAGTCAGGCGGGTGTAGGGTTGCCACCCGTGGAGTTGTCAGGTTGAACGCTGATGCTCCCGCATCAGCCGTGCGGCTCTCACCGCAAAATATGTCAGAATGCCGTCCGCCCCGGCGCGACGCATGGCCATCAGGCTTTCCATCATCACCGCATCGCCGTCCAGCCAGCCATTTTCCGCAGCGGCCATGTGCATCGCATACTCACCGCTGACCTGATACACGAATGTGGGCACCTGAAGCTCGTGCTTGATCCTGTGGACGATATCCAGGTAGGGCATGCCCGGCTTGATCATCACCATGTCGGCACCTTCCGTCAGATCCATGGCAACCTCGTGCAGCGCTTCATCGCTGTTGGCCGGATCCATCTGATAGGTCGACTTATTGCCTTTGCCAAGATTCCCCGCGGAGCCGACCGCATCGCGGAAGGGGCCGTAATAGCTGGACGCGTACTTGGCAGAGTAGGCCAGAATGCGGGTATTCACATAGCCGGCAGATTCCAGGGCCTCTCGGATGGCCGCAACACGTCCATCCATCATATCGGAGGGAGCCACCACATCAGCACCTGCATCGGCATGGGACAGGGCCTGATTCACCAGCGCCTCGACCGTCACATCATTCAGCACGTAACCGTCGTTATCGATAATGCCGTCCTGTCCGTGGGTGGTGAACGGGTCCAGGGCGACATCCGTAATGACACCCAGTTCCGGATGGGCCTTTTTCAGCGCGCGAACAGCCCGCTGGGCGAGACCGTCGGAATCCCAGGCACCCGAACCCGAGAGATTCTTGCGTTCCGCGGGCACGACAGGAAACAGGGCAATGGCCGGGATACCCAGCTCGACCAGCTCCGCGGCCTGCTCGACAAGGAGGTCAATGCTCAGCCGTTCCACACCGGGCATGGAAGGGACCGACTCCCGCTGGCCCTCACCCTCAAGCACAAATACCGGATAAATCAGGTTATCCGGCGTCAGCTGGTGCTCACGTACCAGACGTCGGGAAAAGTCGCTGGCCCGGTTACGACGCAGACGGGTAGCGGGGAAGGTACGGGGAGTTGGGCGCGACACGGCAAACCTCCTGATTGGCACGACAGGGAATCCTGCAGTTGATGGCAGCGCCGGTACGGCGCAGGTCTTAGCCATCATCATACACGGCCCGGGGCGCCGGTTGCAGACTCCCGCGAAAGCTTACGAATGATTTGTGACAATCAGGTTACCGAATGGAATCCAGCGCCTTGGCACGAATTCTTTCGGCACCATTGAAATGGCTGTTACGCAGGCGTTCCAGGGCCGCCTCGACCTCGGGGCCGGCCAACCCCGACGATGCCAGCAGTTCGTCGCGCGCTGACGAGTAGGCTTGCCAGCGCCGATTCCAGTCCTGCTGCTTCTGCTCCAGCTCGGCCAGACGCCCGGCGGCCTCGGCGCCGAATGCGTCCTCTCTCCAGGCATTCAGGGCCTGCGGATCGTCGGCCAGGGTCTGCTGAACCTCCTCGTACTCAGAGAAACGACGGGTCTGCTTTCGAGCCGTTCTGACTGGCTCGGGCAACGCCGATTCTGCCTCAGCGAGGGCAGCTGCGCGCTGTTCCGGATTCAGGGCGTCATTGCTCAGAATACGACGTTGGGCAACCTGGAATTCATCGACGGCCTCTTCATTGGCAAAGAACGCGCCAACGGTATCCGCATCAAACCAGGTACGCCTGAGAGCATGAATTTCCCTCATTCGCCGCTCCATGTCGGCTGGATCAGCCGAACTGTAGGCCATTTCAAGATCGGCAACCGCCAGCTTGTAGTCCAGATAAGCGCCCAACGTCTCCAGCGCCTGGCTCCGGGCAGGCTCCTGCAACTGCGAGAGTGCCTGCTCGATTCGGGCCACCAACTGGGGCATGGATTCCTCTCCAAGCGCCGACAGGTAATACTCGAACAGTTGTCGAAGCTGGGACGTAGGGATCAGGGCGCCGGTTGCGTCCACCCTCTGCCAGCCGGACGGCACCGACGTGCCAGACAAGGATGCAGGAAGCTGCTCTGGAATGGCGACCGGTGTAGAGGTTCCCACCAGTTCAGAGGGCCGCAGTCCGGGCGCCGGCCCTGACGCGTCATTCGCCGGCGGCTCGCCCGCCTCAACGAGTAGATCTGAGTTGCCGGTTTCAGCGACACTGCCAGCCGGCTCGAAGGGCCAAAATGCCCAGACCAGACCGGCCGACAACATTGCCGCCAGAGCTGACAGTTGAAATGCTCTGCTCCTGCTCACGGTTCACACCCGCTTGAGACTGCCTTATTCACCGAATCGTGCACGACGATTCCGGTAACCAAACCGCAGAATAAACGACATCGCTCAAGCGTACCGAGAACAGGATCAAAAACGGGGCCTGGGACAGCCCGACCCCGGAACCGGTTCAGAATGAACGGTTGTTAAAGCCTACGTCGACCTTGCGAGGAGCATCATTGCGAAAGGCCGTATCCACTTCCTCAATCTGCCCACCCTGGCTAAGAAAGGCTTCAATATCCGATTGCAGTTGTGCCCTGATACGGGCACGTCCGGCAACAGAATGATTATCGTCGCTGTCGCTAGCCCAGTTTCCGGGCTGCTCCAGATTGCTTTCGTCGAATTCACTCATAGACTCATCTCCATCAACGAAAACAGAACATCGAGTGCATGGCGATCATTCGGCGCTACACTCCACCTCGACGAAAGGCCGGCTGCGGCATCGTCTTGGCGTCTTTATAATCCGGTTTTCGTGACGGCGCTATTTCCAGGCAACGACTTTTTTGTATCTTTTTGTAACAAGCCATAACCCATTAAAAATAAAAGACTTTATGTAGAGCGCCCGCAGAGATAGAAGATTGACACAAAGAATGAATAATGATTCACTACTTATAAAGGACAACCATGGCCTATCGCGAAACTGAAAAAATGCGCCAGAGGAAAGCTCTGGCGCGGGAAAAGATCATTAACTGCACTTACGAGTGTGTCGCGGAAGGTGGATTCCGAAGTGCCCGAATCACCCGGATCGCCGGTTTGGCTGAGGTGGCAACAGGCACAATTTATCGCCACTTCGAATCCAGGGAAGATCTGTTTGCCGAAGTTTTCCAGCTGGCAACACAGAAGGAAGTGGACAAGGTCGCCGAGGCTCTGAACACCTCCGGTGATGCCGCTGCCCGACTGGAAGCCGCACTGCGTCAGTTTGCAGGTCGCGCACTGAGAGGCCCGGTTATGGCGTGGTCACTGCTGGCTGAGCCGGTAGACCCGAAAGTGGAAGAAGAACGGCTGGCTTACCGCAAGGCCTACGCCAGCCTGTTTGAGAAAACGATCCGGGAAGGCATCACCGAAGGGTGCTTTCCCGACCAGAACGCCCAGCAGAGTAGCACCTGCCTGGTCGGAGCAATTGCTGAAAGCCTGGTGGGCCCGCTGTCGCTGACACAACCCAACCGGGAAAACGAAGACAATGACCCGCTGGTCGACGCCATCATCCGATTCTGCATGCAGGGGCTGACCGGCACCAGGAGATAGCCATGATCGCACGGCAGCCTTATCCCGAAACCCCGGATCAAGCAGATGATTCTCGTTACCTGGCGAGCACCCACGAAGTTTTCAACCAGCCCCCGGCGCTGGAGGACTACAACCTGTTTGAACAGGACACCGCTCTGCGAGAAGCCGCAGACAGGGAAGGTGCCGGCGCAGCTGCCCCGGAACTGAGCCGGTTCGGCGCCTTGGCCGGCGCCGCGGAAACCATCGATCTCGGTTTCCGCGCCAATGCCAACAAACCAGTGTTCAACACCCACGATCGATTCGGCCACCGGATCGACGAGGTCGACTTCCATCCCGCCTATCACGACTTGATGCGCATCGCCCTGGAAAACGGGCTGCACAGCAGCCCCTGGACCAACCCGGGACAGGGCGCCCATGTTGCCAGGGCAGCAAAATATTACATGCACTCCCAGGTAGAGGCCGCACATTGCTGTCCGATTACCATGACGTTCGCGGCCATTCCCTCAATCCGCAACCAACCCGAGCTGGCCAGGGACTGGGAACAACGCATCCTGGCCAACAGCTACGATTCCCGCAACCTTCCCGACAGCCAGAAGAGCTCCGTCACCATCGGCATGGCGATGACCGAGAAACAGGGCGGCAGCGACGTGCGTGCCAACAGCACCAAAGCCTACGCCGTCGGTGCCGAAGGCCCCGGGCAGGCCTACGAGTTGGTTGGTCATAAATGGTTCGTGTCTGCCCCCATGTGCGACGCCTTCCTGGTGCTCGCCCAGACCGCCAGCGGACTGTCCTGCTTCCTAATGCCGCGCTGGCGCCCGGATGGCACCAAAAACCCCTGGCAGGTCCAACGCCTCAAGAACAAAATGGGCAACGTCGCCAACGCCTCCAGCGAAGCTGAACTCCGTGGAGCCCTGGCCTGGATGGTTGGAGAAGAAGGTCGCGGCGTACCGACCATCATCGAAATGGTCGCCATGACCCGCTTCGACTGCATGATCGGCAGCTCTGCCGGCATGCGCCAGGCCGTGGCCCAGGCCACCCACCACTGCCGCCATCGCAGCGCTTTCGGAAACCGCCTGATAGAACAGCCGCTGATGCAGAACGTCCTGGCCGACCTCGCCCTGGAAAGCGAAGCCGCACTGGCGTATACCATGCGCATTGCCCGGGCTCTGGACAACCAGGATCAGGAACACGAACGCCTGCTGGCACGACTGGCCACACCGGTCGGCAAATACTGGATCTGCAAACGCACCCCCAACCACGCCTACGAAGCCATGGAATGCATCGGCGGCAGCGGCGTGATGGAAGACTGCATCATGCCACGCCTGTTCCGGGAATCCCCGGTCAACGCCATCTGGGAAGGCAGCGGTAACGTCCAGTGCCTGGACACCTTGCGCGCTCTCCAGAAAGAACCCAGCACCCTGGACGCCTTCTTCCAGGAGGCCGCCCAAGCCAAGGGCGCCGACACCCGTTTCGATCAGTTCCTGCTGAAACTCCAGAATGATTTCACTAACGTCTCGGACTTCCAGTACCAGGCCCGCAACCTCGTCGACCGCATGGCTCTGGCCCTTCAAGGCTCCCTGCTGCTGCGCCATTCCGACAAAGCCGTCGCCGACGCCTTCTGCGCCTCACGCCTGGAGTCCAACGGTGGCATCAACTACGGCAACCTTCCAACCGGCACTGACGCCGCGGCCATTATCAAACGGGCCACGCCTGTAGTAGGCTGAGGTTCTCGCAACCTGACCCTGTCACTCCTGAGGCCGGTCGATACGCGAGGAACGCAACTCAGAATTCGATGAGCGGGCGGGGTTCTGTCTTCCAAAAATGTGCGGAGCCATGGATGGCGCAGCCCAAGCGTCCCATGGACGGGCCGAAGGAGCGTTTTTTGGAAGACAGAACCCCGCCTGCTCCAGCACGGAACCAGCCATGTCAGAAGCCCTGCGAAAACTCCTTAAGGAAGGCAACGCCAACCAACCCACCGTCATCACCCCACACGTGGGCCTCCTGACCCTGCACTTCCAGCTCTATGGCTGTGAGGATCTGAAAGCCAAACGCAAAGCCTTCACTGCACTGCGCGCCATCTGGGGCAAAGAACCGGACCTCGCCGTATCGGAAACCGCCGACCAGGAAGCCCTGGACTGCGCGACTTGGACCGTCGCCGCCCTCGGCACCTCATCCCAACAGATCACCCAACGCCTGGACCAGGTCGAAAAAGCCATTGAGGAACGGATCGACGCTGCCATACTGGATGTACACCGGGAAATTCTCTAGCCCGGCCATCATCCCGATCCGAGGCCTTCTGGCGTAACGTCTCACCACGCCTTATACTACGGCCCCTCAGGGATGCCAGTACGCCTGCAAGCGGCAGGCGGTCAGTTATCAATGCCGGATCGACAGACCGGCTCCGTCCGTAGAGCTTCCGGAACCTGCTCCGCGGATGACCACTGAAAGCGTGTGGTACCTATGACCGGAAAGAAAAAAACCGCCCAGGCCTCGGTCGAGGCGATGTATCGCGTATTCACGGTGCCCGAAGCACCGGAATCGACGCTGAGCCGAATCGACCAGGACGTATCCCGCAACCTTGCTGGCTTCCTGCAGGAGCACATCGTTGCCGTGGAGCGTGACCTCGCGGACGTTGAAAAAAACTTTTCCGACTACAGCATCCCGGAAAAGCCGGTGTTCGTCTCCGAGCAGGCCCAATTCCTGCTGGACAAGCTGGTCGCCAATTCCGTTCATACCGCTTCGCCCGCATTCATTGGTCACATGACATCGGCACTGCCCTATTTCATGCTGCCACTGTCGAAAATCATGATTGCTCTGAACCAGAACCTGGTCAAAACCGAGACCTCCAAGGCTTTCACCCCTATGGAGCGTCAGGTTCTGGGCATGATCCATCGCCTGGTTTACGAGGAAGATGGCGCCTTCTACCGGAAATGGATGCACGATCCCAGGTACGCCCTTGGAGCCATGTGCTCAGGCGGAACCGTTGCCAACCTGACAGCGCTCTGGGTTGCCCGAAACCGCGCCTTCCCCGCTGAAGGCAGCTTCCGGGGCCTGCATGAGGAAGGCTTGTTTCGGGCGTTGAAATACTACGGGCACGAGGGGGCCGCCATACTGGTATCCAGGCGAGGACACTATTCCTTGCGCAAGGCCGCGGATGTTCTTGGACTCGGGCGGGAAGCCCTGGTGCCAGTGGATACTGACGACGACAACCGGATCCTGACCGACGCGCTGAGGGACAAGTGCCTGGAGTTGCAGCGTCAGAAGATCAAGGTGATGGCCATTTGTGGCGTGGCCGGAACCACGGAAACCGGTAACGTCGACCCTTTGGACGCTATGGCAGACATTGCCCGGGAGTTTGGCGCTCACTTCCACGTCGACGCAGCCTGGGGCGGACCCACCCTGTTTTCCCGCACCTATAAACACCTGCTTCGAGGGATAGAGAAAGCCGACTCGGTCACCTTTGACGCCCACAAGCAGCTCTACGTGCCCATGGGCGTGGGATTGGTTGTGTTCAAGGACCCCAGCCTTGCCAGCGCCGTCGAGCACCATGCTCAGTACATCATCCGGAAGGGCTCCAGAGACCTGGGCACAACCACCCTCGAAGGCTCCCGCCCGGGCATGTCGATGCTGATTCACTCTGGCCTGAAAATCCTGGCCCGGGAAGGCTACGAAATCCTGATTGATCAGGGCATCGAAAAAGCTCGCACCTTTGCGGATATGATCTCGGCAGCACCCGACTTTGAGCTGGTAACCAGCCCTGAATTGAACATCCTGACTTATCGCTACTGCCCGGAGAATGTGCAGCAGGCACTGTCGATTGCCGACCCTCTGCAGGCGGAAAAGCTTAATACCTGCCTGAACCGGATCACCAAGTTCATCCAGAAAACCCAGCGGGAACGGGGTAAAGCCTTTGTTTCACGGACACGCCTGGAGCCGGCTCGCTATTTCCACTTCCCTTGTATTGTGTTCAGGGTGGTGCTGGCGAATCCGTTGACCACGCCAGATATTCTTGCGGATATTCTAGAGGAACAGCGGGAGTTATCCGGGGAAGAAGGTATTCAGGATGAGATGGATATTCTGAATCAGATGGCTGAGGCGGTTCTCAAGCAGGCCAACCCTGAGGTGCGCCTCGGGTAATTCAATTTGGACTTCTCGCCATCCATGGCTCCGCACGGTTCCGCGCAACGGGGCTGCGCTTCACCGCTATGAGTCCGCCTTAAAACACAGTGCTCAGTAGAGCGCTTCCTCGTCCTCAAGAACGTCGTGAATAATTTCCAGGAACATCTTGTCTGCTTCGCTCCAGTTTTCCGGAATGCGGATTGTGGTATTGGCGCTGATGTCCCGGGCAATCAATTCTTTGGCATTGGGCTCTGAGCGATGCTGACGGGCGATCTCCATGGACTTCACGGCGATGGTGGGGTCACTCAGAACCTTTTTGATGAACACTCTCAGCTCGTCAATCATTTTGGCCTGACGGCTTTCAGCGGACGTACTCATACTTCACTCCCGGGACAATTGGATGCTCGGGGGGGTGAACCACCCCCTCTGTAATCATCATAGTATGGTCAAACAGGCCGGTTGCAACCAGCCCAAGGTATCAGATCAGCAGCCCGCGCAGGGTGAAAAACAGGATCGCTGCCATGATCGCTGAGGCCGGTACAGTAATAATCCAGGCCGCCGCAATTTTGGTCAGGTGGGAGCGCTTGACCATCTCTTCCCGATAGATCTTTTTCAAACGCTTGCGCTCGGATTTGGACAGGGGCACCTGTTTTTTCTTCTTGGCCTGCTGCAACAACCGCTCCATTTCTTCCACAGACGCGTTGCGGAAATCATCCAGGAAGGGTCGCAAGCGCTCCTGCTCGTCCGGATCATGCTGCTCCATGATCTTATGCAGCTGAGTCGCATAGTTGGACTTGAGGTACTCACGCAGGAAACCAACGCCAAAGACACCGCCGATGGCGATGTGGGTGGAGCTGACCGGCAGGCCCAACTGGGAAGCCAGGATAACCGTCAATGCAGCCGAAAGAGCAACACAGAAGGCGCGAGTCTTATCCAGCTCGGTGATTTCGCTACCTACTGTTTTGATCAGCCGTGGGCCGAACAGCATCAGGCCAACCGAAAGCCCCAGAGCCCCCACCATCATCACCCACAGCGGGATGCTGGCGGAGGTAACAACACCACCGGAAGACAGCGCGTCGTTGATCGCTGCCAGCGGACCGATGGCATTCGCTACGTCGTTAGCACCGTGGGCAAAACTCAGCAGCGCGGCGGCAAAGATCAACGGCCAGGTAAACAAGCCGCTTACACCGGCGGGGCTGTTCTCCATGGTGGCCGCTTTCCGGCTCACCAGGGCACGCACAGCGAGGAAGACCACTACCGCAGCGGCAAAACCGATCAGCGCAGCGTCAACAAAATCGACCTTGATGACCTTCTTGACGCCCTTGATCATCAGATAGGTACCAAAGGCCCAGGCCATGATGGCCACCAGCCAGGGCACGAAGGTGCGCGCGGCCGGAACCACGTCTTTGCGATAGAGCACGCTCTTCTTGATCAGAAACAGGAACAGCGCCGCCAGTGCGCCACCCAGTACCGGTGAGATCACCCAGCTCGCGGCAATCTTGCCCATGACGGCCCAATCAGCAATACCCCAGCCGCCCGCGGCGATCCCGGCACCCAGTACGCCACCTACGATGGAGTGAGTCGTGGACACCGGCGCTCCCATCCAGGTCGCCAGGTTCAACCACAGGGCGCCGGCCAGCAAAGCCGCGGTCATCAGCCAGACGAACGCCCGCTCTTCGGTCAGGGTCGTGGGGTCAATGATGCCGCCTTTGATCGTGGAAACAACGTCGCCACCGGCGATCAGAGCGCCGCTGGCCTCGAAGATAGCCGCGATGATCACCGCCGCGCCGAGGGAGAGCGCACCCGAGCCCACGGCTGGCCCCACATTGTTGGCAACGTCGTTGGCGCCGATGTTGATCGCCATATAGCCACCGATAACCGCCGCTGCCATCAGCAGCATGCTATTCGGCATATCCTTGCTTAGTGCACCTACGATCAGCCAGACGCCGAGAAGGAATAGCAGGCTGATACCGACCCTGTATCGTTCCGTGGTGGGGCTGGTAAGAAGAGTGTCAAGGAATCCGGTTGAACGGGCCATAGCAGAGTTAGTCTCACTTGGTCGGAGTGGAAATCTGAAATTGCGTGGCAACTATAGTTTTTTTGATGCCAAAATGAAACAAAGCGGTCATATTCCAAACAGGTCACAACTGCCACCGAGAACACTCCCATCTTCCGATAGATTGACCCATAATCGACCCCAAAAGCGTCAAAAATAACAACTTCGACCAGGCCGCCATGCCCAACCACACAGATAACGGCTCCAGATCCGCTGGAGATAGCGAGGAGGCTCAGGTCTCCCGATTGTTAACCTGGCTTTCCGTCATGGCCATCGTGTTCCTGGTGGGTATTGGCAGCAAGGCCTGGTATGCCGGTCACAGCACCCACAGTTACACCTTATGGTCCTTTGCGGTACTGGTCGGCCTTAACATGCTCTATTTCGCCGCTACGACCAACCGGGCCGCCCAGAAAGGGGGACTATTGGTCGTCGTCGGGCTGCTGTTCACTTACCTCATTGCCTCAGGGGGCGAAAGTAATACCGGTCCCCTCTGGTTCTATGTGTTTCCGCCCCTGCTTTTTTATCTGACAAACCTTAAGGCCGGCACAGCCATGTTGCTGTTCTGCTTCCTGCTGGCGGTCATCGTATTCCAGTTTCCAGAACTGCCATTCGTGACCGCGGAATACAGCATGGATTTCAAGATTCGTTTCTTCGCCACGCTGATTTTCGAGTCCATTTTCTGTTTTGTGCTGGAGGCTGGGCGCCTACGGGCACGAGGCCGCCTCATTGAACTGGCCCAAAATCACGAATACGCGGCCCGGACTGACGAGCTGACCGGCCTGTCGAACCGGCGCGACATGCTCAACCGGCTAGCCGGTGAGTTTTCCAGGTATCAGCGGTCCGGCCATCACTTTTCCATCGCCCTGATTGACCTGGACCTTTTCAAGACCATCAATGACCGGTTTGGCCATGACGCTGGCGATGATGTGCTACGCAGGTTTTCTGATCTGATAAAAAACGTGATACGCCAGACGGATATTGCCGCCCGTTGGGGAGGCGAGGAGTTTCTGGTACTACTCCCGGACACCTCGCTACTGCAGGCGCTGACCCTGGCGGAACGCCTACGTGCCGAGGTAGCGGACACCCGTTTCGAATCTGGCAAATCGCACATCCCGGTCACCATCAGCGCCGGCGTGTGCTCCATTGCTAACGCCAATACCCTCGATGATTTGCTAAAACAGGCCGACATAAACCTGTACAGCGCGAAGGAAGCGGGAAGAAACCAGATAGCACCCCGTGTCCGCAGCCGCGAGCAGAAGGGTGCCTGGTCTGCAACTTGAGCACACTCACCACGGACAGTATGATCAGCCGCTTCTATCCTGACCAACTCACTACAGGACCAACTATGACTGCCATCCGCATTCTGGTGGGAAGTGTCTATGGCGGCGCGCTGCTTACTGCCAGAGAGATCAAGAAAGACCTCGAAGCCGTCGGGCATCAGGTCACCGTGCTCGAAAACCCGAGCGTGAGCGACATGACCGGCAACACTGACGCACTGTTGGTTTGCACCTCGACAACCGGACAGGGTGAGGTTCCAGCCAACCTGTTACCTTTCTATGCGGAGCTTCGCGATACGCTGCCGCAACAGCCTGGCCGGCCATTCGGCATCATCGTGCTCGGCGACAGCTCATATGGCGATACGTTCTGCGGCGCCGGAGAGCTGATGGAGGAGGCGCTTTATGAAACGGCCGCTCGCAAAGTCGGAGACACCCTTCGTATCGATGCGCTGGAAACCATGGAACCGGAGAACGAAGCCCTACCCTGGGCGAGGGCCTGGGCAGAACAGCTCTAACAAGGTTGGCGTTTTAACCAGACCACGACACGCTCGCCTCTCAGGGGCTTGAGCCGCCGATAGCGACAGTCCATACTCAGGCTATAACGACAACAATACGGTAGCACCGTGACAAGACAAACCTGGTTGCGATTATTGGCGGCAATGGTCCTGCTGTCTCTGTTTATAGCCCCTGGCATTGGGGCCGCAGCGTCGTACGTTCCCGATATCGAATACCTACGCCTGTCGCCTGGGCAGCAACTGTCGGCGGCGCAGGCGTTTGAACGCGACGATTGGAAGAACTACGAGGGCAACAACCCCAATTTTGGCTACATCCGGGATACGATATGGATTCGGATGCCGGTCAAAAGCGATCCTGCCATTGACCTGCTTGAGGTCCAGTACTCCCAACTCGACCATCTGCAATTTTTCCTTTTTGAAAACGGCAAGCAGGTCCAGCATTACGAGACAGGTGATCACCTACCTTTCGCTCAGAGACCCATTCAGGATCGTCATTTCCTGTTTCCCATTGAGAAAACGTCTGGCCGGAATTATCAGATTCTTCTCAAGGTCAACACGCTTGGGGCCATGCAGATCCCGGTAAAACTGTGGAACACCACCGAGTTTTATGAAGCCTCCTCGGTCCAATCCCAGCTGCACTCCGTTTACTACGGCATCCTGATCACGGTCATATTCTTCAACCTCTTCATATTCACCGCCCTGAAAGAGGCGGTCTACCTGGTCTACGCACTGTCGACACTCGGCTACCTTCTGCTGATTGGCAATCTGAATGGCACCGCCTATCAGATGCTATGGCCCAACTACCCCGGGCTCCAGAACCATGCGATGCTGCTGGCGGTCCCCCTCGCAGTGACCTTCACGCTGCTGTTCTCGAGATTATTCCTCAAACTCAGGCAAACAGCCCCGGCCTGGAACCGACTGATCGGATTTGCATTACTCCTGAACCTGATCATTGCCGCCTATACGTTTTTCACCGATTACAGCATCGGCAGCCGTCTGACCGTGGCGTTCGCCATCCCAAGCTGTCTCCTGCTCACAATCCTTGGCCCCTACCAATGGTACAAGGGCAATCCCCAGGCGGTTTACTACACCATTGCCTGGGGAGCGCTGACCATCGGCAGCGCGGTCACAGCGGCCAACAAGTACGGGTTCTTTCCCAATAACTTCTTCACCACCTACGGCATGCAGATTGGCTCGGCGCTTGAGGCAATCCTGCTGACGCTGGCTCTGGCCATGCGCCTCTACCAGGAGCGCCAGGATAAAGTCGTCGCTCGGGAAGCTGAGCTCAGTGCCATGGCGGCTCGACGATCGGCTGAGCTCAAGCTGATGGATAACGCCCTGCACAACCCGCTGACAGGACTCCCCAACCGCAGCAGTTTCGAAATGGTGTTGAATGATCTGATGATGCGAAGTCCGGATTGCCGGTATGGCGTTGCCATCATCCGCCTCAACAATCTCGATTCGGTCACCAAAACCCTGGGTCATCGCAACAGCGACCGGATACTGGAACTGGCCTCCAAACACTATAATGCGGCCATCCGTGATCTCCCGGGCGCCCTGCCGGTTGAGCAAAACGACCAGCATATCTATTTTGTCGCGGCCCTGGACCCACAGACGTTTGCCTGTGTCGTCAATGCGAATACCGCCGAAGCTGCACCGCGGGCCGTCATCTCCACCCTGGAAGTACTGCGTTTTCCGGTCGACTACCTGGGCATGCAGATTCCCATGGATGTCCGCATCGGCGTGGCCGTCTTCCCCGAGCACGGCAAGGATGCCAACACACTCATTCGCAGGGCCATTATTGCGGAGGGCTCCGACCGGGCAACAGAGCGAGGCATGGCTTACTACAAGCCGTCCCGGGATTCGTTTAGCGCTGACCGCCTGACCATTGCCTCTGAACTCCGCCGGGCCCTTACGGACAACCAACTGGCTCTTTACCTGCAGCCCAAACTGTCGCTGTCGACCAATACTGTCGTCGGTATGGAGGCCCTGATTCGGTGGCCGGAGAAGATGGGGACGATACGTCCGGATGAAATCATTGAACTCGCGGAACAAACGGGGTTGATCAAGCCACTGACGCGCTGGGTTCTGGAGCAGGCACTGAATCTCAGGGCCCGCTTAAAGGAACAGGGATGGGATCTGGGAATCTCGGTGAACATCTCACCGAACAACCTTCGAGAGCCCGACTTTCCCATGTTTGTGCAAAGACTGATGAGCAGTTTTCACAACCACCAGGGCACCATCACCTTTGAAGTGACGGAAACCTCCATGATGCAGGACCCGGCCAATTCCCTGATGGCTCTGAAATCACTCAATGCCGCCGGCATACCAGTGTCCATTGATGATTTCGGGTCCGGATATTCCTCGCTGTCCTACATCAAGCAACTGCCGGCAAGCGAAGTCAAAATCGACCGCTCCCTGGTCACCGATCTGGCCACGGAGTCTGAGGACAGGGTTATCGTGCAGACGACCATCAACATGTGCCACAGCCTGGGTTATCAGGTCGTTGCGGAAGGTGTGGAGGATGAAGCAACAGCAGACATCCTCAGGGACATGGGGTGCAATATGATTCAGGGATATCTGCTGACACCCCCGCTACCTTTCGATAAAGCATTGGCCTGGCTGCATGGCGCCGACGGCCG
Source organism: Marinobacter nitratireducens (assembly GCF_000708045.1). Classification (GTDB taxonomy): domain Bacteria; phylum Pseudomonadota; class Gammaproteobacteria; order Pseudomonadales; family Oleiphilaceae; genus Marinobacter; species Marinobacter nitratireducens. Next base: position 404,665 of record NZ_ANIE01000007.1, read on the forward strand.
GCAACAGGGGCTAGGCTGACCATCAGCGCTGGCGAATCAGCGCCTCCTGTGTGGTCGAGGCCACGAGAACGCCTTCCTGATTAAAGAAATTGCCGCGATTGAAACCCCGCCCGGCGGAAGCGCTGGGGCTGTCTTTATCATACAGCAGCCACTCATCCATTCGAAAATCCCGGTGGAACCAGATGGCATGATCCAGACTGGCCACTTGCATGTTTTTACTCATGAACGTCACGCCATGGGGATTCAGGGACGTTCCGAGAAACTGGAAGTCGGAGGCGTAGGTCAGCAGGCAGCGATGGAGTACCGGATCGTCCGGCAGCTGTCCCTGAGCCTTGAACCAGCTTTGCTTGTAAGGCGGCCGTTTCTCGGGCTGAAAAGGGTTCACCGGGTCCACCGGGCGGATCTCGATGGGACGGTCCCGGGTCAGAGAATCCCGCATTTTCTCCGGAACGTGAGGGGCAATGATCTTGCCCCACTCGTGTTCTGACTTGATGGTTTCGGGATCCGGTGCCTGAGGCATGTCCAACTGGTGCTCAAACCCCTCCTCGGCGTTCTGGAACGACATGGAACCTGTCAGAATTTCCTTGCCACCCTGGCGTGCAATCACCCGCCGCACGGAAAAACTGCCGCCATCGCGAACCCGCTGAACTTCATAGTCAATCGGCATGCTGTGGTTGCCAGGGCGCAAGAAGTAGGCATGGAGGGAGTGGCACAGGCGATCTTCGACAGTGCGACTGGCCGCCATCAAAGCCTGCCCAAGCACCTGCCCGCCAAACACATTGGGAAAACCAAGATCTTCGCTATCGCCCTGAAAATGGTCGTCGCCGATGGGAGAAAGATCCAGCAACTCCACCAACTTCTTTGTCACTTCAAGCATGCCTGCTCCTGTCGATTCGTTAGCACACGAAGGAGTTTTCTACCCCAAGCAGACTATTTTCGCAACGAAAAACAGGCCAGTACAGCAGAAGTTCCGGTCCGGACAGCCGCCGGACCGATTGGCGAAACGGCGTATCAGCCGTGAATCGGGGGAACTTCTTTTGAAAGCGCCTGCTTTTCAACCGCGAAACGGCCAGTCAGCGCAAACCCCAGCGAGAACCCATCCGGCCCCCGGAAAATTGCCTTGACGTCAGAACCGTCCTGTTCGACCTGCCATTCACCCTCGGCGCCGGTCGGTGGAGGGCATACCGCAGTCGGGCAGCAAGGGGTTTTGATCATCACCGGCATGGTGCCGTAACTCACTTCGGTACGGTCTCCAGCCAGGGTTTTCGCCAGGGCGCGGGCGCAAGCCATCAAAGGCAAAACATAGAGCAGCACGTGGCCGTCCACTTCCGCACAGTCACCAAGTGCGTAGATATCACTGGCCGACGTCTCCAGCGCCCGGTTCACCACGATACCACGCTCAACGGTCAGCCCGGCAGCCTTGGCCAGCTCAACCCGCGGCCGCAGCCCGACAGCCGAGATCACAAGGTCGGCGTCAATCTGCTCGCCATTGGCAAGACTGAGGCGCACCCCGTTGCCCTCGCGATCAATCTTCTCCACCACCGTTTCAAGATGAAACCGGACACCGAGGTTTTCCAGCTCCCGCTGAACGGCATTGGCCGCGACCGGCGGCAACAGGCCCGGCATGACAACATCGGACGGAGCGATGATGTCTACGTCGTAATCGCCATTTCGCAGATCGTTGGCGAATTCACAACCGATCAGGCCTGCGCCCATAATGGCAACACGCTTCCCACCTTCCAGTGCCTGCCGGAACGCCCGGTAATCCATCAGATCGTTGATCGAGAATACGCGATCCTGGCCATTGCCCGGGATGTCCAGGCGAATGACGTCCGCTCCCCAGGCCAGAACAAGCTTGCTGTAGGCAATGCGCTCGTCACCCACGACCAGCTCATGGGCCTCTGCATCGATGGCGGTGACTGTCGCGAAGGTTCTCAGTTCGATATTCAGCTGCTCAGCCATGGCTTCGGTAGAAGCCTGGGCCAGCCCGTCCGCATCCTTACCTTTTGTGAAACCGGTGGACAGCATGGGCTTGGAGTAGCTGACACCATCATCAGCCGTCACCATGATAATCGGCGTGTCTTTGTCCTGCTTTCGGATTTCCCGCGCCAGCGAGTAGCCGGACAAACCTGTGCCGACAATGACGATGGGGGCCTGCTCAGTCATAACCTTGCTCCGTAGGGATCAGCGATCAGCCAATCTCGATCATTTCAAAGTCTTCTTTTCCAACACCACAATCCGGGCAAACCCAGTCTTCAGGAACGTCTTCCCACTTGGTGCCCGGCTCAATTCCGTCCTCCGGCCAGCCTTCGGCCTCATCGTAAATCAGGCCACACACAACACACTGCCACTTTTTCATTGTATTTCTCCCAATTACCTTCTTTTCCCGCAGCTTTTGACGGGCAACAGCACGCCATAATAATTGTCAGACAATCATGCACGCAAGTGCTTTCTCGAGCTGCCCTGTCGCTGGCGTCAAGATGACAAGGCCGGAGGTAATGATACCCACCACGTCCCTATTCACCAATGCCACTGACGACGCTGCTTGCGCTTGTTTTCTGCCAATAGCCACAAATACAGACCTGATCACCGGCGCTCGCCCCTCCCTTCCGACGAGCCACTCCGGTATAATCGCCGGTTTTACGACAGGATCCGACCGTTATGACCGATACCGTCGCCGAAATGAACAAGGTAATGGACGAAGCCGACTGCCTGGTTAACGAACAACAGGTACAGGCCGCCATTGGCGAGCTGGCAGACGCCATCACTGACCGGCTCCGGGACAGCAACCCCCTGCTATTCTGCGTCATGAACGGGGGCCTGATACTCACCGGGCAACTGCTGACACAACTGAACTTTCCGGTGCAGGCAGAATATCTGCACGCCACCCGCTATCGCCAGGAAACCACCGGTGGCATCCTGGAATGGAAACTCCAGCCGGAAGCCGATATGGCCGGGCGCACCGTTCTGATCGTTGACGACATTCTCGACGAAGGCACAACTCTCTGCGCGATTGCCGACTACTGCAAAGCCCACGGAGCCAGCGAGGTCCTGACCGCCGTACTGGTCGACAAGAAACACGATCGCAAGGCAAAGCCGGACCTCAAGGCGGATTTTACCGGCCTCGAGGTTGAGGACCGATTCCTGTTCGGTTTCGGCATGGACTACAAGGGCTACTGGCGAAACGCGCCCGGTATATATGCCGTCAAAGGACTGTGACATCGACTTCTGTACGCCCGAGCTGTCAGCCAATCCCCGCACCCTGAGCGTACCCCGCACCGAGTGGTATGATTCTCTTGCCGCTGCCGGTCTCAGGAACGCCGACGTCCACGGCCCTGCCCGTTACTGGCTTCAGGTGGAAGGCTCATTCACCAGGGCTTTGCAGCAACAGTGCCGGCACTCGTTTCACGTCGAGATTCATTACGAGGGCTTTTCCCGGCCCTCACTTGAAGAAGCCAGACATTTGGGCATTCCCGGACGCCAACACGCCTGGATTCGCGAGGTTCGCCTGTGCGGCGATGGCGCTCCCTGGGTGCTCGCCCGCACCATTATCCCCCTGGCCTGTCTTGACGGTGAAGGTCGCCGGCTTCGACACCTGGGCAACCGTCCACTGGGCGCGTACCTGTTCAGCAACCCGCTCTGGCAACGCGGTCCCATTGAAACCGGCCTGTGCCTCCCTGAGTTTCCGGGCCAACCCGAGATAGCCCGACGCTCCGTGTTCCGAAATCAGTCCAGGTCCCTTCTGGTGGGCGAGTACCTGCTACCACGGCTCTATCGTTGACATCCAGCCTTTAACCCGCCGACCATCGCTCGCTATAATCCCGTTACCCCGCTCACCGGCACACCTGACGGATTCCAGACTATGCTCCTGAACGCCTTGCCCGAACATATTCAGAGTCGCCTGACCGACTACGCCAGACTGCTCAGGGTTGATCGCCCCATTGGTTCACTGCTGCTGCTCTGGCCGACCTATTGGGCGCTTTGGCTCGCGGGTGACGGCAGCCCCAGCATCGCCAATATCCTCATTTTCACCCTCGGTGTGTTTTTCATGCGGGCCGCCGGCTGTGCCATCAATGACTTTGCAGACCGGGACTGGGACAAACACGTCAAGCGCACCATGGACCGGCCACTAACCGCGGGCCGGATCCAGGCCTGGGAGGCCGTGGCGCTGTTCGCCGGGCTCTGCCTGGTGTCGTTCCTGATGGTCGTGCTGTTTACCAACACGCTGACGTTGTATCTGTCATTCGCCGGCGCCCTGCTGGCCTTCATCTACCCTTTCATGAAGCGCTACACCCACCTTCCCCAACTGTTTCTGGGGGCGGCGTTTTCCTGGGCGATCCCCATGGCCTGGGCCGCCGAAGCCAACGAGCTGAGCCAGGTAACCTGGCTGCTGTTCACCGCCAACGTACTCTGGACGGTTGCCTACGATACGCTCTATGCCATGGTCGACCGCGATGACGACTTGAAGGTTGGCATCAAGTCCACCGCCATCCTGTTCGGCGATGCTGACAAAGCCATCATCGGAATTCTCCAGGCACTGGTGCTGCTGATTCTGATCATCGTTGGCGTACGTTCTGAACTGGGCACCTTTTTCTACCTCGGCGTCGCCGGCATGGCCAGTCTGTTCGTCTATCATCAGTACCTGGCTCGGGATCGTGAGCGGGCCGGATGTTTCAAAGCTTTTCTCAACAACAATTGGGCGGGATTCTCAGTGTTCGCCGGCTTGTTTATCGACCTAATAATTCGCTGACAGTGTCATATACTTGTAATACTAGGGCGTTGTAATGAGGCAGCAACATATCTAGGTCTGACACAGGTTATTGCATATGTCTGGAAAAACTGTCCTGATCGTCGATGACGAAGCGCCCATCCGGGAGATGATCGCTGTCGCCCTCGAGATGGCGGACTATGACTACATAGAGGCAGAGGACGCCCGGGAAGCCCATGCCCTGATTGTCGACAAACACCCGGATCTGGTTCTTCTCGATTGGATGCTACCCGGCACCAGTGGTGTGGAGCTCGCAAGACGACTCAAGAAAGAGGAATCCACCGCCGACATTCCCATCATCATGCTCACCGCCAAGGTTGAGGAAGACAACAAAATCCAGGGGCTGGAAGTGGGTGCCGATGATTACATCACCAAACCCTTCAGCCCCCGCGAACTGGTCGCCCGCCTGAAGGCGGTGCTCCGCAGGGCTACGCCCCCCGGTGTCGATACGCCGATCGAGGTGGATGGCCTGACGCTGGATCCTGTCGGCCATCGGGTGACCACCCATGACGGCGCCCTGAATATGGGACCGACGGAGTATCGCCTGCTCCAGTTCTTCATGACCCATCAGGAACGGGTGTATACTCGCTCGCAATTGCTGGATCAGGTCTGGGGTGGCAACGTATACGTGGAAGAGCGGACTGTCGATGTCCATATCCGTCGCCTGCGCAAGGCACTCGGAGACCGGTATGATCATCTGATCCAGACTGTCCGGGGAACCGGCTACCGATTCTCCACCAAAGCCGCATAGAGCTTACGGGCCCCAGGTCAGCGGCAGCCCAAATCAACACAAGGCGGTGTTTGATGCAGTACAACTGGTCACGCTACTTACGCATTATCATTAGTGGCTTGATTGGCACGACCCTGGTCGGCCTGATCTTTGGCGAACCTCTGTACGGCCTGACCGTGGGCCTGGTGATCTACCTCTGGTGGACGCTGGTTCAGGCCCGCCGCCTCTACCACTGGCTGGCCAATCCCAGCGCCGCCGAGGAGGCACCCCAGAGTGTCGGCCTCTGGGGCGACATTTTCGACAACCTGCACAAGCTCAACCAGAACCATCTTCGGACCCAGGACCGGCTTCGCGCCCAGATCAATCGGGTTCAGGAATCCACCAACGCCATGCGCGACGGCGTGATCATGACCAACGCTCAGGGCGCCATGGAATGGTGGAATGGTTCAGCCGAATACCTGCTTGGATTCCGGCGCAACACGGACCAGGGCCAGTACATCCACAACCTGATCCGAACACCGGTATTCAAAACCTATTTCGATTCCCGGGATTATCGGGAGCCCCTGGAACTGAACTCCCCCTCCAAACCCCACATCCACCTCCAGATCCAGATCAGCCTGTTTGGCGATGACGACCGTCTGATCGTTGCCAAGGATGTGACCCGCCTTTATCAGCTGGAACAGATGCGGCGGGACTTTGTCGGTAACGTCTCCCATGAGATGCGCACGCCACTGACCGTGATCAGCGGATACCTGGAAACCCTCGTAGACAATGCAGACGACCTTCCCCCGAAATGGCGGCGGGCCATCAACACCATGTCCATCCAGTCGTCCCGGATGGAAGCCCTGATTACCGATCTGATCCTGCTGTCAAAAATTGAGACCGGCGAACAAACCGTTCACGATACCCTGACGGAAGTGGACACGATGGTCGAGGAAATCTGTCGCGATGCGCGGGCGCTGAGCGGTGACCAGAAGCACGAAATCACCGTCAATGTAACCGACCACCGGATGTTGCGGGGTGACGAAAGCCAGTTACGCAGCGCCTTCTCCAATCTGATTTTCAATGCGGTCAAATACACGCCGGCCGGCGGACATATCACGGTCACCTGGAGCACGAATCGGGAGGGCGCGCACCTATCCGTCAAGGACACGGGCATTGGCATTGACCCGGTCCACATTCCGAGGCTGACCGAGCGTTTCTACCGGGCAGACCCCAGCCGTCACAAAGACACGGGCGGAACCGGTCTGGGACTGGCGATCGTCAAGCATGTACTGCTGAACCACGACGGCAACCTGGAAATTCACAGCCGTATCGGCGGCGGCAGCGAGTTCATCTGCCATTTCCCTCGGGAACGACTGGTTGAGCGGATTCCGGAAAAGCAGGCGTAAACACTCAAGCCTCAGGCCCGGCCGGCCCGGAAGCGAGCGACAAATCGGGAGAGGTCTTCCAGTTTCTTGGGGTCTTCGTCGACAAAACGGATTGTCACACTGACAAAATCCGTGTCCTGACGCTTATCCACGGCCTGTAGCTGGTGCACATACCCGTTCAGGCGGGCCATTTCGCCCTCCCCGATGTCGATGTCCACAACCGCCTGATCAAGGATACCGGGGAAAACCTGGTCACGTTTTGCCACCACCTTCACTTCGGTCAGATTGATGTCTTTGACCACCGACTTGAGGGCGCTGTCGGCAAACCTGACCGATGCGAGGTTCATGGACGGTTTGCCGGCTGCTGGCTTCTTCGCGGGCGCAGACTCTGGCTGTGACGATGATGCAGACTGAGCGCCGGGCTTTGCGGGTACCGTTGCGGCCTCCCGTTTCTGGGTCAACAGGGTCGCAGATTCCTTGAACGCATCCGCGGGGCCGGCCATGGACTTACCGCTGCTATCCATTGCCTCCTTCAGACGCCGACCCATGACCTTGATAATTTTCTTGCTCAGCCCTTCCGGACTGAAGGGTTTACCCAGATATTCCGACACCCCTTCCTGCACGGCCTCGATGACATGATCCTTGTCTCCGCGGCTGGTGATCATGATGAATGGCACCGTCTTGCACTGCGGCTGCTGGCGCATCCATTGAAGCAGCTCCAGCCCGGACATCTCCGGCATTTCCCAGTCACAAAGCACCAGATCGAACGCATTTCTCGACATCAGCGACTGCGCCCGCTTGCCATTCTGCGCATCCGTCGTCTCGATCACGGGGAAACGCTGGCGTACCGTTCGCTTGACCAGATCCCTCACGAAGCTGGCGTCATCGACTACCAGCGCCTTCAACATTGCCATGATTCAGACCTTCCGTTACCAGAGCCATCCTGTCCACCTTGACCAACTATAGATCAAAGCCCCTGCCCGGAAACCCCATCGCTACAAAAAGACGACATAACCGCCACAAGCAGGAAGCCACGGAACCCCGAGGTTAAACAATTGTCACAAGCGCTGGCCTGATTCAGTATTTTCATGGCGCACAAACGCGATACCATGAGCGTCAGGATTTCTACCACACTTTACCCTGACCGAGGTTTTGCGTGTCGAACATGTTTGCAAGGATTCTTCCCCGCAAGAGCACCCACAGTCGCGTTTCACTCGCGGTGTATCTGACTCTACTGGCAGGGACCTCACTGGCCCAACAGGAGGCGCCGGAGGCAGCACCCGACTCCGCCTTTGATCAATGCAAGATGAGCCTGCAGGACAAAGCCATTGCCGCAGGCGTCAGCGCAGAGACGGCCCGAAGCGTCATGGCGGATGTCAGCCACCTCGACAGGGTCATCGAACTGGATCGCCGACAGCCGGAATTCACCACAACCTTCGCCGACTACCTTAATCGTAGGGTGAATGACACCCGGGTCAGCAAGGGACGCGAAATGCTGGCCGAACATCGCGATCTGTTGAAACAGGTCACTGCGGAAACCGGCGTGCCAGGCCCCTATCTTGTGGCCTTCTGGGGGCTGGAAACCAATTTCGGAAGCTATTTTGGCAAAATGTCGGTGCCCAGTGCCCTGACAACCCTGGCCTGCGACGCCCGGCGTAGCAGCTTTTTCACCACCCAGCTCATCGCCGCCCTGCGCATTATTGACGAGGGCGCCATCGCAGCCGACCAGATGGAAGGTTCGTGGGCCGGTGCCATGGGCCACGTTCAGTTCATGCCGACAGTGTTCCTGAAACACGCCGTGGATGCCGACGGCGATGGCAAGCGCGACCTCTGGAACAGCGTCCCCGATGCCATGATGTCCGCTGGCCGTTTCCTGCAATCAATGGACTGGAACGGCGACTACCGCTGGGGCCGGGAAGTGCTGCTGCCCCGGAACTTCGATTACTCCCTGGCTGATGGGCGTCGTCTGTCGCTGAAGCAGTGGCGGGACATGGGCATCACAGATGCCTTTGGCCATGCCCTGGCCCGGGAACCGATCAAAGCCTCACTGGTCGTCCCTGCCGGGCATGAAGGGCCGGCCTTCCTGGCCTATCATAATTTCCGGGTCATCATGGGCTGGAACCGGTCAGAGTTCTATGCCATTGCGGTTGGTCACCTTGCGGACCGGATCGCCGGCGCAGGAAAGCTCCAGAACCCTCCGCCGGAGGATCTTCCTGCGCTTTCCCGTTCGGCGATCCTTCAGCTTCAGGAGAACCTGAACAATCGCGGATTCGACAGCGGAAAGCCTGACGGCATCATGGGTCCTGGAACCCGCTCGGCTATTCGCCGGTTCCAGGCCTCCGCAGGCCTTGTGGCTGACGGTTACCCCGGTGATCAGGTGCTTCAGAAGCTGGATATCACGACAGGGCGGTAACCCGTAATGGACTCGATCACCCAAGTTGCCCTCGGCGCGAGTATCGCGGGCGCCGTTGCCGGCAAGACCCTGGGGCGGTCCGCCTTACTGGTCGGCGCGGCCCTGGGTACGCTCCCGGACCTTGATGTGGTCATTGACTACGGCTCTGCGGTCGCCAACTTTACCTATCATCGGGGCTTCAGCCATTCCCTGTTTGTACTGGCGCCACTGGCGCTCTTACTGGCCTACCTTCTCCGGCGCTGGAAGCCCCAGCTCTCGTTCCGGCGATGGCTGGCGTTAACCGGACTGGTGCTGATAACGCATCCTCTACTGGATGCCTTCACGACCTATGGTACCCAGCTGTTCTGGCCCTTCGGTTCTCCAGTCGCGATCAGCAGCATTTTCATTATTGATCCGCTCTACACGGTGCCACTGCTCGTCGGCTGCCTGGCATTTTTCATCACCCCCCCGGCCCGGAGCGCCCTGGCGGCAGGCCTTGCACTGTCAACTCTGTACCTGGGCTGGACTGTGGTCGCTCAGCAGATCATCACTGAACGGGTACAACCCGTCCTGGCCAACGCCGGCATGGCATCCGCCAATCTTCTCATCCAACCCATGCCGTTCAACACCATTCTCTGGCGAGTGACCGCTATGTCGGACACTCAGCATGTTGAGATTGTCACCGGGTTTCTGGACGGCGATGCCAGCCCGACGCCGGAGTATTTTCCCCGTCACCCTGCGCTGGCACAGTCGGTCTCCGATTTCCCGGAAGTGCAGCGACTCGAATGGTTCACCCGCGGCTTCCTGAGCTACACCGAAGAAGACGACCGGATTATGGCAACCGATATCCGTTTGGGACTGCCTGGAGCACACCCGTTTACGTTCGTCCTTGCCCAGCATTCAGGTAAGCGGATAACCCCGCTCACCAGCACCCAACTGCCAAGGCCATCCGTTGATCCCCGGGCACTGGGGGTCCTCTGGTCGAGAATCACCGGTGATATCCCTGTGCTCTGCCTCGCCAGTCTGGCACCACCCAGCCAGGGCCAGAGCTGCTGACAATGAGACTGGATCAGTTCATAGCACAATGCTCTACTCTCTCCCGCAAAGATGCCAAACGCGCCATCGGTACAGGCCGAGTTCAGGTGGATGGGCAATCCTGCACCTCGGCCAATCTCAGAGTAACCGAAGATTCAACCGTCACACTTGATGGAGAGCGCTGCCAGCTACCTGGCGAGCTGTACCTGATGCTGAACAAACCCGCGGGGGTAATCAGCGCAACCCGGGACAGCGATCACCCAACGGTGTTGGATCTGCTTCCGGCAGATCTGGCCAAAGATCTTCACATCGCCGGTCGTCTCGATGCCGACACCACCGGCCTGGTATTGCTGACCAGCGATGGTCAATGGTCACACCGGGTCACATCCCCCCGACGACAATGCGAGAAAATCTATCGGGTGACCCTGAGCGCGCCACTGACGGAGCAAGCCGTCCGTGCACTTGAGGGCGGCGTGCAATTGCGCAACGAGGCAAAGCCAACAAAACCGGCACAGGTGAGAATGCTCGAGGACAACGTCATAGAGCTGACCATAACGGAAGGACGCTACCACCAGGTCAAGCGAATGCTGGCTGCGGTTGGCAACCATGTGGACGCGTTACATCGTGAATGCATCGGGGGGATTGCCCTGGATCCGACATTGGGTCCGGGCGAGTATCGAGAATTGACTCCAGACGAGATCAACTGCGTCAACTGAGCGTCAGACTCGCTCAAACTTCTGGGCCTTGAGGTTCTTACGCGCCGAACCGGCCTCGAAGACCTCTCCGTTCATGGCAATGTAAACCCCGTGCGGCAGCAATTGCACCGATGCCCAGGCAAAGCCGATATTGAACACTGCATCGGTCCTGCGCATGCGTGCCGGCTGCATGGCCCCGGTGAGTACAATGGTCTTACCGGTCACCTTCGCCAGAGCTGCCGCCGTTTCAGCCATGGTATCAGTACCATGGGTGATCACAATACGACTGCAATCGCACTCGGCTACGGCCCCTACTACCAGCTCCCGGTCTGTATCGTCCATTTCCAGGCTGTCCTTGCGCAACAACTCCCGCAGTCGGTAGCCCTCATGAATGTTTGACTCGGACAGCAATTCCGGCAGGGTCGAGTGTCCCACCTCGAACTCACTGTTGGCGTCGTGATAGACCTTGTCGATGGTCCCGCCGGTGGTAAAAATCTGGATCATGCTGGGCAACTCCTGCTCATGCTCAGTGGACAGCCGTCGCGCTGTTGCCGGCAGCGGCATAATCAGCATTTTTTTCCTGCTCATACCGGCGAGCGGCTCGAGCCACCTTACCGGACGCACCGGTATCCAGCCAGCGCTTGATCCTTCCGGCATCGCCCATCGGCGACCGGGTTCCCAGGGAGTCCAGAAGTACCGTAATGACTTGCTTTCCGTTCATGGCCGACACCATCACCAGACACCGCCCTGCTTCGGTCAGATAGCCAGTCTTGCTTAGCTCAACTCCCCAGCTTTCACGGTGCACCAGGGCATTGGTGTTACCAAAAGATAGGCTGTAGCGGGGGTTTCGGAAGTGTCCACGGTAATAGCCTGTCGTCGAATACTCCTGAATTTCCGGGTGTTTCATCGCCGCATTCACCAGCCGCACCAGATCAGCCGCCGTTGACCGATTGCCAGCGGACAATCCGGTGGGGTCAACAAACCGGGTTCCCGTCATGCCGAGCTGCTTCGCCTTTGCATTCATGGAATCTACAAAGGTATCGAAACCTCCCGGCTGGCTTCGAGCCAGGGTGTAAGCGGCAAAATTCTCAGACGACATGAGAGCGATGCGGAGCACATCCGCACGCTTCATCCGTGAACCCACACGAATTCGGGTGTACGCATTGGCTGCGGCTGGCTGATGCCTCTCCTCGAACGTCAGCCACTCATCGAGGACCTCCCCGGAATCCAGAACCACCAGGGCGGTCATCAATTTTGTGATGGATGCAATCGGAACCGACCGATCCTCATGCTTGCCGAACACCAGTTCATCATCGCCAACCACGGCTACCGCCGCATTAACAGAAGCCAGGTTCGGCCCGGAACCTGCCAGCAAGGCTGGCACGTAACACAACCATAACGCCGAAACCTGAACGAGTGTTCGCAAACTCACTATATCGTGTCCTGTTCTATGTCCGTGGACTCCCAACTATACCAGCCTGACAAGGGAGCATTCATGTCATCATTGTCATCGAACGCCCGGAAGACTCCGCCCGTTGAGGCAGCAGTGTCGTCCATTCATGGTTTCCAGAGCAAACGACTTGCCGGCATATAGACCCTACACTGACCGGATCCAGTCACAGCACATGCTCATTGCCATTGAGATCGGACACACCATGGCCAGAAAACCCAGACAACAACGTGCCAAAGCAACGGTCGACGCCATCGTGGAGGCCGGATTCATCGCCATGGCAGATCGGGGGCCAGCCGGCACAACAACTCGGCAGATCGCTGACATTGCAGGTGTTGGGGTCGGCTCACTGTACGAGTATTTCGAGAACAAGGAAGATATTTTCACGGCCATGAGCCAGCGTTTCGTGACCGACACCATCGCCATGATCCAGCCCCAGATACCCATCATCGTTCGCAAGCCGATCCGGGAAGCCGTCATGGAGCTTCTGAGCCTCTTTCGTGATTTCCTGCAGGCGGATGAAGCCCGGTACCTGAAATGCGCCCGCTACGCCATGGCACTGGACTTCGAACAATATGTCGAACCGCTGCAGAAAACCTTGTCAGAGCTGGTGACCCAGTACCTGATGCACCATCCTGAAACGCTCCGAATCCGCAACATCCCAACCATGAGCTACATTATGATTCATGGCGGCATCTATTCAGTGGTCCGTCAGCTTTGCGACCCCACCCCTCCTATCAGCTTCGATGAACTGGCCGCAGGCCTTGCCGACATGGTCGGCCATTACATCGAGCGGGAAATGGCCCTCGCGGGCCATGACATACCGGCTAGCTGACCCAAACAGACGTCAACGACCAATCAACACGGTTCCAGAGCCCACGGTTACGCCGCCGCAGGATACCGCGCCACCGGTAACGGCGGCAGGCTTGCCGTTGATCATTACGGAGGCAGATCCCGCGGCAATCTGACGCGGATGAGGGGGGTGTTTGGGCTTGGAGTGAACGGCCAACGGATCGCCCACACGGGCAACCGGTTTACCATCAATCAACACGTCCGGAGATCCGGCAATCACCGGAGTTGGGGGGAAGCCCTGATGATCTGTCCCCAGATCACCGAGCAGCACAACAGCCTTGCTCATTTTCAGATTCCTTTCTAATCGATTCCTTTCTGCAGACTCTTCCGTAATCCGCAACCCAGTCAATAGCGAGACTTGTCTATGCTAGCGGAAACGGGCTCGAACACCAAACCACGGTGCTCTGCCACCTGGGCCAACACATCGGATGTCATTCGGATGACCTACATCAAGAGGGCACACTGACGCAGCTCATAGAATGGCTGACATGATCCTATTCACGGAGCTCCGTCATGCCATCGCCCATCACCACTGAGACGGTGCCTGACACCGGATCGTCCTGCCCGGAGTTTCAACTCTGGCGCAGGGGTTACGGTGAAATCAGGCATTCTGATGCCACCTGCAATCACGTAATTGCATTGGCAGAAAGGCTTGTCAGTTCAGGCCTGCAACCAGACCAGGCCACGGTTTTCAGCAAGCTTCGAGCCCTGGACCTGCTGACCAGCGCCGGACTCTGGCTGGTTGTCCACATGACCTACGCAAACCGGGTTGATCCCACCGGAGAAGCCCTGGCGGCCCAGGATTTCAAATCCAGCCCTGAGGGCCACACCGGGGGCGCCCTCAATATGGTGCCCGCCTACGCAGCTTACCTCACACTGAACAATCTGACCGGCACCACCCGCAGCTGGCTGATGGGCCAGGGGCATTGCGTGGCTGCCGTGGACGCATTGAATGTGCTGACCGGCAACCTCCACCCCGAACAGCAGGAGCGCTATCAGAGCCCCGACGGCCTGTCCCGGTTGGTTTCTGACTTCTACAGCTATCGGCAAAACCCCGACGGTACCATGGCCGCTCCCCTGGGGAGTCATGTTAACCCCCACACCGCAGGCGGTATTCTGGAGGGAGGATACCTCGGCTTCGCCGAGCTTCAATACGCCCACATGCCACTGCCCGGTGAGTCTCTTGTTGCATTCCTGTCAGATGGCGCCGCCGAGGAACAGCGAGGCAGCGACTGGATTCCTCGCTGGTGGCGGGCCGAGGACTGTGGCTTGGTATTACCGGTGATGATTGCCAACGGGAGGCGGATCGAACAACGGACCGAGCTGGGCACAAGGACTGGTCTTGAGCGTTTCGAATCCCACCTCGAAGAGCGAGGATTTGATCCATGGCGGTTCGATGGTCGAGACCCTGCCGCCTTTGTATGCGCACTGTTCGAGATGGAACACGCTTTAAAACTGAACGCTGACAGTGCCTTCCGAGGTGAAAGTCGTTACCCGGTCAGAATCCCTTACGGAATCGCCGAATCCGTCAAAGGCTACGGTTTTTATGGGGCGGGCAGTAACGCCGCTCACAACCTGCCGCTGCCTGGCAACCCGAGACTGGACGCCAGGGCCAGAGAGCTATTCAACGAGCACGCAAGCCATCTTCACGTGCCACCAAAGGCCTTGGCTGACGCCATTACGAATCTGAATGAACACTCGACCCAGTGCCGCCCGCTCGAGCGGGACCACCCGCTATCGAAAAGGAACCCGCCAAAGCCGGCCATCCCGACGTTGCCGGAAGACACTGATGGCGTGTCCCCCATGCGGGCTGTGGATGATTTTTTCCGGGCGCTGGTCAGGGAAAACCGGCAACTGCGGGTTCGCGTGGGCAACCCCGATGAGCTGGCAAGCAATCGACTCGGGGGGATTCTCAACGATCTCAAGCACCGGGTAACCGATCCGGAGAACGATCAGGAATCGGTCAATGGCAGCGTCATCACCGCCCTGAACGAAGAAGCCGTGGTCTCTGCCTGTCTCGCCAACAAGGCAGGTCTGAACCTGGTCGCGAGCTACGAGGCCTTTTGCGTCAAAATGCTGGGGGCCATTCGCCAGGAACTGATTTTCGCCCGGCATCAGAAAGAAGTGGGGCGCCCGCCTCAGTGGCTCGGGTTCCCGGTGATTGCCACGTCCCACACCTGGGAAAACGGAAAGAATGAGCAATCGCATCAGGACACGACGTTCTGTGAAAGTCTGCTTGGCGAGATGAGTGACGTCTCCAGGGTTCTTTTCCCGGCGGATTACAACAGCACTCTCGCGGCACTGCCGGGCGTTTACACAGACCGTGGCCGGATAACCTGCATGGTGATCCCCAAGAGGGATCGTCCCTGTGTCTTTGACACCAAAGAATCCGCCATTCTAGCCAGGGACGGTGCCCTGGTGGTGGATGAAGATATCTCCGAGGGCGAACCACTGCTGCTCATCGCCAACGGCGCCTATCAACTGTCTGAAGCCATCCGGGCCTGCGAAAGACTGCGGGAAACAGGCACGCCGTTCCGTCTGGTTTACATTCAGGAGCCCGGCCGTTTCCGCCAGCCCCGGGATGTCACCGAAGCGGCAACCTGCCTGTCCGAGTTGGAGCGGGAGCGGCTGTTCCCGAAACGTCTGCGGAGACGTGTCGCCCTGACCCACATGCGCCCGGAAGTATTCCTTGGCCACGTTCATCCACTCTTCCCGGCACCGGCGACTTCCCGTGTGCTCGGTTACATCAACCGGGGCGGAACGCTGAACGATGCCGGCATGTTGTTTGCCAACCAGTGTTCCTGGGGCCATACACTGCTTGCCTGCGCGGATGTGCTGGACAAACCTCCGGGCGAGTGGCTGTCCAGTGCCGAGCTTGCCGCCGTGGAGGGTCGGGGAGACCCTGCGGTTATTACCCGAGGGCTCCCCTGAACGGCGCTCAGGTCGTCGGCAAAATCGACCGATTTCCAGGCCCGGGCAAAACGCGCCGGGATGCGGATCGGGCGTTGTCCGGGGCATATTCCCGGGACTTGATGGTATCGACAAAGTGCCAGTCTGCACGCGCTTCCTCGGGCGTAAAGGTCACGACCATATAGCCACGCTGGTTCAGGTTCAGGTAATCCAGATCGTCCACCAGCAGACCTATCCCCTGCTCGGCACCGGCAATGGTCTCGTCAGTCAGCCCCAGATAGTCTTCAAGACCCGGAGAAGACACTGACGAGGTGGCGAATTCGACCCCGATCTGATCACCCTGAATATCCTTCAGGTTGCTGCCCCAGGCGTTATGGGTATCCCCCGCCAGCACCACGAGATTCTTGTTCAGCGCCTTGGCCGTGCCCAGCACCACTTCCCGCTCGTATTGATAGCCATCCCAGGCATCAAGGTTGTAGGGGGCGACGGTGTTGATCCGAGCCAGTTCCTCAGGAGTCAATGTCGGATCGCCAGCGAGAGCCCGCCCTTTCAACTGAGCCAGCTCCGCCAGATTGGCTGCCACACCATCCAGCTGCCCGGTGGCAATGGCCAGTAGCAACTCGGCCGGCAAATTCATACGCCCCATCAGCACCTGCTGTCCGAGGACCTGCCAGGTGGCCGAGGAGTAGCCCATGGTCGCCTGCAGCCAGAGCAGTTGTTCCGCGCCCAACAGGGTCCGGTTTTCGCTGCCCACGTCGGCGGTGAAGCGCGCCGCATCGAGGCCCGTAGCGGTCAAATAGTCCTGATAATCGAGCTGCTGATCTCGCCCGATTACCCGGGTGTCCAACATGTGCAGATCCACCAGGTTACCGAAACGGAAGGTCCGGAAGATGGCTTCGTCGCTGCCGTCCAGAACCGGTCTTACCGGCATCCATTCAAACCAGGCCTGGAGAGCATTAAGCTTGCGAGCGGTAAAGTCACCTTCACCCTCATTATGATTCTCGGCGCCGTCTTTCCAGGTGTCATTCGCCACTTCGTGGTCATCCCAGACCACGATGAATGGCAATTTCCGATGCAGCGCCTGGAGGTGCTCATCATTACGATAGATGCCATAGCGGCGGCGATAGTCTTCCAGTTCAATCAGCTCGAGATTGTTATCGTCCGGGAAGGTTCGTCCCAGGGCCTCGGCATCAGCAGCCGCGTAGCTACTGCTGTCACTGCTGTATTCGTAGATGTAGTCCCCCAGATGCACCACCGCGTCGAGATCGTCTTGCAGGCTGATTTCACGGTACACATTGAAATATCCGGCGGGATAGTTGGCACAGGAAACCACCGCCAGGCGCACCGAATCCACACTGCCTTCTGGCAGGGTCCGCGTCATGCCGACTGGCGAAGCGCTGCCGGGGGTAACAAACCGGTAAAAATAGCTCTGCCCCGGCGCCAGGCGACGGACATCGACTTTGACAGTGAAATCGTGAGCTTCGCTGGCCTGGGCCGTGCCGGTGTGTATGGTGTTCGTGAACCCCTCGTCGGTGGCGATTTCCCAGCCCACGTTGACGGGCTTGCTCCTGTTACCGGAGGGCTCTGCCCGGGTCCATAAAATGACGCCGTCGGCAAGCGGATCGCCGCTGGCCACGCCATGGGTAAACCGGATGCTGCGATCGTCGTCACTGTCCAATACACACCCAGCCAACCCCGTAGAGATGGCCACAGCCCCCATACCGAGGGCCGATGCCTTGAGAAAATCCCGTCTTGTCAGTCGCTTCATATCGTTATCTGTCCTGAACCTTCATTCCGATATCGGGTGCCGTTTGTTATGGAATCTGATGGCACCTGTCCAGACTCAGACGCTAATCCGGCGTTGTTAAGAACACATTGCCAAATTACGACAGGCCGATGGCAAATCACGACAATTATCGACCGTGGGAGGCGGCGCACAAAAAAGGGAGCCTTCAGGCTCCCTTTTCAAGGTTTTCAGGTCCGAATATCACACTGGCCTAGCCGCTGACGAAGACAGGACCAACACCAAAGTTCCACAGAATCACCGAGCCGACCCGCGTGGACACCAGAATGACCAGAGCGACGGTCAGCAGTGCTCCACCGTACATCACGGCCCGTTCTTTCTCGATCCCCATCACAATCGGCAAGCCGTCGTACATCAGCCAGGCGCCGTAACAGGCCGCAATCAGAAAGACGATGGCATTGAACCAGGGCACCGGATAGAGCAGCGCAAAGCCAGCCAGAAACAGCGGGGTGCAGGAATAAGACGCCAACGCAATGCCGTTAGAAGGAACATGCTCCTCCTTCGCACCATAGGTTCTCGCCATCCAGTTGACCGCATAGCCAAGCGCAAAAACACCGATCAACATTGATATGTAGGTGAGAATGCTAAGCTGCATGGCGCTGATTTCCGTCAGCTTGATCAAACGTTCATTGCCAACGGTCCAGCCAAAGTAGGCTGTGGAGATATAAGCACAAACCGGCGCAATCGCCGCCAGTACTACGACATAGGCTACATAGAGCCTGCGTGGATGTTCGTGTTCTTTTCGAATGGAAGCCCATTCTTCATCAGGATGTGTGAAGAGACCAAACGCATGGGACAGGAGCATGGATTACCCCCTTGCTTTACTGTTGTTGGTATTGTGAGGTACGTATTGAGAGCCACGCCGGATCAACAGAGGTTCCTGTCCTTAACTATAGTCAAGAACCGCAAGGGCGAAAGTAAAAGGTGAAAGAAACTGCCGAAAAAATGTGCGGAGCCGTCCAGTTAAAACAGGGCCGCCACGGCGTGACGGCCCGTCAGATCACGGCTGGCGAGGGTCGGTTTGTTCCACCCAGGGCTTATGCTTGCGACTGTCCCGGAAGGACAGCAGGCTTTCAACGCCGGTCCAATCCACCAGATCGCGGAATTCCATCCAGTCAACCATGCAATAGAGGCAGATGGACGGGTAGTTCCACTCTTCGAATTGACCATCATCAACCATCGCCGCCAGCGTTCGAAGCGTCATCATGATCCGCTCACGCTGAAGGTTCCAGAACATAAGATCTTCTTCGACGTTGATGCCGGATTTCTTGGACAGCAGCAGGGTGACGGCCGAGTCATTGGCTCCGTCGATCAGGGTTAGCTGGTTCTGCTGGTCCCAGGTCAGCGGATCCCGGCCCTGTTTGGCACTGAGGTAGCGGGCAATGATCCGGGAGTCGAAAATTTCCTGCCCGTCATCTTCCAGAACCGGAATTTTCAGAGCCGGATTATTCTTGCGCAGTTCATCCCGCCCCTCACCGTAGATGTCCAGGTTAATGAACTCGTACGGTTCTTCGTCCAGCAGGATGCGAATGCGCCGAACATAGGGGGACGTAGTGGATCCAATCAGCTTCATGGTATCTCCAGCAAGGATTCAGGGTCTGTATAGGCATACCCGGTCGCCTCGGCAACCTCTTTGTAGGTCACCTTGCCGCCAATCACATTCAGGCCAGCCAGCAAGTGTGAATCCTCCCGCATGGCAGCCATCGCCCCCTTGTTGGCGAGCGCGACGATGAACGGAAGGGTCGCGTTGTTGAGCGCGAGAGTTGAGGTACGCGCAACCGCTCCGGGCATATTTGCAACGCAGTAATGTACCACACCATCCACCACATACGTCGGCTCATCATGGGTGGTTGCGCGGGATGTTTCGGCACAACCGCCCTGGTCAATGGCAACGTCCACAATCACACTTCCCTCCGGCATTCGGCGCACCATGTCCCTGTGGATCAACTTGGGCGCCGACGCCCCCGGGATCAGCACACTGCCAATGACCAGATCCGCCTCCGTTACCGCCTGATCCAGAGTTCGGGCTGTCGAGTACAGGGTGGTGATGCGGTTTCCATACAGATGATCCAGGTTGCGCAAGACATCCATGGTGCGATCCAGCACGGTGACATGCGCGCCCATGCCGATGGCCATCACCGTCGCATTCTGACCGACAACACCCCCGCCAATCACCGTTACCCTGGCCGGACTGACGCCCGGCACTCCTCCCAACAAGACGCCCCTGCCGCCCAGGGCTTTTTCCAGACAATGGGCGCCTGCCTGTATCGACATTCGGCCGGCAACCTCCGACATCGGTGCCAGCAGAGGTAAATGGCCGTGACGGTCAGTCACGGTTTCGTAGGCGATGCAGGTGGCTCCTGACTGCACCAGATCATCGGCCTGGGGTTTGTCCGGCGCCAGGTGGAGATAGGTAAACAGCGTATGCGCCTCTGTCAGCAACGCCCGCTCCCGGGGCTGCGGCTCCTTGACCTTGACGATCAACTCCGCCGTGTTGAACACCTCCTCCGCGGTTCCAAGCACGTCTGCGCCCGCAGAGCGGTAGTCGTCGTCACAGAATCCGATTGCCGCACCAGCGTTCGTCTCCACGTATACCTGATGGCCATGACTACAAACCTCATGGACAGCCGCGGGAGTCATACCAACTCGGTACTCGCGATTTTTGATCTCTTTCGGCACACCCACTCTCATGGATTACCTCCTGCATTCGTGAGTCTTACCGGAAAGTGTAGTAAAAAGGGGGAGCACCGGCGGAAGCCATTGAAGGCATCGGTTTTCCGGTTACCGGCGTAAAAGCCGGAACGATGACACCCGAACCACAAGGAGCAGGAACCATAATGAAAACACTGACCAGCGCAGCTATTGCAGCTTTTATTTCGATGACGACCACACAGGCCCTGGCGGAAATGCAAACCGAGACGGTCGAGTACAAGGTAGGTGATCAGGCCTTCACTGGCTATCTGGCCTGGGATGACCAACGCGAAGGGAAACGTCCAGGCGTTTTGGTGGTCCACGAATGGTGGGGACACAACAAGTTTGCCCGCAGCCAGGCCGAAAAACTGGCTGAAGCGGGCTACACGGCGTTCGCGCTCGATATGTATGGCTCAGGCAAGGTCGCGGACCACCCGGACACCGCCAAGAAATTCATGGAGGAAGCCACCAGTGATGCCCAGCAGATCAAGACCCGTTTCGTAACCGCCATGAATATCCTGAAAAATCATGACAGTGTCGATGGGGACAGGATCGCCGCCCAGGGTTATTGTTTTGGGGGCGCCGTCGTTCTCAATATGGCCCGGCTCGGCGTCGACCTGGATGGCGTGGTCAGTTACCACGGAGCGTTGGGTAGCCCGATCAAGGCAGAAGCGGGCGCCGTAAGCGCGAAGGTTCAGGTATACACTGGCGGCGCCGACAAGATGGTGCCATCGGACCAGGTTGCCGGGCTGGTCAAAGAAATGCAGGACGCGGGCGTGGATCTGACGCTGGTCTCATTCCCTGGTGTGATGCATTCATTCACCAATCCGGGGGCCGATCAGTTCGCGGAGAAATACGGTATGCCGGTGGGATATGACGAGGATGCGGCCAACCGTTCCTGGCAAGGCACCATGCGCTTCTACGAGCACATTTTCAGCGAATAACCGCGACAGGTAACTCTGACAGACACAAAAAAAGGCAGCCGAAGCTGCCTTTTTGGCGGTTGCGCCTGAATCCAAAAGGATTACAGAGCTACAACATTCTCCGCCTGAGGACCTTTCTGGCCCTGGGTAACGGTGAACTCAACCTGCTGGCCTTCTGCCAGGGTTTTGAAACCGCTGCCCTGAATAGCGCTGTAGTGAACGAATACGTCCGGGCCGTCTTCACGAGTGATAAAACCAAAGCCTTTCGCTTCGTTGAAGAACTTAACAGTACCGGTAGTAGTAGACATACTTAAACTTCCTGAAATCAATCATTTAATCTGTGACCGGCCCCGATCGTGGAGCAAGTCAGCCATTACGGAAATACAGAACTCGCGGAATCAAAAACAGGACGGTCACTACTTACTACGAAGGTACGTCTTATTCATGAATTGCTTTGCTGAATCTTTCCTACACAAGTCACTCTACTCTGGAATTCGGGGCTTGCCAAGCGGATTTTCAATAATTTATGTAGGTATAGGTACCCACGTTGGCGGTGGCCCCAAAAGCATTATCCACGAAGCAGTCCGAACGAATAGATGCCAACGGCAGTCATCATCAGGGAACCGATGACATGGGCCAGGATACCGATCACAGCCATCGCGAATTTGCCCTCCTGCAGCGCGGAGAACATTTCCAGGGAAAAGGTCGAAAACGTGGTCAGGGCACCACACAACCCGGTGATGGCAAACAGGCGCCACTCCGGTGAAAGGCTGCTGCCATGGGTAAAGAAGCCAATGAGAAAACCGATGAGCCAGCCGCCACTGAGATTCGCGATCAGCGTGCCGTAGGGAACGGCATGATACGTGCTATTCAACCAGAGGCCGAGAACCCAACGCAGGTTTGCGCCGACCACCGCACCCCCACTCACTGCCAACACTGATAACCACATTCCGCCAGACTCACCTGAGATTCCATGGATTTAACCGGCAGCCCGAATCACCAGGCTGCCGGTTCCAGTATGCCGTCAAAACGGCACGGTATCACGCGGGATTGTGGTCGATGACGGTATCCTTGTTGCGAGCAAACTCGTCGAACGGGAAGTCGTCCACGGTCAGCATCTCCAGCACCACAGCTTCATACTCGCGCATGAACTCTGCTTCTTCCTTACTGAAAATACCCGCCTCCAGTGCAGCCTCGAATCGCTCCTCCGGGTGCAGTGCCGTCATAGGCAGCTCGCCCTTGGCGTAGGCCTTCGCGGACTTGCGGTAAAGCTGTTCCGCCTTGTCGTAATCCTTGAGCAAGCGGTTGTAACGCGCCACCGGATTGACCACATCGCCGTCGCCCTCGGAGCTCCAGATGCTGGAAATCAGTTTGTGGCGTACCGGCGTATCCGTGGAAATGGCCCGGGCCAGTTTCCGCGCCAGGTCATCGTGAGGCGCATCCCAGCGACGGCCCAAAGGCATGGTGATAGCCCGTAGCGCCAGCGCGGCGGGACGATTCGGGAGGTTCTGCAGGAATTCGGCCAATGCACTTTCCGTGCGGGAAAGCAGCAGTTCCAGGCTGTACTCCATGACCTCCTTTTCCCCTTCAACGGGCTGGGTCTCGTGCCAGTTTTTCAACACCATGGAGGCCAGATAGAGGTTGGACAGCATGTCGCCAAGGCGTGCAGAAATCAGCTCGCGCATTTTGAGTTCGCTGCCAAGCGTCGTCATGGCAGCATCCGAGCACAGACCAAAGGCGGCACTGAAACGGGCCACGGCCTGGGCATAGCGGCGACTTGAGCTATCGAAGGGCACGTCAGCCCGCCCCAGCCCCAAAGCCTGGGTGAAGGCCCTGGCCGCGTTTCCGAAGATCAGACCGGCATGGCCGAAGAAGGCCTTGTCGAATGCAGTGATGTCGTCGTTGTCTTTGGCAGCCAGTTCTTCCAGCACATAAGGGTGACAACGAATCGCACCCTGACCGAAGATCATCAGGCTCCGGGTCATGATATTCGCGCCTTCCACGGTGATGGAGACTGGCGTGCCGCTGTATCCGATACCCAGATAGTTACGTGGCCCCAGGGTCACCGCCTTGCCACCGTGGACATCCATGGCATCGGCCAGGACACCGCGCTGGAATTCCGTCAGATGGTATTTCAGGATTGCCGACGGCACCGCCGGCTTCTGGCCATTATCAATCATATTGGCGGTGTGGTTGACCGCAGACTGGGCAATGTAGGTCTTCGCGGCGATGCGGGCCAGAGGTTCCTGCACGCCTTCCATGTCAGCCACTGGCGTATTGAACTGGCGTCGTACGCGGGTAAAGCCACCGGCCGTGGCGACTGCGGTGGCAGCACCACCAGCAGCCCCGGAGGGCAGAGTGATACAACGCCCCACCGACAGACACTCAACCAGCATCCGCCAGCCCTGGCCAGCCATATCCTGGCCACCAATGATGTAATCCATCGGAATGAATACATCCTTGCCCTTGATGGGACCGTTCAGGAACGGTGTCCCAATGGGGCAATGCCGGCGCCCGATTTCCATGCCATCCGTGTCACGGGGAATCAGCGCACAGGTGATGCCATAGTCCTTGGTATCCCCAAGCAGTCCATCCGGATCAAACATCCGGAAGGCCAGCCCGACCACAGTCGCGATTGGCGCGAGGGTGATCCAGCGTTTCTCAAAGTTGAGCTTGATGCCAACAACTTCTTTGCCATCAATTTCGCCCTTGCACACGATACCGGTGTCCGGCAGCGAGGTGGCATCGGAGCCGGCCCTTGGCCCGGTCAGGCCGAAACAGGGAATTTCACGGCCATCCGCCAGGCGCGGCAGGTAATGCTTCTTCTGTTCTTCGGTGCCGTACTTGACCAGCAGTTCCCCGGGCCCAAGGGAATTAGGCACGCCCACGGAAACCATCAGCATTTCATTGGACGCCAGTTTCTGCAGGACCGCTGTCTGGGCCTTGGCCGAGAAATCCAGCCCCCCGTATTCCTTCGGAATGATCATGCCGAAGAACTTCTCTTTCTTGAGAAACTCCCAGAGCTCAGCAGGCAGGTCTGCACGTTCGACCGCCAGATCCCAGGCATTGCACATGGAGATGGCCTGGGTGCACTGATTGTCCACAAACGCCTGCTCTTCCTCACTCAGGCCGGTATTCCTATTGATCAGCAGGTTGTGCCAATCGGGACGGCCAGTAAACAACTCGCCATCCCAGCCGACGGTTCCCGCTTCCAGGGCCACTTTTTCAGTTTCGGACACTTTGGGGGCCACCTTTTTGAAAGTGGCAAAGATACGAGGCGTCAGCCAGCTACGGCGGAAGCCGGGCAGACCCGCAGCAGCGGTAACCGCGGCGCCAGCAAACAACAACAGGGCAAGGCCACCGGAGGCAAAGATCAGGGACAGCAAGCCGGTGACAGCCATCACCCCGATCGCAGCCCCGGCACCGGCTTCGCGGCGCATCACAATCAGCAAGCCAGCGAGCGCCAGCAGAAACAGAATCAAAGTCATCATAGGTTCTCTCTGTCTTCCATGGATGGGAAATTCGAAGACTACAATTCGTTACGTTCAAGGTATCGCATCGGATGAGGCCTGACCAGCGAATCCTCCACAGTCAGGCACTTATGCGACAAAGCTAACGGATCAGGCGGTTACAATCACCCGTATTCCCTCCAGCGCCAGGGAGGCATGACTGATCGCATCCCGGGCTGCCGACAGTTGATGCCGGAAATAGTCAATTTCTTCATCCCGAATGGCCGGATTGACTTTCTGCAGCGCCTCCAGGCGACGTATTTCCGGATCCAGCAACGCATTCACCCGCTCCAGCGCCTGGGCCTTCATGGGTTCAAGATGTGGTTCCGACAACCGCTCCACATGGTCAACCATGGTTTCCACCTCAGACCGGATCTTCGGTACGATCGCCTGAGCCGTGCGGCGGCGGATGTTGGAACACAGGTCGTTCAGGCGATCGTGGGGCAACGCGGCAGACAGTTCCTTACCGTTCACGTCCACCAGCAAACGCAGGGGAGACACCGGCAGATAGCGGGTCAGCTGCAGAGCATCCGGTGCCGGGCAATGCACACTGAACATGGCCTCCAGCAACAGCGTACCCGGCGGCAGCGCCTTGACCGACAGGCTCGCCAGAGCGGCCTTGCCCAGACCGGAACTGGTGACCGAATCCATGACCCCGGTCACCAGGGGGTGCTCCCAGCTCATGAAGGCCAGATCTTCCCGCTCCAGCGCCTGCTGGCGACTCCAGGTGACGGTAATGCCTTCCTCCGGCAGCTCGGCCACATGGCCAGCGTGGTAATGCTCTCCCGGGCGCAAAACGTCGGACTCTTCGCTGTGGTCCTCAACATCCACACCCAGAATGTCGAACGCCTCAATCATGTATTCCCGTACCTGGGCGGAGGTTTCCTCTTCCTCAATCCCGGCAATCAACCGGTCAGCCACCTCCGGGCGGCAGGAGTTGAGTTCAATCAGCGCATCCCGCCCATTCTGCAGCAGGGTGCGAAGCACATTCGCCTCACTGGTGGTGTCGGACACCAGCTTGTCCAGAGCCGACAATTCGCCGGCAATGACCGTATCCCACAACGGCCGGACCTTTTCCTGCACGGCGACGCCCACCGCACAGCTTTCGGCAAAGGCATTGAGGCCCTCATGGAACCAGCGGTATTGAGCTTCCTGGGCGGTGCCTTCGAGATACGGGATGTGGATATCGATGGTGTCGGTCTGGCCAATCCGATCCAATCGACCGATACGCTGCTCCAGCAGGTCCGGGTTGGCCGGCAGATCAAACAGGACCAGGTGATGGGCGAACTGGAAGTTGCGGCCTTCACTGCCGATTTCCGAGCAGATCAGCGCCTGCGCACCCTGTTCACTGTCCGCAAAATAGGCTGCGGCACGATCCCGTTCGACCAGGCTCAGGTGCTCATGGAACGCCGTGCTGCGGATACCCGCGCGCAATTGCAGGTGATGCTCCAGAGCCATGGCGGTTTCGGCCCTGGCACAGATAACCACCACCTTGGACGGCCGCAGGCTAACCAGAGTTTTCTCCAACCAGCTGACCCGAGGGTCCTCGGCCAACCACTGCTCCTCAGCCACGGACTGCTCTGGCGCCAAAGCTGCCACGCCCCAGGAGTTCTCGTCATACATCGCGGGACACGGCAGTGGCGTGGGGGTTGGACGGCGCTCAGGGAAGCCCTGGATGGCGGCACGGGTATTACGGAACAACACCCGGCCGGTACCGTGGCGATCCAGCAAAGCATCAATGACCGCCTGATGAGCATCCTCTTGCGCCAGCAGACGCTCCAGGTCATCTCCCAGCCAACCCTCAAGCGCCTCCCGATCGTCCGCAGATGGGCTGGCATTTTCATCCTGTAACCGGCGAACAACCGCGTTGATGGCTTCGTACTGCGCCTCTTCCTTACGGAAGCTTTCAAGATCATGGAAGCGGGCCGGATCCAGCAGTCTCAACCGGGCGAAATGACTGGCGACGCCCACCTGTTCCGGGGTTGCCGTCAGCAACAATAGCCCGCGACTGACTGCTGACAAACGTTCAACAACCTGATATTCCTCACTAACCGCTTCCGGCGACCATGCCAGGTGGTGGGCCTCATCCACGATCATCAGGTCCCAGCCTGCGGCCTCTACGTCCTTACAGGCCTGAGCACTACTGACCAGGAAGTCCAGACTGCACAGGACCAGCTGTTCAGACTCAAAAGGATTGATCGCGTCATCGTCCCCAAAAATATGATTCACCAGAGCATCGACGTCGTCTTCCTCGTCTTTCAGGGCGTCGTAACGTCCCTGGTCCACGATAGAGAAACGCAGGTTGAAACGGCGCAGCATTTCGACCAGCCATTGGTGCATGAGCGAATCCGGCACCACGATCAGCGCCCGACGGGCTCGGCCGGTATGCAGCTGATAGTGGAGAATCAGGCCTGCTTCGATGGTTTTACCCAGCCCCACTTCGTCTGCCAGCAGAACCCGGGGGGCATGGCGTTTGGCCACTTCATGGGCAATGTAGATCTGGTGCGGCAGGTGCTGGGTCCGGGCACCAATAAGCCCCTGGGCCGGAGAAGCCCGCAACCGGTCCATATGCTGAAGCGTCGCGACCCGCAGCCGGAAAGCGCCGTTTCGGTCAAACTGGCCCGCGAACAGGCGTTGATGTGGAGCTGAGAAGTTCACGGAACTGCTCAGTTTCACCTCGGAAATCTGTTGGATGGCCTCGCCATCGTCGGCGTGGTACATCAGAACACCACCGATGTCTTCCACCGAACGCACGATGTAGGCATCACCGTCAAAGGTTTCTATCTGTTCCCCGGTCTGATAGACAATCCGAGACAGTGGTGCGTTATCGATGGCATAGGTGCGCTCTTCATCAGCAGCAGGGAAACCCAGAGTGACCCTGCGGCCGGAAATATCCGTAACGATCCCCAATCCCAGGGCGGTATCGCTATGACTGACCCAGCGCTGACCAATGACAAAATCCGATGTATCCAAGAAACCTCCGAACTGGTTTATTGACGGGTCGCGCCGTTCTCGCGTACCCAATAGGCCGTCGCACCACACACGGCGGCAGGAACAACAACAAGATTCAAGACCGGGACCATAGCGGCCAACGCAACCGGCAGACCAAAGCCGAACGCCGACAGACGGGTATCCCCCAAAAGCCTCCGCAAGGCCTTGAAGCTGACCTTGTGGTTATCCGCCGGATAATCGACGTACTGCAACGCCATCATCCAGCTGTTGAATAGAAACCAGAGCAACGCTGCCACCAGATTGACGACCGGGATAAGGCCGATGATGATCAGACCAATGGCCCTGGGCAGGTAATAGAGAATTTTCTGCACCTCGCGCCAGAGCGCCCTCGGGATATCCCGGATAATGGCCGCCCAGCCCTCTTCAGTACTGACCTCCTGGCCAGTGAGGTGCTTCTCGGTGAGTTCGGCCAGATAGCCGTAAAACGGGGAGCCGATGAGATTGGCGACGATGACGAAGCCGTATGCCAGCATCAACAGAATGACGCCGCCGTAGAGAATCCAGAACAACCAGTCCAGCGCCTGCAACCACTGCCAGTCGGGCAACCAACCCATGACCGTGGCGATCAGAACAGTGAAAGCTTCAGCAAGGAAATAGAAGAAAAGGCCGAACAGAACGATGTTTATTACCAGCGGGATCAGCACGAACAGGCGCAGTCCGGGCTGACGAATCAGGCGGAAGCCTTCCCCCAGGTAGCCCAGTCCACGAAAAAAATTTCCCTTGAGCATGGCCGGAAGGCCCTCCGTTTCAATGACATTGACGGGGCGCAAAGCATATCATGTTGCAGACATTCCCACAGCCCGGAGCCAGTTACGGAAAATCCCCATGGCATCCCTCAATCAACACGTTCGAACCCTGCTGAATGCCCGCGCACTGTGGCGGCTGGCATTATTGGTTTCCGTCGCAGCCATTGTATATCTGGCCACTACGAGCCAGAGCTACCCGATTCCCGCTTCCGCAAACGACAAGGTCAATCACCTGATTGCCTTTCTGGAGCTGACACTGCTGACCCGCCTTGCCTGGCCGGAACTCAAACCCTGGTGGTTTGCTCCCGCACTGCTGAGCTTTGGTCTGGGTATCGAAATGGTGCAGGCCAACCTGCCCTACCGGGATTTCTCCCTGGCAGACCTCGCCGCCGATGCCGCCGGAATAGCAATCGGTCTGCTGCCGTGGCCGTTCTTCAAACACATCACAAAACAGCCTTTAAGAAATTCGCCCAACTCCCTGTGAGATATATCCTACAACATTGTGCGAACTTACAGTCCTGAAGCGTGCGCGGGCTCAGCCTGCCCCCAATTGATTTCGCCTAACCTGTTGATACAGATATTTAATTGAGTAACTGACCATTTACCCACCGGAAACGACGTGCATACGTCACAAGTTTGTAAGGAATCGGCTGGTATATTGTTTTCAGTCAAGGATGACAGGGAAAGGGACGACGCACTGGATGCACCCCGGCAAGGATTAGCAGGGAGAGGCAGGGACACAGGGACGCCTCGCTTTAGGGACAATATTCGGATGGCCGGCTCGGAAGCCGGCACCAGGGAGCGGCATAGGGAACTCGCAACACGGCTGTTGCCCAATGCGCAAGGACGCGCCGACCTGTTTCGATTAGGGTAGCCTCCGGGCTACCCTTTATTTTTGCCCGGACCTCACGACGACTCCCCCGCCAGATAGATTCTCACCTGATTAAATTCCTCGAACTCATTCAGATCCGGCCAGGTACGGGCCTCGATAACGGTCTGCAGGGCGTACCGATCATCGTTCAGGTTTCGGACTCGCGAATCCGCCAACAGCACCCTCGGGGCTGAGGATCGGAACTGCGCCAATAGCGGACGGTTTTCCGGGTCGTAAAGCACATCGGCGGCGGTAATGACGTCGAGATCGTCGGGACGTTTACTCCAGTCTTCACAAAGAGTAACCCGCACACCATTCAGTTCGGCATTGGCGGCCACCGCATCCAGAGCCGCCAGATCGATATCGCAAGCAATCACTTCCCGGGCTCCGGCCTTGGCAGCAGCAATAGCAACGATGCCTGACCCGGCACCGAAGTCCAGAACTGTTCGGCCAGAAACGGATTGAGGATTTTCCAGAATCCAGCGAGCCAGTACCTGACCACTGGCCCAGCAAAATGACCAATAGGCCGGTTCCGCCACCACCGCCTGGGCCTCATCGTGACTCAGCGGCCCTTCCAGAACCGAGGGATCAAACAGGTAGAGCGCCAACTGAGGGCAACCCGCCGGCCGGGATTCCGCAACCCGGCCCCGACTGAGGGTTTTCTGTAACTGGGCATCGAGGCGTTCAGGTGTCACGAGAATCTCCGGCTCATCAGAATGTCATTGGCGCGCCATTGTATCGGGCAATCCGGCGTCAATCAGCGCGTTTCGGGCAGAAAACTGCCATTTCCGCTATACTGCCGCCTCATTCCGGCAACCAGTTATCCCACGAAATGGCATCCAGACCCGACACCGACGACTACCTCTCGCTGTTCCTTAACGACGTCCCGCTGATGGATGTACGAGCCCCGGTGGAGTTTACCAGGGGCAGCTTCCCAGAGGCACAGAATGCGCCGCTCATGAATGACGAGGAGCGTCACCGTGTGGGCATCTGTTACAAGGAAAAGGGCCAGGACAAGGCGATTGAACTGGGCCACCAACTGGTGTCGGGCGACATCAAGGCCCAGCGCATCGAGGCCTGGAAGCGCTTTATTGCACAGCATCCCGATGGCTACCTGTTCTGCTTCCGGGGCGGCCTGCGCTCACGACTGACCCAACAGTGGATACGGGATGCCGGCATTGACTACCCGCTGGTAAAGGGTGGATACAAGGCCCTTCGGCGTTTTCTCATCGACAGTTTGGAAGAGCAGATCGAGAGCAGCGAATTCCGCATCCTCAGCGGCAGAACGGGAACCGGCAAAACCCGGGTCCTGAAAAAGCTCCCCAACCCGGTAGACCTCGAAGGCCTCGCCAATCATCGGGGTTCGAGCTTCGGCCGACGGGTATCTCCCCAACCGTCACAAATCGATTTTGAAAACCGTCTCGCCGTCGCCATGCTCAAATCAGCAAACCTGAAAGGTGGCCCCGTCTACCTGGAGGATGAGAGCCGCCTGGTAGGGCGCTGCTGCCTTCCGGAAAGGCTGCGGGAACGGATGGCGGAAGCCCCCCTGATGGTGCTTGAACAGCCGCTCGCGGAACGAATCCGCATTATCCGTCAGGATTATGTGGAGGAGATGGTTCGGGACTATCAGGCGCGGGATGGTGAAGAGGCCGGCTGGCTCAATTTCCGCGATTACCTGCTCAGTGCCCTGGATCGCATCCAGAAGCGGCTTGGCGGTGAGCGCCACAAGCAACTGAGAGCCCTGATGGAACAGGCGCTGGAGCAACAGGAAAAGCAAGGCAATGTGGAGGGCCATCACGCCTGGATTCGGGCTCTGCTTGAGGACTACTACGACCCCATGTACGACTATCAGCTGAGCCGTAAACAAGGCACCATTCTGGTGCAGGGCGGTCCTGGCACCATTATTGATTGGGCCAACAGACCTGTTGCAAACAGGTAAGCAGCGTCCGGGCTATACCACTGACACAATTGTCTGCTATATAAAGTGGCAGAATGATCCAAGCGCCTCATAGAAGTCGTACCGCCCTATCCCCACGAAAATACTAATGAACAAGGAGTCCCTTATGGAAAACCTGTTTGGAGAGAATGGAAATGCCTCCGAGCTGATAGACCAGGCAATCGCTCTGGTTATGACCTACGCCCCAAAAGTCGTGCTAGCCATCATCACCCTGGTCGTGGGCCTATGGCTGATCAATCGGTTTATTGCCGTATTGGACAAGAAGCTGAGCGCCAAGGACCCCACTCTCAATAAGTTCCTGTGTGGGCTTATCGGCGCTATCCTGAAGATCCTGCTGCTGATCTCAGTTGCCTCAATGGTGGGCATTGCCACGACGTCCTTTGTCGCCCTGGTCGGTGCTGCAGGCTTGGCGGTTGGCCTGGCGCTGCAAGGCAGCCTGGCCAACTTCGCCGGTGGTGTGCTGATTCTTATTTTTAAGCCGTTCAAGGTTGGCGACACAATTGAGGCCCAGGGCTACCTGGGTGCCGTCGATGAGATCAGCATCCTCTACACCATCGTCAACACCTTTGATAACCGTCGAATCGTTATTCCCAATGGCAGCCTGTCAAACGCCACGCTGGTTAATGTGAGCATTTACGACAAACGTCGATGCGACATGACGTTTGGCATTGGCTATGGCGACGATATCGACAAAGCCAAATCCATTCTCAAACGCCTTATGGAAGAGGACGAGCGCTCGCTGCAGGATCCTGCCCCACGCATTTGTGTGGCTGGCCTCGGGGAAAGTTCGGTTGATCTGATGTTCCGGGTGTGGGTAGCAACCGACAACCTGTGGCCGTATTACTGGGATATGCAGGAGAAGGTCAAGAAAGCATTTGATGCCGAAGGCATCAGCATCCCTTTCCCACAACGCGACGTGCATATGATCAAAGACGAATAAGCGACGGAACCGTTTCTCATTGATACAAGCTGTTACTCGCAAACTGAGCATCCTCAACTAAGATAGGCAATTAAGGAGGGGCACAAATCGCCCCTCCTGCCCGCGGGAGCCCGGCATACAACAATGAACGGCTCCGAAATGCTGTCATTGCTGGTAGGAGGTTGTCGCTATGCCGGTACAGCAGTTGAAGGAATTTCTCGATCAGGCAGGTGTCGAGTACATGTGTCTGACCCACCCCCCGGCCTACACGGCTCAGGAACTGGCTCACCACGTTAAAATCGCAGGCGACCGTGTCGTCAAAACCGTCATTATCGAACTCGACGGCAAGATGGCCATGCTGGTGATGCCCGCCACCTGGCGCGTCCGCTGGGACCGGCTCTCCAACATTCTGGACACCGATTTCGTGGATCTTGCCGACGAACAGGAATTCCAGTCCCGTTTCCCCGACTGCGAGGTCGGCGCCATGCCCCCCTTCGGTGGCCTTTTCGACATGTCTGTTTTCTGTGCCGAAGCATTGACGGAACAGCCTGAGATTGCCTTTGCCGCCGGCAGTCACACGGAATCGGTACACATGAAAATGGCGGATTTCCTCGAACTGGTCCAGCCCATGGTTCTTAACCAGGGCTTTAACAAACCGGGGGCCCAGAAACCGGCCTGGCTTATGAAGAACCGCCAACGGCCGGAACATTCAGGCCGACAAAGAGCCTCGGGAATGGCGGGTTACTAGGGACTTTCGCTGCGGCTTGATCCGGGTCGCTTGTCTGATGGCTGCCATCGCGTAAACTGTTGGCATCAGACAGGAACCCGATATGACGCAAGCATTCGATATTGTAGTTGTCGGCGCCGGCATGGTCGGCGCTGCCCTCGCAACCGGGCTGGGCCGCGACGGTTTCAAGATCGCCGTCGTTGACCGTGCCCCAGCTCCGGACAGTGCGCTCCCCTCCGCCCCCGACATCCGCGTCTCTGCCCTGAGCGCTGGCAGCGAACGCTACCTCCGGAGCCTTGGCGCCTGGGCCCCCATTATCGCCATGAGAGCCACCCCCTATCGGCGGCTCGCCGTATGGGACGGCACTGAACATCCCCTCAGCGGCCTGATTCCCAGAGGCATGACCCGGGTGGAATTCGATGCAGGCGAGCTTGCTGCCCTGCATCTCGGCCATATCGTTGAAAACTCGGTCACCCAGCGAGCCCTGTGGCAATGCGCCGAAGCCGAACAGAACGTGACGACGGTCAGTGGCCACGGGATCTCAGCGCTTAACCAGACGGCCGATCAGGCAACGCTGACCCTGGATGACGGCAGGGAGTTGCACGCCAGGCTGGTGATTGGTGCGGATGGTGCCATGTCCCGAACCCGGGATCTCGCCGGCATCGGCGTGTCACGGGACCAGTATGGTCAGCAGGCCATGGTGATTTCCGTTCGCTATCAGGGCCCGGTTCAGGACATTACCTGGCAGGGTTTTCAGCCATCCGGTCCAAGGGCGTTCCTGCCCCTGCACAGCGCCGCTCCCGATCACCCCGGTGAAAGTTGGGGATCGTTGGTGTGGTATGACTCACCAGAGCAGCTGGAGCGGCTCAAGGCCCTCCCTGCCCCGGAACTGATGGCAGAGATCCAGACCGCGTTCCCCACAGAGCTTCCCCCGCTCACCCATATCGACGCCGTCGCCAGCTTTCCAATCGCCCGCCAGCACGCCAAACACTACTATGCCGGTCGCGTCGTGCTGGCCGGAGACGCTGCTCACACCATCAACCCGCTGGCCGGACAGGGCGTTAACCTTGGTTTCCAGGATGCCCAGTGTCTGCAAGCCATACTCAGGGAAGCGAAGAGAGCCGGAGAAGACATCGGCTCCTCATCGCGTTTGGGCGAATACGAGCGTCGGCGTCGCCCCGCCAACCGCCGGATGATGCTGACCATGGATCTGTTTTACTATCTGTTCAGCAATCGGGTGCCACCCGCGCACCTGGTGCGAAACATCGGTTTGGGGGCTGCCCGGGCCCTGCCCTTTGCCCGCAACCGGGTCGCCCGCTATGCCATGGGTCTGGATTCGGAATTGCCGGCCTTAGTGCAACACATGATGACTCGACTGCCCGGACTTAACCGTCTTTAACCCACAAGGAGCGAACATGTCAGAAACGATTTTCACCAAGATCATCAACCGGGAGATTCCCGCAGAGATTCTCTACGAGGACGACATCAGTCTGGCGTTCAGTGACATCAATCCTCAGGCACCGGTGCACTTCCTGGTGATCCCCAAGAAAGCCATTGCCACCATCAATGATATTGCCGAGGAAGACCGGGAACTGGTGGGCCACCTGTACCTTGTGGCTGCAAAAATTGCGAAGGAAAAAGGGTTTTCAGACGACGGTTACCGGGTCGTCATGAACTGTGGCGAGAATTCAGGTCAGACGGTGTTTCACATCCACCTCCATGTTCTGGCAGGAAAGCCGCTGGGCTGGCCGCCCTATACGGACAAGATGAAACAGGCCTGATCGACGCAAAAGAAAAAGGGGGCCCAGAGGCCCCCTTCTGATATTGATCGGGATTACCCCCCAACCACTTTCTCGGCATCTTCCATGCTGGCGTGGCGAATATCCTCACCCTTTTCCATGAAAATGACGTTCTCTGCGATGTTGCAGGCGTGATCACCTACCCGTTCCAGTGACCGAAGCACCCACATCACGTTCATACAACGAGAGATATTGCGGGTGTCTTCCATCATGAAAGTCAGCAGCGTGCGCGCTGCGGCCTGGTACTCCTCATCAACGCGTTTGTCTTCTTTCTTGACCCGAAGGGCCTGCTCAGAGTCCAGACGCGCAAAGGCATCCAACGCATCATGGAGCATGGTCAGCACATGTGTACCAATGTGACGGACTTCGACATAGCCCCGAGGAGCCTGCCCCTCTTCCGACAACTGAATCGCCAGCTTGGCAATTTTCTTGGCCTCATCACCGACCCGCTCAAGGTCAGAAACCATTTTGATCACGGAGACAATCAGACGCAGGTCCCGCGCCGCCGGCTGACGCCGGGCAATGATCAGGGTCGCTTCCTCATCAAGCTCGACCTCCATCTGGTCGACCTTCTTGTCATTCGCTCGAATCTCGTCCGCGAGGTGACCGTCACCGTCGATCAGGGCCTGGATCGACTCTCCCAGCTGAGTCTCAACCATTCCACCCATTTTCAGGAACTGGGCCTTCAGTTCCATCAATTCATCGTTGAATGCGTGGGACGTGTGATCCCCGTAAACATCGTCCTTCTTTGTAGGCATAGTGTGCTTCTCCAGAGTTCCTCGGGCCCGCGCTTAACCGAAGCGGCCAGTGATGTAGGATTCGGTCATTTCATGCTCCGGTGAGGTGAACACCTTATTGGTATCGTTCACTTCCACCAGGTGCCCCAGATGGAAATACGCCGTGCGGTGCGATACACGGGCAGCCTGCTGCATGGAATGAGTCACGATCACAATGGTGTAGCTCTCTGACAATTCTGCGATCAGCTCTTCCACCTTGGCCGTGGCAATGGGATCCAGTGCCGAGCAGGGCTCGTCCATCAACACCACTTCCGGGCTGACGGCAATGGCCCGGGCGATACAAAGCCGCTGCTGCTGGCCACCGGACATACCCGTCGCCGTGGCATCAAGGCGATCCTTCACCTCGTCCCAGAGGCCTGCCTTACGCAGACTGTTCTCCACAATCTCATCAAGGTCGGACTTGCGATTGGCAAGCCCATGGATCCGGGGACCATAAGCAACATTGTCATAAATGGACTTCGGGAACGGGTTCGGCTTCTGGAATACCATGCCGACACGAGCCCTCAGCTCCACAACATCCCGCTTGGAGTTGTAGATATCATCCCCGTCAAGCTCGAGCGATCCCTTCACGCTACAGATATCGATACTGTCGTTCATCCGATTCAGGCAGCGTAAAAACGTT
Organism: Marinobacter nitratireducens; assembly: GCF_000708045.1. Taxonomy (GTDB): domain Bacteria; phylum Pseudomonadota; class Gammaproteobacteria; order Pseudomonadales; family Oleiphilaceae; genus Marinobacter; species Marinobacter nitratireducens. The sequence continues at coordinate 441,244 of NZ_ANIE01000007.1, forward strand.
GACTTACCGCAGCCTGAAGGGCCAATGAAGGCAATCACTTCATTCTTGGCAATGTCGAGACTGATCTTCTTGATTGCCCGGGATTCTCCGTAGAACACCTCCACATCCCGAAGCCGGAATTTGGGGTCATCGACGTAGGGAACACCCACCGTTTTGCCTTCTTCCAACTCCGCCTGTTCAGGGCGCGGGTCTTCCACCGGTTGTGTTTTCTGCTCTTGCTCTTCCACAGCGACATCTCTGGTTGCAGTCGTGTTCATAGTATTCATATAGACTCCTTACCACCGGCGCTCAAGACGCTTGCGCAGCCAGATGGCCATGGCGTTCATGGTAATCATAAAGGTCAGCAGGATCATGATGCCGGCGGATGCCAGCTCCACAAAGCCCTGTTCTGCACTGCTGGCCCAAAGGTAAATCTGGACGGGAAGAACCGTAGCGGAACTGAAAAAGCCGTCCGGAATTTCGACAATGAAGGCCACCATACCGATCAACAGCAACGGTGCGGTTTCACCCAGCGCCTGTGCCATACCGATGATGGAACCGGTCATCATGCCTGGCATGGCCAGAGGCACCACATGGTGCAGAACCACCTGCATCTTGGAAGCACCCATGCCCTCAGCTGCTTCGCGAATTGACGGGGGAACACTCTTGATGGCGGCACGGCTGGAAATGATGATGGTCGGCAACGTCATCAGCGCCAGCACCAGGCCACCCACCACGGGGACCGAGCGAGGCATACCGAACAGGCCAATAAACACTGCCAGACCCAACAGACCAAAGATAATCGACGGCACCGCTGCCAGGTTGTTGATGTTGACCTCGATGAAGTCTGTGAGCTTGTTCTGGGGCGCAAACTCCTCCAGATAGACTGCGGCGGCCACCCCCACCGGGAAAGCAATCGCAATGGTCACAACCATAGTGAACAGAGAGCCGACAATGGCGCCGAGAACACCCGCGTTGGACGGTTCACGGGAATCGCCCCGGCTGAAAAAGACATCGTTGAAAGCCGTTTCAACAACGCCTTTTTCTACCAACTCATCCACCCAGCGCTGTTGCTGCTCGGATAACCGGATGCTGTAGGCGTCACTGCCCGCATGCTTGACGTAAACCGATACCGTGTCGTGTACGAGGAACGTCATCGTCTGCGTCGTACCCAGCAACTCCGGTTGCTCGGTCAGCAGATTGCGCACCCGGTTGCCGGCATAACTCCCCACCAGCCGCTTGAGCTCCCTTACATCCTTACGCCCGGTTGCTTCCGGAAAATATTCCTGTAGCGCCGAAATAATCGGCGCCTGGAAATCCGCCATCGACAGCTGATCCTTGTCCCTGGCATCTTCCAGGTACATCGCTTCACCATCCAGGCTCACATCCAGGGTGATGGTCGTTTTGATGAAGCCCGTATAGCCCTTACCCACGATGTCCGTGAACAGAATCAGCAATGACAGCAGTGCGACCGCGATCGCAGCCATACCGTACAGCCGGAAACGGCGTTCCTTGCGGTAACGCACCTTGAGTGACTCGCGGACAATCTCCGCTTGTGAACGTTGATCAGTCATACTGTTCCCTATACTTGCGAACGATCTTCAGGGCCACGATGTTGAGGGCAAGTGTGACGATAAAGAGCATCATGCCCAGGGCGAAGGCCGAGAGTGTTTTCGCACTGTCGAACTCCTGGTCACCGGTCAGCAACGTCACAATCTGTACCGTGACGGTTGTAACCGAGCTCAGCGGATTGGCAGTGAGATTTGCCGCCAGGCCCGCCGCCATGACCACGATCATGGTTTCACCAATAGCGCGCGAGGCTGCGAGCAGGATACCGCCCATAATACCCGGCAGGGCTGCAGGGAAAATCACATTCTTCATGGTCTCGGACTGGGTCGCCCCAAGCGCCAGGGAACCATCCCTCAGGGTTTGCGGAACTGCATTGATCACATCATCAGAGAGCGAGGAGACGAATGGAATGATCATTACGCCCATTACCAGCCCTGCCGCCAGCGCGCTTTGTGCGGAGGCTTCCAGGCCGATGATGTCCGCCAGGTCACTGATGAATGGCGCCACGGTCAGGGCCGCGAAAAAGCCATAAACGACGGTCGGAACACCCGCCAGCATTTCCAGCAAGGGTTTGAGAATGGCCCTCCCACGCTTGGATGCGTATTCCGAGAGGTACACGGCAGACATCAGGCCAACCGGTACCGAGACCACCAATGCGATGAAAGAAATCAGCAATGTGCCGGTAAACAGGGGAATAACCCCGAAAGCGCCTTCCGAGCCTACCTGATCAGCACGCAAAGCTGTCTGTGGACTCCATGTCGTTCCGAACAGGAACTCGGTAATCGGTACCTTGCCAAAAAAGCGAACAGTCTCGAAAATCACCGAAAACACAATGCCGACGGTTGTCAGGATCGCGACACCCGCGCAGATGAAGAAAATCCAGCGCAAGGTCCGCTCAACGTTTTCCCGGGCATTGATGTGAGGCTGCACCCGCGACCAGGCAAACCCGCCGCCAAGCACCGCGATCAGAATGACCAGCATGGTCTTGAAGTTACTGCTGCGATCCCTGAGGTTTTCGAGTAGATCCGCGGCTCCAACCACCGGTTTCGGGACAAAGTTCGGATCCAGCTTTCCCGCCGCGACGTTGCTGATTTGAGACAGCACCAGGCTGGCCTCTCCTTCAGACTTGGGCGCAACATCCGCTGGCAGGGAGGAAACCACCACATTCTGGATAACCTTGCCTTCGAAGGCCGTCCAGGCACCAAGCAGAATCAACGCCGGGATAGCACACCACAGTGCGGCTCGGGCAGCGTAATAAAACGGCAACGCCTTGAGGTTGCGAATACCACCAAATGGTTCAGCCACGGTGCGTGACCTCATAAAGGCCAGCATGTAAGCAACCACGGCGATCACAAGAACCAGGGGAAGCAGGTTGGCCGTATGCATAGAGTTCTCTGTTTCGTGTGAATGTCGAGTTCTAGAACCATTCAGCCCTGTCGGCTGAACGGGCCTGCGTATTGAGCCACTTGAGCCCATCCAGACGCAACAAAAGAACGCGAACCTTCGGGCTCGCGTTCTTTTCTATCATCCCTGATAACCTTCTTTATTAATACTTCTGACCAGTCAGCCTTACAGCTCAGCAGCTGTCAGCGGGGTCAGGTTCTTGACGCGCTTGACCACTTCCATGCGAGTTTTGCGCGGGTTCGGGATCAGGCCTACATCAACCAGGTAGCCGTTGTCACCCCAAGCGCCTTCGCTGGTGAACTCGGCAACATACTCCTGGATACCAGGAACAACACCAACGTGAGCGTTCTTGATGTAGAAGTACAGGGAACGCGCTACCGGGTAGGCTTCGTCAGCAATGGTTTCCGGAGTCGGACCAACACCGTTGATGGTCGCAGCCTGGATCTTGCCGGAGTTTTCCATCAGGAAGCTGTAGCCAAAGATACCAAATGCGTGGTCATCCTGCTCCAGACGCTGAACGATCAGGTTGTCATTCTCACCAGCTTCAACGAAAGGACCGTCTTCACGCATGCTGTGGCAGATGGACTTGTACTTGGACTTGTCCTGCTTCTTGATCGCCTTGATCCAGTCATACTTCTTGCAACCACCTTCCATTGCGATTTCAACGAAGGCGTCACGGGTACCAGAGGTCGGAGGCGGACCCATAACGAAAATCTCTTCGTTCGGCAGGCTGGAATCGATATCGCTCCACTTCTCGTACGGGTTGGCAACCAGTTTCTCGCCACCCTTCGGATCAGGAACTTCCTTGGCCAGGGCCAGGAAAATCTGCTTCAGGGACAGATCCACGGCAGGGCCGTTCTTGGAGTTGGCAATCACGATACCGTCAGAACCAATCTTCACTTCGGTGATGTCTTCAACGCCGTTGCTGGCACACAGCTCAACTTCGCTCTTCTTGATACGACGAGAGGCGTTGGTGATGTCAGGATGCTGGGTACCGATGCCAGCACAGAACAGCTTCAGACCGCCGCCAGAACCGGTGGACTCGAGCTTCGGAGTCGGGAAGTCGGTGTTACGGCCAAAACGCTCGGCAACCACGGTAGCAAACGGGTATACAGTGGAAGAACCCACGATGTTAATGGTATCACGAGCCATGGCCGGTGCGGACACCGCTGCAATGCTGCCAGCCAGGGCAACAGAGGCAACAACTGATTTAAGCTTCATCACGTCAAGTCTCCATTTATTTGGTTTGGACGTTGTCTTGATCTCGGATCTGCTTTACCGATGAGGGCAGACTAATGGCTCTGTGTGACAGCTTTGTTACAACCACTGAAATAATAGTCACGTTTGCAGAAAACTGCTTGCAGCATGGCCTCAGGCCATTAACATGCGTGGATAAAACAATTCCAGGCTCAAAAAGGCAGAATCCATGACAGCACTTGATGACGACAAACCCGCCCCACGCGGCGAATTGACCATCCAGGTTATCCCCCTCCCTTCTGACACCAACGCAAACGGCGACGTATTCGCGGGCTGGCTGGTCAAGCAGATGGATATGGCCGCGGCCACCATGGCAGGACGCATTTCCCAGGGTCGAAATGCCACCGTTGCCATGGATCGCATGGAATTCCTGTCTCCGCTGCGGGTGGGTTCCCAGGTCGGGTGTTACTGCGAGCTGGTGGACATCGGTCGCAGCTCAATGAAAATCAAGGTAGAGGTCTGGACGCTGGACCGAACCGCCAAGCACCCGCGGAAAGTAACCGAAGGACTGTTTGTGTACGTGGCCATTGATGAGCACGGCCGCATTCGCGAGGTTCCCGAACAGAATCGCTGATTGCCCTTCCCCCGGATCAGCCAGCTCGTCTCAGGGACCACAGACCAAGCACTGGTCCGGGCACCAGAAGCAGGACAACCCAGACACCAAACTGGCCCCACAGGCCACTGGTCAACCAAATCGCCGGCAAGGTCAGTCCAAACCCAACCGCGTTCATCACCGCCAGCGATGACCCAACCGACTCCCTGGGCGCCGCGGCGGACGCCAGCGCAGAAAACTGCGGCGAATCGGTCACCACGGCCACACCCCAGACCAGCAGCAAGAGCACCAGCAGAGCCGGCGACCATCCGCTCAGTAACGGGTAGACCAGGCACATGGTCCCTGAAACCCTGAGCGCCCACCCGGCGACCCACTCGCTGCCCCTGCCACGACTCAGCCATCCACCGACAAAGCAGCCAATGCCACCAATACCAATGATGGCAAACGAGAACCAGGGGATCAGGGTTTCCCCCCCTTCCATACGGGCCAGTTCTCGACCCACCAAAAGCGGCACCAGAGTCCAAAACGCGTATAGCTCCCACATGTGCCCGAAGTACCCCCCTGCGACCGCCCGGAACCGGGAAACACGTAATGCGGCCAAGCCCTGCTGCAGGGGAATCGCCCCCCGGCTTGTCGGCAGATGCGGACCATCACCCAGAAGGTAGATCAGGCCGCCCCCCAGCAACGCCAGCAAAGAGGCTCCCCAGAGCGGCCACTCCCAGGGCATCCCGGGTGTTGCGCCCCGCATGAGATGTGGCAACGCCGTTCCCAGGGTCAGCATACCAACCAGCCAGGCCAGCGCTGAGCCGGCATATTTTGGCGTCCAGGCAATCACCATTTTCATACCCAGGGGATAGATACCAGCGAGACATAGGCCGGTTATGAACCGGAACAGAAAAGCAGATGCCGGGTCATTGGCGACCAGAACGAAAACTCCGTTGGACAGAGCCCCGACAAGACTGGCCACCGCAAAAATCCGGCTGGCCCCAAAGCGATCCGCCAGTCCGGTGACCGCCAGTGTCAGCGTCCCGGAAATAAAGCCTGCCTGAACCGCCAGCGTCAGACGACCAAGATCCACCTCCGTCAGCCCCAGCTCATGGGACAGCGACAACCAGACGCCATTGATACTGAACCAGAGCGAGGTCCCGAACAGTTGCGCCAGCACGATCACCAATAACGGATTTCGCCTGAGAAAGGTGTTCATGATTGTTCTTCTTTTTCCGAGGGCATGACATCACTCTATATTCTGTGTGCCGGTAAAACCCATGCTACTTTGGTGCTTTCACCAGGTTTGGGAGTGCTTCATGCAGGCGCAGGATGCCTCTCGGGCAACATGACCGAGAGAAGGGAAGCCGTCGCCACCAGCAAGGTAGATATCCACAGGCAGGCTTCCAACCCGTATACCTGATAGATCCAGCCGGAAAGCACCGTTCCCAGCAGCCGACCTGCCGCGTTGGACATGTAGTAGAAGCCCACGTCCAGTGACACACCATCGCCCCTGGCGTAGCTGACAATCAGATAGCTGTGCAGGGAGGAGTTGATCGCAAACAGAACCCCAAACAGCAATAGCCCGCCGACAACCACGAAATGCGGCGATCCGCCGGCGGCCAATCCGACAGCAATGGCGGCAGGTACCAGAGCAAGAGAGACAGCCCACAGCACGACCGCCTGTTTGCCTTCACGGTGACCGGTCAGACGTGGCGCAACAGTCTGCACAAAGCCATAACCAACGACCCAGATCGCCAGGAAGCCTCCGACTTTCCAGAAATCCCAGCCAAATACCGTGTGTAAATAGACCGGCAACGCCACCACGAACCAAACGTCCCGGGCTCCAAACAGAAACAGGCGAGCGGCGGACAACACGTTGATGGCCCGGCTTTGGGAGAACATATCGGTGAACTTGGGCTTGGCCTTGCTCTTCCCCAGCTCCTGCCTGAGCAGGAACAGGCTGGCCAGCCAGACCAACCCAAGAGCCACGGCCATGGCTATGACTGCCCCCTTGAATTCCAGGGTCATCAACAAAACGCCACCGAGGAAAAAGCCCACACCTTTAAGCGTGTTCTTGGAGCCGGTCAGGATCGCGACCCATTTGTAGAGCCTCCCCTGCTGCTCATTCGGCACCAGTAGCTTGATGCCACTCTTCGCCGACATCTTGTTCAGGTCCTTGGCGATGCCAGACAATGCCTGGGCTGCCATCACCCAGGGCACCGTGAGCATGGCGGCCGGCACCGCAAGCATCCCCAGCGCCACAATCTGGAGAAACAGTCCCAGATTCATGGTCCGGTTCAGCCCCATGCGGGCACCCAGATACCCGCCCACCAAATTGGTCACCACCCCGAAAAACTCGTAGAAGATAAACAACAACGCGATTTCCAGCGGCGAGTAGCCCAGCTGGTGGAAATGCAGCACTACCAGCATACGCAGGGCGCCATCCGTCAGGGTAAAGGCCCAGTAATTGCCGGTGATCACAAGGTACTGACGGATGGCGGATGTCATATCAGGCGAGACCCACCCTGAGCGCAAGCTCTGCTGTCCGGTTGGCATAGCCCCACTCGTTGTCGTACCAGGCATAGATTTTCACCTGGGTACCATTGATCACGAGCGTCGACAGGGCATCGACAATGGACGACCGGGGGTCCGTCTTGTAATCAATTGACACCAGGGGGCGCTCCTCGTAGCCCAGAATACCGCTCAACTCGCCCTCTGCGGCCTCTTTCAGCATTCGGTTCACCGCTTCCCGGTCCGTCGGCTGCTCCACTTCAAACACGCAGTCGGTCAGCGAAGCATTGGTCAGTGGCACCCGCACGGCATGGCCATCGAGGCGGCCTTTCAGCTCCGGGAAAATCTCGATGATTGCGGTTGCCGAACCGGTCGAGGTTGGTATCAGCGAACTGCCACACGACCTCGCCCGACGCAGGTCCTTGTGGGGGGCATCGATGATGGTCTGGGTATTGGTCAGACTGTGGATCGTAGTGATGGAGCCATGCCTGATACCCAGGTTCTCATGAATAACCTTCACAACCGGTGCGAGGCAGTTGGTGGTGCAGGAGGCGGCGGTCACAATCCGGTCAGTGGCCGGATCGAAAATGCCCTCATTCACACCGAGCACGATGTTCTTGGCGCCCGCTTCCTTCACTGGGGCAGTCACCACAACCCGCTTCACGCCCTGATCCAGGTACGCCTGAAGGACATCCACTTTCCGGTTCACACCACTGGCTTCGATCACCAGATCGCAAGCGGACCAGTCCGTCTCTGCAATGGAGCGGTTATGGGTCACCCGGATACGCTGGTCACCAATAGCGATTTCCTGGCCATGGGCGACCGCTTCATGGTCCCAGGTGCCATGCACACTGTCGAAATTCAGCAGGTGCGCGAGTGTGCCGGAGTCCGCGCCGGGATCATTGATGGCAACGAACTCCATTTCTGGCCAGCCCCAGGCCGCTCTCAGTGCCAGGCGACCAATACGACCAAACCCGTTGATTCCTACTTTGATCTTTTTCATGACGTTCTCCCGTCAAACCTGTTCCTTGAATTAAACGCGCCGGACATTACGAGCATGGGACACCGGAAAGCTCGTTCATCAGTCGTAACCGCTGCACCGGAATCTCAATAAGGTGACGACTGTTGTCCGCGGCCGCCTGAACAATCTGCTCAACCCAGGACGGTAGCTCCGGACGGAGCGAGTAATAGATCCACTGCCCCCGACGTTCGGAATGCACCAACCCTGCTCCTCTGAGTGTAGCCAGCTGCCGGCTCACTTTCGGTTGCGGCACATCGAAAGCCTCGGTCAACTCGCACACGCACAAAGGGCCGTTATCAAGGATCAACAACAGCGCGCCAAGCCGGAAGTCATCCCCCAATGCCTTGAGTACTTTGACCGCGTCCTGATCAGCCGGTTTCGATCCGACACTTTTTGCCTGATTCATCACAAGGGTTCCACTGACTGTACCGCTCGACATATTCGATTTTTCGAATATGCCTTTATACTGCATACTAGTCAGCCCCGAACATCACGTAAAGGACAAGGCAACCAGATGACCACCGCCAACCTTCCGAACGTCAACCCAGATCTGTTCAACGCTCAATCTGAGACTGGAAACACCCATGGGATTCTTTGAACGTTATCTGTCGGTATGGGTGGCACTGGCCATCGTCGCAGGCGTGGCACTTGGCCAGTGGGCACCTGCAATACCGGAAACCCTCTCCCGCTTTGAATACGCCCAGGTTTCCATCCCCATCGCCATCCTGATCTGGGCGATGATTTTCCCGATGATGGCTCAGATCGACTTCAGTGCCGTGGTTGGTGTCCGGAAAGAGCCGAAGGGACTGGCCATTACCACCATCGTCAACTGGCTGATCAAGCCCTTCACCATGTTTGCCATTGCCTGGTTCTTCCTGATGGTGGTGTTCGAACCGTGGATATCCCGGGAGCTTGCCAGCGAGTACCTGGCCGGCGCGATCCTGCTCGGTGCGGCGCCCTGTACCGCCATGGTGTTTGTCTGGAGCTACCTGACCCGCGGCGATGCGGCCTACACCCTGGTTCAGGTCTCCCTGAATGACATCATCATGCTCTTCGCCTTCGCGCCGATTGTGGTCTTCCTGCTCGGCATTTCCGATATCCGGGTGCCCTGGGACACAGTGATTCTCTCCGTGGTTCTCTACATTGTGATTCCGCTAACCGCCGGCTATCTCACTCGCCGCATCCTGATTGCCCGCCACAACACGCAATGGTACGACGAGGTGTTCATGAAGCGGCTGGCCCCGGTCACACCCGCTGCATTGATCGTGACGCTGGTGCTGCTCTTCGCGTTTCAGGGTGAGGTCATCCTGAACAACCCGCTGCACATCGCCCTGATTGCCGTGCCGCTAATCGTACAAACGGTATTTATTTTCCTGTTGGCCTACGGCTGGGCCCGACTCTGGAAAGTCCGGCACTGCATCGCAGCCCCAGGTGCCATGATCGGCGCAAGCAACTTCTTTGAACTCGCCGTTGCCGCTGCGATCGCCCTGTTTGGCCTGCAGTCGGGCGCAGCACTGGCCACCGTGGTGGGCGTACTGGTAGAGGTGCCGTTGATGCTGGCGCTGGTCAGAATTGCCAACCGCACCCGGGATCATTTCCCTCAATAGCGCTTCAAGCCCTCCCTCAATTTTGGGGAGGGCTACCGCCCTGTAACTGTTCAGCCCTGCGGCACCCTGCTAATATCCGACCCGGTTTTCTGAGCCGATACGCCAACCCACGGAATCGAATGGACTGATCATGGATCTATTCCAGGCCCTTTTTCTTGGCCTTCTTCAAGGACTGACCGAATTCCTTCCCATTTCCAGCTCCGCACACCTGATCCTGACGCCGGCGTTTTTCGGCTGGACCGATCAGGGTGTCGGTTTTGACCTCTCCGTGCATGTAGGCACCCTGCTCGCCGTGGTGTTGTACTTCCGCCGGGACGTGTTCGGGATCGCAAAAGACGGCCTGGTTTCCATGGCCCAGCGCAAGATCGTCGGCCAGGGCGCCTTGGCCTGGTACCTGGTAATCGGCACCATCCCCGCAGGCCTTGCGGGGCTAGCGTTGATTGACATGATCGACAACGAACTCCGTGGTGCCGGGGTTATCTTCGTCACCACGCTGGTGTTCGGCATCCTCCTTGGTATTGCCGACTGGCTGCCAAGACGCGAACGCGCGCTCGATTCCCTGAACTGGAAAGACGCCCTGCTGGTGGGTATCGCTCAGGCCTTTGCCTTGGTACCCGGCACCTCCCGCTCCGGCGTCACCATCACCGCGGGCCTGTTCCTGGGCATGAGTCGCCAAACCGCTTCCCGGTTTTCTTTCCTGCTGGCGATTCCGATTATTGTGCTGGCGTCCGGGGTGAAGCTTCTGGAAGTAGCCTCGTCCGATGTCATTGTCGATTGGAATGGGTTTCTGATTGGCGGGATAACGTCGTTCGTAATGGCGATTACAGCGATCCACTTCTTCCTGAAGTGGCTGAACACCGTTGGCATGTGGCCCTATGTTATTTACCGGATCGTTCTGGCGGCTGTGATATATGCTGTTTTGATGTGATTGCCTGCGGGCTTGGTGCTAGAGGGGCCTGTTGGCTTTGGTGGTTTGGCCGGATTGGCTGGGGTGAGTTAAAAAACGCTCCTTCGGCACGTCCTTGTGACGCTTGGGCTCCGCCATCCATGGCTCCGCACATTTTTAACTCACCCCAGCCAATCCAGCCTTCTATCAATCGAATGACCTGACAGCACCTGCCCATGAAGCTCCTGGACAACCACGCCACATCCGAAGATTGAGATAACGGGGAAAATCTCACGGAAGGCACGCAAGGCGTCCGAAGTACAGGTTTTGTCGGGTCGTCCAAAACTGTGCGGAGCCATGGATGGCGTAGCTCAAGCGCCACATGGATGTGCCGCCAGGAGCGGGTTTTGGACGGCCCGACAAAACCTGTACCAACGCCCGAACCTGCGAAAAACACCCAACATCAGCAAGCTTCTAACGGAGCGTAAGCCAACACCAGCCACTTGGGCCCATCATCAAAGTTCACCTGAACCCGGGTATGATGCCCCGAACCTTCGCAGTTCATCACGATGCCCTCCCCGAACTTGGGATGGCGAACCCGCTGCCCAAGGCTGAAACCAGCCTGCTGGGCCGAATCCTGGCTGAACATGCTTTCATTGGGACGCTCCACCATCGCCGGACGGGTCACGGTGTTCCGCAGCCTTACTTCCTGGACGCAGTCCGCCGGGATTTCCCGAACGAAGCGGGACAGGGCGTTAAATTTCTCCTGCCCGTACAAACGGCGGGATTCGGCGTAAGTAAGCACCAGCTTTTTCATGGCCCTTGTAATGCCGACGTAGGCCAACCGGCGCTCCTCTTCCATGCGCCCCGGCTCTTCCAGGGACATGCCGTGCGGGAACAAGCCCTCTTCCACCCCGGCCAGGAAAACCATCGGAAATTCCAGCCCCTTGGCCGAGTGCAGGGTCATGAGCTGAACGCTGTCTTCATGGGCTTCGGCCTGGGACTCACCAGCATCGAGCGCCGCTTGGGCAATGAATTCGGAAAGCGGATCGACGCCGTCCTCCACTTCGAAGTCCGACAATGCGTTCACCAGCTCTTCCAGGTTCTCGACCCGGGCCTGGCCTTTCTCACCTTTTTCGCTGGCGTGGTAGTCCTTCAAACCACTCATCTCGATGGTCTGTTTCATCAGGCCATGCAGTGAGGAATCATCCACCAGTTCCGACAGACTCTCGATCATGCCAATGAAAGACTGAAGCCCGGTCTTCGCCCGACCCTTAACCTGGCCGGCTTCCAGCAGCCGCTCCGCGGATTCCCACAGGGAAATACTCTGTGCGGTGGCGTACTCCCGCAGTTCGCCCAGGCTCTTGGCGCCAATGCCGCGAGTGGGCACATTAACCACCCGCTCGAAGGCCGCATCATCCCGGCGATAGTGCACCAACCGCAGGTAAGCCAGTGCGTTACGGATTTCCTGGCGGTCGTAGAAGCGCAGGCCACCATAAACGCGATAAGGAATGCCCTGGCGCATCAGGGCCTCTTCCAGCACCCGGGACTGGGCGTTGGAACGATAGAGGATCGCCGTTTCACTGCGCAGATTGCCTTCCTGCACCCAGGCGGAGATGCTGTCTGCGATGTAGTTGGCTTCGTCCTGCTCGTTGAAGGCCGCGTAAAGGCTGATCGGCTCGCCCTCGGGACCGTCCGTCCAGAGCTGTTTTCCCAAACGCCCCTGATTGTTGGCGATGACCGCGTTGGCGGCTTTCAGGATGGTCTGTGTGGAACGGTAGTTCTGCTCAAGGCGCACCAGTCGGGCGTTGGGAAAATCCCGCTGGTACTGCTGGATGTTCTCGATTTTGGCGCCGCGCCAGCCGTAGATGGACTGATCGTCATCGCCAACCACGGTCAGCGGCACCCGGTTGGACGCCAGCACCTGCAACCAGGCGTACTGGATGGTATTGGTGTCCTGGAACTCGTCCACCAGGATGTGCTGGAAACGTTTCTGGTAGTGGGCCAACAGTTCGGGGCGGTGCAACCAGAGTTCGTGGGAGCGCAACAACAGCTCACCAAAATCCACCAGCCCGCCCTGCTGACAGAGCTGCTCATACTGCCGGTAGATCTTCAGCATGGTTGATGTGAAGTGGTCTCCAGGGTTGTCCTGGATATGATCCGCCCGCAAACCTTCGTCTTTCTGGCTGTTGATAAACCACTGGGCCTGCTTTGGCGGCCAGCGGCTCTCGTCGATCTGATTCTCCCGCATCACCCGCTTGATCAGGCGAAGCTGGTCGTCGCTGTCCAGCACCTGAAAGTTCTCTGGCAATCCCGCGTCTTGCCAGTGGGATCTCAGCAATCGATGCGCGATCCCGTGAAAGGTCCCGAACCAGAGTCCCCGTGCCGGAATCTGCATCATCTGCTCGATCCGGTAACGCATCTCCTTGGCGGCCTTGTTGGTAAAGGTCACCGCCAGGATCCCGGTCGGCGGCACCCGATCCACCGTCATCAACCATGCAATTCGATGCACCAACACCCGGGTTTTACCACTGCCGGCACCGGCCAGTACCAAGAGGTGATCGTTCTGTGCCGTTACAGCCTCACGCTGGGCATCGTTAAGGGGATCGATGATGTGGGAGACGTCCATAGGGATATAATTCGCTACTGGCTAAATAAACAGGGTTAGGAGTATAACAGGACTTGGGAGGGGTTGTCGGGGGGTGGATAACTCTCAAGTTCCGGAGTTAACGCACAGGGGAGGTGATGCTGTTCAGGACACGCTACGAGCACATCCGTGTGCACTTGGGTGTGGCCTTCCCTGGCCACACCCAGTCCTGAACAGCATCACCTCCCCTGTGCTTTTAAGCTTGAGAGTAGGTTTTTCTGATTTAGAAGCCTCTCGGTACGGTTTGAGCTTCGACGAATTCAAACAAACCTTCGAGACCACCTTCGCGGCCGATACCGGAGGCTTTCATGCCGCCAAATGGCGCTTCTGGTGTTGGTCCAGTGCCGGTATTCCAGCCAACGTGGCCGAAACGAAGACCACCAGCGACGCGCTGGGCCCGCTCGGGGTCGGCGGTGAATACGTAAGAAGCCAGTCCGAATTCGGTGTCGTTGCCCGCCGCGATGACTTCTTCCTCTGAACTGAACAGTGCCATCGGTACCAGCGGGCCAAAGGTTTCTTCCTGGTAACAACACATCTCGCGGTTCACACCAAGCACCACGGTGGGCGGGAAGAACAGGCCATCACCAAGTTCAGCTGGCTGCTTGCCCGCCACCAGGGTCGCACCCTTGCCCAGGGCATCTTCGAGATGGCGTTTGACCTTGTCAAAGCCCTGCTTGTTAACAAGAGGGCCGATATCCACACCTTCTTTCATGCCATCACCGACGGTCATCCTGTTAACTCGCTCCGCCAGTTTCTCACCAAAGGCCTCTGCAACCTTTTCATGGACAAATACCCGGTTGGCGCAGACGCAGGTCTGTCCGCCGCCACGGAATTTATTGGCGATGAGGTTGTCTGCAGCAGCGTCCAGATCCGCATCGTCGAAGACGATGAACGGGGCGTTACCGCCCAGCTCGAGTGCGAGCTTTTTCACTTGCGGCGCGGAGTCCACATAGAGCTGACGACCGACCTCGGTAGACCCGGTAAAGCTGAGCATCGGAACGTCCGGATGTTCGCACAGAACCCGTCCGATCATGCTGGCCTTGCCCATGATCAGATTCACCATGCCGTCGGGCAGGTCAAGCTTGTCCATCAGGCTGAAGAGAGCAATCATCGTCAGCGGCGTTTCACTCGCCGGTTTGATCACCGAGGGACAACCAGCGGCCAGGGCCGCGGACAGTTTCTTGGCGATCATACCGATCGGGAAGTTCCAGGGCACAATCAGGCCGGTGACGCCAATCGGGCGATAGTGAACGGTCCAGGTGCAGTCCTTGGGCTTCTCGGGAATGGTATGGGCGTCCAGCGCCTGAATATGCTTGGCGCAGTAGTCAAAGAAACCGGCCGCATAATCCACTTCGCCCTGGGCTTCAGGCCATGGTTTCCCGTGTTCCATACACAGAATCCGGCCGACCTCTTCTTTGTTCGCTTTGAGGGCGTCGCGAATATCTTCCAGCCACTTCCGACGGGTTTCTATCGGGTATGGGGACGTCAACCGGAGCGCAGACTTGCCGGCCTCGACCGCCTTCTTCACCTCATCCTCGGTCATCGAGGCCGCTTGCGCGATCACCTCACCCGTTGCCGGGTTGTAGACGTCGAAAGTGTTTCCCTGCTCATTGCTTGTCCAGCGACCGTTGATATAACCAGTCAGCTTTTCCAGCAGTGGTGACTCGATCATCTCGACTCCTCGTCTGTCTTGGCTGCATCCCCTCTGGGATCCGGTTTGCGTCAATGGATTCTGTCTTCCATAGTGGATGCAGAACCTCTGGCTGTAAAGTCGATAGCCACGCTTTTGACCATCACCGGACGACACCTATACTCGGAGAATCGGAAACTCAGGAGACCGGCTCAATGAAAGCGTTTTTTCATCCCGCGCAGGATCAGCATATTCCCAAGACCTACTTCACCCGCGGCCAGATGCGCGAGCCTCAGGAAGTGCCGGACCGGACCGGCCACATGCTGGAAGGCCTGAAACAGATGGGCGTTCAGGTCTTGCAGCCGTCGGATCAGGGCGCCGGGCCGATCTCCAAGGTCCACGACCTGGGCTACCTGCGGTTTTTGGAGTCCGCACATCGGCGCTGGGCCGCGATGGGAGACTGGGGCGATGAGGTCATTTCGAACATTTTCGTCCGTTCGCCCAACCACCTGACGGGCGTTCTGGCCGAAGCGGCGCGTTACCAGGCCGACGGCAGCTGTCCGATTGGCGAAAATACCTGGGATGCCGCTTACTGGTCGGCTCAAACCGCACTGGGTGCGGCAGACGCACTAATCGCCGGTGACCGCACCGCCTACGCGGTATGCCGCCCGCCTGGTCACCACGCCAGGCGCGATGCCGCCGGCGGCTTCTGTTATTTGAACAATTGCGCCATCGCCGCCGAACACATGAAATCCCGATTCCCAAAAATAGCCATTCTCGACACGGACATGCACCACGGCCAGGGCATTCAGGAGATTTTCTACGATCGCAGTGACGTGCTCTATGTGTCGATTCATGGTGACCCCACCAACTTCTACCCGGTAGTGACCGGGTTCGAGAACGAGCGCGGCGAAGGCGACGGTTTCGGTTACAACATCAACCTGCCGATGCCACACGGCTCCACGGAGGACGACTTCTTCAACCGGCTGGATGAAGCCCTGGCGGCGCTCCGGCTCTTCCAGCCGGATGTGCTGATCCTTGCCCTGGGCTTCGATATCTACAAGAACGACCCTCAGGCCAAGGTGTCTGTCAGTTCGGAAGGTTTCTGTCGTCTGAGCACTGACATCCGCAGACTCGGGCTGCCGACACTGGTCGTTCAGGAAGGCGGGTATGACCTGGACGCCCTCAGCGAGAACGTCCAGCAATTCTTCAAGGGACTGGCAGGCTGAATCAGGAGGCGGGCGCGTACACCTTGATGTTGCTGTGCCCTTCCGCTTTCAGGTGAACGGCGTGCATACGACTCATGGTGCCCCGATCACAGTAGAGCAGATACTGCCGGTTCGCCGGCAGGTCTCCAATTTTCTGATTCAACTCGTAGAACGGGATCTGGAGGATATCGTTGTTGGTCAGTGTCAGAGGTGACTGTTCGCCCTCACTGGGATGCCGGACATCAATGACGACGTCATCCACGCCCGGCGTCTGAACCAGTTCGACTTCCTCCGGCGTGACCGTGGTGTCCATCAGTTTGGTCAGGGGAGTCTCTTCCCGGCTCTCAATCGCCCTGGCCAGCACCTCAGGGTCCATCTGGGCCTCATCGTGCTCGACCCGATGCAGTTTGGCCCGGGTCGCCGGCTTCTGGGAAATCACACCACAATATTCCGGCATGGTCCGCGCAAACGGCTCGGTGCCGATTTCCTTGGCGGTGGCGATGATGGTTTCCTTGTCCATTGAAATCAGCGGGCGTAACACCACTTCGTCACTGGCGCGGTCCACCACGTTCAGATTGGTCAGGGTCTGGCTCGACACCTGGGCCACCGCATCCCCGGTTACCAGGCCATTGGCGTTGTTGGTCTGGGAAATCTCACAGGCCGCTTTCAGCATCTGGCGCTTCAGCACTACGCCCCAATGACGGTGGTTTACCGATTTCATGATTTCGGCAATCACACCATCAAACGGTACAGAAATGAACTTGGCGTTGTGGGACGAGCCGTAGCGCTCCCAGAGGTAATGCACAACCTGACGCACACCCACTTCATGGGCGGTTCCACCGAGGTTGAAGAACAGGAAGTGAGTACGCAGACCACGGCGCATCATCAGATAAGCCGCCACGGTGGAGTCGTAACCACCTGAAATCAGTGTCATCACATTCTCGACACTGCCGAGCGGAAAACCGCCCAGGCCACGGTGTCGGCGGTGAGCAATGTGAAACTGGTTGTCCTGAACCGCGATGTTGACTTCTACCTGCGGGGACTTGAGATCCACGCCGGCAGGATGGGCTTTCATGAACAACGCCGCTCCGACGGCCCGCTCCAGGTCAATGGAGCGGAAATCGTGATCGCCCTGACGCTTGACGCGGACCGCAAAGGTTTTACCCTCAATCCGATCGGCAAACGCATCAACGGCCTTGTCTGCCACATCGTCCACGTCAATGAACGGAAAGACACCGATTTCCTGGATGCCGGAAATACCGGGAATTCGGGTCAATTCATCAATGACCGCGCCCGCCAGGCCACGACCTTCTGGAACCTCAACATTCACCCGGTCCCAGGTGCCTTCCACCACAATCTCCGGATCCAGGCGGATCAGAATCTTGCGGATATTCTGGCGCAGATGGCGCATCTGCTGACGACGAACGGGCTTACTTTTGATAGCGACCTCAGCGGCCGGGCGGATAAGAAGTTTCATAAAATCGGAATAATGTCGGCTGGCGTGTAGGGCGGAAAGCGCCTAGTGTACCTTTTTGCACCAGTGCCTCAAAATCAGGCTTTGCCGAAACAATAATCAGGCCTGTGGCCAAGCCGGCACACCCAGCAACAATTCAGGAGCACCACCGTTCATGCAGGAACCCACCATCAATGCCCTGGTCTCTCCCGAGGGCAGCCTTGAGATCCTCTCCAACTACGAGGTGAACCGCCTTAAGGACCGCAGCGAAGGCGGCTTGTATCGACTGTTCCGCCAATGCGCCCTGGCGGTACTGAACACGGGCGTCGAAACCGACGACTGCAAGGATCTGATGGAATCTCACGCGGATTTTGATGTTCGCCTGGTTCCGCAGCCCCGCGGCCTCAAGCTGGAGCTGATCAACGCACCGGCCCATGCCTTTGTCGACGGAGAAATGCTGCGTGCCATCCGCGAGCATCTGTTTTCCGTGCTCCGGGACATCGTTTACTCCAACACGATTCCCCAGAGCCTGACCGGTTTCCGCCGGGACAATCCGGAGGATCTGACCAACCTGGTTTTTCATATTCTCCGCAATGCGGGCGTTCTCGAGGCCGGTCGACAGCCAGACCTGGTAGTTTGTTGGGGCGGCCATTCCATCAGTCAGGACGAATACCAGTACAGCAAGGAAGTGGGACACCAGCTCGGGTTGCGAGCACTAAGTATCATCACAGGATGTGGTCCCGGCGCCATGAAAGGCCCCATGAAGGGCGCAACCATCGGTCACGCCAAGCAGCGTGTGAGAAACGGACGGTACATCGGCATTACCGAGCCGGGCATTATCGGTGCCGAGGCTCCCAATCCGATTGTGAACGAGCTGGTGATCCTGCCGGACATCGAGAAGCGTCTGGAGGCGTTCATCCGTTGTGGCCATGGTGTGATTGTGTTCCCCGGCGGTGTCGGAACAGCGGAAGAGATCCTTTACCTGCTGGGCATCCTGCTGCATCCGGATAACTCGGACCTGCCCTTCCCGGTTGTGTTCACCGGTACCCGGGAGAACGCGGACTATTTTGGAATGATCGACAAGTTCATCCGCAATGCCCTCGGTGACGAGGCCGCCAGCAAGTACGAGATCATCATTGACGATCCGGCGCGAGTGGCCCAGACCATGAGGAAAGGGATGAAAGAGGTGGAGACCTTCAGGCGCGCCATGCAGGACGCGTATTACTTCAACTGGATGCTGAAGATCGATCCCGTGTTCCAATTACCGTTCGAACCGGATCACGACAACATGCGGGCGCTCGAACTGCACAGAGACCAGCCGGCGCACCTGATTGCTGCCAATCTGCGCAAGGCATTCAGTGGAATTGTCGCGGGTAACGTCAAAGAGGCGGGCATTCGCCGCGTGCAGGAGAAGGGCCCCTTCGAGATTGCGGGCGATCCGACGTTGATCAAACCGCTGGAAGCGATGTTGGAGCAATTTGTTGCACAGAACCGGATGAAACTGCCCGGTAGCTCGGCCTATCGCCCGAGTTATCGAATCGTCAGCGGAGCGGCTTGAACGCCGCTCCGCTGAGGTCGGGCTTGCTTACTTGCCACCAGCAGGGAGGCTGGAGAAGTAGGCCGCCAGGTTGGCAATGTCGTCATCGCTCAACGCAGCCGCCTGACCTTGCATGATGGCAGCCTGGCCGCCGTTACGCTGTTTGGCCTTGTAGGCTTTCAGGGCAGACACCAGGTACTGCTCGTTCTGCCCGGCCAGGTTGGGGTAGGTAGGAATTTGCGCAATACCGTTCTGGCCATGACAGGCCGCGCAGACAGCGGCCTTGGCTTTGCCCGCAGCGGCATCGGCGGCAGAAGCAGCCATCGGAACCGCAGCACTCAGTGCAAAAATACCCGCGACAGCATAGTGTTTCAGACTCATGGACATTAACCTCTCATCATCGTTTTTTAGCATTTGCAAACCGGCCCGTTTAGCCGGACAGTAACCTGTTTTGCACTTATAGCACAGCAGTGGCCTGACTCAAATGTGATTGATCAAGGCTTTTTGTTCGACGTTTGTCCTCTTTTAATCGTCCAAGTATAGACGGAGAGTACGAATACGCCCGCGCCCCAGATTAGCTGATTTGTCGGAAAGACACTTGGAGAAACACGTTCATGTCCATCGAGGTCCAGGAACTTGCCTGCCGGGAAGGCCATATCGGTCTGTTGACACTTGATTCACCCAAAACCCTGAATGCCCTGACCGAATCCATGGTCCGTGATGCCCAGGACGCCCTCGACAGATGGGCCGAAGACGATCGCATCTGTCTCGTAGTTCTGCAGGGGCGTGGTGAAAAGGCCTTCTGTGCCGGCGGCAATATCCGCCAGATGTACGGTGCCATGACGGGTGACGGCGATACCGAGGCGCCCGATCGCTTCTTTACCCGGGAATACCGCCTGGACTATACCCTGCACGGCTTCCCCAAACCCGTGCTCGGCATTGCCCACGGAGTGATTATGGGGGGTGGCATGGGTCTTTTGGCCGGCTGCCGCTATCGTCTGGTTACGCCGGACATCACCATGGCCATGCCGGAAATATCCATTGGGCTGTTTCCGGATGTGGGGGCCAGCTGGTTTCTCAACCGCCTGCCCGGGCGCATCGGCCTGTTCATGGGATTGACCGGCGCCCGCCTGAATGTGACTGACGCCATCCGGATTGGTCTGGCGGATATGGTCCTGCTACCGGAGGACCGGGATGCCCTGCTTGCGCAGTTACAGGAACAACGCTGGACCGGTGAAGCCGCTGCCGACGACAACCGTCTGTTCAGGCTTCTGAACCAGATGCATTCCCCCGATTACCGATCCCTGGAAACCAGTCATCTGGCCCAGCACGAGCAGCAGATTGCCCGTCTGAGCGCCGGTGACGACCTGTCGGTGATTGTGGATCAATTGCTGTCAGCCGATATCAGCAGCCCCTGGTGGCAGGCGTGCATGGACAGCCTTCGCTCCGGCTGCCCGGTCACCGCCTGGCTGGTGTGGACCCAGCTCAAGAAAGCCCAGCAGATGTCCCTGAAGGATGTGTTCCGGATGGAACTGGCCATGGCCCGGGAGTGTGTGCGCCGACCCGACCTGGCAGAGGGCATCCGGGCCAGACTGGTCGATAAGGATCAGAATCCGGCCTGGAGCTACAACAGCGTTGCGGATGTTCCTGCGGACGTCATTGAGGCCCACTTCCAGCCGGAATGGGACGATGAGACCGACCCCATGCAACTGGGCTGAGCCTTACAGCTCGGCTCCAGCCTGGACCAGCAGCATTTCCAGATCCCGGTGATTGTGCGCCCGGGCCACGTCCAGGGCGGTACGGCCGTCCGCGGACCGGAAGTTCACGTCGGCACCGGCTGCCAGCAGCATTTCCGCAGTCAGCAAATCGCCGTTGCCGACAATCTTCATCAGCAGCGAATCACCACCCTGGCTGACGTTCACATTGGCACCCGCTGTGAGCAGAAGCTTGACCACCGAAAGGTTGCCTTTCTCGGCCGCCCGGATGACCGGCGTGTAGCCGTCACGATCGGCGGCATTCACATCAGCACCAGCAGACAGCAGCAACTGAACAAGGCGACGACTGCCTGTCGCTGAGGCCACCATCAACGGTGTTTCAGCATTGGCTCCCGCGAGATCAGGATTCGCGCCTTCGGAAAGCAGGTACCAGGCGACCCGGTCCTCGCCTGCCGCAACGGCCGCCATGAGGGGTGAGCCTTTCTCCGTCAGGGTGTTCAGAGAGGCTCCCGCCTTTGCCAATGCCATGACCCCATCAAGATCACCCGCCCGGGCGGCTTCGAAGAGAGGGGTACCGGCCGCCGTGCCGGATTCTCGGGAGAGGTTACTCGGTTCCGAACTGGTCGCACAGCCGGACATTTCGGGCAGTATCAGTACAAACGCAGTCAGTATCAGGGGGTAGACGCCGGATCCCTTGGCCATAGTGTAAGGTCTCTGTTTTTTTAGTTTGGCCTATTCTGGGCAGCCGGCGACGAGAATTAAATCGAGCGGTTCACAACTCCGGTTCATTCTCCCGCGCCCGGCTCGAGCAGTTTCCGGGTCAATGCCCGCAGACGGTCCTCCCCATCGCGCTGCCCTGTGCACAGGCCGGCCTTTTGCAGTCTGGACCACTTCCATTGCAGGAGCACCGCAGCGCACCACAGTGCCGCATCCCCCTGATCCAGAATCTGTTCCATTCGCCCTGGTGTCAGGCACAGTTTTTTCAGTACCGGCAAGCTGAGCAGGTAGCCCCGATGCCCGTCCGCAAAACTCCCGGCATCACGAATATCGTCCTCGCCAAGCTCGACACTCACGGGCAGAGCGGCCGTCAAGCGGCCCAGCAAGCCAGGCTCCATCGCCGCCCAGGCCAGTGGCACCAGGGTCAGCCAGTGCTCTGTCAGTCGCGATTGCAGGCGTTCCGCAAGGTCTACCCCGGCAGAATCCAGGCCAGCCATCATCTGTACCGGGTATTCGCCACTGGTTGCCTCCCGTTGAAGTCCCACCCGAACCAACCGAAAACCGCAGCTCTGCCAGAAGTCCAACAGGTCACAACTGCCACCAAAACTGGTGCCAATGGCATTCAGCCCCTCATCGACCATGGCATCCCGTGCGGCAGCCACCAGCCGTTGCCCGATTCGCTGACGCCGGGCATGGTCGGCCACAGCAATGCGTACCACACGAAAACAACGCTGACAGGCTGCCTCCGGGAAGCCACTGTGGCTGGCCAGGGACTGGGGCAACAGATGCCCGCGCAACCGTCGATTTCCGAGCATGACCTGCTGTGCAAGTTCCGTATCCAGCCCCCCTTCCACGGCCCCCCAAAGCAAACCGACAACGTGATGGCCAATCCTCGCCCGCCAGGTCCTGGCGCTCGGATCATCGAGCCACTGCCGGAGATCCGCCGGCGTGGTTCGGTAATGAGCCTCCACCAGCAAGCCAAAGGCCTGGGACAGTTCCGTTTCGGGCGCACCAGCCGGGCTCCAGGGTTCGATGATCAGCTCTTCCGTGTCCGGGGCGAGTTCGGGCGTCTGGTCACTGTCTGAGGCAAGCAGAAACAGGTTCGAAATCACTCGTTCCAGTGGATCGCCCTCTGCCCAGCGTATGGGGCGCACCATGGATACCGCACGCCATTGGGGGGTTTCCTGCTCCAGTACCCGACGGAACCGGATGGAAAATCCCCGACCCGCCCCCTCATAACCGTGAACCGTGGATGCAAAGGCAACGCGGGGCCACCCCTGCAGTATCTGCTTGAGTAAAAAAGCAGGAATGGCTGCTGCCTCGTCCACCAGTATCGCCTCGGCAGAAGGGCTTTGGGCGATTAACTCCTGAACCGGGAGATACTCAAGAACGGCACCATTGGCGCTTTCCAGCCTGTTCTCGTCCACTGAAACCGCACTGTGACCAAGCGACTGCCGGGCATGGCGGAACAGGGTGGTGACATTATCCCGGTTGGGGGAGGTAACGAGGATATGCTTCCGCCCCTTGCGCAACAGCTCAGCCGCAGCCATTCCCAGGGCAGCGGATTTCCCACGCCCACGATCGGCGGTAATCACCAGCGGGCGCTTGCGCCGACCAAGACCAAAGCCAACGAGTTGCTCGACCACCTGCCGCTGATCTTCGGTGGTCTGAATGGCAAAGGTGCATTCAGGCTTGGGCAATGTCGGGCAGCCTTCCCCATCGGACACAGGCACGTGGATCACATCCGGGTCCGCCGCCAGGATGTCCGCCATCCGGGCAGCAAACGAGTGCCCCTCAGCCTCATCCAGCCCGGTTCGCCGATAATCCGGGTCCTCGAATTGCCGCCACTGGGCAAGCGGCGGCATCAGCCAGAACAACAAGCCGCCTGCCATCAGGGTGCCGGACAAAGCCGCAAAAGCGTCCGGTGGATTGCCCCACCAGCCATCCCAGACGGCAAGCGATAACTCGCTGCCCAGTAACGACCTCGCCTTTGACGATGGGATTTCGGTGAGGCGTGAATCCGGGGACTCGCCGCTGGCACCAACCCAGACTCCATGCTCTACCCGAAGCGACGGCAACAAACGCTGCAACCAGATCAGACTCTGTTCCCGCTCCCCATCAAGCAATACCAGCCGGCGTTCACCCCGGCGTGCCAGCTGCTGCTGAAACTGCGCCCATTGCTCAATATCGGGTGTGGCCGTCGTGGCGTCGGTCATGATGTCAGATCCGTAACAGAATTCGCTGCGGGCAATTATGCGGGACTGCTATCGGCACTACCAGTTGGCCGTTACAATACCCGCCATGCCTTCTAACGCCCCCACCACCCCAGACAGTGACCTGCCCGGATTCCTCACCGATGAGCAGCGCGCCATCATTACCGCCGGTTTTGAACATGCCTTGATTACGGCGGTGGCGGGCAGCGGCAAGACCTCGACGCTTGCCTGGCGCATTCGTTACCTGCTCCAGCAGGGGCACGATCCGGACCGGATACTGGTGCTGATGTTCAACCGCAGCGCGCGGGTTGACTTCGAGCGTAAACTGCAGGAAATCTGCCTCCCGACAGGACTCGCCGCACCGGAAGTCCGCACCTATCACGCCATGGGATTCAGACTCTACAAGCGCTTTGTCCGGGAGGGCTATCTTCCGGCCTTCTCGGAAAAGATCCTGACCGAGCAGGAAATCAGCTTCCAGGCCTGGCAATTGACCCGCCGCCTGGCGCCAGCAGACCTGGCTGACGACATCCGGCGCAACAAAAAGGATTTCGTGGAAACCGCAACGGGGTTTATCGATCTGGTCAAAACCACGCTATCCCCCGCCGAGATCGTGTTTGAGGAACTGGGCTATGGCGACAAACACCGTTACCTGGTTGATCTTTTCCATGCCTTCGAGCAATGGCGTAAGGGCCAGAGCCGGATCAGTTACGCCGACATGCTCTACGAACCGGTCATGGCCATCCACCAGAATCCGCCGCTGCAGCGACTGGTCGGCAATAAAATGGACCTGGTCCTGGTGGATGAGTATCAGGACACCAATGAAATCCAGCACCTTCTCCTGCGCTACGTCGCCGGTGACCGGGCCCGGGTGACCGTTGTCGGCGATCCGGACCAGACCATCTATGAATTCCGGGGGGCCAAACCCGAGTTTATCCTAAAGCGTTTCAGCGACGAGTTCGAAAGCCCGCTGGAACAGACCCTCAGCTACACCTTCCGGTACGGGCACCAGGTGGCCCTCCTCGCCAACCATCTGATCTGCCGCAACACCGGTCGGAAGGACGTACTTTGCCATTCCCACCCATCAACGCCGGCCACACTGGCCGAGCTGCACCGTACCAACAATGATAGCGAGGTCATCCTCAGCATCCTTGATCAGCCATCGCAACTCACTCCGAATGACACCGCTATCCTGTTTCGGGTCTGGAGCCAGAGCGTCCCCATCGAGCTGAAGTTGCTGGCACGGCAAATCCCCTACCGCATTGACTCAGGAAAAGGCGCCCTGTTCAGCCGCGAGGTCCAGTCGATCACGGCGCTGCTGATGGTTATCACCGGGAGACTCGGACACGTGTCCGATGAGGATCGCCTGGACATTGCCCGGCACCTGCTACGGTTTCCCCACGTCGGCCTGAAAGAAGCGGAACTGGAACAGCTTGCTCGCAATCTCGCGGGCAGAACCGAACGCTGGGCCGAGTTTCTGCTGGCGATGGATTTCGATGCCCTGCCACCGATGGCCGGCCGCAAGTTGAAAAAGCTGGGCGAAGTGCTTGCCCAGGTCCACGGATACGCCGGTGCCGTTGCCGGCCTGATTACGGTCTACGCCGAACACACCGATTTGTACGAGGGTGTGCGAAGCCTCGCCCTCACCCACGAGAGTGCTGAAGAACGTATCGACACGATTCATGGCTTCAGGGAGTACCTCAAGAGCCTGGGGGTCAGCCCGGATCAGGCTCTGGACCATCTGAAAGCCTTGAAGCAGCAGGCCGGCGAATCCCGGGAGGATGGCGTCTTGCTGTCCACCATTCACCGAACCAAGGGTCTGGAATGGCCCCGAGTGATTATTCCCGGGCTACAGGAAAAATACCTGCCCTACAGCCCTAGGAAGCAGGACGATGTCCGGGCCTTTCTGGAAAGCGAGCGCAGGCTTCTGTATGTGGGCATGACCCGGGCAAAAGAGGAACTCCACCTGATCAGCCGCCCGGCCAGCCGTCAGCCTCACCTTGATGGGGACCAGGGCCCCAGCCGGTTTGTTGAAGAGAGTTGCGTGGACCTGTCACGGGAATTCGGCCATTGGCTCGATACCCGGATTCCCGACCAGGACACTATGATCCGACTCAGCGCTCCGCGAACCCCGGTCAGCCAACGCTATGGTCAAAGGGAAGGCGTCACCCTCGAAGACAACGGCATCAAGTCCTCTAATGACAAGGAACCTATTTGGCACCAGCAACGTGTCAGCCATGTGATCTTCGGTGCTGGTGATGTGGTGGCTGAGGATGAGCGCTCTTTTGAGGTCCGCTTCGACAACGGCGACACCCTGAACTTCAGCAAACAGAGTGCTCACCTCTACTTCACCCAACTGGCCTGACCGGACTGCGCACGGTCTCCGGTGATCGAAGTACACTGTTTAACGTAACGGTAAGTATCAAAGTTTTGTCTTTTGTGGACATTTAGCCTAGATTCCCCGTGTATACACGGGTTTAACCCATCCCGTATCCAAACGAACTACGAACAGGAGGTTCCGCATGAGCATCATGCGTCCGCTCGCGATGGCTACCATCGCTACAACTCTGGCAGCCCCGGTGGTTGCGGCCGAGCGCCAGGAAACCATCTACATCAACCCATTCGCTGCCTACCAGCTGTTTGACGACAAGCGCGACTTGAGCGAGACAGGAACCTTCGGTGTCGGCGTTGAGTACCGCTTCCTGCCGAACTGGGCTGTTGAAGCCCTCTACTCCCGAGCAGATGCCGACCGCAAGTATGTGCCTGGCGCATCCGAGTTTGATGAAATTCGGGTTGATGGCACCTATTACTTTGCCGGCCCGGAAGAGACCTGGAACCCGTATGTGTCTGTTGGTGCTGGCCATGCAGATTTCGGTACAGATGCCAACGGTCCGTTCACCGCCGGCAGCAATCACGATGAAACCCGAGTCAACGTTGGCACCGGTTTCCGGTACAACCTGAGCGACAGCGTCTCCCTGCGCGGCGACCTTCGCGAATTCCACGGAATCGACGAGAGCACCTTTGACACCCAGGTATCTCTGGGCCTGAGCTTCGCCTTCGCCCGAACCGTGTCTGATGCCGCTCCGATGCAATCAGAGCCGATGGACACCGACGGTGACGGTGTCGCCAACGGTCAGGACCAGTGCCCGGGGACCACTGCCGGCGCCATGGTCGACAGCAGCGGCTGCGAGCCAGATGCGGATATGGACAGCGTTGCGGACGCCCGTGACGCCTGCCCGAACACGCCCCGTGGTGCTGAGGTCAACAGCCGCGGCTGTGAGCTCGACAGCGACAACGACGGCGTCGTGAACAGTGCCGACCAGTGCCCGAATACAACCGCAGGCGCGGATGTCGATGCCACTGGCTGCGAAGGTATCACCGAGACCATCCAGACATTCGAAATCGAAGTGCAATTCCCGACCAACAGCTCGGTCATCGGCGATACCTACGACGACGAAATCCGTCGCGTGGCCGATTTCCTGAAAGAGAACCCGGGAACCTCTGTTGAAATCGCCGGTCACTCTGATAGCCGTGGCGCTGCCGACTACAACCAGTCTCTGTCCCAGCGTCGTGCGGAAGCCGTCGCCACGCGCCTGACCGATGCACTGGGTGTGGATGCTGACCGCGTCAGTGCAATGGGTTACGGTGAAGAGCAGCCGGTAGCCTCCAACGACACTGCCGCTGGCCGCGCCGAAAACCGCCGAGTTGAGGCCCGTATTCAGGTTCAGCGCTGATCGTTAGCTCTGTCTCTGAATAAGTGAAAAGGCGCCCTCGGGCGCCTTTTTTATTGGACATGTCCATGATCCGGATATTACTGATAACAGCAGCCCTGAGTCTGGCCGCCCTTGCACATCCTGCGGATGTTTTTCGATGCGAGGGGCCGGATGGGGTGATGTATTCAGACCATCCCTGTGGTGATAGTGCGGAAACGGTCCAGGTGATCGATAACCGGATCGGCGGAAGTCTGGACCGGAACCTGCCCCCACCCCGGCAGAAGGAACAAACCGCCGAGTCCCAGCTTGATAAACACGAAGCCCAGAGCCGGGAAGAGGCCTGCCGAT
Source organism: Marinobacter nitratireducens (assembly GCF_000708045.1). Taxonomy (GTDB): domain Bacteria; phylum Pseudomonadota; class Gammaproteobacteria; order Pseudomonadales; family Oleiphilaceae; genus Marinobacter; species Marinobacter nitratireducens. The sequence continues at coordinate 469,197 of NZ_ANIE01000007.1, forward strand.
TTATCAATTCAACGGACCTGAGGCGCTACATCATCAAGGAACAGGTGGTGAAAGGAATGACCCGGGATCACGTCAGACGGGCTTTCGGCAACCCGCCAGAAACCTACACCGACCCGCAGGAAGTCTGGATCTACCAGACCCGCTACTATGGTGCTCTGTACGAACTGACTTACGTGTATTTCCGGGACGGATGCGTCGAACGCGTGGTCTACCGCAAGCCCTGATACTCGGCATCAATCAGCAGGTTTCTCGGTGTCAGCTCGCGGGCACAGAACTCACCGACCCGGACCCGGTATCCCTGTTCTTCCAGGTAAACCGCGTAATCCAGCACCATCCACAACTCTAACGGGCGACGGAACAGGTGGCGGACCAGCTCATAGCGCCGAACTCGCTGCAAGCGTTCCATTCCGAAGGCCAGCCAACGTGAAGAGTCAATGGAATCCGGCAATGAAATCCCTTTTTTCGCTGCAGCCCAACGACAGAACGATTCGAACCCCTCCTGAAGTAACCGGGGTGGATAGGACGGCACGGGCAGATACTCATCCACGCCCCGGATTTCCCTCTGCAAACCATCAAACGCCAGCCGCCACTGGCTTACCCGGCGCGTTTGCGCTCGCACCCGAGCAGGGGCCGTTACCGTTTCCTGAACGGCGAGCCGGAGATCCGCAACGCGTACCCGAAGCCTCCCGACATGCTGCTCAGCCTTCCGGGAAATGGACCGGTAATCGCTGTCCGCGGAGAGGTGATAACAGCAGGGCGAAAAGCTCAGCCTCGGCATGCGACTCCCGGCGCCACGTCGCAGGAGCTGTCGATGTAAATCCCCGCAGGCATGCAGAGCCACGCCGTGCACCCCTTCGGGCAAGCTGAGATCCGTAGCCATCACATCCTGGCACCGCACCGCCACCCTTTCGCCATACTTGTCCGCCATCCGGTTGCCATCGCGGACCAGCTCGGAGTTCCACTCGAAGCCTGTTACAGGTTGCGAACAACTGGCCGCCAGCGTCCGGGACAGATGCCCTTTACCGCTACACCAGTCCAGCACAGGTAGCGACAATGGGCTGACAGATGCCGTGAAAGCGCCAGCCTGCAGCCGCTTGCGACCTGGCATATCCTTAGCCCGAACCTCAGGCAGGGTTTCCGAGACCACCACAGATTCGTCAGGTGCCAGATCTGGCACCTGAATCAAATACTCGTAGTCAGCAAGCGAGGGCAATGCCTCAGCTGCCAGCACAGCAAACGCGACTGAATCATGCTCCAGTCGCTCGCATTGTTCCTCGGTCAGGCCGGAAACCAATCGCGCCAGTTCGGGACAAAGCGAGACCCACGCGGGCTCAGGTTCAGTAAACGGAACCGATTGCCAAAATGCGCGATGCCGGACCAGCCAATCATTGAGGCGGCACCAACGAGCATCGAAGCCATCAATCGTATCGCGATAACTACTCACTGAAACGCCCCGGTCGGAAGGCATCCAGGCAGACGGCGGGCGTACTCCCCTCAATCACGTCCGCAATGACACTGGCGCTGCCGGCTGAGAGCGTCCAGCCAAAGGTGCCATGGCCAGTATTAAGAAACAGGTTTTCCCGGGGGCCTTTGCCGATAATCGCCGGTCCGTCCGGCGTCATGGGCCGAAATCCGGTCCAGGTTTCCGCAGTATCGAGATCGGCACATCCGGGAAACCGGGATTCCACGGATTTTCGGATCGTAGCCAGGCGAGCGTCGGGAATATCGCGATTGAAATCGGTCAGTTCCACAAACCCGGTGGCCCGCAGGCGATCACCCAGCCGCGTCGACACCACCTTGTAGTTGTCATCATGGATCGTGGACGTTGGCGCGCGGGCGCTATCGGTCAGGGTCGCAGTCAAACTGTACCCCTTGACCGGGTAGATGGGCAGATCCAGCCCCAGCGGCTTCACCAGTTGCCCGGACCAGCACCCGGCACTGACCACAAAGACATCACCACAGATCCTCTCCAACTGCCCATCCACACCCCGGATGGCAAGCGCCCGCACCCGATCCGGGTCCGCCTCCAGGCTCTCGACTTCAACGTTATAGCGGAAATCGACACCCGCCCTCTCACACGCCTGCGCCAACTCTCGTGAGAACAAGTGGCAGTCACCGGTGCCGTCGGTGTCGTAACTGAGCGCGCCATAGAGCGGGCCATCACCCACCATGCCCGGCTCGGCCTCCCTGACCTGATCCGGCGTCAACACGCGAGACGGGATACCAAGCTCCGCCAGCAGCCGATGAACCTCCTGATAACCGTCCAGAGCTGCGGGCGTGCTGGCCAGATGCAGCAAGCCGCGGTGTTGACCGTCAAACGGCAGGTCCAACTCGTCTTCCAGGGCCAGAAAACGTTCCCGGCTGTGAATACCCAGGCGCAGCATGGCCCTCCGGTTCAGTCCAAAAAGCCCCGGTGACCAGGCATAGCGCAGGGTTGAGAGCATGAAGCGGAGGGTTTCCAGCGAGGGCGGCACACGCATTTTCAGCGGGCCGTCCTGTTTGACAAGCCAGGGCAGGGCCTTGAACACCATGGCCGGATCCGCCCATGGGTACACCACGCCATAGGATCGCTGGGCAGCGTTGCCCTTGCTGGTCTCGTTACCAGCCCGGTCATGGCGCTCCAGCACCATAACGTCGTGTCCACGACGATTCAGCTCCCAGGCTGTTGTTACCCCCACGACACCGCCACCAACGACTGCAATGCGCATGTATGCCTCCCTGTCTTCAACCGAGTTTTGAATTCCGGATGCCTACTTCACTCCATTCCGGGCCAGTATACGCCGGTACTCATCCAGCACCTCCTGATCCTCCCGGGGATACTCCGGCGCCAGTTCCTGCAACTGGTCCGCCAGAATGGCCGCGACAATTGCCCGGGCCTGAGGCTTGTCATCCCCCGGCACGATCATCCAGGGTGCCTCGGGCGTGTGAGTGCTGGCCAGAGCCTCTTCCGCATAAGACTCATAGTGCTGACGTTTTGCCCAGCCATCTATATCGGATTGATCGAATTTCCATCGTTTCCGAGGTTTGTCCAGGCGCTTGAGCAGGCGTTGGCGATGTTCGTCTTCCGACAGGTTCAGCCAGAATTTCAGGACGGTGGTGCCCTCCTCCGTCAGATGTTGTTCAAAGTTCCGGATAGAGCGGTACCGGTTGTCCCAGTTGTATTGTTCGGCCGCAAGCACTGGCCAGACTCGCTCACCGATCACGGCCTCATGATGGCTGCGATTGAACGCAACCATCTCCCCGAACGCCGGTAGAAACGGGACAACCCGCCAGAGAAAGTCATGCCTGGCTTCTGCCCCCTGGGGCCGGGAGAAGGACCAGGCGTGGAATCCGGCCGGATCAGCGTAAGTGGCCAGGGTACGAATCAGGCTGTCCTTGCCGCTCGTATCCGGACCGTGAATAACCACCAGCAGCGCCCGGCGGCGATTGGCCCATAGCCGTCTCTGGTATTCCCCGATCAGATCGAGGCTTTCCTCCAGATCCCGTAATTTGGTGTCTTTATCAAGTCGGGTTGAGTACTCACCGAACCGCTTTCGTGCGGGATCGTAACACCATCGTCTGGCGAACTCGGACAACTGCATGCAAGAAACTCCTTATCGCGTACACCTGGGGTGGCGGTGGCTCAAGATGGTAAACTGACGCCAGTAAATTTTCAGGATAGCAGCACCCGTGGTGCTGCGATGGAGTTGACCCCCTGCCCATGAGCAAGAAACGTCGCGAAATTCCGGTCTTCGATCAGCCGATCATCGAAACCCACTGCCACCTTGATTACCTCAAGGATCGGCCCCTGGATGAAACCCTCTCCCTATCCCGGGATGTGAACATTGAGAGGGTGATTACCATTGCGGTGTCACCAGACAATCTCGCCCGGGTTCGCGAACTCAGCCAGGTAGCCCCGTGGGTCTATGGCACCCAGGGAATCCATCCACACGATGCCGAAAGCTACTCTGATGCCGTGGAAGCCGAAATTCGCGCTCACGTGGGAGACGACAAGATTGTCGCCGTCGGTGAGATCGGCCTGGACTACTTCTATGACAATTCAGACCGGGAGGTGCAGCGCTCGGTCTTCCGCCGGCAATTGCAGATCGCCTGCGATACCGATCGTCCGGTCGTTATCCACAGCCGTGAAGCCGATGAAGACACCATCGATATTCTTCGCGAATTCGAAAATACACTCACCCGGCGCGGTGTCATCCACAGCTTCACATCCGGCCCCGGTCTTGCCAGATACGCACTGGACAACGGCTGGTGCCTTGGCTTCAATGGCATTACGACCTTTAACAAAGCCGAGAATGTGCGCGACATTGTCCGGATGACGCCCATTGACCAGATACTGCTGGAAACGGATTCGCCATTTCTCACGCCCGTTCCCTATCGGGGACGCGAAAACGCGCCGTTCTACCTTCCCTTTGTGGCGGAGCAGATCGCTGAGGTCAAAGGGCTCGATCTGGCAGAAGTCCTGACCAAGACCTATAGCAACAGTCTGAGGACGTTTTTCCCGGAACGATGATCAAACGCATCCCCATCTCCGAACTCAAGGTCGGCATGTACATCACCGACCTGAACAACGACTGGATTCCTCATAATACCCGTCGCAAACGCGGTGTGATCAAAAAAGAGGAAACCATCGCCAAGGTTCGTGATATGGGGGTCAAATTCGTCTATATCGACGTATCAAAAGGGCTCGACTGCCAGGACGGCGAACCCGTGGCCGATGTTGACAGACGCAACGAATCGGCGCTGATGGAGGCTGGCGAGGCTCCGCCCGGTCTGCAGCAACACGTCCCGATGGCGGAAGAAATCGTGAGGGCTCAACAGATTCACAACCAGGCCCAGGGGCTGGTGGGTGAATTCATGAACAACATCAAGATCGGTGGTGCCATGGATGTGGCGCCCATCCACCAACTGGCCGACGAACTGCAGAACTCCGTTCTCCGCAACGCTAACGCCCTGAGTTGCCTGGGGCGAATCCGCGAGAAAGACAATTATCTGATGGAACACTCGGTCAACCTGAGTGTTCTGATGTCCCTGTTCGGCAACTATCGCAAATTATCAACCGACGTCATGCACCAGATCATTGTCGGTGCCCTGCTACACGATCTCGGTAAAATTCTGACCCCGGACGAAATCCTCAACAAACCCGGACGACTAAGCCCCGAAGAGTTCGAGGTCATGAAGCTGCATGCCCGGAACTCGCGAGACATCCTGGCTACGACGGAAGGCATTGGCGAACTGACGGTCATGACGGCCGCTCAGCACCACGAGCGGATGGACGGCAGCGGCTATCCCGCAGGCCTCAAAGGCGAGGAAATCTCGGTGTATGGACGAATGGTCGCCATTACCGACGTCTACGATGCCATCACGGCTGACCGGGTCTACCACAAGGGCATGACACCGACGCAGGGGCTGAAAAAACTGCTGGAATGGAGCGGCGATCATCTCGATCCGGTTCTGGTCAAACAATTCATTCGCTGTATCGGCCTTTACCCGGTAGGCTCTCTCGTGCTTTTGGAAAGCGGTCGACTGGCCGCAGTCGTGGAAGCCAACGAGCACGACCAGCGGCTGCCTGTGGTCAGGGTGATGTACAACACCAAATTTCGATTGCCGATTCCGGTGGAGACCATCGATCTCGCCAGGCCCGGCACCCAGGACCGCATTCTTCGCTCGGTCGATCCGGACGACTACAAGATCGACATACGCAAGTTCATGACCTGAAGAGCCGGCCACCATGACAGAGTCCATATTCCAGGTATTAGGTGGCCTCGCACTGTTCCTGCTGGCCATGGAGATGATGACCGACGGGCTCAAGAGCGCCGCCGGCCACCACCTGCGACATCTGCTTGGCACCTGGACCCGCACACCGCTCCGGGGCTTTGCCGCCGGGGTACTGATCACCGGCATCGTTCAGTCCTCAAGCGCGGTAACGGTAGCCACCATCGGCTTCGTCAATGCCGGTCTGCTCAACCTGGGGCACTCCCTGGGTGTGGTTTTTGGCGCCAACGTCGGCACTACCATGACGGGCTGGCTGGTCAGCCTTGTTGGCTTCGGGTTCAAAATTGAAGCCTTTGCCATGCCCATGCTTGCCTTTGGCATGGCCCTGCGCCTGATGGCTTCAGAGCATCGGATAAAGTCCATTGGCCAGGCCCTTGCTGGCTTTGCCCTCTTCTTTCTCGCCCTGGCACTGCTCAAGGATTCTCTCCAGGGATTGACCGGAGGAGTGGACAGCACTGTGCTCTCTGCCCGGCACTATGGTCTGCCCCTGTTCGTCCTGGCCGGTTTCCTTGCCACCGTGCTGACACAGTCATCCAGTGCAGCTCTGGCCATCATTCTCAGCGCGGCAGCCGGCGGTTTGCTTCCGCTGGAAGATGCTGCAGCAGCGGTCATCGGCGCCAACCTGGGCACCACGTCCACCGCCGCCATTGCGGTGATGAGCGCAACCGCCAATGCCCGTCGATTGGCTCTGGGGCATGTGCTGTTTAACCTCGTTACCGGAGCCATCGCGCTCATCATCCTGCCATTGATGCTCTGGGCCATCGCCGCGGTCACCCACTGGCTGGAACTGGATACCAACGAGGCGGTTTCTCTCGCACTGTTCCACACCCTCTTCAACCTCCTGGGTGCTATGATCATGCTGCCACTGGCGCCCCGTTTCGGGCATTTTCTGAGTCGCCGCTTCCGCAGCAAGGAAGAGGACCACGCCGAACCCAAATATCTCGACAGCACGCTGGTGACAACCCCGGCACTGGCCGCAAGCGCAGTCGATCAGGAAATGAAACGCCTCATTGGCCACGTGCGGGGACTGCTACGGGTCTGCATTGATCGGGAGGGACTCAAACCCGAACATATCCGGGCAAAAATCGAGGCCGCCACGGCTCTGAATCAGTCAATCAATGACTATGTATCCAGAGTCCGTGCAGAAGAGATGCATCCGAGCATCGTGGACAGCCTGAGCCTCAGCATCCGTACCTGTCGGTACCTGGCCGAAGTCACAACGCTGACCCCTTCATTGATCGGTCTGAAAGCCAGCAGGCATCGAACGGAGCTACACGCGGTCGCGGAAATCATAGATCAATACCTGACAACCCTGAGGGTGCTGTTCTCCGGGGAGAAGCCGTTGTCGGCCACGCTTGAGCAAACGGAGCTGGAGTATCACCAGTTGAAAGCCCGATTGCTCGACATGGTGGTCCGAACAGACATTCCCACCTCTCTGGGCGAAAGACTTCTGGATGAGCTAAGCGGGGTTCGCAGGTTGACGGATCAATGGTTCAAGTCGCTACAATGGTATACGGCCAGCCCCAATGGCAACTGAAGACTTCCGTTCAGACCTTACCCTCACTGAAACGGCAGGATTGATTCTTACCCAGATGCTTGGCCCTGTACATGGCCTGATCTGCCTGTCGGAGTAGCTGATCACCATCCAGATCCGTACCGTCTTGCGGGTACAGGGTGTAACCCACGCTGACCGACACTTCAACGCTATGATTGCTGACCCACACAGGTGCCGAAACCATTTCCAACAACCGTGACAGCAGGCTCTCCAGGGCAGCCTCATCGCCGACATTCACCACGATGGCAGAGAACTCATCACCGCCCAGGCGGGCCAGAGTATCCTCCTCCCGGAGGGCCTGGCGCATCCGTTTTGCCACTTCCACCAGAAGGCGATCGCCAGCCTCATGACCGAAGGCGTCGTTGACCGGCTTGAACTCGTCCAGGTCAATATAGAGAACGGCAAGCCGGAAACCCTGGCGCCGGGCATGGGACATCGATTGCTGGAGACGGTCCGCAAACAGCACCCGATTCGGCAGGCCAGTCAGGGCGTCGAAATGGGCCATCAGGCGCAGTTTGCGCTCCTGTTCTTTGGATTTTGTGATATCGCTGAACACCCCGACAAAGTGCCCGATGTCTCCATGCTCATCCCGCACACCGCTGATGGTCAAGGTAAGCACGATGGTCTCGCCCGTCTCCCGACGTGCCTCAAATTCGCCGCTCCAGAACCCATCCTGGCGGGCGCTCTGGAACACGCCGCTTCCCTCTTCCATTGGCAATGGTGGCGTACTGCCAATGGCGGACTCCCGGGAACGCCCGGTGATGCCAGCATAGGCATCATTGACATCAATCACCGTACCGTGGGCATCGGTAATGAAAATGGCTTCACGAGCATGATCAAAGACGCTGGCTGCGAGACGCTGGCGCTGCTCGGCATTCCGGCGCCGGGTAATGTCGTACCAGGAACAAAGTATCAGTGGCTCCGGTTCCCCTTTCTCATGAATCGGCGCAAGGGTCATATCCACCCACACCTCCGAGCCATCGGAGCGCGCCAGCTTCCATTCACAAGCCTGAACCTCACCATGAACCGCACGTCCGATCAGGGTGTGGAGCTTCTGCTGGGATATTCGGCCGTCTGGCTGGACCTGGGGCGAAAACGCGGAGACGTCTTTCCCAATCAGGGAATTCCGGGAGGTATACCGTAACAAATCCACCGCCGCCCGGTTGCTGTCAACAAACACCCCGTCCCGGATCACCAGCATGGGTTGGGGCCAGCCCAGAATCATTCGCCGCTGCCGTCGTTGCTCAACGCCAATCATCCGCTTGCGACGCCCCAGCCATAGTGATGAGGCGATCAGCAGAATGACCAGCACGACAATCGTGAACACCCACAGCCGATACTGATGGATCACATCCACCCAGGTCACCATCGGAACCTGGTCATAAGGCGGGATACGAAGGGTGCGCGCCAGATCTTCAACTGACTGGTAATCCATTGGCGGAGCAAAGCCCGCGATGCCGGCAGCGACCGCCGCAGGGTCAGTTCGTTCCAACGCAAACAGCGCAGAAGCCACCTTGCGCACAACAGCGCTATCCACATGCGGCAAGGCCGCCAGTGGCCATTCCGGATAAAGCCGGGTTGAGACCCGGAACGGAAACCCGGAAAGGTTCTGCGGATGAATAACCTTCAACCGATTCGGCAAATCCGGATCCTCAAGGGCCATCTGCTCGATGATCCCGGTCCGGACAAATCCCGCATCCACATCACCGGACAGAACCGCCTGGATAACCCGGTCATGGCGACTCAGCTGTTTAACTCTGCGAATATCCCTGGCACGGACGCCGGCCTCACGAAGTTCCAGCATCTGCGCCTGGTACCCCCCCAGGAAAAATATGCCCGGCGACGCAATTGTCTGACCGGCGAGGTCCTCCAGGGTGGCGATATCCTCTCTTTCGGCAAGCGTAACCACCACACCACCGAGACTGGCAGTCTGGTTCTGCTCCCAGCGGCGCACCAGGGTTGCCAGGACCCCGGTCAGACTGCGTTCACTGCGGATGACCAAAAAGTGGCTTGGATTGGTCAGCACGAAATCCAGACGATTCGATGCCAGAGCCTGATTGAGGTCCGGCTGATCCAGAATTTCCAGCTCAATCGGTACACCCACTTCCCTCGACAGGTACTCCGCCATGGGTTTGTACTCTTCCTCCATGACGGCATCCGGGCGATAGGCAAACACCCCGAACGTCAGCGCATGATCAGCAGAGACCGGAATAGGAAAAACACTGGATAACAGGAAAAAAAGGAGCAGGAACGACCTCAAGCAACACTCCTGGGCAAAAAGGAGGCATCGCAAAAACGATAATTCAGGGGAACCTCCGAAATCAGTCCTTCAGACGACATGATATGGGCAAGTTTCAGTACCACGGCCTCCAGGCGACCGGTGGGCGCAAGGTAACGCTGATTAGCCGTCAGGTCCGGCAAGGCAACGGTGGCCAGAGCTCTGCGTACCGCATCCACCGAGATATTCTGACGGGTCGCCACTCGATAAATCGCATCATGCTGATTGCGAACCAGGTGATTAAGGCCTGCAAAGTGCGCCTGCAGCAGATCCTTTACCGCAGCTTTACGACTACGAGCTTTTTCCTGTCGGACTACGAGAACATCGAAAATCGTTTCGGGCAACTGCCGACTGTCAAACAGGCGATTGGCTCCCAGACCTTCAAGCGCAGACGCCGTTGGCTCATAGCAGATGGAAACATCCACTTCACCGCGGCGCCAGGCTTCAGGATGTTCATTGACCGGAAGATTGATTTCAACGATGTCGTTTCTCTCTAACCCCGCTCTCTGAAGCAGTTCCACCAGCATGACGCCAGAAACGCCCGAAAGTTCCACGGCGACTCTCTTGCCCCTGATATCTCGCAGTGTCTGAATGGCGGGGTCTGCCATCACCACATCGGCCCCGACAGAGACATCAGCCACGCCCACCACGACCACATTGACCCCGTGATCATGCAATCTCAGTGTTTCATCCAGTGTCAGGGCGGCGCCGTCGAGACTTCCATCCATCAAACCCTGCAATGAATCAGTCGATGACTGCCCCTTAACCAGCCGCACCGAGTCGGCAAGCCAGCCGAACTCCTCCGCCAGGTAGAGCGGCTCGTATCCTATCCACGGGTGGATGCCAATGCGCAAAGGCGTGCCAGGTTGACAGCCCGTCAACCCGCCCAGTGACAACCCGGCTGCGATAGAGAGTCCCAGGAATTGACGGCGGTGCATTAAGGATCCTACGCCAGAAAAGGTTAACTTCCGTTAATAAAACATACTACTCACTACAATGGTAGCTAAAAACGGGCCTTTGGTATTGCACGGGATCAATTTATCCCAGGGACAGGAAGACACCCATCAGTACCGGTGAGAGGAAGGACAACAGGAAACCAGAGGCAATTGCGACAGGAACACATTCAAGCCCGCCGCTACTACGGATAACCGGCAAGGTGAAATCCATGGCAGTGGCCCCGCCATAGCCAATCGCAACGGCGGGACGCGCAGCGATCACCAGAGGAATGATCGCCAGGGCAATGATTTCCCGGAGCACGTCATTCATGAAAGCAACGCCGCCCCAGGCTGGTCCGAGGGCATCCCCAATAACAATACCCGAGAGCGAGTACCAACCGAATCCCGAGGCCAGTGCCAAAACATCATGCCAGGGCAGGGCCAGGAAAGGGATCAGGACACAGCCGGCAACCAGCGACGTGGCGACCAGCGTCAACGCAATGCCCAACCCCTGTCGATTCATCAGCAGTCGCCGCAGGGACAGGCCGGCGTTACGTAGTTGAAGTCCAATCAGAAACAGCAGCAGCATCAATGACCAGGTCGCAAGCTGCTCTGTCATGGGCAACTTCGGCAACACATAGTAGCCAGCCAACAGTCCCGCCACCACCGCAAGTAACGGTTTGAGGCCCGCTAGAAATAACCGTTGATAACCCGTGTCGCACTCGCCATTCTGCGCCTGCAGAACCATTGGCAGACACCGATGGAAGGTCCACAGCCCCAACACATTGAATACAAAAAGAACCAGGACAAGCAGCAGCACCTGAACGGCCATGCCTCCAAGCTGCTCCGCCAGCCCATCCATCTGCCCCAGGCCCAGCCCCAGCAGGGCAAGGATGAAATACACCAGAAGCTCCACGCCATGGTGAATCGCCGTCATGATTCGACGATTTTCAAGTGGCAGTGCAAAACCCAGGAACAATGGCGCAAGAATGAGCAGCGCTCCGGTCAGCATGGGAGTCCTTGATACATCAGGGAGGCTAGGCGTATCGACGCTGCATCAGTGAAGTTTCTGGTCGTGACGATCCTGAACCAGTACCCAGGGAGCAATAACGACCGCCCAGAGTTCGGTGTTCTGATCGAACCAGGATTGCGCCAGGTCGGGCGGCACGTCCCCCACCTGGCCGGAAGACATCCACTGCTCAAACTGGGCTTTATTGTCTGCAGCGAGCTCGGAGGCAACGCCAATGAGATCCAGCTCCGAGGCCACACGAACAACCTGACCACGCGCAAAGTAGGTCTGCAACTCGTGCCAGCGTATGCGGGAGGTCTCCAGATTCAGCTTGGATTTCAGATCATCGGGGGAATGACTGGACAACATGGGAAGCCTCAACTCAACTATTCAGGCCGCGTAGGGTAACCGAATCACCAACGCCGAGGCCAGCGTCCGCCTCCGGTCATGCCAGCCCTTCCCAGATTTCCCGGATACGATCCGAGAGTGTCATGGGGTCAAAAGGCTTGGGAATGACCGCTACGGCCCCCAGAGACAGATATTCATTGACCTCCTCCGGCTGCACTTTGGCGGTCATGAAAATCGCCGGAACGTCTGCAAAGTCGCCGGTCTCCTTGATGGCTCTGAGCGTCGAGGGGCCATCCATCTCCGGCATCATGACATCCAGCAATATCAATTGCGGGGAGAATTCGGCCAGCTGTTCAAGCGCTTTTCGGCCCGAATCACAGGTTCTGAGGTTAAACCCACCAACGGCTTCCAGGGCCAGTTCGGCAACGGCCCGGATATCCTCTTCATCCTCAACCAGCATAATACGCTGTAACGCCGATACTGCGTCAGACATTGTTCTGTTCCTCATTACGGGCCTGCTCTGCCACGGAGTTCTTGTACCACTCTTCAAGCCCCAGATGCCGCATAATCTTTGAACAGTCTGGGTGCTTGTCACCGGGCCCAGCCATTAAACCTGCGGCCCGCATCACCATGTGGTTCTGGGTCACATTCTCCCGCGACAGTGCGTGAACCGCCCCAATCATCTGCCTCAGTTCCAGGGGCAACCTCCACTGCACCTTGAGCTGGTTTCCGTAGCGCTGGGACCATTCCTTGAGTGCCGTTTCAAGCTCATCTTCACCAACCGAGCCGCCACCATCCTGCATAAACTGGTCCACAACTTTCAGCACCGCCAGTTCCCCCACCCGACTCAACAGGCCCGCGGTCTGGAACTCGGGGCCTCGCTTTCCCATGGCAAGGGCAATCTTCTGGGCTTCCGCGGCAACGGCCTCTGCCTGCGACTGGAATCGGGCAGCGCAGTCCCGCAATGAATCGGTGGTGAAATCGGAGGCGACGTTCAGGGCCATGGCCAATGCCTGGCTCAGCGCCATCGGCACCCCCATCACCGAGATTGCATCACGAACACTGCTCACCGGCTCCCCGGTGCGGCGGAACGACGACCGGTTTGCCACTTCCAGCAGCCGGGCGCACAGTGCGACCTCCTTCTGCCAGCGGTCTGCCAACTGGGCCCCGGAGATGTCCGACGCACGCTCAAGCAAAGCGAGAATCCCACCAACATCCAGGCGCCCCGAAACGTGAATTCCGGACTCAAGCCCCTCCGAAAGACTCTCGGCGAGCGTTCTGTTCGACGTTTCGGGTGGCAGCTTGTCCCCGATCATGCCCAGTAGCCGATTGTGCAGCATCTCGACATCAAAGGGTTTACTGATATAGCCGCTGATACCGTAGTGGGCCGCTTTGAGAATCGACTCCCGGTCCGCCCGGGCGGTGATCATCACCACAGGCACCTGCTTGTCCACAGCACGTATATCCCGCAACAGAGCCAGGCCCGAACCATCTGGTAGCGTCCAGTCGATAATATAGAGCTCCGGATTCTGGGACTCCCACAGCTGGTGGGCGTCGCTGACGGTAGGCGCCTGGAATATCCTCAAAGCCGGGTGAAGACCGGCAACAACGGTCTCCAGCAGATCCGCCATCAGGTCGTCGTCTTCAACGATCAGGACGTGCACTGGACAACCTTCCCTGCTGAGCCAATGTCCGCTTCGCCAAATACCGACACGCCATTACGCCCTCTGGACTTTTGAACGTACAGCGCCTGATCGGCGGCTTCAATGGCCTCTTCCCCATTCTCAAACGCTGCCAGCGGCGCCAGGCCGATGCTCACGGTCACAAAAAACTCCTGGCCCTTTGAGGTGTAACTGATTCTGCGCATCTGCTCACAAACCGCCTGTAATGCCTCAACGGCATTCTCCAGAGAACAATCCGGCATCACCACGAGGAACTCTTCGCCTCCATACCGGCCAATCACATCGGTCTTGCGCAGGCGATGTCGAAGCAGGTTCGCCAGTCCCTTGATGACAAGGTCGCCAGTTCGATGCCCGAAGCGGTCATTGACCAGCTTGAAGTGGTCCAGATCCAGCATTGCGACGACGGAATCCTGTCCAAACCGGCGACAACGCGAATGCTCCTTGCCCACTTCCTGTTTTACCAACGAATGTTTGAGCAGCCCGGTAAGACTGTCTCTCGATGCCAGTTTAGCCAGCTGTCTGGCCCTGTTGCATTTTACCCTGACCGCCCGAAGCAGGAAGCTGTCAGAAATCGGTTTGGTAAGAAATACATCGCCACCTTTGGACAGAGCATCAACCTGAAACTCACGATCATCTTCGGAGGAGAGAAAAATGATATGCAGCCCGACCCACTCCGGATCAAAACGAAGCATTCTCGCCAGCGTCGGGCCACTGTAATGCCCCATCTGCACATCCATCAGCACCAGATCCGGCTGAAATTCCGAGAGAGCGCCCAACAGTTCAGAGGGTGACCGGACCTTGTGAACGTTCATGCCCCCGTCTTCCAGCACCAGACCATAATGCTCCAACAACTCCGGATCATCATCGACGATCAGCACACGTCCCTTACCCAGTTCAAGACGCTCGCCGATCAGGCGCTCGATGTAATCCGCGAGCAGCGGTACATCGACAGGCTCTGGAAAAAAGCCATCGGCGCCATTCTCCGCCAGCTTGTAGCGGTCATCAAAACCGTCAACTGAGCCAACGCAGATAATGGGGGGAAGCGTGACGTCGGTTCCGAACGTGTTACCGCCTGCAGAAAACAGACTGTCTCGCACCAGCACGGCCGAGGCATCAACAAGGACCCTTTCCGGCACATCCAACAGTCCAGAGTAACTGTGAATGATAAAACCATGATGGGTCAGTGCCGAGGCCAGGGAGCGCGCCCTGTCTGGCTCCGGCTCAACGAGGACAACCATTGGCTCGGCAACGTCTCTTAGCCCTTCTTCCAACGCTGAACCGGTCGGAGTGCTCTCTGATCCACCGCCGGAAACCATGTCCGACAAACCCTCAACACGGCGCATGAACGACTGGTCCAGAAACTGGCTGACATCATCATGGGTACCAGGCGCCTTCTCGACAAAGGGCTTTATGATCTGCTCCAGTTCCCGTGCTTCCCGCCCCAGCGCCGAATACCCAAAGGTACCCGCAGAACCCGCCAGACGGTGCAAGGATTGGTAAGCCGAGAGTATTTCACCGGAATCCACTCCGGAAGAATGCACCCGACTCAACGATTGTTGCAGCGAACTCAGCGCGCAAAGCGCCTTCTCTCTGAACCGCATTTTCAGCAGAGCCAGCTTCCTTGCCACATCCGCGCTGTTTTGATCTGCCATAACTGCTCAATCCGGATAAGGGACTAAGTATAATTGTGCCATACTGCCCCTTAAAAAGTTCGTCTTTCAAACCAAAGTACCATCAAGGAAGCCGCTTTGCCCTCATTCTCACTAGGCACACGCCTCGCTCTCGTCATTCTGCTGGGAACGATTGCGACCGTCGGATCTGTGCTTCTGGTGGCCTACAACGCTCTGGTGGAGGACTTTGAAACGCTTCTGACCCAACAGCAACTGGCCGAAACCCGACGCATCTCAGCCGAGGTGGATCAGCGTCTGCAATTAAAACTAGACGTTCTGGCTGAATCCGCCAGCCTCCTCAACGACGGCAAGACGCTCCATTCCCTTTCAGAAATCAGTGCCCAACTGAACCGGCAAGCCCTTCTCCAATCCCTGTTTCCCGATGGTATCCTCGTCCTGGACGAGCATGCGACGGCCATCTATGAGAGCTTCCATGTGCCGGGGCGGCTTGGCACCAACTACGCGGACCGTCGACATTTCCGGCGCGCTCTGCAAACCCGGGAACCGGTGATCAGCCGGCCCATTATCGGAAGAACCACAGGTGTCCCGCTGTTGTCATTTCTTGCGCCGATTGAGTCAGACGAGGGCGATTTGCTCGGATTCATTGCGGGCACGATCAAAGTGGGACAAACCAGCCTGATACCACCAGGACTTCTGCGAAGTATTCGAGACAGCGACGCCAGCTTCAAGGTCGTCGACATGGACAATTTTCTCTTCATTGAGGGGGGCCCGTCCGATCAGCGCGACATTGAGTCGCTCCCGCCTCCCGGACAGGATCCACTCATCGATGCAGCGCTTTCAGGCACCGGTTTTGGTCGGGTTATTGACAATAACGGCCATGAACTGATTTTTGCGGCCAGCCATCTGCAGAGGCTTGGCTGGCTGTTTGTAAGGGCCGTGCCTTACGAGAGAGCCTCCGCGCCGGCAAAGAAATCATTTTCCCGCTTTCTAGGGATCAGCCTGGGCATCGGGTTGATGATTGCGCTACTAAGCTTCATCGCCAGTCGCTCCATCACACGACCGCTGGATCGCATGACACGTGCGATCAAAAGCATGGTCAGAAAGCCTGAAAAGGCGGTCCGGTTGTCCCTTAATGGCCCCCGGGAAGTTCAGAACCTGGCCTCCGCCTTCAACCGTCTTATGGATGAACGTGACGCCATGAGCGAGATGAAGGAGCACTTTGTCTCCAACGTCAGTCACGAACTTCGAACCCCCCTCACCTCGATCAACGGTGCCTTACGTTTGCTCGAGTCGGGAGCTGCCGGTGAATTGCCGGAGAAAGCCCAGCAAATGAGCACACTAGCACTGCGTAATGGGGAACGATTGCAGATGCTGATTTCGGACCTTCTGGATTTCAGCAAGCTAACCGCGGGGCAAATGTCGGTCTCGCTGAGGACACAAGCGCTTGATCCGATTATCGAAGCGGCCATTGCCAGCAACCAGTCGATGGCCTCCGAGTATCAAGTGCGCCTGGAGAAGCATGAGGACTCCAACTTCCAGATCGTTGCAGACAATCACCGACTTCGACAGGTACTCGATAACTACATCAGTAATGCCATAAAGTTTTCACCGGCTGAGCAATGTGTCCGGGTCACCGCCGAGGAGGCCGACCACGACTTCGTCCGGATCGTGGTAAGCGATCGCGGCGACGGTGTACCGAAGAACTTCATTCCCAAACTTTTCGAGCGCTTTTCACAGGCGGAGGAGGGCACCACTCGATCGGTCAAAGGAACGGGACTTGGGCTTGCCATTTGTGCTGAGCTCGCACAACTGATGCATGGGCGCGTCGGTTATTACTTTGATCGGGGCGCTCATTTCTGGATTGAAATACCACGCGACGGCAAGCCCCGGGGAGAACCATGACAACACCTAACACCCCCACGGAAGCTAATGGCCCCGTGACAGAGCGAGAATCTGAAGTCTACCGCGAACTCAAGCAAAGCGAGCGGCGGGCGCGATCCGTTATTGAGGGCACCAATGTTGGTACGTGGGAATGGAATATCCAGACCGGGGAAACCATCGTCAACGCACGCTGGGCTCAAATCTGCGGGTATCGACTGGAGGAGCTGGAGCCGGTCAGCATCCAGACCTGGCTTGACCTGACCCATCCCGAAGATTTGAAAGAGGCAGAGCTAAGGCTCAACGCACACTTCAACCAAACCGAATCTGTGTACGATTTCCGGGGCCGGATGCGCCACAAAGACGGGCACTGGATATGGGTGCATACCCGGGGCCAGGTCTTTGAGTGGACGCAAGACGGCGCTCCGCTGATGATGTACGGCACCCAGGCCGACGTCACTCAGGAAACGCATAATCTGCAGCGGATCCAGCAGCAGAACACCGCGCTTGGCATACTCAATGAGCTTGCCCTGGACCCCGAAACCGACGATACCGCAAGGATCCAGAAAGCCCTGCGACTTGGTTCGGAATACCTGACGTTGCCGCTTGCGATCGTCAGCGAGATTACCAGTGAGGTCTATACCATACGATGGTTCCACGCGCCGGACGATGCCGGCCTGGAGATCGGTGCCCATTTTCCACTCAGCCAGACCTACTGCTCTATCCTGATTGAAGAAACGCAAGGGCAAAGCCTGGCCATCGACCACATGGGCAGGTCTCGGCACTGCTCTCATGACTGCTATGAGGCGTTCGGCCTCGAAAGCTATATTGCCGCACCCATCATGGTTCGGGACCGGCTGTTCGGCACCCTCAACTTTTCATCATCGGAGCCACGCCACACGGCCTTCTCCGATACCGAGATTACGTTTGTGACTTTGCTGGCGCGCTGGATCGCAGGTGTCATCGAGCGGAAAATAAGTACCGAGTTGCAGACAAAGTTGATAGAACAAGTCCCCGGTGTACTCTACCAATACCGACTCTGGCCGGATGGCCATTCCGCTTTTCCTTTCGCCAGTCCGCACCTCGAGCACATCTACGGCGTAGAGCCAGCAGATGTCCTTAATGACGCGTCCGCCGTGTTCAAAAGCATCCACCCCGACGACCAGCGGGACGTGGAAAACTCCATTTCAGAGTCCGCCGCCAACGTGGCGATCTGGCAGCATCAGTACCGTGTCAAGCAAGGCTCTCACGCCTGGCGCTGGGTTGAGGGGCAAGCATCACCAGAGGTGCTGCCCGATCAGAGCATCATGTGGCATGGCTATATTGCAGACATTGACGACAAAAAACGCATTGAGCTCGCGCTCAAGGAGAGCGAGGCACAGCTGCGTCGGCTCTATGAACTCTCTCCCATCGGTATCGCACTGAATGACTACCATTCCGGCGACTTTCTCGATGCCAATGAGTCTCTGATGGCCCCAACCGGCTACACCGGCAAGGAACTCACATCATCGACGTTTCGGCGGCTTCTGCCCTCCAGTGCTGCCACGCTGATCGAGAGGATTATCGCTGAACTTCGCGAAACCGGGCGCTACGGTCCGTACGAACTGGATATCCTTCGCAAAGACGGGACAACCTACCCGGCGCAGGTTCGCGGTATGCGCATTACCAACGCGTCAGGGCGAGCGCTTGTGTGGAGCCTGGTCGAAGATATCTCGGAACGGCGCAAAATTGACCGGATGAAGAGCGAGTTTATCTCGACCGTGAGCCATGAACTTCGGACGCCTTTGACCTCCATAGCAGGTTCTCTCGGCTTGGTGTCGAGCGGCACCCTCGGGAAACTGCCGGATCAGGTCACGAGACTCATTTCGATTGCGCATCGAAACAGTGAACAACTTAAAGCGCTTGTTGATGATCTACTGGACATGGAAAAACTGATGTCCGGACGGATGACCATGCACCTTTCCGACGAGCAACTGCTCCCAATTGTCCAAGAGGCTTCAGACCGTCTCCGGACCTACGCCATCGACAGCGGGGTTTCTGTCGTCATTGAAAACGCAGACCCCGACGCAACGGCAACCATCGACCGGGCCCGGCTGGACCAGGCGGTCACCAACCTGCTTTCCAACGCCATCAAATTCTCGCCGAACCATGGCACCGTCAACGTGGCAATACAGACGGATGGGCAGCAGGCTCATATTCGGGTATCTGACGAAGGACCGGGGGTACCCAACAATTTTCGGCCCCGAATTTTCCAGAAGTTTGCCCAGGCGGACAGTTCCGACACCCGCGGCAAGCGAGGGACAGGACTGGGGCTCGCAATTACTAAAGAGATCATGACCCAGATGGGCGGCAACGTGGATTTCACGTCTGTTGAGGGTAACGGAGCCACCTTCTGGTTGTCGATGCCAATGACCGGGCCTCAGGGCGAATCATGATGCTTCACCAGAAAGATCGACTATTCCATACTCTGATCTGGGCTGCTCGGGTAGCCATGATCACGCTGATGTTCGCGGTCGCGTTGATACTCGACACGGCCAGCACCGAACGCTTCCGCACGGAGATGCGTCAGCATTGGCAGCAAAAAGCCGCTGACGTCAGCCTGCAACTTCGGAAAGCCATTTTACAGAACGTTCAAACGGTATGGGGACTGGCCGCCAGCGTCTCTGTGGAGCCCGAGCTTGCGGGGACGCGTTTTCAAGACCTCGCCAGCGTCATTTTCAGGCTAGCACCAGAGTTGAGAAATATTGGACTCGCCCCGGACTTTGTGATTCGACATATCTATCCACTTGAGGGTAATGAGGCCGCTCTCGGACTGGATCTCACGGACCAAAGTCTTTCACCACAGCAGATTGAAACTTTACTGGAATCCGAGAGAGCGCTGTTCAGCGGGCCGATCGATCTGGTTCAGGGTGGGCAGGGACTTGCCGCCAGAATTCCCGTCTTTGAGAGTCGCAATGGCGAGTTCTGGGGCCTCATTTCGGTCATCCTCGACCTCCCCCGGCTCTACAGAACGGTCAATTTGTCACAAGCGGCAGATGATGGCGTATTCGCGCTGTCCACTTCGGATGATCCCGAGGATTCGGCCAGTGTTTTCTACCTCAGCGCAAGAACCACCTGGGACCAACCGGTTATTGCCAAACTTCAAATGCCAGGCACCACCTGGACACTGTTCGCCCAGCCCAGAGGTGGCTGGCCATCCCACCCCAAATCGCCGGGGCTGACTCGAGGTATCCTTTTTGTGATGGGACTTCTGGTTGCCGGCGCCACATTCTGGCTGACCCAGTTGCTGCTGAAAGATCGGGAAATGCAGAAACGGTTCTGGGGTCTGTTTGAGCTGGCGCCAGTCGGCATCGGTCTATACGGAGCAAACCGCCGGACATTGCTGCGGGCCAACCAGAGCTTTGACCGGATCGTTGGAAACAACGCTGACTCCATCGATTATTTTGAATCCGCCTATGACCAGAACGGCGCTAAACTTGAATCCGGCCTGAACATTACCCAATTACTGAAAGGCCAGTTCCGCTTCAGCGGTCTGGAAACGACTATCCCGACAAAGGACGGTACGCTCAGACCGGTCCTGCTGCACGGCTTGAAGTTAGAGACCAGGGACAGCGAGCCCGTGATCTGGCTGATCGCTGAGGACATCAGCGAGCGCCAGAAAGCAGACAGAATGAAAAACGAGTTTGTCTCGACCGTCAGTCACGAACTCCGCACGCCTCTGACGTCGATCTCGGGATCGCTCGGGCTGCTTGCCAACGGCGCTGCTGGTGAACTTCCGGAACAGGCCGCCCGGCTGGCATCTATCGCTTACAGAAACAGCAAACAGCTGACGTTCCTGATCAATGACTTACTTGATATTGAAAAGCTGGTCGCGGGAAAGATGATCTTCCAGATGGAACCACACCACCTACCTGGTATAGTTCTGGAGTGCATTGAGGAGATAGAGCATTTTGCCGGCGAAAAGAACGTTACCCTCAAGCCTTCCGAGCTCGGTGACGTCGTTGTCGAGATAGACCGCCGACGATTCTCCCAGGCTCTACACAACCTTCTTTCAAACGCCATCAAGTTTTCACCGGAAGGCGCGGTGGTGGACATCTACACAGAACGTCACGATCAGCAGGTCAGGGTTTGCGTCAAGGATCAGGGTGATGGCGTGTCAGCGGATTTCCAGGATCTCATTTTCCAGAAGTTTTCGCAGGCCGACGCATCAGACCGACGAGCCAAGGGTGGCACCGGTCTCGGTCTTGCCATCACGCGGGAACTGATGACGCACATGGGCGGGGTTGTCGACTATGCGTCGCCCCCCGGGCAGGGGGCGACCTTCTGGCTAGAGCTACCAGTCATCAAGCCGACTTGAGCATCTCTCTCACCACGTAGTGAAGAATGCCGCCATGCCGGAAGTACACAGCCTCGTTAGCGGTATCTATCCGGGACTTGACCTCACAGCTATCCGTCGAGCCATCTTTGTAGGTCACGGTCAGGGTCAGACTCTGGCCCGGCTTGATGTCTCCTGACAATCCTTCGATGGTGATCGTTTCCTCGCCGGTCAGTTTCAGGCTATTGCGGTCCACTCCCTCGGGGAACTGCAATGGCATTACCCCCATGCCAATCAGGTTGGACCGGTGAATCCGCTCATAAGATTCCGCCACGACCGCTTTCACGCCCAACAAGCGTGTGCCCTTGGCAGCCCAGTCACGACTGGAGCCGGTACCGTATTCCTTGCCGGCAATCACCACCAGCGGCGTACCCTGCTCCTGATACTTCATGGCCGCATCGTAGATGGCCATCTGCTCGCCACTAGGGACAAATTTTGTGAAACCACCTTCAACGTCATCCAGCATTTCGTTCCTGATGCGCACGTTGGCAAAGGTACCGCGCATCATGACTTCGTGGTTACCCCGGCGGGAGCCATAGGAGTTGAAATCTTTCGGCTCGACGCCGTTATCCTGCAGGTATTTGCCCGCCGGTGTATCGGGTTTGAAGGAGCCGGCCGGAGAAATATGGTCCGTCGTGACGGAATCACCCAGCAATGCAAGGATGTTGGCGTCCCGAATATCTTCAATGGCCTCAGGTTCCTCGCCCATGCCCTCAAAGAAGGGAGGATGCTGGATGTAGGTGGATTGATCAGACCACTCGTAGACTTTGCTCTCAGGCACCTTGATCGATTGCCAGGTCTCATCGCCGTCGAACACCTCGCCGTATTCCTTGCGGAACATGCCGGTCTTCACCTTCTCCACAGCGTCGGCAATTTCCTGCTGGCTGGGCCAGAGATCCTTGAGGTAAACCGGATGTCCGTCCTGGTCCGTGCCCAGAGGATCCTCGCTGAGGTCCAGCCGGACATTCCCCGCCAGAGCATAGGCCACCACCAGGGGCGGCGAGGCCAACCAGTTGGTTTTCACCAGCGGATGCACCCGGCCCTCAAAGTTGCGATTTCCCGACAACACAGAGGCAACCGTCAGGTCACCGTCATTAATGGCCTTCTCCACCGGTTCCGGCAGAGGACCTGAGTTGCCGATACAGGTGGTGCAGCCGTAACCGACCAGGTTGAAGCCAAGCTTGTCCAGGTCGTCCTGCAGGCCGGCCACCTCAAGATACTCGGTGACAACCTTGGACCCCGGGGCCAGCGATGTTTTCACCCATGGCTTGGTTTTCAGGCCCCTGGCCAGGGCTTTCTGTGCAATCAGCCCCGCCGCCATCATGACGCTGGGATTAGAGGTATTGGTACAGGATGTAATCGCCGCGATAACCACCGCACCGGGATCCAGCCGGAACGTCTCACCGTTCATTTCGACCTGCTGACTGGCCCGGTGTTCGTAGCTGTCTTCAATGCCGACAGCGGTTTGTCCGCCCTCCGACTCCAACTTCGCCTCAGGCTCGTCAGCCGGCCCCTCAGCAGTTTCCATCAGCAACTCGAAGGCGGACTTCATGTTTTTCAGGGCAACCCGGTCCTGCGGCCGCTTCGGTCCGGCGAGACTGGCTTCCACGTCCCCCATATCCAGTTCCAGGGTATCGGTGTACACCGGTTCATGACCTGGCTCACGCCAGAGCCCCTGGGCTTTTGCGTAGGCCTCCACCAGTGCCAGTTGTGCCTCATCCCGTCCGGTCAGGCGCATGTAGTTAATGGTCTGCTCATCCACCGGGAAAAAACCGCAGGTGGCACCATATTCCGGGGCCATATTGGCGATGGTGGCGCGATCCGCAACCGGCATGTCCTTGAGACCATCGCCATAAAACTCCACAAACTTGCCAACCACACCCTTCTTACGCAGCATTTCAGTGACTGTGAGTACCAGATCCGTGGCGGTAATGCCTTCGCGAAGCTTGCCGGTGATCCGGAAACCGATAACTTCCGGAATCAGCATCGACACTGGTTGCCCAAGCATGGCTGCTTCCGCCTCGATACCGCCAACCCCCCAGCCCAGAATGCCGAGACCATTGATCATGGTGGTGTGGGAATCGGTGCCAACCAGTGTGTCAGGGTAGGCAATGGTTTTGTCGCCAACCTCTTTCTGCCAGACCGTCTTGCCCAGATACTCCAGGTTGACCTGATGGCAGATCCCGGTGCCCGGCGGCACCACCCGGAAATTGTCAAAGGCCTGCTGCCCCCAACGCAGGAACTCATAGCGTTCCTGATTGCGCTCCATCTCAATGGCGACGTTTTCCTTGAACGCGGACGGGTTACCGTACTTGTCCACCATTACCGAGTGATCTATCACCAGATCCACCGGTGACAGCGGATTAATCAGGGCCGGGTCCTTGCCGGCTTTTTTGACCGCTTCCCGCATGGCCGCGAGATCAACGACCCCGGGTACGCCAGTAAAGTCCTGCATCAGCACACGGGCGGGACGATACTGGATCTCGGTATCCGAATGGCGGTCTTTCAGCCACCGCACCATGGCGTCAATGTGGCTTCGATCGACCGTAGCGTCGTCTTCGTTTCGCAGCAGATTCTCCATCAGCACTTTCAGGGAAAACGGCAGGCAATTCAGATCGCCCACGGATTCGGCTGCCTTGGGCAGGCTGTAGTACTGGAAGGTCTGACCTCCAGCCTCCAGTGTAGAGAGAGTATTCAGGCTGTCTTTGCTCAGGGATGACGTAGACATGGGTTGCCTCCTCTTCGAAACCTCCAATAACTATTGCAGCCACAAGCGAGACTTCAACCAAAGGATGGTGAATAACCGGAATTCCCTGGCTGAATAGTCTCCGTTACTCCCGTCAACAGAGCCGATCACGCTCCGTGGGAAACGGATCATACGCACTTTCCAACGTTGACAATCGAGCACCAAATAAACAATCCTTCGCGTTCCAGGAAGGTGATACCACGAAACAGATAACGGAAGAATGTTTCACACAGTGCAAACCATCGCGCTTTAATCCATTTGTTCACACCGGATTCTTCTGAGTATTACCTTGCTGCCATTCGACTCCTTTTTCGTGCTCTCAGCGATACCCACCGGGAAATTGATCCAGGGCGAGTATAACCTCGCTCTGGTTGCCCTCTCGTTGCTGATTGCTGCTGCGGCCTCCTTCATGGCGCTAACGCTGGCCGGCGCTGCCCGACGCAGCAACAGCCGCTTCATGGAACGCTTTCACCTGGTGACCGGCTCAACGGCACTGGGTTTCGGCATATGGTCCATGCACTTTATCGGCATGCTGGCCTTCCAGATGCCCGGGCAAACTCGTTACCACCTCGGTCTGACCGCATTGTCTGCCGTTCCCAGCCTGTTGGCATCGTGGGTCGCCCTGAGCCTGCTCGCCCGCAAAGAGCTGACTGGCTGGCGTCTGGTGAGGGGTGGGGTTACCGTCGGGTCCGGCATCGGAACCATGCACTACATGGGTATGGCCGCCATGGAAATGGGGCCGGACCTGAAATACGACCCTCTGCTGTTTGCGGCCTCCATTGTGGTTGCTGTCCTGCTCGGCACGCTCGCACTCTGGGTCAACTTCGGCCTGCGCCAAAAAAGGCGGGTGCGCGGGTTTAAACGACGTTTGCTGGCTGGCAGCATCATGGGGCTGGCCATTGCCGGCATGCACTACACGGCCATGGAAGCCGCCCGCTTTATTGGCGGCACTGGCCAGATTCCGGAATCGGGTACTGACAGCCAGGCTCTGCTGGCCATCGCCGTCGCGGTGATCGCCGTCACCCTGGGATCGATGGCCGGAGGTATCAATGCATTGGCCCGCTACCGGGGTATGATGCACCGCAGTCAGGAAACCGCGAGCGAATTGCAGGCGATCATCGACGCAGCCGTTGACGGCATCATCAAAATCTCCGATCGCGGGATTGTGCTCTCCTTCAACAGTTCGGCCGAGCGTATCTTTGGTTATTCAGCAGGCGAAGTGATCGGTCGTAACGTAAACATGCTGATGCCTAATCCTCATCAGGATGCCCACGACAGCTATCTGAAGAACTACCTGCGCACTGGTGAACGCAAGATCCTGGGATCCGGCAGAGAGGTCATGGCCCAACACAAGGATGGCCGACAGATACCTGTTCGTCTGGCTATTGGTGAATCTCGCCTCGGCGGCATCAGTACGTTCGTCGGTTTCGTGACCGATTTTTCGGAACGTCATCGCATGGAAACCGATCTGCGCAGGGCCAAAGAGGAAGCCGAACAGGCGGCCGAGGCCAAAAGTGCTTTCCTGGCCAACATGAGCCATGAAATTCGCACGCCAATGAACGCCATCCTCGGGTTCACCGATCTGGTGCTCGACACCAAACTGGGCGATTCCCAGGCCAAGCATCTTTCCATTGTCAAAAACTCGGCCCGCTCGCTGCTGGCGCTGCTCAATGACATCCTGGACACCGCGAAACTCGACAGCGGTAACACAGAACTGGAGCACCGGGATTTCAACCTGCGGTTACTGTGCGAACAGATCATTGCGACCCAGTCCCTGGCAGCGGATAAAAAAGGCCTTACCCTGAGTCTTGATTACCAGGCAGGCAAACATTTCCGGGGCGACCCGCTCCGGATCCAGCAGGTCGCCCTGAACCTGGTCAGCAATGCCGTCAAGTTCACCGAAAAGGGTGGCGTCACGCTCACCGTCCGGCAATCCGGGCCAAACGTTGTCACGCTATCGGTTGCGGACACCGGTATCGGCATCCCCGCTGACCGGATTGACTCTATCTTTGAGCCGTTCACCCAGGCAGACGCCAGCACCACCCGACGTTTCGGCGGCACCGGCCTGGGCACCACCATTGCCCGCCAGCTGGTCGAGTTAATGGGCGGGAATATCAGCGTTACCAGTACCGTGGGTCAGGGCTCTGTATTCGAAGTCAACCTGCCATTGAACGAAGGCGAGGAGGTCGATGACGGTTACAGTGAACAGGAAACGCCATTACCTGCCCTGAAAATTCTCGTCGCAGACGATGTTCCCCAAAATCTGGAGTTGCTCCGCAATCTGCTGGGCCAGCGTAAGCACGATGTGGTATGCGCCAGCGACGGCCACGAGGCAGTCGAGCACTTCCGGGTTCAGGCTTTTGATCTGGTGCTCATGGATATCCAGATGGCCGGCATGAACGGGCACGAGGCAACTCAATCCATCCGCCAGCTGGAGAAGTCTCAGAAGCGCCGGCACACCCCGGTGATTGCCTTGACTGCGGGCGTCCTGGAAGCGGACCGGCGGGAAGCGCTGAGCTCCGGTATGGATGGGTTTGCGGTAAAGCCCATTGATTTGCCACAACTGACTGCGGAAATCGCCAGCGTTCTGGATCTCAGGGTAAAAACAACCTCACCATCGACACCGCCATCCGCGAAACCAATAGTGGACCCTGCCACCGTCAAGCAGCTGTGGCCAGATGCCGAAAAACACGATCAGGCACTGACGGAGTTTCTGTCAGCACCGGGCAACCAGCCGGGCAACCTGAGACACTTAGCCAATGCCGAGTCAGCCGCCGCTGTCCACCGGCTACGTGGTCTTGCGGGCAATCTGGGATTGGCTCAGCTGTCGTATACCCTGGGCGAGCTGGAGCAGGGACTTCGCTCGGACCAGACACCCGGACAGGATTTGTGGGATGAAGCCGCGCGCAGATTCGGGGACGTCAGCCAGTGGCTGGCCGACCATTCTCCGGAACCCGGAGGCGCCAGGAAACGCGCATCCGTCCCTGCAGAAAGCGCGGTTGACGCCACCACGCTCGACCAGCTAATCAAGTTACTGAATCAGGGCGAAATCCCCGACCAGGCCTTTGCCCGGATCAAATCCGTGCTGCCCGAGTCAGTCGCCTCGGCGGCTAGCCAAGCGATGGACGATTTCGATCCCCAGAAGGCAGCAAGCATTCTCGCCACCTTCAGCCAGAGCCCGGAGGAATCCTGATGTTGTCTGATACCAAAACCCTGTTGCTGGTGGACGACGAGCCGGCCAACCTTCAGGTTCTCCGAAACATTCTCGGCGATGATTATCGATTGCTCTTTGCCAAGGATGGAGACCGGGCCCTTGAGTTGGCACACAAAGAATCGCCGGACCTGATCCTGCTGGATGTCATGATGCCGGGAAAATCTGGCCACGCGGTCTGCGCAGCCCTCAAGGCCGACCCAACCACCCGCAAGATTCCGGTGATTTTCGTAACCGCCCTGGCAGACGCGGAAAATGAAGCCAGAGGATTCCAACTGGGGGCTGTGGATTATGTCACCAAGCCCATCAGCGCTCCGGTGGTGCGCGCCAGGGTGAAGAATCACCTGTCCCTGGTGCGGGTGGACGAACTGGTCGAATCCCGACTGGCTGTTGTGCAGCGCCTCGGTCGGGCCGCCGAGTACAAGGACAACGAAACCGGGCTTCACGTCATCCGGATGAGCTATTTCTCGCGCCTGATTGCCCTGGAGGCTGGCATGAGCAACGCCTGGGCAGACACGCTGCTCAACGCGGCTCCGATGCACGACATTGGCAAGATCGGCATTCCCGACGCGGTGCTCCAGAAACCGGGGAAACTCAACCCCGAAGAGTGGGCGGTGATGCAGAAACACGCAGAGATCGGGGCCGAGATCATTGGTGAGGACGGCTCCGACCTGCTCCAGATGGCCCGGGAAGTCGCCCTTCACCATCATGAAAAGTGGGATGGCAGTGGCTACCCCAAGGGATTGAAAGGTAAAGACATCCCGTTATCCGCGCGCATTGTGGCGCTGGCCGACGTGTTCGATGCGCTCACCAGCGAACGACCATACAAGAAGGCATGGTCAATTGAGCAAGCCACCGATCTGTTGAAGGAGCAAAGTGGTCAGCATTTCGATCCCGAGCTGGTAGAGGCTTTTTTCAGAAGCCTGCCGGATATCCTGGACGTCCGGGAGCGCTGGCAGGAAAGCCAGATCTAATGTGAACGGGTCTGATGCGAGGCGACCCCAGTTCTGTCATCATAAGTGGCTGATTTCTGATGGATCAGGAAACCACTGTGAAACACGATTGCCATTACCATCCCGGGGCGCCTGCCAAGTGGCACTGCGGCGAGTGCCAGCTGCACTACTGTAGCCGGTGCATGCCCGATGCAGACGCCCGCCAGCGCCGGGCGCTCTGCCCTCATTGCAGTAAGGCCATGCGCTACCTCGGCGCGGCAACCGAGGTTGTGCCCTTCTGGAATCGGATTGGCGCCTTCTTCCGATATCCCTTCCATACGGATCCGCTGATCGTTATCGCCATCTGCACGCTGGTACCACTGCTCGCTCCAGCGAACCTGCTGGGGGTCCTGATTTGGCTGGTACTGGCGCTGGCGCTGTTCAAGTACACCTACGAGGTGATCAATCACACCGCGGAGGGCCATCTGAAGCCACCCCCGGTTTCCGCCGCTTTTACCGGCAGCGGCTTCAGCATCGTCTTCCTGCAATTGCTGGTGTTTGTCCTGATGGGCGGGCTGGTCGGCGCCGCTGCCATGATTGGCGGCCCTATCCTGATGATGCTGGCCGTGGCTTTCGTGGTACTGGCATTGCCCGCGAGCATTATGGTTCTGGCCATGGAGCGGGCCGTTGGGCCCGCCGTTAACCCGATGAACCTGGCCGTGCTGATATCCCGGATCGGCACGCCCTACTTCCTGCTGTATGGCTACCTGATTCTACTGACCCTGGCATCCGGCGCAGCCCAGGACTTTGCGGTCAATCATTTCCCGCTCTGGGTGGCCCAACCCCTGGCGGGCTTCCTGAACAGTACCTTCACACTCATCCTGTTCCACATGCTCGGCTACCTGCTGTTCCAGTATCAGGAAGAACTGGGCTTCGCCTCCGACCTTCAGGATGAAGCACCAACGGAAGCGCAGCACGAACGCAACCGCAGTGCCCGCTTCGATGCGGACATCGATATGAACCTCAAGGATGGAAACTACGATCGGGTTCAGTCGATGCTCAAGGACGCCCTCAAAAACGATCGTGACAACCCTCTGCGCATCGGCCAGCTTTACCAGCTCCTGATCGCCCGCAATGACACGGCAGAGCTCTACCGTTACCACCCGAGAATCCTGAGCTGGCTGGCGAGTCGTAATGATGGCGATGGCATGGCGTCACTACTGGAAGCGATCCAGCAGGCAGAACCGACCTTCCGGCTGGAAGACCCAGAGCTTGCGGTTCAATGTGCCCGAACACTGTATCACCGGGGACAGTTCAAACCGGCACTGCGTCTGCTTCAGGATTTCCACAAACGCTTCCCCGACAGCGACCAGCTGGCACCGGCCTATTTGCTGGTGGCCCAGACGCTGGCAAACGGTCTTGGCCAGTGGGAAAAAGCGACGGCGTTCCTGACCTTTATCCAGAAACGCTGTTTGACTCACCCGCTGCATGAGCAGATTGGGACGTATCTGGAACAGGCCGCCAACAAGGAGCCGTTAAAAGGCCCGAAAGCGTCGTTCGCACTGCCCGATCAGGAGCGGTGAACAGGGCCTTCAGAAACCGTGCGGAGCCATGGATGGCGGAGCCGAGTGTACAGGGACGTATTTACAGCGTGTTTCTGAAGGCCCTGTTCGCCGCTCCGTGGCAGGATCAATGGCCCGCTTGAAGTAACTGCCGATAATGCCGGGCCTTCGGCTCCATCTGCTGCTTCTCGAATTCCGCCACCAGCAGGCGGCAGGCCTCGGAGGTTAACACCTCATTGCCGCTGTTCCGAAGCCGCTCGAATGCCTTCTCTGCAGACTTCATGTCATGCTGCTTGAGACTGGTGAATAGCACCCGATTGTGATCTTCCGCGGCCAGGGGCTGGTGAGACTCGCCCTTGCTCAGATACTCCTGCCACACCGCCACCATCTGTTCCGGCTGCTGGCGCTTCATGGCGTCGTCCATCAGCTGTCGGGTTCGACTCAGGTATTCGGGCAGGTCCGGCCTCAGCTTTGCCAGGTTATAGAGATGTTCCAGCAGGATCGTGCGCTCCGGGTAATGCTCGAAGAGCGCCTCGAATTGCCGCCGGGCAAGGTCAAACTCCATGCGGCCAAGGCTGGCCATCGCTTGCCCGTATCCGTTGGTAAACCGGGCGTCCTGTTCGGCATCCTCGGGTTCATAGAATTCTTCCCGAACCTGGAGCCAGCTACGGCCCAGCAACCATACCAGGCCGGCACCGGCAATCAGCCCCCCGGCATGGGCCATGTAGGCAACCCCCGTCGCGCCGGCAAACCAGTAATCGTAGATTTCCTTACCCACCCACACCGGCAGGATGGCCAGAGCCGGAGCCCGGAAATAGTTGAAATACACACCCAGGAAGTAGAAAAAGCGGATTTTCTGCAGGCCATATATGGCCACATACATACCCATCAACCCGGAAATGGAACCGGAGGCGCCCACCAAAGGAATATGGCTGCCGGTTGAGAATGCCGAGAATACCAGTCCGGATAATGCACCGCAGACCAGATAAGCCAGCAGATAGCGACCGGGCCCCAGGGCCTTTTCCACAGTGAAACCGAGCAGGAACAGGAACACCAGGTTACCGATGATGTGCCCCCATCCCCCGTGCAGGAACTGGTAGGTGATCAGCGTGTACAGGGAGAGATCAGCCGGGACCAGGCCCAGCTGGTTGGCGCTGAGCTGCTGGATGTAGTTTTCCTGAATGGCCACCCGGGCTTCCAGCCAGCGTTCGCGTTCTGCCGGCGCCCAGATGATGTCCTGATTCTCAAGCAGGTACTGGTAGAACTCCGGGTCCATCAGCAGACTGACGGCGATCCAGAACGGTTCACCATCCTGCCGCAACTCCTGGAACTGTTGCAGTTCGAGTATGCGGCTTTCCTCTCCGTCAAAGCGTATCAGACGATCGAGATAGTCCTCATAGGCAGGTGCTTCCAGTTCCTGCAGATCCGCGTCCAGATATTGCTCGATGGCCTCTTCCATTATCCGGTCATCACCCGCCTGGTAGAACATGAACACCAGCAGACAGGCCAGCATCAGGCCCAGGGTGACCCAGGGCGGACGTTTCCAGTTAACGGCGTTTTCGGCAGGAATAATCAGCATGGGCGGTCACAATTCATCATAATCTGTCCCTGAAAACCTGTTTTTTACCACAGTGAGGCCCTATTTTCCCGCTCAAATGGTGTCCGGCAGAGGGTTAACAGGGGTGGCAACCGCGGAAGTGTGCACAGCCGCTCAGATGCAGAATGTCGACAAATCCGGTGCGCTGTCATCCGGAGGTCATAGAAATGACATTCAATCGGCCTCATCAGGTCGAACCACTCCTTATCGACCATTCGCCAATTGTGGTTATTCCCACCACAGCCAATAGTGGAAGGGAATAACAAGAACAACCGGATACTGGAATCGAGGATATCGCCATGACCGTACTCGTCTTGGACAACCCGGAACTCATCGCGCAGGCCGCGATTGCCTCCGGATTCATCCCTGCGCACTCTGTCAGCGACGTAAAGCGTCCGCACCGAATGAAGTTTCACTACGGCTTCAATAAACACTCACTGGATCAGACCGACGATACGATCCTTGAGCAACACGCCTGCTACCTGAGGCTGAACCCGGGCGTCAGAGTCCGCATCCACGGTCACGCCGATAACTTTGGCGGCGAGGGCTACAATCAGTTCCTGTCCAGGCTCAGGGCCAATGCGGTTGCCCGGCGTTTGATTGAGGCCGGCGCCTCGGAGTCCCAGATTATTCTGACCGGTTGGGGCTCGAAGCGCCCGCTGGCCACCCCGGACGACCATGCTGCCAATCGCCGCGTGGAGCTGGAATACCTTGACCAGGAAGTGGCCCAGGCACTGCAGGGCTGAGACAAATCGGCAAAAAATAAAAAGGGGGCCTGAGCCCCCTTTTTGTGTCACGCCCGGTGACTGAGACCGGCTCAGCCGTATACCTGCCAGACATTCCACAACAGCAGAATGGCAGCCACCAGAATCGCCAGCCATGTCAGCACTATGCCAATCATACGCGCCCAGTGCGTTCCACCACGGCCGTTAATCATGCCAAAAGCGTGAAGCAAACGACCCACAACCAGCCCCATTCCTGTCCAGTACACCAGCCCCGCCGGCACACCATTCAACTCCGCCAGTCCCAGCATGATCAGGCCCAGAGGCGCGTATTCCACCAGGTTGGCGTGCGCGCGCACGGCAGCCTCAAAGGCCACATCGTCGTTGGTGCCCATACCTTTGCGGTATTTGAGACGGTATTTGACGACCTGGGCAGACAATACCAGCAGAAGAATTCCGATAACCGCCGCGAATACTCCAGTAACAGGTACGATCATGTTCAGGCCTGCTTGATCTTGCTGACAATGGCGAGCAACAGCACGGCACCGACCGTTGCGGTCACCAGTTCACCCACGGCACCCTGCGCCGCCAGACCCAGCAGCCGAAATACGAAGCCGCCGATGATCGAGCCGACGATACCGATACCGATATTGGCCAACACCCCAAAGCCACGGCCCTTCATGATCAGGCCCGCCAACCAGCCGGCGACACCGCCGATAATCAGAAACAGAATCAGGTTCATCTCGTGCCTCTCCCTGAGGATCGTTGATGGAAGTATACAGACGGGAAAAGACTGCCCTGTTTGGACAGTCGCTTCAACAATTTCCGAACGATTTTAAGGACCTGATTACAGTCCAGCGATGGCCTCAGCCATCTGCTTGTGGCATCTCGCCATCAAATCCGGAAGATCGTCCGGAGACAGGCCCTGGGTCTCCACCGGCGGAAGAATCCGCATCGGAACCGTCTCCCGGCGGCCGCACCACCCCCGGGTCTCGTCCTTGTAGTCGGCGACGCAGACCATGGTTATGGGAGCGCCTGAGGCAATCGCCGCATGAAAAGCGCCCTTCTTGAAGCTCTGCAGGCCGTTGCCATGGCTGCGCGTGCCTTCAGGGAAGATCCACATGCTCTTGCGGTCCCGGACCAGAGCATCGCTGATGGCCTGCATGGCAGCCACTGCTTTCTGGGATCGAGCCCGATTAAGGATGACGTTGCCACCCAGCCAGAATACCTGTCCGAAGAACGGCACCCAGACAAGGGCGGATTTACCGACGGCAACGGTACGGGGCGGCAGCAAATCCCCCATCAGGAAAAGGTCGTCGTTATGTTGATGATTGGCGATAACGACGGTCGGACGATCCTGGGGCATATTCTCCCAGCCCTGGAGCGGGCGCTCCATTCCAAGGAGCCATCGCCCAATCTTGGCGACAATCCAGCCAAGGATGCGGTTATTGTCAGGATTGAAGGGCCGGGCCAGGTACATCACCAGGGCAAACAGGCAGATGACCGGTACGCTGAGCCAGGCCAGAAGTTTTCGTAGGGCACCCATGAATTGCAACTCTGCTATCAAATTTGGCGCACAAGTGTACGCCAATATCAGGTGCCAACAACAGTTTCAGTTTGTACCTTTTGTTCCAGGACGGCAGGCCCCCCTGCCCGGGCCTCCACCACATACCGGAGCGGACCACCCGCATCCACGCTATCAAAGGGATAGCAGGTGACCAGTAGCAGCGTATCGTCGCTCAGCCGGAGGGTATCGATCTGCTCAATGCGACTGTCCACAATTCGCGTCCTCAGGACCCGGTATTCGTGCCAGCCGCTGTCCTGATCCTGAAGCCGCAGTTCGCTGCCGGGCTCCAGGTAACGCAACTTCCGGAAATGCGTGTCCCGGTGCCCGGCGATCACCAGCGGCCCCTGCCCCGATTCATTGCCCAGAACCTGACCGGGCCCGAAGGCCAGGCTTTCGCCATGGCCACCGGCCAGAACAATCATCGAATCCCCCAGTCCCGGCATGGTCAGCCGGGCCACGGGCCAGGTATCGGCCCAGGGCCAGGGCCGGGTCTCCAGTTGCCGGGCCTGGCTCTCGGCCCACGCCAGCTCCAGCAATTCCTGGGCAACCACCGCCTTGATGGGAATCCACAATCCGAACACCAACAGCGTTGCGGAGGTCGTGAACAGCAGAAGCAGTAAACGGCTCATGCCACTTCCCTCCGTTGCAGCAGAACAATCGCAGCAGCAAACATCAGCCCGGTCAATCCAAGCGCCGTCATCAGTGGCCCGTAGGTGGCCGTTTGCGGGTAACGGAGCATGCCTGACGTACTCCCCTTTGGCAGCAGGGTCGGCAGTTGCTCGGTACTCAGCGGATCGGTTTGCCCCCTCACCGGGGTTTCGTCCACGGCTACAAAGCTGGTGTATGGCGACATCAGCCCATGCGCAACAGCCAGTTCCGTCACCAGCGCCTTGTCCACCTCACCACCCGTGAGGTTCCCCGCATCCAGCAGGCTGTCGATTTTCTCCCGGGCCCATTGCCGGCCGATGCCAACACCCTCGGCGGCCTGCTGGAGATCCAGTGTTTTTTGCCAGGTGCTGCCGTCCGCTTTCAGTGCGCTGATTTTCAGCTCACCAGCCGGCGCCGAACCGCGAACGACCTGGATCAGAGGATCACCGGCGAACAGATCACCCGGACGCCGGGGGAAGGATTCAGCCTGTCCGGTCTGTCCCGGCCACTGCACGTCAATATTCGTCAGCACAGGAGATTCCATGGCTGAGAACAGAGTATCGAGAGGACCACGGACATCCGACGGATCCTGGATGGCCGTGTAGGTACCACGGCCCCAGCGGGCGGCTTCCCTCATGAAGTGCATATTCGGTGCGGAGCCAATGCCCACAGTGAACAGTCTCTGGTTTTTGAGTCCGGTCCGGATCTGTCGGAACAGAGCCGCTTCGTTACCCACAGCGCCGTCGGTGATAAACACGAGCTGGCGCACCCGAGCACCTGCTGTCTCCTCAAACGGCTCTGACTGCTCCATCGCCAGGCTGAGGGCAGAGGCCATCTCGGTGCCACCGTCGGCATTCAGTCCGGCGACATAACGTCTGGCTCGCGCGAGATTGGTGCCCGTTGCCGGTACCGGCTGCATAAACATGGCATGGGCCTGACTGCTGAAACGAATGATATTGAACCGGTCATCCCTCTTGAGGGTGTCCAACCCACGCTCTAACGCAGCCTGAGCCTGGCGGATGGATTCCCCGGCCATGGACCCCGAGGTGTCGATTACAAAGACCAGCTCTCGCGGCACCGACCGGACCGGACCGGTGCCGGGCACCAGCATCGTCATCAGGTAGTCCTCGTCCTTCCAACGCTGATGAAATACCGCCGCGGTCGGCTCCTGGCCTGCCAGCGGCCGCCAGCGCACGACGAAATCCCGGTTCATCAGGACATCCCCACCCTCGGGCGTCACCATCACGGCCTGCCCGTCCTGGCGGCTTTCCAGCCGGTGGCTCGGGCTGAATACTCTCGCCAGCGGAAGACCCGCGTCGATTTTCATCTGGATCCGCGCCCGGTGGCTGTTGGCATCCACATCCCCCGGCAGTACGGTAAACGGACTGATGGCGCTGGCATCCGGGACCTGAGTCGTCGGAACCGACCAGCCACCTTCCCACTGCGATGACGTGCCGGCTACCGGCGTTCCCGGCATATACCGCGGCGTCAGCGTGGTCGGCAATCGCAACTCGAACTCACCAGCTCGGTATTGCACTGGCTGCTGAAACTGAAGATCCACCGTCACGGTCTCACCGGGTGGGATATTCGCAACCCTGGCGGTAAAAAGGTTGGGCCGCTGCTGCTCCACATTGGCCGCATGACGCCCCTCCTTCTTGGCCGTTTCGTAGATTTTCCGGGCTTCTGGTTTCGGCCTGACCTTCCCCACAATGGTCCGCTCGCCGACCTTCATGGTGAGGCCGTACACGCTGGCGTCGTCAGGCAGCGGAAAGACAAACACACCTTCCCGCCACTGGTCCCCGGTATTGCGGAAGCTTCTGGACAGCCGGCTATCAGCAATCAATCCGCTCACACGGATATCGAATTCGCTGTCGAGAACCAGGGCAGGCTCCTGCCAGCGCCCCGCGTCATCCACGAAACGCAGAATGCCGGCGTTCTCCACATCCGCGCTGCCAGACAGGCTTGCCTCCGCGTACAGGGGATGAACAAACAGCATCAGCATCACAGACAACCAGAGGGAGACACCTTCGACAGCGTGTCGTAGTCTCTTGTTTTGTTGACCGTTTTTCAGGGCGGTGCGTCCCGGCAACCGAATGGCAAGTATCATGTCGGATTCCTTCTTGTGCATGACTGAATGACGTGATCGCTATTTCAGCAATGCCGAAGGACGGGAAGGTGGCGAATCCGGGCAGTCCGGTCGCGAAAAGTGATCAATTATGGCAAGCCGCCCGGGCGCCCTTGCTCCCGTGGCCTGGCGTGTTTAAATAGAGGCTCATTGGCCTGAGCAGTTGCGGTTACCATGAAAAAACATGTTGTTCTGATCGAAGATGAACCCGCTATCCGGGATAACTACCGGGTCGCATTCGAACGCCGAGGGTACCAGGTGTCTGCTTACGGAGACCGGCCATCGGCCTGGCAGGTCCTGCGTCAGCAGCTGCCGGACCTGGCCATCATCGACGTCGGTCTGGGCAGCGAACCGGAAGGCGGTTTCGACCTGTGTCGCGATCTGCGCAACCAGTCCCAGACCCTGCCCATCATTTTCCTGACCGCCCGGGACAGCGATATCGACTCGGTACACGGGCTGCGACTCGGCGCCGACGACTACGTCACCAAAGACATGAGCCTGGACCACTTGCTGGCACGGGTGACCGCGCTGCTCCGGCGCGCCGATGCCTGGGCAGAAGCCCTGCAGAAACCCGATGAGGTCGTGCTGCGGGGGCGCCTGGCCCTCAACGTCGACCGGATGACCGCCGCCTGGAACGAACAGCCGGTGGACCTGACCGTCACTGAATTCTGGATGCTGCACTCCCTCGCCCAGCACCCCGGCCACGTCCGCAGCGCCGACCAGTTAATGGAC
This sequence comes from Marinobacter nitratireducens, assembly GCF_000708045.1. GTDB lineage: Bacteria > Pseudomonadota > Gammaproteobacteria > Pseudomonadales > Oleiphilaceae > Marinobacter > Marinobacter nitratireducens. Next base: position 506,502 of record NZ_ANIE01000007.1, read on the forward strand.
GCCGCCAACGCGTACCTGGCGCCGAACACCGTAACCTCGCACATCAAGCGCATACGAAAGAAGTTCACGGCGCTCGACGACCAGTTCGATGGTATCCAGACCGCCTATGGCATGGGGTACCGCTGGAACGCCCGTGAGGTCTGACCTTTGAGCCTGAAGCGCCAACTGCTGATCGCCAGTCTGCTGATGCTGCTCATCCCCTGGGCCGGCCTGCAGTTTGTTCTGGAACTGGATGATGCCCTCAGGAAACAGGCGCGCGAGCAGTTGCGGGATCAGGCCGTGCGCCTGGCCGACATTGCCGGGGACCAGCTGATCGGGCAGGAACCCGTCACGTCCGATACGCCGGTAATCTATGTTGAACCGGTGGATTACGCCATTCGCCTCGATGGTTATGGCGATGAATGGCCAGGCTTCGAAGAGGGCGAGGCGACTGACCAGTGGCAGTTTCCCTCCAACGACAAAGACAGCAGACTGAAATGGCAGGCAGTCTCCGAGGGTCGGCATCTCTACCTGCTGATTCGTGTAACCAATCGCCAGCCTGTGTTCTTCAACCCAGGCAATCCCGGGCAGCCCCACGATTATCTCGACCTGTGGCTGCAAGCGCCGGCCAACACCGTTGGAAAATCACCTTCACCACAATCCTGGCTGATCCGGACACCCTCGCCGGGCCAGTTCTACGCCAGCCAAGCTGACCAGTCAGACCGCCCTGATTACCGGGTATCGGCTAACTGGCAGCCACTGGGAAACAACTGGCAGATCGAACTGCAGCTGCCCTCCCCCGAGCCGGGAAGCCGGCTGGGGTTTACCGCCCATTGGCTGGAGGATGGAAATAACATTGCCCTGGGCACCTCCACGGCTCCTCTGCCACTACTGCGACGCAGAGATCAACACCTGGAACGCCAACTGGGCCAATACCTGAACCGCGGCCAGCATGCCCGGGTCCTGGAGCCTGCAGGATGGCTGATTGCCAGCAAACAGGCGGCGACCGGGCCGGAATCTCCCGAGTTCGATGAACTGAGCCCGCTGCAGGTCCTTGAACAGATCAGCCTTAACGCACTCCGGGCCCTCGTCCAGTTCTACCAACCGGCCCCGGAGGCGGTGGATCTTGATCGGATGCGTCTGGCACCCGAGGAGTGGCCGAGCGAGCCCCTGGTACGCCATCGCGATGGCAGCCTGTGGATGCTTACCCGTGAACCGGTTTTTGGCGGCCGCACGCTGCTACTGGAGCAATCCCTGGACCAGCTTCTGACACTGTCGGGTTCAACCCTGGGCTCCGTTATCGCCCGCAGTACACTCATCATCATCGGCCTGACCCTGGTCCTGCTGGGGTATGCCAGCTGGCTGTCCTGGCGCATCACCCGGTTACAACGGGCGGTCAATGCCAGCGTCGATCCCGATGGCCGGATCACTAGCACACTTCCCGCCGGCAGAGCGAAAGATGAGCTGGGTCAGCTCCAACACCACTTCAGCCAGATGATTGATCGCCTTCAAGGCTACAACCGCTACCTGGAAAGCTTCTCCCGGCGTCTCTCCCACGAACTGAAAACCCCGGTCGCCGTTGTGCGCTCCTCCCTTGAAAACCTGGCCCACAGCCAGTCCGACGAAGAACGGAACCAGTACGTTGAGCGCGCCACGTCCGCTACCGAGCGGCTGAGCCAGATTCTCAACGGCATGAGTGAAGCGGCGCGGCTGGAACAGAGTTTCGATCATGCAGACAACGAAACGTTTGATCTGGCGGTGGTCGCCAGCCAGGCGACGGAGGCGTATCAGGCGCTCGATAACGGACACCGTATCCAGTACCGGGGACCAGACGAGGGGTGCCCGATGCACGGCTCACCGGAGCTCGTGGTCCAGCTTCTCGACAAACTGGTGGATAACGCCCGGGATTTCACTCCCAATCAGGGCCTGATCCTGGTTCAGCTGGAGAAATCCGCCACCGATCTTTGCCTCTCCGTATTTAACGAAGGCTCAGCCCTGCCGAAGGGAGGTGGCACCGACATTTTCGACCCATTCGTATCACTCAGGGACGGCCAGCAGGAGGGCCATCTCGGGCAGGGGCTGCTGATTGTACGACTGATTGCTGACTACCACCGCGCCCGTGTCACCGCTGCCAATGAGGTCGAAGGTGCCATTGACGGCGTGCGCTTCCGCGTTATCATCCCCCCAGCCAACAGCTGATTACAGGACATTGCCGTGAGCGCCAGACTGGAATACCTGGACATTCATCCACTTCGGGATGACCTCTACAACGAGCTGCACTCGCGGCCTTTCCAGGTGTTACCGACACCTGCCCGCATCACCCAGATGTCCGTGCTGACCTCTCCCGAGCAGCGTCAGCAGCAATTTGAACATCTTCAGGACCTTCATCGACAGCTTGGTTACCCGGTTCCCGAAAAAGAGGTCGGCTGCTTCGAGCAGACCTTCGGCAGCCTGCGTGTGCGCCGTGAAATGCACATGGAGTTTGCGTCCTACACCTTCACGAACCTGGCTGTTGGCGACGAGGCTCCGTTCTCCGAGACCGGAATCTCACCGCTTCCGGAAGGTTGGCTGGAAAAGCTGGTGGGTACGGTTGTCGCCGCCTTCCATCTTGAAATCCGCCCCGGACAGGAAGACACCAATGCCGACCTGGCCTATGTGCGCAACCACTTTGAAGGCTTGCGACTGGTGGGCAGCAGCCCGCAGGAAGGTGCTGCACGGGTGTGGGGCACGTTCAAACTGCATAGCGACGGGTTTGGCCGATTCATGGTACTCAACCACAGCATGTCCAACAGCCAACTGGGCCGCCTGACCCAGCGCCTGATGGAGATTGAGACCTACCGTTTGATGTCGCTGCTCGCCTTACCCGTGGCCCGGGAGATCACACCAAGCCTGAATGACATGGACCAGAAACTCGCGGTGATCACTCAGGGGCTGGCCGACAATCAGGACGTGGACGAAGAAGAGATGTTGGCACAACTGACCAACATCGCGGCCCGGATCGAGGCCTTCCGAGCTCATTCCACCTTCCGGTTCTCGGCCACCCGAGCCTATCACCAACTGGTTCTGAGCCGTCTGGAGCAGCTTCGTGAAGATGAGCTCTCCGGCCACCTGACCATCACCGAGTTCATGACCCGGCGGCTGACCCCGGCGGTCAAGACCTGCGAGGCCGTCAGCGAGCGACTCGAAGACCTGTCCCGGCGGGTGGACCGCGCATCGGACATGATGCGCACCCGGGTTGAACTCGCCATCCAGAGCCAGAACCAGCAACTGCTCACCTCCATGGACCGCCGTTCCAAGATTCAGCTGATGATGCAGCATACCGTGGAAGGCTTCTCAGTGGTGGCCATCTCCTACTACCTGGTCGGCCTGCTGAAGCTAGGACTGGGCGCGCTTTACGATGCCGGCGTTGTTTTCGACAAGTCGATGGTTCTGGGCATTGCCATACCGACCACGCTGATTTTGGTGTTCTTCGGAGTCAGGGCCGTCCACCACCGGTTCATCAAACTGGCCAAGAAACAGTAATCTAGTCCTGACCACCGCCGAACTGGCGGTAGAATTGCTGAGCCGTCCGGCCGTTGCGCACGCCCTTGGCCGCGGCAAAACGAATCGCCTCGCGATGCAACTGTTCCCGGTCTTTCACTGTCGGGAACAGTGCGTCCACAGCCTCCAGGTATACCTGTTGGGAGAACGCATAAAACGATAGCTGAAGCCCGAACCGGTCCGCCAAAGAAACCTGCTCTTCGATCGCCTCCGCCGGATGTAATTCGCCATCGCGCATCTCACTCTTCAGATTGTCGGCCATAAACTCCGGCATCAAATGACGGCGATTGGACGTGGCATAAACCCTCACATTTTCCGGAGGCAGTTCCAGCGAGCCTTCCAGCACACTTTTCAGCGCTTTATAGCCCGACTCTCCGACTTCAAAAGACAGGTCATCGCAGAAAATTACAAAGCGATAGTCAAGATCACAGATGTCATCCACAATCTCCGGGAGATTGACCAGATCGTCCTTGTCCACCTCGATGATCCGCAGCCCCTGATCCCGGTAACGGTTTAGGAGTGCCTTGATCAGTGATGATTTCCCAGTGCCGCGGGCGCCCCACAGCAAGGCGTTATTGGAGGGCTCGCCCGCCAGGAAACGCTCGGTATTGCGGGCAAGCGCCTGTTGCTGATGCTCAATACCGGTGAGCGATTCCCACTTTACCGGGTCAAGGCGCCGGATGGCCCGCAGCCCGGACCGGTGACGGCGCCATACCGCCGCGGGCGTGATGTCCCAGTCCACCGCATCATCTCCACTCATAAACTGCCTATCCCTTGATGGTTTGGAATTCCAGAGACTTTATCTCACTTTGCCGGAGTACCGTCACTCCAGCCGCTTGAAATGTCAGCGCACGAACGCTATCTGATTATCATGCAACTGCGGAGAAACACCATGCCCGAACCCCTTCAGATCAAATGCCCCCATTGTTTGAAAACCAACAGAGTGCCCCCAGACCGATTAACAGACAGGCCCAATTGCGGAGCATGTAAACAGCCCCTGCTTTCCGGTGACGTGGCCAACCTGAACGACGCCTCCATGGCCTCCTTTGTGAACCATTCCGACCTGCCCGTGCTGGTGGACTTCTGGGCCAGCTGGTGCGGCCCCTGCAAGGCCATGGCACCGGCATTTCAGGAAGCCTCCCGACAATGGGCCGGCAAAGTCACCTTCGCCAAGCTCAACACCGAAGAGGCCCAGCAAGCCGCCGGGCAGTACGGTATTCGCAGCATTCCGACATTGATCCTGTTTCGGAATGGCCGTGAGGTCGCCCGTCAGAGCGGCGCGATGCCAGCTGCGCAATTATCCGCGTGGTTAAATCAACAGCTGCAATAACCGCCATGTTTTCTGGGTAATCCCGTACAAAAAAGCTACACTGAAAGCATGGCGGACACGGATTATCGACTCCCTGATGTTTGAACAATCTACCCGGGTTTTCAAAACCTGCCTGCTGTGGCTGGTGCTGTCGTGCTTCATTATCATTGGGGTGCCGGGGGGTGCGAAAGCCGAGACTGAGCAAACCGACGGACTCCCCCCGGTCTCAATCGGTATCGTCGCCGAGAACAAGCCCTACTCCTTCATCGAGGGGCGCTCAGTCAATGGATTTTCCATTGATCTCCTGCGTGAAATCGCCAGCAAAAGCGGCCTTGAATTCGATTTCCGGATCGGTAGCTGGCCCGAGATCTACTCCGCGTTCCAGCGCGGGGAGCTGGATGCCATCGACGGCATTTCCTACGAGAGCCAGAGAGCCCGGAGCATCCTGTTTACCGCGCCCTACCATGTGCGAGAGACCGTGCTCATGCACGATGTTGATCGTCCCGTGGGCAAAATCGACACGTTAAGCGATCTCAAAAACCTGCGAGTCGGCGTGGTCGAGGACATCTATTACCGCAACCTTCTGACCGAAAACGGCATTACCCCTCAAACCTACAGCTCGCTCGCTGATCTGGTCCGGGCGCTTGCCTTTGACTGGGTCGATATCATCATAGGCCCCCGCCTCACGCTTGAGTTCTCCGCTAACGAAGCCGGATTCAGGTTTCTTGAAGTCACCGGCAAAGCCCCGCTAGGTCGGCTCGCTCTGGAGGACCTTAGGCTCGGCGTATCCAGGAGTAATCCGGACCTGTATGAACGCCTCAAGGCTGGACTGGAGGCAATTCCAGAACAGCGAAAGGCCGAATTGTTGAGACGCTGGCAAGAATTCGGAGGAGCAAGTCTCGCTCAGCCTCCCGATTTCCGACTGACCTCCAAACAACGGGGTTACCTTAACGACCTCGGTCCGGTTCGTGTGGGTCTGATGCGCGATTATGCACCCTTCAGTTTCAAAGATGGGGGCAAGCTGCAGGGACTGACCGTGGATGTTCTGGACAGACTCGCCGACCTCACTGGTCTGCAAGTGATTCCGGTCGCTGGCCAGTGGTCAGAGCTGTTTGCCATGCTCAAAAGTGGACAAATCGACGTACTTGCCAATATGTCCAAAAACCAGGCGAGGGAGGTATTTACGCGATTTACGGAGCCCTACCACAGCATTCCCAATGTTGCCTTCACCCTGGACGAGACGCTCGAATTCAATGGCCTTGAAAGCCTGCGGGGTTACACCATCGCTCTCGGCTCCGACATCTACTATGAGGACCAGGTCGTCCGGATTCTGGGCAACGATGCCAGAGTGTTCTCGACTCAGGAGGCCATGTTCCAGGCCCTGTCCAGGGGAGATGTCGACGCCGTGCTCGCGGCCCTCCCAAACGGGAACTTCTGGATCCGTGAGCTACAAATTCCCGGCGTCCATATCGCTGGAGAGCTGAAGCTCAATGGCCAGTCCGGTGAAGATCTCCGGTTCGGCGTTACCCGCCCAGAGGCGCCGCTGGCCGACATCCTGAACCAGGCACTGTCGGCCATCAGTGCCACCGAAATGCGCACGATCGAGAACCGGTGGCTGGGTGCCTCGTTCAATAGGAACCTCAGACAGACCGGTGAGATCGAACTTTCCCTTGGCGAAAAGGAATGGTTAGAGCAGCGGCATAGTGCACTGACGTACTGCATCGACAACGACTGGTTGCCATTGGAGGGACTGGACAGTTCCGGGCATCATGTCGGCCTTTCTGCGGAAGTTCTGCGCCTGTTCACCGAACGCAGCGGCATTCAGTTCAACCGGGTGCCCACTCGATCCTGGCCGGAGGCCCTGGAGGCAGCACAAAGCCGAACGTGCGACCTGCTCTCTCTGGCGATGAAGACACCGGAGCGATCTCGCTACCTGGATTTCACCGAACCCTACGTGCAAGTGCCCAATATCGTACTGGGACGAATCGAAGCGCCATTCATCGAGAGTGTTGCCGAGCTCCGCGAAAAGCCAGTGGGGGTGGTTCAGGGTTACGCGTTTCTCGAACTGTTGAGAAATCGCTATCCCGCGCTACAGCTTCATGAGGTGTCTGACGAGAAAGAAGGCCTGCGATTACTGCAGGAAGGAAAACTCGCGGGTTACGTAACGACGCTGGCCACCGCCAGCTACCATATGCAGGACATGGGGCTCGCCGACCTGAAAGTGATCGGGCGAATCCCTGCCGACTGGTCTCTGTCGGTTGCCGTGAGGAATGACCAACCCGTGCTACTGGGCATACTCCAGAAGCTGGTGGACAGCATCACCCCCTCCGAACGCAGCGAACTGGAGGGCTACTGGCGAAATATCCACATAGAGCAATCCGTCGACTACTCCATTATCTGGCAGATTCTCGCCGTTGTGGCCCTGATCGCCGCCCTCCTGATCTATTGGAACCGCAAACTGGGTGTGCTGAACCGGGAACTGGCTGAAGCCAATGAAACGCTCGCTCGACTGAGCGTGACGGATGACCTTACTCAGCTGGGTAACAGAAGCTACTTTGACCAGGAATTTCGCAAAGGCTTCCAGTGGTGCCAACGCCACGAGACAGGCTATGCAATTGCCATGGTGGACGCCGACCTGTTCAAACAGATCAATGACACCTACGGACACGAAGCCGGGGATCGTTGCCTGATCAAACTGGCCGAGATCATGCGAGGGCATTTCCGCCGGGAAACCGACCGCCTGTCCAGATTCGGAGGTGAAGAGTTCGTTATATGCACCAGCTACCAGGATCGGAACGACGTCATCAACAGGCTGGACAGTTTCCGGCGCGCCCTTGAACAAACGCCCATCCCGTTCAACGACCACGAAATCCATCTCACTGTCAGCATCGGCCTTGCCACTGACATTCCCTCGCCCGACGATACGCCGGCTGAGTTCCTGCGGCTTGCCGACCAGGCGCTCTATGCCGCCAAGGAGAATGGCCGGAACCGACTGGAGGTGCGCGCAGTCAAAGAGTGAGTGATGTTATGATGCCGAAAAACGACAAGGAGCAAGCCATGGCACGTATCTATCAGGACAACTCACTCTCCATTGGAAACACCCCACTGGTCCAGCTGAACAGCGTCAGTGACGGGGCGACCATCTGGGCGAAGATCGAAGGCCGGAACCCGGCTTACTCGGTGAAATGCCGGATCGGTGCGGCCATGATCTGGGACGCGGAAAAACGGGGCACTCTGAAGCCGGGCATGACCATTGTTGAACCCACCAGCGGCAATACCGGCATCGCCCTCGCCTTTGTCGCCGCAGCGCGCGGTTACAAACTGAAGCTCACCATGCCATCGTCCATGAGCCTGGAGCGCCGCAAGGTACTGAAAGCGCTTGGTGCTGAACTCGTGCTGACAGAGCCCGCCAAAGGCATGCCCGGCGCGATTGCCAAGGCCGAAGAGATCTTCGCCGCCGATCCGGACAATCACTTCCTGCCCCAGCAGTTCCAGAATCCGGCCAACCCCCGGATTCACGAGGACACCACCGGCCCGGAAATCTGGAAGGACACCGACGGCGAAGTGGACATTTTCGTGGCAGGCGTGGGGACCGGCGGCACTCTGACGGGCGTTTCCCGCTACATCAAGGGCACCTGTGGCAAGAAGATCACCACCGTGGCGGTCGAGCCCACCGACTCCCCCATCATTACTCAGGTGATGAACGGCGACGACCCGAAACCCGCGCCCCATAAGATCCAGGGCATCGGAGCCGGATTTATTCCCAAGAACCTCGATATGGACATGGTGGATCAGGTGGAAGCCATCACCAACGAGGAAGCCATGGACATGGCGCACCGACTGATGCAGGAAGAAGGCATCCTGTGCGGTATTTCCTGCGGCGCAGCGGTTGCGGCCGCGGTGAAGGTCAGCAAGCAGCCGGAAAACCAGGGCAAGAACATTGTTGTGGTGTTGCCGGATTCTGCCGAGCGTTATCTGTCATCTGCCCTGTTCGCCGACCGCTTCGGTGAGCTTGAAAACGTGCAGTGATTGATCAGTTCCGGGGCTCAGCGGTTCGCTGCGCCCCGAAATCCCCCTAATCGTTAACTTGCAGACATTTCCTACGCAACGCCTCAAGATCTGCTTACGCCCCCTGCTGGCAACCAACGGCCAATAACGCTAAATTCCGCACCCCCACCAGAATGAGGAGTACGGAATGGAATCTCAGACCCCGGCCAGGGAAAGCAAATGGCAGGCAGCGCTGATGCAAGGCATGAAGAAATATCTTCTGACCATCATCGGTTTCCTGTTCGCCGCTTTCCTCTCAATGTCATCTTTTTTCACCACGGAACTTGGCTACACCTACGTGGTTCAGGACACCCTGTTCGGTAGCATTCGTGTGTTCAGCGAACCCGGAGTGCATTTCAAAGTACCTTTTTTCTCGAACGTCTATACCTACAATCAGGCCATGACGCTCAACTTTGGCAACCAGGAAATCGGCGAAAAAATCAAATCAACCCGTCAGCTCACGGAAGTCGAAGTGCAGTTTGCCGATACCTACACCGCGCGGATCCCCGCCACATTTCGTTTCCGGTTGTCCGCTGATCCCAAGAAAATCATCGCCATGCACCGTGAGTTCCGGAGCTACGACAACCTGATCGATTCGCTGCTGATCAAAAATGCCAAAAACGTCACCGTCGTGACCGCCACCCAATACACCGGCGAGGAGTTTTTCCAGGGTGGGCTAAACAAGTTCAAGGTGCAGCTGGAAGACCAGTTACAGAATGGTCTGTATGAAACAGAACGCCGGCAGGTGGAAGTCGAGCAAACGGACCTGGCGGCCGTCTCTTCCGACAACGAAGACGGTGACAAACTGGAGCGAAAAATTCAGCTGGTCTGGAAAAACATCATCCTCCAGGACTCTTCCGGCCAGGCAAAGCGCATCGCCAATCCCCTGGACTCTTATGGCATTCAGGTTCGACAGGTCACCATCGGGCGTCCACTTCCGGAGAAACGCCTGGATGACCTGCTGGTCAAGAAGAAAGACCTCGTTGCCAAGCGCATAACCGCCATCCAGGCCCAGGAAACGGCCCGCGCTGAAGCCAAAACCGCGCAACTCGAAAAGGAAATCGAAAAGGCCCGCGCCATTCAGGATGCCCAACGCAGCAAAGAACTGGCCATCATCTCAAAGCAGAAAGAAGTCGAGATGGAACGCCAGCAGGCGGAGCTGGAGCGGGTTCGTAAAGAGAAAGAAAAAGCGGTAGCCGTGCTGGAAAAGCAGAAGCAGCTTGAAATTTCAGTCGCCGAACGGGACATCCAGAAAGCCAACGCGGAAGCCGCCACCTACGCCGCGAAAGCCATTCGTGAGCAAGGCCTGGCGGAAGCCGAGGTCGCCAAGGCGCACCTACTGGCCAAGCAGGCCGCCCGCGATATCTACATGGCAGAGATCCAGCGGGATATCGCGGAAGTCATGTACCCGGCCCTGAAGAACGTGACCATCGACATGCCCGACTACTATGTCCAGGGACAGGAAACCGGGGCCCCAGTCAGCAGCCTCGAGGTGTTCACCAGCCTCGGAGCAATGGAGCAGCTACGCCGCTCGACGGCAAGCCCAGCCACTCCGTGAGACCCATTAAGACGGCGCCTCTCGGCGCCGTCTCTGGCTCTTACCGACCGTTCACCATGCCCATACAGTTGGCATAGTAGGTGACGGTTGCCGGCCAGTCCGCGAAGATGGCCATCACACCCACGTCCTGTGCCAGCACATCAACGACCTTGAACATATCGCCGTCATTATTGATGGCATCGGTCACGGACTGGTAATACCAACCGCCACCGTTCGCCAAGGGACCGCTGCGTTCCAGGGACCAGGCAATCATATCGAGACCCGCCAGACCGGCATTCTCAGCATACTCAGACGGCACGATATCGCCGTAACTGTCCAGCGTCAGCATCTTCCAGATCGCCGGAGCAATGATGTTCACCCCCTGTGCTTTCAGGCTTTCCATGTACGCGAGAGAGGTGTTTTCCGGGGTGTGTGCCGCCTGATCCAGGAACACCGCCTGCTGGCCAAAGCGTGGCCTTTCATTCACCCAGAACAGCACATCCTCCAGATTGAACGACTGCGGCCAGACATCACTTGGGCTCACACCGGCATCGATGTAGTCCTGAATCATCTGACGGGCGTAATCTTGCTGGGTGTAATCGCCTTCGAACGGCATCGCCACCACCGGAGACTTCAATTCCGGCGTGAATTTGGCGCCAAGTGATTTAATCAGCTCAATGCTTTCCCGGTGGCTCAGAACCGTACCACTGGAGGCGTACAGATCGGTGCGCCAATCGGCCGTGCCGCCCACGTATTCCTCCGGCGTGGTTGCCATTGGGTTGTAGGCATCCATCTTGCCCTTCAGGGACTTGAACTCCGCCAGAGTGATGTCACTGGTACGACACTCGGCCTGAGCCGGTGTCCCCGAGGCAGGATCCGCCGGTACAAACGGCTGGGTGCACTTGGCGTTCAGTTCGGGGATAGTGACGATGTTGGTTGTGGTGTGCAGGTCATTCTGGGCATGGCGGCAGACCAGTTCACGATCCTTGGTAAAGGCAACATCGCACTCAATGATGCCAGCGCCCATTTTGGCAGCGGCAACGTACGATTCCCTGGTGTGCTCCGGGAACTGCATGGGAGCTCCACGATGCCCGATGGCGAATTCGGTGGGCTTGAAGCTCTGAATATCACAGGACTCCAGCTTCTCTTTCAGAGGGCCTTCATCCATGTTGTTCACCAGCCAGAACGGGCGAGGACCAAGCTGGGCCGAAGCCTGAAAGCGACCGCCATGGTGCCAGCCGCGGTCGTGATTGCCCTGCCATTGCGACTGCCCTGGTGCTGTCCACTGGTGATTGGCGTGGTTATTCGGGGCGGCCTGTGCCGTTGAGAGAAGTGCCAGCGAACACAGTGCGCCAGCAATCGTGTGTAACTTCATAACCTGCTCCTTATGAAATGAACGAAACTGCCCGTTCAGTCTCAGCAAGGAGCATTACCTCGGAATGAACACACGTTGACCGATTTGCTGAATTTTTATGTCAGCTCGCGGTAGAGGCTTCATATTCCCGGATCATGGAATAGAGCTGATCCTTCAGAAACAGGCGCTTTTTCTTCTGCTCTTCCAGATACTCATCTGACGTGTTTTCGGAGCCACTTTCGATGCGATGCACCGAGTGATCCAACTCATGGTACTCATCAAACAGTTTGGCAAAATGGCTGCTGTTGGTTTTCAGCAGGTGAATGGCTTCCCTGGATTCCGGCAGCTCGTGTAGCAGATCGTGCTTTTGCAATGACATCGTAGGCGTTCCCCTGACTGGTTCTGTTGGTCTTTAGGATTCAGTCTAGGGCGCACCGCGTTTACTGGTCTTGATCCTGATCAAGCGCCCGGAAGGCATCCGGCGACAATGCGGAAACCGCGTATCCGACTCCCTGGGCACTCACTCGGACCGCACGGTAGCACAGCCGTGAGATGCCGTGATGGGAACTTCGAACGACTCTCGCCCAGGGCCGGGTCACAGGAACGCTTTCAAAGATCCCGAACGACTCGTCGGCGATCGCAAGGTGCACACGCTCTAACTTCAGGGCACCATGGCCCGCGCCTTCCGCAGCCATGTCCATCACGCCGAGCCACCAGTTCCGTTGATAATGGGACAGATTCTTCATACCAGCCATGCCTCCAACTGTTTCGCCACATCCGGATGATGGGCCAACCGGATGTGATCGACGCCAGGGAACGTAGTGACACCCGCCAGTTCCCAGCCGGATCGTTCGCGCCCCTGGGCACTGCTCTCGTGAACCAGCGCATCACCGAACAGGGCATTGACCGGGTTTTTCCGGGAGCGCGCCAGCAAACCACACACAACAAAGTGCCTAACGCCCGGGATCAGCGGCGTTTCCTCAGTACCCCGAGCAAGCACCTCACCCCGGGTCAGGTTTCGGATACCCTCGCTGCGCAGATCGATCACTTCGCCCCCAACGCGCAGGTAATCCCGAGGCATCTCATTCAACAGGCCCGCCGCCGCATGGGCTCCGCGCGCAAGCCAGGAGCCATCATGAGGCGAACCAATGTAGACGCAATCCCCAAGCAGATTCGCCCAACGGTGGCCCGACACCTGGCCGTAATGGCAGGCGCTCCGGATCAGCAAACCGCCCATGCTGTGTCCAATCAGGATCAGACGTTTTACCGGAACCGGCCAGGAGTCGACCAAAGTTTCCAGAAGCGCCGCCAGGTCCTCACCGTTGCGGTAGATTGGCCGCCCGGTGTTGTATCGAAGCATCAGATCGGTAACACCGCCAGGCACGTTGCCCGACAGGCTTGTGCCATAGGTCTGTTTGTCTGTTCCCGGCAGATTCCAGACTGACTCCAGTTCCATCAAACCATGAATAGACAGGCATACCGTCCCGGAGGCCCGGTCAACCCCGGGACTCTGTGGCACCACCTCACGCCCCTCATGTAGCACGGACATCGGCACTGCCAACGCATTGTTTCGGGACTCAAGCCAGTCCCCCAGAAAGCCGCTGACGATCGCACTGGCGTGGCGTTGCCATTGAGAGAGGGGGGGTGATGACATTGGACGCCTATTGAACGGTTACTTTTTAACCAGTGTACACACGTTCACGCCAGGGCAATTGTCCCTGCGGGCAAAAGGTAAGTGTCATTTGGGCTCGTCTTCTCGCACCCGCAAATAACTCGCAAACCGGGGCAGGCCCGTAGACGTATAGCCGCGATATTTGAACGTGATGGTCTGCCCGACCGAGGGCGGATCGGCCCGTTCGGCATCAGAAAAGCCGGTACCGATGCGGAATTGCCTGCCGCTGGGCAGCGCGACCAACAGCGAGCCCATCATCCCGCTGTACTTACCCTCCCCGGGCGTATAACCAACGACAAGGGCTTCGGCGTCCTGGTAGGGCTTTACCTTGAGCAGGTCGTCCGAGCGGCCACCGTGATAGAGGCTGGCTTTGCGCTTCAGCATCAGCCCTTCTCCTCCCTCATCGACGACCATCTCCAACTGGTTCATCAGGGATTCGTGATCTCTGACCGGGCGCTGGACGACCAGCGAGAGATAGTGAGAATCGGACGCCTCAACCAGCGCTTTCAGGCTGGCATAACGATCTTCAAATACCTGATCGTGCTGTGGCAAATCGAACACTTTATAGAGAACATTTCGCCATTCCGCGTCAATCGGCTGACTCTTACGCACCACACCAGACAGCGCCGAAAACGTTCCCCGCCCACTCCAGAGTTCACCATCAAGGGGATGACTCGGGAAATCCTCGGTGAACCAGTCCGGAGCCCGATATACATGACCACCCCGGGACCAAAGATGCTCACCATCCCAATACGCCCGCACGCCATCGAGCTTTTCGCTTACCCAGTACTCCTCAAGCTCAACGCCCTCATGGTAGACGTTCGCCAGGGGTATGACCGGCGGCCGGGCGTGAAGCGCCGAGGAGTACAGGGTCGCAACGGAAAGACAAAATAATAAGATGGCCAGAACATGGGGTCTGGTGTTGATAATCACGAGGTTCGGCAACCCCTTCACCACTTATAGCGCCGCATCTTGGCTTCGTTCTCCTGCTTAACCAACTCGAAGGTCTCGTCGTCCATGTCGAACCAATAGTGCGGATCCCGCCCCTTTTTCTCGTCGTAGGCCCGGGTGGTCGGGTCCAGGGACCGGTAGGCTTCGAACACCGGGACGTCCGGCAGGGGCTTGGTGACGTCCATGTACTGGCGGATCAGGTCCCAGTAGGCCAGCACATCCTGCTTGTTTGTTGTCGCTGCCAGCAACTGGTTCAGGGGTAAGGCCCACTCCCGGGTCTTGTGCACCAGCATCAGCCGGTGCCAGATATTGCCCTGGTGGTCCGGTAGCGACATCAGGTAGCCCTCCCAGTCATGGAAGGGGGCCTGGGCCTTGACCTTCCCGGCGGTCTCGTCCTTGGTGACATCATCGAACAACGTCACCATGCCCGTGCGGCGGTTCAGTTCCCATAGCGGGCCCTTAGGGGGGCGATAGACGATGAGAGGAAATTTCTTTTCCAGGAAGCGGCCGATACCCCAGCATAGGAGCATCGGTAGAAACATATAGAGAAGCAGGGGAAGAACAGCTTTTTCAAAAAAGTCACTGAATGCTCGACCAGCATCACTCATCCACCAGCCATACATCCAAACAAGAAAAGTCAAAGGGAATAACCATAGAAAACCTATACGCCCTCCATGCTGCATCCACAGCAAAGCCCAACTGGACTTGGGTAACGTTGCGTACCGAATACATTCCTCGTCCAGCCGGCCGAAATAGGTGTGGCGTTCGGCCAGTTCATCAACGCCTTCGCTTTCCTTCAAACGCTTATCGTCCCGTAACCAAGACGGTGACCAAAGTGCCAGGAGGCCCGGCGGCACGAGCCCAGATAGTCGACCCTTCGTCAAAGGCGCACCCATCGTCCAGGACTTGCGGAACACGGTGCCGTGCTTATTATCCTCTGCCAGGTCCGGCGACTTACGATTTCCACGGTAGGCCGTGTCGGCGTAATGGGGCTCGATGGCCATCTCAGTCATGCGCTCTCCGCTTTGTCGCTTTGTTCGTCCGCCCAGAAGGGCCGGTCGGTCTGTTCGAAATCTGGCTCGCCATCCGTTGCCGCGTCGAAGGTGCGGTCGCTGGCCAGCTCTGGCGCCGGAAACACCCAGTGCTTCCCTACTCTCTGGTATTGCCATTGGGCGCGCTTGGATTCTGGTTGTGCCCCCAGGGCAGCCGCTGAAGCGCTTTATCAATGTCCGGGTGACCTCCCGGCGGCAAGGCCGGGATGGCGTCGGAGCGGTAGGAGGTAGTTTGATAGACATCAGTCATAACGGGTTAATTCGTCATCATCAGCCAGCGGGGTTGTCCTCGACGTCACGCCAACATGACGCCTCGCGGTTCGACCGGCAGCGGCAGCCCCCTTCCCTGGATGTGGGCATCCAGAATGCAAGGGTGGTGGAAGTTCGTTTCCTGTAGACGGTTTTGCCAGCCTTGTTCGTGGTCCTTACGCCAAGCCTCTCGGGTGACCTTGCGCCACTTGAACGGGTCCCGCCCCGTGCGTTCATCGTGAGCGGCGGTCACCGGGTCCCGGGCACGGAAGGGCTCGAAGATGGGAACGTCCGGCAAAGGTCCACTCACGTCCATGAACTGCTGGATCATGTCCCAGTAGGCATACACTTCCTTCTGGTTCATGGCGTCGGTGAGCAGGCCTTTCATCCACAACTGATGCTTGCTGTAGCGGTGCTGCAGCACCAGGTTGAAGTAACGGCCGCCCCGGCCGGAAGGGGTGTGTACCAGGTAGGCGTCGAACTCGATGAAGGGAGCTTCGAAGACGGTCTTGCCTTCCTTGATCCGAACCAGTCCTTCCCGGCGGTAGAGGCCCGTGGGGTTGGCTCGTTGACGCTTGTCGGTGAGGTAGGCCAGGAGCAGGCGACCGTATTTGCCTCCGAAATATAAAACGGCCACTATTAAATAAAAGTACTTTATATCATGAAACAAGCTAATAAAACTTTCAGCACTAGGCTTATTAATTGCCACGCTAAGGATCAGGAAAATAAGCCCAATTAAGGATATGCAGAACACGAGCGCGGTGCACATATAAAGAACATAAAGAAAGCTCTGAAAGCCACTCAGAAATCCCTTGCTAACCGAAAATACTGATTCCCCCCAAGGGAAGCCATCTTCCACATCGGTTTCACTCTCAAACAAGCCAGCGTAGGCCAATTGCGCCTCCATGGTATTGGGCACCATTGGATTCTGGTTGCGTCCCCAGGGCAGACGCTGGAACGCGTTGTCCATGTCCGGGTGCCCTCCCGGTGGCATGCTTGGGATGGCATCGGAGCGGTAGACATCGGAGTGGTAATAATTCTGCCAAGCGGAACCAGCGAGCTTGCCACTCCCTTTGAATCGAGTTTCAGAGGCATTATCCCCATCACGGGGTGAGTGTAGATTCATGTCCGTATGATTCTCATTACTCAATGATAATGTTCAGGCCCGGAAACGCCCCCTCCCCCGCTTTTGTCGCTGCCTCTCCTCACGCCCCGCTTGCCATTCAGACACGGGCCCCATCTGGGTGAACTTCAGGCCACGCTCGTAAGCACGGGCAAGATGTTGATTCAGGCTCTGCAGTGCCTCTGACGGTTTGGCCCACTGTTCCTGGGGCAACGGCGCGGACCAGGCTTTCAGTTCCTCTGGCAGGCTCTTCAGGGCCAGGGTTTTGATGCGGCGCTCGGTGATGATGTGGGCCAGGTAACGCTGGAAGAACCAGTCACCCACTTTTTTACCCAGCCAGGGCAACAGGGACAGGTCCTTACGAGCCTGACGGCACTTGGCTTTATAGTGGGCCAGCGTTTCGTCGTTCTTCGGGTCCGGGCAGGCCTCGGGGCCATTTTCCATGAACTCGCGAATACACTCCCATTGGGCCAGGCCAGACGTTTCATGGCCGACGTTGATGCTGGCCGCGGCCAGGGCCGATTCGGGGTCATCCGGGTTGGGGATGGCCAGGGTGAGGACTGTATGGGTGGCCATCAGACCGGGACCGATGTTTTGTTTCGTCTCGATATAGGCAACCAGCTTGTCCCAGGGGTAAATCTCGTAGACGAGTTTGGGGTCGTGTTTTTTCTTTAGGCAGAGGGCGATGAAAAGGTAGGTGCTTATTACCAGGATTTCTGTACCTAGAGTCAGTAATCCCCAAAACACCAATGTGCTCCGATATTCGTCGGACGCATTCTCCTGCGTAATAGCAGAAAAAACAAAGCCTATGGTGAGCAGCAAAGCTATATATGCAATTAAGCCCGAGTTTGAGTTCCAAAAAGGCAGCTGTAAGCCCTTTTCAGTCGTCCAGCGCGGCATGGCCACTTCCCGGCGCTGCCGGTTCAGTCTCACAGGCGGCGTTTCTTTCACCGCTTTGTTGCCTAGGAAATGCATGTAAAGCCCCCAGGGGATGGTAACCAATAAGTTCATTCCGCCCAATCCAAGCAAAGGTATCCAGGTTAATTCATGGTGCCCAAGATAATAGTCAACAGTCATGCCCACTCCCCCCATCATCACCAAAATAGTGAGGCTCAAAAACATCAACGCAAACTCAGCCCCAAACAACAGATTGCCGTTCTGCAAATCCAGCCACCCTTCGGTTTTTCGTCGAATCCAGGCATTGACGTCCACCGCCTGCTCACCGGTGGTCACAGGTACAGGACTCAGGGCCAACAGTCGCCCCTCTTGGGTCGTACGGCGCACACCGGCCTCCCATTCGGGCTCAGTCGAGGTTTGAGTTGGTGATGGGCTCTCGTTAGCTTTGGTCATAGTCAGGACTTAATGGGCTGGCTTACCAGGGCATGGTAGTTGATGATCAATGGGGTCAATCGCGTGTCCGGCGCATCCAGCGGTGTTATCGGCAAATTGCCCTGCTCATACATTGGCATTGATCAGCCCACTTATCTTAGAAATCAACCCTGGCCTGATAACGGCGTCGGCCTCGCTTCTGTTGCTTCTTTTCGTCGTATTGGGCTTCCCACTGGGACACCGGCCCCATGTTGGTGAAACGAAGGCCACGCTCGTAAGCACGGGCAAGCTGTTGATTCAGGCTCTGCAGTGCCTCTGACGGTTTGGCCCACTGTTCCTGGGGCAAAGGCGCGGACCAGGCTTTCAGTTCCTCTGGCAGGCTCTTCAGGGCCAGGGTCTTGATGCGGCGCTCGGTGATGATGTGGGCCAGGTAACGCTGGAAGAACCAGTCACCCACTTTTTTACCCAGCCAGGGCAGCAGGGACATCTCTTTGCGGGCCTGTCTGCACTTGGCTTTGTAGTGGGCCAGCGTTTCATCCTCTTTCGGATCCGGGCAGGCCTCGGGGCCATTTTCCATGAACTCGCGAATACACTCCCATTGGGCCAGGCCGGACGTTTCATGGCCGACGTTGATGCTGGCCGCGGCCAGGGCGGATTCGGCGTCATCCGGTTTGGGGATGGCCAGGGTGAGGACGGTGTGGGTGGCCATCAGGCCGGGACCGATGTTTTGTTTCGTCTCAATATAGGCAACCAGCTTGTCCCAGGGGTAGATTTCGTAGACGAGCTTGGGGGCGTGTTTTTTCTTTAGGCGGAGGGCGATGAAAAAATAAGTTCCAATCACCAGAGTTTCAATGGCCAAAGCCGTAGCAAATATCGTCACCAACAATTGGACATATTCTGGTGACTCGCCTTCCAGTGTAAAAGGCATAAATACAGCGGCTATAGTACCGATATAAGTTATATAGGCGATGCCTGCGGCACTGTCATTCCAGAAGGGCAGTTTGCACTCCGTTACCTCCGTCCAGCGCGGCATGGCCACTTCACGGCGCTGCCGGTTCAGTCTCACCGGAGGCGTTTCTTTCACCGCCTTGTTGCCCAACAAATGCATGTAAAGGCCCCAGGGCAGAGAGATCAGGAGATTTCC
>NZ_ANIE01000008.1 GCF_000708045.1 Marinobacter nitratireducens
AACGAAAAAAGGGCCAGCCCAAAGGTTGACCCTACAAAATTACCCTCTTCAGCGGACTCCCCCACCAATGGCCGCAAGGCCGGGCCGCGGGGGTGTTTTCCGCCGGGAACGATTGTCTGAGCGCAGCGAGTTGTTCGTTCCCAGAGGAAAACACCCCCGCGGCCCGGCCCAACTCCACAGTTACAGGTAATAGTCCTGCAACGGAGGAAACCCATTAAACTCCACCGCACTGTACGTCGTCGTATAAGCCCCGGTAGACAACCAATACATCCGGTCCCCAATGGCCAGATTCAACGGCAACGGATACTTGTGATGCTCGTACATGATGTCCGCGCTGTCGCAGGTTGGCCCGGCAATCACACAGTCCTCGCCCTCACCAGTCTTCTCCGTCCAGATCGGAAACTTGATCGCCTCGTCCAGCGTCTCGATCAGCCCTGAAAACTTACCCACATCCGTAAACACCCATCGGTGCAGCGCCGTGCGGGACTTCCGGGAAATCAGCACCACCTCACTCACCAGCACACCGGCGTTGGAAATCAGCGACCGACCCGGCTCAATAATGATCTCGGGTAGTTCGTCACCAAAATCCTCACGCAGGAAACGGGCGATCTCCTCCGCGTACACACCCAGTTCGTTGGTGCGGGTAACGTAGTTGGCCGGGAATCCACCCCCCATGTTGATCATCTTCAGCTCAATGCCGTCTTCATCCCTCAGGCGCTCAAAAATCACCTTCACCTTGTTCAGGGCTGCATCCCAGGCACCAATCTCACGTTGTTGGGAACCCACGTGAAACGACACCCCGTAAGGCACCAGACCCAGGTCCCGGGCCAGGATCAGCAGGTCCATGGCCATATCGGTCTGGCAGCCAAACTTGCGGGACAGCGGCCAGTCAGCGGTCAGTGTGCCTTCGGTCAGGATACGCACATAGACCTTCGACCCCGGAGCGGCCTTGGCGATATTGCGCAGATCGGCCTCCGAGTCGGTGGCGAACAGGCGCACACCCTTTTCGTAGAAGGTGCGAATATCCTTCGCCTTCTTGATGGTGTTGCCGTAGCTGATACGATCGCCGGTTACCCCCAGAGCCATGACCTTTTCCAGCTCATACACCGACGCAATATCAAAATTGGCGCCCTTGTCCCGCAGCATGGTCAGTATTTTCGGAGCCGGATTAGCCTTCACCGCGTAGTAGACCTTGGCGTATGGAAAGCCTTCTACCAGCTCGTTGTACTGGCGCTCAATCATGTTGGTATCAATGACCACGAACGGCGTTTCCCTGGTATCGGCGAACTCCTTGATACGTTTGAAGGTCTCATCGTCGTAGTAGTCAGCAATGTTGGCGTTAACGGCTTCGGTCATGGATGGTGTTTCCCTCCACAGGGCAAACAGGCATAAAAAAAGGGCACCACAGCATGGCTGCAGGCCCCGTCATTGGCGCGATCATCGGGCTTTTCCCGGATCTCGGATATGCGCATATTTACCGATAAAACGGCGAGTATCTGGCACCTTAAACCTACCAAAAATGTGACATGTAACAAAAAAACACCCGAGACGAATAAAAAACAACCAATTTGGGAATGACTTCGCAGCAAAACCCACTAGGTTTTATGGATGAGATAAAAAAAATATCGCGAGGCTATACATGCTTTTCGGAAACAACCATCTCAAACAGGTTCTTGAACAGGCTCTCGATGCCGTCGTCAGTATTGACGAAAAAAACTGCGTGACTTTTTTTAACACAGCGGCCGAAAAACTCTGGGGATATAACCGCAAGGAAGTCCTCGGTCAGAACGTCAAAATGCTGGTGCCTGCTGACATCCAGAGCAAACATGACGGCTATGTGCAGAAAAACCGCGAGACCGGCCAGGACAAGATCGTCGGTACCAGTCGTGATGTGTTGATGACCCGAAAAGACGGCTCGCAACTGTGGGCCAACCTCGCCCTGAGCAAGGTCGTGCAGGGCCGCTCCATTACCTATACCGCATTTGTCCGGGACATCACCGAGGAACGGGCCAGCCGCGAGATCATCAACCAGACCCTTGAACAGGCGCTCGACGCGGTGGTCACCATCGATGAGAACAACGCCATCACGTTTGCCAACTCCGCTGCCGAAGAGCTTTGGGGCTATGCCCGCGAGGAAATGATCGGCCAGAACGTAAAAATGTTGGTCCCCGCCGATATTCGGGATCGGCACGACGACCTGGTGAACGCAAACCGTAAAACCGGGGTGGACAAGATCGTGGGCACCACCCGGGAAGTGCCCATTTTCCGAAAAGACGGCGACAAGCGCTGGGCGTCACTTTCGCTGTCGAAAATCCGGCTGGACGACCGCATCCTGTATACCGCCTTTCTGAAAGATGTGACCGAGGAGGTGGCCAGAAGAGATGAATTCAGGATGCTGTCCATGGTGGCCAATGAAACCGACAACGCGGTGATCATTACCAATCCGGATAAGCAGATTGTCTACGTTAACCAGGGGTTCACCCAACTGACCGGTTACACGCTGGAGGAGGTGGAAGGAAAGAAGCCAGGTGATCTGCTTCAGGGCCCGCATACCGATCAGTCAACCATTGAACAGATCCGCTACAAGCTTGGTCGCAATGAGCCCTTCTACGACGAGATTCTCAACTACGATCGCAACAACAACCCATACTGGGTCTCACTGGCCATCAACCCGGTATTTAATGACACAGGAACGTTGACCCACTACATCTCGATCCAGGCCAACGTGACGGAAACCAAGGAACAGTCCCTCGAATTTACCCGCCGGTTCGAAGCGATCAGCCAGAGCAACGGCGTTGGTGAATGGGACCTTGATGGGAAACTCACCCACGCCAACTCCTACATGATCGAGCACCTGGGCGACACCAATGAGGACTCCTTGCTGGCCCGTGCCAGGAATCTGCGCGACATCGTCGGGCCGGACATCTTCAACCGGGTGCTACAGGGAGAACAGTTGCAGGGCAGTTTCAGTATTGAGGATCCTCAGGGTAAAGAACACTGGTTCGACTCCACCATTTGTCCAATCGCGGATTTTGAAGGTAACGTCCGCTACATCGTGACCTATGGCATCGACATCAACTCCAAGATGGAGGCATCCAAGGTCACTGATGAGGAAATGGCGCTGGTACTGAGCTCCTCAAACGAGATTTCAAAGATCGTCAGTGTCATCAATGAAATCTCCGGCCAGACCAACCTGCTCGCACTCAATGCCGCCATCGAGGCCGCCCGGGCCGGCGAGGCAGGTCGCGGATTTGCGGTTGTTGCCGATGAAGTCCGCCAGCTGGCGCAGCGTTCAACGCAGTCGGCTGATGAGATCAATCGACTGGTGGCAGAAACAACCCAGCGTGTTGAAGATCTCGCCAGTTCCCTGCGCCGACTGAATGACGTTTCGTCAGATGAGCTGTCAGGCTCTCAGCAAACCGAGGCCTCCTAAGCAACGATTGGCCAGACCGGTGGCGGGCAGGTAGGACCGTTCGGGTCCCGGGGCTGATCCTGATCCCGGAGATAGTCGACAATTGCATCCTGCAAGGTGCGACCGGGCCCCAGGCCCTGATTGCCGAACAGGCGGTTGAACTCCAGCACATAGGGGTAACCGTCAACCAGGGCGATATCGAAGCCGGCATGGTTCACATCCAGTGCCCGGGCCAGGCGGAGCGCAAGATCTGTGGCCGCCGCTGGCACGGGACGGGTGTCGATGCCGCCACCCCGGGCAACATTGTTGTAGAAACCCTGCTCTGCCTGGGTACGCCAATAGGCCGTCAGCACCTGGTCACCAACGATCACTACCCGCACATCGCGGTCGATGGGCAGGTATTCCTGCACATAGAGAACGTCCGTGCGCTCGCAGTAGGTCCGCCAATCCTGCCGGTTTTCGATCAACCAGACACCCTCTCCCATACTGGCCCTGGGAAGCTTGGCGACAAACGGCAAGGGCATGGTTTCCCAGATCAGGTCACGCTCCTGGGGACCGTTAGCCTCAATCAGCGTCCAGGGAACGTGCTCCGGGGCAACGGTCTGGAAAGCCCTGGTCATCTCGACCTTGTCATGGCCAATGCGGTAACTTGCAACACTGGGAAATACCCGGCACTTGAGCCCATAAACCAGCGCATTGAGCTGCCAGTATTCCGGGAATAGCACCCAGTCGGCGTCCTGGAGCTGCTGCTTGTGGCGAAGGAAATGCTCGGGCTTCAGGACCGCTGTATCGGGAAAACCGAGGGTTCGAAAGATGTCGAATGAAACAAGGTTCATGGGCGTGTTTACTGTTCAAATAATCGCCGCATTCTAATCCACTTCCAGCGCTTGGCAAGCCCCTTTTTCGCCTCCGCCACAGGCTGCTAACCTTAATCAGAACACTCGGACCTTTGCCTATGGATGAACCCGCCAAAACGCTGCTATCGGCGCTTAAAAATGATCACCAGAGCGGCGCAACTGCACTGGCGCTGGAAACGCTTCGCCAGCTGGAGCAGTACGTGATCAACTCGGCGCCACCATTGAACCGGCTGGCCAGGCTACTCGAAAACGTTCGGCTTGCCCGTCCCAGCATGGTCGTGATCGGCAACGCCATAGCCCGACTGGAAACGTCGCTTGCCTGCTGCCCCGAAAGCCCACTCACCGCGATTCAACGGATTCAGGGGCAACTCCGGCACGCCACCTCAAAGGTTGTTGAATTAACCACGCCCAGGGTGCCCGAACACGCAGTCATTATGACCCACAGCGCAAGCTCCGTGGCGATGACGCTGTTCCAGACGCTTGCCCGAGAGAACCGGCGATTCTCTGTTATTTGCACCCAAAGCAGTCCCGGCTTTGAAGGCCACGATCTGGCAAAGGCCCTGAACCGGGCGGGCATACCGGTGACCCTGATCAGTGATGCCCAGATGGGATTGTTCATTGGGAAGGCGGATATGGTGATGACCGGCTGTGACTGCTGGCTCAGCGATCACCATTTCATCAACAAGGCGGGCACCCGGCTACTGGCACTGGCGGCGGCGGACGCGGACACCCCGTTCTGGGTGCTCGCGGACAGTTTTCGGGACAGCCCGGAGACCAGCCAGAGCATCACCCTGGAGGAGATGCCAGGGGCAGAGCTCGGGGCGCCGGAAGGGCAATGGATCACGCCGCGAAACGTCTATTTCGAGACCATTCCAGAGCGCCTGGTAACCGGCCGGATCAGCGATCGGGGCGTTTCTTTGTTCCCTGTTGCGGCTCCGCGGTAAAAGGATCTTCCGGCCAGGGGTGCTTCGGGTATCGGCCTCTCATATCCTTACGCACGTCTGGATAAGCATTGCGCCAGAAGCTGGCCAGGTCCGCGGTTACGGCCAGGGGACGTTGAGCGGGCGACAACAGGTGGATAACGACAGGGAGCTCTCCGCCGGCCACCTTTGGTGTCTCGGTCCAGCCAAACAACGCCTGCAACTTGGCAGCCAGTATCGGACCATTCTCCGCACTATAGTCGAGAGACACCTTCTGCCCGGTAGGAATGGTTAAGGTTTCTGGCGCCATTTCGTTGAGCCGTTGCTGTTGCGGGTAATCCAGCAGGCTGTTGAGCGCTGTCATCAGATCCAGCTTCTGCAAGTCCGCCCACCGGCTCACACCCACGAGGAACGGACCCAGCCAGGTCTCCAGTGTCGCCAACAGGGCGCTTTCCCCAACATCCGGCCAGTCTCCGGGGAAGGCATCCGCGAGCAGTCTCACCCTGGCACACCACTGCTTTGCGGCGTCCGTCCAGGGCAGGCTTTGCAGCCCTTTGCGCCTGACCGCATCGAGCAACCCCTGCTGCACCAGTTCCGCAGCGGGTTTGTCCAGCTCCCGTTCGGCGAGTATCAACGCGCCGAGTTTGCGCACCTTCCGGGCTACCACCGTTCCGCGCCGGTCATCCCAGAACGCTTCATCATCCTCAACTATGTGCGTGGGCAGATCCTGCTCCAGATCCCGAAGATCCAGCGAAGCACCCAGATAGATGGTGGCCTCCCGGGCTTTGCCGTCCAGATCCGCGGCAACGATCCAGTCGTGCCTGGCCAGGGGATCGTCCTCGCGAAGCACGGCGCCCCTGCCGTTACTGAGTTGATACCGGGGTATCGCCCCCTTGCGCCTGCGGCCAACCCGGTCAGGGTAAGCAAGTGCCAACAAACGCCCGATTTGTGCATCACCTGGGATCTCGGAATCAGACGCCCCCGGTGAAGTCAGGCGTTTTGCTGACTGGCGGATGGCGCTGAGTCTGGCCCGGTCGACCTTGTCCTGACGGGACTCGCCGCGCAACACCCGCAGCCGTTCGTGCATATCGGCACCGGCACGCGGCCCCAGCAGATCGCGCTCTTCCAGCAAAGCGGCCAGTTCAGCCGCCGCTGTACCCAGCCCCAGATCGCGGCCGCGCAGGACCATGTGCGCCAACCGGGGGTGAATGCCCAGATTCCGCGCCGTCTTGCCATGATCGGTAATCGCGCCATCACCATCGAGCATGTCCAGCCACTGCAACAGCGCCACCGCCTGATTCCAGTGGGCGCCGGGAGGCTGATCCACCCAGGCCACATTTTCCGGGCCCCGCGCGCCCCACTGCGCCAACTCCAGCACCAGCGGTGCAAGGTCCGCCTCCTGAATCTCCGGCGGCGTATACTCCGCCAGCCCGAACTGCTCAGACTCACTCCACAGCCGGTAACACACGCCCGGCTCCACCCGGCCAGCCCGACCTTTGCGCTGCTCCGCCGACGCCTTCGACACCCGGCCAGTCACCAGACGAGTCATACCACTGTTGGCGTCGAACACCGCCCGTCGCTGCTGACCGCCGTCGATCACCACCCGAACGCCCTCGATGGTAAGACTGGTTTCGGCAATGGCCGTTGCCAACACCACTTTGCGAACACCCTCCGGTGGCGGCGAGATCGCCCGGTCCTGTTCATCGGATTTCAGATTTCCGTACAGCGGCGCCACCATCACGTTGCCCGACACCAGGTCGCGAAGCTGACGCTCCACCCTCCGGATCTCGCCGGCCCCGGGCAGGAACACCAGCAGGGAACCGGTCTGATCCGCCAGCGCTTCCTGAATCACCGCAACCACCCGGTCCTCAATCCGGCTGCGCTGGTCGCGGACAGGAGCCGGGCGATACAGCACATCCACCGGAAACATCCGTCCCTCGCTGGTCACCACCGGCACGTCCCCTAACACCCGGGCGATAGGAGCTGTATCCAGCGTTGCCGACATCACCAGCAACCGCAGATCCTCCCGCAACGCCTGCTGGGATTCCCGCACTAGTGCCAGGCCCAGATCCGCCTGCAGGGAACGCTCATGGAATTCATCAAATAGAACAGCAGCGTAATCTTCCAGCAGGGGATCGTTCTGGATCATCCGCGTCAGAATGCCCTCGGTCACCACCTCAATCCGGGTTGCGCCGGACACTCTGGTATCCAGCCGGGTTCGATAGCCCACCGTCTGCCCGGGTTTTTCACCCAATTGGCCGGCCATAAAGCGGGCCGCCGACCGGGCCGCAAGACGCCGGGGTTCGAGCATCAGAATCTTCCGCTCATCCCGCCACGGCGCATCCAGCAGCGCCAGCGGAACCCGGGTGGTTTTACCCGCGCCCGGTGGGGCCTGAAGCAACGCTGTGCTGGTGGATTCCAGGGTTTGCTTCAGGGTTGGCAGGATGTGGTCTATTGGGAGCATTGTTTTGGGCTTGGGTTCGGGACGGCTGGGTTTGGAGTAGGGGCATGGGTGTGTTTTGAGTTTTGGGGCGGAAAAGAACTCGCTTTGCTCGGACACCTTTGTCCTTCCCAAAACTCAAAACACCCCCATACCCTTATGGTAAACCGAGTTTTCTCGACAGCTTACCATGGTCTTTGTTGGGTTAAGCCCGAGAGGGTTTCTTCTCCCGAGAAAGCACCATTGTTACTCAGAGCGGGGTGGTGGGGTCTTTTTTCCGCCAGAAATGGATGTCTGAGCGAAGCGAGTTCCATTTCCAAGGAAAAAAGACCCCACCACCTCGCTCAAACCCCATAACCAACAGTCTTACCCAATCAAGAACCCAGCCCCCTTGAGGCATGCCAATCCTCCGGCCGAGGCACAAAAAACACGAACACCAACCCAAAGGCCAGCGCCGCCACCCCGATTCCGAAGGCAGACACCAGCGTGCCCCCCATATCCAGCCATTGCTTGGTCAGCCACGGCCCGACCATCTGGGTGAAGCCATACAGCGCCACCGTGGCAGCCGACAGTCGCGGACCCTGATGCGGGTGCAAGGCGCGGCCAATGCGTTGGGTCAGCAATACGGTGCCAAGGAAGGTGCTGCCGACCAGGGCGGCGCAAAGGAACAGTCCCATGGGTCCGGGCCAGACAACCGCAAACAGGACTCCCAGCAGCTGAATCAGGAAATTCAGTTTGAGAGCCAGCAGGTCCCCGATTTTTGCCCCCAAGCGGTTCCAGATCCAGGGCGCGGGAATCGTGCACAAAGCCACCACCAGCCAGGTGCCATCCAGCATCCAGTGGTTATCCGGAAGCTCCAGTTTCGCCAGCAATGGCAGGAAGGTCATGGGCAGGATGTAGCCGAGCCCCGCGCCGGCGTATGACAGGAAAAGCGGAATGCTGGCACGGTCGAGCAGGGGTGTGGTCACTCTGGCGCTCGTGTCTTCCTGCTTGCGCTCAGTGACGTCGAGCCGCATCAGTTTGACGGCACCCCACCAGGCCAACGGAATGGACAGGATGGCGGCTGGCCACCAACGTTCGGCACTGTTCAGCCAATCGGCGCTGCCGGTCACCAGACCACTGGATACCAGCAAACCAAGGCCAACACCAATGTAGACCAGCCCGCTCATGGATGAGCGGTTGCGGAGCACCAGCCATTCCAGGATCAGCGCCGGAGCGTGAACGAAGACCATGCCGTTGGCCACCCCGTTGAGCCAGCGGCTACCGGCAATCAGGGTCAGGGTATCGGTCTGGGTGACAAACAGTGTGGTAATAACGTGCACGGCCAGTGATATCGGCAGCAATACCCGGATCTGATCGATCCGGTGCCAGCGAATGGCCAGCATGGCCCCCATCAGGTAACCGAGGTAGTTCCAGGTGGCGACCGCGGCGCCGTTGGCCGCACTGAACTGGCCGTCGTCGACCAGATAGGGCAAAAGCGGGGTATAAATGAAGCGTCCAAGGCCATGGACGACAAGCAGAACCACGGCTCCGGCCGCTAGAACCGTGAACAGTTGGCGGGGATTGGTGCAGCTTTGGGCGTTCGTCGGCATGGTCTCGACTCGTCATGGTTCGGACCGTGCAGTCTAATCCACCAATGCGCCTGTGTCAGTGGGACCTTGGATGAAGGCCGGTTAGCTACCGCTCCGTTCCCGGTTGTCCCGCGCCCAGGCGTAGATCCGTTCAAAGGCTTCGGCGACGGCTTCCGGTTTATGGGGCGGTTGAATCAAAGCCGCCAGCTTACCGTCAGGATTCAACAGGGCGAAATGGGCGCTATGGTCCACCAAAAGCTCACCATCCGCCTCACGATGCACAAACACCGCACTCAGGCTTTTTGCCAGGGCTCGGAGGGTGTCGAGATCACCGGTGTAACCATGGAAATGCTCGCCGAAAAAACCGGTGTAGGCTTTCAACTTCTCCGGCGTGTCATGCTCCGGGTCGGCACTGACCAGCAAGTAGTCCGGTTGTGGCAATTCATTGGAAATTAACTGATCGGTGCGCCGCAGGTTGGCCATCGCCGCCGGGCACACATCCGGGCAGTTGGTGTACCCGACAAAAGCAAACGTCCAGCGCCCGCGCAGGCTTTCCCGGGTAACCGTCTCGCCGTTCTCATCGGTCAGCGTGAAATCTACCAGCTCCCTGGGTTCGTCATAGACGTAGGCGTTCAACTCCGCCAGAACCGGTGCGGGCTCCGGCTCCTCATTACCGACCAGATACACCTGACGGGCGATCACAAGGCCAAACACCAACAAAACCAGCAATAGAAGCGCGAATAGCGTTATCCGCACGGATCGATCCATGGTGACTCCCATACCGAAACTTTTGGTGTACGGAGCGGGTCGGTAAGTCTTTTCTTCTGGGAACAAACAACTCGCTGTGCTCAGACAATTGTTCCCGCCAGAAAAGACTTCCCCACCCACTCCTGCAGACGTTATTCGTGGCTTCAGAAGAAGACGAAATGGTCTACTAGAAGTACCACAAAGAGGGCCATCAGGTAAGTGATGGAGTATTTGAAGGTATTGAGAGCAACGCGGCGATCATCGCCCCTGTATAGCCGGATGGCGTATTGCAGAAAGCGCAGGCCGAGGGCCAGCGCGCCGATCAGGTAGATGCCGCCCGACATACCTGTGACAAAAGGTAGCAGGCTGGCTGCCAGTAGCATGAGCGTATAGAGCAGTATGTGGAGTTCGGTGAAACGGTTGCCATGGGTGACCGGAAGCATGGGGATACCGGCCTTGGCGTATTCTTCTTTGCGGTGAATGGCCAGGGCCCAGAAGTGAGGTGGCGTCCAGGCGAAGATGATCAGCACCAGCAGCAGGGCGTGGCCTTCCACTTCACCGGTGACGGCGGTCCAGCCCAGCAGCGGCGGCATCGCTCCGGCCAGTCCGCCGATGGTAATGTTCTGGGGTGTGGCTCGCTTCAGGAACAGGGTGTAGATGCCGGCATAGCCAACCAGTGAGGCCAGGGTCAGCCACGCGGTCAGTTCGTTTACCTGCCACATCAGGACGACCATACCGACACTGGCGAGAATCACGGCAAACAGGATCGCATCCAACGGGGCAATCTTGCCTGTGGCGACCGGGCGTTTACGAGTGCGAGCCATGACGGTATCAATCTTCTGATCCACCACATGGTTGACCACCGCCGCAGAACCCGCCAGCAACGCGATGCCGAGGTTGCCGTAGAGCATGACCTGCCAGTCCGGCACGCCGGGCACCGCCAGCAACATGCCGATCACGGACGTGAGGATCATAAGCGCCACAACTCTGGGCTTGGTCAGCTCCAGGTAGTCACGCCAGGAAATGGTCTGGTTTGCTGCTGACTGGGCCGCCAGCGCCTCGACTCGCTCGCTCATACCGTCGCCTCACGATTAATTGTTGTTATTTGTGGATTTCCGGCGCCCTGGGCAAGGGGCAACCGATGGTACTGCCAGATCAGGTGGATCACCGTCAGCAGCAGGCCTGCTCCCATGGCGTTGTGCGCCACCGCCACAGGCAGCGGAATATGGAGCAGTACATTGGCCAGCCCCAGCGCGATCTGGGCACCCAGTGCCACAGCCACCAGTCCTACCGGTCCGGTTAAAGCGGACTCGTCGCGACGACGCCAGAGAGCGGCCAGCAGAAAGGTGAAGTAGCCCAGCACCACCATTGCACCGAGACGGTGCGTAACATGAATCGCCACCCGGCCATCGGCCTTAAGCTGACCACCGAGATAGTTGGGTCCGACATGCTGGGTGACATCAAACCCGTGCTCGAAGTCCATTCCTTCCGGCCACCATTGGCCCTGGCAGGTAGGCAGGTCGGTACAGGCAACGGCTGCGTAGTTCGATGCCGTCCAGGCCCCGAGCGCAATCTGGATAATCACCAGCAACAAGCCACCATATAACCAGGGACGCATGCCGGGTCTTGCCACGCCACCCTTGTTTTTTCCTATGCCGTTCACTCGTCCACGAAGCCGGAGAGTGAGTAGTGTTAACAGACTCAGGGTGGTGAACCCTCCCAGCAGATGCAGGGCAACCACCTGAGGCCAGAGTTTCAGGGTCACGGTCCACATGCCGAACGCTCCCTGTAATACGATGAAGCCAGCGATGAAAAGCGGCAGTTTTACCGGGACGCCGGAGCGGCGGTGTCTGACGGCATAGGCGGCGAGGCCGAACACGATCAGCCCCAGGGTGCCGGCCGCGTACCGATGAATCATCTCGGGCCAGCCCTTTTCCACCACCACTGGTGATTCCGGGAAGCGTGCGTTGGCAATGGCAATGTGGGCTTCGCTCTGGGGTACGGTCAGAAAGCCATAGCATCCTGGCCAGTCCGGGCAGCCAAGGCCGGCGTGAACCAGTCGTGTCCAGGCCCCCAACATAATCACAATCACCGCCAGACAGGTTGCGACCATCGCCCAGCGTTTCATCAGACGGACGGGCGTATCGGTAGAGGAAATCTCTTGCGTTTCTCGCATACCACCCTTACCCGATCTGGGAAATCTTCAGCAGGTGTTTCAGGTCTTTCAGCACTTCCTTACCGGTGTTGCCCGTGCCGTAATGCATCATCAGGTTGCCGAACGGGTCGACCAGCAGGATACGCGGGGTTTTCTCCGGGTTAACGCCTGCGGGCCAGGCCGGCGCGGTGCCCGGCGCCGGCTGAAGGCGTTCCATCAGACTGTATTCCGAGTTCCACCGCTGGGCCAGATCGGCAGGCACGGAACCGAGCGCGGCGGCTCGCGAGACCCGGTTGGCATTCTTCCCAAGTGCAATATTGACCTGCCGGGCGAGGTAGAGCAGTTGCTCGCAGTCACCGCCGCATTCGCCAGACACCACCAGCATCATCCACTGTGCCTCGGGTTTGTCCGGGCCAAAGCGTGCCCCCAGCGGCTGGCCGGATCGGGTCTGCAATTGCAGTTCGCTCACCGGTACAACAGGGTCGATGAGGACCCCGTTATTGGTGTGGCCTACCGGGTTGAGCCAGCCGGTGTAGAACATGATGGTTGCAAAGACCATGGGTCCGAAGCCAATCGCAAACAGCAGTATCGCCGTTCTGCGACCGCGCTGGATCTGTGCCGGAGTGGGGCCTTCCTTCTGATCGGAAATACGGTCAGCCATTGTCATTGTCATTATTGGCTCCTGTCTTTCGGTAACTCGCCGCTACCGTCAATATAGTCAGTGCAACAGCAAGCGCAAACCATTGAGCCGCATAGCCATAATGGGTTTGCGGGCCCATCACATCAACCTGCCAGTCGGCCCTGAATGCCCCGGGCTGTTCCTTGCCTGCAAGCCTCACGATGGCGCCCGGTAGTCCCGGCACGCTCTGGTTCGCGGTTTCCTGCGGCAGGGTCTGCACCCGCCTGGGCCAGCTGCCCGCAGGTTCACTGCGCTCACTCAACACCGGCGGTTCCGGGTAATCTGCCAGACGACCTTCCAGCATCACCGTCGCCCCTGGGGTGCTGATCGAAGGCAACGCCTGTCGGCTTCGCGGGGCCGGGACCCATCCGCGATTCACAACGACAGGCGGCCCCACCGTGGGATGAAAGTCGGTCAACACCTCATACCCGGGAATGCCGCTCCGGGTCCGGTTATCCAGCAACCAGGTCCGGTTGCCGTACACACCGCTCAGTGACACTGGCCGCCCCGAATCCAGGCCCTGGGCGACGAGCTCGTTCCAGGGTAATTCGAGAGCCTCTTGCTGCCACTGATCCAGCATCACCTGCTTCTGCCCAGCGCGATCCAGTTGCCAGATTCCGAGACCAATCAATAGTGGCAGGAAACACCCGGTGAATAGCATCAGGCGCCAGTCAAAACGCCACTTTCGGGACATACGCTGTACCCCGATCATGCTCTGCTCCCGTTCACGCTCTGCTATAGTGACCTGAGCCGATGCCATCATAAACAGCATCCTCCAGCCGACAACGCTTACAAGAAACGGGGCACCTCCATGCTGAAAGCTCTCATTGTGATTCTATTGCTCATGGTTCTCGCCAGCCTGTTCAGTGGTCTTTTCTTCCTGATCAAGGACGGTGGCAAAACCAACCGGGTCGTGAATTCTCTGGCGGTTCGGGTCACCCTGAGCGTGCTGCTGCTCGCCGTGATCATGATTGCACTCTGGCAAGGTAGCCTGACCATGAACCCGACGCCTTGATCATCCAGCCTTACCGTTAATCCAATCATTCACAGGATGTAGACGAAGATAAACAGCCCCAGCCAGACCACGTCCACAAAGTGCCAGTACCAGGCGGCGGCCTCAAAGCCAAAATGGTGATCCGCCGTGAAATGCCCTTTGATAACCCGAATCAGCATGATCACCAACATCAGCGTGCCGAGCGTCACATGGGCACCATGGAAGCCCGTCAACATAAAGAAGGTGCTGCCATAGATGCCGGACTGAAGCGTCAGATTCAGTTCCTGGTAGGCGTGCATATACTCTTCCGCCTGGAGAATCAGGAAGCCCAGAGCCAGCACAATGGTGGCGATCATCCAGATCTTGATCTTCTGCCGATTACCCGCCTTCAGGGCGTGGTGGGCAACCGTGATGGTGAAAGACGAGGTCACCAGAAGAATGGTATTCACCAGCGGCAGGCCCCAGGGACCGATCACGCTTTCCGGAGCCGGATAGGCTTCCGGGTTGGGGTTGTTGATCAGCGGCCAGGTGGCCTGAAACCCATCCCAGAGCATGGCACTGCTGCCACGATCGCCTTCACCCCCCAGCCACGGCACGGCAAACATCCGCACGTAGAATAAGGCCCCAAAGAAGGCCGCGAAGAACATGACCTCGGAGAAAATGAACCAGCTCATCCCCCACCGGAAAGAGCGATCCATCTGCGGACTGTACAGTCCCTCCCGACTTTCCCTGATGACATTGCCGAACCAGCCAAACAGCATGTAGGCCATGATCAGGGCACCAATGAAAAACATCACCCAGGCGCCCGTCGTACTCTCGCCCTGTCCGCTTTTCACCATGATCGATGCAACCCCATAGAGGGTGACGCCGAGGCCAACGGTCGCGATGATTGGCCACTTGCTCTGTTCCGGAACGTAGTAGGTCTGGTGATCCGCCATAGCTGTCTCCAATGGCTTAGCCGTTATCGTTTGTTGTTGTGTTTTACCGCTTCCTCGGCACCCCCGGTTATTTCACTTCCGGGGGCGTTGCGAAGGTATGGTAAGGCGCCGGTGAAGGCACGGTCCATTCAAGACCTTCCGCACCATCCCAGGGTTTTGCCTCAGCGGCTTTGCCACCCCGGACACACTTCACCACGATAAACAGGAACAGCAGCTGAGTGGCTCCGAACATGAACGCTCCAACACTGGAGACCATATTGAAGTCAGCAAACTGCAGTGCGTAGTCGGGTATCCGGCGCGGCATGCCCGCAAGGCCAAGGAAGTGCATAGGGAAGAACGCCAGATTCATACCGATGAACGACAGCCAGAAATGGGTCTTGGCCAGGGTCTCGTCGTACATGTGCCCGGTCCACTTGGGCAACCAGAAGTAGGCCGATGCGAAGATGCCGAAGATGGCCCCCGGCACCAGCACGTAGTGGAAGTGAGCCACCACGAAGTAGGTGTCGTGGTACTGGAAGTCCGAGGGCGCTATGGCCAGCATCAGTCCGGAAAAGCCACCGATGGTGAACAGGATAACGAAGGCCACCGCGAACAGCATCGGTGCCTCAAAGCTCAGCGACCCACGGAACATGGTTGCCACCCAGTTGAATACTTTTACCCCGGTGGGCACGGCGATCAGCATGGTGGCGTACATGAAGAACAACTGCCCCGCCAGCGGAACCCCGACGGTGAACATGTGGTGGGCCCAGACGATGAAGGACAACAGGGCAATGGCACCGACCGCATACACCATGGAGGCGTAGCCAAACAGCGGCTTGCGGGAGAAGGCCGGAATAATGTGAGACACCGCACCGAACGCCGGCAGAATCATGATGTAAACCTCGGGGTGCCCGAAGAACCAGAACACGTGCTGGAACAGGACCGGGTCGCCGCCGCCGGAGGCATCAAAGAAGCTGGTGCCAAAGTTGATGTCCATCAGCATCATCGTGACCACGCCCGCCAGTACCGGCATCACCGCAATCAACAGGAAGGCGGTGATCAGCCAGGTCCATACGAACAGGGGCATTTTCATCAGGGTCATCCCCGGTGCCCGCAGGTTCAGGATGGTGGCAATGACGTTGATGGCGCCCATGATGGAGGAAATCCCCATGATGTGGACCGCAAAAATAAAGAACGTGGTGCTGGGCGGGCCATAGGTTGTGGATAGGGGCGCGTAAAAGGTCCAGCCGAAGTTGGGCGCACCGCCTTCCATGAACAATGTGGATACCAGAATCAGGAAGGCACAGGGCAACAACCAGAAACTCCAGTTATTCATCCTGGGCAAAGCCATGTCCGGCGCCCCGATCATCAAAGGCAGCATCCAGTTAGCAAGGCCGACGAAGGCCGGCATAACGGCACCAAAGACCATGATCAGGCCATGCATGGTGGTCATCTGGTTAAAGAATTCCGGCTGCACAATCTGCAGGCCGGGCTGGAAGAGTTCGGCCCGGATGACCATCGCCATGCACCCCCCGAGGAGGAACATGGCGAAACTGAACACCAGGTACATGGTCCCGATGTCCTTGTGGTTGGTGGTCAAAAGCCAGCGGCTGATGCCTTTGGCCGGGCCGTGATGATGTTCCTGGGTGTGGGTATCTGCAACCGCACTCATGAAAACCCCCGTTACCGCCGTATTTGGCTGGCGAATTCCGTTATCTGGTGTCGATTACTGCTGGTTCTTGTAATCGAATATCTGTTTCGGCGTGACCATGTCTCCGGTGTTATTACCCCAGGCATTACGCTCGAAAGTAATAATCGCCGCCAGGTCCACTTCGCTCAGCTGACCACCGAATGCCTGCATGGCAGTGCCAGACTTGCCGTGCACCACAATATCGATATGGGCTGCCATGTCGCCGGTCGCAATCGGGCTGCCCTTGAGAGCGGGGAACGCCGGGGGCGCACCACTGCCATCGGGCTGGTGGCAGGCCGCACAGTTGGTCTGGTAAGACTTCTCGCCACGCGCCATCAATTCGGCCATGGTCCAGTCTTTCTGGGTCAGCTCACGCTCTTTCTCGGCCGCCGCTTTCTGTTCAGCGACCCAGGTGTTGTACTCCGCCTCTGGAACGGCTTTCACCACCACTGGCATAAATCCGTGGTTTTTGCCACAAAGCTCGGTGCACTGACCGCGATAGATGCCGGGCTCATCCACCCGGGTCCAGGCTTCGTTGATAAAGCCCGGGATGGCATCTTTCTTGACGCCGAAATCCGGCACCCACCAGGAATGGATGACATCGTTGGCCGTCAGCAACAGACGTATTTTCTTGCCGACAGGCACGATCAGAGGATTGTCCACCTCAAGCAGGTAGTTCTCCCCCTTGTTCTGACGGTTATTGATCTGGTCTGGAGGAGTGGCGAGATTGGAGAAGTACCCGAACTCTTCATCGAGATACTCGTATTGCCACTTCCATTGGTAGCCGGTGATTTTGATGTCTACATCTGCCTCGCTGGTGTCGTACATATCGACAAGCGTTGCAGTGGCAGGAATGGCCATAACAACCAGTATCACGAAGGGGATAATGGTCCAGAGTATTTCCACCACGGTGTTCTCGTGGAAGTTGGCTGGTTTGTGGCCCTGGGATTTCCGGTGGGCAAAGATCGACCAGAACATTACCCCGAACACCACGACGCCGATGACGACGCAGATCCAGAGAATGGTCATGTGAAGGCTGAATATCTCATTGCTGGTGCCGGTCACCCCGGGCGTCATATTCACCGTCCAGTCCGCCATGGACAAGGTCGGTAACATAAGTCCGCCAACAAGGGCACCTGCCCGCTTAGCGTGCACGCGCATACTGTGTCTCCACAGAGTGTTATTCTTGTCGGATTTTGCGTAATCCCTTTGATTTCCCTGGGTGCTCGCACACACCGGCAGGAGATCAAAGTGGAAGCCTGCTTACGGATATACCAAATTCGAGTATAGACACAGATCAAGAAAAGGCTAAAAAATGGCCTAAATCCAAAACTGCTAACCAGGAATTTTTGAGAATCAAAGCGAATATCAGTTTCCAATTACCGACGACGGACCGGCGCCTCTGGGCCCTGGCCTGGCCCCTGATGCTCACCAACCTGACGGTGCCATTGCTGGGTCTGGTCGACACCGCCGTACTGGGCCACCTGGACAGCCCGGAGTACCTGGGGGCCGTTGCCGTGGGCGCCAACCTGTTCAGCATTCTGTACTGGACCTTCGGCTTCATGCGCATGGGAACCACCGGGCTGGCAGCTCAGGCCTGGGGCAAACGGGACCCTTTTGGTCAGGTCGCGCTGCTGCTACGTTCAGTGCTTCTGGCGATCATGATCGGCCTGGTGCTCATCCTCTTCCACAAGCCATTGATCGCGGTTGGGCTGGCGCTGATGAATCCGAGTGAGGATGTCACCACGCTGGCAGCGGAGTATGCGTCGATCCGCATCTGGAGTGCCCCGGCAGTGCTCTGCCAGTACACTCTGGTCGGCTGGCTGATCGGCACCCAGTTTGCCAGGGGCCCAATGGTCATGCTGATCGTTGCCAATGGCCTCAATATTGTTCTCGACGTGCTGTTCGTTACCGGCCTGGGGTGGAACAGTCGGGGAGTCGCCATCGCCACGGTGATCGCCGAATACGGCGCCGCGACCATTGGCTTTGGTATTGTCCTGACCCGGATGCCGGAGGGCCAGAAACTGACCCGTGCCCTGATCGGGGAGTTGTCGGATTACCTGCAAATACTGAGGGTGAATCGCTACATCATGGTGCGCACCATTGCGTTGCTGTTGGTGCTTGCCTTTTTCACCGCCCAGGGTGCACGCCAGGGCGATACCGTGCTGGCCGCCAATGCGGTGCTCATCACCTTCCTGCTGGTGATCTCGAACGCCCTGGACGGCTTTGCCAACGCGGCCGAGGCGCTCATCGGCGAGGCCATCGGCAAGGGTAGCCGGCGCCGCTTTCGCATTGTTTTTCGCAGCGCGCTGCGCTGGTCCCTGTGGGGCGCTCTGCTTTTGACGCTGGTGTTCGTGTTCGCAGGCAAAGCCCTCATTGCACTGCTGACCGGTATACCGGAGGTGCGCACAACAGCGTGGCAGTATCTGCCCTGGCTTTGGGCTCTGCCGTTGGCCTCGGTCTGGGGTTTTCTGTTGGATGGCGTATTTATCGGTGCGACCCGGACCCGGGATATGCAGAACACCATGCTGTTCTCCGCAATGGCGGTCTTTCTCCCGGCCTGGTGGTTGAGCACAGGTTGGGGCAATCACGGCCTGTGGTTCTCATTGATCTGTCTGATGCTGGCACGAGCAGCCAGCATGGGCTGGCTGTGCCGGGCTCACACCCGGAAGGGTCGGTGGTTCCCGGACACCTGAAACAGTATTCAATTTGTTACAATTCAGCGCCACATTTCCCTCGGCCTGGACAGCAGCCGACAAAATGTCGACTACACTTGTGTTAAATGGCCGAGCAGCGGGGAACATGCCCGCCAGCCCGCCTCAACGACTGTTACCCGACAACAGGAGGCGCCTTGCGACCTCATACTGTTCAAACACCGGCATCTCCTGAAATGACACCACAGGTTGTTCTGGAAATTATCGACCAGGCACGAAGGAAAGAAGCCCGCTCAGGAACCTTTCTCCGCCAGCTCCGCGAGAAGGCACCGGGCCTGCCTGCCGCTGTAAAAGTCATTGATGGCCACCAGCCTGCGACCTGTCTGTTCCAGTTCGCCGTAGAGTATATCGAGATGGCGCCCCGACTCATCGAGTGCGTCGAGGCCTGCGCCCGAGAGGCCGGTGAATCCGAACTTTTCGCTCCCTTCATCGAGGCCGCGACCCGCTATTTCACACAGCCCTCAGCAGACCTGGTCCGGTTTGACGGGCTGGATGGACTGCTGATCCGGGCCTACCTGTGCCATCGCCTGATGGAAGAAATGTACGAGAATAACCGCTCCACCCGCGCAGGCGAGCTGGTGGATATCGACGCGACCCGAGCAAACCTGCTGGCACACCAGCTCATCGGTGAGCCCTTCGCCAATGAACTGGACGAGTCCATTGTCTTCACCGTTCAGCAGATTGCCGGGACACCGGACTATTACAACCTGGATCTGGATCCATTCGTGGATCAGGTCAACCATGTGGCCTGGGACTGGATGAGGCAGTACTGGGAAAACCTGCTCGACCGTAATCACATCCGTTTCCAGCTCGGTTCGAGCCTCCTGTGAGCCGTCATCTCCCGCCTGTAGATACCCTTTGAGCGCCGCGTTTTACCCGGTATGCTTGCAAGCCTCGCAACGACCCCAACCTGGAGACACCAACGTGCTGGAAAACGCCGACCTTGGAAAACTGATCATCCGCCTGACACTCGGCGGACTCATGCTGTTTCACGGGATCGCCAAACTGCTGAACGGCATTGGCTTCATTGAAGGGCAGCTGGCCGGCCACGGATTACCCGCGTTCCTCGCCTATGGCGTATTCATAGGCGAGCTGATTGCGCCGCTGATGGTTATTCTCGGGTACCAGACCCGGATCGGCGCCCTGCTGATTGTCTTCAACATGCTGGTTGCCATCGCCTTGGTGCATACGCATCAGCTGCTCACACTGGGCGGTAGTGGCGGCTGGGCGCTGGAACTGCAGGGGTTCTTCCTGTTTACCGCCGTCGCCGTGATCTTCCTTGGCCCGGGTCGTTACAAGCTGAAGAACTAGGTCCGTCAGGAATCGCCCGTGGATACCGCCCGGTATCCACGGTAGAGCATCACCCGATTGCGGCCCGCGCCTTTGGCGGCATAGAGTGCCTCGTCTGCCCGCCGGACCAGCTCACCCGGCTTGGCGTTACGGTCGGGAATCATACAGGCCACGCCGACGCTGATGGTGAGGCTGATTGGCGTGACCTGGGCATCCGGGTGAACAGAGGCGTCTTCCACCGCCTGGCGCAAACGCTCAGCAACCTGCTCGGCCCCCTCAATCGGCGTTGTCGGCAACAGCACCACAAACTCTTCCCCCCCATACCGGGCCAGCAAATCCCCAGAACGCTGGATTTCGGATCCGCACAGGGCCGCCACTGTAATCAGGCAGTCGTCTCCCACCAGGTGGCCATACCTGTCATTCACCGACTTGAAATGATCGATATCCAGAATCAACAAACTGAGTGCATGGGCCTGCCTCGCGGCCCGGTTCCACTCTGTAACCAGCACATCATCAAACTGGCGCCGGTTCGCCACCTGAGTCAGACCATCGGTGAGGCTCATGGCCTTTAGACGAGAGTTCGCCCGTTCCAGATCATCCGTGCGTTCGCTGACCCGCTCTTCCAGCGTTTGGTTGGCCTTCAGCTGAATGTCCAGCGCTTCTTCCTGGGCCTGCATCCGGCGCTGCCGCTCCAGATTGATCCGGTAAGCCAGGGCGAACGAGAGCAGAATCACCTCAAGTGCCACCCCGATTTGCGACCCGAATTCGGTCAGGAAGGTACGCGGCAGATAACCCAGCTTGCTGATCGCCAGCACCAGATGGCCCAGTAGCAGCGGCGTCCAGGCAAGCACATAAAACCCCGCCAGTTTCTGCCCCTGGCGCCAGACCCTCAACCCCACCAGCCAGGCCGCCGGCGTGGCAATGGCAGCCAGGGCACTGATCAGAACAATGCCACTCTGGTAGCCCCCCACCAGCCCGTAAATGAAGGCGAAGACCGCGGCCCCCAGCATGCCCTGCAACACCCGGAACCCCCAGGGGCTGTATCGCCTGACCGCAATGAAGTGCAGCGTGAACATCGTCGCGGAGAACAGCGCCGTGGCCACAATCAGGACCGTAAAATACCGATTGATCCATGGATCGTCGGGCCATAACCATTGGAATACGACACCATGAAAGTTTAGCTGAACCAGGCCTGATGACAGCACCGTCAGCACATACCAGAGATACGCCGGGTGACGAACAATGCTGTAGAGGAAGATATTGTAAAGGGTAAGGGCCACGATGATGCCCAGAAACATAGTTTGCCAGCCATAGGAAATCTGATCCCGAGCCAGAAACTCGACGGACGTCATGATGGCGATGGGAATCTGGACCGATCCCTGGGTCTTCACCCTGATATACGCCGTCAGCGATGCCGCTTCACTGGGCACCGGAAACAGGAATTCCCGATTGGGAATGGGCCGGCTCGAGAACGGCCGCAGGTCACCGGTCTGGTAGGCCTCGAGAACCGTTGCCTCCTTCGTCCAGTAGACATCCACTACATCAAGCAACGGGTAGCTGATCGCCAGAACCCGGCTGCGATCCGAGGGGGGCACATCAACCCGAACCCAGAAGGCGCCATCGCTGAAGCCGAGATTCAACACCTGATCGGCACTGAAGGTTTGCCACCGGCCGGGAGCAAGGGCGACTACATCGGAAATGCCCAGACGATCGCCGGCATCCTCAAACCAGTGATATTCGGGCTCCGCGGCCACTACCCTGGTAGCCGACAACACAAGAACAAGATAAACCAGGCATAGCACCGCTGCATGGGCGGATTGTTTCATAGAAGGTTCCGGTTTCCGGACATCGTGACT
The DNA here is from genome assembly GCF_000708045.1 of Marinobacter nitratireducens. GTDB lineage: Bacteria > Pseudomonadota > Gammaproteobacteria > Pseudomonadales > Oleiphilaceae > Marinobacter > Marinobacter nitratireducens. The sequence goes on from NZ_ANIE01000008.1 coordinate 22,243, forward strand.
TGAACTACACTTCCGAATCCCTGAGCAGGGTTCACAACCGTCCCTGTAACCTGTACCTAGCAGTTTAGACCCTTGTGGGCGTCCCGGCATCCCGCCCAAGCGGTATTTCGAACGACGCCAGGAGAAAATCAATGCCAGACAGAAAGCCCGAACTGCAACCGGGTCGCTATCGCCATTACAAAGGCAAGGATTACCAGGTGATTGATATCGCCCGCCACAGCGAGACCGAGGAGTGGCTGGTGGTCTACCGGTGCCTGTATGGCGATCACAGCCTGTGGGTCAGACCACTCTCCATGTTCCGTGAAACCGTTGAGGTGGCCGGTGAACAGGTCCCGCGGTTCGCTCGTATCGGTGACACCTGATAGTCACAATTCCGCTTTGACTGTTGTGATCATTTCCTGCACATTAGCCCGCTTTTCGTGAACCTGGCCCTCAAAAGGGGCCAGATAATCCAGCCATTCCTACCCGGAGTCTGTCATGAACGCCGTTGTTGCCGCGGTGGCCATCATGCTCATACTGAGCCTGTGCCGCATCCACGTTGTCGTCGCCCTGATCATCGGAGCCATATCCGGTGGCCTGATCTCGGGCCTGTCCCTCGAAGACACTATTAACGCCTTTAACAGCGGGCTAGGGGGCGGTGCGACCGTAGCTTTGTCTTACGCCACGCTCGGTGCCTTCGCCGTTGCCATCGGAAAATCCGGCCTGGCCCACGCCCTGGCCGACAAGGCTCTGGCCCTGGTCGGTCGCCAGGACAGCGGCGGCGCCGTCAACGGCATCCGGTTCCTGATTATCGGCTTGCTGCTGGCTGTGGCCATTTCCTCCCAGAACATCCTGCCGATTCACATCGCCTTCATCCCGCTCGTGGTGCCGCCCTTACTGTATGTCATGGCCAAACTGAACATGGACCGTCGCCTGGTTGCCTGCGTGCTGACCTTTGGTCTGATCACCCCGTACATGTTCTTGCCAGTAGGCTTTGGCGGCATCTACCTGAACGAGATCCTGCTGGCCAACGTGGCCGACAACGGCGTCGATGCGTCCAACCTGAACGTTATGTCTGCCATGGCACTGCCTGCGGTGGGTATGCTGGTGGGCCTGCTGGTTGCGGTGTTCTTCAGCTACCGCGGTGAACGCCAGTACGACATGAAAGCCATCGAACGGACCGAACGGGTGGATGTGCAGTACAGCCCCCGCACTCTGATCATGGCTCTGGTCGCCATCGTGGCGGCCTTCGTGGTTCAGCTCTGGCTGGGCTCCATGATTCTGGGTGCTCTGGCGGGCTTCGTGCTGTTCAACCTGTCCGGCGTGGTGAAGTGGAAAGAGGCTGACGACCTGTTCACCGAAGGCATGAAAATGCTGGCGATGATCGGCTTCATCATGATCGCCGCCAACGGCTTTGCCGAAGTGATGCGGGAAACCGGCGACATCGCCAGCCTGGTTGAAGGCTCCGTTGCCACCATCGGCGACAACAAGCCCCTGGCCGCGTTCCTGATGCTGGGTGTCGGCCTGCTGATCACCATGGGCATCGGCTCATCCTTCTCCACCATCCCCATCATCGCCGCCCTGTACGTACCGCTGGCCCTGCAAATGGGCTTCAGCCCGTTGGCCATCGTGGCTCTGGTCGGCACCGCTGGCGCCCTCGGTGATGCCGGTTCCCCGGCCTCCGATTCCACCCTCGGCCCCACCGCCGGCCTCAACGTCGACGGCCAGCACAACCACATCTGGGACACCGTGGTACCGACCTTCCTGCACTACAACCTGCCGTTGCTTGGCTTCGGGTGGTTGGCGGCTATGGTTCTTTAAGCGTTGATGGCGTTAGTCCTCATTTTGTAGCCTGCAGGTTCTGGTGGCTGCGATGGGGTTGGGGAGAGTTTTTCCCTTGGAAATGGAACTCGCTGCGCTCAGACATCCATTTCTGGCGGGAAAAATCCCCCCAACCCCCTCGCGAGCGAACCTTAGAGATAACGCCCGGGAAAAGGAAAGGGATCTCCAGGTCAGCCAATGTTGATCGGGAAACGCTTTACGGCGATATCGCTTGGGTTAAAACGAGAGGGTGTGGGGGTTCTTTTCTGGCGGGAAAAAAATGTCTGAGCGAAGCGAGTTGTTTTTTCCCAGAAGAAAAGAACCCCCGCGACCTCTCACCCCCCACAATCATCAGGCTACAAGACAAAACCACCAGCAGCTTACTCATCCTGCCCGGACTTAAAGAACACCACCTGCTGAACCGTGTGGTCGTCCTCGTTCTTACGCTTGTTCACCCGGGTTTCCAGCTCAGCCGCCTGAACGTCAGGCTCGTCGCTCATCGCATCAGTAAACCCACAGGCCACGCATTCGCGAACCTGCTTGTCGTTGTCGTCAGTGAACATCATGATTTTGTCCATCTCCGCACAACGGGGACAGACAGCGCCGGCGATAAAGCGTTTTGGACTCGCCATAATTCAACTCCAGAAATAAAGGCCCTGACGCCGATACGACGGCAGGGCGCGCTTGGCTCAGGCGGCTTCGTCCGTGATGCCGGATTGTTTCAACAGGGCGTCCACTTGCGGTTCACGACCGCGGAAGGCCTTGAACAACTCCATCGGCTCCTGCGAACCGCCCTTCTCCAGGATATTCGTCAGGAAGGCCGTACCGGTTTCCGGATCGAAGATGCCGTTTTCCTCAAACAGGGAGAACGCGTCCGCCGCCAGTACCTCAGCCCATTTGTAGCTGTAGTAACCCGCCGCGTAACCACCGGCAAAAATGTGGGAGAAGGCGTTCGGGAAGCGGTTGAACTCCGGCGCTTCCACCACGGCAATGTCTTCCCGCACGGTGCGATGCATATCCAGCGGATTGGTCGGAGCCTCGTCGGTGAATTCCGCGTGCAGGCGGAAATCGAACAGCGAGAATTCCAGCTGTCGCACCATGCCCATACCAGACTGGAAGTTCTTGGCCGCCAGCAGCTTGTTGAGCAGGTCTTCCGGCAGGGGCTCCCCGGTTTCGTGGTGGCTGGCAATCAGTGCCAGGGAATCCGGGTTCCAGCACCAGTTTTCGAGGAACTGGCTTGGCAGTTCGACAGCATCCCACGCCACGCCGTTGATACCGGAAACATCCAGCACTTCCACCTGAGTCAGCATGTGGTGCAGACCATGGCCGAATTCATGGAACAGGGTGGTCACTTCATCGTGGGTCAGCAGTGCTGGTTTGCCATTCACCGGGGGCGTGAAGTTACAGGTCAGGAACGCCACTGGCAACTGGAGCTGGCCGCGCTGGTTACGCCACCGTACACGGCAGTCCGCCATCCAGGCGCCACCGCGCTTGCCCTGACGGGCATACAGATCGAGGTAGAACCAGGCCACCGCTTCGCCGTTCCGGCTGATGCAGTAGGCTTTGGCATCCTCGTGCCAGGTCTCGACGTCTGAACGCTCCTCAATCTGCACGCCAAACAACTTCTCCGCCACCCGGAACAGGCCGGGTACCACTTTATCCACAGGGAACCAGGGCCGCAGTGTTTCCGGCGAGATGTCGTACTGCTTCTGGCGCAGCTTCTCGCTGTAGTAACCCACATCCCAGGCTTTCAGCTCGTCAACGCCATGCTCCTCCTTGGCAAAGGCCTTGAGTTCGGCAAATTCTTTCTCCGCCACCGGTTTGGATTTGGCCGCAAGCTGATTGAGGAAGTCCATCACTTCGTCCACACTGCGGGCCATCTTGGTGGCCAGGGAACGCTGAGCGTAGTTGTCGAAACCCAGCAACTGGGAGAGCGCATGGCGGCGCTTGAGGATCTCGGCCATCACCGGCGTGTTGTCCCACTGTCCGGCATCCGGGCCCTGATCGGACGCGCGGGTGACGAACGCCTCGTAGACTTCGCGGCGTAGCTCCCGGTTATCGCAGTAGGTCATGACTGGGAAAAAGCTGGGGAAATCCAGGGTGATCACATAGCCGTCCAGCTCCTTCTGGCGGGCGGCCTGTTTTGCGCCCTCAATGGCAGTTTCCGGAATGCCAGAGAGCTCATCAACGTCGGTAATCTGCTTGAACCAGTGTTGGGTCGCATCCAGTACGTTATCGCTGAATTTATTGGACAACTCAGCCAGTTCCCGCGACAGGTCGGCATAACGCTTTTTCTGTTCAGCGGGAAGGTCCACGCCGCCGAGATGGAAGTCCCGAAGGATGTTGTCGATGGACTTGCGCTGGGACTCGCTCAGCGCCTTGAAATCATCGCGGGCAGCCAGCTTTTTGTAGGCGTTGCAGAGCAACTCGTTCTGGCTGACTTCGGTGCTGTACTCGGTGAGCTTTTCCAGGCAGTTCTTGTAGACCTTGCGCAGCTCGTCGTTGTTCATCACTCCGTTCAGATGCGAGATGACGGACCAGGCATTGCTCAGTTTGTCTTCCAGCGCCTGCATGGGCTGGGCCAGGGTATCCCAGGTGGGGTCGTCTTGCTGGGCAAGCTGCTGAATTTTCACACGGTTCTCACTGAGAATCTGATCAATCGCCGTTTCCATGTGCTCGGTCCGGATATGATCGAACTTCGGCAACAGATCGTCGGTCAACAATGGGTTATTCATAAGTCCTCTTCTCAGCACTCTGTGGATAAGTTAGTTTCAGGCAATCACAATGTCTGACGAGTTCCTGGGGAGAGGCTTTCCGAAACTGTGCGGAGCCATGGATGGCGGAGCTCAAGCGTCACATGGACGTGCCGCAAGGAGCGTGTTTCGGAAAGCCTCTCCCCAGGAACTCTTACTGCAGGATCATAATCGCCTGAAAGGTATATGTAATGACGAATGTACGCTCTCACAAGGGTAAAGCGCCACAATTAGGGGAACGGAACTGGATTGATCCGAGTTCTGTGGTGATCGGTGATGTAAAAACCGGTGCGGATTGCTCCATCTGGCCGATGACAGTCGTGCGCGGCGACATGCACCAGATCCGAATTGGCGACCGCTGCAGCATTCAGGACGGCTCCGTTCTGCACATCACCCATGCCAGCGACTACAACCCCGGTGGCTATCCGCTCACCCTCGGCGACGATGTGACGGTTGGCCACAAGGCCCTGTTGCATGGCTGCACCATTGGCAGCCGGGTGCTGGTGGGTATGGGCTGCATCATCATGGACGGCGCCGTGGTCGAGGACGAAGTCATTGTCGCCGCTGGCTGCCTGGTACCGCCGGGAAAAACCCTGGAATCCGGATACCTGTACGTGGGCTCCCCGGCCAAACAGGCGCGGCCCCTGACCGACAAGGAGCGCACCTTCTTCAAATATACCGCCGCCAATTACGTCAAACTTAAGGACGAATATCTAGCCGAGTCCGCCTCCTGATGCAGGTCAAAAATCGTACAGATCACCCTTGAAAATTTCCCGGCTGGACCTAGATTCGAACTTAGCAAAAGTTCACGGATAGCCAGCCGGCCAGGTACCACCGGCAAGGTGTTGTTCCGCGAACGGAGCTGATTTAACCATTCAGGTTCGTTTTCGAGAAAGGGAGGATTTTCCCATGAGCAACATTACCCGTTGGAACCCGATTAACGAGTTCGAAGACCTCATGAGCCGCTACAACCGGATGCTGGGTCTGGGCCGTAGCGGTGAGGGCAAAGATCTGTTCAGTCGCAGTGACTGGACTCCGGCTGTCGATATTAAAGAGACGCCGGAAGCCTTCTCCATTGAGGCGGAACTGCCCGGCATGGACAAGAAAGACGTCAAGGTGACCGTTCACGATGGCGTGCTCACGATCGAAGGTGAGCGCAAGCACGAGGAGGAAACCAACGACAAGAAGGTCCACCGGGTAGAACGCTACTACGGCAGTTTCCTGCGCCGCTTCACGCTACCGGACAATGTCGACGAGAACAGCGTGAAAGCCAACTTCAAGGATGGTCTGCTGACCCTGACCGTGCAGAAGGCCGAACCGAAGGAGCCGAAAGCCATTGAGGTAGACGTTCAGTAACGTCCCTTCCGGGAAAGGCTGGCAGCGCCGGGATCAGTTCCCGGCGCCAGCATTGCGCCTGGCACCGGCGTTTTCCAGCGCCCGGGCATAGTCGGCGCCCTTACGGTGCTCGGAGATCAAATCCAGAATGGTTTCGCCATCGCCGTTCACCGCGTTCAGGTCCCGGCCGGCATCGACGAAAAACCCGATGAAACGCTCGAAATCGCCCGCGCGCATGGCCTGATAGGCTTTCAGAAGCGCGTTGAAATCCGGGTTCTCCGCCTTGTCGTAAGGTTCGATGGCGAGAAAGCTTTTGACCCGCTCGTCGCTCCACTCTTCGCCGATGACTTTTGGCTTGTCTGGTCCGCTCATAAAGGCTCTCTCGTTTGCTATTCGATGTTCGTGCGTTATTCAGGCGGCACAGTATAAAGCCCTGAAACCCGGTCAGTTATATGAATTCAGTATGAGAATCTGCGGATCAAGAATAAGACCGGACAAACAGCCCCGGATCAGGGATTGATCTCGACCGGTAATACCTCAGTGGATACCGACTCATCGCACTCGGGATTACGGATCGCGATTTCCACCCGGCGATTCCGGGCCCGGTTTTCCGGGGAATCGTTGGGGGCCAGCGGATTGGTCTCGGCCCGTCCCGCTGCCATGACCCGATCCGCGGGAACCTTCTGATTCATCACCAGCTCATGCACCACCGACACGGCGCGGGCTGCGGAGAGATCCCAGTTGGAGCGAAATCGACTGCTGGAGATCGGTCGATTATCAGTGAAGCCGGACACCAACACGTCACCCGTGCAGGCACTGAGTACATTAACCACTCGGTCAATGATGGGAATCATCTCCGGTTTGATGTCGGCCTCACCAGAACGAAATGTCGACTCCTCAGAGAAGCGAATCACAACCTGATTGGGGTCATAGTTGACGCTGAGCGCGTCCGAGGCCACCTCCGCTTCCATTTCACGGATCAAGCGACTGGCCAGATCGATCACACCGCCGGGAATCTTGGTGGGCGCCACGCTGTCATCCCGCTCATCGATAAACTCCGGCTCGCTGGTCAGAGTCTCCGATGGCTCCGGCAAGGAGACGGTATCGGATTCCACCAGGGTGATGGGTGAGCCACCGACGTCGTCCGCCAGCACATTGCTCGATCCGAACGCCACCGACATGGAGTTGGCCATGGCGCGGTATTTCTGCACATCCATTTCGGCAAACGATAACAACAGAATGAAAAAGGTCAGCAGCAGCGTAGCCAGATCGGCAAAGGTGACGATCCAGGCCGGCGTCTGGCTTTTCAGACGGATTTTCTGTTTCTGCCGGGTAACCTCCAAAACCTCAGGCCTCCCGCTCCGGTGCCAGACCGGTACGCTGGTCCGGATGCACGAACGACGACAGCAATTCGGTCATGACCCGGGGATTCTCACCGCGCATGATGTTGCGGATCGAGGTGGTAATCAGTACCTGGTTGCGGGCTTCATCTTCGGCTTTCAGTTGCAGCTTGTCTGCCAGGGGCAGGGCGATCAGCTGGGCAATAAAGGCACCGTAGAGTGTGGTCAGCAAGGCTATGGCCATGGCCGGACCAATGGAGGAGGGATCATCCAGGGTGTTGAGCATCTGCACCAGCCCCACCAGGGTACCAAGCATACCGATGGCGGGGGCGGATTCACCAATTCCGCGGAAGACCCGCTCGGCCACTTCGTAGCGCTCGGCGGTTTGCTGAACCTCCTGTGACAGGGCTTCCTCAACAAGCTCCGGTGGATGTCCGTCAACGCAGAGGTTAATCGCTTTCTTCAGGAATTCGTTGTCGGTCTGGTGGTTCTCAAGGCCCAGGATACCCTCCTTGCGGACCACCCGGGCCAGTTCACCCACCTCGCGGATGAGCTCTGTCGGACGCTCAACCCGGTCCATGAAGGTTGCACTGATCGACAGCCGGAAGGCGCTCAGCACGGACGACATCCGGAACTTGATCAGGGTCACCGCAAACGTTCCCCCAAGCACAATGGCCAGGCCCGGAAGGTTCAGGAAGGTAAGCAATGACGCATTGGCCACCATGGCCAGACCGACAATTAATACACCTGCAAGCAGCCCAACCAGGGTGAGAATATCCATTTACGCCCTCAATCGTTACGAAGTTCGTTAATCACCGGAGCGGTCTCCGGTGTCACGCCCCGCCAGACCCGAAAGGATTCCGCAGCCTGTTCCACCAACATGCCAAGGCCATCAAACACCCGCGTAGCACCATGGTCCAGTGCCCACTGATTGAACGTGGTGGTGGTTAAAGAGTACATCATGTCGTAAACGACGGTGTGATCGTCAATCACATTTGTCGACAGCGGCGGCAAGTCTCCCTGCAGGCTGGCGCTGGTCCCATTGATGATCACATCGAACGGCACATCCGGTTGCTCGAAGCCACAGGCAGACAACTCGGTCGCACCGGCCTCATCGGCAAACAGGGAGACCAGCGCGGCGGCTTTGCTCACGGTACGATTAGCAATGGTGACTGATGCCGGCTGCCGGGCCAGAATCGGCCCGATCACACCTCTTACCGCGCCACCGGCACCGAGCACAAGGATGCGGGCACTGCCCAGGTCTACACCGTGGTTGTCTACAAGATCGCGGACCAGCCCCTGCCCATCGGTATTGTCAGCGGTGAGTACGCCATCCTCATCGTAGTACAGGGTATTGGAGGCGCCGGCTTTTTCAGCCCGTTGCGTGCGCTTTCCCGCCAATTCCCAGGCCTGTTCCTTGAACGGCACCGTGACATTCAGCCCTTTGCCTCCGCGCTCGAAAAACTGGCGTACCGTGCCTTCAAAATCGTCCATCGGGGCCTGGATCGCGGTGTACTCGATGGCCTCACCGGTCTGACTCGCAAACAGGCTGTGAATGCGTGGGGATTTGCTGTGGCTGATCGGGTGACCAACTACCGCATAGAGCTCGTTACTCATTGCTGCCCTCCAGCCAGTCCCGACCGGTCAGGAAGTAGTCCGTCAGGCGGGCTTCTTCCGTTCCCGGTTCGGGCACCCGGTTGTAGTCCCAGCGCACCAGCGGTGGCAGGGACATCAGGATGGATTCAGTACGGCCGCCAGACTGCAGGCCGAACAGGGTTCCCCGGTCATAGACCAGGTTGAACTCCACGTACCGCCCCCGGCGATAAAGCTGGAACTCACGCTCGCGCTCGCCAAAGGCCACATCCATCCGGCGCCGTACAATCGGCTCATACGCTTCAATATAGCTGTTACCGACCGACTGCATCAGCCCGAAATCCTGCTCGAAATCACCTGTGTTGTGATCATCGAAGAACAGTCCGCCGACGCCACGGGGCTCATCCCGATGTTTCAGGTAAAAGTAGTCGTCGCACCAGGCCTTGAAGCGGTTATAGGTATCGGCTCCGAAAGGATCGCAGGCCGCCTTGGCAGTGCGATGCCATTCGACACAGTCTTCCTCAAATCCGTAATAGGGGGTCAGGTCATAGCCACCACCGAACCAGTACACCGGAGCACTGTCTTTTGGTGTGGCAATAAAGAACCGGACATTGGCGTGGGAGGTGGGCACGTAGGGATTGTTGGGATGAATGACCAGTGAGACCCCCATGGCCTGCCAGGGCGCACCCGCCAGGTGAGGGCGATGGGCCGTCGCGGAGGCTGGCATGGTGTCGCCCATCACGTGAGAGAAGTTCACACCACCTTTTTCAATGACCCTTCCATCAGCGATGACGCGGCTGACTCCGCCACCGCCTTCCGGTCGGTCCCACGCGTCACGGATAAAGACGCCTTCTCCGTCCACGGCTTCCAGGCGGCTGCAAATACGATCCTGCAGGCCCAGCAGGTAGTCTTTTACGGCTTGAATGTCGGGTTGCTGTGACATGAACTCTCCTAGCGTAGCTGCCGGCCAGTGGCGATATCGATGATGCGACTCGGTTTACGGTTGCCCCCCAGCGCCCCGGGCACGATCCAGTCCAGTTGATCACCAAAATAGCCGCGCACCTGCCAGATGTGGCGGGCAGGCTGCCGGCCGGCCGGGTTGCAGGAGGTGGATACCAAGGGCATGCCCGCCGTCTCACACAGGGCACGAACCACCGGATGTTCGCTGACCCGAACCGCGATGGAACTGTGGCTACCACGGACCCACTCGGGAATCTGCTCCCGCACATCCGGCAACAGGCAGGTCACAGGCCCCGGCCAATGGCTCAGGGCCCTGTCCTTCAATTCAGCAGAAAGCGGCTCAAGCAGGAAATCAATCTGCGCCACGGAAGACGCCACCAGGATCATGCCTTTTTCCATCGGCCGGTCCTTCAGGTCCAGAATGCGTTCAACAGCCTCCTGATCCCAGGGATCACAGCCCAGACCCCACACAGCCTCAGTGGGGTAGGCGATAACGCCGCCACCGAGAAGGGTGCGGCGGGCACAATGCAGTTGCCAGTCAGTAAGCGGGCGGGGAGCACTCATAGGAATATCGTCAGACACCAATCGGTTGATAATGCACCGGCTCAGGCGATTCGCTGATAGCCTCCCGGAACGCTGCTGACCAATCCCTGCAACTCCAGAAGCAACAGTGCCTGCATCAGCTGATCGGCAGGCAAGCCGGTCGCTGAACCCAATGCATCGGTTGACTGAGGATCATACCCTAAAGCCTCGTACACCGCGATTTCCCGGCTATCCAGTCCCGCCAGGATGGATGGGGTGTCAACCAATGGTTCCGGGCCGGATTCACTCGACTCATTCCCCGGGTGCAATGACCACCAGGTACCCAGTTCTTCTAGGATATCGTCCACGGTTTCAACCAGCCGGGCCCCCTGCTTGATCAGGTGGTGGCAGCCCCGCGCCACCGGACTGTGCACCGATCCGGGAATGGCAAACACTTCGCGGCCCTGCTCCAGCGCCATGCGGGCGGTGATCAGTGAGCCACTCTTGAGTCCGGCCTCCACCACCAGCACTCCCCGGCTGAGGCCACTGATGATCCGGTTTCTCTGTGGGAAGTGCGCCGCACGGGCCGGTGCTCCGGGCGGGTATTCCGAAATCAGCAGCCCCTGATCAATGACCCGGTCCCCGAGTCGCCGGTGCTGCGACGGGTAAATCCGATCAAGCCCACAACCGATCACCGCCAGCGTGGGATACCCCGCGTCCAGGGCGCCGGCATGGGCGGCACCGTCAATACCCAGTGCCAGCCCGCTGGTCACCAGCAGGTCGCGTTTGCTGAGTTCGGCGGCAAACCGTCGGGCAAGCTCAAGACCCGCGCGCGTCGCGTTCCGGCTCCCCACCATCCCGATCTGATCCAGGAGCAGCAGCGAGGTATCGCCCCGGGAATAGAGCACCAGTGGTGCATCGTGGATGTGGCGCAGCGCTTCCGGGTAGTGCCGGTCCGGCCACGGAACGAGACCGATGCCCTGCTGATTGCAGGCATCGAGAATCGCAGCGGTTCTGGCGATCAGGGGGTGTCCGAGATCCCGGCTCTGCCAGGCAAGCACGGCGGTTATCGTCTCCGACAGCAGCCCCAGCGCTCTCAGGGTCGCCGGATTCATGGTCAACAGGTCGGATAGATCGGTGGCTTCCGAGAGCACGGCCTGGCGCCGCCGGATGCCGAACTTCGGCAGGTTCGCCAACAGCACCCATGGGGCGGCCGGGTTGTTCAGAACGTCGGCGGAGCCACGGACCGCCAGCGATGGGGAGGCACTTGTCACAATCTCTTCCTTGAAAACGCAAAAGGCCGGACCTTCCTGGTCCGGCCACTATCACTATCTGAACGCCCTGTATCAGGGATCGGTCAGGGGTTGGTTACCTTGTCGCCAACAGCCAGCGGACGGGTTGCCTGCAGGATCAGACCGTAGCTCATCTTGTCATAGACCTGGAACACCATCATCAGGCCTGCACGCTCGGAGGGCAGCTCAATGGTTTCACCGGTGATCGGGTCACGCACCATGTTGCCGGCCTTCATGACCGCCATCACGTTTCCGGACTTCAGGCCTTCGCGCTCGCCGCGGTTGATAGCCACCACATCGAACTGGCCGATCTGGGTCACGCCACCGTCGACGGCGATCATCTCGCCTTCCACCTGCTCGTCTGGCGAGCTGGGCATAAAGCTGGTGGCGATCGGGCGATCGATGTTGGTCAACAGACGATCACCGATACGGATTTCCTGATTGGACTTGGTCAGACTCAGAGTCAGCACATCGCCATTTTCTGCAGTGACCTTGCCCGCACCGATACTCCGGGCTTCCAGACCGAGGAACTCGCCGGTATCCGGATCGCGGAATTCACGGGTGCGACGGAAGATGCCGACCTTGTCCGCCGGCTTCTCACCACGAGCGTAGATACGATCTCCGGCACCGGTGATGATGCGACCGTCCTCACCCTCAAGCACGTAGGGCGCGCCGGAAAGCTCCTCGGGGGAGACAATACGGATATCTGTCAGGAAACTGCTGATGGCATCCAGTGGGATCGCAGGAATGGGGGTGTCGATCGGCTCGGAACGAACCTGAGGAGACAGTTTCACCACATCGCTGGAGGCCACCTTGGTTACACGGGGCTTACCGTCAATGTATACCAGGGCCAGACGATCACCTGGGTAGATCAGGTGGGGGTTGGCAACCTGCGGGTTAACATGCCAGATTTCGGGCCAATACCAGGGGTTATTCAGAAAACGGCCTGAAATGTCCCACAGGGTGTCACCCTTCACGACAGTGTAACGCTCAGGATGATCGGCCCGCAGTTCCGGCGCAGCCTGGGCCCAGGATGTAATCAGCAGCGTTGTTGCTGCCAGAGCGTACAGCAGTTTCCTCATTGTGTAAGTCCTTGATCGCGTGCCTTGAATCTGTGAAATCTGTTGGAATGCAGCCTGACTAACCTGCAGCTTATTACGTTGTAATTCCTGATACTATAGAAGAAGTCCCGGAATTTGTGATGTTATCTTTTGTTCTTCCAGTAAATTCTATCCTGCCAACGAAAGATTTTAACTATCGACTGATCAGTTTGTACTCAATCGGTGAATTATTGGATAATGGTAGGCAGCATTGAGATCGGCCTGAATGCCTTGAATACTGCGGCATCGCCCCGATTATCATAAGTAACGGGCGAATTTTTGCGCAGTACGTGATCGCATTTTAGTGATCGCCTTCACGCGCTTTCAGAATGTTACACCGGAAACAAACCGTAACGCCGATCATTCGTCACACAGGTCACTTAAAGTACGAGCCTTATGATACTAGAAATTCTCGAATACCCGGACCCCCGTCTTCGCACCATCGCCAAGCCTGTTGAAGAGGTGACAGACGACATCCGCACGCTGATCGACGACATGTTCGAGACCATGTACGATGCGCCGGGTATCGGGCTGGCGGCCACCCAGGTCAACGTTCACAAGCAGATCATTGTTATGGATCTGTCCGAGGACAAGAACGAGCCCCGGGTTTTCATCAATCCCGAAATTGAAGTTCTGGATGGCGACTACGAAGCCATGCAGGAAGGTTGCCTGTCGGTGCCCGGCTTCTACGAGGACGTGGAGCGGGTCGAGCATTGCAAGATCCGCGCGCTGGATCGTGACGGCAAGCCCTTCGAGCTCGAAGCCACCGGCCTGCTGGCCGTGTGCATCCAGCATGAAATGGATCACCTGAACGGCAAGCTGTTTGTGGATTACCTGAGCTCACTCAAGCGGAACCGGATTCGAAAGAAACTGGAGAAACTGCACAAGAAGAGCGCCTGACCCTGGCCGCCAGGGCCACAAACCAGAATCTGGACCGGGTTTTAAACCCGGTCTTTTCGTATTCAACGAAACAGAGACCTCAACACCGTGCGACTCGTTTTTGCCGGCACCCCGGATTTTGCTGCCACCGCCCTGAAAGCCCTGCTGGATACCCACCACACCCTTGTGGGCGTCTACTCCCAGCCTGATCGCCCCGCTGGCCGAGGCCGCAAACTGATGCCCAGCCCCGTCAAACAAGTTGCACTGGATGCGGGCATCCCGGTATTCCAACCGGAAAACTTCAAATCCGAAGAAGCGCGTCAGCAACTTGCCGAACTCAACGCCGATGTCATGATCGTTGCCGCCTATGGTCTGATCCTGCCCAAGGCGGTACTGGACACGCCCGCTCGCGGTTGCCTCAATATCCACGCGTCATTGCTGCCGCGGTGGCGCGGCGCCGCCCCTATTCAACGGGCCATTGCCGCCGGCGACGAAGAAACCGGCATCACCATCATGCAGATGGACGTAGGCCTCGATACCGGCGACATGCTGCTGAAAGCCAGCACCCCGATTGCCCCGGAGGACACCGGCGGCAGCCTGCATGACCGCCTCGCCGACATGGGCGGAAGAGCCATCGTCGATGCACTGGCGCAAATGGAGAACGGTGATCTTGTCGGCGAAGCTCAGGATGACGATCAGGCCTGCTATGCGCACAAACTGAGCAAAGAGGAAGGCCACATCGACTGGAACCAGGGGGCCAACGCCATCAGCCGGCTGGTTCGCGCCTTCAACCCCTGGCCCGGCACTTACACCGATCTGGAGCAGCAACGAGTTCGAATACACGAAGCACAGCCTCTGGATGAGTCCAGCAGCAAACCGGCAGGCACCGTCTTGCGACGGGACCGCGACGGCATTGATGTCGCCTGCGGTGACGGGGTGCTTCGCCTGACCCGCGTGCAGTTGCCCGGGTCCCGCGCCCAGAGCGTCAACGACCTCATCAACGGCGGTAAGCAGGTGTTGTTACCCGGGCAGGAGCTACACTGATGGGCCAGCAGCCGCTCCCTCTCAGGGCACTGGCGGCCAACGTGCTGATGGCCGTTGAAAACGGTCAGTCCCTGTCCCAGTGCCTGCCACCAGCATTGGCGAAACTGCCCGCCAACGATCGGCCTGTGCTGCAGGCTCTGTGCTACGGCACCTGCCGCTGGTATCACCGTCTGGAAGGAGAACTGCTGGGCCGGCTCAAAAAACCGCTGCGCAAAACCGACCGCGCGGTTCATCATCTGATGCTGGTGGCCCTGTTCCAGCTGCGCTTCAGCCAGCAAGCCAGTTACGCGGTACTGAATGAATCCGTCGAGGCCTGCCGGGCCCTGAACAAACCGCACCTGACCGGGCTGGTCAACGGCGTCCTGCGTTCGGCAGAAAGAGAGGGCGCCCCCGAATCGGCCGACGATGCCTGTCGCTTCAGCCATCCCGAGTGGATGCTGGAAAAACTCAAACATAACTGGCCCGACGACTGGCAGCAGATTCTGGAAGCCAATAACGCTCAGGCGCCGATGACACTTCGGGTAAATGCCCGCCGCTTTACCCGCGATCAATATCTGTTACTTCTGGACGAAGCCGGTATTGTCGCCAGGCCGACGGCGTACGCCCCGATGGGCATCCAGCTTGAACATCCCGTGCCTGTGGATCGGCTCCCCTGGTTTGCGGACGGTGCCGTCAGTGTTCAGGACGAGGCCGCCCAGCTCTCCACCGGTCTTCTGGATCTGGCCCCCGGGCAAAGGGTACTGGATGCCTGCGCGGCGCCCGGTGGCAAAACCTGCGCCCTGCTGGAGGCCTGCAGCGAGCTGGAAGAAGTTGTGGCCATTGACGAATCGGCCGATCGACTGCCCCGGGTTCAGGAGAATCTGGATCGACTTGACCTCGATGCCACCCTGACCCAAGCCGACGCAGCCGATACAGACAGCTGGTGGGACGGCGAGGCCTTCGACCGGATTCTGTTGGACGTTCCCTGCAGCGCCACGGGCGTGGTTCGCCGCCACCCGGACATCAAGCTGTTGCGCAGAGAATCAGACATCGTCCCTCTGGCCGGTATTCAGCTGGGATTGCTTGATGCCATGTGGTCCATCCTCAAGCCCGGAGGCCGGCTAGTCTATGCCACCTGCTCGGTGTTCCCGCAGGAAAATCACCGTATAATCCAGCGATTCCTGAAGCAGCAGGACAACGCCCGGCTCGTTGAACCCGACGTTCAATGGGGGCGGGATATGGGGGCAGGTCGGCAGCTGTTCCCTGACCCAGACAGCCATGACGGCTTTTTCTACGCCGTATTGGAGAAACCTGAACCATGAAGATCCTGATTCTCGGAGCCGGCCAGGTGGGTGGAACCCTGGCGGAAAACCTCGCCAACGAAGCCAATGACATCACCGTGGTGGACAGTGACAGTGTTCGCCTCCGGGAGTTGCAGGACAGTCTGGACATACGCACGATGCACGGTCCCGCCTCTTACCCGAACATTCTGCGGGAAGCCGGGGCCGAAGACGCTGACATGGTCATTGCCGTTACCAACAGCGACGAGACCAACATGGTGGCCTGCCAGGTCACCAAGCTGCTGTTCAAGACCCCGACCACCATCTGCCGGGTCCGGGCCAACGCCTACCTCGCCAAATCCGAGCTGTTCTACCAGCGCGAACAGGCCAAGGATCTCGACAGCCTCCGGGGCTTCCCCATCGACGTTCTGATCAGTCCAGAGCACCTGGTGACCAAACACATCACCCGGCTGATCGAATTTCCGGGCACACTCCAGGTGCTGGAATTCTCCAAGGGGCTGGCACGGCTGGTGGCACTGCGGGCAACCAAGGGCGGGCCGCTGGTCGGACAGGAGCTGTCCCACCTGCGTACCCACATGCCCCGGATCGATACCCGGGTGGCCGCGATTTTCCGGAAAGACCGGGCCATCATGCCCCAGGGTGATACCGTCATCGAGGACGGCGACGAAGTATTCTTTATCGCCGCATCCGATCATATCCGCTCGGTGATGAGCGAACTCCAGCCCCTGGCCAAGCCCTACAAGCGCATATTCATTTGCGGCGGCGGCAACATTGGTTTCCGGTTGGCCAATACCCTGGAAAACCGCTATCAGGTCAAGCTGCTGGAACGGGACCATGAGCGCTGCGTGATGCTCTCCGAACGCCTGCGCAAGACCGTGGTACTCGAAGGCAATGCTGCCAACAAGGACATCCTGCTGGAAGAGAACATCGAGAACACCGATGTGTTCTGTGCCGTCACCAACGACGACGAAGCCAATATCATGGCGTCACTCCTGGCCAAGCGCCTGGGCGCCCGCAAGGTCCTGACCCTGATCAACAACCCGGACTACGTGGACCTGATTCAGGGCGGTGACATCGACGTCGCCATCTCACCGCAGCAGACCACCATTGGCAGTCTTCTGACCCACGTTCGCCGGGGCGATATCGTCAACGTGCACTCACTGCGCCGGGGCGCGGCGGAAGCCATTGAGGCAATCGCCCATGGCGATCACCGATCCTCGAAAGTGGTCGGCAAGCGGCTGGATGAAATCAACCTGCCGGAAGGGACCACCATTGGCGCCATCGTCCGCCACAGCGAAGTGCTGATCGCCCACGATCATCTTCGGGTACAGCCGGACGATCATCTGATCCTGTTCCTTGTGGATAAATCCCGGATCCGGGATGTGGAGAAACTGTTCCAGGTGGGCCTGGCTTTCTTCTAGTTCAAAATCAAAACCATGAAGAGCACTTAGAAATACCGCTTTGGCAAGCGTATAATGCGCGTTTTTTCGGAGTGTCCCGAGGGGAATAGCGGGGCGCCACACACAGACTGAATCAGCAGGCAATCGTCGTGACAGACAAGGCAACGAACAACTCCGCGCCGGATATCAAGACCTTCCAGGGTCTGATCCTGGCTCTGCAGAATTTCTGGGCGCAGCACGGCTGCGTGGTACTCCAGCCCCTGGATATGGAGGTGGGTGCCGGTACCTTCCATCCTGCTACCTTCCTGCGGGCAATTGGTCCGGAAACCTGGAACGCGGCCTACGTTCAGCCCAGCCGCCGTCCTACCGACGGTCGTTACGGTGAAAACCCCAACCGCCTGCAACACTACTATCAGTTCCAGGTGGTCCTGAAGCCGTCTCCGGACAACATCCAGGAATTGTACCTGGATTCCCTGCGCGCTCTGGGCCTGGATCCACTGGTTCACGACATCCGCTTTGTCGAAGACAACTGGGAATCTCCGACCCTGGGCGCCTGGGGGCTGGGCTGGGAAATCTGGCTCAACGGCATGGAAGTCACCCAGTTCACCTACTTCCAGCAGGTGGGCGGTTTGGAATGCTACCCGGTCACCGGCGAGCTGACCTACGGTCTTGAGCGAATCGCCATGTACCTGCAGGGCGTCGACAGCGTCTACGACCTGGTGTGGACCAACGGCCCGGATGGCGTGGTGACCTACGGCGACGTCTTTCACCAGAACGAGGTGGAGATGTCCACCTACAACTTCGAGCAGGCCGACACCGAGTTCCTGTTCCACAGCTTTGATGTGCATGAGCGCGAAAGCGCCCGCCTGATTGAAGCCGGCCTGCCACTGCCGGCCTACGAGCAGGTATTGAAAGCTTCCCATACCTTCAACCTGCTGGATGCCCGCCACGCCATTTCCGTGACCGAGCGTCAGCGTTTCATCCTTCGTGTCCGTACGCTGGCCCGAGCCGTGGCTCAGGCCTACTTCGACAGCCGTCGCAAACTCGGCTTCCCGCTGGCGCCCGACGCCTTGCGCAAGGAAGTACTGGCCGCAGCGGAAGCCGCTGACGCCAAGGCGAACAGCAAGAAGAAAGGCAAGAAAGCAAAGACGGCACAGCAGGAACAGGGGAAGGCATAACCATGGCTACACAGGATTTTCTGGTCGAACTGGGCACCGAAGAGCTGCCTCCTAAAGCGCTCAAGCCGCTGTCTGATGCGTTTACCCAGGGCATTATCAAAGGTCTGGAAGAGGCCGGTATCGAATTCGGCAAGGTCGATGCGTTTGCCGCACCACGCCGCCTGGCGGTCCGGATTCGTGACCTGGCCGACGCCCAGCCGGACAAGCCGGTGGAGAAACGCGGCCCTGCGGTCAAGGCGGCCTTTGATGACGCCGGTAATCCGACCCGCGCACTGACCGGCTTTGCCACCTCCCTGGGCGTCACCCCGGATCAGCTCGACACCCTGGAAACCGACAAGGGTGCCTGGGTGGTCTATCGAACCGTTGAACAGGGTAAACCAACGGTGGAACTGATGCCGGAACTGGTCGAACAGTCCCTGGCGGCCCTGCCAATTCCCAAGCGCATGCGCTGGGGCGCCCACCGCACCGAGTTCGTTCGTCCGGTACACTGGGCCATCATGCTGTTCGGCAACACCGTGATCGATACCCCGATCATCGGCCTGACCCCGGGCAATAAAACCCGGGGCCACCGTTTCCACTGTCCGAAATCCCTGATCGTGCCGACACCCAATGACTACGAAGTCGTGCTGCGCCAGGAAGGCTATGTGGTTGCCGACTTTGCCGAGCGCCGCGAGATCATCCGCCAGGGCGTCACCGAGCTGGCAGAGGCTGAAGCGAAGGGCAAGGCCGTCATCGACGAAGATCTGCTGGACGAAGTGACCGCCCTGAACGAGTGGCCGGTTCCCCTGATGGGTCGGTTCGAGGACCGCTTCCTGGACGTACCGGCAGAGGCCCTGATCTCCTCCATGAAGGAGCACCAGAAGTACTTCCACGTGGTTTCCGCTGATGGCGACATGATGCCGCTGTTCATCACCGTGGCCAATATCGAGAGCAAGGACCCGTCCCAGGTCATCTCCGGTAACGAGAAGGTGATCCGGCCGCGCCTGTCCGACGCCGCCTTCTTCTACGAAACCGACCGCAAGAGCCGTCTGGAAGATCGCATCGATCAGCTCAAGCCAATCGTGTTCCAGGAAAAGCTGGGCAGCCTGTACGACAAATCCGTCCGCGTTGCCGCCCTGGCCAGCAAGATCGCTTCGGCCATTGGCAGTGAGCCGGAACTGGCTAACCGCGCCGGCATGCTGGCCAAGACCGACCTGTGTACCGAAATGGTGCTGGAGTTCACCGATCTCCAGGGCATCATGGGCCAGTACTACGCCACCAACGATGGCGAGCCCGCTGATGTCGCCAAGGCCCTGAACGAACAGTACATGCCGCGCTTCGCAGGTGATGAGCTGCCCACCACCCTGACCGGCTGTGCCGTCGCCATTGCCGACCGGATCGATTCCCTGGTTGGCCTATTCGGCATCAACCAGCCACCCTCGGGCACCCGGGACCCGTTCGCCCTGCGCCGCGCGTCCCTGGGCGTGCTGCGCATCATCATCGAGCGTGAGTTGCCGCTGGACCTGCAAACCCTCTGTGAATGGGCAGCCGAAGAGCACTCGGCGATCACCGAAGCGAATGTCGCCAATACCGTGGTCGACTATATGCTGGAGCGGTTCCGTGCCCACTACGACGAGCAGGGTATCGGCGCCGAAGTCTACCTGGCCGTTCATGCCCGCCGTCCGACCCGTCCGCTGGACTTCGACCGTCGGGTCAAGGCCGTTGAAGCTTTCCGACAATTGCCGGAGGCTCTGGCCTTGGCCGCAGCCAACAAGCGGGTGTCCAACATCCTGACCAAGCAGGGTGGCGACCAGATTGGTGAAGCCGTGAACGACAGCCTGCTTCAGGACGCGGAAGAGAAAACCCTGGCAGAGCAGGTCGAGCAGCAGGCTGCCAAGGTACTGCCACTGTTCGAGCAGGGCGACTACGCCAGTGCCCTGAGTTCCCTGGCCGGTCTTCGGGAACCTGTGGATAACTTCTTTGACGCGGTCATGGTCATGGCGGACGACGAAGCCATCCGCAACAACCGTCTGGCACTGTTGAACCGTCTGCGCAACCTGTTCCTGCGGGTCGCTGACATTTCCCTGCTGCCAACCGCCAGCTAAGGCAAGTAAACGGGGCTACCAGAGCGCGATGCTGATCATCCTCGACCGGGACGGGGTCATTAACGAGTACGATGGTAACTACATCTGCTCCGCCGACGAATGGCACCCCATTCCCGGCAGCATCGACGCGGTAGCCCGGCTTTGCATCGCCGGCCACCGAATCGCCATTGCCACCAACCAGTCGGGTATCGGCCGGGGTTATTACGACACCGACGAACTGGATGCCATGCACGACAAAATGGCGAAGCTGGTGGAAGCGGCCGGTGGCTGTATCGATTTCATCACCTATTGCCCACACCATCCGGATGACCAGTGCGACTGCCGCAAGCCCATGACCGGGCTGCTCAGGCAGATTCGCGAGCATTTCCATCTGGCGTCACTGGCCGGCGCCATCATGGTGGGGGATAGCCGGAAAGATCTGGAAGCCGCTGATTCAGCAGGGTGCCAGCCGGTCCTGGTTCGCACCGGCAATGGCCAGGATACCGAGCGTCATCTGGACGCCCGTCCCATTAAGGGTGTGCGGATTTTCGATAACCTTGCCGGCTTTGCTGACTGGGTAATCAAAGCCCAGCTCTGAGATCACCTCGTTCCTAGCTGCGCCAGAAATCCGGGGACAGCATCACCAGAACACTCAGCAATTCAAGCCGCCCCAGAATCATTGTGCCCATCAATACCCATTTGGCCGCATCGGGCAGGGTCTCAAAATTGCCCGCTGGCCCAATGATGTCGCCAAGGCCGGGTCCGACATTGGTCAGCGCGGTGGCAGCGCCAGAAAGACTGGTGATCAGGTCGAGCCCGAGCATGCCCAGAATGGCCGTGACAAACGCCAGGGTAGCCAGAAAAATAAATGAGAACGCGACGCTGGAGGCCACAATGTCGTCTCCGATCACCCGACCATTGTAGTTTCGGGCAAAGATCGCATGGGGATGCAGGAGTCGCCGGACCTGTTCCCTCAGCAGCAGCATGGACAACTGGAAGCGGAAGATCTTCATGCCGCCGGACGTGGAACCGGAACAGCCCCCAACAAAAGTAATAAACAGGAAGACCACCACGGCAAATGGTCCCCACAGGGAGTAATCGGTGGAGGCATAACCGGTGGTAGTGACAACGGAGGTGACATTGAACAGCCCGTGCACGAAGGCATCAAGGGCATCTGCATCATCCCGGACTACCCGATATACCGTCAACATCAGGGCAATGATCACCAGCATGAACAGGAAAAAGCGCACCTGCTGATCCCGCAGCAACGGCTGACGCTGGCCATGAATAAAGCGCACGAAAAGGAAAAAGGGCATGCTGCCAAGCGCCATGAACACGCTTGAAGCAACCAGTATGGCATGGGAGCCGAATTGGCCCATGGAACTGTCAGAGGTGGAATATCCCCCGGTCGAGACCGTGGTCAAGGCGTGATTCAGGGCCTCGAAGAAATTCATCCCCAACACCCAGTAGACGAGGATACAGCTCAAGGTCAGCCCGAGATAGATCACCACCAGACTTCGAGCCAGGCTGTTGGTGCGAGGTACGACTTTTTCGTTCCACTCGGAGGATTCGGTGGCAAACAGACGCATACCACCAATGCGAAGGAATGGCAGAATGGCAACCGCCATCCCGATGATGCCAATACCGCCCATCCACTGCATGATCGAGCGCCAGAGCAGGATGTCCGACGGCATGTTGTCCAGCTCGGTGAGGATGGTGGAGCCGGTTGTGGTGACACCGGAGATGCTCTCGAAGAATGCATCGGTCACGGTCAGCCTGAGATCACTGAGCAACAGGGGCAGGCTGGAAAACAGCGGAATAACGACCCAGGCGGAGACCGTGAGCATGAACATCTGGCGTTGCCTGAGCGCATGCTTCTTGCGCCCCACAGCAAGCAGGGCAACGAGGCCGGTCACAAAGCAGATCGCCGCGGACCACACAAAAGCCCGCCAGTCCGGCGTTTCGCCGAAAACCAGGAGATTCACCGGCAACGTCATCAGGAAGCTGAGCAATATCAGCAGGAACCCCAGGATCTGTACGATGGGCAAGACATTCACAACAGGCCAAGCTCCCGTTCACAGCAAAGGCATCAGGTGACAACGTTATCGCCACCCGCGCTGCCACGGCGCTGTTATACACCTTTTCAGAAGGATTCCCAACTCCCCGCCTGGCAAACGCCATGACTTACCCCAATCAAGGGCCATGCTTTTGAATTCCGATGGGTAAAAAGGGGGTGGCAAAGCAGGCGCGAATCCGTATAATACCGGCCGTTGTTCGGCGTGTGGCGCAGCTTGGTAGCGCACTTCGTTCGGGACGAAGGGGTCGCAGGTTCAAATCCTGCCACGCCGACCAAACCTCTCCCGCTTCTCCCTTTATATCCGATAGCAATCCAGCAGACGCTTTCAGTCCATTTTCTGTCAGATTGCCAAATGCCTGCGAAACAACATCAGCGCCGTACCGAAAAACACCGCTCCAATCGCTGCCAGCGCCAACATCTGTGGCCAGACCACATCCAGCCCCGCGCCGCGGTATAAAATCGCCTGTGCCATACTCACAAAATGAGTCGTTGGCGCAGCCAACATAATGTCCTGAACCAGCTGGGGCATACTCTCTCTTGGCGTGATGCCGCCGGAAAGCAGCTGCAGCGGCAGGATGGTGAGAATCAGCAACAGGCCGAACTGCGGCATGGTACGGGCCACGGTGCCAATGAGGACACCAATCGCGGTGGTCGAGAACAGGTGTATCAGGGCCCCGAGCAGAAACAGCGCAACCGACCCGCGGACCGGAACGGCAAGCCACTCCTGGATAACCAGGGTAACCGACAGTGTCGCCGCCAGCATGACCACGATCCCGTTGGCCCAGACCTTGGCGGCCATGATCTCGAAAGGCCGCAGCGGCATCACCATCAAGTGCTCCACCGTGCCATGCTCGCGTTCACGAATCAGTGCAGCACCGGTCAGGATGATACTGATCATGGTGATCTGGGTGATCAGCTCCATTACCCCCCCGAACCAGGTGCCATTCAGGTTCGGGTTGAAACTGATGTGACTAACCAGATTCACCGGGAGCTCGGCCGTTGAACTTCCCGGCGCCAGGAACTCCGCCACCTCCGAGGTGATGAACCGCTCGATATAGCCAGCTCCGATAAAGGCCTGGGTCATACGGGTTGCATCGATATCGAGCTGCACACTAACGGGCTTACCCTGGCGGACGTCCCGTTCGAAATCCGCCGGGATGACCAGTGCAAACGTGTGTGAACCTTTGTCCAGCAATTGATCAATCTGATCGAACCGAACCAGCTCCGGCGCCATGAACCAGGGCTGCTGCAAGGAATTGATAATCCTGCCGGACAGTACGGTCTGGTCCTCGTCCACGACCGCAATCGGGGCATTGTGAAGCTCCATGGAGCCCGCGGAACCGGCGGTATAAACCATGAAGGTAAAAGCGACCAGAACGAACACCAGCAGAACCTTGTCACGCCAGAGACTGAACAACTCCTTTAGGCCGAGGTTCCAGATATTTCCGAGTGACTCCATGATCAGCGCCCCTGTTTCCGGAGCAGGGTAACCGACAGCAGGGTCAGCACCGGTAAGAACGCGGCCAAGGTCAGGAAATCCCTGTGCATATCCGAAAAGGAGAGCCCCTTGGTGAAGACACCCCGGCTAATCTGCAGAAACCAGGTCGCAGGCCAGAATTGACCGATCAGCGCCGCCGCACCATCCAGGGATGAGACCGGCTCAGTCATTCCCGAGAACTGGACCGTCGGCAAAATAGTCAGTATCGCGGTAGCCGCAAGTGCCGCTATCTGAGTCGAGGCGAACGCCGAAATAACCTGGCCCAGGCCGGTGGTCGCAGTGACAAACAACAGCGCAGCGAGGGTGAGGGTGGGCAAGCCACCTTTCAGGGGCACCTCGAACACCAGAATCGCGAGGACAACGAGGCTGACATAGCTCACCATGCTAAAGGCAATGTAGGGCAGTTGCTTTCCCAGCAGAAACTCAAGCCGCGTCACGGGAGTCACGTAGAGGTTGGTGATTGAACCCAACTCTTTCTCACGCACGATACCCAGAGCCATCAGAATCGCGGGGATGAAAATCAACAGAATCGGAATGACTGCAGGCACCATGGCATCCAGGCTCCGGAAATCCTGGTTGTAGCGGTATCGGTCCTGGACATCCACCAGGCTCAGGCTGGGCGCCACACCGTATGTCCGCTGAAACAGCTCCATCAGATAGCTGTAGTGCAATCCCTGCACATACCCCTGAATCGTCTCGCCCCGAAACGGCATGGCGCCGTCGACCCAGACGCCGATCTCGGTATCCCGGCCCCGCTTCAGGTCCTTGCCAAAGCCCGGAGGTATGATGATCGCAAGGCTGATATCGCCTGAGCGCATGCGTTCATCGAGTGCCTCCATGCTGGCGATCGGCGTCTGTTCCACAAAATAACGAGAACCGGAGAAAGCCGTTACATAATCCCGGCTCTGGGGCGTCTGGTCCTGATCCAGAACCGCAAAGGGCAAGTCCTCCACGTCCATCGTGATGCCGTACCCCAGGATCAGCATCAGCAATGCCGAACCCAGAAACGCAAAGGCCATGCGGATTGGATCCCGTAACAGCTCTCTGGCTTCCCGTCGGCCATAGGCCCAGAGACGGCGAGGGCTGAATCGGCGAGACACGGGCTGGCTGCGGGTAGCCTCAAGGACCACGCCATCCCCGGTTTTTTCCGGCTCCTGATTCACCGCCTCCAGCGTTTCCATAAAGGCCACTTCGAGACTGTCACCAGAGCAATGCTCAATCAGGGCTTGCGGGGTGTCACAGGCCAGAACTTCTCCAGCATGCATCAGCGAAATGCGGTCGCAGCGCTCGCCTTCATTCATGAAGTGAGTGGAAATGAAAATGGTGACGCCGTCTTGCCGGGACAGCCGCTGGAGCATCGTCCAGAAACGATTTCGTGCTCCAGGGTCCACACCCGATGTGGGCTCATCCAGAATCAACAGTTCCGGTGAGTGAACCACAGCAACCGCCAGCGACAGCCGTTGCCGCACGCCCAGAGGCAGTGCACCGGCAAGCTGATCCATGACGTCGGCCAGGTCAAAATCCTGAACCAGCTCCTGAATCCGCGCTTCTATACGCTGTTTTGGCAGATGAAAGAGGCGGGCGTGCAGGTTCAGGTTCTGACGCACGGTCAGTTCCCCATAGAGGGAAAAGGATTGGGACATGTAGCCAACCCGGGAGCGGGTAGCCAGATCCCGGGCATTGAGGGGCGCGCCGAACAGGGCAACGTCACCTTCAGTGGGCGTGAGCAGCCCGGTAAGCATCTTCATGGTCGTTGTCTTGCCACAACCATTGGACCCCAGGAACCCGAAGATTTCGCCTTTGCGAATGGAGAAGCTGACGTCCCGGACCGCGGTGAAATCACCAAATCGCTGGGTCAGGTTCTTCGCCTCAATGGCTGGCACGGCCTGCGAGTCCGACCCGACATCAAAGCCGGCAACGGACGCTTCGCCGGTCAGCTCCCTGTCATCGCGATTCTCTGGCAACAAGGCAATAAAAGCATCATCCAGAGTGGCGGTTCCGGTCCGACTGCGCAACGCTCCCGGGGAACCCGTTGCCAGTACTTCACCGCCGTCCATCGCCACCAGCCAGTCGAAACGCTCCGCCTCCTCCATGTAGGCTGTAGCTACCACCACACTCATACCCGGTTGCTGAGCGCGGATAGTCTCAATGAGATCCCAGAACCGCTTACGCGACAGAGGATCAACACCAGTGGTGGGTTCGTCAAGAATCAGCAGGTCCGGGTTATGGATAAGAGCGCAACACAGCCCGAGCTTCTGCTTCATACCGCCAGACAGTTTACCCGCAGGTCGATCGCGAAATGCCATGAGTCCCGTAGCATCCAGCAAACGCTGAATCTGCCCTGCCCGGGATGGGCCCGTCAGACCAAAAAGATCGGCAAAAAAATCGATGTTCTCGTCGACGGTCAGGGTGTGATAAAGGTTGCCCCCCAGGCCCTGAGGCATATAGGCGATACGGGGAGAGACCCGGTCGCGATAGCGGGGCCTGGCCATATCGCCACCAAATACCACCAGGCTACCCTGTTGCAGCTCTCTGGCTCCGGAGACCAGCGCGAGTAACGTGGACTTACCCACTCCATCCGGCCCGATCAAACCCACCATGCACCCTGCCGGAAGTCCAAGGGACACATCCTTCAGGGCAATGCGGGAACCGTAGTGATGGCTGACTCCGTCCAGCCGGGCGACCACATCATCCATTGGGCAGATTTACCTGGAGGCTTTCCGGCCAGGGGAGGGCGTCATCCAGCCGCACATACGCCTCGC
Organism: Marinobacter nitratireducens; assembly: GCF_000708045.1. Classification (GTDB taxonomy): domain Bacteria; phylum Pseudomonadota; class Gammaproteobacteria; order Pseudomonadales; family Oleiphilaceae; genus Marinobacter; species Marinobacter nitratireducens. The sequence continues at coordinate 49,119 of NZ_ANIE01000008.1, forward strand.
CGGGTACTCCGGTTTTGACCCGATCCCGATAGGCTTCCAGTAATTGGGGATTCAGACGGATCCGCACCCGGAACATCAGCTTTTCCCGCTCGCTTCGGGTCTCTACGGATTTGGGAGTGAACTGGGCATCCGCCGCCACAAAGCTCACCTCGGCAGGAACCACGTAGTCCGGCACCGCATCGAGAACAATCCGGGCCTCCGAACCAACCGTCACCCGCCCAGCCTGGGCCGTGGGGAGGAATATGGTCATGTAGACGTCGGTGACCTCCAGTATGGTGGCAACCTTGCCCCCCGAGGCGAGCACTTCACCGGGCTCAGCCAGCCGGTAGAGTACCCTGCCACCCACAGGACTTGTCAGGTGGCTGTCGTTGATGCTGGTTTCGATCTGGCGAATGCTGGCCTCTGCGGCCTCGATCCCCGCCTGTGCCGAGGCGACCTGCACCTGCGCCGCCTGCAGTGCCGCATCGGCCGTCTCTGACGCTGTTTCCGACCGATCAAGCTGATCACGGGACACGTGTCCTTTGTCCATCAAGGCCGAGACCCTGGCGAGTTCCGAGTGGGCCAGGCGTTGCTCACTTTTGCGCTGGGCGACAATCGCTTGCGCCAACCGCTTTGCTTCCTCGGCCTGATGAAGATTTGCCTCGGCAGATGCCAACCGGGCATCCAACTCGTCGGTATCCATCGTAGCGACAGCAGCACCGGCGTCTATCAGATCCCCCTCTTCGACATAAAACGATTCGAGGCGTCCTGGAATCCGGGTGGCAATATCCACTTCCGTCGCTTCAATACGACCATTGCCCGAGGCAATGTTCTCGGGCAAGCCTCCGTTGCCCGGCAGAAACTGCCAGCCGATAACCGCCAGCAAGGCGACGATAGCGACAACCACCGAGAGTTTAAGGCGAATACCTTGAGGTGTTTCAGACATACATCTTCCCTGACAAGTAAACAGGCCAAGCCTGTTGTTAGCTTACATACGATCAGTATAGAGGGTTTCCGTTTCCCCCAAATGACTCCCGTCAATCTCAAAGAGGTTTTCGCATGCAGGCTCGCAGAAGGTTGGCGTTATTTTCATTTTTTGCGCTCAATGTCATTGCATATTCAAAACCTGTCTAAAAAATACCCCTATTTTATAGAGACAACCGGAATTCCTGGCCTACGATTACGTTATAAGAAGAACATAACCAGGGAGTCACCGTGCGAAAAAACCTACCGGTTACCGATAAAGAACAACCATTTCCGCCCGGCAAGAAACTGATCTCATCCACCGACCTCCGCGGCAAGATACAGCATTGCAATCAGGCGTTTGTGGATATCAGCGGCTTTTCCCGCGACGAACTGATTGGTCAGCCTCATAACATCGTGCGGCATCCGGACATGCCGCCAGAGGCCTATGAAAACATGTGGGCACACCTGAAGGCCGGTGAGCCCTGGATGGGGCTGGTCAAGAACCGCTGCAAGAATGGCGATTACTACTGGGTCAGTGCCTATGTCACACCGGTCACCGACAGCGGCGAGGTGGTTGGCTATGAATCCGTCCGCTCCTGCCCAAGACGTGAAGACGTGGCCCGGGCCGAGGCGCTGTACGCCAAGATCCGGGCCGGCAAGAACACAATGCCATTCTGGAAAAAACTTGATTACAGCATGATTTTTTCCATTGCGGTGGTACTCATCTCCGTCATCGCATTCCTCGCCGGATTCAGGACCTTTGCGGAAATTGTGCTGGTTACGGATGTCGTTGTTTATGGTGCCTGGAACTACTATTTCCGCAGCAGAACCCTGAAAGAAATCAGTCAGGAGCTGTCCCGAAGCTTTACCGACGACCTGGCCGCCAGAAGCTACACCGATGACGATCTCGCGCTGGGCCGGATTCGGGTAGCCGTGCTGTCGCAACAGGCTCACCTGGACGCGGTGCTGACCCGAATTGAAGATTCTTCCGAGGAAATGAAGGAAGCGTCTTCCCGCAGCGCGAGGGCCAGCATGGAATCCCAGGACACCCTGCGCCAGCAGCAGTCGGAAATTGAACAGGTGGCGGCGGCGGTGCACGAAATGTCGCAAACCATTGCTGAAGTCTCTTCCAATGTTCAGCGAACGGCGGAACGGGCCGAAGGGGCACGGTCCTTTTCTGACGAAGGCCGAACCGTGGTCATGGAAACCCGGGAGGCCATCGATTCCCTCAAACAGTCCGTTCATGCCATTGGTGACGCGGTCCAGTCGCTTTCCCAACAGACGGGGGAGATCGTATCTGCCGCGAAAATCATTGAGGACATTGCCGATCAGACCAACCTGTTGGCGCTCAACGCGGCTATCGAGGCCGCCCGTGCTGGCGAACATGGGCGCGGCTTTGCCGTCGTGGCAGAAGAGGTTCGGGGGCTGGCCAAACGGACACGGGACTCCACCAGCGAAATTCAGGGCATTGTCGAGGCACTGCTGAGCAGTTCCCAGCAATCGGTAGACAAGGCAGAGGAAGGCAAACTGGCGGCGGACTCCGGTCTGGAAAAGATGCTGACCGCAGAACAGACGCTGAACGATATCGCCGAAAATGTCGGCACCATCGCCGAAATGGCAACGCAGATGGCGGCAGCGGTGGAGGAGCAATCGCAGGTTTCGGATCAGATCAATGAGCAGGTGGATAACATATCCCAACTGGCTTCCGACAATCTGATCAAAGGCCAGGAATCCACAGACAGTGTGGCGGACATGGAGAAGATTACCGCCGGTCTGCATGAGTTGGTGGTAAGATTCAAATGACCACACTAGCCCCGGAGGAAGTCGATGACTTCGCAATTCAGCGAAAAACAAAGGCTTTCCGCCATCCAGCGCCTGGGATTGTTGGACACACCTCCGGAGGAACGCTTTGAACGCCTGACCCGCATTGCCCGTCAGTACTACCAGGTAAAAATCGCTCTCTTCTCCATCGTTGATGAGGAGAGGCAATGGTTCAAGTCCCGACAAGGGATGGCCATCCCCGAGACCGCCCGGGAGTTTGCATTCTGCGATTACACCATTCGTCAGGATAAGGTTCTGATCGTCGAGGATGCCCACGCCGATCCCCGATTCCGTCGCAATCCGTATGTCACTGGCGAACCGCACATCCGGTTCTACGCTGGGCAGCCAGTACGGGAGCCGGGGGGCTTTAAGATTGGCAGTCTATGCATCATCGACGATAAACCCCGCAACGTTTCCGAAATTGAACTCGATGTTCTGCGTAACCTGGCATCCATCATTGAAGATGAGCTTGAACGGGCCTTCATCGCAAACGATGATTCTGAATACATTGAGGTTTCCCAGCTCGGACGCGCGATTCATCGTGCTCAGAATGTGTTCCTTACCAGCAGCCATGAACGGGCCGCCTTCGAACAGATGCTGTCGGATTTTCTCGGCCTGACCGGCAGTGAATTCGGGCTCATCGGAGAGGTACTCAGGAGACCGGACAACACCCCATTCCTGAAGATCTGTTCGATCACCAACATCGCCTGGAACCCGCAAACCCAGGGGCTCTATCAAGAGGTCGAGCGGCGGGGCATGGTCTTCGAAAACCTTGAGAACCTGCTCGGGAAACCCATCGAAACTGGTGATGTGGTGATATCCGACGACTTGAGTAACGACCCGAGAAGCGGTGGCGTTCCCGCCGGTCATCCCACCATTGAGAGCTACATGGGCATCCCTGTGTTCTCCGGCGATCAACTGATCGGGCTGGTTGGATTGGCTAACCGGATTGGCGGTTACGATGCGCGCATGGCTGACGAAATGAGGCCTCTACTGCACACCGTCGGCAATCTGATTGAACGCAAACAGCTCTATCAGGAAAAGCGCGAGAACCAAAAAAAGCTGGAAAAGGCAGCGAATTACGATGCTCTCACCGGTCTCCCTAACCGTCGACGCCTGACCGATCTGTTTGAACAGGAACTCTACGAGGCCGACCAGCGGAAAGGCAGCGTTACCGTCTGCTTTATCGATCTGGATGGTTTCAAGTCCATCAATGATGAACACGGCCACGCCGTCGGTGACGCCGTGCTCAAGGGCGTCTCCCAGCGACTGAAAGAAGCGGTTCGGGGTCATGACCTGATCGCACGGCTCGGCGGTGACGAGTTTGTGGCCATCCTCCGCGACGTCGAGGACCCCCGAGTCTACAACCGATTGCTGGAGGTCATCCGCCAGCCCATCAGTTTTCAGCACTACGTTCTGCAGCTGTCGGCGAGTATGGGCGTCGCGATCTACCCGGAGGATAACGTAGACGCCGACTTGCTGCTTCGCCACGCGGACCAGGCCATGTACGCTGCCAAGGAATCCGGCAAAAACCGGTACAAGCTGTTCGATGTGGAAAGTCACCTCAGCCGCAAGGAACGGGTCCGGGTACTCGAACAGATCGAGTCAGCACTTGAAGAAAACCAGCTCGAGCTTTTCTATCAACCAAGGCTGAGCCTGCAGAATGGGCGTGTGGATGGATTCGAAGCACTGATCCGATGGCACCACCCCGACGAGGGCCTTTTGTCGCCGGCGCATTTTCTGGAGCACATTGAGTATACGGAGCATGCACGGGCACTCGGGCTTTTCGTCCTCAACACCGCAGTCAGCGAGATCAAACGCTTTGTCAGCCAGGGCGTGCCCTATACCCTGAGCGTCAACCTGAGCCCCTCACACTTCCTCAGCGATCAGTTCCAGAGCGATATACGAGACATTCTCGGACCCTGTAACCGGGAAGTCCGCTCGCGACTGATCCTTGAAGTGCTGGAAACCACAGCACTGGATGATATCGACCGAGTGCTGGAAAACCTCTCGTTCTGCCGGAGTCAGGGCGTGGACATTGCCCTTGATGACTTCGGTACCGGCTACTCCTCGCTCAATCATTTCCGAAAGCTGGACGTTCAGGAAATCAAGATTGATCGCTCGTTTGTCAGTGACATGCTCGATGGAGACGACGGCATGATCGTCGAGGCGATTCTGAAGCTGTCGCACAGCTTCAAACGTCGCGTTGTCGCCGAGGGCATCGAGCATCCAGCGGTAGAGGCGCGGTTAATAGAGCTGGGATGCGAGAGTGCCCAGGGTTACCTCTACAGCAGGCCGCTTCCCCTTCCGGACGCGCTGGCCTGGGCCGAACAGTTTGTCTGGGGCACACACCACGATCCTGCCATGCAGTCGTGAATCACGATGGCGGTCAGTAGGCGCCGCGAATCAGCTCAATGCCCGGCTTCATTACATCTCGCCAGGCCTCTCCCAGCTCAGGCGAAAATTCAGGGTCGTGCATTCGAACCGTTTTCACCAACGCATTCAACCACAGCTCATACCAACTCGGATCGATATCGTAATTGTGCCTGTTGTGGCTGGTGCCGAGGTCACGCAGCTTACGATCGGACATACCACGGGCAACCAGAATCAGTTGCATGACACCGTTACGAAGCAGGTGCCTTTGGGCTGCCATGTCTGTTTTAACGAAACGGTTGCGAATAGCCTCAGAACTGGACATGAAGAAGTCGTAGAAATCCACAAAGAATTCATCCTTGCGGCAGCATCGGCCATAACTCTGGAAGACGAGATCGGTCTGGGTCATTTGCAGCCTGTGTCCTTGAAAACGTTAAGGGATTGTCATATCAGGCCACGCATTTTAGGAATATCAGTCATTATTTCTATAGCGATATGTAACAACTGACGCTAATAGCGACAATAGCGTGATGATTCAAAACCACCAGGTCGGGAGCATCTGTTTCACACTCGGCGTCAGGAATCGATCATCAATCAACCAGATTATTCCGCGATCGTCTGGCGTGCGAATAACCCTCCCGGCCGCCTGGGCCACCTTCTGCAGGCCCGGAATCAGGTAGGTATAGTCGTGCCCGGATCCAAATCGGTGATGCAGTCTCTGCTTGAGGATTTCGTGCCACTCATCGAACGGTGGCAAACCCAGGGTGGCGACGAACGCGCCAATCAGCTGATCCCCGGGTAGATCTATCCCTTCCCCGAAAACTCCACCCAGTACCGCAAAGGCGACCTGGCCCCGGGAATCCCGAAAACCCGCCAGAAAATCCTCTCGCTCTTTCGCCGTCATGCCCGGCTGCTGAGACCGCTGGGGCACGTCCGGCGAGGTATCGGCCAAGACGTCGCTGACCGCCCTGGCGTAACGGAAACTGCTGAAGAAGGCCAGGTAGTGCCCCGGTGCCTCCCGGTACTGATGTGCTATCAACTCGGCAATGGGCGCCAACGAGCGGTCCCGATCTACCTGCCGGGTGCTGATATCGGGTGTAAAGCAGACCTTGAGCTGATCGGCGTTGAACGGACTGGGCAGGGCGGAAAACGTGGTATCTCCCGGCATACCCAGAAGGTCCCGGAAGTAGATACCCGGGCTCAGGGTTGCGGAGAACAGCAGAACCGGCCCGGCCGCCTCGAACCGCGGCGCGAGAAAATCTGCCGGTATCAGATTCTGGATGGTCAGTCGGGCACGCCCCCGACCGGAGCGCCGGAATTCACACAGGGAGTGGTCGCCGAACTGATCCGCCAGCTTCATAAAACCCACCGCTTCGAACAGCAGTTCCTGCAGGCGCTGGTCCGGCGGGTTATCCACAAGATAATCGGTGATCGCTGATACCAGCCCCTGCAAGCTGCCCATTAATCCCGATGGCAGGGCATCGAGGAATACCGGCCCGTCGCTGCCGACATCCCGGATGATCGACTGCCAGGTCCGGGCACACCGATCCAGCGCCTTCTTCAGCACCTTCGGTGCGACTTTCCGCACCTGCAGCACACGCTGCTGCTCCACTTTCCCGGAATACATACCCCGGGCCCGGTCCACGAGGTTATGGGCTTCATCCACCAGCACACTGGCCAGCCATCCATTCTGCCGGATCAGGCCATGGAGCAGAGCCGACTGATCGAACATACGGTTCACATCGGCAATCACCACATCGCTCCAACGGGCCAGTTCCTGGGCCAGGAAATACGGACAGATGTCGTGACCAGCAGCGATGCGGGCTACTTCTGCCCGGGTCAGGGTGGTCCTGCTCTGCACGGCCTCGGCCCGGGCATCCGGCAAGCGGTCGAAGAATCCTTTCGCCAGAGGGCAGGACTCACCATGGCAGGCTTTGTCCGGCTGTTCACAGGCATCGTCTTTCGACACCAGTTCCAGCGTTCTCAGTGGCCATACAGCGGACGACTGAGCGGCGCGGATTTTCTCCACGGCATCCACCGCCAATTGCCGGGCGGTATTGCGACAGGTGAGGTAAAACAGCCGATCCTGCTTCGCGGTGGGCATTGCCATCAATCCCGGAAACAGGGTTCCCAGGGTTTTACCGAGACCCGTCGGGGCTTCCAGCAACAGGGTGCCGGAGCGCACCGCGTTCTTGTACACCGTTTCGGCCAGTGCCCGTTGTTGCGGTCGGAACTCGGGAAAGGGGAAGTCCAGTTGCGAGAGCAGGGCATCCCGCCGTTCACGGTGATGCGCTTCCTGTTCGGCCCAGGCCTTGTACTGGCGACACAGCCCCTCGAGTTCCTGCCAGAGTTCGTCGGCCTGAGCGGTTTCGGTGACCGGGGTTTCCTTGTCGCGACCAGCGTCGTAATAGATCAGGGATAACTCGATCTTTTTCCGCTGTTCCTGCCGGCACAACAAGGCGCCATAGGCGCGAAGCTGGGCCCGGTGCAATGCCTGCTGATGCTCGCGGATTCGCGACACATCGCCCCGGTGCGTCTTGATTTCCTCAAGGCGTCCACGATGCGGATGATAGAGATCGGCCCGGCCCGACAGTTCCAGGCCCAGACAGGTTCCGGTCAGAAGGTATTCACTTTCATAGCCATATCCACGGCGCGCCTGGAGCGCCTGATGACCGGCGATCCCTTCCTCGGCACTGGGCGCCGGGGTGTAACGGAAATCCAGATCACCGCAGCGGGCAGCAAACTCACACAGGGTCCGGACCGCAACCTTCACCCGGGCACTCCCGTTTGCGCGGACGCCGACTCGCCGCCATCCTGCCAACGCACATAACACACGCTGGCGGGAATGCCGTGCCCCGCAAAAAACTCCAGCCAGCGGACCTGGTGATCCTGTAACCGGTCACCCGGGCCTTTCACCTCAATCATTTCAAAACGGTTATCCCCATCAGGGGCCTGTGGATAAAACCGGATCAGGTCCGGAAATCCGCTCCGATGCTCCCGGATGTTGGCCAGCAAGCGCTGGAATATGACTTTCAAGTGGAGCACGGGAATACAATCCATGGCGAGTTCCAGCAACTCACGGGAGAGCGCCGGCCAGATCACGAACGGGTTCGCAATGCCCACTTTCGCATCCCAGTTGTCCAGCACCCGCTGCCGGTAGCTGCCATCGTCGAGCCGGTCGAAGCAGCGGTCAAACATAGCCTGCCGGCGGGCGACAAAATCTTCACGGGTCAGGTCCACCGGCCCCACATGGAACGGGTGGAAAAAGGCTCCGGGCACCGGTTCGAAAATAACCTGCCAGCATAACAAACCGAACAGGCCGTTGATCAGGGTGTTCTCCACATAGACCACCGGGGCCTCTTCCGTGCCGAGATACTCCTGCACGGCCATCTCTACCGACAACAAGCCGGGGTGCGGCAGTGTCACCGTCCATTCGGTCAGCGCTGGACGCTTGACCGCCGCCGGCTCCGAAGCCCCGACTTTCACCGCCAGGCGCTTGATGATTCTAGCCATGCCCTGAGCCTCGGCCTCATTCACGATGCCATCCGCCGTTGCCTGCCACTTCTGGGCAATCACCCAGGCATCTTCAAACCGCTTCATCCGTTCCAGTAAACGCAGCTGCTTCAGGCGCGCTTCACGGTGGCTGCCCGCCGCAAACGCCTGTAACGCCAGCTCGCGATCCCCCTGGCGTTCGGCCTGTCGCCCCAGTTCCAGCAGCAACCGATTCCGCCGGCCGGTGAGCCACGGGTTGTCGGTGCCTTCGGGCAACTGACTCCAGACCTCGGATGCCAGTACGCCCTGATCCAGCTGTTCCCGGCAATGGTGCATGGCAAGGTAGTTATCCACATCCCCGCGACGGTGGAAGGCCCGGGATTCCGGCGAAAAAGTCACTTGCTCGAAACGCTGATGCCCGAGTTCCACCAGAACAAAATCCGACCAGCTCTGGCGCAGGTTGCCGAAGAACATCAACCGGATACGGTCAAACAGCGCCATATCGCAGACCCGGACCACCAGGGTTTGACCAGCGCCAGCGACCGACTCTGAATTCATCCCCGGCCACTCGCTCATCGAACGTGCCTCGCTGTATCGGTCTTCCAACAGCGCCCGCATTCGCCCTTTGGACACACTTCTTGGCACCCCAAGTTCCGCCAGCAGCGGCGCAAAACCAGTACGCAGCTCGGCAACGGTAAACAGGCGGAACAACTCATCCAGCGAGACCACCGGCTGACTATCCAGCCAGCTATTCGCTGCCAGCTCCGCTAGCGCATCAGCCTCCGCGCTCTCGAGTTCCGGGTACGCCAGCTTGTCCGCCCGGAACAGATCCCCGGTGCGCATGACCATCCGGGTCAGCAGGGCGCGGGCGGAAACCGAAAGATGGAAGAAATTCTCCAGATGGAGAACTTCGCCACCAGTCAGCAAGTCCCGGTGATGGCGCAGAACCCAGCCCAGAACCGTCTCCATGTTCTCCAGGTAATACAGGGGATTTTCAAGATCGGCAGCGCGGGGGATGGCGGCCTGTGTGGGTCGGTTCATAGGGAATCAGGACAACCTTGATGCTGATGCTTATCCAGCTTACAACTCTATCACGGTCCGTTTCCGGCGCCAGTTGCGGTAACCTGTGCCTGGGGACCATATCGCAGATCAGACAGGGAGTACCATGGCCGCGCCATCCGCCATCGAACCGGGCTTTCACGCCATCCACGCCAACCATCTGGAAGACCTGCGCCGGGCCGTGGTGTTTCTGTGCCGGGAGAATCCGTTGCCACCGCTGGAAAGCGAGACCTTTCTGGTGCAAAGCAATGGCATCGCCCAGTGGCTCAAGCTGGCCCTGGCAGAAAAGCGCTCAAAAGACGGCACGGACGGTGGCCTGGGCATAGCCGCCGGCATGGATTTTCTGTTCCCCGCCCGTTTTATCTGGCAAGCCTACCGGGCCGTACTGCCGGACGGCGATGTGCCGGAACAGTCCCCCTTCGATAAGCGCCGCCTGGTCTGGCGCCTCTACCGGTTGTTGCCGGAACTGGTGGGGCAGGACGACGCGTTTTCGCCCCTTGCACGCTTCCTCGATGGCAGCGACACCGATCTGCGCAACTTCCAGCTTGCCGAGAAAGTGGCCGACCTGTTCGACCAGTACCAGGTGTTCCGGGCGGACTGGCTCAGTGCCTGGGAACAGGGCCGAGACGTGCTGATCACCGCCCGGAACGAAGAAAAGCCGCTGGCACCCGATACCCTCTGGCAGCCAATGCTCTGGCGTCGGCTGGTGGATGATGTGGGCGCGGAAGCCCATACCAGCCGCTCCCGGATTCACACCCGTTTCATGACCGAGGGGGAGCGCCTGGCATCACCGGCGAATCCTTCACAACTGCCCGGCCGCATTGTGGTGTTCGGCGTTTCGTCCCTGCCTCGCCAGGCGCTGGAAGCGCTTTACGTTTTGAGCCGCTTCAGCCAGGTGGTGCTGTGTGTCCACAACCCCTGCCAGTACTACTGGGCCGATATCATCAGTGACCGGGATCTGCTCCGGGCCGAACGCAAGCGCGGGGCGGCGCACCCGCAACTGTCAAATATTGCCGACCCGGATCAGCTGCATCAACACGCCAACCCGCTGCTGGCCGCCTGGGGCAAGCAGGGCAGGGATTACATCCGGCTGCTGGACGAATTCGACAATCCTGAAGAATATCAGGGCAAGCTGGGTACCCCGGACCAGAAAATCGATATCTTTTCCGACCATGGCCATGCCCATACGCCAAGGCTGCTGCATCAACTCCAGAACGACATCTACAACCTGACACCGTTGCAGGACATCCGCGACGAACAGCGTCAGCTGGACCTCACGACCGATCACTCCGTTGCCTTCCACGAGGCCCACAGCCCGCAACGGGAAGTGGAAATCCTCCACGACCAGTTGCTGGCAGCCTTCAATGCCGACCCGGACCTGCGCCCAAGGGACGTCATGGTGATGGTTCCGGATATCAACATCTATGCGCCCCATATTCAGGCGGTATTCGGTCGCTACCGGGCCGGCAGCAACCGCCACATTCCGTTCACCATCTCAGACCAGGGCCAACGCCATCACGAACCGGTGGTTATCGCGCTGGAAACCCTGATGTCGCTGCCCCGAAGCCGGTTTGGCGTGAGTGAAATCCTGAGCCTGTTGGAAGTGCCCGGTGTCCGGGCACGATTCGGCATCGACGAAAGCGATATTCCCCTGGCCCGGCGCTGGGTTGAGGGCGCCAACATTCGCTGGGGCCTGCATCGCAGCCATCGGGAAAGCCTGAACCTGCCCGCCGACCTGGAACGCAATACCTGGCAGGCAGGACTCCGTGCCATGTTGCTGGGCTATGGCATGGGCGACGACGAGCCCTGGGCAGGAACCGAGCCTTACGGGGAAGTCGGAGGGCTGCAGGCCGACCTGGCCGGGCGACTGGCCGAGTTCGTCGACCGCCTGGAAGTCCTCTGGGAAAGCCTGCAGACACCCCGGACCGCTGCTGAGTGGGAAACCCTGCTTTCGGAGATGCTCGAGCACTTTTTCCACAACGTGGAAGGCCACGACCTGTTGCTGCTGAACCGGTTCCGCCGCCAGCTGGAACAATGGCTGGAAGATGCCCTGGCCGCCGGGCTCGATGAGCAGGCGTTGCCCCTGAACATCATCCGGGATGTGTTGCTGGCAGGTCTGGACGAGGGCGGCCTGAACCAGCGCTTCCTGGCCGGCAAGGTCAACTTCGCCACGTTGATGCCAATGCGGGCTATCCCCTTCCGCAAGGTCTGCCTGCTGGGGATGAACGATGGCGATTACCCCCGCTCCCGCCCACCGGTGGACTTTGACCTGATGGCCAGTGACTACCGTCCGGGGGACCGCTCCCGACGGGAAGACGACCGCTATCTGTTCCTGGAAGCCCTGCTGTCCGCGCGGGAACAGCTGTATATCAGCTGGGTTGGGCGCAGCATCAAGGATGACTCGGAGCGTCCGCCGTCGGTGCTGGTGGGGCAGCTTCAGGATCACCTGGACACACTGTGGACAATCCCGGGGCAAAACACGACACCGGTCACAGAAGCACTCACGACCCGGCATCCTCTGCAGCCTTTCAGTCGGGACTACTTCCCGCTGTCCAATGCCGTCAGCGGCTCCGACCCGGGCATGCCAAAAGCGCTGGCCGACGTGCTCCAGGCCCGCAATCTGTTCACCTTCGAGCGGGAATGGCGCGGTGCCCTTCATTCTGGACAGAGCGCCGACGCGGAGACCACCGAACAACGCGCATTGCCGTACCAGCCCCCGGAAGAGCCATTGACGCTCAACGAGCTGGCAAATTTTCTGAAAAAGCCCATCGAAACCTTCTATCAGCGCCGGTTACAGGTGCATTTCGAGGCGGTGGATGACGACGATACTGACAACGAAAACTTCGACCTCAACGGCCTCGACCGCTGGCGACTGGACAATGAACTGATCCAGCAGGGCGTAATCAAGGCGAGTTCCGAGGATGAGCTGGTTGAGCGGTTGGAGACCAACCTGGATCGCATGGCCCGCCGTGGCGATCTTGGCATGGGGGTCACCGAACACCGGCTGCGGGAAGAACTCGCCAGTCGCCTGCCGGATCTCTATCGCCGGTACCGCGCCGCCCTGGTGGCATGGCCGGAGGCACTGGCAGAACCCACCACCTTTGATTACCGGTACCGCAACAGCATCGGATCGGTGGAGGTGGTTGACCTGATCGGCGAACTCCGTCGCAACGCCGAAGGCCGGCTCTGCCGGGTTGTCGTCGCCAGCTCCAGCCTGTTATCCACAGCCGGTTCGGGCAAGAAGGTGCGCTACGGAAACCTGATGCGGGACTGGGTGATCCACCTGGCGGGCCAGTTGACGGACTCCCCGTTTGAAACCCTGATCCTCGCCAAGGAAGAAAAACGAAGCTTCCATTTCGAGCCGCTACCGCCTGCACAGGCAAAACAACACCTGGACGCCATCCTGGCCTGCTGGATGGCCGCGACCACCAGCCCCCTGCCGATTCACTGCGACGCCGGTTTTGCCTGGGTTACCAGCTACTACCAGAGCAAGAAATACCTGGGTGACCATGAGCGGGCGCAGGGCGAAGCCGAGCAGGCCTATGCCATCGCGCTGGAACGGGATACCGGCTATCTCCGGGGCGCCTTCGACGATCCGGAAGCGCTGGTGCAGGGCGGGGAATTCGAAGCCCTGCTGCACCAACTTTACGTGCCGTTGTGGGAAGCGGAGCAGGGCAAATCCGCCGCCGGCCAGATCGAGGGTAACGCATGACTGACCAGAGAACACCAAACCGGAACCCCAATCTTGATCCCCTGACCCTGCCCCTGAACGGCAGCACCCTGATCGAGGCCAGTGCCGGTACCGGCAAGACCTTTACCATTGCCATTCTCTACGTACGTCTGGTTTTGGGGCATGGGCAGGCCGAAGGGACAGCGCTGGCCAACGGACTGTTGCCCCCCAATTTGCTGGTGGTCACCTTCACCGATGCCGCCACCAAGGAACTCCGGGACCGGATCCGCACCCGGCTGACCCAGGCCGCCGAGGTGTTTTCAGAGCACGGGCCCGAACCTTCTGCCGAGACGGCTCTGCTGTACCAGTTGCGGGACAGCAGCTATCCCGATCCGTCGAGCTGGCCCGACTGCCGCAAGAAACTGCTACTGGCCGCAGAGTGGATGGACGAGGCCGCCGTTTCCACCATCCACGGCTGGTGTAACCGCATGCTCAGCGAGCACGCCTTCGACAGTGGCAGCCTGTTCAAGCTTACTCTGGAAACCGACCAGAGCGACCTGCTTGAAGATGTGGTTCGTGATTACTGGCGCACGTTTATCTACCCGCTGCCGGAAGGGCTCACCGACGAGGTCCTGAGCCTGTGGAAAACACCAGACCAGCTTCGCCAGTCCATACGCAATCTGCTATCGGTAGCGCCTGAACTGGAAGCACCGACAGGCAGCGTCAGGGAAACCGTGGATGCCGTGGTCAACGAGCGGATCGCCCGTTCCCGGGAACTGAAAGCCCACCCCTGGGGCCAATGGCGGGAAGAAGTCACCGCGCTGCTCAATGAGCTCAACAAAGCCAAACGTCTGCACGGCGCCAGCAAGAACGCCATGGTCAAGGTCTGGGACACACTGGTGGTCTGGGCCGGCTCCAACGAGCTGTTGCCGGAGGGTCTGGATAAGGCCGGTTTCGTCAACCAGACACCGGAAGGGCTGGCCGGCAAACTCAAGGGCGAGGAATCCGCACCTCATCATCCCGCCTTCGAAGCCATCGAGGACTTGCTGGCATTCGCCAGCAATCAGCCCAGCGCCCGCTCCGATATTCTCCGCCATGCCAGCCGTTGGGTGGCGGAGCGCCTTGAATCGGAAAAACAGCAGCGTTCTGAAATGGGCTTTGACGACCTGCTCACCCGGCTCGACGAGGCCCTGCATGGCGCCCGGGGGGAGCAACTGGCGGCCACCATTCGCAGACAGTTTCCGGTTGCGCTGATCGATGAATTCCAGGATACCGACCCGGTGCAATACCGGATCTTCAACCGTATCTACCGGGTATCCGACAACGATCCCGACACTTGCCTGCTGATGATCGGGGACCCCAAGCAGGCTATCTATGGCTTCCGCGGTGCTGACATCTACACCTATCTCGAAGCCCGGCAGGACGTTCGCGAGCGGACCTGGACACTGGGCCGGAACTTCCGTTCCTCAAAGGCCATGGTCGAGGCGGTCAACCGGGTCTTCGAACACGCTGACCAGCACAGTCGTGACGGCGCCTTCCTGTTTGGCAAGGGGTACGAAACCCCACTGCCGTTCCAGGGGGTAGATGCCAACGGCACCAAACGGGAATGGCGCATCGACAACACGCCCCAGCCCAGCCTCAGCTTCTGGACCCTCGACAGTCACGAGGAAGATAAAAGCGGCAATCCAAAGGCGCTGGCCAAAGGCGCCGCCACGATGGATGTTGCCGAGAGCTGCGCCAGTGAAATCGCCCACTTGCTGACTCTTGGCCAACAGGGCAGGGCTGGCTTTGCCGCGGTCGGGAGTCCCTCGGATCTGGAAGCGGTCGAACCAAAGCACATTGCCATCCTGGTTAATAACCGGAACGAGGCGGCGGCCGTTCGCCAGTCATTGGGACAGCGGCGCATCAAGAGCGTGTATCTGTCTGACCGGGATTCCGTGCTCACGTCCACCGAAGCCAGTGAGGTGCTCACCTGGTTACGGGCCTTCGCCGAGCCACGACAGCTGGCACTGACCCGGGCGGCGCTGGCAACCCCCACATTGGGGCAGTCATGGCAGAGTCTGGACCGGCTGCTGACCGATGAAATCGCCCTGGAGCACGAAATCCAGCGTTTCATGGGTTACCACGAGCAGTGGCAGACCCAGGGCGTGCTGCCCATGTTGCGCACCTTCCTGATGGATTTCGACGTGCCGGCGAGATTACTTCAGCAGGCCGACGGCGAACGCCGGCTGACCGATATCCTGCACATCGCCGAACTGTTGCAACAGGACAGCCTGCAGTTGGATGGCGAACACGCTCTGGTACACCACTACGCCCAGATCCTGAGGGCGGCGGATGAGGAGGACGAATACCGAACCCTTCGCCTGGAGAGCGACGCCGGGCTGGTGCAGGTGATCACCGTGCACAAGTCCAAGGGTCTGGAATACCCCCTGGTGTTCCTGCCATTCGGCACCGCGTTCCGCGCCGAGAACGAGCGCCAGGCCTACGTTCGTTATCACGACGAATCGGGCAGGGCGACCACGGTGTTTGACCCGGAACCGGCCGACCTGGCCCGCGCCGACCGGGAGCGCCTGGGCGAGGATATCCGCAAACTCTACGTTGCCCTGACCCGTGCCCGGTATGCCACCTGGGTCGGCGTTGCCGCCATTGAGAACTGGCCCCGCAGTGGCCTGGGCTATCTGCTGGGCGGAGAGCATCAGGAACCATCCTCTCTGAATGCCAGGCTTCAGCCACTGGCCGACGGCCAGCCAGCGATCCGCCTGATGCCGTTGCCCGAGGCCGGCGATCAGGCCTACAGCGAGCAGGCCCCCGACGCCCTCGGACCGGCACTGGAATCCACTCGCGAAGCGCAGGAGGACTGGTGGATTGCCAGTTATTCGTCCATCGAATATACCCGTCTGGCCGGCACCGGCGTCATCTTTGCCGGGGAAGTGGAGGACGCCGAAAGCCAGAACCTGCTGGAGGAATCTGCCCAGTTACCGGAGGAGAGCTACGCGGTGCCGGTCGCCGGCCACTCCCTGCACCAGTTCCCCAAGGGCGCAGGCCCGGGTACCTTCCTGCACGAAATACTGGAGTGGTGCACCCAGCAGGGGCTGGCCACGGTTGCGGATAACCCCGAGCCACTGCGGGAGTATCTGACTCGTCGCTGCACGACCCGGGGTTGGAGTGACTGGATCGACACCCTGGAGGATTGGATACTGGCACTGATCAGCACGCCCTTGCCTCTGAGCCGGCAGGACAACACGCGAGCAGCTCTCAAAGACCTGACTGCGGTTCGCGCCGAACTGGAATTCTGGTTTGAAAGTTGCGACGTCCCTACCCGGACACTGGATAGCCTCGTCCGCAACAACACCCTGGAAGGTGCCGACCGCATGCTTGTGGATAACCGTCGCTTCAATGGCATGCTCAAGGGCTTTATCGATCTGGTATTCGAACATGAGGGCCGCTATTACGTGCTCGACTACAAATCCAATACACTGGGCGAGGACAACAACGCCTATACCGATCAGGCCATGGGGCAGGCCATTCTCGACAAACGTTACGATCTCCAATACGTGCTCTATCTGCTGGCCCTGCACCGCTTGCTGAAAGCCCGGTTGCCAGCCTACGACTACGACGAACACATGGGGGGCGCGGTTTACCTGTTCCTGAGGGGCATTCATGCGCCGGGGGCCGGGGCCTTTACCGACAAGCCGCCCCGGGCGCTGATCGAGCAACTGGATGCACTGTTCGATGGCACCGACAGTGACGGGGAGGAAGCCGCATGAGCCGAACCCGGCATTCCGACGACCAGTTTGCGCTGGATCTGAACACACCGGAGGAGACCTCCCCATTGGCGCAAACAACGCCTACACTGGAGTCCCTGGATCAACTGGATCGATTACTTGAGCAATGGCGTCACGCCGAGTGGATACGCCCGCTGGACGTCGCCTTCGCCAATCTGATCCGGTCGCTGTGTTCGGAGCAGGGAGAGACCGCCGATCCGCTGGTGCTGCTCCTGGCGGCCCTCGCGTCCCATCAGGTGGGTCGGGGACATGTCTGTATCGATCTTGCGTCGCTGATGCAGGATGCTGACAGCACACTGGCACTGCCACCGGAAGAGTCCGGGCCGGTTCTGCAACCGGACGAACAGCTCCGGCAGCTTGCTTACCGGAACCCTGGAGAGGTGCTTGCCCGGACCTCGCTTGAGGAAAGCCTCACCGCTTTGCACAACAGTCAGGCAGTGAGTGATGGTTCACTTACGTCACCTCTGGTACTGGAAGGAACTCACCTCTATCTGCGCCGTTTGTGGCGATATGAACAGGGCATCGCGGACGGTATACAGGCACGACTTCAGAGCCAAACCCTGCTGGACGATCCCCGGGGACCGGCTGCCCGCACTCTGGCTCAGGCATTGGAGCAATTGTTCCGCCCGCAGGACGATGTGGATTATCAGCGGGCCGCCTGTGCCCTGGCCGCCCGCAACCGGTTTGCCGTCGTGACCGGCGGACCCGGCACTGGCAAGACCACCACGGTAGTCAATCTGCTCGCGGCTCTTCAGTCTGTCGCCGCCGAGAGCCCGGAACGGGCCGGGCGGAAATATCGCATTCGCCTGGCAGCCCCGACAGGTAAGGCGGCGGCCCGCCTGAACGAGTCCATCGGCGGCGCGGTCAGCCGGCTGCCGTTGGCGGAGCTACCAGGTAATGTGGCCCTGGCAGATATCCCGACACGGGTGACCACCCTGCATCGTCTACTGGGCAGCCGGCCGGACACCCGAACGTTCCGGCATAACCGCGACAATCCGCTGCTTGTGGATATCCTGGTTATCGACGAAGCGTCCATGGTGGATGTGGATCTGATGGCCTCTGTGTTCGAGGCGCTGCCGGCCAATGCCCAATTGATCCTGCTCGGCGATAAAGACCAACTGGCCTCAGTGGACGCCGGTGCCGTGCTGGGGGAACTCTGCCAGCGGGCCAGCGCAGCCCATTACCAGCCAGACACCCTCGAATGGCTTGAAATCGTGAGTGGCCAGTCCCTTCCCGGTGAGCTTCGCGATAACAACGGTTTCGCACTGGATCAGGCCGTGGCCATGCTGCGCAAGAGCTATCGGTTCTCCGAAGACAGCGGCATTCGGCAACTCGCCGAAGCTGTTAACGACAATAACCTGAGCCCGTTGGTTCTTGATCACTGCCGCAATCAGGGCTTCGACGATGTGATCTGGCTTAACGGTAACGAGCCGCGTCCCGACCCGCTCGCAACCCTGGAGCAAATCGGCCATCACAGCGTGTCCGGATCCCCCGAGTCGTTTCTAAACCATGGCAAGGGCCGGGTCATCCATGGTCAGGAACTGGCCCCACCCGTGGGCTATTGTCACTACCTCTCCCTGATACGGAGTCATGCTCTCGACGCCAACAGTGCCCAATCGCAGTGGGATCAGCTTGCCCGTGACGTGCTCTCGGCATTCAATGATTTCCAGGTGCTGTGTGCTCTGCGAAAAGGCCCCTGGGGCGTTGAGGGACTGAATGACCTGATCGCTCAACGCCTGCTCGCGAGTGGGCTAATCGATCAATCAGACGGCTGGTATGCAGGCCGACCCGTGCTGATTACCGGGAACGACTACAATCTCGGCCTGATGAACGGGGATATCGGCATTACCTTCCGTTTACCCTGGGGTGGCAAAACCGGCGAGGGCCAACCGGAGCTGGTGCCACGGGTTGCCTTCCCGAGCAGCGATGGCAGCGACACCATTCGCTGGATTTCCCCAAGCCGTCTGCAGCAGATAGAAACTGTGTACGCGATGACCGTGCACAAGTCCCAGGGCTCGGAATTCAATCATACCTGCCTGGTGCTGCCAGACCGGATGAGTCCGGTCATGACCCGGGAACTGGTCTATACCGGCATCACCCGCGCGAAGAACTGGTTCAGCCTGATCACCGGCAGCCCCTCAGTATTGGAAGAAAGCACTCAACAAAGGGTCGACCGGGCCTCGGGTCTGGCCCGGCGATTGCGCTCAAGATAACCCCCGAGCGGCACCCGCTAATCTTCATCGTTCTGATGCTGCTGGTACCACAAACGGGCATAGCGTCCGTTACGGGCCAGCAGGTCGGCGTGGTGGCCGGTTTCCACAATGCAGCCTGCTTCCATCACCAGAATGGTATCGGCATCCCTTATGGTCGACAGCCGGTGGGCAATGACCAGAGTTGTCCTCTGGCGGCTCACCTCCCGTAATGCACCCAGAATGGCCTGCTCCGACAGGGAGTCCAGAGACGAAGTGGCCTCATCGAGGATCAACAGGGGAGGGTTCTTGAGGATCACCCGGGCAATGGCGACCCGTTGCTTCTCGCCACCGGACAATTTCAACCCCCGTTCACCCACCCGGGTCTCATACCCCTCCGGCAGGCTGTGGATAAAGTTCTCCAGGTTAGCCATCCGGGCCGCCTGATACACCTCCTCTTCGCTCGCATCTGGCCGGCCATAGGCCAGGTTTCGGTACAGCGTGTCGTTGAACAGCACCGTATCCTGTGGCACTACGCCGATAGCCGCGCGCAGGCTGTCCTGGGTGATATCCCGGAGATCCTGACCATCAATAAGGATACGGCCGTTATCCACATCGAAAAACCGGAAAAGTAACCGGGCCAATGTGGACTTGCCGGCACCGCTGGCACCAACAACCGCAAGGGTGGTCCCGGCAGGAATACCAAAGCTCACGTCCTTCAGGATCGGCCGGTTGCTTCGGTACGAAAAATCCACGTGCTCAAAGCGGACGTCACCTTTTTCCACAGAAAGGTTCCTCGCATCCGGTTTATCCACAATGACCGGGTTATCCCCAAGCAGCTTGAATAATCGCTCCACGTTGACCAGGGCCTGACGGATTTCCCGATACACAAACCCCAGCGCATTAAGGGGAATGAACAGCTGAATCAGGTAGGCGTTGATCATGGTGAAATCCCCCAGCGTGATTTCCCCGGCAGCCACCTCTCGTACAGCCATCGACATGATGACGACCAGGGCAATGCCGATGATCAGTGCCTGCCCCGCGTTCAGGGTTGCCAGGGACAAGCGGTTTTTCAGCCTGGCCTTTTCCCAGTCTTCCAGATCCCGGTCGTACAGCGTCGCTTCATAACGCTCGTTGTTAAAATACTTTACCGTCTCATAGTTCAGTAGACTGTCCACAGCGCGGGAGTTCGACTGGTTGTCCCGGGCGTTGGCTTCCCGCACGAAACGCGTCCGCCACTCAGTGACTTTGACCGAGAACACCACATAAACCACCACCGACACCAGAATCGCCAGAACGTAACTGCCGTTAAACGCTACCAGGAGAATCCCGGCCACCAGCAGTATTTCGAGCAGGGTCGGTACGATGTTGAACAGCGTGAAACGGAGCAGGAAACTGATGCCGGTCGTTCCGCGCTCTATGTCCCGGGCAAGGCCACCGGTTTTTCGATCGAGGTGAAACGACAGCTCCCGCTGATGCAGGTGGCGAAAGACCCGCAGAGAGATCCGTCGCATTGCCCGCTCAGCGACCCGTGCAAAGACCGCATCCCGCAATTCACTGAACAGGGTACTGCCAAATCTCAGTCCACCGTAGGCGACAACCAGCAAAACCGGTATCCACAGCAACACATCCTCGCCCCGGGTCTGGTCCAGGTAGTCCACGATGTATTTCAGCGCCACCGGCGTCGCTACGGTTGCCAGTTTGGCCAGTACCAGCAGAACCAGTGCCAGTACCACCCGGCCACGAAACTCTGACAGGTAGGGCCACAGCCCGGCAATGACTTTCCAGTCCGGTTTGTGGTCAGCGGGGTAGTCGTTATCGGCGTAGGCGCGCACTCGGGCTCCTCGGTCAGCAAGGAAATTCTGGGTTTCAGGTGAGGGAAAAGTGTACCCCATTCCCGTTGTATCTTGTGGTCGGTTTGTTTCGGCGCCTCGTAACCCCTAAGCTTGTTAGTAAATCCCGATAGTGAAGTGAGGAGGAAGGCAACGTGAGCAACCAGGAATTGCAGGCACTGAAGGAACGCTATGTCGCTGCAGGGGCCGCCAGCCCCAATGACCAGTTCGCCGACCATGCCACCAACGCGGAATTGTGGGATGCCGACGGCAATCGCATGATCGATTTTGCCGGCGGTATCGGTGTACTCAATATTGGTCACCGGCATCCCAAGGTCGTGGAAGCGATCAAGACTCAGCTCGACAAACTGATGCATACCTGCCAGACCGTCATGCCCTATGAGGGCTACGTTCGGTTGGCTGAGAAGCTCAGCTCGGTGGCGCCGGTTCGCGGCCACGGTAAGGTCATGCTGGCAAACTCCGGTGCCGAAGCATTGGAAAACGCCATGAAAATTGCCCGCGCTGCGACCGGTAAAACCAACGTCATCTGTTTCGATGGCGGTTATCACGGCCGTACGTTCTACACCATGGCGATGAACGGCAAGGCCGCACCCTATCAGACCGACTTTGGGCCGATGCCTGGCAACGTCTATCGCGCCCCTTATCCGGTTCCCTATCACGGCGTCACCGAGGAGGAAGCTCTGCGTGGTCTGCACATGACCATGAAGGCGGACTCTCCCGCCCACAACACCGCGGCCATTGTCATCGAGCCGGTACTGGGGGAGGGTGGATTCTATGCCGCGCCGGCGAGTTTCCTGAAAGCGATTCGCAAGATCTGTGACGACAACGACATCCTGATGGTGGTCGACGAGGTTCAGAGCGGCTTCGGTCGCACCGGTAAGATGTTCGCCATCGAACACAGCGGCGTTGAACCGGACCTGATGACCATGGCGAAGAGTATGGCAGACGGCATGCCGATCTCTGCCATTGTCGGTACCGACAAGCACATGGACGCCTCCGGCCCCAACTCTCTGGGGGGCACCTACACGGGAAGCCCCACTGCCTGTGCTGCCGCACTCGCCGTGTTCGATGTCTTTAAGGAAGAGGACATTCTGGGTAAATCCCAGGCTCTGGGCGACAAACTGGCGCAGCGCTTCAATGCCTGGGAACAGCAGTTTGAGCATGTGGATAACGTTCGTAACCTGGGGCCAATGGCCGCGTTCGAACTCGTGGAAAGCAAATCCTCGCGGACACCGAAGCCGGAGCTGGCCGCGGCTGTCACCAAAAAGGCGAAGGAGAAGGGATTGATCCTGCTGAGCTGCGGCATGTACGGGAATACGCTGCGCTTCCTGATGCCCGTGACCATTGAAGACAAGGTGCTGGACGAAGGCCTGGCCATCGTCGAGGAATGCCTGAAGGAGGTGGGTGCCTGACCTTCGATTAGTCGCTCATTCATCGTATACTGCCGGAAGATCGTTTTCCGGCAGTCCTCCCTCTCCGGCCTGCCGTCATCCACTCTATTCAGGCTGATTTATGACATCTCCAGGTAACACCGCTACACCGGACCACAAACCCCGGCCGTGGGTAGATCTGCTGGTCAGTATTGTTATCCCGTCGGTCATTCTCATGAAGTTCAGCGGCGACGAATACCTGGGTAACGTCAATGCGCTGCTGATCGGACTGGCCTTCCCGCTGGGATGGGGTCTGTTCGAACTGATCCGCTATCACAAGAAGAACTTTATTGCGGTACTGGGCCTGATCAGCGTCGGCCTGACCGGCGGTATTGGCTTGATGGAGCTTGATCCCCAATGGCTGGCGATCAAGGAAGCCGCGGTCCCTGCGGTGATTGGCCTGGCGGTTCTGATATCCACCCGCACCCGCTATCCGCTGGTTCGAACCCTGCTATACAACCCCAGCGTTCTGGATGTGGATAAGATTCATCAATCCCTGGAAGAGAAGGGCTGTGTGGATGAGTTTGAGGACCGATTGCTGAAAGCGAGCTACTATTTTTCCGGAACCTTCCTGTTCTCCTCCATCATGAACTACGTGATCGCCCGATGGATTGTCGTCAGCCCTGCCGGCACTCAGGCCTTTAACGAGGAGCTGGGGCAGATGACACTGGTGAGTTATCCGATGATCGCCATTCCGTCGATGATCATGATGATGCTCATTTTCTATTATCTCTGGCGCACCATTCGCCGCCTGACCGGGTACACCCTGGAAGAGGTGATGGCGCCACACCTGCTGGAAAAGGAAGAGAAAAAGAAAGAATCTGAAAACCCGGTCGCTCGCAAGTAACGACGAAAACGCCCAAAAAACCGGGACGGACATAAGGCGAAGAAAAAGGGGCGGGATCTGTTGGATCCCGCCCCTTTTTTATCCCCAAGACCCGATTGGGCCGGTGTTCAAATCACACGTCCAGGTTGGTCACCTCAAGTGCGTTGGTCTGGATGAAGTCACGACGTGGCTCCACGTCGTCCCCCATCAGTGTGGTGAAGATCTGGTCTGCCGCAATAGCGTCCTCGATAGTGACCTTCATCATCCGACGGGTTTCCGGATCCATGGTGGTTTCCCACAGCTGCTCCGGGTTCATCTCACCCAGTCCCTTATAGCGCTGGATGTTCAGGCCGCGCTGGGCTTCCTTCATCAACCAGGCCAGCGCGCCTTCGAATGAAAGAACCGGTTGCTTGCGCTCACCACGCTGGATATAGGCGCCATCTTCGACCAGTCCGTCCAGGGTTTCGCCCATACGAGCGATTGCCGCGTAAGAAGAAGATTCGAAGAACTCATGGCCAAAGACATGATCATTCGGCATGCCGTGGACAAAGATAGTGACCTTTGGCAGGAACAGATCCCGCTCAGTGTCCTTGGTCACGGAGAAGGTGTACTTGGTACCCGTGCGGGTATCCAGTTCCAGCCCGTCGCCCAGACGAGCAACCCAGCGGGTCACCGCCTCTTCGTCTTTCAGGTCTTCAGACTTCAGGGTCACATTCTGGAGCATCTGCTCAAGAACTTTGGCCGGGTAGGCACGAGACAGACGGTCAATCATCGCCATCACGGCCTGGTAGTCCTTAACCATGGTTTCCAGGGCGGAATCCTTGATCGCCGGAGCTTCCGGATTGACGAACAACTGAGCGCCTTCCAGAGCGGTCTGGGTCAGGTAGGCTTCCTTGGCCTTCTCATCCTTCAGATACTGTTCCTGCTTGCCACGCTTCACCTTGTAAAGCGGCGGCATGGCAATGTAGACATGACCACGCTCAATGATTTCACGCATCTGACGGAACAGGAAGGTGAGCAGAAGGGTCCGGATGTGGGAGCCGTCGACGTCCGCATCGGTCATAATCACGATGGAGTGATAACGCAGCTTGTCGGGATCAAATTCCTCACGTCCGATACCGCAGCCAAGGGCGGTGATCAGGGTGCCAACTTCGGCAGAGGAGAGCATCTTGTCGAAGCGGGCTTTCTCTACGTTGAGGATCTTACCCTTGAGCGGAAGAATTGCCTGAGTCTTGCGGTCACGGCCCTGTTTGGCGCTACCACCCGCAGAATCACCCTCCACAATAAACAGTTCGGAAAGGGCAGGGTCCTTTTCCTGGCAGTCCGCCAGTTTGCCCGGCAGACCGGCGATATCCAACGCGCCCTTACGACGGGTCATATCCCTGGCTTTGCGGGCCGCTTCACGGGCACGTGCCGCTTCAATCATCTTGTTGACGATCTGCTTGGCCTCATTCGGCTGTTCCTGCAGGTAATCGGCGAACACCTGATACATTTCCTGCTCAACCGCCGTCTTCACCTCGGACGACACCAGCTTGTCTTTGGTCTGGGAAGAAAACTTGGGATCGGGCACCTTGACGCTGATGATCGCAGTCAGACCTTCCCGGGCATCGTCACCGGAGGTGCTTACCTTGGACTTCTTGCCAAGGCCTTCCTGCTCGATGTAATTGTTCAGTGAGCGAGTCAATGCAGCACGGAAACCCGCCAGGTGAGTACCACCATCCCGCTGGGGAATGTTGTTGGTGAAGCAGAAGATGTTTTCCTGGAATGCATCGTTCCACTGCATCGCCACCTCGACCGAGATACCGTCCTCACGGTCCTGGTTGAAGTGGAACACCCGGTTCAGCGGCGTCTTGTTGGTATTCAGATGCTCAACAAAGGCCTGCAGACCGCCCTCATATTCGAACACTTCTTCCTTTCCTGAGCGTTCATCGGTCAGGCGAATGCGTACACCACTATTCAGGAAGGCGAGCTCCCGCAGACGCTTAGCGAGAATGTCATAGTGAAACTGGATGTGGGTGAAGGTTTCCGGAGACGGGATGAAGTGTACCTTGGTCCCGGAATCCTCGGTGTCACCAACTTCCTTCAGGGGAGAGTTGGGTACCCCGTGCGTATAGCTTTGCTCGTAAACCTTACCTTCGCGGCGGATCGTGAGGGTCAGGGTGGAAGAGAGGGCGTTCACCACCGACACACCCACACCATGGAGACCGCCCGATACCTTGTAGGAGTTATCGTCGAACTTACCGCCAGCGTGAAGCACGGTCATGATGACCTCTGCGGCCGAAACCCCTTCTTCTTCGTGAATATCCACCGGGATACCACGACCATTATCCTTGACCGTAATGGATTCATCGGGATGGATGAGAACCCCGATCTCGGAGCAATAACCGGCCAGCGCCTCGTCGATGGAGTTATCCACCAACTCAAAGACCATGTGATGCAGACCCGTACCATCATCGGTGTCACCGATGTACATGCCCGGGCGTTTGCGCACCGCATCCAGTCCTTTCAAGACTTTGATACTGGAGGAATTGTAGTTCGATTCGCTCATTCGAGACTCCTGAAGGAATGTACCGAAAGCCTGTGGCTGCCTAAGAAGCAGCATCAACCAGGTCAAATCCGGCCGATTTATTCTTCCGTCAATTTGCCATGTTCCACGTGGAACATTCTATAGTCGGGCGCTTTCTCGTCAGGCCACAAGACGTCGGCTTGTGGACGTTCTATCGACGTTATGAACACCTGACACCCCAGAGATTTCAGCTTTCCCGCCAACATTGCGCGGTGCCCGACATCCAGTTCGGCGTTAATATCATCAAGCAAAAAGGTCACCTGCTTGCCCAACTCACTCAAGATCGAGCCCTGGGCAATCTTCATCAGGATGACCAGTGTTTTCTGCTGACCGCGGGAAAAGGTTTCGGCGGCAGGGCGTCCCTGAAACTTCAAGCGGATATCCGCTCGATTGGGGCCATACAGTGTATGACCCATCCGTCGTTCCTGTTCCCGATGACTGGCCAGAATGTCTACCAGTGACTGACCGGTATCCCAGCCAGGATAGAACTCCATTTTTAGCCCTTCGGTCCAGCTGACGTCCACTTCAGCCACCAGCGCTTGAAACAGCGTCTTGAAACGGTCAAACGTCCATTTTCGGGCTTCCGTGATCCGCTCGCTCAACGCGGCATACTGGGTGTCCCACACGCGGAGCAGAGATTCGTCTAGTCTACCATTTCTCAGGGTTTGATTCCGCTGCGATGTGACTCTCTGGCACTGTTGCCAGAGCGAAGCAAAAGAAGGTTCCACGTGGAACACTGCCCAATCCAGAAACTGACGTCGCTTGCCCGGGCCACCTGCCACCACATCAAAAACACCTGGATCAATGACCGAAACTGGCAAATGGACGGCCAACGAGGAGAGGCTTCTGACCCCCTCGCCGTCGACCCGCAAGGTCGTCTCTTTTTGGGAGACATCCCGTGCAATCCCCAACCGGTGAACAATCTGCCCAGCTGTGCCCGAGACTTCACCATCACACCCACGATCCAGGCCTCCGAATACCGTGAACCGTTGATCCCCATGATGGACCACGGCCTGGTGCCGACTCACCCGGAATGAACGCCCCAGACCCAGATAACCAATAGCTTCCAGCACACTGGTTTTGCCACTTCCGTTTTCACCGTACAGAAGGTTAAACGCTGGAGAAAAACTGACAGGCGCGGACGACAGGTTGCGAAAATGTTCGGTCTGCAGTTTTACAAGCGCCATAAAAGGAAAACCGGAAGGTTCGTCGGGATGTGATTGTGGATAACGTTGTGAACAACCAAATAAAAAAGGCAGCGACGCTTAGAAACGACGCTGCCTTAGTGTACAAAAGCCGGCCTTCGAAGGCGACGACTCAGTGCAACATGTTGAGCCGCTCATCCATGAACACATCCATCTCCGGCGCAAGGATGTGCACATAGCGGTCAAAGTACAGGAACTGCTTGAGCAGCAGGGCAAACTCCCGCGGGAAATGCAGCCCGTGGCTCTCTCCGATCTTCACCATATCCATCAGGATATGGTTCACATCGTCCTCTGCCTGATCCGCTTCGTAGGGAACCTGGTCGGGAACCATCTTGTCCATCTGTTGATAAAGTCGACGGAGGTCCCCGGCCAGTTCATCCACTGCCACACTCTGTCGGGTGACGCCGATGCGGATCATGGCATCCGCCATGCCCTCAAAGTTTCCAACCATCACCGCCGAGATAAAATCGCTGACCGCCTGCCAGGTATCCGGCTTGATCCGACCGACAATGCCGAAATCAATAAACCCGACGCGACCGTCTTTCAGCACCATGAGGTTACCGGCGTGCACATCCGCATGGAAAAACTCGCACTGGGTCAGGCTGGAAAACCACGTGTTCATCGCAGTGATCAAGGTGCGTTCCGGATCCCGGGCGTAGCCGCGAATACTATCCAGATCCGTTAACGGAACCCCATGGAAACGCTCCATGGTCAGAACCCGACGCGTACTGCACTGATCGTAAACCCGAGGTACCGTGGCCTCTTCATTATGGGTATCGTGCAGGAAGTTTCGGAACACCTTGAGATTGTTGGCTTCCTTGATGAAATCACATTCTTCCATCATGGTCCGCTGGATCTCTTCCACAATGCCGGACATAGATGTCCAGGACAGCTTGGGGGCCAGAGTTTCCAGAATGCGTGCGGAAAGATAGAGGAAGTTGAGATCCGTCAGCAGAATGTTTTCCACACCCGGCTTCTGGACTTTGATCACCACTTCTTCGCCAGTGACCAGACGGGCGGCATGCACCTGCGCAATGGACGCCGAGGCCAGGGCGACCGGATCAATTTCCGAATACACCTGATCCAGCGGGCGGCCCAGTTCATCCCGGATAATCTTCTTGATCACACCGAAAGGCAGGTTCGGCGTCTTGTCCAGGCAGTACTGGAATTCCTCAACGTATTCCTTGGGAAAGAACGTCGGAGAACTGGCAATGAACTGGCCCAGCTTTATATAGGTTGCTCCGAGAGATTCAAACGTCTGCCGGAGCAGGCGAGGGGTAGGGGGGCGATCCCCCCTGAGCCAATTGACACCGGTACGTCCAAGTACGGATAACGTCTGTCCAACACGAAATGCGCCCTTGATTCCGTTCGTCACAGTGCCCATCAGTTTCCTCCTATAGCCTCATCGGCATGACCACGTAGAGGCATCGGTTATCATTCTGCGCTTCAATCAGTGCACTGCTGTTCGGATTCGACAGCGTGATTTTAACCTGATCCTCATCCAGCGCGTTCATTACGTCCACCAGATAGCCTACATTGAAACCAATCTGAAGTGATTCGCCCTGATAGTCCACAGACAGCGCGTCTTCGGCCTGTTCCTGATCGGGGTTATTGGCAAAAACCTGCAATTCATTCGGTGACAGGTTCAGACGAACACCTCGAATGTTTTCGTGGGACAGGATACCCGCACGTTGAAGTGTGTTCTTCAGCGTTGCTCGATCCGCCATAACCACCTTATCCCCACCCCTGGGGATAACCCGGTTATAGTCCGGGAATTTGCCTTCAATCAGTTTGGAGGTAAAGGTATAAGCACCGACGGTGGCCCGCAGGTGGTTATCCCCAATCACCAGGGTGACCGGAGTATCCACGTCGTCCAGAAGCCGCGCCAATTCAAGAACCCCCTTGCGCGGCACGATCACCTGACGCAGATCCGGACAACCGGTCGCCAGCTCCAGGTGCGCCATGGCAAGACGATGGCCGTCTGTCGCCACGGTTCTGACGTGTTCTTTGTCCACTTCCATCAACAAACCGTTGAGGTAATAACGCACATCCTGCTGAGCCATGGCGAATG
This sequence comes from Marinobacter nitratireducens, assembly GCF_000708045.1. Taxonomy (GTDB): domain Bacteria; phylum Pseudomonadota; class Gammaproteobacteria; order Pseudomonadales; family Oleiphilaceae; genus Marinobacter; species Marinobacter nitratireducens. The sequence goes on from NZ_ANIE01000008.1 coordinate 78,404, forward strand.
CCGTCGCGTCCAGCATGCGACCAAGTTCCTTCTGGGGAAGCTCCAGACGGAAGCTTTCCGCTTCATCCTCGACATTGGGGAAATGCTCTGCCGGCAGAGTCGACAGGGTAAAGTGACTGGCCCCGCAACGCAGATGCAGGCGGTCGCCTTCCAGGGACAGCTCAATGGGAGCTTCATCACCCAGTGCGCGACAGATATCCGCCAATTTTCGTGCCGGAACGGTGATCTGGCCCGGCTGATCTACGTGCACCGGTGTCACCCGACCTACCAGTTCCACTTCCATATTGGTACCGGTAAGCGTCAGGGTATTGTCTTCCGCCACCAGCAGCACATTGGACAGGACTGGCATGGTCTGTTTCTTTTCTACCACGCCGGCAATGCTTTGCAGCGGGGTAAGCAGGGATTCACGGCTGATCGTCAGTTTCATGGCACTCAGCTTACTTTTGATTGAAAGGGTGAATGTTTGTCGCCAACGCCCGGCATCAGGTGGTCAGCAATCTCATAAAGTTCTGATAATCCTCGCGGATTCCAGGATCAGTCTCCTGAAGCTCCACGATCTTCTTGCACGCGTGCAAAACGGTTGTGTGGTCCCGACCACCAAACGCGTCCCCGATTTCCGGGAGACTGTGATTGGTCAGTTCCTTTGATAACGCCATGGCCACCTGCCGCGGCCGGGTCACCGTGCGAGTCCGACGCTTCGACAACAGATCCGCCACTTTGATTTTGTAATACTCGGCGACGGTTCTCTGAATATTGTCGATACTGACCTGCTTCTCATGCAGTGCCAACAAATCTTTGAGGCTTTCGCGAATGAAGGGTGGAGTAATCTCAGACCCTGTGAAGTGAGCATTCGCTATCACCAAACGAAGCGCCCCTTCTAGCTCACGAACATTTGACCTGATTTTCTGGGCAATAAAGAAAGCGGCCTCACTACTCAACCGGACGTTGGCCTGCTCCGCCTTCTTCATCAGGATCGCTACCCGGGTTTCCAGTTCGGGCGGCTCTACCATCACCGTTAATCCCCAACCAAAGCGGGATTTCAGGCGTTCTTCCATATCCGCAATCTCTTTCGGGAAGCGATCACAGGTAACGATCACCTGCTGACCGCCTTCAAGAAGCGCGTTGAAGGTGTGGAAAAACTCCTCCTGGGATCGCTCCTTGCGAGCAAAGAACTGGATATCATCAATCAACAGTGCATCCACCGACCGGTAGTAACGCTTGAATTCATTGATGGCATTCAATTGCAGGGCCTTGACCATATCGGCAACGAAACGCTCGGAACGCAGATAGGCTACCTTGGCCCTAGGATTCCTGCGCACGATTTCATTGCCGATGGCATGCATCAGGTGAGTTTTACCAAGACCAACGCCGCCGTACAGGAAAAGGGGGTTGTAGGCACCGCCCGGATTCTCGGCGACCTGCATGGAAGCTGCACGGGCAAGCTGGTTCGACTTACCCTCAACGAAGGTTTCAAACGTAAAGCCTTCATTTAGAAAGCTCTGGTGCTTGATATCACCTTCAACCTGAACCGATCGGCGTTCGGGCTCCGACTTGGGCTTGATGGTTGCCGGTTCGGCCACCGTTGCTGCCACGCCTTTCTCTTCTTCAGTAACCTGGCTACCAGCCTCCTCCAGGACTCTGCCGTTATTGGCAGGCGCCTGTGGTTCTGATCTGGAGACGGTTTCCGTCTGTCGGGGTGCGGACCCCACCTTCATATTAACCCGGGGAGCCTGACCACCGTGCAGGTCCTTCAATACTTCCTCTATGCGCCTGAGGTACTTTTCATTCACCCAGTCCATCACAAACCGGTTGGGCGCAAACAGCATCAGCTGCCCTTCCTGCTGATCAGACTGAAGGGGCCTGAGCCAGGTATTGAACTGTTGTGCGGGAAACTCATCCCGGAGTACTTCTAGACACTGATGCCACATACTGTTCGGCACGACAGCCTGCTCCTGATTACCCAGATTACCTCAGTCCGAAGGAGGAAAACCTCCAGACTCTAGAGAAGACCTCGGATTCTAACCCGCCGAACCTCCCAGTAAAAGTGTCACAACAACTTCATAAACAGCCTGTGGAAATTTATATTTCCAAAATTCAGAACGTTACAGACTTACCTACAACCTTGTGTACAGAAATTTCCTGTGATTAAACTTACCCACAGCCCTGTGTGTACACCCTGCGTTTAACCCTGTGTGAAAGCTCAGGACGAACCAGTGGATAACCTGGCTCCATCGAACGATCGGCACTTTTGCACAATTCATCTTGCCTCCGTCCACAGACCTCACCCCGCCTTGTCAATATCCTTGTCAACTCAACAACCAACTGACACCGTTAATTTTTTTTCGTTTATCCACAGAAACCCTCGATGCTAATAACAGTAATAAATAATCCTTAAAAGAATTCTAAAAGAACCTGATTAATCTATTATTCGTTGGCCAACCCCCAGACAGAACAAACATCGTCATAACCCCTTACTCAGAGGCATTGAATTCCTCCCGGTATTTGCATAGAATGCCGCTCCTGTTTTGGCTGTACATTTTCCAGCCAGTACCCGAATTTCTAACCAGAATTGTGAGATCGTCACCATGAAAAGAACGTTTCAACCTAGCGTCCTGAAGCGTAAGCGCACCCACGGCTTCCGTGCCCGTATGGCTACAGCCAATGGCCGCAAGGTTATTGCTCGTCGTCGTGCCAAGGGTCGCGCACGTCTGTCTGCATAAGTTCTGTTCGCCTGATGAAGGCTTTGACTTTCCCGAAGTCTCACCGACTTCTCCGTCCGGGTGATTACGGCAAAGTCTTCGACGACGTACAGCTGAAAGTTCCTCATCGGAACTTCCTGGTCCTGGCGACACCGAACTCACTCGGTCACGCCAGGGTCGGTCTGATCTTTTCCAAGAAAAATCTGAAGCTTGCTGTTCAAAGAAACCGAATCAAGCGTCAAGTCAGGGAAAGTTTCAGGCAACAGGTCGATCTGCCAGGACTCGACGTGGTTGTTCTCGGGAGACAGGGACTGGCAAACCTCGAGAATGCTGCCGTGCAGGAATGCTTGAACGACCTCTGGCGACGGTTAAAGAAAAAGCACCGTCAACTCCAGCCATCTCGCTCAGATCCATCAGAGCCTGCCGGTTGAGGAACAGGGTAATGCGCAAATTACTGCTACTGCCCATTCGCTTCTACCAATACGCAATCAGTCCCCTGATGGCGAGTCATTGCCGCCATACGCCTACCTGTTCACAATACGCCGTCGAAGCGATTACTCACCATGGCGCAGTCAAAGGGACTTTTCTCTCGGTTCATCGCCTATTAAGGTGTCATCCTTGGGCCGAAGGCGGGTATGATCCGGTGCCAGGCACCACACATTCTCAATGTGATCACTCAATGACTTCCTGTTCACAGGCTGACCACTCTCCAACTACAACCCAGACCAGACAGTAACTTATGGATATTCAACGCATTGTATTATTTGCCGGCCTGGCTATTGTCAGTTATCTGATGGTGCTTGCCTGGAATGACGATTATCACCAGCCACCTGCTACCGAACAGGTTGCCGAGAACCCTGTCGTTCCCGGTATTAGCGAGAACTCCGGTGACACCATGGTGCTGCCGGAACAGCAGAATTCTGCTGGCAATGAAGAGTTTTCCACACCGGAAAGTGGTCAGCAGATAACTTCAACCGCCTCAGACTCGGATGAAAGTGGTGAGCTGGAAAACCGCTATGTATCAGTAAAAACAGATGTTTATGACCTGGCAATCGATCGTGTCAGCGGCAACCTCGTACACGCATCGCTCATCAATTACGACAAATCACTGAATAGCGAGCAGCCACTGACCCTGCTGAGCAAGACCGGTACCCGCACTTACGTACTCGAAAGTGGTCTGATTGGCCGTAATGGCCCTGACAGCAAATCCAACGGTTCAGCGCCGGTCTATGAAACCGCGGCCACCAGCTATGAACTCACCGAAGGTCAGGATCAACTGACCGTAGACCTGGTAACCACCACTGATTCCGGCGTGAAAATCACCAAGCGTTACCAATTTGGCCGCGACGATTATGAAATCGGCGTTCGTTACCTGATTGAAAACGGATCCGAAGAGACCTGGCAAGCCAACTTCACCGGTAAGATTGTCCGTGATGAAGCGCCAGATCCTACCGCTCAGACCAGTATGGGGATTCGCGCGTTCCTGGGCATGGTCGTGAGTTCTCCGGAAGATCCCTACGAGAAGTTTGATTTCAGCGACCTGAACGAAACCAACGTGAACCAGTCCGTGACTAACGGCTGGCTGGCATTCCTCCAGCACTACTTCCTGACCGCGTGGGTTCCGGAGCGGGATCAGCCTGCGCAGTTCCAGACCACCAATCGTGGCAACCTCCACGTTATGGGCTTTGTCTATCCGGCAACCGAGGTTGCACCGGGGGAAACCGTCGAGGTCGGCGCTCAGGCTTATGTTGGCCCGAAAATCATTGATCGTCTGGAAGCCGTCGCTCCCAATCTCGATCGCACTGTTGATTTTGGCTGGTTGTTCTTTATTTCCCTGCCGTTGTTCATTGTCCTGGAATGGTTCCACAGCCTCATTGGGAACTGGGGTGTTTCGATCATTCTGCTGACGGTCCTGGTGAAGGCAGTCTTTTTCCACCTGTCTGCAACCAGTTATCGTTCAATGGCAAAAATGCGTGCAGTCGCACCGCAACTGACGCGATTGAAGGAACTGTATGGCGATGATCGCCAGCGCATGTCTCAGGAAATGATGGCGCTGTACAAGCGGGAAAAGATCAATCCGCTGGGTGGTTGCCTGCCGATTCTGGTGCAAATGCCGGTGTTCATTTCCCTGTACTGGGTTCTGTTCGAGAGTGTTCAGCTGCGCCACGCACCGTTCATGCTGTGGATTCAGGATCTTTCCCAGATGGATCCGTACTTCATCCTGCCGATTCTGATGGGGGCTAGCATGTTCCTGCAGATGCATCTGAACCCGACACCGCCGGATCCGATGCAGGCCAAGATCATGAAGATGATGCCGCTGATTTTCACGGTCTTCTTCCTCTGGTTCCCGGCAGGTCTGGTCCTGTACTGGCTGGTCAACAACATTCTGTCCATCAGCCAGCAGTGGTACATTACCCGCAAGATTGAAGCGGAAACCGCAGGCAAGAAGTACTGAACGGTACATCTGACCTGAACCTGACAGAGGCTCCGTAAACGGGGCCTCTGTTGTTTATGGCCAAGGATCATTCATGAACCACAGTTCCGACACCATCGCAGCGATTGCCACCGCGCCCGGACAGGCCGGCGTCGGTATAGTCCGGGTTTCGGGACCGTCAGCAGCCGACATCGCCAGACAGATGCTCGGCTTCGAGCCCCGCCCCCGTTATGCACACTACGGCCCCTTCAAAGGTGCCGATGGTGAGCTGATTGATGAGGGAATTGGCCTCTTTTTCCCGAACCCCCACTCGTTTACCGGGGAAGATGTATTCGAGCTTCAGGGGCATGGCGGGACGGTGATTCTCGACGTCCTGTTGCGGGAGGTCTGTGCCCGTGGCGCCCGCCTGGCCCGGCCCGGGGAATTTTCCGAGCGGGCGTTCCTCAACGACAAGCTGGATCTGGCCCAGGCGGAAGCCATAGCCGACCTGATCGAGAGTAGCTCGGAGCAGGCAGCCCGTTGCGCGGTTCGGTCCATGCAGGGTGTTTTTTCCCGGCAGGTGGATGACCTGGTGGATGCGGTCACGCATTTGCGGATCTATGTGGAAGCGGCCATCGATTTTCCCGAGGAGGAAATTGATTTCCTCGCCGACGGCAAAGTCGCCACTGATCTTCAGGCGTTGCTGGAGCGGCTGGAAACCATACTTGCTGAAGCGCAACAGGGGACCATCCTGCGAGATGGTATGAAAGTGGTGATCGCCGGCCGCCCGAATGCCGGTAAGTCGAGTTTGCTCAATGCCCTGGCGGGTCGAGAGGCCGCCATTGTGACGGCCATTGAAGGGACGACCCGGGACGTGCTTCGGGAACATATCCACATTGATGGCATGCCGCTGCATATCATCGACACGGCGGGCCTCCGGGACAGCCCCGATGAAGTGGAACAGATCGGCATCGCCCGAGCCTGGGAGGAAATCCGTCAGGCAGACCGAATCCTTCTGATGGTGGATGCCACCACGACGGACAAAACGGAACCGCACGACATCTGGCCGGATTTCATCGATCAGCTGCCGGCGAAGGCGCCGGTGACCGTCATTCGCAACAAGGTGGATTTATCCAGTGAGCCTGTGGGTATCTTTGATGAGCCCGGCCAATCGGCTCCAGTCATCCGCTTGGCGGCAAAATCGGCAGACGGTCTTGAGGTTCTGAGAGACCACCTCAAACAGTGCATGGGGTTCGCCACCACCACCGAGGGTGGATTCCTGGCGCGCCGGCGGCACCTGGACGCTCTGGAACGAGCCAGGGATCTCATGGTGCAGGGGCAATCCCAGCTGGAAGGTTTTGGCGCGGGTGAGTTGCTGGCTGAAGACCTGCGAGCCGCCCAGGATGCCCTTGGTGAAATCACCGGGCATCTGACCCCGGATGAGCTGCTGGGCAAGATATTCAGTAGTTTCTGTATTGGAAAATAACAAGGACTCGCTCATGAAAGTTATCCACAACCTGACTGGTTTCTGGCTTCTGGCGCTGGTGGCTGCCCTGTTCACAACAGGCTGCAGCACGGTCTATTACGACACCATGGAAAAGCTCGGCTACGAAAAACGGGATATCCTGGTGGATCGGGTCGAAGACGCCCGGGATGCGCAGAGTGATGCCCAGGAGACCTTCCGTTCATCTCTGGCCCGGTTCCAGAGTGTGGTGGATACCCCGGACACGGAACTCAAGGCTCGCTACGAGGAAATCCGGGATGCCTATGAGGAGAGCCAGGAGTCGGCGGAAGAAGTCCGTGACCGGATCGAATCCGTTGAGGATGTCTCGGAAGCCCTGTTTGAGGAATGGGAAGATGAGCTGGATCTCTATGAGAGTGCCTCCCTGCGCCGCAGCAGCGAACGACAGCTTCGGGATACCCGCGAGCAGTACGAAAAGCTGATTGGTCGCATGCACAAGGCTGAATCACGCATGGAACCGGTACTCCAGGCGTTTGAAGACCAGGTTCTGTACCTCAAGCACAACCTCAATGCCCAGGCCATCGGAGCGCTTGAGAGTGAACTGGGCCGGATCCGTAGCGATGTGGACGCGCTGATTCGTAACATGGAGGCATCCATTGCCGAGTCTGAGGCGTTCATCCGGCGCTTCCAGAATCCCTGAATCGTATAAGCGGGATCGTTGAAGAGGGAAGCCGCCCGGCTTCCCTCTGAGTTATCCACAGGACTCAGCCGGTCCGTCGGGGTGAGTCCACCTCTATTGCCGTTAGCGCATCGGTATTGGTCCGGTTACCCAGAAATTCTGGTCTCGGCTTGTTGCCGCAGAACGGAGACTCCAGCCGGTTTTCCACGCTGTTGTAAACAAAAAACAGGTTACTCCTTGGACAGGGTGACATGTTTGCATTCGAAGCATGGAGCGTATTGCACTCGAATATGATCAGGGAACCGGCTGCCCCCGTCGGGGCCTGGATTCCATGCTGGTCGACCAGTTCGGCGAGGTCATCGTCGTTGGGAACGCCGAGCTCCTGCTTTTTCAGGGAAGACTTGTAGTTGTCTTCCGGGGTGCGGCCGACACAGGGTACAAAACGCTTGTGGGAGCCCGGTATCAGCATCAGCGGGCCGTTGAATGGTGTGTTGTCCGTCAACGCGATGGAAAAGCTCACCGCGCGCATTCTCGGCATTCCGTCTTCGGCATGCCAGGTCTCGAAATCGGAGTGCCAGTCGAAGCCCTTGCCATGAAAGCCGGGTTTGAAGTTGATTCGGGACTGGTGAATGTAGGCGTCGCTGCCCAGTAACTGGCGTACCATATCCAGGATTCTCGGATCCCTTGTCAGCCGATCAAACCGGTTCGAGAGCTCATGAACACCAAAGATTGAGCGTATTTCCCGCTTCCCGGGCTCGGTAATGGTGCCTTCTGAGCGCAAGACTTCATCATCATGCTCGTAGGCGCGCAGGTCGTCGCGGAACTGCCGGACGCTCTGTTGATCTAGAAAACCATTGAATACCAAGAAGCCATCGCGTTCATAGCGGGCAAGATCGGTCTCGCTGAGCGGGCCCTGTGTGCGGGATTCACCGCTGCTGTGGATAACCGGATCGAGCCGGTCGAAAGAGAGAGTGGGGCGTTCCAAGCGGGTGGGATAAAAGTCGTCAGCACGAGTTTCCATATTCGAACCTCCTTCTTTTATTGTGTGGTAGCTCTTTCAATCCTCAGAAAATGAATGGTTGATAGCATTAAGCCCATCAAAAACTTGGGATGCCTTATCCGGAATTCAAGGCAAAAAAATCCCGGGCCGTGGCCCGGGAGGGAAGTCACCGGGTTGGTTAACCGGTAAAGGCCATGTCGTCCGCATCCAGTTGCATCAGGTTGCTGGTCGGGCTGAGCATACTGGTGGCGTGGGTCTGGGCTCTGGGCAGCAGGCGCTCGTAATAAAACTCGGCCGTCGCAATCTTGGCGTTGTAGAACGCCTCGGATTCATCTCCGCCGTTGTCCAAACGATCCGCGGCCACAGCGGCTTGGCGGGCCCACATATAGGCCATGGTGACGTAGCCGCTGTACATCAGGAAGTCGTAGGCCGCTGAACTCACCACGTCGCGATCCTTGCGCGCAGCCAGCATGACCCGCACGGTCAGCAGGTTCCACTGGGCGGTCAGTTTCAGAAGCTCGACGGCAAATGGGCGCGTACGTTTGTTGGCCAGGTGCTTGCGGGCAAAGTTCGCCACTTTCAGGGTGAACTCGCGGACAGCGCCGCCCTGGGTCATCAACAGAACCTTACGGCCCAGCAAATCCAGCGCCTGGATACCGGTGGTGCCCTCATAAAGCGTGGCGATCCGGGTATCACGGACGATCTGCTCCATGCCGTGCTCGCGAATGTAGCCGTGGCCACCAAACACCTGCACACCGAGATTGGCCGCTTCGTTGCCGAGTTCGGTCAGGAACCCTTTCAGGATGGGCGTCAAAAAGCCCAGCTTGTCGTCGTATTTCTCGGCTTTCTTGGTGTCGCCCTCGGCATGGCCTTCCACCATATGGTCGGCCAGTCGGGCGGCGTAATACAGCATGGCGCGCCCGCCCTCGGCGATGGCCTTCTGGGTCAGCAGCATGCGGCGCACATCGGCATGGTGAATCAACGAGTCAGCCACCTGCTCCGGCTCTTTCTTGCCGGAGAGCGCGCGCATCGAACGACGCTCCTTGGCGTAATCCAGTGCCCACTGATAGGACAGCTCCGCAGGACCCACACCCTGAATCGCGGTACCGATCCGGGCGGTGTTCATGAAGGTGAACATGCACTCCAGGCCCTCATTTTCCGGGCCGATCAGGAAACCGGTGGCGCCATCGAAGTTCATCACGCAGGTTGCGGAGGCCTTGATGCCCATTTTCTTTTCCAGGCTGCCGCAGTTGACCCCGTTGCGCTCGCCCACACTGCCGTTCCCATCCGGCAGGAACTTGGGCACGATGAACAGGCTGATACCGCGGGTCCCCTTGGGGGCATCCGGCAAACGGGCGAGCACGATATGAACGATGTTTTCGGTCAGGTCATGGTCACCGGAGGAGATAAAGATCTTGGTGCCGGTCAGCTTGTAGCTGCCATCGGCCTGTGGCTCAGCCTTGGTTTTGACCTGACCGAGATCGGTGCCGCACTGGGGTTCGGTGAGGCACATGGTGCCGCCCCAGCGGCCTTCGGTCAGTGGGCCGAGGTAGGTCGCTTTCTGTTCCTCACTGCCATGCAGGTAGATGGTGTTCATTGCCCCCATGGACAGCCCCGGGTACATGGAAAAGGACCAGTTGGCCGTGCCCATCATTTCCTGCTTCAGCAGGCCCATGGAAGCCGGCAGCCCCTGGCCGCCAAAGTCTTCCGGCGCTGACAGGCCCTGCCAGCCCCCCATCACGTACTGGTCATAGGCTTCTTTGTAGCCCTTGGGTGTGGTCACTTCACCGTTTTCCAGTTTGCAACCTTCCTCGTCTCCGGACTGGTAGAGCGGGCTGAGGACTTCCTCGCAGAAGCGGCCACACTCGGTCAGGATGGCGTCAACGATGTCCGGGGTGGCGTTTTCACCGCTTTTCAGACTTTCATAATGCTTCGGATACTCAAACACATCGTTGAGCAGAAAATTCATATCGCGCAGGGGAGCCTTGTAGACCGGCATAACGATTCCTCTGTACCTGTCGTTAAATTGGGTTCGGATCACGACGGTGACCCTGATGCTTTTTGTTTTACGGGATTCCCGGGGTCCTGCCATTGACGAAAATCGCTGCCAACCCTGTCAAAATGATCAATTGGCCGAAATGACGATTTGGGTTTTGACGGCTTTTTCGACCTGATCGATGCTGGCTTTGGTTGCGTATGTCCTCCCTGATATCGCCATTAACGATCCTCATTCGCGAGTGTAAAAGTCATGCAAATTCGTTCTGTTAGAGCTTGTTTCGCTGGTTCGATCAGGTTGCTCTTAGTATTGTTCGGCGTATGGGTGTTGGTCGGATGTGCCGGTCCCTCGCTGGAGGATTACCAGGGGCGTAAACCCGTTTTGATTCCCTCGGACTTTTTCACCGGCGAACTTTCTGCCCGGGGGGTGGTCAAGGACATTTCTGGCGAGGTGATTCGGACATTTGATGCCGATATCTCGGCCTCCTGGAATGTCGAGGGTGTTGGCACCCTGGATGAAGAGTTCCGCTTCGATGATGGCGAGGTTCAGACCCGGGTCTGGACACTGATGCCGTCGGATGAGGGCTACCGTGCGACCGCCGGTGATGTGGTGGAGCCGGGTACCATGCGCTGGCAGGGAAACGCCATCCATATGAATTATGTCCTGAGGGTCGCCTACGGGGACGGTACTCTGGACGTGCGCATGGATGACTGGATGCATCTGGTGACACCGGACACAGTGATCAATCAAACAACCATGACGAAGTGGGGCATTGAGGTTGGCGAGGTGGTTCTCGTTATCCGGAAAAAATAGCCCCATCCTGACGACTGACGGGGTCTGGAACGCCTATGTGGAAGCAATGGATCATTGCACTGGTACTGGTCGCGGCCTCGGCAGCGGTAGCGCTGACATACCGCTCTCTGGATTCAAGTCATAGTGAATCGGCGATGGGTGAACGCCCGCCGAGCAAAGTGAACACGCATGCCCCGCAGGTGGATACGGTGACCGACGTGGTCAAGGCGGTGGGTAACTTGCAGGCCATGGACGCTGTTGCGCTGACGACTGAGGTCAGTGGCCGGATTGTGGAACTGAACCTTGCCCCCGGGCAGCACGTCAGCAAAGGCGATCTTCTGGTACGGCTGGATGATCGTCAGGCCAGGGCAGACCTGAATGTGATCGAGGCCCAGTTGGCGGACGCCCGCCGACAGTTCGAGCGGGCCCGGAGCCTGCGCTCCAACAACAGTATTTCCCAGTCCCAGGTGGATGAGCTGAGAACCGCCGTTGACGTTGCCGAGGCCCAGCGTCAGGCCGCCCGGGTGCGCCTGGAAAATCATCGTTTGCAGGCGCCGTTTGATGGTGTGGTCGGTCTGACGGACCTCAGCGTGGGCGCCTACGTCGCCATCGGAACGATCATCTCAACGCTGGATTCGGTCGATCCCATGGAGCTGAACTTTTCCATACCGGAGCGATTCCTTGCCGAAGTGAGTCTGGGCCAGCCGGTGAGTGGGCGGTCTCCGGCATTCCCGGAGACCTCTTTTACTGGCGAGCTGGTCGAGCTTGGCAGCCGCATCAACGAGCTGAGCCGAACCCTGCCGGTTCGTGCCCTGATCGATAACCCGGACGGCAAGTTGCGCCCCGGCCAGTTTATGTCGGCCTCGCTCACCCTTCGCCAGCGCCAGGCGCTGGTGATTCCCGAGCAGGCGGTAATGATTCGCGGCGATGAAACCTATGTCTTTTTAGCTGTGGACGGCACGGCACAGCGACGAAGTGTCGTGCTGGGGTCGCGGATGCCGGGGCGGGTCGAAATTGCCGAGGGCCTCTCGGCCGAGGATTTGGTGATTGTCACCGGTCAGGATCGTCTCAGCAGTGGAGACCGGATTCGCGTGGTGGACGAGGACAGTGCTATTCCGGACAACCGGTTCGCCGGTTCCATGGAGTCCTGATCCGTGATTCTCTCCGATGTCTCCATCAAGCGACCGGTCTTCGCGACGGTACTGAGTCTACTGATCGTGGTGTTCGGCCTGGCTGCCCTGTTGGGATTGCCAGTGCGGGAATACCCGGATATCGACCCGCCGGTGGTGTCCATTTCCACGGATTACACCGGTGCCGCCGCCGAGGTGGTGGACACCCAGATTACCCAGGTGATCGAGGGCGCCATCAGCGGTATCGAGGGTATTCGATCCATAGAATCATCCACAGAGCAGGGTGAATCCCGCACCAGCATCGAGTTTTCCACAACCCGGGATGTGGATATCGCTGCCAACGATGTCCGCGATGCGGTATCCCGTGTTGCCAACCAGCTACCGGATGAAGCCGATCCTCCGGTGGTCCGGAAGGCCGATTCTGATGCCCGCCCGATGATGTGGGTCACCTTGCGCAGCGATGTCTGGGACAGTGCCGAACTCAGCGATTTTGCCGACCGGGTGCTGGCTGACCGGCTGTCGGTGCTGGACGGCGTGGCGGATGTCCGTATCGGAGGTGAGCGTCGCTATGCCATTCGTGTGTGGCTGGATCGGGAGCGCCTGGCCGCCCGAAACATCACCGTTGCGGAAGTGGAGCAAGCCCTTCGGGCCAACAACGTCGAGCTGCCGGCCGGGTCGGTCGCCTCGTCGACGCGGAACTTCACCGTTCGGGCTGAGGGAAGGTTATCCACAGTCGAACAGTTCCGGGACCTGGTGATTCGCCGTGATGGCAACGACCTGTTGCGATTGGGAGAAGTGGCCAACGTGCAGATGGGGGTCGAGTCGGACGTCAGTCGGTTACGGGCTAACGGTCAGACCGCCATCGGTATGGGGATAATCCGGCAATCCAAGGCCAACACCGTGGCAGTCTCCGATGCCGTGCAGGCGGAGCTGGAGAAAATCCGCGAAACGTTGCCGCCGGAAGTGACCATTGCCGAAAGTTATGATGAGTCCATCTTCATCCGGGCCTCAATCAAGGAAGTCGTGACCACCCTGGCCATTGCGGTGTCACTGGTAATACTCGTCATATTCCTGTTCCTGCGTTCCTGGCGCGCAACCCTCATTCCTGCAGTAACGATCCCGGTGGCGGTGATCGGTGCCTTTATCGGTCTGGGTTTTCTCGGCTTCTCCATCAACGTGCTGACTTTGCTGGCCGTCATTCTGGCCATCGGCCTGGTGGTGGATGATGCCATCGTGATGCTGGAAAACATCCAGCGTCGGATCGACGCCGGTGAGCCGCCGCTGTTGGCCTCCTATCGGGGGGCAAAGCAGGTGGCCTTTGCGGTGATTGCCACCACCCTGACACTGGTGGCGGTGTTTGTGCCGATCTCCTTTATGGGGGGCAACATTGGTCGCTTGTTTGCCGAATTCGGTTTTACCCTGGCGGCGGCTGTCGTGGTCTCAAGTCTGGTGGCACTGACCCTGGCCCCCATGCTTTGCTCCAAGTGGCTACGCCACAGCCCCGAGACGGTGGAGGGGCATCGGCTCTGGGCCGCCAGCGAGAAGGTGCTGAACGGTTTGACCCACGGCTATGAGCGCATGCTCCGGTTTTCGCTGAATCAACCCGGCCTCCTGCTGGGGCTGGGGATTGTCGGCTTTATCATCGCCATTGTGATATTCCCGAAGTTGCCGCAGGAGTTGGCGCCGACGGAAGATCGCGGGGTGATCATCATGCCAACCAGCGCTCCGCGGGGGTCAACGGTGGAGTATACCGACCATTACGTACGCCAGGCCGAGCAGCAACTGTTGCCCTACCTCGATCAGGGGGTGGCGAACCGGTTGCTGTCCATCGTTGGTTTCCGGAATGAGGAGGATAACGCCTTCATGATCTTGGGGCTGGTGCCCTGGGAGGATCGGACCATCAAGCAGCAGCAAATCACCAGCGAGCTGCGGGGTAAACTCAGCGAGGTATCCGGCATTCGAACCGTGGCGGTTAATCCGCCGGGGCTCGGCCAACGGGGATTCAGTCAGCCGGTGGAATTTGTGGTGGCCGGGCCGGATTATGAGTCGGTCCAGGCCTGGAGTGAAGAGATCGTCGAACGGGCTGGGGAAAACCCCAATCTTCTCAATCTTGAGACCGATTTTGAGCTCACTCGTCCGGAACTCAGGGTCAGTATTGATCGCGAGCGGGCCGCCGATCTCGATATTACGGTCGAGGACGTGGGGCTGACGCTGCAGACCATGCTGGCGTCCCGGCAGGTCACCACCTACCTTGACCGGGGTCGGGAATACGATGTGATTGTGCAGGCGGCGGATGCGGACCGGGCAACGCCAGCGGATCTTGGCCAGATCTTCCTGCGACCGAGGGCTGGCGGCGCGTTGATACCGCTCCAGGCTCTGGTCTCTGTGGATGAAGTGGGCGCCAACCCGGATCTGCGTCGCATTGACCGGCTGCCGGCGGTGGTCATTAGCGCTTCGTTGGCTGAAGGGTATGATCTGGGTTCGGCGCTGAACTATCTGAACAATCTGGCTGTGGATAACCTGCCACCGGAGGCGAGGGTGAGTTACAAGGGACTGTCCCGGGAGTTTGAGGAATCCTCGGCGGCCATCTACGTGACCTTCGGCCTGGCCTTCGTCATCGTCTTTCTGGTGCTGGCGGCCCAGTTCGAGAGCTGGATTCATCCCCTGATTATCATGCTGGCGGTCCCGTTGGCTGTTACCGGGGCATTGCTGGCACTGTTGTGGTCTGGGATCAGTCTTAATATCTACAGCCAGATCGGCATCATCATGTTGTTGGGGTTGATGGCCAAGAACGGAATACTGATCGTGGAATTCGCCAACCAGTTACGGGATCGGGGGTACGAAGTCCGCGACGCGATTCTTGAAGGCGCCTGCCTGCGTTTTCGGCCGGTGTTGATGACCACCATTTCCACGGTGTTTGGCGCCGTCCCCCTGGTGGTGGCCACGGGCGCCGGTGCAGAGAGTAGGGCAGCCATTGGCGCAGTGATCCTCGGAGGTCTGATCTTTGCCACCACTCTGACCCTGTTTATTATTCCGGTGCTCTATAACCTGCTGGCACGATTCGCCAAATCCGCCAACGCGATCGAAAAAGAGCTGGAACACCAGGCTTCCGGGTTTGCCGGCGGTGCCGGGACGGCATCTGCACCCCGCAGCAAGGCCGACGAAGTCTGACTGGCGGCGGGGTAGGGGCCGTGCATTAAAGAGTAGTCGGAAACAGGATCTTGCCGGAGAACACGTCGTCGGGGTGGATATCCACACACAGTACCTGTTTTCCCTCCGGTGTGTGCAGGCCTGTGGATAACGTAATGGTCCGGCGGGCATCCGGCAGGGCAACGTAAGGGCGTGAGCTGTTGATGTGGTTGGGTCTTTCCAGCGCGTTGCGGAAATATTCCCGGTGGGCCCAATTCGCCCCGGCTGACTGATAAAGCGGGTTGAATCGTGCCGCCTGGTCGCTGTGGTGAGTGTGGGCCAGGTTGCCCTGCTGCACTCCATTGTGATCAAGCAGGAAACTGCGTTTAACACCGTCGATTTGCAGCAGTCGCTGGCAAACCTGGCGAAACGGGTTGCCCCTTATCAGCTCATGGCTGGCGTCGAGGATTTCGAAGCGGAGCAATCGGAGGTAGTTCTCCTGGTCCTGGGTGTCCTGCAGTGACCATTTGCTGGAATCTGTCACCACCGACCGCAAGCGGTTTTCTGTGTTAGCGCGGGTGCTGTCATCAATATGGCCAGGCCGGGCAAACAAGTACCCCTGCAAAAGATCCGCTTCGGTTTCCAGGGCGATTCTTGCCTGAGTCCTGTTTTCGATCCCCTCAAGCAAAACCAGGCTTCCGCTCTCACGAATCATGCGCACCAGGCTCTCGAGCAGCAGTCTTGCCCGGACGTTTTTCTCGGCATTCACGAGCAGTGTCCGGTCGAGTTTGACGATCATCGGGTTGATCAGCCAGAGCCGCTCGAAATTGGAATCCCCCTGGCCAAAATCGTCAATCGCGATCTGGAACCCATGATGTCGGGCCCTGTGGATAAATGCCATCAAGGCATCGGGATCGTCGCTGGCGGTTTCCACCAGTTCCAGAACAACCCTGTCCGGGGGGAGTCCGTTGCTTGCGCAGAGCTTCACCAGGTCATCCAGGGATGCGTCGTTTACAACGCAGGTCCCGGGATCGATATTGAGGAACAACCAGACAGGGCTCGAAGCATCGGAAAAGGTATTCAGGTGAATATTCAGCAGATGCTGGTCCAGTTCCGGCATCTGTCCACGCTCGGTGGCCATGCGGAACAGATCAACCGGGGAAACCGCTTGCTGGTTCCGGGTCACTCTAACCAGAGCCTCGTAACCCACGAGCTTTTGATGAGTCGGGCTGACGATTGGTTGATACACCGATCTGAAATCATGGCTGTGGATAAGTTCAGGTTCGGGCTCTTCTGGTGCCTGTCTTTGATTTTGTCTGGAAAGTCGAACTACGCTGCTCATGGTCAGGAATCCTGGTTACAACTGAGCCTTCCTGGCCACCGGGTTCATGGGTTGGGGTAGTTTGTTTGGCAGGTATCGTGCCAGGTTGCTGATTATGTGAATAAATTGCGGTTTAATCACAATGAACCTGCAAGTGTTCCCGGTTCTTGCTCCCAGTCGCGCACTTCAACGGTGCGTTGAACGTGGCGGTTTTTGAGGCGCGCACCAAAAAGGATCTTCTATGGCTTCGCACAGCCAGTTTCGATTACTCGGGCAACGGCGTTTTCTGCCGTTCTATCTGACTCAGTTTTCGGGGGCCTTCAACGACAATCTGTATAAAAATGCCCTGTTGCTGTTGATCACTTTCAGTGCGGGCAGCGTTCTGGGGCTGTCGGTCAACGTGGTGGTCAATGTAGCGGCGTTTCTCTTCATCCTTCCGTTTTTTCTGTTTTCCGGCATTGCCGGACAGATCGCAGATCATTATGAAAAATCCCGGATTATCCGGGCGGTCAAGGCGCTTGAGATTGTCATCATGGTGCTGGCGGCTGTCGGGTTATGGTTTGGCTGGTACGCCTGGTTGCTGGTGCTGTTGTTTCTGATGGGTACTCAATCCACCTTCTTTGGCCCGGTCAAATACGCCATCCTGCCCCAGGTGCTGGAGGATGACGAGCTGGTTGGCGGCAATGGTCTGGTGGGAATGGGGACGTTTGTCGCCATCCTGTTGGGCACGATTGCCGCCGGTCTCCTGATGGGCTTGGAATCTGCCGCGCGGTTCACCGCCGTTGCGGTTGTCCTGATGGCGGTGCTGGGTTACCTGGCGGCCCGTCAGGTGCCGGCGACGCATGATGTAACGCCTGCCGTGACTGTTCGCTTTCGCCCCATCCGGGAAACCTGGCACCTGATGGCCGTTGCCGCCGAGCGTCGACCGGTACTGTTGGCGGTGTTGGCCATCTCCTGGTTCTGGTTTCTTGGCGCTGCCTACCTCACGCAATTCCCGAACTTTGCCCGGGTCAATCTGCTCGGGGATGAGTCCGTGGTCACCCTGTTGCTGGCCATGTTCACCGTCGGTATTTCCATTGGCTCCATGCTCTGCGAGCGCATCACCAAACACCGGATAACGCTGGTCCCGGTACCTTGGGGGGCGTTGGGGCTGACGCTGTTGGGGATTGATCTGTATTTCGCCGTGCCGGACGACCCGGCCAGTTCCACCTGGTGGACACTGATCTCCGACCCCGTCTATCTCCGGGTGCTGCTCGATCTGGTGGGTATCGGTGTCTGCGGAGGCCTGTTTATTGTGCCGTTGTACGCGTTTATCCAGCATGAAACCCCTGTGGATAAGCGGGCGAGGATCATCGCGGCGCTGAATGTGATCAATGCGCTGTTCATGGTGGTCAGTGCCCTGGCGGGTATCGTGTTCCTCGGACTGCTGGAGTTCACCATTCCCGGCTTTCTTCTCCTGCTGTCACTGATGAATGCCCTGGTGTGGCTGCTGGTCTGGCGCTTACGTCGCCGGGCACCGGCGTATTCTGTGGATAATTGATTGAATAATCCGGGAGCAAACTCTGAATTAAATTTTAATTTCATATATAAAACAGCAGCTTAATGTAAATTTTAGTGGTGTTCGGGGCACCGGACATCTGTGGATAAGTTATTTGAAAACTTTTCTGAAAAGGTTCGCCCAAGCCTATGAAAAAACGACTATTTCGGTATCTGCTTACCAAATGATCAGAAAATAGTCGGCGGTTACGAGGGGGGAATGCTTTTTTCTCGCCCTCTGTCTGGTTAAAATTTGCACATTCAGACTGCAATTTTTCCCGCCAGGCGTTATACTGCGCGGCCTTATTTTTCCCCGATTTCCGAGGTGAGCTGTGGATTTTCCGACACGTTTCGATGTGATTGTCATTGGTGGTGGCCATGCCGGTACCGAAGCTGCTCTGGCAGCGGCGCGTATGGGCTCGCAGACCCTGCTGCTGACCCACAACATCGAGACGCTGGGGCAGATGTCCTGTAACCCCGCCATCGGTGGTATCGGGAAAAGCCATCTGGTTAAGGAAATCGATGCCCTGGGTGGCGCCATGGCTCGCGCCACCGACAAGGGCGGCATCCAGTTCCGGGTATTGAACAGCCGTAAAGGTCCGGCGGTTCGGGCCACCCGTGCCCAGGCCGACCGTGTACTCTACAAGGCGGCGATCCGGGAAATCCTGGAGAACCAGCCGAATCTGACGCTGTTTCAGCAAGCGGCCGATGACCTGATTGTGGAAAACGATCAGGCGGTAGGCGTGGTGACACAGACGGGTATCCGGTTTCACGCCAAGACCGTGGTGCTGACCACCGGTACCTTCCTCGGTGGCGTTATCCACATCGGTATGCAGAACCACGCCGGCGGCCGTGCCGGAGATGCCCCCGCGAATGCGCTGGCCAAACGGTTACGGGAATTGCCGTTCAATGTCGGTCGCCTGAAAACCGGCACACCACCGCGGATTGACGCCCGGACTGTGGATTTCTCGGTGATGGACCAGCAGTGGGGAGACACCCCCGCACCGGTGATGTCGTTCATCGGAAGCCGGGATGAACACCCGGAGCAGGTGTGTTGCTATGTTACCCGCACCACAGAGCAGACCCACGATATCATCCGCAGTGGCTTTGACCGTTCACCGATGTTTGCCGGTGCCATCGAGGGCGTCGGCCCGCGTTATTGTCCGTCCATCGAGGACAAGGTTAACCGGTTTGCCGATAAGGATTCGCACCAGATCTTCGTCGAGCCCGAAGGGTTAACCACCAACGAGCTTTATCCGAACGGCATATCCACCAGCCTGCCGTTTGATATCCAGCTGGCTGCGGTACGCTCGATTCCGGGGTTTGAGAACGCCCACATCACCCGCCCGGGCTACGCCATCGAGTACGATTACCTGAATCCTCAGGATCTGCGTCACACGCTCGAAACCAAGTTTATCCAGGGCCTCTATTTCGCCGGCCAGATCAACGGTACGACCGGCTACGAAGAAGCCGGCGCCCAGGGCCTGCTGGCTGGCATCAACGCTGCGCTGAAGGCCCAGGACAAGGATGAGTGGTATCCGCGCCGGGATGAAGCCTATCTGGGTGTGCTGGTGGATGATCTGATCACCATGGGCACCAACGAGCCGTACCGGATGTTCACCAGCCGGGCGGAATACCGGTTGATCCTTCGGGAAGACAACGCGGATCTGCGTCTCACCGAAACTGGCCGCAAGCTGGGGTTGGTGGATGACGAGCGCTGGCAGAAGTTTAATGACAAGCGCGACGGCATCGTCCGTGAGCGTAGCCGCCTGGAAAGTACCCGGATTCATCCGAACACCGAGGCTGGCGAGCGCGCCAATGGCTTCCTCAAACAGCCGATGACCCGGGATCAGTCGCTGGCCGAGCTGTTGCGTCGTCCGGAGATCGATTACGGCCACATCGCCGAGATCGGCGCCGAGCGTGCCGAAGACCCGAATGTGGCGGATCAGGTAGAGATCGAGATCAAGTACGAGGGCTATATCTCTCGCCAGGCTGATGAAATCGAACGCCTGCGCCGGAACGAAAATACCGCCTTGCCGCTGGACCTGGACTACGATGTGATCGGTGGTCTTTCCAACGAAATCAAGCAGAAGCTCAAGGATGTGCGCCCGGAAACCGTGGCCCAGGCCTCCAGGATTCAGGGGGTGACCCCGGCTGCGGTGAGCCAGATTCTTGTGCACCTGAAGAAACGGGACCTGCTTCGCAAACAAAGCGCCTGATATCATCATGACCAATCCTCAATGGCCGCGTCAGCTCCGGGACGGGCTGGCCGCTATGAACCTGTCCCTGAGTGAAGGCCAGCAGCAGCAACTGTTGGCCTTTCTGGCTTTGCTGAACAAGTGGAACAAGGCGTATAACCTCACCGCAGTGCGAGACGAGCGGGAAATGGTGTCTCGCCAGTTGCTGGACAGCCTCAGCATTCTGCCCTGGGTCACCACCGACCATCTGCTCGATGTAGGCGCCGGTGGTGGCTTGCCGGGCATTCCCCTGGCCATTGCATTGCCGGAGCGGCGGTTTACCCTGCTGGACAGTAATGGCAAGAAGACTCGCTTTCTGAACCAGTGTGTACTCGAGCTGGGGCTGGATAACGTGGATGTGATCCATGGCCGTGCCGAGGCCTGTCAGCCGGAACAGCCATTCACCCAGATCAGTAGCCGCGCCTTCACCGCTCTGGAAAACCTGGTGGACTGGTGTGGTCAACTGCTGGCAAAAGACGGGGAGTTCCTTGCCATGAAAGGTCAGTTTCCGGATGATGAGGTGGCTGCCCTACCCGCTGGCTGGAAGGTGATGTCCCATCATTTCCTCGACGTTCCCGGTGCGGACGGAGAGCGCCACCTGCTGGTGGTGACCCGGGCAGATCAATCCCAATAACCCACGACAGGAGGCGAGCATGGCGCGCGTGATTGCAGTGACCAATCAGAAAGGCGGTGTGGGCAAGACCACCACCTGCGTCAATCTTGCAGCCTCGCTGGCCGCTATAAAACGCCGGGTTCTGTTGGTGGATATGGATCCACAGGGTAACGCCACCATGGGCAGCGGTGTGGATAAAAACGCCCTGGAACTGTCCGGCTATGATCTCCTGACCAAACGGGCGAGCGCCTCGGAGGTGATTTTCCTGGCCGAAGCATCCGGCTTCGACATCCTGCCCGCCAACGGCGACCTGACGGCGGCGGAAGTCGAACTGATGAATGAAATCGGTCGTGAGCACCGGCTGCGCCTTGCCCTGAATACCGTTCGTGAAAACTACGACTACATTCTGATCGATTGCCCGCCTTCACTAAGCTTGTTGACTGTAAACGCACTCTCGGCGGCCGATACCGTGCTGATCCCCATGCAGTGCGAATATTACGCCCTTGAGGGGCTGGCGGCCCTGATGAACACGGTAGAGCAGATTCAGGAAACCGTGAACCCGAATCTCCAGGTCGAGGGCATCCTGCGGACCATGTACGACCCCCGCAACAGTCTGACCCTCGATGTCTCGGGACAGCTCAGCGAGTATTTTGGCGACAAGGTCTACCGCGCGGTTATTCCAAGGAACGTGCGCCTGGCGGAGGCACCGAGTTATGGCATGCCGGCTCTGAAGTATGATCGCGGTTCCAAGGGTGCGGTGGCATATCTGGCACTTGCGGGCGAGATGGTCCGTCGCCACGGCTCGAAAAAGACATCCGCAGCGGTTGCGGTGTAACATACCACGCCACTGCAACGACGAATTTCAACGGGAAGAATGACTGACACCATGGCGGCGAAGAAACGAGGATTGGGTGAGCGAGGCCTGGGCGCATTGCTCGCAGGCTCCAAGGTGAACCTGGATCAGGAGCTGAAAGACCACGATGGTGAGCTCCGGGAAGTCCCGATCGATCTCATTCAGCGTGGCCGCTACCAGCCCCGTCGGGACATGGATCCCGCCGCATTGCAGGAACTGGCGGATTCCATTCGTCAGCAAGGCGTCATGCAGCCGGTTGTTGTCCGCCCCGTCGAGGAAGGTCGTTACGAACTGATTGCCGGTGAGCGCCGCTGGCGCGCGACCCAAATGGCCGAGTTGGACAGCATTCCGGCGATCATTCGCGATGTACCCGACGAAGCCGCCATCGCCATGGCGCTGATCGAGAACATCCAGCGCGAAAACCTGAACCCGATTGAAGAGGCTTTTGCGTTACAGCGCCTGCAGGACGAATTCGGTCTGACCCAGGCTCAGGTGGCGGAAGCGGTGGGTAAGTCCCGTACCACCATTACCAACCTGTTGCGGTTGATCGGCCTGACTGAAGATGTGCGACTGATGCTGGAGCACGGAGATCTGGAAATGGGGCACGGCCGGGCCATGCTGACCCTGCCACCGGAACAGCAGATGCAGGTGGCGAAACAGGTTGTCGCCAAATCTTTGTCGGTACGCCAGACCGAGGCGCTTGTGCGACGGCTACAACAGCAGTCGCCCGGGCAGGCAGATGCCGGAAAGCCGGCACTGGATCCCAATATCCGGGCGCTACAGGATGACCTTTCGGAGCGCCTGGGTGCCAAGGTTGCTATCAATCACGGGCAGCGTGGTAAAGGCAAACTGGTGATTGAATACAGTTCCTTAGACGAGCTTGATGGCATCTTGGGCCACATCAAATAACTCGACTGGATTTTCACCATCTTTCGGCCCCCTACCAAAGTTCGTAATCGTGAACTTCCACAACATCTAGTGGTGTTCAGAGGCTGACTTACCTATTTGTGTCTGCTATCCCGAAAAACCCGTGGTTATGCCGTTTTCATCCGGTTTTGTGGAACGGGGTTTTGTTGATTCGTGCACATTGAACACATATAATCTCGGCGCTCGTATTGGTGTATTTGCTTATTTTTTGAACTGAATCGGGCAAAAAATACCGTATTTTCGGGAAAAACATGACGAAGGCAACTCCGAGCGGTATCCGCCGCCCGCCCATCGCACGATGGTTTGTAATAGAAAGTGTGGTACTTGTCTTCGTAAGCCTGGTGTTCCTCTTTTTACGTGGCCAGGTTTCCGGTTATTCAGCGCTTGTGGGCGGCCTCATTTTTCTGCTGCCCCACGGTTACTTTGCGCTCAAGGCATTCCGCTACTCCGGCGCGCGGTCTGCCAAGAAGATCATGAGTTCTTTTTACCAGGGTGAGGCCGGCAAGCTCATCCTGTGCGCCATCCTCTTTACGATGGTGTTTAAATGGATTCAGCCGCTTGATATTGCGGCACTTTTTTTAACATTTGCGATCATGCTGGTCACCAACTGGTTGACACCGCTTCTCGCGGGCAGCAATACGCAGCAAAGCTAACTGGACCTGGGAACCCGTTATGGCAGGAAGTGCATCCGAATATATAAAGCATCACCTCCAGAACCTGACCTACGGAAAACTGCCGGCAGGCTATGAGCGCGCCGACGGTACCGTAGTTGACCAAGCAACCTGGACATTGGCACACAATGCCCAGGAAGCCTCCGACATGGGCTTTTGGGCCCTGCACGTCGACTCGCTCGGCTGGTCAGTGGCGCTTGGCCTTATTTTCGTCATTCTTTTCCGCATGGCAGCCAAGCGTGCCACCTCTGAACAGCCTGGTGGCCTTCAGAACTTCGTGGAAGTCATGATTGAATTCGTGGACAACAGCGTCAAGGAAACCTTCCACGGCAAGAACAAGGTCATCGCACCACTGGCGCTGACCATTTTCTGCTGGGTTTTCCTGATGAACCTGATGGACCTTGTGCCGGTCGACTTCCTGCCACAGCTGTTCCACCTGATGGGCGCTGATTACATGAAGGTCGTTCCGACCACAGACGTAAACATCACTCTGGGTATGTCCCTGTCTGTGTTTGCACTGATCATCTTCTACAGTCTGAAGGTCAAGGGTGTGGGTGGCTTCGTAGGCGAGCTGACCCTGCACCCCTTCTCCTCTGACAACCTGATTCTGAAGATCATTCTGATCCCGGTGAACCTGCTGCTGGAGGGCGTGAGCCTGATCGCCAAGCCGATCTCACTGGCACTGCGTCTGTTCGGTAACCTGTACGCCGGCGAGCTGATCTTCATCCTGATTGCACTACTGCCGTTCTGGGCGCAGTGGGCACTGTCTGTACCCTGGGCGATTTTCCACATCCTGGTCATCACCCTGCAGGCATTCATCTTTATGATGCTGACGATCGTGTACCTGAGCATGGCTCACGAAGACAGTCACTGATCGGACGTTATTAAACCGTAGTTTGAAACCCTAACCGTTAAACTGAAAACCTAAACTGAAAACTGGGAGTTGTTATGGAAACTGTAGTTGGAATGACCGCGATTGCTGTTGCACTGCTGATCGGCCTGGGTGCCCTGGGTACTGCAATCGGCTTTGGTATCCTCGGTGGTAAGTTCCTGGAAGGCGCTGCGCGTCAGCCGGAAATGACCCCGATGCTGCAGGTTAAGATGTTCATCGTTGCTGGTCTGCTTGACGCCGTAACCATGATCGGTGTTGGTATCGCACTGTTCTTCACTTTCGCCAACCCGTTTGTCGGCCAGATCGCCGGTTAATCGAGTCTCCAACCGGGGGATGACTCCGGTCAGATGATTCTTAACAAAACAGGCGAGAGGTGAAGACGTGAACATTAATTTGACGATGATTGGTCAAGCCATCGCGTTCTTTATCTTTGTCGTTTTCTGCATGAAATACGTGTGGCCGCCGATCATGGCCGCACTGCAGGAACGTCAAAAGAAGATCGCTGACGGCCTGGCTGCTTCAGACCGTGCTGCGCGCGATCTGGAACTGGCTCAGGAAAAGTCAGCTCAGGAACTGCGTGAAGCCAAGCAGCAAGCTGCGGCCCTGATTGAGCAGGCCAACAAGCGCGCCAACCAGATCGTGGAAGCGTCCAAGGACGATGCCCGCAAGGAAGGTGAGAAGCTGATTGAGCAGGCCAAGGCCGAAATTGAACAGGAGCGCAATCAGGCTCGTGACGCGTTGCGTGCAGAAGTTGCCGCGATCGCAGTCTCCGGTGCTGAGAAGATCCTGGAAACCTCTGTCGATGCCTCCAAGCACAACGAAATGTTGGACAAACTGGCGGCAGAACTCTAAACGACGAGGTTCATCATGGCAGAACTGAGAACGCTGGCCCGTCCATACGCTAAAGCAGCATTTGCTGCCGCTCAGGAGCATAAACAGCTGGCTGAGTGGGCCCAGGTGCTGACCGTTGCAGGACAGGTCACTGCGAATGAAGACATTCGACAGCTTCTCGCGAATCCGGGACTGGAAGAGCAGAAGAAGTCCGAACTGATTCTGGAGATCGCCGAAAACGGCGTGACCGATCAGGTTCGCAACTTTTTCGCGGTACTGGCGGAAAACCGCCGCCTGGCTCTTCTTCCTGAGATTGCAGCGCTCTTCAACACGTACCGGGCTGATCTGGAGCGCACTGTTGATATCGACGTCACTGCCGCATTCGAGCTGACGGACGAACAGCAACAGAAGCTCGCCCAGGCGCTTTCCGAAAAACTGGAGCGGCAAGTGTCACTCGCAGCGTCAATGGACAAGTCTCTGATCGGTGGTGTGATTATCCGCACCGGTGATCTGGTTATTGACGCATCTGTACGCGGAAAGCTGAACAAGCTGGCGGACGCTCTGGGCTCCTGATTTCAGCACAAGGTTTGAGGATATTGGCATGCAGCAACTGAATCCATCCGAGATCAGTGACATCATCAAGAAGAGAATCGAGAAGCTCGATATCTCTTCCGAAGCAAAGAACGAAGGTACGATCCTGTCCGTTTCTGACGGTATCGTGCTTGTACACGGTCTTGCCGACGTTATGTACGGCGAGATGATTGAATTTGCCAACGGCACTTTCGGCATGGCTCTGAACCTGGAGCGTGATTCCGTCGGTGCGGTTGTTCTGGGTGACTACGACGACCTGGCCGAAGGTCAGAAAGTTCGTTGTACTGGCCGCATCCTGGAAGTACCGGTTGGTCCGGAACTGCTGGGCCGCGTTGTTGACGGTCTGGGTAACCCGATCGACGGCAAGGGCGACCTGGGTACCGACCTGACCTCACCGGTCGAGAAGGTTGCACCTGGCGTTATCGCTCGTCAGTCCGTTGACGAGCCGGTACAGACTGGTCTGAAAGCCATCGATACCATGGTTCCCATCGGTCGCGGTCAGCGTGAGCTGATCATCGGCGACCGTCAGATCGGTAAGACCGCGGTAGCTATCGACGCGATCATCAACCAGAAGAACACTGGCATCAAATGTATCTACGTTGCCGTAGGTCAGAAGCAGTCTTCCATCGCCGCCGTTGTGCGCAAGCTGGAAGAGCACGGTGCCATGGACCACACCATCGTGGTTGCCGCCGGTGCCGCTGACCCTGCAGCGATGCAGTTCCTGGCGCCTTACGCCGGTACTGCCATGGGCGAATACTTCCGCGACCGCGGTGAAGACGCTCTGATCGTATACGATGACCTGTCCAAGCAGGCCGTTGCCTACCGTCAGATCTCCCTGCTGCTGCGTCGTCCGCCAGGACGTGAAGCTTACCCGGGTGACGTTTTCTACCTGCACTCCCGCCTGCTGGAGCGTGCGTCCCGTGTAAACGCTGATTACGTAGAGCAGTTCACCAACGGCGAAGTGAAAGGCAAGACCGGTTCCCTGACCGCGCTGCCGATCATTGAAACCCAGGCCGGTGACGTATCTGCATTCGTACCGACCAACGTGATCTCCATTACCGACGGTCAGATCTTCCTGGAAACCAACCTGTTCAACTCCGGTATCCGTCCGGCGATGAACGCCGGTATCTCCGTATCCCGGGTAGGTGGTTCAGCCCAGACCAAGATCATGAAGAAGCTTGGCGGTAACATCCGTCTGGCTCTGGCCCAGTACCGTGAACTGGCTGCCTTCGCACAGTTTGCTTCCGATCTTGACGAAGCAACCCGTAAGCAGCTCGAGCATGGTCAGCGTGTAACTGAACTCATGAAGCAGAACCAGTACAGCCCGCTGTCTGTGGCTGAAATGGGTACGGTTCTGTTCGCAGCCAACGAAGGCTTCCTGGACGATGTTGACGTAGAGAAGGTTGTGGCTTTCGAAGCACAGCTTCTGGACTGGATGCGTGCGGAGCAATCCGAGCTTCTGGCCAAGATCAACGAGAAAGGCGATTTCAACGACGATATCGCTGCCGGCCTCAAAGCTGCACTTGAGAAATTCAAGACCACTCAGAGCTGGTAAGGAACGGGGCCTGCGGCAACAGTCGCGGGCCGCTTTCGTAGCAATGAGTGTCTAACTTGAGAAGGCAGTGAGTTATGGCCGTCGGCAAAGAAATACGTAACCAGATATCGAGCATCAAGAGCACGCAGAAGATTACCAGTGCCATGGAAATGGTGGCTGCTAGTAAGATGCGCAAAGCTCAGGAGCGCATGCAGGCCACTCGCCCGTATGCCGAGAAGATGCGTCAGGTGATCGGGCACATTGCCAAGGCGAATGCTCAGTACAAGCACCCATTCATGGTCGAGCGCGATGTAAAGCGTGTGGGCTATATTGTGGTGTCGACTGATCGTGGCCTCTGCGGTGGTCTGAACATCAACCTGTTCAAAGCGCTTGTCCGTGAAATGAAAGCGTGGAATGAAAAGGGTGTGGAAACCGATCTGTGCGCCATCGGGCAGAAAGGTACATCCTTTTTCCGGAGCTATGGTGGCAATGTCGTTGCGGCATTGACTCATCTCGGTGACAGCCCGAGCTCCGACCAGCTCATCGGCAACGTCAAGGTTATGCTGGACGCCTTCGCTGAGGGCAAGATTGATCGTCTCTATCTTGTCAGCAACGAATTCGTGAACACCATGACCCAGAGCCCGAAGGTGGAGCAGCTTCTGCCCCTGCCGGAAGGCGAAGACGAAGAAGAGATCAAGAACCAGTGGGATTATCTCTACGAGCCCGATGCCAGACAGATTCTCGATGGCCTTCTACCGCGTTTCATTGAATCCCAGGTGTATCAGGGCGTGGTAGAGAATCTGGCATGTGAACAGGCAGCCCGGATGATCGCCATGAAGAGCGCAACTGACAACGCCGGTGGCATCATCGACGAGCTTCAGTTGGCTTACAACAAGGCGCGTCAGGCAGCCATTACGCAAGAGATTTCAGAGATTGTGAGCGGTGCGGCTTCGGTTTGATCCACGCCACAATCCAACTGGTTTTATTGACTACTAAGATAACGAGGAACCGAGCATGAGTAGCGGACAAATCGTTCAGATCATTGGCGCGGTTATCGACGTGGAATTCCCACGTGACTCCGTACCCAACGTATATGACGCACTGCTGCTTGAAGGTGGCGAAACAACTCTGGAAGTCCAGCAGCAGCTGGGTGACGGCATTGTTCGTACCATCGCCATGGGCAGCACCGAAGGCCTTAAGCGTGGCCTGAAAGCAGAAAACACTGGCAAGGCAATCTCTGTACCGGTTGGTACTCAGACCCTGGGCCGTATCATGGACGTTCTGGGTCGTCCCATCGACGAACAGGGCGAGATCGGCGAAGAAGAGCGTTGGGGTATTCACCGCAAAGCTCCGGGTTATGCAGATCAGTCTGCCTCTGCCGACCTGCTGGAAACCGGCATCAAGGTTATCGACCTGATCTGCCCGTTCGCCAAGGGTGGTAAGGTTGGCCTGTTCGGTGGTGCCGGTGTAGGTAAGACCGTAAACATGATGGAGCTGATCAACAACATCGCGAAAGAGCACTCAGGTCTTTCCGTATTCGCGGGTGTTGGTGAGCGTACCCGGGAAGGTAACGACTTCTACTATGAAATGAAGGAGTCCAACGTTCTCGATAAGGTTGCCATGGTTTACGGCCAGATGAACGAGCCCCCCGGAAACCGTCTGCGTGTGGCCCTGACCGGTCTCACCATGGCTGAGAAATTCCGTGACGAAGGCCGTGACGTTCTGTTGTTCGTCGACAACATCTACCGTTACACCCTCGCCGGTACCGAGGTATCCGCACTGCTGGGCCGTATGCCTTCAGCGGTAGGTTACCAGCCGACCCTGGCTCAGGAGATGGGTGAGCTGCAGGAGCGTATTACCTCCACCAAGAACGGCTCCATCACCTCCATCCAGGCGGTATACGTACCCGCGGATGACTTGACCGACCCCTCACCGGCGACCACCTTCTCGCACCTTGATGCGACCGTGGTACTGAGCCGTGACATCGCTTCCAAGGGTATTTACCCGGCGATCGATCCGCTGGATTCCACTTCTCGTCAGCTGGATCCGCTGATCATCGGTGAAGAGCACTACGAAGTGGCTCGTGGCGTGCAGACCAACCTGCAGCGTTACAAAGAGCTGAAAGACATCATCGCCATCCTGGGTATGGACGAACTGTCAGAAGAAGACAAGCTGACCGTAGCCCGTGCCCGTAAGATCGAGCGTTTTCTGTCCCAGCCGTTCCACGTTGCTGAGGTATTCACCGGTGCTCCCGGTAAATACGTTCCGCTGAAGGAAACTATCAGCAGCTTTAAGGGCATCCTCAACGGCGACTATGACGATATGCCTGAGCAGGCGTTCTACATGGTTGGCTCCATTGAGGAAGCGGTCGAGAAAGCGAAGGAAATGAAGAGCAAGGGCGAGTAATCTGAGCCCTTGCACGAATTTCCGGATCGATCAGAGAGGCAACTGACATGGGTATGACCGTGCATTGTGACGTCGTAAGTGCCGAAACAAAGATCTATTCCGGATTGGTAGAAATGCTGATCGCAGCGGGCTCTGAAGGTGACCTGGGTATTGCCCCGGGTCACACCCCGCTGCTGACCCAGCTGAAGCCTGGTCCTGTACGGATTATCAAGCAGGGTGGTGAAGAAGAAATTCTTTACGTATCCGGCGGATATCTGGAGGTTCAGCCCAATCTGGTAACTTTGTTGGCAGACACTGCGGTTCGTGCAAAGGATGTGGACGAAGCTGCGGCAATCGAAGCCCAGAAAGAGGCTGAGAAAGCACTTTCCGACAAGGCCGGTGAATTCGAGTACACCCGTGCTGCTGCGGAACTGGCGGAAGCTGTTGCCCAGCTCCGTACCATCCAGCAGCTGCGTAACAAAATGCGCTAAGCATTATTGTTTCGGGTTTGCCGAACACCAAAGCCGCATCCTGAGTGGCTGGAACACCAGCGTGAATCGTTGGCGGTCCGGTCCCGAGGGCTGCGGCTTTTTTATTGAATTCAAAAAACTCCGGGAGCCTGTTTTTCCATGAGCCCGTTACACGTCGTAATCCTGGCGGCTGGCCAGGGTTCAAGAATGAAATCTGCCCTGCCAAAAGTGCTGCATCCGGTGGCCGGTAAGGCCATGCTTCACCATGTTGTGGATACCGCAAAGCAACTTGGCGCAGAAAAAATTCATACCGTGATCGGTCATGGTGCGGACCAGGTTCGTAGTTCACTCCAGGACGATGCGCTGAACTGGGTCCTGCAAACCGAGCAGCTCGGAACGGGGCACGCGGTGGCCCAGGCCCTGCCGGATCTGCCCGACGACGTCCGGGTGCTGGTACTGTATGGCGATGTGCCTTTGACCCGCCGGGAAACGCTGGAATCCATGGTAGGTGATCTGGACGACAGCAACCTGGCATTGCTAACGGTCGATATGGACAACCCCCACGGTTACGGCCGGATTGTCCGAAACGGCGCGGGCCAGGTACAGGCTATTGTTGAACAGAAAGACGCGACCGCCGAGCAACAGGAAATCCGGGAAGTGAATACCGGTATTCTTGCGGTATCGGCGAAACACCTGAAAAGCTGGCTTCCGACTCTCTCCAACAGCAACGCACAGGGTGAATACTATCTGACGGATATTATTGCCATGGCGGTGGAGCACGGCCTGTCGGTTACCGTTTCGCAGCCGCTCAACCCGTTCGAGGTTCAGGGCGTGAATAACCGCCTTCAACTGGCGGAACTGGAGCGTTGGTATCAGCGTCAGCAGGCTGAGCGCTTGATGACCGACGGTGCAACTCTTGCTGATCCTGCCCGCGTGGATGTGCGTGGTGAACTCACCATTGGCAATGACCTGTGGATTGACGTCAACGTGGTCTTTGAGGGCCAGGTCCGGCTTGGCAGCAATGTGTCGATTGGTCCCGGTTGTGTCATTAAGGACAGTACCATCGCCGATGGCACCGAAATCAAAGCCAATAGCGTCGTCGAAGGAGCCGTGGTTGGTGCCAATGCCCAGATTGGTCCGTTTGCCCGTCTACGTCCGGGCACGGAGTTGGCTGCCAACACCAAGGTTGGTAACTTCGTTGAAACCAAAAAGGCCATCGTGGGCGAGGGCAGCAAGATCAACCACCTGAGTTATGTGGGTGACGCCTCACTGGGCCGTAATGTGAATGTAGGTGCAGGAACCATCACCTGTAATTATGATGGTGTAAACAAGCACAAAACCACCATCGGTGACGGCGTGTTTGTGGGCTCCAACACGTCTCTGGTGGCCCCGGTCACGGTGGCTGCTGAAGCCACCATTGGTGCAGGCTCCACCATCACCAGGGATGTGAATGACCGTGAGCTCGCCGTTGCCCGTGGCAAGCAACGAAACATTTCCGGCTGGGAACGGCCGAAGAAAAACTGATCGAAACGCTTAAGAAACAGGTGAATGTGGTATGTGTGGGATTGTAGGTGCGGTTTCGGAAAGGGATGTCCAGGGAATCTTGCTGGAGGGCCTGCGCCGGCTGGAATACCGGGGCTATGACTCTGCTGGTATGGCCGTCATTGATGGTGACCATCAGGTCCAGCGTGCCCGGGAGTTGGGTAAGGTAGCGGCCTTGTCGGACGCTATTGATGCTAACCCTCTCGACGGCCAACTCGGCATCGCCCACACCCGCTGGGCCACCCATGGCGAGCCCTCACAGCTGAACGCCCACCCGCACATGTCTGGTGACCGTCTCGCTATTGTCCACAACGGCATCATCGAGAATTATCAGGACCTGCGGGAAGAGCTGAAGGCCGATGGGTTCACCTTCACATCTCAAACCGATACCGAAGTTGTTGCTCACCTGATTGAAAAGAACTACCGGGCCGTTGGCGATCTGTACGACGCAGTAAAAGCAGCCATTACGCGTCTTCGCGGAGCCTATGCCCTGGCTGTGATTCATGCCGACGAACCTGATCACATGGTGGTTTGCCGTGAGGGTAGTCCTCTGGTCGTCGGCGTCGGGATTGGCGAGAATTTTATTGCTTCGGACCAGCTTGCCCTGTTGCCTGTTACGGACCGATTCATGTTTCTTGAGGAAGGCGACATCGCCGATATCCGCAAGGAAAAGGTGTCCATTCATGATCGTGAAGGCACGCCGGTAGAGCGAAAGATCACCCGCTTCGAACACGGTGCGGATTCTGTGGATAAAGGCGAATATCGTCACTTCATGCTCAAGGAAATTTACGAGCAGCCACGGGTGGTGAAAGCCACCATGGAAGGTCGGCTGACGGATTCCAGCGTACTGGAACAGGCCCTGGGTACCGACGCGGCCGACCTGCTGGAAAACGTGCGTCACGTGCAGATCATTGCCTGCGGCACCTCCTACCATGCCGGCATGGTGGCACGTTACTGGATCGAGGAGCTCGCGGGCGTACCGTGTTCAGTGGAAGTGGCTTCCGAATATCGCTACCGAAAGCACGTCATCCAGCCGGATACCCTGTTCCTGTGCATCTCCCAGTCTGGCGAAACCGCTGACACCCTGGCAGCCCTGCGCCAGGCGAAGGAAGCAGGCTTCCGCGCTGCGCTCGCGATCTGCAATGTACCGGGAAGCTCCCTGGTTCGTGAATCGGATCTGGTCATCATGACCCAGGCCGGCCCCGAGATTGGCGTGGCCTCCACCAAGGCATTCACTACCCAACTCACCGCATTGTTGATTTTCACTCTGGCGCTGGCTCGCCATAATGGTCTGGCACCGGAAAAAGAGGCCGAGATCGTAAAAGCGATCCATCTGGTGCCGGGGCAGGTGAACGATGTGCTCGCACTGGATGGTGAAATCGAGGAGCTGTCCAAGGCCTTCATGGACAAGAACCACAGCTTGTTCCTCGGCCGAGGTTCCCAGTTCCCGGTGGCGATGGAAGGGGCACTGAAGCTCAAGGAAATCTCCTACATCCACGCCGAAGCCTATCCGGCCGGTGAACTCAAGCATGGCCCCCTGGCGCTGGTGGATAGTGAAATGCCAGTGGTCACAGTGGCGCCAAACAACGACCTTGTGGAAAAGCTCAAATCCAACCTGGAAGAAGTCCGGGCACGAGGTGGTGAACTGTTCGTGTTTGCGGACAAGGAAGCGGGCGTGAAATCAGAGGAAGGCATTCATGTGATGCAGATTCCGTCAGTACATGAGATTACTGCTCCCATCGTGTACACCGTGCCTCTACAGCTACTCTCTTACCACGTTGCGGTATTGAAGGGTACGGATGTGGACCAGCCCAGGAATCTGGCGAAGAGTGTGACTGTTGAGTAGAACTACCCAGGCTTCATGCCTTTGATTGTGGTGAATGCGATTGAACCATTCGCATTTGGTTAGTGAGTCCTACAGCGCTGAAAAATATAGATTTTAGATTTTTAACAAAATTTATTGTCCTCTGACAACAAAAATGGTTTGAGTTTTGTATTCTCTACGATAGCAAGTTGGTGTCTGTCCGGTAGACTTTTTGAATTGTTTTGAAAAGTTGGAGGCATCTGAAAAGCCAGAAGAAAGTGCAATGTCCAGAATGGAGTGTTCGTCACTCCGGAGCAACTGGCTGGCGTATTCTATGCGCTTTTTCAGAATATAGGCATGGGGTGAGGTGCCTGTTGCGGCTTTGAATACACGACAAAAATAAAAAGGACTTAGCGCTACCTGCTGAGCCAAGTCATCTACAGAGATTCGATAGCGAAGGTTCGCCTCGATATAATCATTGAGCCAGCGGAGTTGCCGGGTTGTCAGGGGCGACCGAGTCGTTTTATCGGTGGTCGCGCTCTTTGTATTTTCGCAGATGATCTGAGCGGCTAACGCTTTGCCGTAAAACTCGGCAAACATCGGACCATGTGGGTTGCCGTCCCGGATTTCATTGTCGATTGCCAGCGCGGTTTCCAGAAGCAAGTTGTTTTGTTTGAAAAACAGAGGATGACCCTGGAAGCGGCTAACGCCCATTTCTTCCGCCACGCTTGAAACAAGTTTCTCTGGGATGGTCATCAACAGCAGCTCACCCAATGGCGATGTATAACTGACCTGGTGGGGGCAGTTGTGGGGCAGATACACTGCAGAGCCCCTGTTTTGCGATTCTTTTCGGACGGTACCATCTACGCGTCGGTTAGCCTGAGCGGCCGAATTGAGCTTTACCATTAAGTAATGACCGGTCAAAGCATGTTCAATGGTTTCAAAATGATCTTTTTCTACCCGCTCGAAAAAGATGCTCTGCCATCCATACTCACGGCTTCCCCTGCCATCGTTGTTGGCGAGAAGTTGTTGTCGATCGTCTTCATGTTGGAAGTTGAATTGTTTCAGGCCCATAAAAATTCCGTTTAAAATGGTCGGTGTTCTCGCTACTCCTGAGTTTCGCGTTGTTCCGTCCGCTGGATCGCAATCGCAAGCCGCTTAACAGCTTCGTCCGCCAGGGAGGGCGTGATCGTTGAGAACGAAAGGCGAACCGAACTTAAGTCAGGTATCTCACAATAAAAATATTTCCCCGGAACAAACATCACGTGATGGCTTAGAGCTTGCTGAAGAACGAGTGATGCGTCCAGTCCGTTTGCAAATCGCCCCCAAAGGAACATCCCACCGTCGGGCACGTTGAGTTCGAGGGCGTCTGGCAAATGTTCCGAAATAGCTTTTATCAGCGCATCGCGCCGGCATTTGTAGGCCTTTTTAAGAAGTTGAAGCCGGCCATCAAGACGGCCGCTCTTCAGATAATAACCTGCAATGTATTGCGAAAGCGTACTACTGTGAAGGTCCATAGATTGCTTGGCACGGCATAGAGAGTGAAAATAGCTCTCCGGGGGAATACACCAACCCAAGCGTAATCCGGGGGCGACAGTTTTTGAAAAAGACGAAATGTAGATAACCCGGTTTTTTGAGTTAAATGACTGTTCGGCTATTTCAAAGAGTGACGCAACATGCTCTCCGTCGTATCGAAGATCTCCGTATGGGTCGTCTTCAACGATCATGATGTCATGACGGATAGCAAACTCAACAAGTTTTGTCCTTTCGGGAAGTGGCAAGGTTGTGCCGGTCGGATTACTGAAGTTGGGAACAAGGTACATCAGCTTAATACGGTTATTGGCAACCAATGATTCCAATCGTGTGAAATCAATGCCGTACTGATCACCTTGGAATACTAATGTCTGCGCTCCTGCCATATCGAAAACCTGTAATGCGGCCAGATAGGTTGGCTCTTCAACCAACACACTATCACCCTCATCAAGAAAGGCTCTGGCTACAATGTCGAGCGCCTGCTGCGAACCGCTTGTAACTAGAATATGGTCGGGTTCCGCGCTGATTCCCTGCGCTACCATGCGGGAGGCAATTTCTTCCCTTAAGAACATTTCTCCTTCGGTCAGTCCATATTGATAGGTGGTATTTCTTGCACTTTCAACAGCTCGGAAAGTGGCCGCTTCAAGCCCTTCGGTATCTATGAGATCTGGTGCGGGTATTCCTCCCGCCAGCGAAATCATACCAGGGATTTTGGAATGCCTGAGCAGATCCCTTATCGCGGAACTGCTCATTGTCTGCATTCGACGAGAAAGAATGCTCTCGGAGGAGCTTGTTGATCGACTGCTCATTTCAGATCCATTTGTTTTTCTAAAAGTATCTTTTGGCGTGTAGATAACCCTTGAGCGGCTAAGATAATACCTGGCCGGCAGCCCTGTTACGTGCTCCACAGGGTCCCCTTTGGAGCGTAATGTTAACTGGTAGCAATTAGGCGATTGTTGATGCTGGTGTCTGTGACCTGGCAATACGGTGACCAGATGAACTGGCTCCAATATGCCTCGGCTACTTCTATCCAGGTTTTTAGAGCTTCTTCACTCCTTAGAGATGCTTTCAGGCCAGTAAGAAGCCAGCTATAAACTGCCTGACTGTCGCGGCAATCGCTACAGTGGCCGGAGGTGCAACAAACCTCAAGAGTTTCCAGGTCTGGTTTGTAAGTGTTAAAGCCCGGAAGTATGGGGTTTCCGTTTGATTTGCGTGAAATGTTATCCGGGTGATCGCAGCTTATGCTTGGGCATACTTCGTAGCTAAACGTCCCCAGCCAGGAGTTGCCCGTTACTATTGCTTTGATATGTTCCGGGTGATTGGTGATCGTTTTAGGATATTTGACTTTCAGATTGCTTAGGAGCTCAAGCAATCGTCGCTCATTCTCAAGTTTTAAAGGATGATTGCTGTCGTATTTGCTATAGAAATTGAATGTCAGACGATTTCCGTTATCTCTGATCTTCTTAACGGTATCCTCAATATATTCAATCCCATCTTCGGTAACTGCATATACGAAAGTAGCCCTCGGGTCGTTTCTGTAGTTGGCAAGCGCTGAATCGAAAAGACCCGTGAATGCCTTGCCATTAGGCTTTATAGCTCTGAGATCATCATCAAGCGGTCCTCCGCCAAATAGTGAAATGAACACAGTGGCATTGGTAAAGGGGGCGCCGAATGGCAGCTTTATTAACCCATTGGTCGAGATAGCCAGAGTGTCCATGTGTATTGCAAATTCAGCTATTCTCTCTTCGAAAAGAGTAGGCTCACCACCAATCAGGAGTGCCGAGTTCACACCTCTTTCACTTTCCCGCTTTATGAAATCTCGCCAGTCAGCTATGTCTGTTTTCTCCCTCGCGCCTTTATCGTGACCATATTCGAAGAACCAGCAGCCTTTACATCGAATGTTACAGGCATTGGTGAGATGGTATTCTGATGATCGGATGGTTGATGAGAAGCCCTTTACTAACTCGAAGCGAGTAATCCAATCTTCTTGATTAGCGAGTAATTCAAGCGCTTTTCCGGTGGCCCTCGTGCGGTAGTGATCGGCTGTGTAGTTCATGCGCTAACTCCTGTCTCGTGATGTGGCACAGTGAGACCAAGGGCCGCGAGTTTCGGGATCGTTTTCTTCTTGAAATTTTCTCTCAGTTCTCCGTTGAGGGTTTTTCTAAAACCCCACTTTACATATGCCCGCGAACGTTGGGATTTCTCATGTCCGAATAGACCTAATATATGGGGCCATAGCCTATCGAGTGCCTGTTGTGCCTGTGCACGGCTTTCGTCATTTGAGCTGGCTTCACGAATAATTCTGAATCCATGGGCAACATGCACATGTTCATCCCGAATGATTTGATCTTCGAATATTTTCGCAAATGGCTTATAGCTGCAGTCCTTAAACTCAAGAAGGTGTTCTAGAACCACGGATTCTCCCAGGAAAGAGAAAATACCGCGCTCCATCCAGTTTCTGACGCCCGTAACAAGCTCATTTGAGTAGTAAGGTCTCTCCGTGAAGTGCTGAGAAAGCATGTGATGGGTATCAATATTTATGTCGGAGAGAACTTTTGCTGTTAGCTCGAAGTGCTGTATTTCCTCAGCGGCCCGCTCGCAACAAATTAGTTTTTCATATGCGTTTGGGGCCATTTTATAGAAGACTTGTGTGTAATCGTCGGCTCCGGTAAGTTCGCCTTCCGCATGCACCAGCATCAGGTGGCTTGCAAGTGATCGATACTCTTCAGGCATCTTGAAGAATTCTTCGGGGGTACTGACTTCATGGCGCCCAACTTCTACTGTTTCCTTCATCGGCTCTCTCCTTGAGTATATGGTAACGATGTTCCGTAGTGGGAAATGATAGAGCTGGATGAAAGTGCTTGTCTTGGCTCGGATTGCGGGATTTGTGTTACTTTGCTCTCTTTTGCCCACTGGCGCGATTCGAGCAGCATTGCATTGTTGTGGCTTTAAAAAAGTACGGTGTAGGTTCTGTGTTATCGACCCCTATTATTGCGAAGCCGCTACCTACCTCTATAGCGGTATCGGGGAACTTCAGTCCCAGGGTGTGGAACTGGAAGCCAAGGCTAAGGTTACTGACAACCTGAATGTGCAGGTGAGTTACGCCTACACCGATGTGACCTTTGAGAAATCGGAAGCCTACCGCCAGGGCAACACAGCCAGCCAGGTACCCGAGCGCCAGCTGACCCTGTGGACCGGTTATCGCTTCAACGAAGGTGTGCTTGATGGCGCCAATGCCGGTCTGGAGTTCGCTATGCCGCGGATATCTACGCGGACCACGCCAACAACCTGCTGGACAAGGAATACGTTGCCTCCTGCTATAACAGTCTTGATTTCTGTTACTACGGTGCAGAACGCAACGTTACAGCGTCGGTCGCTTATCGATTCTGATCAGGCTGACCGTTAATCCGGAACATCGGAAACCGTTCCAACCACGGCAGATGGCAGATCGGATATGGCGGTGTGGGCGGCCTCATGCATCTGCGCAGCCGGGATGACCTTGCCGTCGATGGGCGAAGGCAACGCCCGGGTGGCGGTTGCGGCGGCCACCACCGTGGGGTTGTAGCCCAGCGAAAATGCACCCCGGGCCGTGGAATTCACGCACATGTGTGACATGAAGCCCGCCAGGATCAGGTTTTCGATGCCCGCTTCCTTCAACTGTTTGTCCAGCTCAGTACCCACAAAGGAGTTCGGGAAGTTCTTGGTGATCACCGCTTCCCCCTCCTGTGGTGCGACAACATCGGCAATCTGCCCAATCGGTGCCGTGATGTCGTACGGCGAACCGGGGCCTGCATCGTGCTGGATATGGAATACCGGCCGCCCTGCAGCACGGAACCGGTCCAGGAGGTTCCGGCATTCCTCCAGGGCAGGCTCGACGCCTTCAAGTTGCATGACCCCTTCCCGGTAGGTTTGCTGGGCATCAATGATGATCAGTGCGGAAGAATGGATGGGGCTGGCGGTATTGCCAAGGCCGACCAGCTCGCGAAGGGTTTGACTGACGTTCATGAATCTCTCCTGTGTGCTCTGAGTGAGTGGTCTCTATTATTTGCCTGAATCCGGCTCTATACTTGAGTCAAAACCGGCATAAAAAAGGCTAAAAGTGACAGATTCTCGGATTCATATTGGCATCGTGCATTACCCCGGAGCGATGCTTTCTGCCGTGCAGGGACTGGCTGAGCAGTTCTACCTGGCCAATCGGATGTGCCGGCAGCAAGGTATGGAAGAACGCTTCAAAACCCACCTTTGCGATAGCCTTGATATCCCTGAGCGCGGGCGCGACGGATTGGCACCTCCGCAAGTGATCATCCTGCCCCCGAGTCTGGACGATGACCTCTACGCCTCCCCCTCGACATTACTGGTGGAGTGGCTGCGAGAGAATCATCGGAACGGCGCTATTATCTGCTCCGTTTGTGCCGGTGCTTTCGTATTGGCCGAAACCGGATTGCTGCACGGGCGGAGGGTGACCACTCATTGGGCGCTGGCGGACGAACTGTCCAGAAAATTCCCGGACATTACGGTGGATAGCAGTAGGATCCTGATAAACGATGGCGATGTTGTGACCGCAGGCGGTCTGATGAGCTGGGTCGATCTGGGGCTGGAGCTGGTCGCCCAGTTCAGCAATTCGAAAGTTATGCGTCAGCTTGGTAAGTATCTGATTGTTGATACCGGCGACCGGGAGCAGAGCTATTACCAGAGCTTTACCCCGAGACTGGATCATGGCGACGACGTGATCGTGCGGGTGCAGCATCGGCTGCAACGGGGATATAACCGACCGGTGAAGATCGGGGAACTGGCAGAGCAGGTGCACCTGACCGAGCGGACCTTTCTACGCCGGTTCGTTCGGGCAACAGGGCTGAAGCCGGTTCAGTACCTGCAACACCTGCGCATCCAGAAGGCCTGCGACCTGATCGAGACCAGCAATCTGCCCGTTGAGCGGGTTGCAGAGCATGTGGGTTACGAGGACCTCAGCGCCTTCCGGAAAACCTTTATCAAGATTACTGGCCAGACGCCTCGGGAATTCAAGCAGCGGTTCGTTCGGGAACTTCCCGCCCGGTAGTCACTGGCTCAGTGATTCGGTAAAGAAATCCAGCAGCATCCGCACTTTGGGTGACAGGTGGCGGTTGTGGGGATAGACCGCCCAGATGCCGTCATCGTCCTCCCGGTAGTGGGTGAGCAGAGGAATCAGTTCACCGGAATCCAGTGCCTGTTGCACATAATAATCTGGCAACTGCACGATACCGATACCTTTCAGGGCTGCGTCCAGCAGCGCCCGGCCACTGTCGCATCGGATATTGCCTTTGACCCGTATGCTGCTGGGTTTACCGCTGTCCTGGAACCGCCAGTAATCAAGGTTGCCCTGCAGACAGTTGTGCTGGTTCAGCTCCGACAGCGAGTGTGGGGTACCGTGGGCAGACAGATAACCTGGAGAAGCGCAGACATACAGGGAGCGTGACGCCAGGCGTTTGGCCATCAGAGTGGAATCCTGCAGTTTCCCCAGCCGAATGGCCAGATCAAAGCCTTCCGCGACCAGGTCCAGTTTCTGGTTGGAGAGCCTCATGTCGACTTCGAGCTCCGGGTGGCGCATTACGAAGTCATTCACCAGCGGTGCGATAGCGGTTTCACCATAAGTCACCGGGGCTGTGATACGCAGCTTTCCCCTGGGGGTACCCTGCAGGTTGGTCATGGAACGTTCGGCTTCCTCGAGGGCGTCCAGAACCTGTCGGCAATGCTGATAGTAGACCTGCCCGGCTTCTGTCACTGAAACCTTCCGGGTTGTCCGGTACAACAGCTTGGTCCCCAGGCGACTCTCAAGAGCGTTCACCTGCCGGCTTACCTGGGCTGTAGATACGCCCAACCTGCCGGCAGCGTGGGTAAAGCTGCTGGCTTCAGCGACGGCGACGAATTCGTTTACGCCTTCCCACAGTGCCATGAATTGGCGACTCCTGATTATTACAGCCTGGTAAAAGTGAATTGATTCAGAGAGTGATTATCTATGATTTGTCAGTAACTACAATGGGTGTATCCACTGGCGGGTTTCCGCCGTCCAAACGCAAAGGGTGAAGAACATTATGTCTGAGATCATCAAATCGAAAGCGGCGATTGCCTGGGGCCCGGGCCAACCATTGTCTATCGAAGAAGTGGACGTTATGCCCCCGAAGGCGGGTGAGGTGCGGGTACGCATTGTGGCAACTGGTGTGTGTCACACGGATGCCTTTACGCTGTCCGGTGACGATCCCGAAGGTATCTTTCCGGCCATCCTCGGCCACGAGGGCGGCGGTATTGTCGAGTCCGTTGGCGAGGGCGTAACCAGTGTTGAGGTGGGCGATCACGTGATCCCGCTCTACACCGCCGAGTGTGGCAAGTGTAAATTCTGTACCTCCGGCAAAACCAACCTGTGCCAGGCCGTACGCGAAACCCAGGGCAAAGGCCTGATGCCGGACGGCACTACTCGTTTCTACAAGGACGGTGAGCCGATCTTCCATTACATGGGGTGCTCCACCTTTTCCGAGTACACCGTACTGCCGGAAATCTCCCTCGCCAAGGTGAACAAGGAAGCGCCGCTGGAAGAAGTCTGCCTGTTGGGTTGTGGCGTCACTACCGGTATGGGTGCCGTGATGAACACCGCCAAGGTGGAAGAGGGCGCGACAGTCGCCATCTTTGGTCTCGGTGGTATCGGTCTGTCAGCCATTATTGGCGCCACCATGGCCAAGGCCAGCCGCATCATCGGTATCGACATCAACGACAGCAAGTTCGACCTGGCTCGCCAGCTGGGTGCGACGGATTGCATCAACCCGAAGGACTACGACAAGCCGATCCAGGAAGTGATCGTCGAACTGACCGACGGCGGTGTGGACTATTCGTTCGAATGTATCGGTAACGTCGACGTGATGCGTTCCGCCCTGGAGTGCTGCCACAAGGGCTGGGGTGAGTCGGTCATCATTGGTGTTGCCGGTGCCGGTCAGGAAATCTCCACCCGCCCGTTCCAGCTGGTTACCGGTCGCGTCTGGCGTGGTTCCGCGTTCGGTGGCGTGAAGGGCCGCTCCGAACTGCCGGGCATCGTCGAGCAGTACCTGCGTGGCGAGTTCAAGCTCAATGACTTCATCACCCATACCATGGGCCTTGAAGACATCAACGAAGCCTTCGACCTGATGCACGAAGGCAAGAGCATTCGTAGCGTTATCCATTACGACAAGTGATCGGGCAAGCCGCCTGCCGGTAGGGGTAGGCGGCACCGTCGACGGAGTGTTCAATGAGCATTGAAAACCTGAGCAGTAACAAGAGCTTCGGTGGCTGGCACAAGCAATACAGCCATCAGTCCGAGAGCCTTGGTTGCAGCATGCGCTTTGCCATCTACCTGCCGCCCCAAGTGGCGAACGGGCAGAAAGTGCCGGTGCTGTACTGGTTGTCCGGGCTGACCTGCACCGATGAAAACTTTATGCAGAAGGCGGGTGCGCACAGGGTAGCGGCGGAGCTGGGCATTGCCATCGTGGCGCCGGATACCAGCCCCCGGGGCGAGGATGTGGCCAACGATGACGGTTACGATCTGGGTCAGGGCGCCGGCTTCTACGTGAACGCCACCGAAAGCCCCTGGAATCGTCATTACCGCATGTACGATTACGTGCTGAATGAACTGCCGGCACTGGTGGAATCTGTGTTCCCGGTGAGCGATCAGCGCTCTGTGGCTGGTCATTCCATGGGGGGGCATGGTGCTTTGGTGCTGGCGCTGCGGAATCCGGCGCAGTTCCGATCGGTATCGGCGTTCAGTCCGATCAGCAACCCGGTCAACTGTCCCTGGGGTGAGAAGGCATTCAGCGCCTATCTGGGGGATGATAAATCGGCCTGGGAAGCCTATGACGCCAGTCTGCTGATGCGTGCCGCGCAGGAGCAGGTCCCGGCCCTGGTGGATCAGGGGGAAGCCGATAACTTCCTGGAAGAACAGTTGAAGCCGGAGGCGCTGGAAGCCGCTGCCGTGGCCAGTTCCTACCCGCTGGAGCTGCGTCGTCATGAAGGCTACGATCACAGCTATTATTTCATCGCCAGCTTCATCGAAGAGCATCTGCGTTTCCACGCAGGCTATCTGACAAACGACGCCTGACCGTTACCAGACGTCGATGTTCTGAAAAGGGCCGGGTTCATACCCGGCCCTTTTTTCATCACTACCAGCGGTAGCTGACCGTACCCACCACACTGCGAGCTTCGCCGTAGTAGCACCAGTAGTCACAGCTTGCGACGTATTCGCGATCCGCCAGGTTGGTGACGTTGATCTGGGCAAGCCAGTTGTTCGTGACTTCGTACTGTGCCATCAGATCCATGATGGTATAGGACGGGACCTCGATATTGCCATCTTTGCTGCCGCCGACGTAGCGCACACCGCCACCGACTTTCAGCCCCGGAACGGTGTTCTGGAACGCATAGTCCAGCCAGGCCGATGCCATGTGGTTAGGGATCAAAGCGACCGGGCTTTCCGGGGCGTTATCGGACTCGTTATCTGAGGTGGCGTCGTTGTAGGTATAGGCGGCGGTCAGCTGGAGCTGATCGGTCAG
Organism: Marinobacter nitratireducens; assembly: GCF_000708045.1. Lineage (GTDB taxonomy): Bacteria > Pseudomonadota > Gammaproteobacteria > Pseudomonadales > Oleiphilaceae > Marinobacter > Marinobacter nitratireducens. Next base: position 121,987 of record NZ_ANIE01000008.1, read on the forward strand.
GTAGGAAACCGTCTCCAGCTCAAAGCCCTGGGTTTCACGTACCCCTTCCTGGACCTGGAAGCCGCCGGGTGACGTCACCAGCGAGTTCTCTTCCTTGATGTTGTAGATCGCAGCAGATACGTAGCCATCCAGATGGTTCGGCGCGTATTTCACACCGAATTCCAGTTGTTCCCCGATCCTTGGCTCGTAAAGCTTGCCATTACTGTCGGTGCCAGCGATGGGCTGGAAGGAGTCGGTCCAGGACACGTATGGCGAGAGGCCGTTGTCCGCCAGGTACATGATACCGCCGGAGAAGGATACCTCGTCGTCATCTGCGCGCTGGACGGTGCCGGTGCCCTGATCGGTGTTTTCGGTTTCAGCCTGGTCATAGCGCACGCCGGCCAGAAAGACCCAGTGATCGTCCAGGCGAAGCTGGTCCTGCAGGTACAGGCCGGTTTGTTCCTTGGTGATCTGGCGGCGGGTAAGGTCCGCGGCGGTCAGTGGTGTGAAGTTGCCGTAGGTCGGCTCGAACAGGTCAATGGGATCGCCAAAGGCGTAGTTGTTACCTTCCAGACCATCGTTCTCGAGATCCTGATAATCGATACCGATCAGCAGGGTGTTCTCGGTGCGGTCGGTATACCAGGTGCCGACCAGGCGGTTATCCACGGTCCAGCTGTCCAGGCTGCCATCGCGGTAGGTGAGTCCCCGTGTGCCTTCCCGGGCGGTGTTCTGGAACAGGATGTAGCTGCTTCGCAGCAACAGATCGAGCTTGCTGTAGCGCAGGTCCTGCTGGAACTCCCAGTTTGTGTTAAGGCGGTGCGAGAAGCTGTAGCCAATGGACGACTGCTCGCGTTCGTTGGTGTCGTAATCCGGCTCGCTGTAACTGGTGGACGGGTCCACTTTGCCGAATGGCGTGTCCTGAACCGTACCGTAGGCCAGCTTGAAACCGTTATAGGGCACCGCATCGTCTTTCTGGAAACTGCTCAGGATAGTGAGAGACGTAGCGTCACTGATGTCCCAGGTCAGACTCGGCGCGATGTAGTAACGCTCGTTCTCGGTGAAATCGATATCGCCTTCGGCGGAGCTGTAGAGACCGACCAGGCGATAGCTCAGGTTATCGGCGGTGCCGAGAGGGCCGGCGGTATCAATGCCAACCTGCTGGTGTTCGTTGGTACCCAGTTGTACCTGAATTTCACCCTGGGCGATGTCGGTGGGGCGTTTGCTGATGGCGTTGATCACACCGCCCGGAGGCGCTTCGCCATACAGAATGGAGGCGGGCCCTTTAAGCAGTTCCACCCGCTCGAGGCCGTACACTTCCGGCAGCCACTGGTAAAAGCCTTCACGATAGATCCGCAGGCCATCCTGATAGGTGGACTGGTCGAAGCCCCGTACCTTGAACCAGTCAGTGTCGTTGTCGGAACCGTAGTGCCCGGAAAGCACGCCGGCGCGGTAGCGGAAGGTCTCGTCCAGAGACTGTACATTGCGTTCCTTGAGCTCTTCCTCGTTGACCACCGAGGCCGGACGCGGAGTCTCGGCCAGGGGCGCTTCAACTTTCAACGCCGTGGCGGAGACCACCAGGGCATTCAGATGGGCTGGTTCACTCTCATCGGCCAGCAGCGGCATGGACATCGCGACGACAGACGCGCCAAGTGCCAGGCGGATGGCCTGGACCAGGGGCGTAGGGAAGGAAACGGCAGACATGGGAAAAATTCCGATTTGTATAGGTTATGGGCACTCGTGCCCAGAAATTTCCCGAATATTAATCTTCGTTAAACAGTAATGCAAACTACTATCATTAATATTAAATGGCTGGGAAGCGAGGTCTGGTATCCTGAGACTGAGAAACGCGGTAACCGGCTTGGAGCGAGACTGTGGGTAGACTTCTGATCAATGCAGACATGGGTGAGAGCTTTGGCCCCTGGGTCATGGGCCTGGATGAACATGTGATGCCTCATGTGGACCTTGCCAACGTGGCGTGTGGATTTCATGCGTCTGATCCGCACGTGATCCGGAAAACCGTACGCTTGGCGAATGCGCATGGGGTGAAGGTAGGCGCCCATCCCTCTTATCCCGACCTGGTTGGCTTTGGTCGGCGTTCGATCGCCTGCTCGCCGGATGAAGTGGAAGACCTGGTGCTTTATCAGATCGGTGCGCTGTCCGGCATCTGCCAGGCTGAAGGAGGCAGGCTGCACTACGTCAAACCCCACGGCGCCTTGTACAACGATATGGTGCAGGATCGGTCACTGTTCGAAGCTGTCGTGAAGGCCGTTCGTGACTTTGATGCAAACCTTCCGTTGATGACGATGGCGGCCAGGGACAACACCATGGAGCGGGAAGTCGCACGCCAGTACGGCGTGACCCTCTGGTTTGAGGCGTTTGCAGACAGGGCTTATGACGCGGATGGGCGGCTTGTGTCGAGGAGAACGCCGGGCGCCGTGCATGAGGACCCCGGTACCATACTGGCCCAGGCGCTCACGATTGCCAAAGGGGAGCCGCTGATAGCGATGGATGGCAGCCAACTGATTCTTGAGGCCAATACGCTGTGTGTGCACGGCGATAACAGCGAATCCATTGCTGCGATCCGCTCGATTCGGGAGGCCATTCAGGCACTGGGAGGTTCGGAGTGAGAGTTCGCATTTGATTTTGCTCTCTCATAGAAAAGTCGCCGAGCTGCGAAAGTGTCGCTCAGGCGATCGCTGAGTTTTTGATCGAAAAGCCAATTCCCACAGGATTTCAGATAGAATACCGGGCTGACCGGTTTGCCAGTGGTTGAATCCGGGCCGCCCTCATTGCCTGGTTCCTGCCAAGGGGTAAGACCAAAAGGGCATCTACACGGCACTTTTGGCCCATTACCCGATACACATATATCAAGGAAGATATTCGCCCGCTGCCGCATACTTTTTCAGCACGTAAACTCAGAAGAATCCTGCAATGCCTACTACCGTATTTTCCGGCTTTACCCACAATTTCCTTGGCAAGGCGCCTGTCTGGTACAAACAGGTTATCCTGCTATTCCTGGTAGCTAACCCCATCGTCATGTTTGTGCTTGGGTCCGGGGCAGCGGGCTGGTTGCTGATTGCGGAATTCATCTTCACCCTCGCCATGGCGTTGAAGTGCTACCCGTTGTTGCCGGGAGGTTTGCTCGCCGTCGAGGCCCTGCTGATCGGGCTGACCTCTGCGGATGCCGTCTACAGCGAGGTGCTCACCAATTTCCCCGTGATCCTGTTGCTGATGTTCATGGTGGCCGGTATCTACTTCATGAAGGAGTTGTTGCTGGTTACGTTCACCCAGATTCTTGTCGGGGTGCGCTCGAAATCGGCCCTGTCCCTGCTGTTCTGCAGTGCGGCCGCACTGCTCTCCGCGTTCCTCGATGCATTGACCGTGACTGCGGTCATCATCAGCGTTGCCGTCGGCTTTTATGCGGTGTACCACAAGGTTGCCTCGGGCAAGGGCTACCATCATGCCGATCACAACGCCAATAACGATGACGAGGTGGTGGAGCTCCACCGGGAAGACCTGGAGAACTTCCGAGCCTTCCTGCGCAGCCTGTTGATGCATGGGGCTATCGGTACGGCCCTGGGTGGCGTGGCCACCATGGTGGGCGAGCCCCAGAACCTGCTGATTGCCAAGGTGGTCGGCTGGGATTTCGGCTCCTTCTTCCTGCACATGGCGCCGGTGAGTCTTCCGGTGCTGGCGGCTGGTCTGTTTACCTGCTGGGCGCTGGAGAAGTTACGCTGGTTTGGGTATGGCGGCCGTTTGCCCAAGCCGGTTCGCAAGGTACTGGAGGAGTTCGCGGAGAACGAGCGCGCCAAGCGAACCAAGGCGGATCAGGCGGCGTTGTGGATACAGGCCATTGCGGCCTGCATTCTGGTGGTCGGGCTGGCCTTCCATCTGGCGGAAGTCGGCCTGATTGGTTTGCTGGTGATTATCCTGATCACCTCGTTCACTGGTATTACCGATGAGCACCAGATCGGTAAGGCTTTCCAGGAATCCCTGCCGTTTACTTCGTTGCTGGTGGTGTTCTTTGCGGTTGTGGCCGTCATTCATGAACAGCACCTGTTCAAGCCCATCATCGAGTATGTGCTGTCCCTGCCTGCCGGGCAGCAGCCCGGCATGTTTTTCCTCGCCAATGGCATCCTGTCCATGATCAGTGACAACGTCTTCGTGGCCACGGTGTATATCAGTGAGGTCAAACAGGCCCTTGATGCGGGAAGCATCAGCTTCGAGCACTTCCAGGATCTGGCGGTTGCCATCAACACCGGCACCAACCTTCCGAGCGTCGCCACGCCGAATGGTCAGGCGGCATTCCTGTTCCTGCTGACCTCTGCCATCGCACCGCTGGTGCGACTCTCGTACGGTCGTATGGTCATCATGGCGTTTCCCTACACCCTGGTGATGGGTGGTCTGGGGTTGTACATGGTGATGAACTACGTCTGATTCGACTTGTTGGCATTTTGCAATCGTTGGCAGTGCAGTTTTGCGTTTGTCTGTTACTCTCAGAGTACTTCGAACCATAAAAGTACGATCCATGTACAAACGCTGCACTGCCTTCGCCAACGTATTGATGTTATTGCCACTTCTATGGGCTCTGCTTCTTGTTGCTGTGCCGCTGGCACAGGCCGAGGAAACGCCTGAAAAAACGGTCAGAATTGCCTACGTGGAGTTTCCCCCAATCACCTATCGGGATGAGAACGGCGAGCCAGCCGGTCTGTTTATCGATATCACCCGAAAAGTGGCGTTGGAGGCAGGCTTCACGCCGGATTTCCTCTATCTGCCTGTGAGCCGGGCCTACCTGTATCTTTCAAATGGGCAAATTGATGCCTGGCCCGGGGTGTCCAACATACCGGCGCTCGAGGGTGAGGTCCTGGAGAGCTGGGCCAGCCCCATGCCCGTTCAGCTCAGTGCCTGGTACCTGGAGGGTAAACAGCCACTGGCTCATTTCAGCCAACTTCAGGACACGCGTGTCATTGTGATCGGCGGCTATACCTACGGCGGGCTGCTGTACTGGCTGAACGACCAAGCTGGCATCACCGTCACCGAGGCACCTAATCACCGGGCTGCGCTTGAAATGCTCAAGCGGAACCGTGGAGATTACTTGCTGGATTACAGTGAACCGGTTCGCGAAATACTGCTAAAACCGGACGATGATCTGTTGAGAGAATCCCGGGTTCGCTCACGGAACCTGGCGTGGCTGTTCTCGCTGGCCAGCCCCCGGGCCGCTCTGATACGGGATGCTTTTGACGATGCCTATATCCGGCTGGCGGATCGTGGCGAAGTACCGCCGGTTCGAGTCCTGAACCGGGGTTTTGTTGTCCCCGGATTCCCGGAAAAATATCGCTGATTCGGACAATCAGGGGCCCGGCTCGATGGTGATGTCACCATACCATGCGGTGGCCTTCTCACCGGTATTGTCCGAGTCCGACATGATGGCAATGCCCACCAACGGCGGGGGATTCTCACCAAACGCTGCCCGGTAGTCAGCGACGATATCCCGCTCAACCGTGACCCAGGTGCCGGCCTGTGCCGAACCGGATTGAGTGGCAATCATTACAGTGCGGTCTGTATAAGGGTTTGGGACCATTTCGCCCGCTGGCAGCTTATTAGCCCAGATGTAGTTCAGGGCATTACCTGGCAGTGTTTCCCCAAAGAGCACCTCCACCGCCTTGCGCTTTGCCCGCTCGAAGAAACCGGCCTTATCGGGCTGGAATTCAAACGCGACGTAGATTCTCGCCGGGTAGTCATCCCCGGATTTTTCCCTGGCATCTCCCTGTTCAAAGACATTGGAGACCTTCCAGCGCCATCGCAGTGAAAGCGAGTCACCGGGATCCAGTGCTATTCTGGCAATCAGCCCGGAGGCACCGCCGTTGGTGTCTGATCGAACGACCTGTTGACCATCCTCGGTCACCAGTTGATACCGGGAATGTTGCTCAATCTTTGGAAACTCCAGCGGCTCCCAGCCGGATTCGGCGTCCAGAGACGACAGTTCTGAGAACGCTGGCAGGCCGGGTGCTGCCTGGACACCGTTGGCCGTCAGAAGAGTGCAGGCCAACAGCAGGCCAGTAATGGCGGGGATATTCTGCAACACTGTTTTCTCCCTTGTCCGGATAGCTTGGGCAATCATATACGGACAGACACGGAGGGCGCCAAAAAGTTACATCGTCGCCAACAGACGGATGGCGCTGGCCGCGGCAGCCGTTCGGTTCTCCACGCCGAGTTTCCGGAATACCTGTTCCAGGTGCTTGTTGACAGTGCGCGGGCTCATATCCAGGATCTGACCGATCTCCCGGTTGGTTTTTCCGTTAGCAATCCAGAGCAATACATCGGACTCGCGAAGCGTGAGTTCAAAGCGTTCCCTCAGCGCTGCAGCGGCGCTGTTCTGGTTCTGCGGCGTCTTCAGCCGTAACAGGTACTCCCGGTTATCCACGAGCGCCAGAAACTCCACCGATCGCGGTGCTTCAAGAACTCGAAGAGGCAGGCTGTGCCCCGGCTCCGGCTGGTGGCTGAGCCATTCCTCCAGCTGGACCCTGAAATCCGGATACTCGGGGTGATGGTTTTCCGGCAGGCATCGGCTGACCTGCGGGGTGCCCCACAGCAGGTTGCCGTCACGATCAACGGCAAACAGATTCTGACCGGCGGTATCCAGAGCACATCGGGCGCTTCGGGTCATTCGGGCATTGGCGAGATGAACGTCCATCCGTGCCAGCAACTCGGTGGTGTTGATGGGCTTGGTCACGTAGTCCACGCCACCGGCGTTCAGGCCCATAACCACATGCTCGGTATCGCTCAGGCCGGTCATAAAAATGATGGGAATGTCGGCGAACGCCGGGTTCTCCTTCAGCCTGCGGCAGGTCTCAAAACCATCCATGTTTGGCATCATCGCGTCCATCAGCACCACGTCGGGGGTGATGTTCTGGCTGATGGTCAGGGCCTGGTTGCCTTCGAGAGCAACCAGCACCGTCATCCCTGCTTCCTCAAGGGCGTCGTTGATCATGCGGATGGAGTCGATGTCGTCGTCCACCACCATGACCACGGTCTTTCGGTCATCAGGAAACTTCATGTTCGTCTACCTCGAGCAATTCGAGAATCTTCTCGAACTGAAAATCATGGGTGAGTTTGGTCAGTTCCTGCGCGAACTGTTGGTCGGCATCGCCACTGTGCTTGAGGGCATCGAGGGCTTCCAGCAGCCCCTTTCGATGACCAATCCGTGCCAGCTTTGCCAGCTTCTGTCGATGTTCGGAACCTGGCAGTGTCAGATCGCCATTGCTCGGTACGGGTATCGCGGCCAGGGGTTCCGCGCTTCTCTCGTAGCGCCACTCAAGGTTCAATAGCCGGCCCATGGTGTCCAGCAGTCGGGTGAGTCTCACTGGCTTGATGATGTAGCCATCATGTAGCTGGGGAGACTCCGCTGAGTGGTATCCCTCGTTGGCATCGGCGGAGATCATCACCACCGGCATGCTGCGTTTGTCGTCCCGCAGGGCCTGAAGGACCTCCCAGCCGCTAAGACCGGGCATGTTTACATCAAGCAGTATCAGGTCGGGCTGTTTTTCGGCGACTAGTTCCAGCACCTGGATAGCGTTGCCGGTGTCAGTTACCTCGAACCCCAGCGGCGCGAGCAGGGCGCGAATAACCTGGCGGTGAGAGTCATCGTCGTCGACCACGAGCACTTTGCGGCGCGGGCCCTGGTAGCCGTAGATGCGCCGGGTCGGGGCGGCGATGGAGCCCTGGCCGGCACCGTGCACACTGGAAAGCATCAGGCTTACCTTGAAAGTGCTGCCCTGGCCGGGTGTACTTTCCACCGCGATGTCACCGCCCATGATCTCGGTCAGTAATCGAGTGATGGTGAGTCCGAGGCCGGTCCCGGTCCGGCTTTGGCCGGGATTACGAATGCGCTCGAACGGTCGGAAAATACGCTCCATGTTTTCCTCGGCGATGCCTTCGCCTGAGTCCCTGACGGTAAATTCTGCCACCTGGCTGCGGTAGCGGAGGGTCAGGGAAACGCCGCCCCGATCGGTGTACTTGATGGCATTGGAGAGCAGATTGATGAGGATCTGACGCAGACGCTTTTCATCGGTGGTTACGACTTCCGGCAGCGGCAGGGGGCAGTTGTATTCGAACGTGAGCCCCTTCTCTTCCGCCTGCAGCCGGAACATGGTGACCAGTTGTTCCATCAGGAAGCCGATTCGTACCCGATCACGGTGGAGATCCAGCCTGCCGGCCTCGATCTTGGAAATATCCAGCAAGCCCTCGATCAGGTCGGTCAGGTACACACCACTGCGCCGGATGACGCCGATGGCCTCTTTGCGATGTTCCGGAATGCTCTCGTCCTGTTCCAGTAACTGGGCATAGCCGAGGATGGCATTGAGGGGTGACCTCAGTTCATGACTGATCCCCGTCAGGTAACGACTCTTGGCACCATTGGCGGCTTCCGCCTGTTCCTTGGCCTGTTGCAAGGCCTGGTCGGTGCGTTTGTGGGCCAGCACCTCCTCCATTAGCAGTCGATTCTGGCGCCGGGATTCCTCTTCGGCGACGACGCGGCTGTCATGGGCCAGCACGAACAACCAGCAGATCACACCGGTGACAATGACCAGTATGAAAAAGACTTTCCAGAGCGTGACCGACAACAACGCGGCTTCCGTGGCCGAGGCCACTGGTGTTTTCGAGTAGATCAGTGACAGCAGCAGCCCGGACAGACCATTGATCAACACCAGCAACGTGAGGAAATGCCCCAGCCGTGACTGCAGGGCAATGAGTGCCCGTTTCGGCATCAGTTTGCCAAGAAACTGCTGCAGTTGTTCCTGATAACCCGCGCCGGGCTTGCAGGCGTCGGCACAGCGGGCATCCAGGGAACAGCACAGCGAGCAGATGTTGCCATCGTAGGCTGGGCAGCTGGTGACATCCTCGGGCTCGAAGCGGTGTTCACAGATGGAGCAGGGTACCAGCTCGTGATCGGTCGCCAGGGGGACAAACGGGCGGGCGGTGTAGAAGCGTCCGCCGGTCTTCCAGGCAATCAGTGGCGCGGTAAGCAGCGCCACTCCCAGGGCAATAAAGTGAGACAACGCCTGGGCGTAGTCGCCGAGAATTCCGGTATGACAGGTAATGCCGATTACAGAGGCGGTAATCATCGCCCCCACGCCGACCGGATTGATGTCGTAAAGGTGCGCGCGTTTGAACTCGATGTGCTTGGGGCTCAGGCCCAGCGGCTTGTTGATCACCAGGTCTGCCACCAGTGAACCGACCCAGGCAATGGCGACAATGCCGTAGAACCCCAGGGTTTCTTCCAGCGCGTGATAGACCCCCAGTTCCATCACCAGCAGGGCAATGGCCACATTGAAGAACAGCCACACTACCCGGCCCGGGTGGCTGTGGGTCAGTCGGGAGAAGAAATTCGACCAGGCAATGGAGCCGGCATAGGCGTTGGTGACGTTGATCTTGATCTGGCAGAGGATGACAAACACCCCGGCCATGGCCAGCGAAACCTCCGGTGAGTGCGTGATGTAGTTGAAGGCGATCAGGTACATCTGGGTTGGGTCGGCGGCTTCGGCGGCGTTTATGCCCTGATTCAGTGCGAGCACGGCCAAAAAGGAGCCTGCCAGAATCTTCAGCATGCCGACAATGATCCAGCCCGGTCCGCCCGCCATGACAGCGGCCCACCAACGACGCTTCTCACGAGCATTTTGGGGCTCCGGTATGAACCTCAGAAAATCCACCTGCTCCCCAATCTGGGCAATCAGTGAGAACACCACGGCAGCCGCAGCGCCAAACATCAAGATATTGAACCCGCCATCGCCCACACCGTTGAGGCCCTCGAAGCGAGTCCAGTCCTCTACCGAGGAGGCATCGGCATAGATGATGAAAACAAACGGAGTGATCTGGAGCAGGATGAACAGCGGCTGTGTCCACACCTGGAAACGGCTGATGGTGGTGATGCCGTGGGTGACCAGCGGAATGATCACAACAGCGCAGATCAGGTAGCCAATCACCAACGGGATGCCGAACAGCATCTCCAGCGCCATGGCCATGATGGCGGCCTCCAGCGCGAAGAATATGAAGGTGAACGACGCATAGATCAGTGAGGTGATGGTGGAGCCAATGTAGCCAAACCCGGCGCCGCGGGTCAGCAGATCAATGTCCACACCATACCGGGCGGCGTAGTAGCTGATGGGCAGGGCGGTGAGAAAAATCACCAGGCTGGCGACAAGAATGGCGGCCACGGCGTTATCGAATCCGTAGTGCAGGGTAATGGAGCCGCCGATGGCCTCCATGGCGAGAAAGGAGATGGCCCCCAGCGCCGTGTTACTGACCCGCCCCGCAGACCATCGCCGGGCGCTCTTGGCGGTAAAACGCAGGGCGTAGTCTTCCAGGGTCTGGTTGGCCACCCACTGATTGTAGCTGCGCCGAACCCGGAAAATGTTCTGTCTTGCTGCCATGAATGCCTGACCTTACGGAAACTGCAACGCGTGGTTTTGGTGCGTGCCGGGGTGGATATGCACCGGATCAGAAAGCCAGAACAAGATCCGTGCCATCTGCCGGTGCACGGTGTTCCATCTTTAAATCCCTGCCTGCGGTTTTAGCTTTTCCCGGTCTTCCCCGGTATGCGTCAAATGACGTAGTGCGCTGGGGTGATTGGCGAATGGGCACCCATGACGGGCCTGAGCAGAATGTGTGACGTGGGCGCTGTGCTTCCGAACAGGAGCACGGCACCGGTTTTCAAACACTGCGAGGAATAACCATGGGAACCACAACGACAGCTGCCGGTCGGCGGCCATTTGGAAAGGGAAAGGGGCTCAGACAGAGCCTGGCGACACTGGCAGCATCCGTCATGCTGGCTACTTCGGCTCAGGCTGCTGTGCCACCAACGGAAGAAGTGAACACCACTGGCCTGGCCGTCACTGACGACACCGTTCAGGTGGGTATTCTGCATTCCATCACCGGCACCATGGCGATCAGTGAGATCGGCTCCGTTCAGGCTGAAAAGCTGGCCATCAAGCAGATCAACGAGTCGGGCGGTGTGCTGGGTCGGCAGATTGAGTTCATCCAGGAAGACGGCGCCAGTGACTGGCCCACCTTCGCCGAGAAAACCCGCAAACTGCTGCGCCAGGATGACGTAGCGGCCATCTTCGGCTGCTGGACATCGGCGTCCCGTAAAGCCGTACTGCCAGTCATGGAGCAGTACAACGGCATGCTTTACTACCCGACCTTCTACGAGGGTCTGGAGCAGTCACCAAACGTGATCTACACCGGACAGGAAGCGACCCAGCAGATTCTTGCCGGCATTGACTGGGCGGTAAAAGAGAAGGGCGCCAAGTCGTTCTACCTGCTCGGTTCTGACTACATCTGGCCGCGTACCTCCAACAAGATTGCCCGCAAGCACATCGACAAGCTGGGTCTGAAAGTTGTGGGCGAAGAGTACTACCCGCTGGGCCACACCCAGTTCAACTCTGTGATCAACAAGATCAAGCTCAAGAAGCCCGACGTGATCTTTGCGTCCGTCGTTGGTGGCTCCAACGTGGCCTTCTACAAGCAGATGAAAGCCGCCGGTGTGGACTTCACCGAGGAAGATCCGCTGCTGCTGACCATCTCCGTGACCGAGGATGAAATTCGTGGCATCGGCGGTGAGAACGTCGAAGGCATCTACGCCTCCATGAAGTACTTCCAGAGCCTGGATAACCCGAATAACAAGGACTTCGTTGCTGCCTTCAAGGAAGCCTACGGCGACGACATGGTGATCGGTGACGTGACCCAGGCCGCCTACCTCGGCCCCTGGCTGTGGAAGTTCGCGGTCGAGAAGGCCGGTTCATTCGACATCGACAAGATCCGCGAAGTGTTCGCCGGTATTGAGTTCGACAAAGCGCCTGAAGGCTATGTGCGTATCCACGAGAACCATCACCTGTGGTCCAAGACCCGCATCGGTCGCGCCAAGACAGACGGTCAGTACGACGTGGTCTACGAGACCCAGGAGCTGATGGAGCCGGATCCGTTCCCCGAGGGATATCAGTAATCGTGGCTGGCCGGTGCCTCAAGGCGCCGGCCCCACGCTTTCCAGTGACCGGTTTGTGTTTATCTGAGGGGAGTAAGGGTCATGTTTGATGGCTACACCACCAGTGAATTGATGTCGATATTTGCCATGCAGGGATTTGCCGGGCTGTCCCTGTTTTCAGTGTTCGTCCTGATGGCACTGGGCCTGGCGATCATCTTTGGTCAGATGGGTGTGATCAATATGGCCCACGGGGAATTCATGATCCTTGGCGCCTACACCACCTACCTGACGTCCGGATTTTTCCAGAGTTATCTGCCCAGCCTCTTCGGCGGGTACTTCTTCATCGCCATGATACTGGCGTTTCTCATCTGTGCCGCGCTCGGGGCACTCATCGAGTGGCTGATGATACGACACCTGTATCACCGACCTCTGGATACTCTGCTGGCTACCTGGGGCCTGAGCCTGATCATGCAGCAAGCCTACCGTTCCATCTTCGGCGCCCGTGAAGTTGGCGTGGACCTGCCCGACTGGATGATGGGTGCTTTCCAGGTGACCGATCTGGTGGAACTGCCGATCAACGGCCTGTTCGTGATGATCATTGCCCTGTCCATTGCGCTTGGCGTCTACCTGCTGATGTACCGCTCCACCTGGGGCAAGAAGGTACGTGCCGTGGTTCAGAACCGCCCGATGGCTGAGGCGGTGGGTATCAACAGCGCAGGCGTGGACCGAATGACCTTCGCCCTTGGCTGCGGCATCGCCGGTATTGCCGGCGCGGCCTTCACCATGATCGGGTCCACCGGCCCATCCTCCGGCCAGGCTTACATCGTCGACACCTTCCTCGTGGTTGTGTTCGGCGGCGCCCAGAGCCTGATCGGCACCATTGTGTCTGCCTTCGGCATCTCCCAGGCCCAGTCCACGATGGAATTCTTCCTCAGTGGCTCCATGGCCAAGGTGCTCACCCTGCTGGTGGTCGTCGGCATCCTGATGCTGCGTCCGGAAGGCCTCATGGCTCTCAAGGTCCGTCGCTAGGAGACAATCATGAAAAGTTCATCTCCCCTGAAATGGTTTGCCTCCCGCGAGGGGCTCTACTACCTGGCTCTGGCGCTGTTGCTGGTGGTCATCCTGCCGCTGGCGCTGGACCCGTTCCGCCTGAACATGGTGGGCAAGTACCTGACCTACGCCTTTGTCGCCATTGGCCTCGTGATGTGCTGGGGTAAGGCCGGCATTCTCAGCCTGGGCCAGGGCGTGTTCTTTGGCCTTGGCGGTTACTGCATGGCCATGTTCCTGAAGCTGGAGGCCTCCACACCGGAGGCCACGGCCATCCAGTCCACGCCGGGCATCCCGGACTTCATGGACTGGAACCAGCTGACCGCTCTGCCGTGGTTCTGGGAGCCGTTCCACAGTCTCTCATTCACCCTGATCGCGATCATTGCGGTACCGGTGATCCTCGCCTTCGTCATTGGCTTTGCCATGTTTACCCGCCGGGTTGGCGGCGTGTACTTCGCCATCATCACCCAGGCCATTGCCGCCATCCTGACCATTCTGATCATTGGTCAGCAGGGTTATACCGGTGGCGTAAACGGCATCACTGATCTGAAGACCCTGGCTGGCTGGGACATCCGCACCGATGCCGCCAAGACCACTCTGTACTTCGTGTGCGTGGGCATGCTGTTCCTGTGCCTGTTTGCCGCCCGCTTCGTCCAGAACCGCAAGCTCGGGCGCATCCTCGTGGCCATGAATGCCCAGGAAAACCGCGTTCGCTTCTCCGGCTACGACGTGGCGGCGTTCAAGATCTTCGTGTTCTGCCTCGCAGCAGCATTTGCGGGCATTGGCGGCGCGCTGTTCACCCTGATCGTCGGCTTCATGTCGCCGTCGTTCATCGGCATCGTCGCCTCCATCGAGATGGTCATCTTCTGTGCCCTCGGTGGCCGACTGTCGATCCTCGGTGCGGTCTACGGTGCGTTGCTGGTGAATGCCGCCAAGAGTGGCTTCTCCGAATCCTTCCCGGAACTGTGGCCATTCGCCATGGGTGCCTTGTTCATTGGTGTGGTCCTGGCGTTCCCGAACGGACTGGCCGGCCTTTACCAGAGCTATGTGATGCCACTGGAGGAGCGTTTGTTCAAGCGCAAGCCCAAGACTGAGGCAGCCGCTCCTGCACCCCAGAAGCCGGTGGAGAAAAAAGACGAGGGCCGTGACTACGACCCGATGCTGGATCAATACAGCCCGGAGAAATCCTGATGAACGCAGCCAAAACCACGAGCAAGGACTTCCTGCTGGCGGTGGAGGGACTCACCGTGTCCTTCGACGGCTTCAAGGCAGTGGATGACCTTTCGTTTTACCTCGATCCCAAGGAAATCCGGGTCATCATCGGCCCCAATGGTGCCGGCAAGACCACGGTGCTGGACCTGATCTGCGGCAAGACCAAAGCCACCTCCGGCTCGATCAAATTTGCCGGCAAGGAGCTGACCAGGCTGAAGGAGCACCAGATCGTTCATTCGGGCGTCGGTCGAAAATTCCAGACCCCGTCGGTGTTCGAGGATCTGACCGTGTTCGAGAACCTGGAGGTGTCTTATCCACAGGGGCATTCGGTCATGGGTGCCCTGGCATTCAAGCGCGATGCCGCGGTGATTGAGGCGGTGGAGGCCGTGGCTGACACCATCTTCCTCAGTGACGCCCTGGATCAGCCGGCGGCGCTGCTCAGCCACGGTCAAAAGCAGTGGCTGGAGATTGGCATGTTGCTGATCCAGAAACCGGATCTGCTGATGCTCGATGAACCGGTGGCCGGTATGTCGGTTGCCGAACGCCAGAAAACCGCCGAGCTGTTGCGGCGGATCACCAAGGACCACACGGTGCTGGTGATCGAGCACGACATGCAGTTTGTCGGCGACATCGCAGACCGGGTCACGGTGATGCATCAGGGCAAGGTTCTTTCCGAAGGGTCCATCGAGCATGTGAAGTCGGACCCGAAAGTCATCGAAGTCTATCTGGGGCACTGATCATGCTGAGCTTGAAACATCATTCGGTGGCCTATGGCCAGAGCAGCATCATCCAGGACCTGAACCTGGAAGTGGGCAAGAACGAGATTGTGGCTGTGGTGGGCCGCAACGGTATGGGCAAAACCACACTGATGAAATCCCTGGTGGGAATGACACCCACCAAAGCAGGGCAAGTCACGCTCGACGGGACCGATCTCTCTAACCTGAAGAGTTTCCAGAGGGTGCGGGCCGGGATCGGTTTTGTGCCCCAGGGGCGCATGATCTTCCCGACCCTCACCGTGAAGGAAAACATCGAGACCGGCCTGGCGGCGGTGGGCGAGAAGAAGATTCCCGAAGACCTCTACGAACTCTTCCCGGTGCTGAAGGAAATGCAGAACCGGCGTGGTGGCAACCTCTCCGGTGGTCAGCAACAACAACTGGCGATTGCCCGTGCGCTGGCGACCCGGCCGAAGGTGCTGCTGCTTGATGAACCGACTGAAGGCATCCAGCCCAACATCATCAAGGACATCGCCAAGACGTTGCGTCGGATTCGTGATGAGCGTGGCCTGTCCATTGTGGTGTCGGAGCAGGTGCTGAGCTTTGTGATGGACGCGGCAGACCGGATCCTGGTGATCGAGAAAGGGAAGATTGTCCACGAGGAGAGTCGGGAAGAGGCGGATCAGGAGAAAATTGCCAGTTATCTGGCGGTATAAACAGGAGACTAACCATGAGACACGGTGATATTTCCAGCAGTAACGATACCGTCGGCGTGGCGGTGGTGAACTACAAAATGCCGAGGCTGCACAGCAAGGCCGAGGTGTTGGACAACGCCCGCAAGATTGCGGACATGATCAAGGGCATGAAGGTCGGCCTGCCGGGCATGGACCTGGTGGTGTTTCCGGAATACAGCACCATGGGGATCATGTACGACAACGACGAAATGATGGAAACCGCCGCCACCGTTCCCGGTGACGAGACGGCCATCTTCTCGGCGGCCTGCCGCGAAGCCAACACCTGGGGCGTGTTTTCACTGACCGGCGAGCGTCACGAGGATCACCCTAACAAGGCGCCCTATAACACCCTGGTATTGATCAACAACGAAGGCGAGATTGTCCAGAAGTACCGCAAGTGCATCCCCTGGTGCCCGATAGAGGGCTGGTATCCCGGAGATACCACTTATGTGACCGAAGGCCCCAAGGGCATGAAGATCAGCCTGATCATCTGCGATGACGGCAATTACCCGGAGATCTGGCGGGATTGCGCCATGAAGGGCGCTGAACTGATTGTCCGCTGCCAGGGCTATATGTACCCGGCCAAGGAACAACAGATCATGATGGCCAAGAGCATGGCCTGGGCCAACAACTGCTATGTGGCTGTCGCCAACGCCAGTGGCTTTGACGGCGTGTATTCCTACTTCGGCCATTCTGCCATCGTCGGCTTTGACGGTCGTACGCTTGGTGAGTGCGGAGAGGAAGATATGGGCGTTCAGTATGCCCAGCTTTCCGTGAGCCAGATCCGGGATGCCCGGGCCAATGACCAGTCCCAGAACCACCTATTCAAACTGCTGCACCGGGGGTACACAGGGGTTCACAACTCCGGTGACGGCGACAAGGGTGTGGCGGACTGCCCGTTCGAGTTCTACCGCACCTGGGTGATGGACGCCCAGAAGGCGCAGGAGAATGTAGAAGCGATGACCCGCAAAACCGTGGGCACTGCGGAATGCCCTGTGGGAGAACTGCCTGTTGAGGGCAAGGAAAAAATCGCAGGCGCCTAAGCCCGGGAGGTTCGGATGCCGTTTATCAATGAACGGCTCGAAGCCAATCGGGATGCCATTGCAAAGAACCGGGCCGATTCAGGCCCGGTTCGTGTTTCCCGGTTTCGCTTTGAGCCAGAGGCTGTGATGACCCGCCTTCGGGACACCGCCCTGCGCCGCCACTTTGACCCGGAATTCCTCAACCGGATTCAGCGCCGGGTTGAAAGGCAGCGATGTGGTCGTGAGCCAATACGTCGAATGACGTAGGTGCCGGGGGCAATTCGCGAATACCGCCACCGGGCCGAATCTTCGATAGTGAATAACGTCAGCGCAGGGACCCTCGTCACTGCGTACCCATGCTTTGAATGATCAAGCAGAGAACCCAGGAGAAACCGCAATGGCTGAAACACTCATCAAGGTCGATTTGACGAAATCCGCATACGAGAACGAGAAGGTCCATAACCGCTGGCACCCCGACATTCCCATGGCGGTGTCCGTCAAACCCGGCGATGACTTCATTCTGGAATGCCACGACTGGACCGGTGGCCAGATCAAGAACGACGACTGCGCGGACGACGTGCGCGACGTGGACCTCACCCAGGTGCACTTCCTCTCCGGCCCGGTGGGCGTTGAAGGTGCCGAGCCCGGTGATTTGCTGGAAGTGGACATCCTCGACATCGGTGCCTTCAAGGACGAGCAGTGGGGCTTTAACGGTTTTTTCTCCAAGCAGAACGGCGGCGGCTTCCTGACCGAGCACTTCCCGGAGGCCCAGAAATCCATCTGGGACTTTAACGGCATGTTCACCAAATCCCGCCACATTCCCAACGTGGAATTTGCCGGCATGATCCACCCCGGCCTGATCGGCTGCCTGCCGTCCAAGGAAATGCTGGACGAATGGAACAAGCGTGAGAAAGAACTCTACGACACAGAGCCGGACCGAGTGCCGGGCCTGGCCAACCTCCCGTACGCAGACACCGCCCACCTGGGTAAGCTGGCCGGTGATGCGGCCAAGAGCGCAGCAGCCGAGGCCGCCCGCACCGTGCCGCCCCGTGAGCACGGCGGTAACTGCGACATCAAGGACCTCTCCCGTGGCTCCAAGGTGTACTTCCCGGTGTATGTGAAGGGCGCGGGTCTGTCTGTGGGCGATCTGCACTTCAGCCAGGGCGACGGTGAAATCACCTTCTGTGGTGCCATCGAAATGGCGGGCTGGATCCACCTGCGGGTGAACCTGATCAAAGACGGCGTCGCCAAGTACGGCATCAAGAACCCGGTGTTCAAGCCCAGTACCATCAAACCGCGTTATGAAGACTACGTGATCTTCGAGGGGATCTCGGTGGACGAGGAAGGCCAGCAGCACTACCTCGACGTGCACGTGGCCTATCGCCAGGCCTGCCTGAATGCCATCGAGTACCTGGGCAAATTCGGCTACACCCCGGCCCAGAGTTACGCACTGCTTGGCTGTGCGCCGGTGGAAGGCCACATCAGCGGGGTGGTGGATGTGCCGAATGCCTGCGCGACGCTCTGGCTGCCCACCGAAATCTTCGACTTCGACATCAATCCGACGGCGGAAGGACCGACCAAGAAGGTTACGCCGGGCACCGACGTACCCCTGTCACCGGACAAGGAGTAAGCCATGCCACTGTATGACTACAAATGCCGCGAGCACGGCCTGTTCCAGGAACTGGGCACCATGGCTGAGGCGGGTAGCCCCGCCGAATGCCCAACCTGCAAAGCATTGTCGCCCCGGGTGATTGTGCTGCCACCGGAACTGGTGGGCATGGACCCGGCCCGGCGCAACGCCGAAGAGCGCAACGAGAAGGCGCGGCACGAGCCGATCATCTCCACCGCAGACCAGCGAGCCCGGGACGCCGAGCATCGCAAAACCTGTGGCTGCAAGAAGAAATCCGACGGCAAGCACATGCTGTTCTACACCGCCGATGGGAAGAAAATGTTCCCCTCCATGCGGCCCTGGATGATCAGCCACTGACTGAACGTTGTGAAACTGTCACGTGTTTGGCCCCCACGGGGGCCTTTTTTATTGCCCGCCTTGTTCTCCCTGAACTTGCCGTATATAGTGTTCTAATCCTTGGTTCACTACCAGATATTGTGATCATTCTGTGATCACTGCGGTAGTCGGGAATCCGGTGAGAATCCGGAACTGACGCGCAGCGGTATTGGGGAACAAGCGAGGCACCAAGACACTGGCAACCGCCGGGAAGTCGCCCCGCACGGCCGAATCTCACGATTCATGCCCCTGAGTCCGAAGACCTGCCAGGGAGACGGAGCACATCATTGCTCCGTAACTGCACCTTCGCGACCCAGGGTGAGCAGACCGGTATTTCCCCGCCCGTATGACGGCTGTGGTGTGCCCCTGCGATCGCGAAGTTGAAAGGAACTAACGCGATTCAGGAGAGCCCAGATGTCCGCCACAGCCCTGGCTGAAACCCAGCCGTCCACCGTTGCCGAAACCGAGACCCTGCAGGTCATCAAACGCAACGGCACCCTTGTCAGTTTTAATCCATCCAAGATCAGTGTTGCCGTTACCAAGGCCTTTCTGGCTGTGGAAGGCGACTCTGCCGCTGGTTCCGCCCGCGTGAACGACGCCGTTCACCGGGTTACCGAGCAGGTGATTCAGGCCATTGGCCGACGCCTCAAAGCGGGCGGCAAGGTGCACATCGAAGATATTCAGGACCAGGTGGAACTGGCCCTGATGCGGGCGGAAGAGCAGAAAGTGGCTCGGGCGTACGTGCTCTACCGGGAAGAGCACGCCCGGCAGCGCGCCCACGATGACCCCATGGAAGCCCACCCACACCTGACCGTGAAAAAGGCCAACGGCGAGATTGCCCCGCTGGACCTTGGGTTGATGAAACTGCAGGTGGAGCAGGCTGCCACCGGATTGGACGGGATTGATGGCGAATCCCTGGTGGACGATGCCCTGACCAACCTCTACGACGGCATTGCCGAAGAAGACGTGCTCTCCGCCCTGATCATGACCGCCCGCAGCCGCATCGAACGGGAGCCGGACTACAGCGCCGTCACTGCCCGCTTGCTGCTGGAGCAGTTACGTCTGGAAAACGCCATGGCACTTGGGTTACCGATCAGCCTGCCGTTAGCGGAAATTTATCCACAGGCGCTGACCGCCTTCGTGGAGTCTGGCATCCGCTACGAACTGCTCGATGAGGCGCTGGCCGCCTACGACCTGGAACGCCTCGGCGCGGCCCTGAAACCGGAGCGGGATCTGCAGTTTGGCTTCCTCGGTTTGCAAACCCTCTACGACCGCTACTTCCTGCACTGGAACGACGCCCGCCTGGAGCTGCCGCAGGTGTTCTTCATGCGCGTGGCCATGGGCCTGGCCCTGCGGGAAGACGAGCCCAACGAGCGTGCCATCGAGTTCTACAACCTGCTTTCCAGCTTCGACTACATGGCCTCCACGCCGACCCTGTTCAACAGTGGCACCCGCCATTCCCAGCTCTCGTCCTGCTACCTCACCACCGTGGGGGATGATCTGGAAGATATCTACGGCGCCATCCGCGACAACGCGCTGCTCTCGAAATGGGCCGGCGGCCTTGGCAATGACTGGACGCCGGTACGGGCGCTGGGCTCCCACATCAAAGGCACCAATGGCAAAAGCCAGGGCGTGGTACCCTTCCTGAAAGTGGTGAACGACACCGCCGTGGCGGTGAATCAGGGCGGCAAGCGTAAAGGTGCCGTGTGCGCCTACCTGGAAAGCTGGCACCTGGACATCGAAGAGTTTCTGGAGCTGCGTAAGAACACCGGCGACGAACGCCGCCGCACCCATGACATGAACACCGCCAACTGGGTGCCGGACCTGCTCATCGAACGCATGCGCGAAGACCGGGACTGGACTCTGTTCTCACCCAGCGACGCGCCGGACCTGCACGATCTTTACGGCAACGAATTCCGCGAACGCTACGAACAATACGAAGCGCTGGCAGAGCAGGGCAAACTCGCCCTGTTCAAGAAAGTGCCTGCGAAACAGCTCTGGCGCAAAATGCTCACCGTGCTGTTTGAAACCGGCCACCCGTGGATCACCTTCAAAGACCCCTGCAACCTGCGTTCACCGCAGCAGCACCGGGGCGTGGTGCACAGCTCCAACCTGTGTACCGAAATCACCCTCAACACCAGCGCCAATGAAATTGCCGTGTGCAACCTGGGCTCCGTGAACCTGGCCGCCCACATCCGCGACGGCGAACTGGATGTGCAGCGCCTGGAACAGACCGTATCCACCGCCGTACGCATGTTGGATAACGTCATCGACATCAATTACTACGCCGTGCCCCAGGCCCGTAACTCCAACCTTCGCCATCGCCCGGTAGGCCTTGGCCTCATGGGCTTCCAGGATGCGCTCTACAAGCTTGGCCTGCCATATTCCAGCCCGGAGGCGGTGGAGTTTGCTGACGTGGCCATGGAACAACTGAGCTACTTCGCCATCCGTGCCTCCGCCACCCTCGCCGGTGAACGCGGCGCCTACGAGACCTATGAAGGTTCGCTGTGGGACCAGGGCATCCTGCCCATCGATTCCATCAGCCTGCTCAAGAGAGCGCGTAGGGAAGGGGACATCAGCCTCAACACCAACGCCCGCCTGGACTGGACCCCGGTGCGTGAACTGGTGGCCAAACACGGCATGCGCAACAGCAACGTGATGGCGATTGCTCCCACCGCGACCATCTCCAACATTGTGGGGGTGTCCCAGTCCATCGAGCCGGCGTATCAGAACCTGTTCGTGAAATCGAACCTTTCCGGCGAATTCACCGTGGTGAACCCCTCACTGGTGCGTGATCTCAAGGCCGAAGGCCTGTGGGACAACGTGATGGTGAACGACCTCAAATACTTCGACGGCAGTGTTCAGCAGATTGACCGCATCCCTCCCGAACTGAAAGCCCGCTACGCGACTGCATTTGAAATCGACGCCCGCTGGCTGGTGGAAGCCGCCGCCCGCCGCCAGAAATGGCTGGACCAGGCCCAGAGCCTCAACCTCTACATGGCCGAACCCAGCGGCAAAAAGCTGGATGCCCTGTACCAGCTGGCGTGGGAGCGTGGCCTGAAAACCACCTACTACCTGCGTTCCCTGGGTGCCACCGGTGCGGCCGAGAAAACCGCGCCCGTCGCAGCGCCTTCTGTCGCACCCGGGCCCCAGGTTTGCAGCATCGACAACCCGGACTGCGAAGCCTGTCAGTAACCACTCACTTTTAACAGGAGGCAACCATCATGCTGGACTGGGACGACGAACCCAAAACCGAACACGCACCCGCCGCCACCGGCGGACCGGCCCCCGTGAACGTGGACGACAAGCGCGTGATCAACGGCGAAACAGACATTAACCAGCTTGCGCCGTTCAAGTACCCCTGGGCCTGGGAGTACTTCATGAATGCCAACAAAAACCACTGGACTCCCCTGGACATCAACATGGCCCAGGACGTCCACGACTACCACCACCGCCTGACCGCGCCGGAAAAGCACGTGTACGAAAACGTGCTGGCGTACCTCACCACCTCCGACATCCTCGCCATGCGCAACATCGGCCTGGCCGTGATGGAGAAAATGAGCGCCCCCGAACTGCAGATCTACCAGGCCCGGCAAGTGTATGAGGAAGCCCTGCACACCTGGACCTACCAGCACTGCATTGAAACCCTCAACCTCGACCAGAGCGAGATCTACAACCGCTACCGCGTGGTGCCGGAGATTAACGGCAAAATCCAGCTCGCCAACCGCCGGCTGGATGCGGCCATGCGCTCCGACATGAACCTGCGCAACCGGGACGACCTGGAAGAATTCATCATGTCGTACCTGTTCTTTGCGGCCGTGTTCGAAGGCTGCTGGTTCTACAACGGCTTCAGCCCCATCTTCGCCCTGCAGCGCCGCGGCCTGATGCGCGGCACCGGCGAGCAACTGCAATACATCCTGCGGGACGAAGCCATGCACTTCTCCTTCGGCCTGAAAGTGGTGAACCAGATCCTCGAAGAGGAAAACATCACCCTCGACCCGAAAGCCGTGCGCGAGATGTGGGACGAATCCGAAGCCGCCGAGAAGGCCTACGCCAACTACATCCTCCGGGACCCGATCCTCGGCTATTCAGCCGAATACCACAGCGAACAGTTCCGCTTTGTAGCCAACCGCCGTGCCCGCACCGTGGGCCTGGAAGAACCGTTCCCGGGTGCGAAAAACGTCTCCCCCTGGCTGGATGAGCAGGCGACGATGCGGAAGGAGAAGAACTTTTTCGAAACGCGGGTGATTGAGTACCAGACCGGGGCGCAGTTGGAGTGGTGACCTGCGGCCGACCGGGCGTCTCAGCCCACTCCACCGCCGCCAAGCCAGAAGCTCATGGATCCAGGGGGCTACTGATCCCACGCTGATGGCTGCCGATCACGTGGGTGTAGATTTGGGTGGTAGAAATGTCATTGTGGCCCAGCAACTCCTGAATACTGCGGATGTCTGTGCCACTTTTGAGCAGATTGGTCGCAAAACTGTGGCGAAAGGTGTGGCAACTCGCCTTCTTACGAATGCCGGCAGCGCGGATGGCGGCATTCACCGAACGACGAACCTGTTGCTCGCCAATATGATGGCGCCGGCGGACGCCAGAGCGAGGGTCCACTGACAAGCGATGTGCCGGGAACACGTACTGCCATGCCGGACTGCGGGCGGCATTGGGATACTTCTTCGACAAGGCATTCGGCAGATACACCTCCCCGAACCCATCGTCCAGATCCTGCCGATGCAACGCCAGCGCGAGTTCAACCTGATGCCGTAACCCCTCCGTTACCGAGGTTGGCAACAGGGACCGACGCCACTTATCGCCCTTGGTCTCCCGTACGAACAAACATTGCTCGGAAAAATCGACGTCCTGAACCCGCAACCGGGTGGCCTCCATTACCCTGAGCCCCGAACCATACATCAGGCTCGCCAACAGTTTATGGGTACCCTGCATGTTGGACAGCACCGCCATGGCTTCATCATGGCTGAACACCGTGGGCAGCCGACGCGCCTGGGTGGTGTTGGTAAACTGCAGCTTACCAAGTTCACGGCCGAGAAACTGGTGATACATAAACACCACCGCGTTCAGGGCGGTTTTTTGCGTGTTCACCGACACGTTTCGATTGTTGGCAAGATGGCTGAGCCAGGCGTTCACTTCCTCTGCGCCCATGGTTTCCGGGTGGCGGGCACCGTGAAACCGAATGAAATCCCGAACCCAGAGGCAGTAGGTTTTTTCGGTGCGGTAAGCCAGCTGACGAGCGCGGATAAAGGCGCGAAACCGGTCCATAAACCGGATGGGAACCGCAGGTAGTGGGGTGGGGATGTCATCCATGACAGCGTTCGTTACTGATTACTGTATGTACGCACAGTCTAGTTGTGCCGGCGTGTTGCTGCAACGAGAAAGCGATCAAGATGATCGTGAACTGGGGGCGTTTTATTGAATTGGTTGAATTTTCAAAAAAAACAATTGGATAGAAACCAGTTATTGGGTGGGAGATAGTCGTCTTGATGAATATTTTTATTTTGGGATTCTGACCCCAAAAGTGAAGGAAGTGTTTGACGTTACGGGATTTTCTGCCTAGTTTTGGGAAGAATTAAAATTGAGATATGAGTCGTGGGGAAAGTGGTCGTTGGGGCTCATATACAAATGTTACTTTTCTTGAACAGGGAGTCGTTGTGGAGGAGTTCATTAAATCTTTGCTGAGTACCGTCAAGGCACCAGCGACCGGGATCGTTGTCATACACAATGGGCATATCGTCATAAACGACGCGTTTGGTTTGGCGGACGTAGAAAATAGTGTGAAAGCTCATCCGAGGAGTTCTTTTAAGTTGGCTTCGATAACGAAGCATTTCACGGCATTTTCTATCTTGCGACTGGTAGAGTATGGGAAAATTAAGCTTTCAGATCCCCTGTTGAAATATTTTCCTGAGTACGAAAGCTTAAATCCAAGAATAAAGATAGAGAATCTGCTAAACCATACCTCTGGCATCCCTGGATATACTGAGTTGACAGAGCTGTTTTCTCCGTATGAGAAAGTTGAGGCTACGCACGAACAGATGTTAACCGTGTTTATGGGTCAGCCTCTTTTATTTGAACCGGGTTCTAGATTTGAATACAGCAACTCCGGATATTACTTGCTTGGTCTAATTATTGAGAGAGCTTCTGGGTATACGTACGAGGAATACTTAAAAAGAGAATTCTTCAATCCTATTGGAATGCACGATACCTGTTATGCAAGTGATAAATCAATAATCCCAAACAGGGTTAGAGGCTATGATACTCAGCAAGGTGCTTCGAACACTAGCCTGCAGAATTGCGAATATATCAGCATGAACCCTCCTTACGCTGCTGGAGGACTTTGCTCCACTACGACAGACATGGCCAAATGGCTCAGTGCCCTCCTGGCAGGAAGGGTTCTAGGTAGTGATCTAATGCTGAAGGCATGCTCTCCGACAAAGCTGAAGAATGGCCTTGCTGTTGAATACGGCTATGGGCTTAATGTTGGTACCAAACATGGTGTCAAGGCTGTAGGTCATGATGGCGGAATACCTGGCTTCGCTAGTGCATTCATGATGTATCCAGAGTCAAATACTGCAATTTTGGTACTTGTTAACGATGAAAGGAGCGACCCGTGGGCCATTGAGGACAGAATATCTTCCTACATTCTAAGAAAGTAACAATGTGGTCAACGGGACGCCAACTACGCTGCGCTCCGTTGGCGCCCATTACCACTGGCGTTATGCTGCATTGTGAGACTGAGAACTAGGGATTGAGATCGATATATGGAAAACGCTAAGGCCGATGCGGCTCTTTATCTGTTAACAGGGCTTCTTCAGCGTCTAAATGCTGAGCGTCCAGGTATGCTTCAGGAAATGATCGCGGGCGTTGAGGATGATCGGGCATCACTGCCAGACAACATAGAGAACAGGGAGCATGTGGAGAAGATTTTTGACGAGGCAATGGGATTGCTAGCGCGTGCTAATACTGCATAACCAGTCAATTAAGTTCGCTCCCGGCCTGGCGGCCGTCCACCGGACGGCTTTCAGCCGCCGCTTATCTCAGCGTTAACTTGAGGGAGGAATGTATGAAGCTTTGTGAGATGTGCAAAAGCGAAGCTACTCTCCAGAGTTCTCATGCAATCCCAGACACCGTCTTTCGGCGAATACTGAGAGAAAACAGTGGAAAGCTCATAGTTGTTCCGGGCGGAGGGAGCGATCCTGTCCATTATTCCAGCGATACATGGGACACTGAACAACTCTGCAAAGATTGCGAAGCGCTGCTCAATATAAACTATGAAAGCTACTCTATACGCCTTTTGCGCGGAAAGGTTGGGGCTGTAACAAAGCACGAAAGTGGCGTGACTTTTGAGAATATTGAAACAAGAAAACTCGCGAGCTTTTTTATCTCAATATTTTGGAGAGCTGCGAACTCAACGCATGAATCGTATTCCAAAGTCTACATTCCAGATCCTTGGAATGATCAAATCAGGGTTTTGCTGTCTGAGAATAGAGCAATACCTCGAAACCTAGTAACAGTAAAGATATTCAGGTTGTGTGACAGGACCAAGAAGGGCGGATTTACCCAAGAAAATTTGAAATCGATGCTCGTGAGCCCTTTCCCGCGCCGATACCGCCAAGGATGTTATTCTTTTTGCTTTATTTTGGAAGGATTTTTCATAGAAGTTTTTATCCCTGGGTTAAGGGCAAAGCCGAGGAGAGCGAGAGGAGTTCTTTCAAATCGCTCAAGGTTCATAATGGCACCATTTTTAAATATATTTGATGTTCCCGAACTTAAAGAGTGTTTAGTGGAAGGATATCGAAAATATATTGAAGGTTCGGTAACGTTCCAAAGTTAACAAGTGACTGTGGTGTCAATTCCATAAATTAAGCCA
>NZ_ANIE01000009.1 GCF_000708045.1 Marinobacter nitratireducens
TGTGGCTTTGTATTCGGCCACAGGTTCTGAATCAGTCTTCGCTGGTATCGGGCAGATAGGCACCGTCTTCGTCATGCACTTCCCGGCCGGTGACCGGCGGATTGAAGGCGCAGATCAGACGCATGTCCTCGGTGCCGCCGCGCAGGGTGTGCTGGTCATGCTGGTCGAGGGCGTACAGAGTGCCGTCGGTAATTTCATGGGTCTCACCGGTCGCCTTGTCGGTGATGGTGCCGTTGCCGGCCACGCAGTAAACGGCTTCCAGGTGGTGCTTGTACCAGAGGTTCAGCTCCGCACCGGCCGGGATGATGGTCTCGTGGAAGGAAAAACCCATGCCGTCTTTTTTCAGCAGCATGCGGCGGCTGGTCCAGCCTGGGCCCTGCACTTCCCGCTCGGTACCAATAATGTCTTGCACTCGTACAATTTTCATTCGCAGATCCCCAATAAGTGTTGGAAGCTATACAGTATAAACATGCGCCTCAGGGGCGGTTCAACCGCCAACTGTCGTAAACCTGCATGGCCTTTTCGACAGCGGACGTGAATTTCTGCCGTTGTCGGTCGTCCAGTGGACGGGACTTGCGGCACCGGTCGAAGGTTTTCTGAATCTCCTGCCGGCTGGCCTTGTCGAGTCGGCTCAGCCAGTGGTGATCTGCGGGTTCCAGATCGAGAAGTTCCCGCCCGGCATGGTTGCGGTGACAGATATGCCACCAGTGATCGATGGCGCGTCCGAGCACAACGTAACCGAACTGGCTGTCCTGAACCGGGCCAAACGTCGCTGTTTTCAGGCCATTCTTGAGGACCCCGATATCCAGCGTGGGCAGCACCAGCCGGTCGCCATAGAAATAGCTCCCCGCGGCGCCAATCAGGCCGCCTACGAGAGCTCCCGTTCCCAGAGACGAGCCGAAGGTCAGGGCATCGATTCCGGCTCCGCTGACAGCGCCAGCGCCGAAACCGGCCGTCGCCAGGTACCCTTTGCTCACGGACCAGGCTTTCCGGCTGTTCTCGGAAAACAGATCGTGTTCGCTGTGCCACTCCAGTTCGGCTTCCTGGCGCTGCACCCGTCTGTGCTGATAAAGATGTTCAATGTTCAGTCGCAGGCCTTGTTCCCGCTGGCGCTGATGTTGGTACCAGCGTTGCCGGAGTTGATCGGCAAGCGCGTCGTCCCCGGTACTGGTGGCCTGATCTGTGGTCAGGATTCGAGTCTCCTGGTACGACATCATGTCGGTGAGCGCCTTGCCGATCAGCTGGGCAGATTGCTCGCGGCGCCGACGTCGCTGCTCTGAAAGGTAGTCTGTGGCCTTGGCTAGGGGAGTTTCCCAGGCGGGCTCAAGTTGTCCGAACGCACGCAAAAGGCTGAGATGTTGGTCAAAATGAGCGCGAACGGCGTCGAATTTTCGAACAACCTGAAAGAATTGCCCGAGCGCCGCCTGCCAGCTCTCACTGTGATCATCCGGGCCAATGCTGTTGATCAGTGCCAGGCTCGGCCGGCCGGTCCAGCGCAGGATAGTCATTTCGGCTTCGTGTTCGGCATTGTATGGCACGGACCCGTCCACCACGTAGATGATGCCTGCGCCTTCCAGCAGGGGGGACAGCAACTCGCATTCATCGGTGAACCGGTTATCGCCCCGATGCTGGGTTACAAACGCCTGAACCGTTTCGGTACGGTCCGAGGCTGAGGCGCTGTGCGCTTCCAGCCACTCCAGTACCCGTCGCGGCCGCTGGAAACCCGGGGTGTCGACCAGGGTGTACAGCACCTGGCCGTCAACCTTCAGAGGATAGGCCTGTTGTTTCCGGGTGGTGCCCGGTTCCAGAGCGATGGCGATGGCGTCGTTCTGGGACAGGGTCGCGACCACACTGGATTTGCCCTTGTTTGGGTGGCCGACCACCGCGAAGACGGGTGCAGCTGTCATGACGATGGTTCCTCAAGGCCGTACGGTTCCTGCCAGCTCAGTTGGGGCACACTGACGCTGATTCTGGCCTCGCCCAGACGCTCGGCAAACCGCAGCCATGGATTGAGCAGATGTGGAGCGGGCTCGCTGTCCGCGTGCTGAGCCAGCGGTACCAGGGCAACGCGGGTGGTTTCCGGCCAGAGCTCGAGAGCGGATTCCAGGAAATCCTGCAATTCCCCGGTCGGTGGCTCCCAGCTACGGGTAATGATCAGGACCGCCGGTTCGGCATCCCGGGCGAGCTCAGTGCCGATCTGCTCAATCGCCCGGTGATCGTCACGCAACGTGGCGCTGCCGCCCGCTCTGAGGATGAGGTTCCGGGTGCCGGCAAGGCCGGCCGGCAGTTCCGGGGCTCCGGCGCCGGCCCAGCACAGCAGGATGTGGCTATCCGGAAGCGGCTGGAGGTCGCTCCGGGTTCGGGTGTCCGGCAGGTCGTCAGCATCATTGTGCTCGTTGCCAGTATCCAGGGTGGGGGTTTCCATCCGGTAAAGCAGGGCTTGCAGGCCTGGGTGCCGTTCAAGGGCCTGTTGGGCGCGGCGGCGAACCAGCCAGTTGGCGAGGGCCGCCAGCAGCAGGCGAGGCACCAGCACCCAGAAAGTCCAGAGCATGGCCACAAATGGCCACCACTGGCCCCAGGCCTTGGGGGCAATCTCGCTGCCCCCGTTGACGCGATAGAATCGGGTGGCCTCGACCAGCTCCAGCGTTGGCACCGCATCCGGCCAGAACCATGACCAGGGTGTGGCCACGACCAGCAAGAGATGGTGGTAGCCGGACGCGGCCGTGTTGATGGTGGTGCTCCAGCCGAAGGCCAGGTCCTGAATCACCACCATGAGCAACAGCGTCAGCAAGCCCGTCAGCCCGAAACAGATCCCGCCACGGTGAGCCGCTTCGGCCATCAGCAGGGGTTGCAGCCCGCCCGGGATCTGGTCCACTCCGGCAGACCGTCTCTGGAGTCGCCTCAGCAGCCAGTGCCAGGGTTGCCAGCCCACCCAGGACTGGACGCTGGTAAACAGTGCGAGCAACAGCTGCAGCAGGACGAATGCCAGAATGACGGTCATGTTGATGCGTTGCGCGGCGTCATAGAACAGCAATCCGGTCATGGCGATGACGCCAAACACTGCACCGGAAAGCATGAACAGGGTCCGAAGGTGTTGCCATCGCAGCAGTGTTTTCTCACTTGCCTGTGGGGCGCTGCCGGGCCCACTCAGACGTTTCATGTGTTCCAGCCAGCGCTGCGGCGTGGGCTGCTCCCCCTCTTGCTGGCAAATCAGGGCAAACTTCCGGTCCCGGCGATGCAGAAAGGCCGGTGGCTGTTCCTTGTCCCGCTGGCAGCGGGCATCAAACTCCAGCAGCAGTCGGAGGGGGTGGTTGGTCATGCAGTATCCCGATGGTGAATTCGGTCAATCGTCCTTTGCTGCTAGGATATAGGGATTCCCGCTTCCGATACCAGATAACGAGTCCATATGCCCCATCACCTGATGAATCTTCGCCATGTCCCCGATGACGAGGCCGACGAGATCCGTGCCCTGTTCGAAGAGCATGGGGTGCCGTACTACGAGACACCCCCGAGCCGCTGGGGCATCAGCATGGGTGGTTTCTGGGTGCATGATAACGATGAAGCGGCCCGCGCCCGGGCACTGCTGGAGCAGTATCAGCTCCAGCGACTGCATGATCAGCGCAAGGCTTACGAAGAACGCCAGGCCAGGGGTGAAAGCGTCGGCGTTGCGGCCATGATTCGCCGGCACCCGTTGCGTACCTTCGCTGCCCTGATCGCCATTGTCGTTATTGTTGGTGTCAGTCTCCTGCCCTTTGTCCGCCTTGGTTAAATGGTAAAAATAACGCGGGCCAATCTGAGCGTGTCCGGAAATCCGGTCATCGTCCGGTAATCTGGACGTTTCTCCCCGACCGCCTTGATATCCGCAACCTTTCCCACTGAGCCGGCGTTTCGTTGTCCGGATTTCCGGATGCCTTCTCCCATCCCCGCAGCTGACTTCAGATAAATCGCTTAAAAAACATATGGTTGCCTAGTTGGCACAGGATGCGCATAGCGGCCACAGGGCCCTGGCCCAGCCATTTGGCCCGTTCGTATACAACAACAAACAAGGAACGACCATGAAGCGATTGATGATCTGCACCCTGATCGGTGCATCTGGCCTTGCCTTGACAGCCTGCAAGGACAGTAGCAACCCCGCGATTAACACCCTCCCTGATTTTGTTCGGGGTAACGTCGAACAGGCTCACTACGACGGCATCACCGATGATCTGCTTACTGCCGGGCTTGGCGCCAGCGGGCTGGCGGACGCGACAAAACCAACGTTTGCAGATCCCCTCAACCCCACCCCAGCCGAACTGCGGCGTCTGGCGATTTACAACAACTACCGTGCTCTGGTCGATACTGTGCCGGGTGGCGGCTATGGCGAATTTTTCGGGCCGCAAGTTGATGCCAGTGGTGAAGGCATGATCGCTGGAACCGAATACAGAGCGCTGGTGTCGGTACCGGGCCGCAACCAGCCTGTGACGGTCATGGCCCAGGTTCCGGACACCTTTGATGACGACAGGCCGTGCATGGTCACAGCGCCCTCTTCCGGTTCCCGGGGCATCTACGGTGCCATCGGAACCGCGGGTGAATGGGGCCTGAAAAAGGGTTGTGCCGTGGTTTACACCGATAAGGGCACCGGGACCGGTTCCCACAACCTGGAAACTGGCGCGGCCCAGCGCCTGGATGGTTCTCTGACTTCCGCGGACGAACCGGTGCAGTTCCGGGCGGACCTCACTGAATCAGAGTTGGCCGATTTCAATGCCGCGACGCCGGACCATTTCGCCTGGAAGCATGCGCACTCGAAAGCTAACCCCGAGGCTGATTGGGGGCAGCATGTCCTGCAATCCATTGAATTCGGGTTCTATGCGCTCAATGAGCAGTTCGGCCAGGAGCTGGGTAACGGTGAACGCCGTATCACCATCACGCCGAAGAACACCCTGGTGATTGCGTCCAGTGTGTCCAACGGCGGTGGTTCGTCACTGCGGGCTGCCGAACAGGACCAGCACGGCCTGATTGACGGGGTGGCGGTGTCGGAACCGAATGTAAACCCGATGGTCGATGACGGCTTTACCATACAGCAGGGCGACGGTGTGTCCATTACCAGCCATAGCCGCAGTCTGCTGGACTACACCACGGCGCTCGCGGTGTGGCAGGGCTGTGCCAACCAGGCCCCGGAGATCCGCGATGTCGCGCCGCTGAATGGCGTTTTTAACCCGCCGGCCGTGGGTGAGAACATCTGCAGTTCGCTTGCCAACAAAGGGCTGGTCACCGGTGCGACGCTGGATGAACGGGCCTCGGACGCGCTGCGTATTCTCAATGAGGAGTTCGGCATTCAGCCGGAACAGAATCTGCTGGCACCGGTGCACTTCGGCCTGGCGGTCGCCCAGAGCATCTCCATGACCTACGCCAACGCTTACGGCCGTGCCGGTGTGGAAGATCGCGTCTGTGACCTGAGCCTGGCCGCGACCGACAGTAATGGTGCGGTGACCCCGATAACGGACAATGTCGAGGCGGCTCTGTTCTCGTCCAGTAATGGCATACCACCCACGGCCGGAGTCAACATTGTCTATGACAGTGCCGAGGGTCAGCCGACTCACCTGGCCAGCAGCGTGTCACCAAGCTCAAGTCAGGCCGATTACGGACTGGATGCCCTGTTGTGTCTCCGTAGCCTGGCCCAGGGCAGCGATGTGGTCACCGGTGCACCGCTCAGTGGCGACGCCGCGACGCTTGCGGATGCTATCGCCGACGGCATTGATGAAGTACGCGCGTCCGGCGACCTGCATGGCAAGCCGGCGGTTTATGTCACTGGTCGGGCCGATGCCATCCTGCCGATCAACCATACGGCCCGACCCTACTATGGCCTGAACCAGCGTGTGGAAGGTGATGACAGCAACCTGCGTTACTACGAAATCCTGAACGCCCATCACCTGGATGTGCTGAACGGCTTTGCCGGTGTCGCGGATCGGTATGTGCCCCTGCATCACTACTACTTCCAGGCTCTGGACCTGATGTGGGCGCACCTCACGGACGACCAGCCGCTGCCGCCGAGTCAGGTGGTTCGGACGGTACCGCGCGGGGATATCAGCACACCGTTGGCGCAGAGTAATCTGCCGCCGATCGAGGCTGAGCCAGCCACTGCTGACCGGATCGAGTTTGTCGATAACCAGCTCCGGATTCCGGAGTAAACAGGACCCCGCCCGGAGTATTCGAGCCGGGCGGGTATCAGTTTGCCCCGGAATCAGGGGGCCCATATACTTCCGTGACTGTGCCCGGCCAGACCGGGCGCTGGGGTTTATTCCATGAACAATATTCAACCCGATGGTGCACGGTACATGTCAGAGCTGTTTTCCGAGAATTCCAGGAATGGGATTACCAGAGACCTGATCGAGGCCCTGTTTCCCATGTTCGAGGAGGCCAGCGCTGGTGCGATTGCGGTGGACCGTGATGCCCGCATTACCTGGATCAACAGCAGTTATTCCCACCTTCTGGGGCTTGGGGATCCGTCTGCGGTTATCGGCAAGCCCGTGCGTCAGGTGATTCCACAGACACGCATGCCCGAGGTCGTCAAGACCGGCAAGCCTTTGCTGCTGGACATCATGGAGCACAATCAGCAGCAACTGGTGGTGACCCGGCTGCCGTTCTATGACGACGATGGCGGGATTGTCGGTGCCGTGGCTTTTGTACTCTACGACGATCTCCAGCCCCTGACGCCTCTGGTGTCGAAATATCGCCGGTTGCATCAGGATCTGGCTGCGGCCCGCAAGGCTCTGGCCAAAAAGGCCCGGGGTACCCGCTACAGCCTGGGGGATTTTGTCGGCGCCAGTCCGGCAGCGCTGGAGGTCAAGCGGCGCGCCCGGTTGGCGGCAGGCCGGGAAATGCCCGTGCTTTTGCTGGGCGAGACCGGCACTGGCAAAGAGGTGCTGGCCCAGGCGATCCATTCGGTATCGGCCCGGGCGGAAAAGCCGTTCGTTGGTGTCAACGTGGCCGCCATCCCGGATAACCTGCTCGAAGCCGAGTTCTTTGGCGTAGCGCCGGGAGCCTATACCGGCGCGGATCGCCGAACCCGGGAAGGAAAGTTCCAGCTTGCCAATGGCGGGACCCTGTTTCTGGATGAGGTGGGCGACATGCCGCTGCCACTGCAGGCCAAACTGCTGAGGGCTCTGCAGGAAGGCGAGATCGAGCCGCTGGGTTCTAACAAGGTGAGCCAGGTGGATGTCCGGGTAATCGCCGCCACCAGCCGGAATCTGGAAGCGATGATTGCCGAGGGGGACTTCCGCTCCGACCTCTACTACCGGCTGAACGTGTTGGAAATTCCGATTCCGCCGTTGAGAGATCGCCTGGTGGATCTTGGTGTGTTGTGTGAGGCGCTGCTGGGTGAAATCTGTGACGGTCTCGACATGCGCGGAGAGATCACCGATGCCGGCGTATCGGCCCTCGGCAGTTATGATTGGCCCGGTAATATCCGGGAGCTGCGTAATGTTCTTGAGCGAGCATTGACCATGAGTGAAGAAGGGGGGCTGCTCGATGCCGATGCTATCTTCAAGGTGTTGCCGCGCAGTGGCACCCGGCCGACATCATCGTTAACCCCCCAGCCCGTGCGCCCCCTGTCACAAACCCTGGCTGAAGCGGAGGCCCAGGCCATTGAAGAGGCGCTGGTGGCCAGTCGGGGCAATCGCACCCGGGCGGCCAAGCTGCTGGGTATTTCCCGTTCCGTGCTGTACGAAAAACTCGGCAAGATGTCCTGATTTCCGGACAGATGTCCTGCTGTCCGTACAAACCCCTACGACTGATGTCTATATGCGTCCGGTTCGCCGGACGCTTCCTCTCTCAAGATTTTTCATTAATTTCATAAGCTGCTGAAATTTATAAATAAAAACTTTCTGGCACAGTGTCTGCTTTTGTCGAAGCGCAGGACGTCAGAACAACGTAGAGAACAAGACTGGCGCAATCTGTTGGACCCACACCTTATCGTGTCCGTCTGTTCCTGCGTTGTCTGACTATACTCAGACAAGGCCTCTCAGGTGTAAGCCACCGGGCCAGATACAATAACAATGCTAGGAGACTTGCCAATGAAACTTCTCAAGGCTCTCACCGGGGTTGCCGGTGCGATCGCTCTCACCACGGGTTCTGCGTTTGCCGACGACCTCCGCTGGAAAATGCCCGTTGCCTTCGCGACCAACCTCCCGGGTCTGGGCTCCCCTGCCGCCTGGGTTGCAGACAACCTCACCACCGCTTCTGACGGCAGCATCCAGGTTCGTGTCTACGAGCCGGGCAAGCTGGTTCCACCTTTTGATATTCTGCAATCCGTTTCTGACGGCAAGGTATCGGCGGGTTACACCTGGATCGGCTATGACCAGGGTAAGGTTCCGGCCGTACCCCTGTTTGCCGCAGTTCCGTTCGGCATGAAGCCGTGGGCTTACATCGGCTGGTATTACTACGGTGGCGGCCACGAGCTGCTGCAGGAAACCTATCACAACAAGGGCTTCAAGGTTCACGCCCAATTGTGCGGCATCATCGGGCCCGAAACTGCCGGTTGGTACGCCAACAAGATCGAATCCCTGGACGACTACAAGGGCATGAAGATCCGCTTTGCCGGTCTTGGCGGCAAGGTTCTGGAGAAACTGGGTGCGTCCGTCACCATGATGCCAGGCGGTGAGCTCTACCAGGCATTGGAGAAAGGCACCATTGATGCCACCGAATTCTCCATGCCGGCCATCGACCAGATCCTGGGCTTCGATCAGGTGGTCAAATACAACCTGTTCCCGGGCTGGCACCAGCAGTTTACCGCCCAGTACATGCTGATTAACCAGGATGAGTGGGACGGTGCGTCCAAGTCCCAGAAAGCGCTGGTCGAAGCTTCCTGTACTGCCGCCACCACACTTGGTCTGGCCGAGGGTGAGTACAAGAACGGTTCCGTGCTTGCCGGATTCCAGGAGAAAGGTGTGCACGCGGACCAGATCCCCACTGACGTTCTCAAGAAGCTGAAAGCGGTCACCGAAGAGGTGCTGGAAGAAGAGGCCTCCAAGGATGCTGACTTCAAGAAAGTCTACGAGAGCCAGCAGGAATTCATGAAGACCTACAAGGTATGGGACAAGCGTGCCTACCTGCCGGCCGAGCTGTAAGGCTGGAGCCTGACTCCTTGCGCCGGACGGAGTTCCGGCGCGCAAGACCTACGGATGGCCCTTCGGGGCCATCCGCATTTCACTGCAACGGCTTTCTGAGTGAGGAACTCCACCATGACGGTGTCTGATCAAGACTCTTCGCATACACCGCGGGCGTCGGTTACCGACGCAGACGAACTTCTACACCATCATACCGAATTGCCCACAACCCGAATCAGCCAGTGGCTGGATGCCATTCTGAGTGCGATTGGCAAGAGCGCGTCCTGGCTCTGGGTTGTGGTAACCGGTGTGATTATCTGGGCGGTTGTCGGCCGCTACGTATTCGGACAGGGCTCCGTTCTGCTGGAAGAGGTGCAGTGGCACCTGGCTGGCGCCGGCTGGCTTCTGGGTCTTGCCTACACCCTGGTTGTGGATGACCACGTTCGGGTGGATGTGATTCACGAGCGCCTGTCCCTGAAAACCCAGGCCTGGATCGAGCTGCTTGGGCTTCTGCTCCTGCTGTTGCCGTTTCTCGGGCTTGCCGTCTACGAGATGGTGCCCTACGCCATCAGCTCCTGGGAGATTGGTGAAACCAGTCAGGCCCCGGCTGGGTTGTCCAATCGCTGGGTGCTGAAGGCCGTGCTGGCCCTGGCGTTCACGCTCATTATCGTTGCCGCCGTTTCCCGCCTGCTCAAGGTGACGGCCCTGTTGTTCGGATTTCCCCGTCCCATCCGGATCGCCAGTGACAATAACAATCAAGAGGATGCATCCTGATGGAGCTTGAAACCCTGTTTGTAATCGGCATGTTCCTCACCTTCGGGGTGCTGCTGATGACCGGTTATCCGGTTGCCTGGGTTCTCGGCGGTACGGCCGTTGTCTGGACCCTGATCGGCGTTATCGCCGTGGAAGATTTTGGTGCCAATCTATGGTTCGATTACCCCTCCTCCATGGGTCTGGTGCCAGAGCGGATATGGGGGATCGTTGAAAGCGAGACCCTGGTCGCTCTACCCATGTTTATCTTCATGGGTATCATGCTGGATCAGTCCGGCGTCGCCGAGCGTTTGATGAAAAGTATGGTCAAACTGTTTGGCAATGTTCGTGGCGGTTTCGCCGTTACCGTGATCGTCATTGGCGTATTGTTGGCGGCCACCACCGGTATTATCGGTGCCTCTGTCGTCCTTCTTGGCATGCTGTCGCTACCGGTGATGATGGAGAACAAGTACGACAAGGGGTTCGCTGTGGGCACCGCCTGTGCGACAGGAACCCTGGGTATCCTGATTCCTCCCTCCATCATGCTGGTGCTGATGGCCGACCGCCTGGCCGTTCCCGAGGCCTCCGTGGGCGACCTCTTCATGGGCGCCTTTTTGCCAGGCTTGTTGCTCGGGGCGATGTACGTGAGTTACGCCCTCATTCGGCCCTTGCTTCAACCCAATGTGGCGCCGGTTCCTGAAGGCCTGGAAAAGGTCAGCTGGAGTGTGGTGTGGGAAGTCGCCAAGGCCGTCCTGCCGACCGCGGCCCTGATCCTTGGTGTGCTGGGCTCCATCTTTGCAGGCGTTGCCACGCCCACGGAGGCATCCGGTGTTGGTGCACTCGGTGCCCTGATTCTGGCGTTCGCGGCCCGGCGTCTGAACCTGAAAGTGTTGAACTCCTCATTGCAACAGACCACGCGTACCTCGGCCTTCATCTTTGCGATTTTCCTGGGTGCAACGGCATTCTCCGTCGTTTTGCGGGGGCTTGGTGGTGATACGGTCATTGAAGAGGCGCTGCTGGGCCTGCCATTTGGCCCCTACGGTGTGGTGCTGACCATCCTGTTCGCGGTCTTCCTGCTCGGCTTCTTCCTGGACTGGGTGGAAATCACGCTGATCATCCTGCCGCTGGTGGCACCGGTGGTTCAGCAACTGGGTTTCGACCTGGTGTGGTTCACCATCATGTTCGCCATGTGTCTGCAGACCTCGTTCCTGACCCCACCGGTTGGCTTTGCCCTCTTCTATATCAAGGGTGTCGCGCCGCCGGAGATCAAGGTCACCGATATCTATCGCGGCGTTGTGCCGTTCATCATTATTCAGCTGGTAGCCCTTGCCATCGTGTTCCTGGTTCCCGAGATCGCGACCTGGCTGCCAAGTATTGCTTACGACTAAGGAGAGACCATCATGCGTCTGGAAAACAGGATTGCCCTGATCACCGGGGCAGGACGCGGAATCGGGCGGGCGATTGCCGAGCACTATGGGCGTGAAGGTGCCCGTGTGGCCGTTGCCGATCTGACTCTTGAAGGCGCGCAGGATACCGTCGCCGCCATTGAACAGGCCGGTGGCACGGCTATGGCGCTGGCCATGGATGTGACCAACGAGCAGGCCGTGGACGACGGTGTGGCTGCGATTGTCGACACATGGGGCGGTCTTGATATCGCTCTCGCCAATGCCGGAATCCAGCATATCGACGCCGTTCACAAACTGTCGTTTGCGGACTGGGGCAAGGTCATGAGCGTGCATCTTGACGGTGCCTTCCTGGTGACCCGTGCTGCTCTCAAGCAAATGTACGCCAATGGCGGCGGCACCATGCTCTACATGGGCTCGGTGCATTCACTGGAGGCTTCTCCCCTGAAAGCGCCCTACGTGGCCGCGAAGCACGGCATGCTGGGATTGTGTCGAGCCGTCGCTAAAGAGGGCGCCGAGCACGGTGTGCGCAGTAACATTATCTGCCCCGGCTTTGTCCGCACGCCGCTGGTGGACAAGCAGATTCCGGAGCAGGCCAAAGAGCTGGGCATTTCGGAACAGGAGGTGATCAGCAAGGTCATGCTCAAGAATACAGTGGATGGCGAGTTCACCACCCTGGAGGACGTCTCCGAACTGGCGGTTCACCTGGCAGCCTTCCCATCCGCGGCCCTGACCGGTCAGTCCATCGTTGTCAGCCACGGCTGGCACATGCAGTAAAGAACAGGAAAGACAGATGAGTACAACTGAACAATCTCCCATAGTCTGGTCGCCCTCGGACGACACGCTGACCCATTCCCGCATGGGCCGCTTCAAGGCGTGGCTGGAAGACCAGGGTTACGGCCCCTTCGCCGATTATCACGCCTTGCACCAATGGTCTGTTGATGAGCTGGAAACCTTCTGGGACAAAGTCTGGGATTACTGCGGACTGGTCTGCGACACCCCTGCCAATGGGGTTCTGGGCAACCGTGACATGCCCGGCGCCGAGTGGTTTCCGGGCATGCGCCTGAACTTTGCCGCCAACCTGCTGCGCCTGGCCGACGGCGAGCACGCCAACCGGGAAGCGGTGGTGGCTTACTGTGAGACCCGACCAGTCCTGCGCAAGACCTACGCTGAACTGAAAGCGGATGTCGGAGCCATGGAAGCGTTTCTGCACAGCAAGAAAATCGAGTGCGGCGACCGAGTGGCTGGTGTGGTGACCAACGGCTACGAAGCGCTCGTAGGCATGCTGGCGGCCACCAGCCTGGGGGCCATCTGGAGCTCCGCCTCTCCCGATTTTGGGATTGGCGCCATCCTGGACCGTTTTGGCCAGATCGAACCGTCCGCGCTGATCGTTGTGAATGGTTACGGATACGGCGGCAAGGTTTTCGCACGTCAGGACGATTTTGCCGAACTGATCGCCGGCCTGCCGAGTCTGAAAGCCGTGGTCAGCGTGCAGCAACTGCCGGAACAGCCGCCCTTGCAGGGTGATCTGGTGACCACCTGGGAAGACGCCCTGGCCTTTGGCGAAGGCAAAGCGCCGTCATTCACTCCCCTGGCCCCGAACCATCCGGTCTACATCCTCTATTCCTCCGGCACCACCGGTAAACCCAAGTGCATCGTGCATGGCAACGCCGGTCTGCTGGTCAACCATGCCAAGGAACTGATGCTCCATGGCGATGTCGGTCCGGAAGACCGCTTCCTGTACTTCACCACCTGCGGCTGGATGATGTGGAACTGGCAGGCCTCCGCCCTGATGACCGGTGCTGCCGTCATTACCGTCGATGGCTCCCCGGGTTACCCGAGCCTCAACCACCTCTGGGAAGTGGTCGCGGACGAAAACGTCACCCACTTCGGCACCAGTGCCCGTTTCATTGCCGGCTGCCGCAAGGGCGAACTGAAGCCCGCCAAAGATCTCGATCAGAGCAAGCTGCGGGTTGTTTTCTCCACCGGCTCGCCGCTGCTGCCGGAAGATTATGACTGGATCTACAGTGACGGCTCACCAAACGCCTTGCTCGGCTCCATCGCCGGTGGCACCGACATCTGTGGCTGCTTCGTGGGCGCGACGCCCCTGTTGCCAGTGCGCCGCGGTGAAATCCAGTGCCGCTTCCTGGGTGTCGATGCCGTGGCTTACGGTGACGATGGCCAGCCGGTCAGCTCCGGCCGTGGCGAACTGGTGTGCCGGCAGCCATTGCCCTCCATGCCCGTCAGCTTCTGGCAGGACCCGGACAACGAACGCTACAAGGATGCCTACTTCAACACCTTCCCGGGAGTTTGGGCCCACGGCGACTTCATCGAATTCACTGAACACGGCGGCGCCATCATCTACGGCCGCTCCGACGCCACCCTGAACCCGGGCGGCGTGCGCATCGGTACTGCCGAAATCTACCGTCAGGTAGAAACCGTGGCGGAGGTGAAAGACAGCCTCGTGGTCGGCCGCCAGATCGATGGCGACGTGGAAGTCGTCCTGCTGGTGGTCCCGACCGAAGGGCAGCAAGTCACCGACGACCTGCTCAAACAGCTGAAAACCCGAATCCGCGAAGGCGCCAGCCCACGTCACGTACCCAGACACATCGTCCAGGTACCTGATATCCCTTACACCCGCAGCGGTAAAAAAGTGGAACTGGCCGTCGCCCGGCTGATCAACGGCTCCAAAAAAGCCGACAACCGGGACGCCCTGGGCAACCCGGAAGCTCTCGACCAGATCCGGGATTGTCTGGCCGCAGCGAGCCTGTTGCCTGGGAACTGAGACCGAATGTCCCCAGTGGCGCGTGGTTGAGTGCAAAGCTCGCCCCGCGCCCCTTTCCCTGCGTCACCACCATTTCCTCAATCCAGAATGTTAGAAAGTTTCGTAAAATCCCGCCATTTCATCGTCCTGTCACGGAAGATCAGGCATTTTTAGTCCGTTCTTATACTAAGATCGTAACCAAAATTACGCGAAAAATGCTATCTTAGTAGGTCTATCAAAAGTTCCAAATCAGTCATCGCTGAGGCCAGACGTTCACAAGACGCCAGACCCAGCCGTGGCCGTCCTGAACCCACCCATTAGCCTGAGGACGAAAATGACATCATCCAAAGCAAAGATTGTCTATACCCTGACCGACGAGGCCCCCGCCCTCGCGACACGGTCACTTCTTCCCATCCTGGAAACCTTCGCCAAGCCGGCTGGCATTGAATTTGAAACCAGCGACATCTCTCTCGCGGCGCGTATTCTGGCGGGTTTTCCGGACTATCTCGAAGAAGATCAGCGGGTTCCGGACGCACTGGCCGAGCTGGGCGAATACACCAAAGATCCCGAAGCCAACATCATCAAACTGCCAAACATCTCCGCCTCCATTCCTCAGTTGCGCGCGGCGATCAAAGAGCTGAACGAACAGGGTTACAAGGTTCCCGAGTACAAGGAACACCCTGAGACCGACGAAGAGAAAGAAATCCACGCCCGCTACGCCAAAGTATTGGGCAGTGCCGTTAACCCGGTTCTGCGTGAAGGTAACTCTGACCGTCGTGCGCCGGCGGCCGTTAAAGCCTTTGCCCGCAAGTACCCGCACACCATGGGTGAGTGGAGCCCGGCTTCCCGTACTCACGTTGCTCACATGCGCGGCGGTGACTTCTACTCCAGCGAGCAGTCCGTCACCCTGGACA
The DNA here is from genome assembly GCF_000708045.1 of Marinobacter nitratireducens. Classification (GTDB taxonomy): domain Bacteria; phylum Pseudomonadota; class Gammaproteobacteria; order Pseudomonadales; family Oleiphilaceae; genus Marinobacter; species Marinobacter nitratireducens. The sequence goes on from NZ_ANIE01000009.1 coordinate 14,915, forward strand.
AGGCCACCAATGCCCGCATCGTATTCGAGAACGCCAAGGGCGAGCAGACCGTTTTGAAAGCCGACCTTCCGCTGCTGGAAGGCGAAGTGCTCGACGGCATGTTCATGAGCAAGAAGGCGCTGGTGAAATTCTTCGAAGATGCCATCGCCGACTGTGAAAAAACCGGTGTAATGTTCTCACTGCACGTGAAAGCCACCATGATGAAAATCTCTCACCCGATCGTGTTCGGTCACGCGGTGAAGGTTTTCTACAAGGACCTGTTCGACAAATACGGTGAGCTGTTCGATGAGATCGGCGTCAACCCGAACAACGGCCTGTCTTCCGTGGTCGAAAAGATCAAGCAGCTGCCTGAATCCAAGCAGGAGCAGATCCAGGAAGACCTGCACGCCTGTTACGAGCACCGTCCGGAAATCGCCATGGTGGATTCCGTCAAGGGCATCACCAACCTGCACGTCCCGAGCGACGTCATCGTTGATGCCTCCATGCCGGCGATGATCCGTAACTCCGGCAAGATGTGGGCACGGGACAACAAGCTGAAGGACACCAAGGCGGTAATGCCGGAGTCCACCTACGCCACCATCTATCAGGAAGTGATCAACTTCTGTAAGACCCACGGCGCATTCGACCCGACCACCATGGGCACCGTGCCTAACGTTGGTCTGATGGCTCAGAAGGCCGAAGAGTATGGGTCTCACGATAAGACCTTTGAAATCAAGGAAGACGGCGTCGTTCGTGTGATTGCTGAAGACGGCACTGTGCTCACCGAGCACAAGGTTGAGGAAGGCGACATCTGGCGTGCCTGCCAGACCAAGGACCTGCCGATCCGTGACTGGGTCAAGCTGGCGGTTAACCGTTCCCGTTCCAGCGGCATGCCTGCCGTGTTCTGGCTGGACGATGAGCGTGCCCACGATGCTCAGTTGATCAAGAAGGTTGAGAAGTATCTCGCGGAAGAAGACACCGATGGTCTGGAAATCCACATCATGTCTCCAGTCCGTGCTATCCGCTGGACCATGGAGCGTCTGATCCGTGGACTGGACACCATTTCCGTGACCGGTAACGTTCTGCGGGACTACCTCACCGACCTGTTCCCGATTCTGGAGCTGGGTACCAGTGCCAAGATGCTCTCCATCGTACCGCTGCTCAACGGTGGTGGTCTGTACGAAACCGGTGCCGGTGGTTCCGCGCCGAAGCACGTACAGCAGGTGATTGAAGAGAACCATCTGCGCTGGGATTCCCTGGGTGAATTCCTGGCAACGGCGGTTTCACTGGATGAGCTGGGCGAGAAAAAGCACAACCAGCGCGCCCGTCTGCTTGGTCAGACCATGGACAAGGCCACCGAGCGTCTGCTCGAGAACAACCAGTCGCCTTCACGGGTGACCGGTGAGCTGGACAACCGTGGTTCCCACTTCCACCTGGCTCGTTACTGGGCGGAAGAGCTGGCGAACCAGGACGACGACCAGGAACTGAAGGCGTTCTTCGCCAAGCTGTCTGCACAGTTGGAAGAGAACAAGGACAAGATCCTGGAAGAGATGACCGTTGTTCAGGGTCATCCCGCGGATCTGGGTGGTTACTACCACGCGCCGATGGAGAAGGTGTCTGAGGTCATGCAGCCCAGCGCAACCCTCAACAAGATCCTGGCCGATGCCCGTGCATCTGTGAGCTGAAGCTGAGAAAAGCAGTCAGGCTGGTGCCTGACTGTTGTGAATAAAAAACCGGAAGGCTGGCAGCAGCCCTCCGGTTTTTTTATGTCTGTTGGGCGCACGCTAATCCTGTTGCAATGGCGCAAACTCGGCCCGCGTCAGGGTGGCCAGATCCGCGGGTGCCAGCTCGATCTCAAGCCCACGTTTGCCGGCGCTGACAAAGAGGGTTTCGTAATCTCCGGCTGATTCGTCAATAAACGTCCGTAGCCGTCTTTTTTGTCCCAGCGGACTGACGCCGCCGAGCACATAGCCGGTGCTGCGTTGCACCGCCTGGGGGTCGGCCATGACAGCCTTTTTGCCACCGGCGGCCTTGGCAATCAGCTTCATACTGAGCATGCCAGCGACCGGTACCACCCCGACGACCAGCTCCTTGTTGTCCACCGTCACTACCAGCGTCTTGAACACCTGTCCCGGATTGGCACCGGTTTTCTCCACGGCTTCGGTCCCGTAATTGGTGGTTGCGGGGTCGTGTTCGTATTCATGAATTGTGTGTGCAACGCCGGCCTTCTTGGCTGCCTTGATGCCCGGGGTCATCGGTGTCTCCTGACCTGTGTGTCGATGTTCGCAAAACGTTACCACACTATCAGTGTCTGCTGGACACGGATTGGTAACTCGACTTACCGCTTGGGAATGGCTATTTTTCAGACAGGTACAAATTGTCAGAACGGGCCGCACCCATGAGCCAGATACCGGACCGGAGACCGGTGAGATCCCGATTATCGGTGCAGTTGCATCCCCTGCGCAGGGCTCTGATGGCCACCGCGCTCTATGCGCTGGCAGGCCTGCTCTGGATTACCTTCTCTGACCGCGTGGTGGAAGCCCTGGTGACCGACTCGGCAACCCTGTCCCGGGTTCAGACCTGGAAGGGTGTCTTTTTCGTGTTGGTTACCGCTCTGGTCCTGTTCCTGACACTGCTGCGGCTGCTCGTCCGGGATAGAGCCCTGCTCCGACTGCAGCATCAGCAAAGCCTGGCGTTAAGAACACGGGAGCGGCAATTGACCGTGTTAATGGACAGCCTGCCGGGCATGGCCTATCGGTGTCGCTACGATGACCATGGCACGATGCTTTTCGTCTCCGAGGGCTGCGTGGCACTGACCGGATACGAGCCCGAGGAGTTGATGGGTAGCCGTGCGGTGAGCTATCAGGATCTGTTGGAGCCCGAGAGTTATGAGCGATTGCTGTGCGACATCCGGGAGGGGTTAGCGAACGAAGCGCCCTATTCGGTGGAATATGCGCTGACACGCAAGGACGGCGAGACAATCTGGGTTTGGGAGCGCGGTCGGGCGATCCGTGGAGGTGAGGGAGAGACATTGCTGGAAGGCATTGTGCTCGATATCTCCGATCGCAAGCGTTTGCGGGATGAGTTGGAGGAAATGGCAACCCGGGATCCGCTGACCGGCCTGCTGAATCGCCGGGAGATGTCCCGGGTATTGGACGAAGAGCTGGAGAGGGCCAGGCGTTACCAGCGACCCATGGCGATGCTGTGGATTGATTTTGACCATTTCAAGGAAGTAAACGACACCTATGGTCACGCTGCAGGTGACGCGGTGTTGCAATCGGTGGCGGCCTTGCTGGTCGACAGTGTTCGCACTGTGGATTCCGTCGGCCGTTTTGGCGGTGAAGAGTTTGTGATTGTGATGCCGGAGATGGAGATGTCGGAAGCCCGGGAAACCGCTGAGCGGCTGCGCCGGCATGTCAGCGCTACGCCCCAGCCTCTCGGGGATGGGAATGTTGTTGCGCTGACAATCAGCGTTGGTGTGGCGGTGTACCCCGATCATGGGGTGACCGGGTCAGCGCTGTGCGCAGCTGCCGACCGGGCTATGTATCGGGCCAAGGCTGCGGGCCGGAACTGTGTGGCTTTGGCGCAAATGCCGGAGGACGTCCATACTGATTGACCAAGGCCCGGGATTCCCGGGCGGTTGGATGCTGTGACAGCGATCGCGCTGGAATTCGGCCAATGCGGATCGACGCGTGGGCCTCGACACTAGAATAAAAACAGAACGCTGATAAAGGTTTAACCGGATGAATCGATTTGCCCGCCGTGCCCTCCATACCTGCCAGGTGCCCAAGGATCTGAGTACTGTGACCAGCTGCGACCGGCAGCATGAAAAGCCGGAAGCCGTTGGCGTCAGCCGTGACACCGTGGAAGACATCTGGAAGAGTGCCGAAGCCCTGTATCGCACGGGTGTGCACCCGGGTATCCAGCTTTCAGTGCGCCACCGGGGCGAACAGATACTGCATCGGGCCATTGGGCACGCGACCGGAAACGGGCCTGGTGACGGCCCAGAGGCGACCAGGGTGGCGATGACCACCGACACCCCGATCTGCTATTTCTCTGCTTCCAAGGCGGTAACGGCGTTGCTGATGCACATGCTGGCGGAGCAGGGACTTGTGAACCTGATGGACCCCGTTGCCTATTACTGCCCGGAATTTGCCCAGAGCGGCAAGCGGACCATCACCGTGCACCAGATCCTGTCCCATCGGGGCGGTATCCCGGCGATTCCGAGGGAAACACCCATCGACGTGCTCTGGGACAAAGACGAGATTTGGCGACTTCTCTGCGAGGCCAAGCCGGTGGAAGTGGATGGCGCCAAGGTTGCGTATCATGCCATTACCGGAGGTTTTGTGCTTCAGCGGGTGCTGGAGAAGGTGACGGGCGGCACCATTGAGGAGTACCTGGATACGCATTTGCGCCAGCCCATGGGTATGAAGTGGTTCACCTACGGCATTGCTTCCAAGGATCTATCATCTCTTGCCACTAACTACGCCACCGGTCCAACGCCGGTGTTCCCGGTCTCCTGGGTTGTAAATCGGGCCTTGGGCGGGGATATCCGGACAGTGGAGCAAGTGACCAACGATCCTCGCTTTCAGGAGGCGGTGATTCCGGCCGGAAACCTGTGTGGCACCGCCGAAGAGATGGGCCGGTTTTTCCAGATGATGCTCAATGGCGGTGTCTGGAACGGGCATCGGATTTGCAGCGAAATGACCGTCAGGCGTTCCATCCAGCAGTTTGGTTCGTTACAGATGGATCGTACCATGCTGGTACCCATGCGTTTCAGTGCCGGCATGATGCTCGGTGGTAATCCCGTGGGGCTTTGGGGGCAGCAGAGTCGCTACGCGTTCGGGCACATCGGCCTGATCAACAAGCTGTGCTGGGCCGATTCCGCGAGGGATATTTCCGTGAGCCTTCTCAACACCGGCTTCCCGATTGTGGGCCACCACCTCCCGGCCCTGGCACGGTTTGTTTACACCGTCTGCAACCGCTTCCCGTTGATCCCTGAGGGGCAGCGGCCTCTCGCTGCCGCGTGACGCTAGAGCGTTTGCAACTGCGCCTCAAGGATGCCCAGCACTGACGACAGGATATCCCGGAAGTCGGTCAGTGTCTGGGTACGCTGGATCACGTCCTCTCGATTCTCATCCAGGCGCTCGAGCTTGGGCACCACCCGCCGAATGCCTTCCGTGATCACCTCATACGGGTAGTGGTGATCCTGGATGCTCAGCTTGTTTATCTCCGCTACCTCCTGACTGAATATGCTGATGATGTCATACAGCATGTCCTTATGCGGGATGGTGCTGGCTTCCCAGTATGCATCGTCCAGCAGTTCCAGCAACGACAGGTATTCGCGCAGGGTATCGGCGACGGAGGTCTGGGTCATGACGGGAATGGGCTCCTGGTCAGTTTGGGACGATGATAAAGGGAACTATAGCAGGCTGATGTTCGTGTATAGAAAGAGAAAGGGTTCTGCGACCACGGGGGCAATAAAAGTGAAAGTCCATTCATTTTTATTGTACTTTGTCTGATGCTGTTGCAGACTTGAGCCGTGGAAGAAGGATCTTTCCGAACTCAGTGGATGAGGAATAAAAATGGATAAACCAACACAACCAACCGAGACCGGGCGCGAAGTGAAGCTGGACCAGCACGACAGCGTTCGCAGCCATGTCCAGCAGCAGATCAACTCCGAAGTAGAGCGTCTTGAGCGACGCATCGAAACCCTGCGCCTGACCAAGGCTCCCCATGCCGCCATTATGATCTCCACCTACCGGCGTATGATCGACCGGAAACGTGGCTTCATGGCGAACTGGAACATGAGCGGCGGCGTTCACCACCGCTAGACGCCGGTGTGAATTCAGGGCCTCAGAGTGGAAGCCGTGCCCTGGTAGTTTTCGTCAGGGTTTGCTTTGTTCAGACAGTAAGCCGGATTATTGGTATCGCCATCCTGCGGGGCTTCATTCAGTGAGGTGAAGACATTGACGGTCAGGGTGTCGTAATCCATCTCCACCCGAACGCAATCGACCGTACTACCCGCAAACTCGAACTCTGGTCCGCCAGTGGTTCCCCCGTTCGTGCCGATCGCGGTGCCATCAATGTTGATGACGTCGGTATTTTCACCGTTATACTCTCGCACAAACGACATTTCCCGCTCGCCTTCAATCACGATGCTGCCCTCGCTGTGCAGCCTGGCACCATCGTTGTAGCCCAGGGCCAGGAAATCCCGTGGCAGGAACTGGGTGCCGAGGGTAGCACTCGGGCGTGTACTGCCTTCGGCAAAATCTCCGGAAGCGACCCAGCTGATGATTCGGGTTACCCGATCGGATGTGTCCGGCGTGTAGGCCCATTTCAGAATCGGATATCGCCACTGGTAATCCGTCAGCGGCTCGCCGTCGAGCAGCGCCTGCTGATCCGTAAAACGAATGGAGACGTCGTTGGTGGTGTTGCTGTACTCGCCGGCTGCGGTCTCGTCGATGCGGGAGCTGATGTACTCTTTCCCCGCCCGGAAGTTGCCGATCTCATCTTCGCCAAGTACCCGGCGCATCAGATCGAGGGGGTTGCGGGCCGATTCCAGCACGGGTTCGCTGTCTGCGGTGTAGGTCAGCGTCAGGAATGCAGCCAGTTGGGCTCGAATGCCGGCCGCGAGCTCCGCAGCCCGGGTACCTTCGGTCCCCGCTGGCTGAACCGCGGCGAACAGATCGCCAAACAGTAAGGTATCGGTGGCTTCGGTCAGGGTGAAACTGGAAAAAGTGACATCGACATTGGTCGCCGGGTTGAACGCAACCGGGCCGGTGTCTTCCATGCCGCACCCGCTGAGCCCGAAGGCGGCGACGGAAAGAGCGGCGAACATGCAGGAATGTCTCATTTCAGGTGGTCCTGAGGTGCTTATCTGTGCATAAACGGCTAAAGTGGATAACCGCGGTCTTTGTCCCTTGATCGAGTGCTGACAATAAACGATAAATCCAGCATCTACCCTCGCGGAGATCACATTTTGCGGCAACGGTTACATCTGGCATCCGATGCACTGGCACTGCTTATGCTAGCGGCTCTGGCGTTGGCAGGTCTGCTGGTTCCTGTCTCCGCCTTTGCTCAGTCAGACTGCCAGGACGGGAACATCATACTGAGCAGCGGAAAAGATTCCGTCCGTGACCTTGGCAGCTGCATCTGGTACCTGGAAGACCCGGACAAGAGCCTTGCCATCGAGGACCTGCAGGCACTCGGTCGCGACGGGCTGACCCGCCATGAAGGCGGTGTACTCAACTTCGGCTACACCGAATCAGCTTACTGGACCCGGTTTGATCTGAAAACCCGGGGAGGCTCTTCCGGCATGGATTGGGTGCTGGAGCTGGCTCTGCCGCTGGTTGATGATGTCCGGCTTTACCTGGTGCGTGACGGTGAGCTGGTGGACGAGCGTCGTACCGGCTATGCCGACAGCTGGGCCGAGCGCGATCTGGAAGTGCCCAACCCGACGTTCCGGCTTGAGCTGGCGCCGGACTCGGTGACTACCGTGTACCTGCGGGTGATCAATACCAACACCTTCCGCCTGCCGATCGGTCTGTGGAACCGGGACAGCTATATTGCCAAGGTGTCGGTGGATGAGGCCGTTCGTGGCATCCTGCTTGGCGCCATTTTGGCCATTCTTGCCTACAACCTGTTTGTCGCCGTATCGGTACGCGAGCGCAGCAACATCTACTATGTGCTCTACCTGGTGTCAGCAACGGTCTTTATCGCCACCGAGCAGGTGCATGGTATCCAGCTACTGGATAGCCGGCCGATGCTGTTCCACAAGGAATTCCTGCACTTCCAGATCATCACCACCTGGTTCTGGGGCCTGCTGATGGCCCGGTCCCTGCTGGAAACCCGGGAACGTTCGGCGGATCTTGATCAGGTTATCCGGCTTTGCCTCTACTCGGTCGTAGCCACGTTCCTGTTGTCCATGTTCCTGCCCTACCACGTGGCCATGCAATGGATCGTGGTCGGGTCGATCCTGCTCAGCATGATACTGATCGTGGTGAGTTACCTTTCCTGGCGCTATTACAACCCGGCGGCCCGCTCCTACTTCTTTGCCTGGACGCTGGCGCTTGTCGGGTTTGGCATCTATGCCCTCACGGTGATGGGCGTGCTACCCCTGAATACCTTCACCAATTATTCTCCGCAGTTTGGCCTGGTGGCGCAGATCATTCTGTTCTCCTTTGCCCTGGCTGACCGGATCAAGCAGGTACAGGGTGAGGCCCTGGGCTGGAGCCAGAGAGCATTGTCGAACCTGCAGCGTTACCAGTCTCTGTTCGATAATGCCATCGAGGGCGTCTTCCAGATGTCGGTAGATCGCCGCTTCGTGACGGCCAACCCCGCGATGGCGAGAATGATGGGGTATACCAGCAGTCGGGAGTTGCTGGAGAGGCGTCTTGATGTTCTGGATACGGTGATCGCCGACGACCGCCTGAGGCGTCTGGTCGTCGAACAGCTCGAGGCCAGAGGAACGGTCAAGGGCATTGAGGCCCGATACCTGACCCGGGATGGCGCAGAGCGTTGGGCCACCATCTCATTGCACACGGTCTACGACGCGGACGGCGAGCCGGCGCATCTTGAGGGAACCTGCATCGATGCGACCGAGAGCCATCAGCGCCAGCGTATTGAACGGGAGCGGGAGCATGAGCGCCTGGAAAAAGAGCTGGCCCGCAACTCGGCGGAGGCGAAGAGCCAGTTCCTGGCCAATATGAGCCACGAAATCCGTACCCCGCTGGCGGCCATCATCGGGTACGGCGAGACCTTGCTGGACCCGGATCTGAATGAGCGCGAGAAGCTCAGCAGCGCCGAAACCGTGGTGCGCAGCGGACGGCATCTGCTGGATCTGGTGAATGACATCCTCGATCACTCGAAGATCGACGCCAACAAGCTGGCTGTCGATATCGTGTCAGTCAATCTGCCGGAGCTGCTGGACGAGATTCGAGCCTTCTTTGAGCCACGGGCGAGGGAGAAGGGACTGGATTTCCATATTATCTGCGAGTTTCCGTTGCCCGAGCAGATCCAGACCGACCCGACCCGGCTCCGGCAAATCATCATTAACCTGTGTGGCAACGCGCTCAAGTTTACCGACAAGGGCTCCATTTCCCTGGCCATCCGGTGTGAGCGCGGGGGTGAGCGTCTGGTTGCCCGGGTGGTGGACACCGGCATCGGTATGAAGCCGGAACAGCTGGGAAGGCTGTTTGATCCGTTTGCCCAGGGCAGCGCGGCCATTTCCCGGCAGTACGGCGGAACCGGTCTTGGACTGAGTATTTCGCGGCGGCTGGCAGAAATGCTGGGCGGCTCGATACAGGTCAACAGTACCTACGGGGAAGGCAGCGAGTTCGAGCTGATGATTCGCACCGGTGCGCTGGATAACGTACATTTCCTGCGGGATGCCTCGGAATTGAACCAGCGCCGGCGAACCATACCTATGGTAACCGCGCCCCACCTGTCTGGCCGGATTCTCTGCGCCGAAGACAACGAGGTGAACCGCCGCCTGGTGTCGCTGCTGGTCTCGAGAACCGGCGCCGAGTTGGTGCATGTGAGCAATGGCGCCGAGGCGCTTGAGCTGGCGCTGAAGGAATCGTTCGACCTGATCCTGATGGATATCCAGATGCCGGTAATGAACGGCCGGGACGCCACCGCTGCGCTGCGGGAGGCCGGGGTCAACACGCCGGTGATTGCCCTGACCGCCAACGTCATGTCCGAGGATATTGCCGACTATCGACTGGCCGGCTGCAATGAACATCTCGCCAAGCCCATCGACAAGCAGCGCTTCTACGAGGTTCTCGCCCGTTATCTCGATATTCGTCCGGATGCCGTGCCCGGCGATGTACCGACCTACGCCGGGACCGTCATGGTCGCCGAGGACAATGCGGACAACCGCCACCTGGTTCAGAGGATGCTTGAGCGGCGGGGATTGGACGTGGTGGTGGTCAGTAGTGGTGAAGAGGCGGTGCGCCGCGCGCTGGCAGAGTCGATACAGATGGTACTGATGGATCGCCACATGCCCGGTATGGATGGTGTCGCGGCGACCCGCCTGCTCCGTCAGGCGGGCTTCCGGAGACCGGTCATCGCGTTCACCGCCGGTGATCAGTCGGAAATTGAGGCCCTGTTGGAGGCAGGCTGTGACGGTGCCCTTAACAAGCCGATTGACGACCTGCACCTGCAGGCATTGCTGGATCGCTTCCTGCCGTCTACCGTCTCGCCGCCGGGCAGCGAGGACGAGGATGAGGACATAGCGGAACTGGTCCGTCAGTTTCTGGATGGGCTTACCGCCAGGCAGCAGCGAATGGCCGAAGCGCTGCTCAACGGCGACCGTGAAACGTTGAGAACAGAAGCGCATCAGATCAAGGGAACCGCCGGCGCCATGGGCTATCCCATGATGACCACCCAGGCCGGTGCCGTGGAGGCCTTGCTGAAAACCGATGCACCGGATTGGGACAGGGTTGGTAGCGAACTAGAGGACTTGACGGCGATGATAGCCAAGGCAGTATCAGCTATGGCGGCATCGCAATGAACGATTCACCAAAAAATGACAGGCAGGTAAAGGGTCATGACTAACAGCCAGCAACGCAGTGAGAGCCAATCACTGAGCATGATGTACGGTACCTATGCGGACATCCTGTTCGTGCTGTTTCCGTTTCTGGTGATCGGTATGCAGCGGCTCTGGGAGGGGCAGCTTTATGAAACCCTGATGCGACCGGATCTCAGTATTGCGGCTGCCATTCTGGCGGGCCTGGCCATCGGCAAGTTCGTTCTGGGGCTGGTCACTAATCGGGATCTCGGGCGTTACAAGGAGCGGATCGTGTTCTTTATCGCCCTGACACTGTTCGTGGTCCTGGGTCCCTCAATCATCCTGATCCTCAGTATTCTGGGCAGCGCTGATGTGCCCGGGTTTGTGGCCTTCATCCAGCCCATTCTGTTGATCGTGGCCATTTCCCTGTACACCACGGCCGTGAGTATCAGCAATATCCTGACCGGGTTCGGCAGAGAAACCGGTGTCGGACAGACGGATGGGGAATCGGCAAGACAATTCACGGACGCGGGGGCCCTTCGGGAACCACGTTCTGCACCTCTGGATTTACCGCGGCGAGCGGGTAGTGATGGCCTCTAGGTGATCCGGTTGAAAAGAATAACAGGAGACAAGCAATGACAGATCTCGCGGTCCTCGTAGTCGAGGATGAACCGGTTATGCGGGGGCGACTGGTATCCATGCTCTACAACGCCGGGGCGACCGCCGTCACGGAATGTGAGGATGCAGCCTCGGCTCGCTCGGCGTTTGCGGACAAGGAATTTCACATTATCCTGCTGGACCTTGGGTTGCCGGATGGTGATGGGCACGACCTGATGCAGGAATTCAAGAATCGGAGGGCGGAACAACACATTGTCCTGGTCACCGCCGATGATTCGATCGACAGTATTCAGCGCGCCATCAGCGCGGGAGCCAATGGCTACGTGGTCAAGCCCTATTCACAGGAAAAGATTCACGATGTGGTTAACAACTACGCCATGGTTCATGGCGGTGATCTGGCGATGATGCAGGGCCTGAACCGTCAACACTGAACGGTCAGGCCCCAACCAGGCCAGGCTGCCCCTTCAGGCGACCTGGCGGGCAATCCATGAATTGTAGCGAGTTGCCAGGGCGCGAACGTACCGGGCTTCGGCACCGTCGAGATTGCCCAGCACCCCCTTGAAAATCCAGCCCCGCTCATAGAGGCCCAGCACCCGCTGCTCGTCGTCCAGATTGACGCGCTGATTCAGTTTCTTACAGATCGCATCCAGCAGTGGCAGCTTTTCCGGGCGTCTGATAGCGCCCTGACGATGATTGACCGGCTGGTTCGCTGCACGTGGTGTCGGATGTCTTTTCATGATGTTCTCCTTGTCGTTTTGCGGCTGCAAAAACAAACCCCCGGAGCCTGAGGCAACCGGGGGTTTGCGGAGAAGCTTGGCCCGGTCGCTGCAATGGCTCCCGGGACTGACCGAAAGCCGTTAGATGTCTTTTTCCATGGCACGCGCAGACTGCCCACGGTGGCAATCGTTGACGGCGTAAAAAATGGTTTGTGGAGTCATCTGGCTTCTGTTCCCTTCTGGGTGTCGGTTCATCAATCAGTGTATAGGCAAATCGGCGGTTTGCAAGAGCCTGTCTGCTTCGGCAAACCCCTACAGACGGGGGGCTCCGGGAAATCGATAATGCACAGCGTCACGTGTTTTTACGTTGTGCAATCCACGATATCTGCCGCGCCAGGTATCGGATGGATCTCTCCTTTCTACGCAGCCCAGTGGGCTGCGTTTTTTTTGCGGTAGTGGAAACTTCGTAGCCACTAATTCGTACAGATTCTATACGGCTCCCCTGCAATAATTTGCATACTAACTGATCACTCGTTGCATCTTATCTTAGAGGTTGAAAGCGAAGAAAATGGCCGACGCAGCCGGAGCCGCAAGAAAAAAGTTTCGTTCCCATATGTTGATTGAAGCCGCACTGATTGCCGTACTGGTCCTGTATATGGTGCTGGCGCAGGAAAAAGTGGTGGGAGAAGACCTCGCGTTTACCGTTGTCGGAGCCGGCTTGATGGCCCTGGTCAGCTACTGGACCCTGAATACCCTTCGCGACGGGCTGGAAGTCGTTGCCGCAAGGCTTCGTGGCATCCGCCACTGACGTCTGATTCGTTTCAGGCCTGGTGACTGTGGCCCGGCAGCGACTCGCTCTGCTGCTGGGGAACAATCTGCTCCCAGGTTTTGTGGAGGATCAGAGCGTCATTGGCAGCCCTGTGCACGGGAAGCCCCAGGTCGTTGATGACACGTTGACGCACACCCGCCCATTCCCGGACCTGCTGGCTGTCCAGCAGCATGGAAATGGATTCCAGCTGGAATTCCGGGCGTACCCGGGCCGCCCTGAACAGGCGATGAAGCCAGAAGCTGTCGAAAGTCCAGGCATCGCAAAACACCTGGTTCGGCAGCAGCCGGTTCAGGCTCTCGGCAACCTCGCTGACGGAAGCCCCTTCCGATTGCAGAGTCTCTCTGGAAATACCATGAACCTGTTCCGCACTTTCGGACCAGTCCTGCCAAAGTACGTGAGGGGCGATCAACCAGCTGTGGAGTTCACCATCCGGCATGCAAATACCTACCTCAATCGGGTAACTTGCGATCAGGTCGAGGCTGGATGCCTCAAAGTCGATGAAAGCCGGGCGAATATCAGTGGTCATTGGCAAAGTGTAGTTTATATATCGTTTTTTAGCTGAGTGTACCCGGCCAGATCACCAGACGCGAACCCAACCTGAGCATCCACTGTTACAATATGTCCATTCATTGTAAAAACCCGATGACAGCTGACTGTCTTGGGGTGAGCAAGTAAACCAGCCCAAGGCGATTAACACTATACGGGGAGCCCGAATGACTGACACTGTCGTCGTAATCTATTCCGGAGGTATGGACTCCTATACTCTGCTGCACCTGGCCCGAGCTCGTGGGCTGAAGGTGCATGCGCTGTCGTTCAACTACGGACAGCGGCATGTGCGCGAACTGGACTGCGCCAGGGCCGTGTGCGAGGCTCACGACATCCCGCACAAGGTGGTTGATATCCGAGCCATGAGTGAAGTCATGGAAGGGTCCGCGCTGACGTCTGATATCGATGTGCCCGAGGGCCATTATGAAGAAGACAGCATGAAATCCACCGTGGTGCCCAACCGCAACATGATCCTGCTGTCCCTGGCGACCGGTTATGCAGTGACGGTGGGCGCCGGGGAAGTCTGGTATGGCGCCCACGGCGGCGATCATGCCATTTATCCGGACTGTCGGCCTGAGTTTGTGGAGAAAATGGATGCGGTCTGCCGGGTCGCAAACTACGACCCTGTTGGGATCGCGGCGCCGTTTATGACACTGGACAAGAGTGAGATCCTGGCAAAGGGCCTTGAGCTTGGCCTGGACTACGGCCAGACCTGGACCTGTTACAACGGCCGGGACAAAGCCTGTGGCCGCTGTGGCTCCTGTGTTGAGAGGCTGGAGGCGTTCGCCGCCCATGGCGCGACAGATCCGCTGCCCTATGAGGATGGTGTCTGATGTACCGGGTCAAGGAAGCTTTCTACACCCTGCAGGGCGAAGGTGCCCAGGCCGGTCGGGCCGCGGTGTTTTGCCGGTTCAGCAAATGCAATCTGTGGAACGGCCGGGAAAAGGATCGTGCCGATGCGGTGTGCAACTTCTGCGATACCGACTTTGTCGGAACGGATGGTCAGAATGGTGGCCAGTTCGAAACTGCCGATGCGCTGGCCGCTCATATCCGCTCATTGTGGCCGGAGGCGTCGGGTCGTCCCTATGTGGTCTGCACGGGTGGTGAGCCGCTTTTGCAGTTGGATGAGAGGCTGATTGAGGCGTTTCACCAGCAAGGGTTTGAAGTGGGAGTGGAAACCAATGGAACCTTACCGGCCCCGGCTGGTATCGACTGGCTGTGCGTTAGTCCGAAGGCCGATGCCGAGGTAGTGATCAAGTCGTGCAATGAGCTGAAACTGGTGTTTCCGCAGCCGTTGGCGCCGCCTGAGCGATTTCTGGATATTCGGGCCGAGCACTATTTTCTGTCTCCCATGGCCTCCCCGACCTTGCCAGACGATGGCCTGGATTCGGTCAAGCAGAGCAATACCCGCAGAGCGACGGACTATTGTCTGTCCCACCCCCGATGGCGCCTTACCCTGCAAATGCACAAGATTGTGGGCATCGACTGATTACAGTCCAGCGGCCATGGAAGGGCGTTGGCGGGCAGCGCCGGGTTTCAGGGCTGCGGTGCGATATTGGCTCGGGCTCTGGCCAGTCCAGCGCTTGAAGGCGCGGGTGAAGTTGGCCGCGTCGGCATAGCCCAGCGCATCGGCAATCTGGCTCAGATTCATACCGGTGTTTTTAAGCAGTTCGCCGGCCCGTTCCAAACGTACCTGGTCGACCAGGTTCTGAAAACTGGCTCCTTCTTCCTGCAATCGCCGCTTCAAGGTTCGTTCCGAGACGAACAGGGTGCCGGCTACCCGCGCCAGCTTCGGCGGAAACGGGTGGCTGGTCTCGATGACCCGGCGAACACGGCAGGCAAAGCCGGCGTCCTCGGTCAGCTCTTTCAGCGCTTCTTCACACTTTGCCCTGGAGCTGGCAGCAAGCTGATCGTCAGAGAAGCGAATCTGCATATCGAGTGCGGCCAGGGGAATAAGCAGCGCATCTTCCGTGGCGCCATACTCCACCGGTACCGGGATCATCTGCCGGAAACGATGGAAATAGGTGGGCTCCGGGCCGCGGCGCAACACACGTGAGCCAGGTACGGTCGATCCGGTCAGTTGCGTGCCCATGGTGACGCAGCCAAACAGCATGGAATCCATGATAAAACCCTGCAGAGGGCCGAGGTCCATATCACAGGTGACCCGGAACCAGGCATTCTGGCCAGCGTCCCTTCGGGATACCTTCAGATGAGGGGCTCGCAGCGTGAGGTAGCGACCCATCAGGTCCAAGGCTTCCCCCAATGTACGACTGCTCATGACGGCGGTGCCCAGGGCGCCATGGAGAGGGAGCTTGAGCTCGCGGGCGAGCATGATTCCCAGGCCAGGCTCACCACTTTCGATGATGGCGCGGGTCACGAACTCGCTCGCCTGGGACTGGCTGACACGCAGGTCTGTGGAGTTGAGCCGAAGTGGGTCCAGACCCACCCTGAGCAGGAGATCCCGCTCGTCGACACCAATGGTATTGAGCAGTTCGGCCAACAAATGCAGGTAGATGGCCGGCATACCCAGATCCTGTGCAGTTGCGACGGAGGCGCGCATCGGGTTTCCTCGTTCTAGGCTGTTCTTGTTATGTAAGGGATCGGTAATCTGTTTTGATTATGCCCAGTTCCGCCATCGACCCCCATGACTTGGCTGACGGGTCAATGGGCCAGAGGGGCCAATTGACCCGTTTTACGGGGCCGAAGCGCGGTGTTGTTGCGGTCAGTGACCGTGACGCCCAATGAATTCCTCCAGAACCCGGGCGGAGCGACCCGGCGTCTCCAGCATTGGCAGATGGCCAACGCCACGAAACACATGAACCTCGGCCTGGGGTGTGGCGCGTTCGAACCAATCGACACAGCGGGTGGGTGTGATCACATCCCGGTCGCCCCATTGCACCTGCAGTGGCGGTGTGTCAGCGCTCAGGTAGCGGGCTGGTGCCAGGGCGTCGGCGACCATATCTGCGAAAATGTGGCGCAGGGCATCGGTACGGCCCAGCAGGTCAGGCCCCAGCAGGCCGGCCATGGCGACTCCCGAAACAGTGGGCTTGCCGTTCCCGACACTATTGAACATGCGGTAAACGCCTTTCCAGTCACCGGGAATCAGAATCTCGTCCCGGTCGGATTCGAACGGTGCGTCCAGATCGACGTTCGGGTGTTCGGGGATGCCTGCACTGTTGAGCAATGTGATTGAACGCGGAGCGGGGTCCATCAGATGGCCGAGCACGGACACGATCGCGCCGCCCATGGAGCTGCCGACCAGATGCAGGTTGTCGGTGGGGATGGTAGCCAGCCACGCCTGCAGGCGTCGTGCCTGATCTTCATAGCGATAGCTGGCATCCGCGCGATAGTCGCTTTCGCCGAGGCCCGGAACATCCGGAGCCAGGACGTGCCATTCGCGGGGTAGCTTCTGAAGCCAGAAGGCCCAGTTTTCCTTCATGGCCGCAAAACCATGGACCAGCACGACGGTGGGAACACCGGGGCCGGGGGCACCCCTTTCCAGAAATACCATACGGTGTCCGTCGACGGATGCCTCGCGTCGCCGGGCTTGAAGCAGAATGCGTTGACCGGTTCTTGCTGCCGGCCAGAAGTTGGGTGTCGGTATTTTCATGGTATGCCCCATTCGTGCCAGTGAAATGAACCCGGCGTTTGATCTTGGCTAACCAGTGTACCTGCGTCGACACAGGGGGCCTTGGCCTGTTCGCCACACTCGCGTCGGCAAGGAAGCAACCAGTGGGTTCAATTCAGAGGGCAATATCAATGATCAGGGGGTTGTGGTCGGAGGATCGCCAGGGGCGGGCTGATGACGTTGCAGCAGGTCCCTGGTATCCGAGCGCCCTGGGCTCGTCCGCATTGATGAGCCAGCTGCGGACATCAACCATATGGTCCACCAGCGGCGTTGATGCCAGGGCGTAGTCCAGGGAGCCTTTCTCACCCTTGTAGCGATAGGTGTAGTGTGGGCAATGTTGGTCGGTGCACGGGTGGAAGTGGTGCAGCATGCTGGTGTACCCACCCTTTTCAAACTCCCGGACAGGCGCCTCCCGGGCGTAGCTGTTGAGATCGCCGGTAATCAGGGTTCCGGCCAGTTTGTCGGGCGTTGGCGACGACGCCAGCCAATCGGTCACGCTCTTCGCTTCCTGTACGCGTCGATTGGTGTAACAGCCCTGCCCCTGGTCCGAATCCGCACCGCTGGCACCACGGCAGGACTTGGATTTCAGATGCACGGCGACAACCTGAACTGCAAGCTGTCCGCCGAGGCGTCGGAAGGTCTGAGCAAGCGGTGGTCGCCCACGGTTGCTAAATGCGCCGCTGGTCAGCCGCTTTGGTGAACCGACCGGGGTTACCCGGTCGCTGCGATAGAGTATCGCGGTGCGGATTGCATCCTCCCCGTCTTCCTCTGGTGTTGTTACCAATCGCCACGCCGGGCCCAGTGCGTTCGCCAGCGAGTGTGCGGCGCTGTCGGCGCCATAGCCGTCGTTTTCGAGTTCGGATAACGCCAGAATGTCAGGATTCGGAGCGGTGAGCGCTGCCACCAGCCGTTGCTGCTGGCGTCTGAATGCATCGGCTGAGTGGGCACCCCGGGCTGTGGGGAAACCGTTGCCCTGTCCGTCTCCATTGAACATGTTATGAAGGTTTTGAGTGACGATTCGCAGATGATCCCCGGCTGGACGTTCCGGAGCGGGTTTGCGGGGGTTGCTGGCGATAAACTCCGGTGGCTGATCGGGTTGGATCCGCCAGCTGTTGAACCGGTAATCCAGAATTCCGGCCACCCTTTGCAGGGTGTCCCCGGCTCGGACGGTATTGCCGACGGAAAGACCTCGCGGAGGCCAGGGTATGGGGTGGGGGTTTTGCCGTGACTGACCGTCATCCAGCAACAGTTCGTCAGTTTCGGAGGCGATGGGTGAGCCACTCTCGTTCGGGTGAACCCGGTCGCCGTTGCTCAGGGCCAGCTCGCCAAAACGCGCAAGATTGTAGGTGTCGATGACGGTCAGGGGGGCATCGAAAACCACGCGCATGTTTTCGAAGCTCTCGGGATCCCGGGGCCATGGCAGGGCAAGGTGAAGAGGGGCCGGCATGGTGCCTTGCCCACAGACATGGATGTCCTGAATGTTGGTCAGTTCGGTGAGACCGTAGTGCTCCTTGACGGTTCCGCGCACCCGGATCCGTTGCTCGGGCCGGCCCTGTTTTCGTCCTGTGTAGACAAACAGCGCTTCGGACGTGTCGGGGTCTGAGTCGGTCAGGTGGTCCGCTTGCTGCAGGTAAAATCCGCGAAAGCCTCCCTTGCCTCGGGCATCGCGCGTCATGATGCCCTCGACCGTGACGGTTTTTCCTGACAGCGGAGAGATATCCGACGAACCCTGAATGCTCGAGATGGGGATTATGGGAGCTGAGGTTTCGCCACAGGGTTCCGCCGCTGCCGCAATCGGTGTTAGCAGCAGTACCAGAATCCCGTGGCGAAGGGACGGGAGAACCATCACTGCAGTGAACTAGCGCAGGCCGGCAACGGCCTTCAGTGCTCTTTCGCGTTTGCTGCCAAAGCCCAGCGCGTCGGGGTTGGCCAGTTCCAGTTGCTGTACCAGCGGATCGGGATGCTGGTTGTCCAGGGTGATTCCCAGGCGCGAAAGCACATACGGTGCCAGCGCTGCGCGGGTAGTGATCTCCAGGCGACCGCTTTCCATACCGTAATCGGAGGCGATGATGGCTTGCTGGGCCTCGGTCAGCCGGGGATCTGGCGTCAGAACCATGGTGACGTCACGGTTCCAGTCTTCGTCCTGGTCACGGGTGTGTTTGGCCTTGATGCGAAGCGCCTCGGGAATACGTTGGAATCGGTTCAGTGCAAAATCCCGGAACTCCCGGTTGGAGTCACACCAGGCTCGCAGGTGCCAGCCATTGCCATCACTGACCAGGGTGTGAGGTTCCAGGATGCTTTCGGCGGCTTCCGGTCGGCTCAGGGAGACGTAGCTGGCCCTCAGCTGCCGGCCATGGCGAGTTGCAGCGACGACGGCCCGCATGGTTTCCGGGGCGATTACCCGGTCCGGAGCCTGCACAACGGTGCTGCCTGGAAGGCCAAGGTTGAGGGCTTCAAAGGTATGACTCAGATTCTGCTGGCTTGCCAGGAGATCAAGGTACTCGCTGGCCACACCACGGGTGACCACTGGAGAAAATTTCTTGGCCGGAACATACCCCTTGAGATGACGATCATAGATCAGGTTGCCCGGTGCCAGTTCACGGAGGTAGGTGTTAATGTCTTTGGAAGCCTGCTGCCGGCCAATGCCAAAGCTATGACAGATGTGGTTGGTGGTCAGTCGACCCTCCCACAGTGCAATGGTTTCGATCAGGCGATAGCGAAGTAGCAAGTCCCAGCGGATGGGCCAGTCCGTTTTCTTCATAACGAGGCGCTCACGGTCCAATGAATAGCTCGCTTTCCATGTTACCTGCTCTGGCAAGCGGGTTCTGTTACGGCACATTAATAATGTAAAACTGTGTAAAAGCCGCGTCTCGCGGCCTCTGGAAGGAGGTGAGACGTGGTTCACAAGTTTCGGCAAGTGCCTAGTAGTTCCATCTACTGCGTGCTGGTCTAATACGCCGCCGGCAAAGTCCGCCTTTAGATACTACGCTTTCCACTTGACATGAACCAGCCCCTTCTGGGTATGGAGAATAACCGATGACCCGAATGGTCGCGTCTCTGTCTGCGCTGATTGCCAGCATAGTCCTGCTGGTCAGTGGCAATGCCTTTTTGATGACTCTGCTCGGTATCCGGCTCAGCATCGAAGGGGTGTCGCCTGACACCATTGGCTGGATACTGGTGTGTTACTCCATCGGGTTCGTTCTGGGTACCCTGTCCGTGCACCGGATCATTGGGCGGGTCGGCCATATTCGTGCTTTTGCGGCGTTTGCTGCCGTGTCGGCGGTGGCGGCACTGCTCTACCCGATGGCCATCTCAGAAGTGTTCTGGTCGGTTTTGCGTGTTTTGTCCGGGTTCAGCATTGCGGGTGTCCTGGTGGTCATCGAAAGCTGGTTTTCCAGTCGCGCCACCAACACCAACCGGGGCGCGCTGTTTGCCGTCTACACGCTGGTGTTCTACCTCTCCGTGGCGGGCGGGCAGTTGTTCGTTAATATCGGAGATCCGGCTAATTTCATGCCATTCTCGCTGGCGGCCATTCTGTTAACCCTGGCTCTGGTGCCGTTGTCCCTGACCCGTATGGAAGCACCGGTGATCGAGCAGGTTCAGCGTATCTCCATATTCACGCTTGCCAGAGACTCTTTCTCCGGGGTCGCCGGCGCGGTTGTTTGTGGCGCGATGATTGGCGGCTTCTACGCGCTGGGGCCGGTCTATGCAACGCTGATCGGCCTGGATGTGGCCAAAACCTCCACCTTCATGGCCAGTGCAATTGTTTCCGCAATGATTCTGGCCTGGCCGATTGGCTGGCTGTGTGATCGTTTTGACCGTCGCCGGGTCATGTTCGTGACCGCACTTGTAGCGGCCGGTGCGGCTGTCGCGGTGGCTCTGATCGGAACCTTCAATCTCTGGCTGCTGACGCTGTTTGTCGGGGTGTTCACGGGGCTGTCTGCCACCATCTATCCCATCTCCGTTGCGATCACCAATGATCGTCTGGAAACCAGCGAGATTGTTGCTGCCAGCGCGACCCTGTTGCTCAGTTATGGTGTGGGGAGCGTGATCGGGCCGGTGGTGATGGCGCAAATGATCAATCTGTTGGGGCCGGAAGGGCTGTTCTTCGGCAATGCCACGTTCCTGCTGACGCTGGCCGTGATTACCAGTTACCGGATCAGCCATACCGTGGATGTGCCTGTGGCAGAGCAGGAGCACTTTGTGGCCGCCATGCCGGAGACATCGCCGGTGCTCACGGAAATGGATCCCCGTAATGAAGAGTTCACTGAGTCAGCGGACGTTGAGGCGGCATCCGAGGAACAGCGTCAGGCTGGCTGACGCTGTTACATTTTCGGTTTTCCCCGATTATATATTTGCATTCACATCTGTTTTTATCACAATGGTTAGCATACTATTGTTGGCCTTCCGACAATATTTAGATTCAGGTCGAATTGCAGCCAGTTTGGACGTTTTCGGCCCTGTTGATGGAGTGCTTGACCATGAGAGATCAATTTCCCTTTGCTGTTGCCCGGGTGACCCGCCGCTGGAGAAAAATGCTGGATGAGCGGTTAAAGGATCTGGGTGTGACCCAGGCTCGCTGGAGTACGATGGTCTATCTCTCGAAAGGGGGAGAGGGGCTGACTCAGCGGGAACTCGCCTGTCTGATGGCCATTGAGAACCCGACTCTGGTGCGTTTGCTGGACAGCCTCGAGCAGCAGGGGCTGATTGAACGCCGGCCCTGCCCGGACGACCGCCGTGCCCGTCGCCTGTTCCTGACTCAGGCGGGGAAGGAATTCATGGACGATCTGAGCGCCCGGGCGGAAAAGCTGCGGGAAGAGCTGCTGGTTGGCATTACCGACGAAGAAATCGAAAACTCAGTCAAGGTTTTCGAAAAGATCATGGATAACGCGCAAAAGCTGAAGTGATCCCTGTTGGCAGATAACTCGGTCGAGGGGCTGAAAGCCCGTTATGGCGAGCGCTGGCGTTGGCTGGCGGTGATAACGGTCATGCTGGGTACCATGGCCACGGTACTCAGTGCGACGGTAGTCAATGTGGCACTGCACGACATCATGGTGGAGTTCGGTATTCGTCAGGGCCAGGTGCACTGGCTCGCAACCGGATTTATCGCCGCCATGACCACCACAATGCTCGCCTCCAGCTGGTTGCTGGATCATTTTGGTGTCCGCAAAACCCTGGCTGGTGCCATGCTGGTCTTTACCGCTATTTCGGTTGCCGGCGGCTTTGCCGTCACCCCGGAGCAGTTGATTGCCGCCCGGGTTGGTCAGGGTGCCATGGCGGGTCTGATGCAGCCCATGGGGATGTATCTGGTGTTCCGGATTTTCCCCCGGGAGCGACGCGGTCAGGCCATGGGTATCTATGGCATGGGCGTGATTCTCGCCCCGGCGCTCGGACCCGTATTGGGTGGTTTTATCGTTGACCAGCTGGACTGGCGCTACGTGATGTTTGCGCCCGCTCCCGTGACGCTGGTCGGTGTCTTCATGGCGTTGCGCTATCTGCCGCTGCCGCCCTCCCGCCCCGAGCCCTATCCTTTTGATCTGATCGGGCTGGTCCTGCTCGGCGCCGCGCTGGGATTGTCTCTGGATACGCTGAACCGGTTGCAGGATCTTGCCGGGCAGGAACCCCGGGTACTCGGTGGTGGATTAGCCGCCCTGATGCTGGTGGTGGGGTTCGTCATCCGTGAACGTCGAGCCCGACATCCTCTGGTTAACCTGTCGCTGCTGGCCATTCCCACATTTCTCTATGCCAATCTGGGCGCTGTTGCCCTGGGGTTGGCGCTGTACGGCTCGACCTACCTGGTGCCCCTGTTTGTTCAGACCGCCCTGGGTTTCAGCGCGACCGAGGCCGGTCTGTTGATGCTGCCGGCCGGGATTGTGCTTGGCATGACGTTTCCTCTCGCCGGCCGGTTGGCAGACCGGAAGAGTTCACGGGGCCTGGTGGTGGGCGGTATGGTCCTGTTTGCCGCGTCGGCGGTGCTGTTTGCGCTTTCGGAACTGACACTGGCGTTTGGCTGGTTGGCGCTCTGGACCATACTGGGCCGAATCGGTATCGGGTTCATGTTACCGGCACTGTCCACGGGCGCGTTGAACCCTCTGGCGCCAGAGCAGCTGGGGGCAGGTTCCAGTACCATTAATTTCACACGCCAGCTCGGAGGCGCCTTTGGTGTGAATATTGTCGCCCTGACTATTGAGTTCGGCGATCACAGTGGTGGCCTGCCAACGTTGGATGCTTTCCATTCGGCCTGGTGGCTGGTTGCGGTTTTTGTCGCTGTCGCGGTGCTCCCGGTCTGGAGAATGCGGGCCTGACACCCGGGGTGGTGCTTGCCCCAACGTCGGGAATTGGCTAGTATTCGGATTCCTTCAGGGGAGTAGCCTCCGCGGTGGTTCAGCGAATCCACCACGGACGGTAGTCAACATACTTGGGGTCAATCTCCATGGCTATCGTGTTCCGGACGACGCATCGTCGGAATTGGCAAGACCTGAGGCAGGGTCACCTCCATTGGGCGGAAGGTGCGCTGCCTCTCGTCTGTTACTGTCCGCCCTGGAGCTTTTCATGGACGCATTTCTCGCTTCTACCCTCGCCGTAGCCATTGCCGAGATCGGTGATAAAACCCAGCTGTTGTCGCTGTTTCTGATTGCACGCTACGCCAAGCGCACGCCGATTATCCTTGGCATATTGATCGCCACCGTCTTGAATCATGCCCTTTCGGCCTGGCTGGGCGCCTGGGTTGCCTCATTCATTCCCGAAGCCTGGTTGCCGTGGATTCTGGCCGTGAGCTTTATCGCGATCGCGCTTTGGTTGCTGGTTCCCGATAAAGACGACAGTGAAGATTCCAAGTTTCTCGGCATGGGAGCCTTCATGGCAACCACGATCATGTTCTTCCTGGCGGAAATCGGAGATAAAACCCAGGTGGCGACCGTGGTGCTGGCGGCGAGATATCCGGAGACGGTCTGGGTTATCCTTGGGACCACGGTGGGGATGTTGATTGCGAACGTACCGGTTATCATGGCGGGACGCTGGTTGATGGAACGGTTGCCCCTGGCAACGGCACGGATTGGTGCCAGCATTCTGTTTATTGTCCTGGCGGTGGTCACCCTGTGGACAACATTTATGAACTCCTGAACAGCGGGACTGTCTGTAGCAGCAGAACTATGAGATACGCGGAAAATTCTATGACGTTCAGACTTTTGTGGGTACTGGCCCTGTCGGTTTTTCTGGGGAGCGCGGGCAGTGCAGCGGCTTCCGAACCGGAACAGGGTGAGGGCTCTGAGGCCGAATCCGCGGCGAAGCCTGATCGCTCGCCCAGGGTGCCGACCTTTGCCATCCGGGGAGATCTGGCGGGTGAACTGGCGGCAATGACCACGCGGTATGAGGATACCTTTGCTGCCATTGGCAACCGCATTGCCATGGGTTACCTGGAGTTGGTCAAAGCCAACCCCGGCGTTGATCCCTGGCTGCCCGGCGAGGGCACCACGATTACCCTGCCGAGACAATATTTGATGCCCGATGCCCGGCGCGAAGGGATTGTCATCAACCTGGCGGAGTACCGTCTCTACTACTTCACCGAACAGGGTGTGCAGGTCTATCCGGTGGGCGTGGGGACAGAGGAAAATCCGTCACCGCTGACCGATGCCAAGGTGACTATGCCGCTGGAATCTCCCGCCTGGTATCCCCCGGCAAGCATTCGCGCGGAATACGAGCGTTCCGGTGACTTTCTTCCCAAGATGATCCCACCAGGGCCTGAGAATCCGTTGGGAACACATGCGCTGCTGCTGAGCGAGAAGGGATATCTGATTCATGGCACCAACAAGAAGTTCGGCGTTGGTATGGCGGTCAGCCATGGCTGTTTCCGGATGTACAACGAGGACATTTCCCGCTTCGTCTATCAGGTTCCCAAGGGGACGCCGGTTCAGGTGGTGCGGGACCCGGTCAAGATCGGGCTATCCGGTGGCGAAGTCTGGCTTGAAGTACATCGGCCGGACGACGATTACCCACCTGAGGATCGCGAAACGCTTTGGCGCCAGGTTCTCGCGGAAGTGGAAGCGTTCCGTACCCGGCACCCGGACGTTGAGGTTCAGCGTCAGGCGATCGAACTGGCGGTCGACCAGGCGGATGGCATTCCCACCATGGTGGGCGAACAACTGACCCGTCTGGCCACTGATCAATCAGGCAGCGATAAGGCCCCGAAAGGAAAGGCGGAGCCTGAGCAGAAACTGTACTTTTAAGCCGCGATGGCAACCGTTTTGACCACCGTACAGTACAAGGAGAATCCATGAGTCGCACCATTCTGATTACCGGCGCCAGTTCCGGCCTTGGCGAAGGCATGGCCAGGGAGTTTGCGGCACGGGGCGATAACCTCGCCCTGTGTGCACGGCGGACCGATCGGCTGGAGAGTCTCAGGGATGACCTGCTTGCCAGGCACCCGGATATCACCATCAGCCTCCGGGCACTGGATGTTGATAATCATGACCAGGTGTTCGACGTATTCCGGGAGTTCCAGGAGGAGTTCGGCACGATTGACCGGATCGTCGTCAATGCCGGTATCGGTAAGGGGCAGCCGCTCGGCACCGGTAAGTTCCGGGCCAATCGCCAGACCGCCGAAACCAATTTTGTGTCCGCCCTCGCCCAGATGGAGGCGGCCATGGAAATTTTCCGTACACAGAACCATGGCCATCTGGTGACCGTATCCTCTGTTACTGCTGTTCGGGGTATGCCGGGTAATGTGACCACCTACGCTGCGACCAAGGTTGGCCTCGCTGCGCTGTCCGAAGGGTTGCGGGTTGAGCTGGCAAAGGCGAAATCGCCCATTAGGGTGACTACACTGTATCCAGGGTACATTCGAACGGAAATCAACGAGAAGGTGAAAAACACCCCGTTCATTGTCGATGCCCGGACCGGCTGTAAAGCCATGGTCAAGGCTATCGAGTCCGGTAAGCAGGAGTGCTTTGTTCCCTCCTGGCCATGGACACCGATTGGTTTTGTCATGCGTCGGTTGCCGGTATCGATTCTGGCGAGGATTTTCTGACCACCTGAACAGATCCGGGGAGGCAGTATGTCGTTGCTCCATCCCATGAGATCACCCCGGCCGGGTCGCCTCCTGGGCTGGGCTTCCATTCTATTCTTGGGGCTCTCACTGTCCCTCCTCTCTCTTGTGGGCATGGTTTCCGCCCAGTCTTCCTCGCCCGGAAGGGCTCTGGTTCTCTCCGTACAGGGCCCGATCGGCCCGGCTACTATGGATTACATCAGCCGGGGTATCGCACGGGCGGAATCCGGTGATGCGGACCTGGTGATCCTGGAGATGGACACCCCGGGCGGGTTGATGGACTCCATGCGGACCATCATCAAGACCATTCTCGCCTCCGAGGTTCCGGTGGCAACCTATGTCTCCCCGTCGGGTGCCCGAGCCGCCAGCGCCGGTACCTACATTCTTTACGGCAGTCATATCGCGGCCATGGCGCCGGCCACAAACCTCGGGTCGGCCACGCCGGTTCAGATGGGCGGGCTGCCCGGTAGTGAGTCACCCGGTGACCCGGAGTCCGATGGTGACTCCGGGTCGGATGGGGCGGTCGACGAAGACGGCAAACGCCGGGGCAGTACCCCGATGGAGCGCAAGATACTGGAGGACGCGGTCAGCTACATCCGTGGCCTTGCCCAGCGTCACGACCGTAATGCTGACTGGGCAGAAAAGGCCGTGAGGGAAGCGGTGAATCTGGGGGCGGATGAAGCCCTGGCCCGCAATGTGATTGATGTTGTTGCGCCGAGTATCCGGGACCTGTTGCAACAGATTGATGGACGAACGGTGCAGATGGCCAGCGGGACGGTGA
Source organism: Marinobacter nitratireducens (assembly GCF_000708045.1). Lineage (GTDB taxonomy): Bacteria > Pseudomonadota > Gammaproteobacteria > Pseudomonadales > Oleiphilaceae > Marinobacter > Marinobacter nitratireducens. Next base: position 41,568 of record NZ_ANIE01000009.1, read on the forward strand.
CCCTGAGAACAGCGGATCTCGACATCGCGCGAGCCCAGCCGGACTGGCGCACCAAACTGCTATCGGTCATCACCGACCCGAATGTTGCCTACTTCCTGATGATCATCGGTTTTTACGGAATCATTTTCGAGCTCGCCAACCCCGGAGCCATCGTGCCCGGCGTTATCGGTGCCATCAGTCTTATTCTGGCCCTGTTTGCGTTTCAGGTGCTGTCGGTCAATTACGCCGGCCTTGCACTCATCCTGCTGGGCCTGGCGTTTATAGTCGGGGAGGCATTTGTACCCAGCTTCGGCATGCTTGGGGTGGGCGGCATTGTCGCATTCGTGGCGGGTTCGGTGATCCTGATGGATGGCAGCCATCGAAATATCTCCCTGCCAACCATCGGAGGCACCGCCATTGTGGCAGCCGGCTTTATTCTCTGGACCGTGACCCGGTTTATCGGCTTGCGGCGAAGACACCCGGTCAGTGGCAGCGAACAGCTGGTTCATGAACACGGTGTCGCGCTCGATAGTTTTACGCCGGAGTCTGATCACTATCGTGGCCATGTGCGGGTCAGCGGTGAGCGCTGGAATGCCAAGAGCCGCGAGCCTGTTAGCAACGGTGATCCGGTGCGGGTGACCGCGATCGAGGGATTGTTGGTGACTGTAGAAAAAACGGGTGGCTCATCGGTGTCGAACGATGACCACTAACGGCGAATCAAGGAGGCCCTATGATTGGTAATCTGATTCCGTATCTTGCACCGACGGTGGTGCTGCTGCTCATCCTTGGCTCCGCGATAAAGATACTGCCCGAGTACCAACGTGGGGTTGTATTCTTTCTGGGGCGTTTTCAGGGGGTCAAAGGCCCCGGGCTGATCATTGTGATTCCCGGTATCCAGCAAATTGTCAGGGTCGATCTTCGGGTTATTGCTCTTGATGTGCCGAGCCAGGATGTCATTTCGAAAGACAACGTGACCGTGAGAGTCAACGCCGTCCTGTATTACCGCGTGGTTGACCCGGAACGGGCGATAATCCGGGTGGAGGATTTCAATTCCGCCACCAGTCAGCTGGCTCAGACCACGCTTCGGTCGGTGCTGGGCAAGCATGATCTGGACGAAATGCTGTCAGAGCGTGACAAGCTTAACTCGGATATTCAGGAGATTATTGACGCCCAAACGGAGGAGTGGGGTATCAAGGTGGCGAATGTGGAGATCAAGCATGTGGATCTCAACGAGTCGATGATCCGTGCCATTGCCCGTCAGGCAGAGGCGGAACGCGAACGTCGTGCGAAGGTTATCCACGCCGAGGGGGAACTGCAGGCCTCGCAGAAACTCGTAGAGGCTGCCGAGGTCATGTCGACCAACTCCGGTGCCATGCAGCTGCGTTACCTTCAGACGCTGTCGGACATGAGCACGTCGAATTCATCGACGATTGTTTTCCCGCTACCTCTGGAAATGGTCAAAGGCTTCATGGCTGGTGCCGGCGAAAAGCCTGGCTCGGACAGGAAAACGCCCGCTGACTGATGGTGCGGGCACAAAAAAGGCCGGTTGTACCGGCCTTTTCAAGCGTCAGCATAAACTGAGCTTATTTCATGCTGGAACGCTCGAGCATGCGCTTGGCGCGCTCGTTCGCTTCGTCAGCTGCTTTCTGGGCAGCCTTGGCAGCGGCCAGAGCTTCTTCAGCAGTCTGCTGGGCAGTACGTGCATCGCTGGCGGCGCTGTTAGCGGTGTTCAGTGCGTTTTCCGCAGTCTGCTCGGCGGAGCTTGCAGTTGCATTCGCTTCGTCGATGGCAGCCTGATCAGTAGTGGCACAACCTGCAGTCAGTGCAGTAGCCAGTGCAAACCCGGCAATCGTCAGTTTACGCATGGTAAATCCCCTTATTGGTCGTTTTATTTCCTGTGATCCGGAAGTCAGTATAGACGACCTCCTGTCAACATGGCCCGATAGGCAGTGACTACCGGAGTCGTTAAACAGTGTAAAACAGTCAGCGATAAAATGTTAACTAAGGATACGTAAAATTTCCTAGCTTATGACAACAACTTAATGCGGCTGTCATTAGCTCTTCACGGAAGAATTCGGATTGGGGTTCCATCGGCAACCATTTTCCAGATTTCGTCGATTTCCTCGTTGGTCACCGCGATGCAGCCATCGGTCCAGTCCAGGCCCTGATAGGCAAATGCCATGTCGCCGGCGTTATTGGGCAGACCATGGATCATGATGCTACCGCCGGGGTCCAGGCCCCAGGCGCTGGCCAGTTCCCGGTCGCGTTTACTGGGGTAGGATATGTGGATGGATTTGTAGAAGTCGCTGCCGGCGTTGCGCCAGTCCAGCGTGTAGTCGCCTTCCGGGGTGCGCTCGTCACCTTCGTAGAGCTTGTGACCTTCAGGGTTGTCACCGAGGGAAATCCGGTAACTCCGCACCACGCGTTCGCCATTCATCAGGTAAAGGCGGCGCTCCCCCTTACGCACCAGTACCCGACTGATGAGTGGGGAGTTCTGCTGTAACGACCCGGCGGACGGCATGCTCAGATCTGCCCTGGCCAGTAACTCTTCCGCGGTACCGGTGGTGGGGAGCAGCAGGGAGAGGGCCAGGAGCCAGCCTGTAACCAGAAAACGCATGTACATAAACCTGATAAGTTACGGATGATTAATCTTCGTACAGGCAGTTTATAACACAGGCTGTGGGCCATCTGTTAAGGGGTTTTGTTAACTTTTTTGGTTATCTCTTTTCCTGTTCAGTTGTTTTGTGAACTGTCCATCTTGAGGCCGACTTTGGTGACCTGATCGGCATCCGTGGCCCGGGCCACCAGGGTGACCGGACCCAGTATGACGATATCACCCACAACCGGGTGCCCCTTGGTTCGGCGCGCAAAGCATTCGGCCAGGGACAGCTCCGGTGGCAGATCGTCGAATTCGATGCCGTACACCTGCTCGACATCCCCCAGCAGCGCGTCGCCATTCAGCACAAAATCCCCGAAGAACGCGCGCTCGGCCAGATACTTTGGTGCATGGCGTCCGCTGAGAGATTTGCCCAGCTCATTCAGAACATTTGGCGTCGCAAACATGGCTACCATGTCACCGCTGGAGACTTCCAGATCGGCCTTGGGTTGCAGGCACACCCGGTTGCGGAAGACGCCAGCGACGGCGGTGTTTTCAGGGAAATGCAACTGGCTGAGTTTTCTCGGTGTTTGCCAGTTATCACCCCGCAGAGGAAACAGCATCAGTTCGTGGTCGCCCGCCGCTGGCGCATCCAGGGGCAGGCGACGATAGGGATCGTCCCCGGCAGGTACTTCCAGCCGCAGCTTGCGGGCCAGAGGCGCCATGGTGGTGCCTTGAACCAGTAACGAAACCAGAACAATAAAAAACGCCATGTGGTACACCAGCTGCGCTTCGGGAATCTCGGCCATCACCGGAAAGAGTGCGAGCACAATGGGTACAGCTCCGCGCAATCCGACCCAACTGATAAAGCCGAGCTCTCGTTTTTTGAAGCCAAATGGCCAAAGGGTGATCAGAATTGTCAGAGGGCGGATGACGAAGATCAGTACCAATGCCAGTACCAGGCCGCCTCCGATCAGCGGCTGCAGGTCAGACGGTGTGATCAGCAGGCCGAGAATCAGGAACAGACACAATTGCGCCAGCCAGGCCAGACCGTCGTGGACCTGGAGGATCATCGGCATCATACGCACCGGACGATTGCCAATGACCACTCCGGTCAGGTAGATGGCGAGGAATCCGGAGCCGCCGAGGGCGTTGGTGGCGGAGAATATGGAGATTCCGGCAGCGGCGACCAGCAGCGGGTATAACGAGGGCGTCAGGCGGATCCGGTTGGCCAGTTCCACCACAGCAAAGCCGCCGAGAATGCCGAAAAGACCACCCAGGCCGAACTGTTTGATCAGCATCAGCAGGGCTTCCCAGCCAGCGTCGATGTCGTTGTTGCTGATGAACGTCACCAGGGTCAGCGTCAGGAAGATGGCCATGGGGTCGTTGCTTCCGGACTCGATTTCCAGCGTGGCGCTAACCCGCTCGTTCAGATGCAGCCCACGGCCCTGGAGCAGAGAAAAAACAGCCGCGGCGTCGGTGGAGGAAATGATCGCTCCGATCAGCAGGGCTGTAGACCAGTTCAGGTCGAATACCCATCGTGCCACCACTGCTGCGCCTGCAGCGGTCAGGAATACCCCCAGCGTTGCCAGTACCAGTGCCGGTCTCAGTCCGACGCGGAAGGTTTCTGCCCGGGTGCGCATGCCACCATCCAGCAGAATGACGCCCAGTGCCAGGTTGGCGACCACGAACGCCAGTTCGAAGTTGTCGAACACGATGCCACCCGGCCCGTCCTCGCCCATTAGCATACCCACGCCGAGGAAGATCAGAAGGACGGGCATGCCCACCCGGCTGGAAATCGGGCTGAGAACTATGCTGATCACCAGCATCAGGGCGCCAATCAGTGGCAGAATCGGATCCATTCACACTCCAGAAAGAAAACTTGCCCTGCGGCCGGGACGTTCCCTCTAGTGTAGTTTGAGACGCGGGTGCATCGCACGGCTGATTTTATCCATCAGCCAGATAATGCCGGTACGAACGAAACCGTGCAGCGCCACCTGGTGCATGCGGTAGAGGGATACGTAGAACAGGCGGGCAACTTTACCTTCAATATACATGCTTCGGCCCGACAGGTTGCCCATCAGATTTCCCACGGTTGTGTAGCGGCTGAAGTTGATCAGCGAGCCGTGGTCATTGTAGACGAATGGTACGTCTTCTTTACCTTCCAGACGGTTACACAGCGTCTTGAACAGGGCATCGGCCTGTTGATGGGCGGCCTGGGCCCGGGGTGGTACTGGCCGATCGGAGTCCGGTTGCGGGCAGGCGGCGCAATCGCCGAAGGCGAAAATGTCGGTGTCCTGCGTGGTTTGCAGGGTTTGTTCCACCACCAGTTGGTTGCCCCGGTTCACCTCAAGGCCATCGAGTTCGGCCAGAAATCCCGGCGCCTTGATGCCGGCAGCCCAGATGGTCATTTCCGAGGGCAGTTCGGTACCGTCCTTCATTACGATATCGTTGCTGCGGACCTCGCTGACTGGCTGGCCGGTCAGCACGTTGACATGCTGACGCTCCAGCTCGCGGGTAGCTGCGGCAGAGAGCCGCCCCGGCAGCGCCGGGAGAATGCGGTCGGCCGCCTCGATGATGGAGATGGAAACATCAGAGGGTTTGAGGTGGTTCATGCCGTAAACCGGCAGCTCCCGTGAGGCCAGTCTGAGCTCAGCGGCCAGCTCGACGCCGGTTGCGCCAGCGCCAATGATGCTGATGTTCAGAGTGTGTTCGTGCCCTTGGCCAGCTTCATGATTCTTGCGCAGGAATGCGTTGAGCATCAGATTATGGAACCGACGGGCCTGTTCCAATCCATCCAGAAACAGACAGTTATCCTGTGCACCGGGGGTGCCGAAATCGTTTGCGGTGCTGCCGACGGCGATGACCAGGGTGTCATAGCTGATGCGCCTTTCCGGAACCACTTCAATGCCGTCCCGATCGATAAAGGGCGCAATCACCAGCTCTTTGGCCGTGCGATCGAGGCCATTCATGCGACCAAGCTGGAATTCGTAGTGGTGTTTGCGGGCATGGGCCCGGTAGTTGATCTCGTTGGTACTGGCGTCCAGTGAGCCGGAGGCAACTTCGTGCAGCAACGGTTTCCAGACGTGAGTCAGATCGGCATCCACCAGGGTGATGCGGGCTTTGCGTTTTTTGCCGAGTTTGTTGCCGAGGCTGGTCACCAGCTCCAGTCCGCCAGCGCCACCGCCGACAACGACGATATGAGGTGTGTTTTCCATGACTATCAGACCTTTAAGTAAAGAGAGCCAAGCGCTCTTGTCATGGAAAGCGCTTGGCTGTCGTCACTGGTCCATATTATGTCACCTCAACCACTTCAATTGCATCCGTTGCCAGAACTCTGGGTTGTTTTTTTCGTTTGGCTTTCAGTCGTTTATCAACACACTGATTGTCATCCTGAAGGATGATCACGCACTCCAGGCATTGAATGCACTCGTCATAGTCCACGCGCCCGTCCTTGCGGATGGCGTTGATGCCACATTCATTTTTACAGTGTTGGCAGGGGTTGCCACAGAGTTCGACCCGGTCCAGCCAGCTGAACAGGCGAAAACGGCCGAGCACCGCGAGGCCCGCCCCGAGCGGGCAGAGATAGCGGCAGTAGAACTTGTGGATAAACATGCCTGCCACCAGCAGGCCGACGGCGTAGAGCACAAATGGCCAGTAGCGGACAAAGAACAGGGTGATACTGGTTTTGAAGGGCTCCACCTCCGCCAGTCTCTCGGCCATGGTCAGGGAGTAGAAGGCGGTAGCCACCAGCCCCAGCAGAATCGGATACTTGATCAGAATCAGTCGGCGGTGCCAGTTTTCGGGCACTTTGATCTGGCGGAATCCAAGTTTTTGCCCCAGCCAGGACGCCATTTCCTGCAAGGCGCCAAACGGGCACAGCCAGCCACAGAACAGGCCGCGGCCCCAGATGAACAGCGTGACGAAGGTGTAGGTCCAGAGAATAAAAATAACCGGATCCAACAGGAAGACATCCAGGGAGAAGCCGTCCCAGAGTGCCAGTAGCAGGGTGTAGATGTTCACGACCGACAGCTGACCCTGGGCATAGAAACCGATGAAGAACAGGGTGAAGAACAGGAAGCCCCAGCGGAACCGGTGCATGGCCTTTGGGTGGCGGCTCAGGGTGCGCTGGCGGGCGAAGACAACGGTCAGTACGGTGAGGCTGAGCACCAGCAGGCTGATCTGCCACCAGCGTTCCTGCCACAGGCCGACCCAGATGGCCTGTTTGTTGTCACCGGGTCCCGGAGCAACCTCGACTTTCTCGAAAAGCTCGGGGGCAAAGGCAACCGGGATTTCGAGGGTGGCCTTGTCGACCATCAGATGATTGCGGGCGAGCTCCACGGCCAGTTTCAGGCTCGCCTCGGCCCCGGGATTAAATCCGGCATTGCCGCCGACCCGGAACAGAGAGAGTTTGTCGAATACGGGCATGCCCCGCGCCTGGAACTGGATGTTGCTGTCCAACAGGTTCAGGTCGCGCATCTCCACCGCGAGGTTATTCTGGATCATGCCCAGCCGGTCGGGCGTGCTGGCCGGGACGAAGTCCGGCCCGAGGTGGGGATAGGCGCCCCGGGACAGGACCGCCATGACCTGAGCGCTGTCACCGACCTTGTCCATCAGCCGTTGATAGCCGTCGTCGCCAAGCAGGTTCCGGCCCACCATGGGCGAGTTGATGTAGGCAAAGTAGAGCTCGCTGAATGGCTTGTCTGGGGAGACGTCGGGGGCGTCCGGATAGTCGTCGAGAGGGCGCCCGAGAGCCTCTTCCACAGCCGCGCTGCTGATTTGCCAGTTGCCGATATAGCCGCGATCAACCAGTTCCGGCCAGCTGAGAGATTCGTAGAAGTCCGGTTTTGCCCGGGTCGGCGCGGCCTGGGTGAAGCCTTCCAGTTTGGTGCGCGCGACCTTCAGAGCCGAGGACAAAAGGGTGTCATTGATGATCAGCACCGACACGGTGGCTTTGCTGACACCGTCGAAATGCACAACGTCGCCGTCACTGGTTTTGCCGCTGTGCCGCGAGTTGGAGGTGTCGATAATCACCTGTTGGCGCAGGGAATGCCCGGCATACTGATCCACAAAATCGAACAATGGTTGTTCGCCCAAACCGTGGAGGAACACCGGCTCGTGGTGATCCAAAACCGTGACCCCGGTGAAGCGCCCACGAATGTCGAGGCCGATCAGCAGTTGGATCGGCTTGCCCGCAAAACCCTGAAGGTTGCTGAATTCGACGGATTCATAGGCATAGCCAATCAGCTCGGTGACCTGGTAGACCGGATAAACGGGAAAATCGGACAACTTGTCCCGGATCTCTGTCGCTTCGGGGAACAGTGTCTGTATCTGGGACCGGCGCTCATCCGTCAGTTCGGCCCAGGCGTTGGCCTGAAAGCAGAAACAGCCAATAAAGAGCACTGCCAAGAGCGTAAGGCGCCCTGCCATGGGGTACTCCTGAAATTTCTTGTTGTTTGTGTCTCCATGCTAGAGTTTTTGATGTCCGGGACAATGCGACCTCGGAGCCAGCAGGGTGCTACTTTGTGAGTAGTCCTCGTCCGCACAGCCATCTCTGGCAAGCAAAGGAGTTGAGACACAGCGTCATGAAAATTGCCGTTTATTGCGGTTCCCGTCCTGGGAACGACGAGTCGTATGCGCAACGGGCCCGGGAGCTGGGCGAGTATTTCGGGAAGAACGGCATTGATCTGGTGTTCGGTGGCGGGCACGTCGGTTTGATGGGGACGGTCGCCGACGCGGTACTGGCCAGTGGTGGCCGTGTCTACGGGGTGATCCCCGAGCATCTCCGGGATCGTGAGCTCGCCCATGGCAGCCTCACCGAACTGTATGTGGTGAAAGACATGCATGAACGTAAGGCAAAGATGGCCGAGCTGGCTGACGCGTTTGTTGCCCTGCCCGGCGGAATCGGGACCCTGGAGGAGATTTTCGAAGCCTGGACCTGGGGGCAGCTCGGTTTTCATCACAAGCCCTGTGCGCTCTACAACGTCAACGGTTTTTATGAACCGCTGCTGACCGCAGTGAAGGGCATGGAATCCGCCGGTTTCCTGAAACAGGAATACATCGACATGCTGATTCTGGCGGACCAGCCGGAGCAGCTCGTCGAAGGCTTCCGGAACTATCAGCCTCCCCACGAAAAATGGACCTGAATCACTGACCGGGACGACTTCAGATGCAGGACTGGGTGAACGACATTGGCGCGGTTGTCTGGGGTCCGCTCACCATCGTGCTGCTGGTTGGTACCGGTCTTTATCTGAGTATTCGTCTGCGCTTCATCCAGCTACTGAGGCTGGGGTTGTCCCTGCGCATCATGAGCGGCCGGGATGAGGAAACCTCCCGGGACGGAGAGCTCAGTCACTTCAGTGCCCTCACCGTTGCCCTCTCTGCCGCCATCGGCAACGGCAATATTGCCGGCGTGGCTACCGCGATTGCCCTCGGTGGTCCAGGCGCCATTTTCTGGATGTGGGTGACGGCCATCTTCGGCATGGCTACGGTGTTTGCCAGCACCACCCTGGCGCTGAAGTTCCGTAGCTATGATCCTGAAACCGGCTACTCAGGCGGGCCGATGTACTACATCGAGCGGGGCCTGGGGCCCAGGTGGAAGCCCATGGCCCAGTTTTTCGCACTCTGCGCGATCATCGCCGCCTACGGCACCGGCAATATGGTGGAAGCCAATTCTGTCGCCGATACCCTGGAATTCTCGTTGCGGGACGTGGTTCAGTACGCCCCGGATGAGGGAACCATATTTGGCGTCAAACTGTTTATCGGCCTTCTCTATGGCGGGCTGATCTGGCTGGTGATTGTCGGCGGCATCCGCCGGATCGGGAAGGTGGTGTCCCGTCTGGTGCCGCTGATGTTTGTGCTCTATGTCGGCAGCGCCCTGGTGGTGCTGGGGATCAATGCAGAGGCCGTGCCTGGTGCATTTGTTCAGATTCTGTCGGATGCGTTTACCGGTACCGCAGCCACCGGGGGATTTGCTGGCGCGGCGGTGATGACCACCATCCAGTTCGGGGTCGCCCGAGGGGTGTTCAGTAACGAGGCCGGTCTTGGCACCACGCCCATCGCCATGGCATCCACCAAAGCCGATGAGCCGGTCCGTGCCGGGTTGGTTGCCATGAATGGGCCTTTGTTCGATACCCTGGTGGTCTGCACGATTACCGCCCTGGTGATCATCACGACGGGAGTCTGGACGACGGGTGTCAGCGGCTCGGAGTTGACCACCATGGCCTTCAACGCCGCCGTGCCGGATCTCGGTAAACTGGCGGTCACCGTTTCCCTGTTGTTCTTTTCGTTTTCCAGCGTGGTGGGGTGGAGCTACTACGGCGATCGGGGCACCGGATACCTGTTCGGGACCCAGTCGATCAGGCTCTACCGCAACCTGTTCTGCCTGATGCTGCCGGTGGGCGCCGTGATGGATCTTGAACTGGTCTGGGGCCTGTGTGATATCGCCAATGGCCTGATGGCAATTCCCAATCTGATCGCCCTGCTCCTGCTGTCACCTCTGGTGTTTCGTATGACGCGGGAATACTTCCTGCGCCGTACTGCAGGAGCGGTGCTTTAAATCACCGCTTCCTGAGCATGGCGGCGTCTCTCACTCACCTCTGGCTTTCTTCAGTGTCTCGAGCTTATCGTGCAGCAGCGCTTCGAGCTTGATCAGCTTTTGCCGGTTTTCCTCGTTGGGTTTGTTGGTGTAGAGGTCCACGTAGGTCTGGGTGACCTGGGTCAGGATGGGGTGCAGTTGCTTGTACTCTTCTTCGGACATGGGCTGTCTCCTGCCGGAATGAATGGGTTACCTATAACTATGGATCATCCCCGGTCCGGTTCAAGTTGACCCGGGTCAAACCCGGGTGACCTTGGTCATCAACTGGCGCCATCCGATCGGAAAATGGCTCTCCAGGGCCTGCAGCTTGGGATCTTTTGACGACAGGGCATCGAATCCCTGCTTGCTGGCGTATATGACGGTGTTGTTGCTTCGGGTGCGCAATAACAGTACCACCGAAAAGTGCTGTCGCAGCTGTTGGAAGTACGGGCCTTCCGGGTCGGGTGTCCGGTGGTAGTTGAGCACCAGCCACCCGGCGTCGGTCAGCACGCGGCTACAGTCGTCCACAAACTGCTTCTGGGCCTGGGTCGGGCTCATCCGGTCGTGGGAATACAGATCGGATAGCAGGAAGTCGGTGCTGGCAGATGGCATGTTTTCAAGGGCCTCCCGGGCATCGGCAACCGTGACCCTGACCCGTGCACTGTCCGGAAGGCTGAAGTATTCCCGGGCGACATCGACAACCGACTGCCGGAGTTCCACTGCGTGAATGTGGCACTCCGGCAGCAGGTGATGAAAGCCGGTGACCATGACCCCGCCACCGAGGCCGAGCACAGTGACATGCTGTGGTGTCATGAAGGCAGCCGGCAGCATCATGGCCCGGTTATACTCATGGACAGGAAGATGGGGGTGGCGGCGGTCAATCTTGCTCTGCTCGAATATCGAGTTGAACGTCATGACCCGGTGCTTCCGATAGTCGACAACCAAGATGCTGCCAATGGCGTCCCGGGTGTGATGAACAATCTCGCCCTGGTTGAACATGTGATGGTATCCGGCTGGTTTCTGGACTCGCGGGTTGCTCTGGACAGAGGTATGACTGCACTGCTAAAACCTTTGTACCACAGAACTTATGTGCGTAAGGCACCCTGATCATTGATAAAAACCAGTGTTTTACAGGAGAGAACGTCGTGAAACTAGAGGTTCGAGGAATCGAAGAGGGACAACCGGTCCCGGAAAAATTCGCGTTTGGCGTCTTCAGCGAACAGGACCATATGAGCTTCGGCCCCAATCGCAACCCGGAGCTGGTGTGGGAAGACGCTCCGGAGGGCACGAAAAGCTTTGTGGTGATCATGTTTGATCCGGACGTCCCCAGTGTTGCCGAGGACGTCAACCAGGAGGGCAAGACGGTCTCCAAAGATCTGCCGCGGGTGGATTTCTTTCACTGGCTGTTGGTGGACATTCCCGCCAATGTCAGTCGCATTCCCGAAGGCGAGGACAGTGACGGTGTCAGCCCCAAGGGGAAAGAGCCGGGTCCTGCCGCGTTCGGTGTGCGTGGTGTGAACAATTACACCCAGTTCCTGGCGGGTAATCCGGATATGGCCGGAACCTACGGTGGATACGACGGGCCATGCCCGCCGTGGAACGATGAGCTGCTGCATCACTACCACTACGAGGTTCATGCCCTGGATGTCGAAACTCTCGGCCTGAGCGGTGAGTTTGATGGCAACGCTGTCCGCGATGCCATGGCCGGACACGTGCTGGCCAGCGCCCGGGTGACCGGAACCTACACGCTCAACCCTGACCTGCGGTCATGACGGCAGAGGCCCGTTAGCGGTCTTCGGTGATCAGCTGCTCGAAGCTGGTCACCTCTCCCGGTTTGTCCGGCGCGTAACCCGGTACCTGCTCAAGCTGTTCACGGAAGGCGCGGGTTTGTACCACGCGGATAAGGTCGGCGAGATCGTCGTCAGGTAATCCGTTTTTTTTGCAGAGAAGCAGGTAGTGCTCGCTGGTCAGGGCGATGAACTCAAGGCCAAACTGACGGGCGGCAGCTTCCACCCCGAAACCGACGTCGGCCATCCCCGAGGCGACGAATGCCGCAACCGCGGTGTGCGTGAGCTCTTCCTGGGGCATCCGGTTGATGTCCCCTTCCCCAAGCCCTTCCCTTTCCAGCAGAAGGTTGAGGAGGATCCGGCTGCCCGAATGCCGGTCCCGGCCAATGAATCTCGCCTGCGTTGCCACCAAATCCGGCAGGGACTGAACAGAGCCGGCCAGTTCGGGTCGCATCATCAGGCCTTCCTGCCGGGTGACCAGCCGGATCAGCTGATAATCCTGGCCCTCAAGGTGGTGTTGGTAGTGCTCTAGTATCTTCTCGGCCAACGCCGGGCAGGTGGGGAAGTGAAAGCTGGCCATGTCGCAGTCGCCCCGCTGAAGTGCCGCCAGGGCCTCGTCCGGATTGCGAAACTGCAGATTGATTTCCAGTTGTTCTGAAATGTCCGGCAGCAAGGAGACGGCATAGCCGTGGCTGGCATGGATGCGGAGCACCCGATGGGCACCGGCAAGAATCTGCTGTATCTCGTCATTGAATTCCGAGGCCATGCTTGCAATCTGGGGCTCGAGGCGAGCCTTCACCCGTTGGTCAGCCCACAGCAGCTTTTCCCCAAGGGCAGACAACTGCGTGCCCTGGCCTTTTCGCATTTCGACCAGTGGCACACCAAAGAAATCCGTACCACGATTAAGGAGGTTCCACGCGTGCCGGTAGGAGATGTTGTTGGTGCGGGCCGCCGCGGTGAGCTTGCCGCTCTCCCGGATGCTTTCCAGCAGCCTGAAAAGTACCGGCTCGAACCATTCGTTGTGATCTGTCCGGAACAGCAGGGAGGGGACAATGTTGAGCTTCTTCCTATGCATTCTGATTCATATTCCGAGTGGCTGGTCAGAGTGGTACTGTGCGATTTATAGGGTAACAGAACAAAAATAGGTAGGAACAATAATGCATATTTTGAAGCAGGCCCGGGCCATTCTGGATGCCCATCGGCATCAGCCTGGTGCTCTTCTGCCGATCCTGCACGCCATTCAGGACAGACTGGGATATATCCCCCCCGAAACGGTTCCCCTGATTGCCGATGCCCTGCAACAGACCCGCGCCGAAGTGCATGGCGTGATCAGCTTTTACCATCACTTCCGAACGACCCCGCCGGGCAGCCATGTCGTTCAGCTGTGCCGCGCCGAAGCCTGCCAGGCAATGGGCGGACGGGCACTGGAACAGCATGTGCGTCAGCGACTGGCTGTGGACTATCACCAGACCACGACAGATCGTGAGATCACCCTGGAGCCGGTCTATTGTCTCGGCAACTGCGCCTGCGCGCCCTCCATTCGAGTGGATGACAGCATCCATGGCCGGATGACCCCGGAAAAATTCGACCGACTGGCGGAACAACTCACCACGTCGACGCTCGAACTGGAATAGGGGCCGACAATGACGACAAAAATTTATGTACCCTGTGATACCACCGCGTTGTCCCTCGGTGCAGATCAAGTCGCGAGGCTGATTGAACAGAAGGCGGCCGAACAGGGCGTCGACATCACGGTGATCCGTAATGGCTCTCGCGGTCTGTGCTGGCTGGAGCCTCTGGTTGAGGTGGACGCTGGCCAGGGGCGTGTGGCCTATGGCCCTGTCGAACCTGACGACGTTGCCGGCCTGATCGGCGCCGGGTTGCTGGACGGCCAGTCGGGGCATGAGCGGTGCCTCGGCAATATCGAAGAACATTCCTACCTGAAACGGCAGCAGCGACTGACCTTCGCCCGTATCGGACTTACCGACCCGTTATCGGTGGACGATTATCGTAGCCATGGCGGTTTCGAGGGTCTGGCCCGCGCTGCGGCCATGGAACCGCAAGGCATCGTCGATGAGGTGAAAACCTCGGGCCTGCGTGGCCGTGGCGGAGCCGCCTTCCCGACCGCCATCAAGTGGCAGACCGTGCACGATCAGCCCAGGCAGCAGCAAAAATACATCGTCTGCAACGCCGATGAAGGGGATTCCGGCACCTTTGCTGACCGTCTGGTGATGGAATGCGATCCATACATGCTGATCGAAGGCATGGCCATCGCCGGCATGGCGGTGGGTGCTACGCAGGGCTATATCTATCTGCGTTCGGAATACCCGGTCGCCCATCGGATGCTCAATGAGGCCATCGCCCGGGCCGAGGCGGCGGGTTATCTCGGTGACGATGTCTTTGGCAGCGGCCGAGCCTTTCACCTGGAGGTCCGGCTTGGTGCCGGCGCCTACATCTGTGGCGAGGAAACTTCCCTGCTGGAAAGCCTCGAGGGCAAGCGCGGGCTGGTGCGGGCAAAACCGCCGCTACCGGCGATTGTCGGCCTTTTCGGCCAGCCCACGGTGGTCAACAACGTGCTGTCCCTGGCGGCGGTGCCGTTCATTATGGCCAAAGGTGGTGAGGCCTACGCCAACTATGGCATGGGCCGTTCCCGGGGCACCCTGCCGGTTCAGCTGGCGGGCAATATTCGCCGCGGCGGGCTGATCGAACTGGCCTTCGGCGTTCCGCTCAAAGAGCTGCTGGAAGATTTTGGCGACGGTACCGCCACCGGTCGGCCCATGAAGGCGGTGCAGGTGGGAGGCCCCCTGATGGCCTACCTGCCGGAAAGCCAGTGGGGTACCCCCTTGGATTACGAGGCCTTTGCCGAACTCGGGGCCGGTATCGGCCATGGCGGTGTGGTGGTGTTTGACGATTCCGTGGACATGGGCGAGCAGGCCCGGTTCGCCATGGAGTTCTGCACCGTTGAATCCTGCGGTAAGTGCACGCCTTGCCGGATTGGCTCAGTGCGTGGTGTGGAGGTGATTGATCGTATTCGATCTGGTGAGAACCGGGAGGCCAATCTGGGCCTGCTGGAAGACCTGTGTGACACCATGGTGGATGGGTCGCTCTGTGCCATGGGAGGGATGACCCCTTTCCCGGTGCAGAGTGTGATCAAACATTTCCCGGACGACCTGGCGGGTTGACCGAATCGAGTGGAGGCACATCATGCTGCAATATTTTGATCCCGGAAAACCCGCCCTGAAGCCGGACCTGGATTACGGCACACCGCCGGCAACGTCGGAAAACACTGTCTCACTGTCCATCGATGGGTATGACATCGAGGTGCCGGAAGGCACATCCGTGCTGCGGGCCGCGACCCTGCTGGGTATCCAGATTCCCAAACTCTGTGCCTCTGATAACCTCGAGGCCTTCGGTTCCTGTCGGCTGTGCGCGGTGGAAATAGAAGGCCGACGGGGTTATCCGGCTTCCTGTACGACGCCGGTGGCCGACGGTATGGCGGTCACCACCCAGAACGGCAAGTTGGCGAAGCTGCGCCGGAACATCATGGAGCTGTACATCTCCGACCACCCCCTGGATTGCCTTACCTGCCCGGCCAACGGCGATTGTGAGCTGCAGGACATGGCTGGCGCGGTAGGCTTGCGGGAGGTGCGTTACGGCTTTGAGGGTGAAAACCATCTGGCTGCCGAAACCGACGATTCCAACCCCTATTTCAGCTTTGATCCAAGCAAGTGCATTGTCTGCTCACGCTGTGTGCGGGCGTGTGAAGAGGTTCAGGGTACGTTTGCCCTGACCATCGAAGGACGTGGTTTTGACTCGAAGGTGTCCGCTGGCCAGAGTGAGCCGTTTATGGATTCCGAGTGCGTGTCCTGCGGCGCCTGTGTGCAGAGCTGCCCCACCTCGACGCTGATGGAAAAGAGCGTGATTGACGCCGGCCAGCCAGAGCACAGCGTGGTGACCACCTGTGCCTACTGCGGCGTCGGCTGTTCCTTCAAGGCAGAAATGAAGGGAGGCCAGCTGATACGGATGGTGCCGTACAAGGGCGGAGACGCCAACCATGGCCATGCCTGTGTGAAAGGCCGGTTCGCGTTCGGCTATGCCACCCACAAGGATCGCATCTGTGAGCCCATGATCCGGGAATCCATCGAAGAGCCCTGGCGCGCGGTGTCCTGGGACGAAGCCATTCATTTTGCCGCGAACAGACTGAAGGAAACCCAGAGCAGATACGGTCGCGAAAGCATCGGCGGAATCACCTCTTCCCGCTGCACCAACGAGGAAACCTACCTGGTGCAGAAGTTGATCCGAGCGGCGTTCGGCAACAACAATACCGACACCTGTGCCCGGGTCTGCCATTCCCCCACCGGGTACGGTCTGAAGACCACGCTGGGCGAATCTGCCGGCACCCAGACCTTTGACTCGGTGATGGAAGCCGACACCATCGTGGTCATCGGCGCCAACCCCACCGATGCCCACCCGGTTTTCGGCTCCCAGGTTCGCCGGCGGCTGCGGGAAGGCGCGAAACTGATCGTGATTGATCCACGCCGGATTGATCTGCTGAAAACGCCCCACGGCGGTGAGGCCATCCATCTGCCCCTGCGGCCGGGCACCAACGTGGCCATGGTGAACGCCCTCGCACACGTGATTGTGTCCGAAGGCCTGGAAGACAAAGCCTTTATCGAACAACGGTGTGACCAGACACAATACACCGCCTGGCGCGAGTTTATTCAGGAGGAACGTCATTCCCCCGAAGCCATGGAAGCGGTGACCGGTGTGCCGGCAGATCTGGTACGGCAGGCGGCTCGTGCCTATGCCGCGAACGGCAATGGCGCGATCTATTACGGTCTTGGCGTCACCGAGCACAGCCAGGGCTCCACCATGGTGATGGGCATTGCCAACCTGGCGATGGCCACCGGCAATCTTGGCCGTGAGGGTGTGGGGGTGAACCCGCTAAGGGGCCAGAACAACGTGCAGGGTTCCTGCGACATGGGGTCTTTCCCCCATGAACTGCCGGGGTACCAGCATGTGGGCGATGCCGCCGTCCGCGCCCGCTTCAGTGACGTCTGGGGCGTGGCTATCGACGACGAGCCGGGCCTGCGCATTCCCAACATGTTCGATGCCGCCATCGCCGGAACGTTCAAAGGCCTGTATGTGCAGGGTGAGGACATTGCTCAGTCCGATCCCAATACCCAGCATGTCGAGGCTGCCCTGACGGCACTCGACTGCCTGATCGTTCAGGACATCTTCCTCAACGAAACCGCCAAGTACGCTCACGTACTGCTGCCGGGATCCACCTTCCTGGAGAAGGACGGCACCTTCACCAACGCCGAACGCCGTATCAATCGTGTACGCAAAGTGATGGCACCGGTTGCCGGGCTGGCGGACTGGGAAGTCACCATGGCGCTCTCCAATGCCCTGGGTTACCCCATGAACTACCGGCACCCGTCGGAAATCATGGACGAAATTGCCCTGCTGACTCCGACCTTCGCCGGCGTCAGCTATGACAAGCTGGAGCGACTGGGCAGTATCCAGTGGCCCTGCAACGATGAGCATCCGGAAGGCTCGCCGACCATGCATGAGGTGGACTTCCCCATCGGCAAGGGCCGGTTTGCCGTCACCGAGTATGTGGCCACCGAGGAGCGGACGAACCGGAAATTCCCGCTGGTGCTGACGACCGGTCGGATCCTCAGTCAGTACAACGTCGGTGCCCAGACCCGGCGTACCGAGAACGAACGCTGGCATGAGGAAGACCTGCTGGAAATCCACCCCAGTGATGCCGAATTGCGAGGCATCCATGATGGCGACTGGCTGGGTATCTCCAGCCGCGTTGGCCGAACGGTGCTGCGGGCGAAGGTCAGTGAACGCATGCTGCCGGGGGTGGTTTACACCACCTTCCACCATCCGGGCAGCGGCGCTAACGTGATCACCACCGACAGCTCGGACTGGGCCACCAACTGCCCCGAGTATAAGGTGACGGCGGTGCAGGTGGAGAAGGTGTCGCAGCCATCCCGCTGGCAGCGTCATTTCGAGGACTTCGATGAGCGTCAGCACGAGCTGTTGGAGCCGGCCATGCATGGGAGGGCACCCGACGATGTTAGCGCGCTCAAATAGCCCTGAGTCCGGCAGTGACCGCTCTGATCACGGGCAGGATCTGCCCGCGGCAACCGTGAAAGTCCCGGTGGAAGTGCATGGACGTGTTGACCACGCGGAGATGATCGATGTGATTGCCGAAGAAGTCCCGGTGGCCTTGGTCTACAACGGCATATCCCATGTGGTGATGATGGCGACGCCTGACGACCTGGAAGACCTTGCCCTCGGGTTCAGCCTGACAGAGGGCATCCTGGAGCGCCCCGATCAGTTGTTTGGTGTGGAGACCCGTTCCCGGGGCGAGGGCATCGAAGTGACCATGCACATCGCAGGGGATCGTTTCGCCGAGCTGAAAATGCGCCGTCGTAACCTCACGGGCCGAACCGGTTGCGGGCTTTGCGGGGCCGATTCCCTGGAGCAGGCCATCCGCCCGGTCGGCAAGGTGCCCTTCGGCTTCAGGCCTGATGACGGGGCAGTACAGACCGCCGTGGACCACCTCCGCGACCACCAGCCATTGCAGGCCCAGACCGGGGCAACCCACGGCGCGGCCTGGTGTTCGCCGGCAGGGGAGGTTCTGATGGTCCGGGAAGACGTGGGCCGTCATAACGCGTTGGACAAGCTGATCGGAGCGCGCATCCGGGAAACCGGCGAAAGCGCTTTTGCCAACGGTTTTGCCCTGGTGTCGAGCCGCGCCAGTTACGAGATGGTGCAGAAAAGCGCCAATGCCGGGATTGGTTGCCTGGTGGCTGTGTCGGCACCGACGGCGATGGCCATCCGCGAAGCTGAAAAAGCCGGCCTGACCCTGATCGGCTTCGCCCGTCCCGGTCGCCATGTAACCTACACCCGAGGCCTTGCAAGGCCGGTATCCGTTTGAGGAGTGACGACGTTGAGCGATGACCAGCTTCACCACCTGATCACCATGGTTAACCAGATCAGTGCCAATCTGCATCATGCCGGCAGCGAGGATGAGGCTGCCGGGGCTGTGGCCGGCCATCTGAAGAAGTTCTGGGCCCGCAGTATGAAGCAGATGATCATCGACTACGCGGAACAGGATGGCAGTGAGCTGTCGGAGTTGTCGCGTAAGGCTGTGGCCTCATTACAAAAGCCGGCGGAAACTACCTGATCCCGATTGCATTCTCGATCACCCACAAGCGGTCCTGGCCCCAGCAACTGACATGGCCATAACGAAAGCTGGGAACACCCCAAAGGCCGCACTCATACATGGCCTTGCGGTTGTCTTCGGCCCAGTCACGCCAGCTTTCATCGTTGAGCAGGGGCTTTGCAGCCTGCCAGTTGAGTCCGGCACGTTTGACAATCACTTTCAGGCCGGCATCGGTCTCAGAGCGGATCCCCTCGGCATTGACCGCCCGGGCATAGGTGCGCATGTAGTCGATTTCGCGACCTTGTGAGCGGGCGTATTCGAACAGGGCATAGCAGCGTTCCACCCCGGAGCCGAGCGGATCAGCGACAAAACCGTAGGGGATGCCCAGTTTGTTGGCTTCCCTTTTTGTATCGTGAAAGATGTACCACTTTTTCGCATCGGGCACGGATTGCCCCCTCATCAGCATGGGCAGGACCGGTCGAAGCTTGACAGGAATATTCCAGGCGTTGGCAAGCTGTATGGCGCGCTCCAGGCCCAGATACGAGTAGGGGCTGCGTATCGAGAAGAACACCTCGAGAGGCACGTGGCCCGCCGGGTGGTCGTCAGGCAATGGGGTAGCTTTACGGCTCAGATCCGCCCATGTCCGGGTGAAAATGCGCGCATTTGCAGCGTTCCGGTTCCGCCCCTGCCGGCTAAGACTTTGCTCCAGATGATCCAGCCGGTCCACGCCCCAGAACCAGTCACCCAGATACCAGACCATGCTGCCCTGATAATGCCCGAGTCGTCGGAGTAGAGCGTCATTCCTGGATAACCTTTCCTCATCCGGCTTTCCGACCTCCACGACTCCCGAGGTTGAGCCCCAGAGCGTCTTGAATACACCCAGAGCTGTTGTCAGCGCGTCCGGGGTTTGCTCGGCTTTCAGCAGGCGCGCGGTGGCTGCGTTCAGTTCCGATTGAGCGGGTGCGGTTGGCCGGTCAGGTGCGGTGAAGCCATACAGGGCCGATAGCCTTGACGCATCCTGCTGAGCCCATTCGCGCCAGAGTTCCGGCTCGGGAAACATCTCATCGTCCAGTCGCCAAACGGTGTGGATCCGGAAACGTACGCCGTAGTTCTCCTGCAGCTGGATCAGGCCCTCCAACAAGGGCAGTCCGAAAGGATCGCGGGGATTGATAAAGACGAGGGCCAGGTCCTGCTCTCCCCGGATGCGTGAGCGAGCGCGTTGAATCGTGTGCCGAACGCGATAGACGGTGTTGCTGGATATCGTCCGAGCCAGCCAGGGCATCAAATCCGCCTTCGTGAGTCTGAGCATGATTATCCTTATTGTTATTTTGGCACTGGGAGCACAAAGAGTAACCAAACTGTCGTGCCAGTGTCACCGGCCTGTCACCGGGGATTGCCAAGGTGGGTTCAGGAACCCTCATACAGGTCCTGAGAGACGGGGAGGCACCGTGCGACAGTATCGCAGCGTATTCATTTCCGATGTTCACCTGGGCACGGCCGATTGCCAGGCCGAGTATCTGCTGGATTTCCTGGAGAACGTTCAGTGCGAAACCCTTTACCTGGTCGGCGATATCGTTGACTTGATTGCCATGCAACGGCGCGCGCACTTTCCCGAAACCCACCACCGGGTGATCCAGAAGCTGATTGATCTGGCAGGCAGTGGGGTCCGGGTTGTCTATGTTCCCGGTAACCATGATGAGTTCTTCCGTCGTTTCAGTGGCCAGACCATTTCCGGTATCGAGATCCTTGAAAAGACCGCGCACACCACAGCAGACGGCCGCCAGTTTCTGGTATGCCATGGCGACCAGTTTGATCAGGTGGTGCGTTGCAGTCCGCTGATGTTGCTGGTGGGCGACCGGGCTCACGGACTGCTGTTGCGATTGAACCGCTGGTTCAATGCGCTCCGCAGATTGCAGGGTAAGCCCTACTGGTCGCTGGCGGCCTGGATCAAGAGCCGGATCGGCCGCGCCAGAACCTTTATCCGCCGATTTGAGCTGGCCGCGCTGACGGCTGCGGAGAAGGGGCGTTACGACGGGTTTATCTGCGGCCACATCCACTCTGCGGGCTTCCTGAGAAGCGACGAGGGGCTCTATTGCAACGACGGCGACTGGGTCGAACACTGCACGGCTCTGGTGGAAGGCGAGGACGGCAAGTTTCAGCTGCTGCACTGGTCTGAAGCGCCGGCTATCCTGGCTTCCGAGCCCGAATCCCCGAACCCGGGCCTTTCGGGCGATGCCCGCCCGGTTCTGGATCCCCTGCCTGCGGCCTTTGTGGAGCAGGTGAATCGACTGGCAAGCTAGGCTTGCCAGTCCTACCTCCTTCCAGCAACCTGCTGTCTTTCTGAAGTATTTTTCCTTTCGCCATAGACATTTCATCGCTTTTACCGTCAATGTATTCCCAAAATTCCTCGCCGGGGAACTGTCCGATAACGCCTTTCGTATCTGCCTGCCGGCGGGTTTTTCCGGTCATCCCCGGGATGAGTTAGGGGAGAGTTAGGGGAGAGTTAGGCAAGGTTTATAACTTTGTGACAACTCGCCGGAGAATCCGGGCTAACCTCGAAACTGACTGGATTATTTTGTAACAAATGCCTGGTTCGTGTGTTTAAGGCAGCAACACACTGTTGACGGAGACGTGCATGAAAACGGGAAAGCTGGTTCTGATTACGGTGATCGCGATAGCGGTCATTGCGTTCTGGGGCCTCGGAGGCACTGAATGGCTGACTCTGGATGCCCTGAAGCAGAACCGTCAGGCGCTGGATCAATGGATCGGTGGGCACCTGCTTGTGGCCCTGGCGGCGTTTGGTGCTGCCTATGTGCTCGTTACGGCCTTGTCGCTACCGGGAGCGGCTGTGATGACGCTGGCGGGTGGTGCCTTCTTCGGAAATGCCTATGGCCTCGTGGTCGTGTCCCTGGCGTCCACCCTGGGTGCTTCGGTTGCTTTTCTGGTGGCCCGTTTCCTCCTTCGTGACACCCTTCGGGATAAATACCGGGAAACGATTGCGCGCATTGATCGTGGCATCCACAAGGACGGTGCCTTCTACCTCGCAACATTGCGCCTCGTGCCCGTATTCCCCTTCTTCCTGATCAATCTCACCATGGGTCTGACCGGCATGCGCCTCTGGACTTACGCCTGGGTGAGCTGGCTGGCGATGCTGCCGGGTACGTTCGTGTACGTGAACGCCGGTACCCAGTTGGGGCAAATTGAAGCCCTTGGGGATATCGTCTCCGGCGATCTGCTGCTGTCTTTTGCTCTGCTCGGCGTCTTTCCGATCATCGCCAAGTTTATTGTCGGATTTTTGAAGCGCCGAAAAGTCTATGCTGGGTGGAGGAAGCCCGATCGCTTCGATTACAACATGATCGTGATTGGCGGTGGTTCGGCGGGACTGGTTTCTGCCTACATCGCCGCTGCGGTAAAAGCAAAGGTGGCGTTGGTGGAAAAGGATCGGATGGGTGGGGACTGTCTGAACACTGGCTGTGTTCCCTCCAAGGCGCTGATCCGAAGTGCTCGGGCTGCCGATACGTTCCGCCATGGCGATCGTTATGGCCTGGAATCGGTTCCGGTAAAAGGTTCGTTCCGCAAGATCATGGAGCGGGTCCAGTCGGTGATTGCCAAAGTGGAGCCTCACGATTCGCCGGAGCGCTATCAGCAGTTGGGTGTGGACTGCATCCAGGGCGAAGCGAGTTTCGTATCTCCCTGGGAGGTTGAGATTAAACATGGGGATGGCCGCGTGGAGCGCCTGACGGCACGCAGCATTGTGATCGCAACGGGCGGAAAACCGGCATTGCCACCGGTTCCCGGCCTTGCGGATATGAACCCGCTCACGTCCGAGAACCTGTGGTCCCTGCGGGATCAACCGCAACGTCTGCTGGTACTGGGCGGCGGTCCCATTGGCAGTGAACTGGCCCATGCCTTTGCCCGCCTGGGATCGATGGTAACCCAGGTAGAGCGGACGGAGCGGATTCTGGGTCGTGAAGACGACGATGTGTCGGCGCAGGTCATGAAGCAGTTCGAAGCGGACGGTATTGATCTGCGCCTGGAGCACGCCGCAACCGAGTTCCGCCTGGAAGACGGGGAGAAGGTCGCCTACTGCGAGCACAAGGGCGAGCAGGTCCGGATTCCCTTTGACCAAGTGCTGGTTGCGGTCGGACGTGCCGCGAACACGTCCGGACTGGGACTTGAGAAGGTCAACATAGAGACCCTGCCCAATGGCACTGTGCCTGTGGAGGAGGACATGAGTGTGCGCTATCCGAATGTCTTTGCCTGTGGCGACGTGGCCGGTCCTTATCAGTTCACACACGCGGCGGCGCATCAGGCCTGGTACGCCGCTGTGAACGGACTGTTCGGTCAGTTCAAACGGTTCCGGGTGGACTACCGGGTGATGCCCTGGGTCACCTTTACCTCGCCCGAAGTGGCGCGGGTAGGACTGAGTGAAGCGGAGGCTCGGGAACAAGGGGTTGCCTACGAGGTGACCCGCTACGGCCTCGATGATCTGGACCGGGCGATTGCGGAGAGTGAAGACTACGGCTTCATCAAGGTGCTGACGCCGCCAGGCAAGGACCGGATCCTCGGTGCCGTGGTCGTGGGTAATCATGCCGGGGAAATCCTGGCCGAATTCACCCTGGCGATGAAACACGGCCTGGGGCTCAACAAGATACTGGGCACCATTCACCCCTACCCGACCTGGAATGAATCAGCGAAATACGCAGCAGGGGAATGGAAACGGGCGCACGCCCCGGAGGGTGTGCTGAACCTGCTGGAAAAACTGCATGGCTGGCGGCGCGGAAAGGCCTCCAGGCCGAATAACTGAATAGGAGCGGATATGCCCCTGGTTGACCTACCCAAACAGGACGCGAAACGCATACCGGCGGTGGAGGTTCTGGAACCCAGAGCCCGTGACAGCTGGACTCACACCCGCGACGGTGATCCCCGGGGATACATCGAGGCGGACAAGCTCAGGGAGTTGTGGATTCACACTGGCACGGCCTGCAATCTGGCTTGTCCCTTCTGCCTGGAAGGTTCTCATCCCGGTGATGGGCGTATTCCAGGGATGAAACTCAGTGACGTGAAGCCGTTCATCCACGAAGCGGTGGAGATGGGCGTAGAACAGTTCAGCTTCACCGGCGGCGAGCCCTTCGTGATCCGGGACTTTGTGAACATCCTCGATTACGCCAGTCAGCACCGGCCCTGCTTTGTGCTGACCAACGCCACCGATCCACTGCTCAAGCGTCGGCATCAGGTTCTGCCGCTGTTGGATAATCCCTACTCGATCCATTTCCGTGTCAGCCTGGATTTCCCGGATGCTGCCCGCCACGACAAAGATCGCGGTGACGGCAGTTTCGAGTTGGCCCTTGAAGGCATCGCGTGGCTGGTTGAGCAGGGCTTCAAGGTTTCCATTGCCCGCCAGACAGACCCTGGGGAAAACCCGGAAGACGTTGAAAATGCCTTCCGGGCCATCTTCCGTGATCGCGGTATTCCGGAAACTCTGGCGTTCACGGCCTTTCCCGATCTGGGGACGCCGGGAACCGATGACGGCAGCCCGGAGATTACCGAGACCTGTATGGAGAAGTACCCCACGAAAGAATCCCGGTCTCACTTTATGTGCACGTACACGCGGATGCTGGTGAAGAAAGATGACCGGGTGCGGGTGTATGCCTGCACGCTGGTGGATGACGATCCGCAGTATGACCTTGGGGGGACGCTGGCGGAGAGTATGGACGAGCGGATTATGTTGCGGCATCACAGGTGTTTTGCCTGTTATCGGTTTGGGGCTAGTTGTTCGGCGCCTGGGTGATTGTTGCTGGGGGGATGGTTAGCGTCTGTAGGACTGAGAGAGGTGCGGTTGGCGGCCTGTGGGTGGGGAATTTATTTCCTTGGAAAAAATAACTCGCTGCGCTCAGACATCTTTTTTCTGGCGGAAATAAATTCCCCACCCACAGACCGCGGAGACGGCTTTGCTATTCGCAGGGCTTGAATGAGCAGGGACTTGTCGGGGACAGCAAGCAGTGAGGTTAATCAGGGGGTGGCAGGTTGCGGCGCAAAAAATGTGGAGCGCCACGGACGGCGCGACCAAGCCCCCCATGGATGGGTTCACGGGCGTTTTTTTGCGCCGCAACCTGCCACCACCGATAACTCCAGAGTCACAACAACGGGCATAAGCCCCGGAACAACAAAACAAAGAGAACGAATAGGAAACGACGATGAACTTTACTGAAGCCTCCCTGTTCTGGGGATTTCTCGTGGTCTACGGCGTGGTGATGTATGCCCTGTCGCCCCGTAGCCGAAATGCGAATTCGTTCTATAAGGGGGCGGATGATCAGGGCAATCCGGTGGGCCAGTGGTCGTTGACGGCCAGTATTTTTATCAGCTGGATCTTTGCCAAGTCGGTTACCAATGCCGCCAACCTGGGCGCGGCTTACGGGGTTGTCGGCGGGTTGGCCTATGCCAGTTACTGGCTGTCGATTCCGGTGGCGGGTTACATCATCTACCTGATTCGGACTCAGACCGGGGCGAGGAGCCTGCAGGAGTTTCTGACGTCGCGGTTTGGACGCCTGGCGGCGCTGTCATTTGCGGCGGCGATTCTGATCCGCTTGTACAACGAGGTCTGGAGCAACACCGCGGTGGTTGGTGGCTACTTCGGGCTGCCGGGTGAATGGGAGTACTACGCCGCAGCGATGCTGTTTACCGTGTTTACACTGGCCTACAGCCTCAAGGGCGGTCTGCGGTCGTCGATCTTTACCGATGTCATTCAGGCGTTTGTGTTCGTGTTCTTTGTCGGGGCGGTGCTGTTCCTGATTGTGCCGGCGAACGATACCAGCGCCCTGCTGAGTAACGGTGAGTTCCGACTCGATGCCGGGTTTGATCTCCTGCTGGTGGCGCTGCTGCAGCTGTTCAGTTATCCGTTCCACGATCCGGTACTGACCGATCGGGGCTTCGTAAACAAAGAAAAGACCATGCTCAAGAGCTTCGTCGTCGCCGGCCTGCTTGGCTTTGTGGCGGTGTTTATCTTCAGTCTGGTGGGGGTTCATGCTCGGCTCAATGGCATCGAGGCCATGGGCAATGCGCCGGCTGCGGTTGGGCAGTCGCTGGGGTTGGCGGCGTTGTTCTTCATGAGTGTGGTGATGATGACGTCTGCCGGCTCCACGCTTGATTCAACCTTTACCTCCCTGGCCAAGTCCCTGGCGGTGGATTTGCCGCGGCTGGCGCAGCGGGCGAAGGACAAGTTGCCGAGCATGCGCGTGGGTGCAGTGGTGATGGTCGTGTTTGCCCTGCTGGGTAACCTGCCGATGTTTGCCGGTACCGACATTCTCAAGGCCACCACGATTTCCGGCACCATGGTGATGGGGCTGGCGCCGGTGTTCCTGTTCTACAGCTTTACCCGCTGGTCGCCCTGGAGTTTTCACCTCAGCTTCTGGACCGGCATCGGGCTGGGAATTCTGCTGGCGACCGGCCTGATTCCGGACAGCTGGGCCATTGGCGAGGGCAAATACGCCATGTTGTTGGGCGTGAATGCCTATGGCTTCCTGATTTGCAGTGCCGGATTCTTCCTGCCGCTTGTGGTGCGCCGGCTGGCCGGCCGTTCACTGGCGGCGGGCGAGATCTGAGTTGTCCGCTATGACCGAAGGCCGCAGTTGTCCACTCGCGTACCGCTATGAGCCGGCCAGCCTCTGCAAGAACCCGGAGCCGGTTACCGAGGATGTGCTCTACATTGTCGGTGGCCTTTATGGCAATCCGCTGGCGTTGGATGAGATCGAGCGTATGGCGGTCGCAGAGGAGCAGGCCGGGCGCCGGGTCCGGTTGGTGTTCAACGGTGATTTTAACTGGTTTAACGCCAGTGACGAGCTGTTCCGGGACATCAACGACCGGGTTCTGGCTCATACTGCCAGTCTCGGCAATGTGGAGTATGAACTGGCTGATGCCAGTGATGGTGCCGGTTGTGGCTGTGCCTATCCCGAGTTCGTCGATCAGGCCGTGGTGGAGCGGTCCAACCGCATCATGGAGCGACTGCAGTCCACTGCAAACCAGTACCCGGATATTCAGGAGCGTCTGGCAGCGTTACCACGCTACCGTTGCCTGATGTTTGGAGGCCTAAAGATTCTGGTTCTGCATGGGGATCCTGAATCCCTTGCCGGGTGGGGGTTGGCCCATGAATCCTTTAGTACTGGAAACGATTCTGACGTCAGGCGTTGGCTGGCCGCCACAGGAGCGGACGTCATTGCCTGTACCCACACCTGCCTGCCTGTACTCTGGGCAACGGCCACTGAAACCCCCTCCGGCGTGGTGGTGAACAACGGATCTGCCGGCATGGGGAATCTGAAAGGTGATCGTCGAGGTCTGATAACGCGAATCGCCGCCGGGCCATCGCCCGAGGTGGCGGTAGCCCGCCAAGAAGTCTCGGGACTGGCGGTTTCTCTGGTGCCGGTGGCCTTTGATGGGGCCGCCTGGCTGGCGTGTTTCGACCAGCTCTGGCCGGCTGGTAGCGATGCTTCGGAGTCTTATCGCCATCGTATTATCAGCGGCACGGCGCTGGCGCCAGAACAGGTGATGTTTCCTTCCAAAAATTCATGAAGCTGTCACTGGCGGATGCTTCAATTCAAACTATTCTTAAGTTGTCGGGGCGGGTGTGTTGCCGTGCACGGAATGACCGCAGCTTGAAATATATTTTGTGGTCTATATAATTCAGCACTAACTTTTGAAGCGAATTGATCACGTTATGACATCTGAAGGTTCGAATACCACCGCCATCACCCTACGCACACCCACGAAGGATGATGGCTTCAGGCTTAACCAGCTGGTGGCTGAATGCCCGCCGCTGGACCCCAACTCGATTTACTGCAACCTACTGCAGTGCAGCCACTTTGCCGAAACCGGCGTGGCCGCGGAGAAGGAAGGCGATCTGGTCGGCTTTATCTCCGGATACATCCCTCCCCAACAGCCCGAGACCGTTTTTGTCTGGCAGGTGGCGGTTCACGAGAAAGGTCGTGGACAGGGCCTCGCCAAGCGGATGCTGAATGAGATTGTTTCCCGTGATGCCTGCAAGGATGTCACGCACATGGAAACAACCATCACCGCAGACAACGAGGCCTCCTGGGCGCTGTTCCGCTCATTCGCCCGTGACATGGGAGCCGAGCTCACCTATCACGAGTACTTCGAGAAAGACGCCCACTTCGGCGGGAAGCACGATTCCGAGTTCCTGCTGCGTATCGGGCCTTTCAAGAAGCCTGTCTGAGAGCCCTGAATTCACGATCAGACATCGTGAGTGACGACTGTGAATTGGACTAGCCGGCAAGCCACCCGAGGTGGGCTTGCTATCAAGGCTTAAACCAACGCACGGCGGGCTTGTCGCGACCGAAACGTTTTACCGACAGGCTGCCGCGCATCTACCTCGAACCTGACATGCTAAGAGGCAAGACAATGGAAATTTTCAAGTCTACTGAATCCGAAGTACGTGTTTATTCCCGTGCCTTCCCGGTGATTTTTAACCGCGCCAAGAACGCGCATCTGTACACCGAAGATGGCAAGGAATACCTGGACTTTCTGGCCGGTGCCGGTTCCCTGAACTACGGCCACAACAACGATATTCTCAAAAAAGCCCTGATCGAATACATCGAATCGGACGGCGTCAGCCAGGGCCTGGACCTGTTCACCACCGCCAAGCATGACTTCATGGAATCCTACAAGA
This sequence comes from Marinobacter nitratireducens, assembly GCF_000708045.1. GTDB lineage: Bacteria > Pseudomonadota > Gammaproteobacteria > Pseudomonadales > Oleiphilaceae > Marinobacter > Marinobacter nitratireducens. The sequence continues at coordinate 70,368 of NZ_ANIE01000009.1, forward strand.
AGTACATCCTTGAGCCCCGTGGCCTGAACTACAAGATGCAGTTTACCGGCCCGACCGGTACCAACTGTGTGGAAGCAGCCATGAAGCTGGCGCGGAAGGTGAAAGGCCGTACCGGCATCATCTCCTTCACCAATGGCTTCCACGGCGTGACCACTGGTGCTGTCGCGGCAACTGGTAACAAGCATCACCGTGGTGGTGTGGGTATGCCGCTGAACAACGTGGATTTCATGTTCTATGACGGCTACCTGGGTGAAGACGTCGACACCCTGAAGATCATGGACAAAGTGCTGTCCGACAGCTCCTCCGGTGTTGAACTGCCGGCGGCGGTGATTGTTGAGGCGGTTCAGGGTGAAGGTGGCCTGAACGCTGCCCGCGCTGAATGGCTCAAGGGTCTGTCCGAGCTCTGCAAGAAGCACGATATCCTGTTGATTCTGGATGACATCCAGGCGGGTAACGGTCGTACCGGCGAGTTCTTCAGCTTCGAATTTGCTGGCATCAAGCCGGACATCGTGACGGTATCCAAGTCCCTGAGTGGCTACGGACTGCCGATGGCACTGGTACTGTTCAAGCCGGAGCTGGACGTTTGGGAGTCGGGTGAGCACAACGGTACCTTCCGTGGGAACAACATGGCGTTTGTTACCGCGCGCGCTGCCGTCGAGAACTACTGGAAGGACGATGCCTTTGCCAACGAGGTCAAGGCCAAGACCAAGGTACTGGGCGATGCCCTGCAGGCCATCTGCGACAAGTATCCGGGCGAGTTCCACGTCAAGGGTCGCGGCCTGATGCGCGGTATCGAGGCGAAAAACGCCGACCTGACCGGTGACATCACCAGCCGTGCTTTCGAGAAAGGCCTGATCATCGAGACCAGTGGCCCGAACGATGAAGTCATCAAATGCCTGATGCCGCTGACCACCAGCGAGGAAGACCTGAAGAAGGGTGTTGCCCTGCTGGCGGCAAGCGTCGACGAAATCATGCAGGAGGGAGTCAGCGAGGCGTCCTGAGACGCCCGCGGTTCCGGGACATTCATTCTGCAGGATAGCGAAGGCAAACCTATGACTACTGCACAGCATACCGTCGAGAAGATCGGCGGTACTTCCATGAGCAATTACGAGGCCGTGCGCGACAACATTGTTGTTGGCAGTCGCAGCAAGGACGACCTCTATCAGCGCATCTTCGTGGTGTCCGCCTATGGCGGCGTCACCAACGAGCTGCTGGAACACAAAAAGACCGGCGAGCCGGGTGTTTACGCCCTGTTTGCCGATGCCGAATCCGACTGGGCCTGGGGGGACGATCTCACCAAGCTGGTGAAGTTCCTCACCGATATCAACGGTGAGCTGTTCGAAGATCCCATGCTCAAACAGCAGGCTGACCAGTTCATCACCGATCGCATTGAGGGTGTACGCGGCTGCCTGATCGATCTGCAGCGTCTGTGCTCCTATGGCCAGTTCCAGCTGGAAGAGCATCTGCTGACCGTTCGCGAAATGCTGGCGGGTATCGGCGAAGCCCACAGTGCGTTCAACACCGCACTGAAGCTCCAGCAAGAGGGCATCAATGCGCGTTTCGTCGACCTGACAGGCTGGCGCGATGCCGAATTGCTGCCGCTGGACGAAAAGCTTCAGCAGGCCTTTGATGCCGTTGATCTGAGCCGCGAACTACCGATCTGCACCGGCTATGCCCAGTGCAAGGAAGGTCTGATGCGGACGTTCGACCGTGGCTACAGCGAAATGACCTTCAGCCGGGTGGCGGTGATCACTAATGCCCGCGAAGCGATTATCCACAAGGAGTATCACCTGAGCTCCGCCGATCCCAACATCGTGGGCGAGGACAAGGTGGTGCCGTTGGGTCGCACCAATTACGACGTGGCTGATCAACTGGCCAACCTGGGGATGGAAGCCATTCACCCCCGTGCCGGTAAGGGGTTGCGTCAGAACGAGATCCCGCTGCGGGTGATGAACACCTTCGAGCCGGAGCACACCGGTACCCTGATCACCGGCGATTACGTCAGTGAGATGGCTCAGGTGGAAATCATTGCCGGTGCCAAGGGTGTGTTTGCCATCGAGGTGTTTGATCAGGACATGCAGGGTGAGCCGGGTTCGGACCGCAAGATCCTGGATGTGTTGAGCCGCTTCAAGGTGCGCTTCATGTCCAAGGACACCAACGCCAACACCATTACCCACTACGTGGATACCACGCTCAAGCACGTGAAACGCGTGGTCAAGGCGCTTGAGGAAGCTTTTCCCAACGCCGAGATCGGTACCCGTAAGGTGGCTCTGGTGTCTGCCATTGGCAGTGACATGAAGGTGCCGGGTATCCTGGCGCGTTCGGTGAAATCGCTGGCGGACAGAGACATCAGTGTACTGGCCATTCATCAGTGCATGCGTCAGGTGGATATCCAGTTCGTGATTGATGAAGACCACTATGAAAGCGCCATCAGCGCTCTGCATGGAGCACTGATTGAGCCGCATAATCACGAGTACGCCATCGTGGCGGCATCCATCGAGTAAACGGGTTACCGGCGGGCGGAACCGGTCGCTCTGCCTGCTGGTAATGGAGGTCGTCTTGCCTCCAGATCGGGGCATCCGGCTGGTCTTGTCCAGCCGGATGCCACCCGATCACCTTCCTGAAAACATTGCGTTTTGCACTTCTTCCCTCCATGCCGTCCAGGCAAATCCAACCGGTTGACGGGCTCGTATTTTTTATAAATTCATAACCGGTACCAAGGCCATGCGAAGACATGACAGGCTGGGACCGTCTCCGACCACACCCGCTGAAAGCGGAAGGGATTCCCTGGTTGGGCTGTACTTCAGGGATGCGTCCCGTTTCCAACTACTGACTGATGAACAGGAGCGCAGGCTGGCCAGAAAACTGGTTCTTGCCTTCCGAATCGTTTCTGAGGAGCTTTCCCTTCCCAAGGACACGGTCCAGACCTTCCGGGTGCTGATCGCGGAAGCGGAGGAAGCCGGACTAGCCAGCCATCGGGGGCGCCGGGCTCTGGGTTTGGCTCGGGGATGCCGACGCAAGCTGGTGGAGCACAACCTCCGGTTGGCGGTGCACCTGGCTCGACGATACAGCCAGCATGGTATCCCGATGCCTGATCTGATTCAGGACGCCAACGTGGGCCTGATCAAGGCCGCCGAGCGCTTTGATCCGACCAAGGGTTTCCGGTTTTCAACCTACGCCTACTGGTGGATCAGCGAAGAAGTTAAGCGCAGCCTGCAGCGAGGGGTTCGGGTTGTGCATACCCCCGAGAATGTTGTCGACGAAATCCGACAACTGCAACGGATATCGGTTCGTATGCATCAGGATCTGGGGCGCACGCCGTCCCAGGCTGAGTTGGCCCGCGAAATGGAAGCGACGCCCTCCAGGATCGGTGAGCTCAGAGCGCTTGCGGCGCGGGAAGTGTCTACCGATAGCCCTCTGGTGGAGGACGGTTCAGTGCTGCTGGTGGACAGCCTGGAGAACAACCGGCGGCACCGGCCAGATTACCCGATGGTTCATCGCGACCGCTCCAGAACCTTGCAGCAAATGATGGGTGAGCTGACGAAGCGGGAGCAGGACATTCTGGTGCGCCGTTTTGGCCTGGGCTTGCCCGAGCCTGATACCTTGCAGGTTATCTCTGACGATCTTGGAATCAGTCGGGAGCGGGTGAGGCAGATAGAAAAAGGGGCGCTCAGGAAATTGCGGGGCCGGTTCGGCCACGCGACCGATATGGAGGACAAGAGCAGCGGCGCCTGATCAGGATCAGGCGCCCTGCATCCGAAAGACCCAAACGCCGGCAATGACTTGGCAAAGCACCACCACCGTCGTCAGTGCAAGGCGAAGCCGGAGGTACCAGGACGGCCAGTACAGGCGCATCCAGCGGGCGTCCACGAAGTAAAGGGCGACATAGGCCACGGTGTACAGGAAGACCTGCCCGGTCGTGGCGAGTAACAATCCGATCCCGGCAGCGACAAAGAACAGCTGGCTCAGCAAAATCGTGACCAGTGGCGATTGTGGGTGTGTCCGGTTGTCGAACTGCATGGCGATGGGCCAGTAGACCCCCGCCATAAAGGCGAGAATACCGGCGCTATACAGATAGAACCAACCAATCAACGCTGGACTTTTTGCAGGGATTAGCCAGAGTCCGAGTGCACCTGCGATGAAGGGTATGAGGCCGGCAAGTCCAACGAGAATGGCCAGTCTGGAAACGGCAATCACGATCTATGCCTCTGCAGCCGAATGCGCAGCGGCTCCTGGCTGCCGGGCGCCAGGCCAACCATCTCGTTATAGGCGGAAGGGTGGACCACCTGGGTTTCGCGAACGCTGAACGATGCCAGCGTGTCCTGTATCTGCCAGGCGCTACGGAACAGGCTGGTTACGCCGCTTTCGTCGGATAGCAACGTTTGCTGGCCGTCTATGGTCAGCCTGGCCATGTAATGCCTACCCTCAAGGGAAATGATCTCCAGAAGATCGATGATCAGATCCGGTTGAGTCCTCAGTTGCTCTAATGTTGTTCTCACCGCTGTGCTCCAGTGCATCCAGATTCAGTGAGAAATACGTTCGGGGATTGCTTGAGGATCAGTCAGCGAGTTTCTGGCACGCCTGGTGTTGAGGGCAGTGGATCAGGTGATCATTAACCATGCCGGTCGCCTGCATGAATGCGTAGACGATTGTTGGGCCTACGAAGGTGAACCCCCTGCGTTTGAGCGCCTTTGACATGGCCTCTGACTCGACCGTCGAAACCGGCACCTCACTCATACTCGCCCAGCGATTCTGGATTGGGGAGCCATCAACAAATGACCATAGAAAGTCACTGAAGCTGCCTTCGTTTTCACGGATGTCCAGATAGCCGCGAGCATTCTTGATGATCGAATGAACTTTCAGGCGATTCCGGATCACGCCGGGATCTGACAGCAGCTCTGCGATCTTTTCGTCACCGTACTGAATGATGCGCTCGGCATCGAAACCGTCATAGGCGGCCCGATAGCTTTCCTGTTTACGCAGGATGGTAATCCAGCTGAGGCCGGCTTGCTGGCCGTCGAGGCAGAGCTTTTCGAACAGTGCCTGATCATCGCGTTCAGGTCGTCCCCAAACGGTGTCGTGGTAGTGCACGTAGAGCGGATCGGTTCCGCACCAGGGACAACGTTCCTTGTTCATTGAGTCTCACTCCTTAAGCGGATGGCATGGGTGAATCCGGCGGAAAAGCAGCGGTTCGGCATTCTCTTTGACCGGTTTTCCGGATGCCAGTCCGAGATCGGCCGGCGGACCCGGGAACCTGTGGATAACCGGAGCCGTATCCGGATGCTCAGCCCGAAACACCAGTGTCACAAGAAATCCGTCTGCCCGGCAACAGCTGGCATACCAGTCGGTTTCCGGCTGGTCGCCTCGGAGCCGGAAATCGGAACTCACCTCCAGGGTCTTGAGGTTGCCGGCAATGCCTCGTCCAGTGGCTTTCAGCCAGGCCTCCTTCAGGGTCCACACCATGAGAAAATGGGTGGGATCGTCGCTTTCCAGTAACCAGGATTGTTCGCCGCTGGTGAACCAGCGTTTAACCACTTTCTGCCATTGAGGATGGCGCCGGGCCGGTTCGATATCGAGTCCGAGCGCACCGCCCCTGCTGGTCGCGCAGGCGCACAGACCGTGACTGTGGCTTAGGCTCAGCGTCCAGCCCGGTGGTGACTGGGTTGCAACCGGTCTCCCGGACACGGGACGACACGAGTCCGGTGGGCGACCACTGGCACCGCTGATGGCTTGCCGAATCAGCCAGCGGCTGGATAGATATTCCTGCCGGCGTGCTCCGGAAAGTCGGGCTGCCGTGTGTATTTCCGTGTTGATCAGCCAGTCGGGCGGCGTCGCGATGCTGGCGTGTACCTGCGGGCAAAGCCAAATCGCCGGATCAGGGCTGGAGTCGTTGGATGATCCAGCCATCGCCTTCCCTCACGTATTCAAAGCGGTCGTGCAGTCGGCTCGGACGTCCCTGCCAGAACTCGATGCGCTCGGGAACAATGCGGTAGCCGCCCCAGAAGCTGGGCAGCGGGACATCCCCCTCACTGAACTTGCGCTTGATCTCGGCAACTTTCTGCTCCAGCAACCCTCGAGACGTGATTGCCTTGCTCTGCTCAGACACCCAGGCACCAATCTGGCTGCCACGGGGACGGGAGGCGAAGTAGCGCAGGGACTCGGCCTTGCTGACCTTCTCCACCATACCCTGAACACGTACCTGACGATTAAGACCGATCCAGGGGAACAGGATAGCGGCTCGGGGATTCTCCTCGATTTCCTGTGCTTTCCGGCTACCGTAATTGGTGTAGAACACAAAGCCGTTTTCGTCGAAGTATTTCAGCAATACGGTCCGAAGGTCCGGCATACCGTCTTCGCCGGTCGTTGCCAGAGACATGGCGTTGGGTTCGAGTATCCCTGCCTGCCGGGCATCTTCGAACCAGTGCTGGAACTGCTGCACCGGATTGTCGTCCAGGGCTTCCCGGTTGAGCCCTTCGCTCTCGAAATCCCGGCGCATGTCACCGATATCCATATTGTTTCCCTCGCGGTTACCTGTCTGCAGCCAAATACGAGAGCTGAGCATATCGGGTTCATTGTCTGCTGACAAAAGCCATTGCAAGTGACTATCCTAGTAGGGGGCCGAGAGCCCGTGCCGCCCAAGTATTCCGCCACCTATGAGGAGAGTTCCGTGGCCGAGAGCCAACCGTCTGACGTCAGCCCCAGAAAGAAACGCAGTCACCTGTTGAGAAACCTGGGTGTCGGGCTTTTGGTTCTGGTTGTTCTCTACGCCCTGGCCGGTTTCCTGCTGGTACCCTGGTGGCTGAAGAATACGTTGCCGGAGCAGCTGGGCCAGCGCATGGGCTGGCAATCCGAGGTCACGGATATACGTTTTAACCCGTTTTTGCTGACCCTGGATACTGAAGGACTGAGCGCATCCGATTCGGGCGGTGAACAGGTGGTGGGTTTTGATCATCTGCATGTGGATGTGAGTGCCTTTCAGTTGGTTCAAGGCATCATCGGGTTCCAGTCCATCAGGCTGCAGGAACCCTACATTCGCCTGGACCTGCTGGAGGATTATGGCGTCAACTTTGCTCGTGACTGGCAGCAAAACAATCCGACAGAGGATCAGCCTGCTTCGGATACTGAGGACGAATCCTCTGCGCCCCCGAAGCTGTATTTCGGGCAGATTGCCATCGACGGTGGTGAGCTGCTATTCCGTGATTACAGCCAGTCGGAGCCGGCAGAGTTCAGAGTGACCCCGCTGGATCTGACCCTGAATGACCTGGCCACCTGGCCTCGGGATGACCAGGAGAGCAATTATTACCTGCTGGCCGCCATTGGCAGCCAGACCATCGAATGGGAGGGGGATCTCAGTGTTAACCCGGTCTATTCGAAAGGCTTCCTGCGGATTGCCGATGTTGGCTACGAGACCCTTGAGCATTTTGTGAAGCCTTACCTACCCTACGATCTTCGGGGAGGTCGGGTGACACTGAGTTCTGACTATGAAGTTCAGGCGGCCGATGGCCTCTTTCTCAGAACCGAGGATGGCAAGCTGGTCCTGGATGAGGTCGCATTGGCCATCACCGAAGAGTCCGAGGCAGCCAGTCTGACCTCCGGCACCCTGTCGATTGACCAGATCGCTTTTGATCTGAACCAGATGGATGCCCGGGTAGGTCAGGTATCCCTGGATAAGCTGGACGTTACTCTGGTCCGGAATGAAAACGGTGACATCGACTGGCTTGCGCCGCTGGCGTCCGGAGAACCCGAGCCGGAACCCGAACCCTCACCATCAGAGCCAGATTCCGAGCCGGCTCTGCGCTGGTCTGTGTCGGGGATAGACCTGTCCGATGCTCGTGTCCGCTGGCAGGATCGCCAGCCGGAAACCGATGCGGATATCGCCCTGGAACAGCTGTCCCTCAAAACGGGCGCTTTCAGCCAGAACCTTGAAGAGCCAGTCACCTACGATTTCCAGGCTGCCATCGCCAGTGGGGGGCGTCTGTCGGCCAGGGGACAGGTCACGCCGCAACCTTTTACCCTTGAAGCAGCGATTTCGGGCTCGGGGATAGAGCTGGCAACGTTTGAACGCTATCTTCAGGAAGGCGCCAATCTGGCGTTGAACGGAGGTGTGCTGGGGCTTGACGGTAATCTGGATCTGGATGCCCAGCAGACGCCGTTGACCGGTACCTTCAGCGGCACCGCTCAGGTCGAGAGTTTCGCCGTTGGTTTGCCGGAGGCTGAGGGTGGGCTGTTGTCTTGGCAGACTCTGCGGCTGTCCCCGATCGAGTACAACGTCAATCCGGCCCGGCTGGAAATTGGTACGGTTACCCTCAGCCGGCCTGCGGCCAATATCGTCCGTGGTGCAGACAGTGTTCACAATGTCGAGCGCATTGCGCGGGCGGGTAGCTCAGATACCGACGCCCAGACAGCAGACGATGCCAATTCCAACGCCAATGCCGAGGCCGGGTTCATTTTCCGAATTGGTCAGGTTCTGCTTGAGGACGGTGCGGTGTCATACACGGATCGAACCCTCAATCCGGCCTTTACCACATCGCTGGACGAGCTGAATGGTTCCATCACCGGTCTGAGCAACATTCCTCCCCAAGAGGGTAAGGTTGCCATCAAAGGGCGCGTGGACAGTGTTGCCAACCTCGATTTCCAGGGCACCATCGGTACTCTCGGTACCGAAGATCTCAGTGATCTGAAGCTCAGCATGAATGACCTCTCCCTGCCGGTGCTTTCCCCCTATTTCGGGCGGTACCTGGGCTATGGCGTGGACAGCGGTAAACTGGACCTGGATCTGGACTACAAAATCGCCGGTACCAACATCGAGGCTGACAACATTGTCGTGCTGGATCAGCTGGCGCTGGGCCAGGCGGTTGCCAGCGAGGATGCAGTGAATGCGCCGGTACAGCTGGGTTTGGCCCTGCTTCGGGATACCGATGGGGTGATTGAGGTGGATCTGCCGATCAGTGGTGACCTCTCGGATCCGGATTTCAGCGTGGGCAAGGTGGCGATGCGGGCCTTCGTAAATCTGTTGGTGAAGGCCGCCGCTTCCCCGTTCAGTATGCTCGGCTCGATCGCCGAAATGGCTGGCCTGAGTGGCGAGGAACTGGGCATGGTCAGTTTCACGCCAGGGACTGTGGCGCTGGCCGAGGGCGAGGCGGAGAAGCTGTCGGCCCTGGCCGATGCCCTGCGTGAGCGCCCTGACCTGTTGCTTAATATCCGTGGTGGTGTATCGCCGGAAGCTGACGGGCTGGCGCTGCTGCGCGAGAACCTGACCCGGGGTGGGCAGACGCTGTCCGATACCCAATGGGCCGCGGCACGGGAAGCTTACCTGGCGGGTGAGCGGAACCTTCCTCCGGAAACCCTCAATAATCTGGCGACCTCACGCGGGGTGGAGGTGAGAAGGCTGTTGCAGGACACCCATGCGGTGCCCTCAAACCAACTGTTCCTGCTGGATCCGTCACGAAACGCCAGCGTGGGTGACAGCGGGGATGTCATTGTAGAGTTCACTCTGGATGTCCGTTAAAGGTTGAGGTCATGGGACAGGCAATCAGTCATTTTTTTGCGTACGTCTCCCGCTTACGCTGGATCAAGCGTTGGGGGCTGATGCGCAATGCCATTGAAGAAAACGTGGCGACGCACTCCTGGGAAGTGGCCACCCTGGCTCATGCCCTGGCATTGATACGTAACCGTCATTTCGGCGGCCAGGTGAATGCGGACCGCATTGCGGCGGCGGCGCTTTACCACGATGCCACTGAGGTCATCACTGGGGACATGCCAACACCGGTCAAATACCATTCACGTGTGATGCGGGAGGCGTTTGGCGATATTGAGCACAAGGCGGAAGCTGAACTGCTGGCCTTGCTGCCCGACGATTTGCGTGAGGATTTCTCGCCATATGTCCGGGAGTCTCAGCTACCGGCGGAGGACAAGGAGCTTATCAAGGCCGCGGATCGGCTGTCGGCTTGGCTGAAGTGCCAGGCTGAAATCCGGGCGGGTAACCGAGAATTCGAGCCGGCCGCGGAACAGATCCGGCACCGGCTCGAACAGGAAGGGCTGCGGGAGGTGGCCTACTTCATGGATGTATTCGCGCCCAGTTACGAGCAACCTCTCGACAACCTCCTTGAGTGATCGCCTCAGCCATTGCTGGCGGCAGAGCCGACCACACCACCGCGCAGGCCATCCTTTTGCAGGGCATGGCGGACAGCGTCTTCCGGTGAGCCTGTCAGTTCGCGGAACATGCCCATGGAACCCAGCAGAGCTGAAGATTCGTACGGCACGAATACCCGCTCTCCGTCCTTGGCCATGGTCGGCAGTGCTTTGATGTAGCTTTGCCCGAGCAGGTAGCCGATAACTGTCTGCTTGTTCTCTTCGGTATCGCCCATGGCGCTGAGCACCAGGCGGATGGATTCCTGTTCGCCCTGCGCCCGCAGGATTGCAGATTCCTTGTCGCCCTGGGCATTCAGGATGGCAGATTCACGCTGACCCTGGGCCATGGCAATGGCGGCTGCCTTTTCGCCTTCCGCCTCGGTCACGGTTGCCCGACGACGACGCTCGGCCGCCATCTGCAAGCGCATCGCTTCCTCGACTTCCTCCGGCATGCTGATGTCCTGAACCTCGACACGGGTCAGCTTGACGCCCCATTTGGAAGCCGGCTCTTCCATCTCCGCCTGGATGGCGTTGTTGACCTCACTACGGGATTCGAACAGCTTGTCCAGTTCCATCTTGCCCACCACCGAACGCAGGGTGGTCTTGGCCAGTACTTCCACCGCCTGGCTCATGTTGGCCACTTCGTACACCGCGCGGCGTGGATCGATGATCTGGTAGTAGAGGGCACCGTTGATGGTCACGGTAACGTTATCGGTGGTCACCACCGGCTGGCCGGGGAAGTCCATAACCGTCTCACGACGATCGATGCGGATTTCGTCGCTGCTCACCGGGTGATATTCCTCACCCATTCGGACATACCGGATCATGGAGATCGGGCGGGGCCGCTCGATGAAGGGAATGATGATGTTGACGCCACTTTCCAGAACCCGATTAAAGGACCCTAGGCGCTCAATCACCATGACCTCTGACTGGCGTACGATGACCAGCCCCTTGGCAATGATGAAAATGCCAACAATGACAAAAACGAGGCTGATCACCAGCCCGGGCGTGAGAAAAGACAACATGGGTTACTGCTCCTTGTGAGAGGGTGTCCTGACAACGGCGGTGGTGCCGTCAAAGTATTGAAAAACGACCTCGGTGTTCTCCGGTAAGTCACTGATCCCGCTATCGCTGACTTTTACACGGTAGAAATCGCCGTTGATCTTGATGCCGACGGCACCATCAAAGTCGCGTTTCAGGGTCCGGTAACGCTGCCCCTGCTCCACGCCGGTGCCGGTGGTGCCATAGGCCACACCCCTGGGTGAAAACCTGGGACGAATCCAGCGAATGGCGACGGGCACCAGAATGCCGGAAAAGACACCCATGCCAACCAGCTGCCATTCGAACGACAGATCGAGGAAGGCCAGGCCTGCTGTCAGTGCAGACGCAATCGCCAGGGCCAGCAGCAAAAGCACGCCGGACGTCAGTTCGGCCAGGCCCAGTACGAGGGCGAGGATGAGCCAGAAATGCGTGAGACTCCATTCCATAAACAGGTTCCGTTCTGCGGTGGACTAGATTGGCGCCCTGGCCGGACAGGCATGGACGAACGCTGATTGTACCCAAAACCTGCCGGCGCGTCAGAGGTGACCGTAGTGCCTTTGTCAGACGCTTTGTTGAGCCATGTTCAGGACTCGGGCAATTGTTAGAGTATTTGCTTTAATACAGGGTGGCTGTTGTGCTTTCCCGGATGCAAAACCAACAAGAGGTCACAGACCATGAAGGATCTTAATAACAAGGTTGCGGTTGTCACCGGTGCAGGTTCCGGTATTGGCCGTGCACTTGCTCTGGCGCTGGCGGAGCGTGGATGCCGTCTGGCCGTCTCGGACGTCAACAAGGAAGGGCTTGCTGAAACGGTAAAGGCGCTCAAAGGCTCCGAGGTGAAGAGCTACTATCTGGATGTCTCTGACCGTGATGCGATCTATGCCCATGCCGAGGCTGTAAACAAAGACTTCGGTCAGGTTAATCTGGTCATTAACAACGCTGGCGTGGCTTTGTCAGCCACGGTTCGTGAAATGACCGACGACGACTTCAAATGGGTCATGGATATCGATTTCTGGGGTGTGGCCCACGGTACCCGTGCCTTCCTGCCACATCTGATCGCCTCTGGCGACGGCCATGTTGTTAACATCTCGAGTGTATTCGGCCTGATTGGCGTGCCCAAGCAGAGCGCCTACAACGCCGCCAAATTTGCCGTTCGGGGCTTCACCGAGTCCCTGCGCCAGGAAATGCAGCTGGAGAACCAGCCGGTGTCAGTCAGCTGTGTTCATCCCGGTGGTATTCGCACAAACATCGCGAATGCGGCCCGAATGGGTAAATCCGAGAATGCGGATGCCCAGCGCAAGGGATTCGATAAGCTTGCCATGACCACGCCGGAAAAGGCGGCGCAGATTATTGTCAAAGGGATTCTTAAGGACGAGTCCCGGATTCTGGTCGGACCGGATGCCTGGGGCATCGAAGCCATAAACCGCCTGCTGGGCTCCGCCTATCAGCCCCTGGTGGCGCGCTTTTCCCGCAAAAACCTGTATGTCTGAGTAATGCCTGCTCAATGGCGGGTTGAGGGTCCCCTCTCAGCCCGCTGTACATTTTACATACAGCGAAAACGTCCTATACTTGCTGTTTTCCAGGGATTAGGGAAGAACCAGCATGAATTGCCCTCGCCACACGGACCTGGTGGCTACGCTTGAGCATAGCCGCTCGGGTCTTCGCGACAGTCATCGCCGCGCATTGATGCGTGTGCTTTTCGGTGTTACCGGTGCTGCACTGCTTCCGTTTGCGTGCCTGCAGATCCTCAACGGTTACTGGTGGGTAGGGGCTCTTGAGTTATCGGCTTCCGCCACGTTGTTCTATGGTCTTGTCCGCCTGCGCACCACGCCGCACCTGCAACAATGGATCTACGTCTACCTTGTGACGCTGTTTTCCTTTTTCTTGATCATCATGGTGTTACCGCAGGCTTCCGTGGCGGCGTTCGTGTGGGTTTTGATGATGCCAGTATTGGCGTACCTGTTGCTCGGCAAGCATGAAGGAATGATCCTGAGCATACCTTTCATGGTGCTCGGGGGCGTGATCTATTTCATTCATCTGGGGAATGTGGGCTCGGCCAGCCGCATGATCGACCTGCTGAACCTGGTCCTCTGTGGTGCTCTGATGCAGTGGTTTATCCACCTCTATGAAGTGAAGCGGGAGGAGGCGGAGCAGCGCCTTGTGGATATGGCCCAGACCGATGCCCTGACTGGCCTGGCCAATCGCAGTAGCTTCCAGAGTACGCTGAGCCGGACCATCGCTGAGTGTGAGCGCAGTGGCACGGGCTTCGCGCTGGTGGTGATGGATATTGATCACTTCAAAGTAGTCAACGACACCCTTGGCCATGATGCGGGTGACCACGTCCTTAAACACATCGCCGGTATCCTGAACGAGCGATTGCGCGGAACCGACTCGGTGGGGCGGATCGGTGGCGAGGAGTTTGGGCTGGTGCTGCGAGATGTGAAGCCGGCCGATGCTTTCGAGCTGATGGATGAGCTACGCCAGCGAATTGCCTCCCGAACCATGAATTACGGTGAAGCCGATGTCCGGGTGACGGCGTCCTTCGGTATTGCCCAGTGGCCGGATCATGGTCGCGAACCGGAAACGCTGTTCAGCGTTGCTGACCGTTGCCTGTACAGCGGTAAACGCTCTGGCAGAAACCGGGTGGCTCGGGCTGAAAGCGGCGCCCCCCTGCATCAAGGTGACTTGCTGGCTGGCAGCCCACAGTGATTCGGGTATCCTTGAGGGTGGACGACTAACCTTCAGGGCTGATCCTGCATCATGTGTGAATTGCTGGCCATGAGCGCCAATACCCCAACCGACCTCTGCTTCAGTTTTACCGGGCTGACCCGACGCGGTGGTGATACCGGCCCCCACCGGGATGGCTGGGGCGTTGCCTTCTACGAGGGCAAGGGCGTGCGTGCATTTCACGATTCTGATGCCAGCGCCAATTCCCGGCTGGCCGAGGTGGTGCAGACCCACCCGATCAAAAGTGAAGTGGCAATTTGCCACATTCGTCAGGCAAACGTCGGCGATATCTGTCTGGCCAATACTCACCCGTTCATGCGCGAATTGTGGGGGCGCTACTGGGTGTTTGCTCACAACGGCCAGTTGTCAGCGTTCCAGGCCAGTGAAGGCTTTTACGAACCGGTAGGCAGTACCGACAGTGAGGCGCTGTTCTGTGACATCCTCAATCATCTTCGGCGCTATTGCCATCGTGATACCACGACCGAAGAGATCGTTGATCGCCTGGTTCGCCTCTCCAGGGCCTACGCCAGCGAAGGCGTGTTCAACCTGCTATTGAGTAACGGCGACTGGCTATTTACCTATTGCACCACCAAGATGGCCAGCATCACCCGGAGAGCTCCCTTTGGTCCGGCCCGGCTGAAGGACGCGGATGTCACAGTGGATTTTGAATCGCAAACCACGCCCGATGATATTGTCAGTGTGATTGTCACTGAACCTCTGACGACCGATGAGTCGTGGGACATATACTGCCCCGGGGAGTGGCGCTTGTGGCGCAAGGGGGAGGTCGTGACGAGTGGCGTAGATAAACCGGACGCCTGAACGGAAAGAACCGGGGCGGTTGCCCGCGCCCGGTTCCCCTCCCTACCGGCATCCGGCTGGTGCTCAGATCACTGCCAGATCACTGGAGGGTACGGCGATTTCCGTTTTTGTACTGCGGAGCAATGTGCTCCTGGATCTGCGCCTTGAAGCGGCCGATCAGTTCGCTGTTATCATGATCCCAGGGATGGAAGTTTGGCTTGAAGTACTCCAGCCAGGTCGGAATCAGACTGGAGAAGGTGCCGTCCTTACCCCACATGCGCCAGAGGCCTTTGACGCCGTCTTTCACCGAAAAGTGCTTTGGATCATTCAGCATCATCCGGCCGGTGAAGTAGCTGGCCATCACGAACAGGGCGCCGGTGGTGAACACCTGGTAGAGGGCGCGTTCAGCATAGGTGCCGCCGACCTGCTGGAACACATCGTAGGTCACCGCCTTGTGTTCGGTTTCCTCAATGGCGTGCCAGACCCACAGTGGACGCATGGATTCGTCCATGTCCTCACGCACATCGCTGCGCTCCAGCAGCATGTCAGCCATCATGGCGGTCATGTGCTCAAGGGCGCAGGTGATCGCCAGCTGGTGACGTTTGGGCAGCTTTTTAGCAATGCCGAGCACAACTTCCAGATGCTTTTCCATCTCCTCAACCGGCATCCCCTGATCACGCACATGCTGGTTCATGGCGATGTGCTCCAGTGAATGCATGGCCTCCTGGCCAATGAATCCGCGCACCTCTTCCTTCAGTTTGGGATCCTTGATCTGATCGCGGTAGGCCCGCACGGAGTCCACGAAGAATTGCTCACCCTGGGGGAAAAGAACAGACAGGGCATTCATCATGTGGCTCAGGGTATAACTGTTATCGAGCCAGTAACGGGGCACCTTCTGGTCGAACTCGAACCCCATGCGTTGCGGTTTGATGGTGACGTTATCTGGTGTCTGGGATGCGCCAGAGGGTGCAGCGGTCGTTTTATCCTGTGTTTTTGTGGTCAGCATGCGTGTACTCCTCACTTTGGCTGATGTCATGGCTTCAGTGTGTGGGAGTCGAGGGCTGCGTTGAAGGCGAAAAAGGGACGGCAACCGTTCAGGATGGGACAAACACACAAAAGATTGGCTTAGTTGACAGGTGAACACCGGCCGCCGGCCCCACTGTTGTAATGTCGCGGGTCTGTTAAAGTCAGGATATAGTGCTTTCCAAACCCCAAACCAAGGATCCCTATGGCAAGTCCCGGAGAGGATAAAGAGCGGCAAATGCTGGGACTGTTTCTGGTACCCGGTGTTTACATGCGGGTCATGGCAGAAACGGTCAGGCAACTGGGCCATAACGATCGCCCCCTTTACGAGGGGCTCAGTTTTACCGCTGAGGATCTCAAGGAGAACGACAGTCGAGTGTTTGTCACCGACGCCATTCTCATGACCCAGCGCGCTCTGGACCTGGCCGGAAAGGATGGCCTGAGCTTCCTGCTTGCCCGCGAGTTGCGGCTTACGATCCATGGCACCCTCGGCTTTGCTGCACTCACCAGCCCGACCTTTGCCGATGCACTGGACTCGGTGCGCCGTTACCTGCTGCTGAGAGCCCCGTTCCTGAGCATGAGCCAGTCGGAAACCGATGGTGAAGTGCTGGTGAAACTGTGCTCCGATTTTGATGTTCCGGGACTCTACCCTTTCCTGGCCGAAACGGTCAGTGCCACCCTGATCCTGCTGACCGATCAGTTGCTGGATCGTGAGGATGCCGCCCGGCACGGTTTTGAGCTGGTGGATGGCAAGCTCCCTGGAGTGGTCGTCAAGCTGAGTAAGCCCGAGCCGGCGTACTATCGCGACTTTGCCAGTCAGCTCCCGGTAAGGTTCGAGTACGATCAGGCCGACGAGATGATGGTATTCCCGAAGGCGCTGCTGGATGTGCGCATGCGCCTGGCGGATGCTGAAGCGTCGAGAATGGCCCGGGATCAATGCGAATTCGAGCTCCAGAAGGCGCTTAAGGAGCAGGGCGACATCGCCCTCGCGGTGCGCAACATGCTGCGTACGATGCCGGCCCCGTTACCCTCTCTTGAGGCCATGGCAGAGCGCTTCTGCGTGTCTTCCCGAACTCTGAAGCGCCGGCTGGCGGAAAAAGACACCAGCTACCGGGAAATCCTGGAATCCGTGTTGAAAGACCGGGCCATCCAGTTGCTCCGTTACACCAATCAGTCGGTGAGCGAGATTGCCTACGAGCTGGGGTATGCGGACCTGTCGAACTTTAGCCGGGCATTCCGGAAGTGGACCGGGAAGTCGGCGTCCGAGTTTCGCGAGGGTGGGCCGGATCCGGCGCCTGAGGTTGGGCCCTGAGTTGATTGGGAGTTGCCGGGTTGATTGGAGTGGGGGCACGATGCTTTTCTTCTGGGAAAAAGAACTCGCTGCGCTCAGACACCTTTGTTCCCGGCAGAAAAGCATCCCCCCACTCCGTGCCCTCCGGCCAGCCCCCAAACCAATTGAGGATCAAACAAACCATGACAACCAAACCAGACACCCACAGTAAAGTCTTCGGCTACCTGCTCTGGATCTTCGGATTCCTCGGGTCGCACCGTTTCTATTACGGCAAACCCGTCACCGGCACCATCTGGTTCTTTACGCTGGGCTTGTTCTTTATTGGCTGGATTATCGACCTGTTCCTGATTCCATCCATGGACCGGGAAGCGGATCTGCGGTTTCGGGAAGGGGAAGTCAGCTACAACATCGGCTGGTTATTGCTGACCTTCCTCGGGGTGTTCGGTATCCACCGGATGTACATGGGTAAGTGGATCACCGGCATTATCTACCTGTTTACCGGCGGCTTTTTCCTGCTCGGTATTCTTTATGATTTCTGGACGCTGAACGACCAGATCTCCATTCGTAACGAGGAGCGCCGTTTCGGTTGATTACAGCCCCGCGGCAGCTTCGAGGTCGGCTAGTCCCTCCTCCAACCCGTCCAGCATGCGTTGCAGGCTGGGCAGGGTTCGGCGGCAGCCTATGAGGCCGAACTCGACCTGGTCTTTATAGCTGGTCAGGGTCATGTTCAGAGCCAGTCTGTCCATGGCGATGGAGACCGGGTACATGCCCTCAAGCTTGGCGCCGTTCCAATAGCACGTTTCTTTCGGGCCTGGTACGTTCGAAATCACCACATTGAAGGTCTGCCAGTTCGGCGCCATGCCGGTGAGCAGGTGAAAGGCGGCGGGTGCCAGTGTCAGCGCGGTGTAATTGATGATTTCTTCCGGTGACATGTGCCGGTAGCGGTCCTTGGCTTCTTCCATACCCTGATGAATCTTCACCAGCCGTTCGCCGGCGTTAGGCTCATCAGTGTGCAGATTGGCCAGGATCACGCCCACCTGGTTGCCGCCGTCGCTGTCGTCCCGTCGCAGAGAGACCGGCACCATGGCTACCAGTGGTTTCTCTGGTAGCGCATCCTGGTTCATCAGGTAGGTTCGCAAGGCCGAAGCGCACATGGCGGTCACCACGTCGTTCACCGTTGTGCCATAGGCTTCGCAGACTTTGCGGATGCGTTTCAGGCAATAGGACTGGGCGGCAAAACGCCGGGAGCCCGTAATCTTCTGGTTCAGTACACTTCTTGGAGCGTGAAAGATCGAGTCATAGGCTGGATCCTTTCGGGCCTGGTTAACAGTCTTCAGCAGTTCTTTCGCCACGGTCGGAATGGTGCCCAGCTGTTTTCCGGATGTGCCCAGCAGATGGCTGACACTGCGCCACAGCGATGGTCCGCCGTCGTCCCTGGAAGCGCGTTCCCGCGGTGGCATCGCCCAGATCGGAGGCATGCCGTTCTCGGCCGGGTCCTGGCTCAGCATGCGGGTCACCATGCGCATAGCGGATACCCCATCCACCAGCGAATGATGCACCTTTGTGTACAGGGCGAATTGCCGGTCCTGCAGGCCCTCGATCAGGTGCACTTCCCACATCGGGCGTTCCCGGTCCATCAGGTGGGAGTGCTCCGCCGAGACAAACGCCAGAAGTTCCCGGACCCGGCCCGGGGTAGGCAGAGCTTCGAATCGGAAATGATGCTCCAGGTCGAGGTGTTCATCGGTCACCCAGTGCGGTTGCCCAAGTTTGTAGGTCAGTCGCTGATTGAACGGTGGCGTGACGCGTAAATATTCCCTCAGCTGACTGGCCAGCTGGGCAACGTAATCATCGGGGGCGTTGTCCGGGAATGAAAACAGCTGAAGGCCGCCAACGTGCATGGGTTGCTGGCGCTTTTCCAGCCAGAGAAAAAGCTGATCGCTTGGGCTTAGAGGTCTCACAGCACGTACCTTGTTATTGGTTTTGGTCCCGAGTCTACAACAGGTTTTCTCAGACGTGATTGACCCAAAGCACAAGAGCCGCGGTGAGTACGGTGACCCTGCCGCGATTCAGGTTTGGGTACCGCGAAGCGTTTTGACCCGCGCTTCAAGTGCCTGCGCATTTGCCTGTTCAGCAGGCATCGGGCGATCGGCTAACAGATGGATTCGAGACCAGAAACGACGCGGCCAATGACTGAAGGCCGGGCCACCACAGTGACTGAAAAAGCTGCCCCATAATCCGCGCAAGGCCATGGGAACCACCGGCACGGCGCGGCGCTCTAGAATCCTGTCGATGCCGGGGCGAAAGGTGTCTACTTCTCCGTCTTTGGTCAGCCTGCCTTCAGGGAAAATACAGACGACATGGCCGGCGGCGAGTTCCTCATCGATGCGATCAAAGGCGGCATCATAGATCTCCGGGACCTTGGCTTTGGGGCCGATGGGAATGGTTTTGGCAAGGCGGAAGAAACTACCCATGACCGGCGTTTTGAAGATGTTGTGGTCCATCACGAAGCGCACCGGGCGACGAACGGCGCCGGCAATCACCAGGGCATCCATGTAGGACACATGATTGCACACCAGAAGGACTGGCCCCTCTTCGGGAATCCGATCCAGGTCGTGATGAGTCACCCGGTAGATCGTGTGAGACAACACCCAGATCACAAAGCGCAGAGCGAAGTCCGGAACCTGCTGGTATACATACCCGGCAACCACCAGGTTCATGATCGACAGCACCAGGAAAAACTCGGGAATATCGAGCCCGAACAGGCCCAACATCAACATGCCCAGCAGGGCGCTGACCACCATGAACAGGGCATTGAAAATGTTCAGGGCGGCAATCACCCGGGCCCGGGTATCCGCTGGCGTTTGCTGTTGCACATAGGCATAGAGCGGCACGATAAACAGTCCGCCGAAAATGCCAACAGCCAGCAGGTCAATAGCCACCTGACGGTAGTGCGGATCGGTGATAATCATCCACCAGTCCGACGGAATCGGCTGATCGGGAATGTTCAGGTACAGGTCAATGCCGAAGAAACTCAGGCCGATGGAACCGATGGGTACGATACCCAGTTCGATCTTGTGACCGGATAGTCTCTCACAGGCCACGGAACCTGCGGCAATGCCGATGGTAAATATGGCGAGCAGGATGGTGACAACGGTCTCATCACCCAGCAGGTTGGTCTTGGCAAAGTTTGGAAACTGGGTCAGGTAGGCTGCGCCGAGAAACCAGAACCAGGAGATTGCCATGATGCTCAGGAAAACCGCATGGTTGTCCCGGGCAATGGCCATCAGTTTCCAGGTTTCCTTCAAGGGCCGGAAGCGGATACGGAGATCCGGGGCTGCGGGTTCGGCTTTCGGGATTTTCAGGGCTGCTGCCAACCCGATTATCGCCAGCACCGCCACGGCTATGGCGACCACGGGTCCCGGCGCGGACGCTTTCATCATCACACCGGCCACCAGCGTACCCAGAAGAATGGCCACGAACGTGCCCATCTCCACCAGGGCGTTACCTCCCACCAGCTCGGATTCTTTCAGTGCCTGAGGCAGGATTGCGTACTTCACCGGCCCGAAGAACGCCGATTGCACCCCGGTGAGAAACAGCAGAAGCAGCAACAGCTCATGCCAGCCATACCAGAGACCAACTGCCGCGGTGCCCATGATCACAACCTCGGCAAACTTGATCCATCGGATCACTCCGGCCTTTTCATAGCGGTCGGCCACCTGACCGGCAATGGCAGAGAACAGGAAGAAGGGAAGAATAAACAGCATGGCTGCCAGGTTCACCACCACATCCGCCGACAGCCCAAACAGGCCGCCAGCGTTATAGGTCACCAGCAACAGCAGTGCATTCTTGAACAGGTTGTCGTTAAAGGCCCCGGCAAACTGGGTCGTGAAAAACGGAAGGAACCGTCGCTCGGACAGCAAACGAAACTGACTGTGATCTTCCATACGCCTGAGGCACTCCAAATCCCTGAAGAGTTCGCCGCAGACTACCCGCGCCTGCCGGGGTGGTCAATAGAGCCCAGGAGCGTTCAAGCTCCTGAAACCCCGAAAAAACTCAGGCAGCAACCTCGGCTTGAGCCACCGGCACCTGCAGACGAATCTGATCACCATCGAGCAGCACGGGATAGACCGTTACCTTCACAGACTCATCCTCCAGGCATTGCCCTGAACGGAGACTGAAGTGCTGCTTGTACAACGGCGAAGCCACCACCGGCTCGCCTTTCAGGTCCCCGGTAATCCCCCGTGCCAGCACATTCGAACCGCTGAACGGATCGGTATGACTGATCGCAAACAGCGCCGGCAGCCGATCCGGCACATAAAACACCGCCACCGGTCCGTCTTCCGTCCAGACCGCCACACCAGAATCCGGCACCAGATCACTGACCGAACAAACCACATCCCAACGAGTACGTGCTTTCATAGTCCTCTCCAATTCTCCAAAAATTCAGTTGTTAGTCGTCCCACGGAGTTCGCTAAGCGTGGGGTATGGGGTGTCTTTGCGCAGGGAAAAAATGTCTGAGCGCAGCGAGTTGTTTTTCCCGAAGGAAAGGCACCCCATACCCCGCGCCCACTCCCAAAGTAAAAACTCAGGCCGACTCAAGCACCGGCCGCCGCTGATCTCGCTCGGTGGTCCACTCCTGCACCGGATCCTTCTTCTCCGGCGCATTCACAAACTCCCGGAACCGCTTGCGCTTCTCCGGATCCTCCACCGCCGTCTTCCACTCACACTGGTAAGTGCCGACGATTTCTTCCATGTGCTGTTCCAGCTCCTCGCCAATACCGAGGCTGTCTTCCAGCACCACCTGTTTCAGATAGTCCAGACCCCCTTCCAGATTTTCCATCCAGACACTGGTGCGCTGCAGCCGGTCGGCCGTGCGCACATAGAACATCAACACCCGATCAATGGTACGAATAAGTTCCTCATCGCTGAGATCCGTGGCAAAGAGGTCGGCATGCCGCGGGCGCATACCGCCGTTACCGCAGACATACAGGTTCCAGCCCTTGTCGGTTGCGATCACGCCGATATCCTTGCTCTGGGCCTCGGCGCATTCCCGGGTACAACCGGACACGGCCAGCTTGATCTTGTGGGGCGCGCGCAGCCCCTTGTAGCGGTTCTCCAGGTGGATGGCCATGCCGACACTGTCCTGCACCCCGTAGCGGCACCAGGTGCTGCCGACACAGGACTTCACTGTACGCAGGGATTTGCCATAGGCGTGGCCGGTCTCGAATCCGGCGGCGATGAGCTTTTCCCAGATCTCCGGCAACTGGCTCAGAGTGGCGCCGAACAGATCCACCCGTTGCCCACCGGTAATCTTGGTATAGAGGTCATATTCCTTGGCGACCTGACCCAGCACGATCAGCTTGTCCGGGGTGATTTCACCACCGGGCACCCGCGGCACGATGGAATAGGTGCCGTTCTTCTGCATGTTGGCCATGAAGGTGTCGTTGGTGTCCTGCAGCGGAACATGGTCCGACGCCAGAATGTGATCGTTCCAGCAGGTGGCGAGAATGGAGCCCACCGCCGGCTTGCAGATGTCGCAGCCATGACCTTTACCGTGCTGGCGGATCAGGGAGCGGAACGAGCGGATGCCGTTGACCTGTACCAGATGGAACAGTTCCTGGCGGCTGTAGGGAAAGTGCTCGCAGATATCCTTGCTGACTTCCACGCCGCGTTTTTCCAGTTCGCTGTCCACCACGTTCTTGAGCAGAGCGGCACATCCGCCACAGCCCGTACTCGCCTTGGTCTCGCCTTTTACGCCACCCAGATCCGTACAGCCGGCGTCGATGGCGCCACAAATATCGCCCTTGGTGACGTTGTGGCAGGAACAGATGGAGGCGGTTTCCGGAAGCGCATCCGGGCCCAGGGCCGGCGCCCCGCCCTGGCTCTCCGGAAGGATCAGGCTTTCGGCATTTTCCGGAAGATCGATGCCGTTCAGCGCGTATTGCAGCAGAGTGTCGTAGTAGCTGTTGTCACCGACGAGAATGGCGCCCAGCAGTTTCTTGCCGTCGCTGCTGACCACCATGCGGCGATAGTGACCGGCCTGTTCGTCGTTGTAACGGATATTGCGGGCGCCTGGGGTTTGACCGTGGGCATCACCGATGGACCCCACATCGACGCCCAACAGCTTCAGCTTGGTACTCATGTCGGCGCCGGTGAAGGCGGCGTCCTTGTCCTCATTCAACGCGGAAGACAGGGTTCGTGCCATGGTGTAGCCGGGCGCGACCAGGCCGAAAATCCGCTGGTTCCAGAGCGCGCATTCGCCGATGGCGTGGATGTGCGGGTCGGAAGTGGCGCACTGATTATCAATGACGATGCCGCCGCGCTCGCCGATGTCGAGTCCACACTGGCGAGCCAGGGTATCCTGCGGACGGATGCCGGCGGAAAACACGATCAGGTCGGTTTCCAGATGGCTGTCGTCACTGAAGTTCATCCGCAGTCGGGCTTCCTCGCCCTTGATGATCGCTGTGGTGGCCTTCTCGGTGTGTACCTGAACACCCAGCTCCTCAATCTTATGGCGCAGCACGGCGCCGCCATCGTCATCAAGCTGCACCGGCATCAGGCGTGGCGCAAATTCCACCACGTGGGCATCCAGGCCAAGGCTTTTCAGGGCGTTGGCGGCTTCCAGCCCGAGCAGGCCGCCACCGACGACGACGCCAGTCTTGCCTTCCTGGGCACTGGCCCGAATGGCATCCAGATCCTCCAGAGTGCGGTAGACAAAACAGGCCGGGTGCTCGCGGCCCTCAATGGGGGGTACGAACGGATAGGAACCCGTGGCCAGCACCAGTTCGTCATAGTGATAGGTGCCTTGCGGCGTGGAGACAACTTTGTTCTCCCGGTCGATCTCGGTGACCTGTTCATTGAGTCGCAATTCAATGCCCTGCTCCGCATACCACTCGGCCGTGCCCATGGCGAGATCGGCGTGGGTGGAGCCAGTGAAGTATTCCGACAGGTGGACCCGGTCATAGGCCAGTTGTTTCTCCTCACCGAACACGGTGATGTCGAAGCGGCCCGCGGCGTCTGAGGCAGCGAACTGCTCAAGGAAGTGGTGGCCAACCATACCGTTACCGATAACGATCAGGTTTTTCTTGCTCATGGTGTTGTCCTCTCTCATCGGCCGCGGGTTACGCCGCTGCCTGGCAAAATTGTTTTCCAAAGGGCAGTAGCGCCCGATGCGGTGCGATGTTGGTGCCGTTTGCAATCAGTTCCTGGAACCACGGGCCCTGGCTGGCATCGCCCACCAGGATGGCTCCAACCAATTGGTTATTTCGCACCAGCAGGTGGCTGTAGGTGCCATGTTCAAAGTCCTGTGAGATCAGGGATTCGGTCTCGTCGTCCGGCGTCTGCAAACCGCAGGAAAATACCGGGATGCCGCTGATTTTGAGGCGGGTGGCTATGTCTGTCGGGGTAAACACGATGTCCTGAGTTGGACCTGCCAGGTGCCGGGCCAGAACAGAGGCCTGTTGATAGCCGGGCTCCACCAGACCGAAGGTCTGGCTGTCCAGTTGGCAGCATTCACCCAGAGCAAAGATGTCCGGGTCGCTGGTCTGGAGCTGCCCGTTCACTGCAATGCCGCGACCGCAGACCAGACCTGCACTCTGAGCCAGCCCGCGATTTGGAGTGATGCCGGTGGCGATCACCACCAGGTCGGTACTGATCAGGGTCTGGTCGTCCAGCTGTACGGCTCGGACCTGGTCCTTTCCCAAAAGCTGGATGGGTGATCGGGACGTCAGAATGTGGAGTCCGCGATCCTCCAACGCTCTGGCCAGCAGCTCGCCTCCGGTCGGATCGAGCTGGCGGTTTAACAGGTGTGAGCCACGGTGCAGGAGTGTGACGTCCATGCCCCGGCGGCGCAGGCCGTCCGCAGCCTCCAGCCCCAGGAACCCACCGCCGACAACCACGGCACGCTGGTGCTTCTGGCTCTGAGCAATCAGGTTGCGGGTATCCTTGATGTCCCGGAATGACACAACGTTTTCAAGGTCCTCGCCCGGGATTCCAAGCCGTGCGGGGCTGGACCCCGTTGCCAGTACCAGTGTGTCATAGTGCTGAACCCGTCCGGTGACCGTGGTCACGGTATGACGCTTCCTGTCGACGCTCACGATTGGCTCACCGTTGTGCACCTGGATACGGCTGGATCGAAACCAGTCTTCGGGCCGCAGCACCAGGCTGGCTTCGTCGGTATCGCCGGCGAGCAGGGCGGAGAGCTGGATTCGGTTGTAGGCGGGCACGGATTCGCCGTTGAACACGATGACGCGTTGATAGGCGTCCGGCGCCAGTGTTGTCAGCTCTTCAAGAAATCGTTGGGCGACCATGCCATGACCACAAACAACCAGTGTGCGAGCCTTGCTCTGTGTCATGTCTGTACCTCCCGGTTTCCTGCACACGAAAAAAAGCCGGAGCATCTCATCC
This sequence comes from Marinobacter nitratireducens, assembly GCF_000708045.1. Classification (GTDB taxonomy): domain Bacteria; phylum Pseudomonadota; class Gammaproteobacteria; order Pseudomonadales; family Oleiphilaceae; genus Marinobacter; species Marinobacter nitratireducens. Next base: position 95,785 of record NZ_ANIE01000009.1, read on the forward strand.
CGTGAGGGAATCGATGGTCCGGCGCCAATGCCAACAACAATGATCTGATGGTCCGGCCGAATCCTTGGCCGGGACATTCATCCTTGCTTAAGTACTAGCGAGGTTTGTGCCAATTTTAAGAATGCAATGAAAACAGTGGGTTATGTGAAGTTTGTCGTGGTCAGGCGCTGAATTGATCGGGGATGCTGCCCTGCGATGGGGCGGATTGCACGACTTTGATGCCCGGGTGGCGCATAAATTGCTCAGTGAACAGGGAAAGGAACCATCATGGCCCTGTGCCTGGAGCATTTTATGAATACCCGTAAGCAGCAACCCCTCCCACAAACACCGACAGCAGCGGACTACCTCATCGCCTCCCGTCAGTGCGAACTGATGAACCTTCAGTACTTCCTGCAGATGGGAAAACTGGTGCAGAGCATCAGCGCTCTGGTCCATGGCCTTCAGCGGGAAAGGGGGGCTTCCAACGTCTTCCTGGGTTCTGGCGGCGAAAAGTTTTCCAGAGAACGGGAGGCCATGGTGGCGGATTCGGAACGCCTGGAAGACCTGTTCTCCCAAGCGCTATCCGAGGTGCACAGCGAACTGACGGCGCACCCTGTCAGCAGCCATCTCCTCAACCATATCGCTACGGCGCTTTATGGTATTGAAAGTCTTAAGGAAATCAGGGTTCAGGTAAAGGGCCTTTCCCTCTCCGCAGCCGAGGCTACCAGCGCCTACAGTCACCTTATCCACAACCTCATAACCGTGGTTTTCGAGGCCGCCGATACCGTGGTTGACCCTTCCATTGCGGGCCTTCTGGTGGCGATGGTCCATCTGATGAATGGCAAGGAATACTGTGGCCAGGAGCGTGCGGTGGGATCGGCCGGATTCTCCAGTGGCGGTTTTGACAGTGCACTGAGTCAGCGCATGATGCACCTCATTGAGGCGCAGGAACGGTGTTTTGATGTGTTTGTCAGCTTTGCGGACACGGAAAGCAAGGACCTGTGGCATAAATTGAGAGCCCACGATCGGGAGCAGGAAATCGAGCGCTTCCGGGGCCTCGGGTGTTCGGTGGGGCGCTACAAGGCGCTGGATCCGGAGCTGGCGGATACCTGGTTTGCCCTGATGACCGAGCGTATTGATGAATTGAAGAAGGTGGAGGACGCTGTCGAGGGGCAGTTCCACGCCCGATGCGTGGAGCGTTTTGCCGAGGCCAGGGGATCCCTGGCGGATCAGGAGACACTGATCGCTTCGCTGGATGCTCAGGGACAGTCATCCCAGCCTCTATTGGTTCTGTGCGAGACGGGTGGTGAATCTGGTAGCCAGGCCGGTGATGCCTGGGCCAGTGAGGGAGTGGGACAGCAGTTTGGTCGCTCGATCTTCGATCTGGTGCAGGAACAGACCCATCGCCTGCAGCAGATGAACGATGAACTGCAGTCGGCAAAGGAAGCCCTTGAGGACCGGAAAACTCAGGAGAAAGCGGTGTTGTTGCTGATGGAAAGTCGGGGCATTGATAACGACCAGGCGCATCGCGTGCTACGGAAACTGGCCATGGATCAGGGCCGCAAACTCCCGGAGGTTGCCCGGGCCCTGGTGTCCATGGCCGATGTGCTGAAGTGATTCCACTCAGGCCCGTGCGGCCTGAGCTTCCTCTCTTTTCTCCTGCTGCTCGGCCTTCCCGGCACGGGCAGGCTTGATGGTTTCCAGTTTGCGCTGTTTTTCGTACAGGAACTTGAGGACCTCCTGACGGTAGTGCACGTAGGTCGGGTCGTCAGCGAGGGTCACCCGGTTGCGGGGTCTTGGCAGATCGATGTGCAGATCCTCGCCCACGGTGGCGGCCGGGCCATTGGTCATCATGATGATGCGATCAGAGAGCAGAACAGCCTCATCGACGTCATGGGTGATCATGATCACCGTGTTGTTCAGCTCCTGCTGGATTTCCATCAGGGAATCCTGGAGATGTGCCCGGGTCAGTGCGTCCAGTGCTCCGAAGGGTTCGTCCATTAACAATACGCTGGGTTTCATGGCCAGAGCCCGGGCGATACCCACCCGCTGCGCCATGCCACCGGAGATTTCACCCGGCCGTTTGTTGGCGGCGTGGGCCATATTCACCAGTTCCAGGTTGTGCAGAATCCAGTCCCGGCGTTCCTGTTTGCTCATGGTTTTGCGAAATACCTGCTGTACCGCCAGTTCCACGTTCTCGTAGACCGTGAGCCAGGGCATCAGGGCATGGTTCTGGAACACCACGGCTCTTTCAGGCCCGGGAGAGTTCACTTCGTGGCCATCCAGCACGCAGCCGCCCTTGCTGGCCTGCAGCAGACCGGCGACGATGTTCAGCACGGTGGATTTACCGCAGCCGGAGTGGCCAATCAGGGACACAAACTCGCCTTTTTTGATTTTCAGATTCACGTTATCGAGAGCGATGAAGGCGCCTTTGGGCGTATCGAAGGCCATTTCAACGCCGGTCAGTTCAAGATGTGACTTGCTCATAGGAATACCTCACTCGTTCCAGGCGACTTTTTTCTGAATCAGAAGCATGATGCGGTCCAGCAGGAAACCGATAAGACCAATCGCGAGAACGGCCACCATGATTCGGCTCAGGGACTGGCTGCTGCCGTTCTGGAATTCGTCCCAGACGAACTTGCCAAGGCCGGGACTCTGGGCCAGCATCTCGGCGGCGATCAGCACCATCCAGGCAATACCCAGCGAGACTCGAAGGCCGGTAAAGATCATCGGGACCGACGATGGCAGCACCACTTTCCGGACGTGAGTCCAGAACGACAGTCTTAGTACCCGGGACACGTTCAGCAGATCCGGATTGACGGCAGCCACGCCAACACTGGTGTTGATCAGGGTTGGCCACAGGCTGCACAGGGTGACGGTGATCATGGAGGTCAGGAATGACTTCTCGAACATCGGGTCGTCACTGACGTAAGTGGCGGAGACCACCATGGTGACCAGCGGCAACCAGGCCAGCGGAGAAACCGGTTTGAACACCTGGATCAGCGGATTCACCGCGGCCTGGAAGTGTCTGTTGAGACCAAACACAATACCCAGAGGCACCGCGATTATGGTCGCCAGGACGAAACCGGCGAGGACCGTCACCAGACTGGTGCCGATCTGATCGATGAACGTGGGTGCGCCCGGATAGGGGCGAATCTTCACCTCGGCATCGGGATCCTTCTCCAGGATGCGCTGGTTTCGTTCTTCCTGCATGGTGATGAATTTGTCCGCCCGATCCCGCTGGCTGGAGTGTTCCTGCCAGAGCTGGCCACCCTGCTCCCAGACCTGAACCGGTCCCGGGAAGGCACCCAGTGAGGTGTTCACCTGGGGGGCTGCGAGGTGCCAGAACCCGAGGAACACCAGGATGCCGATGAGTGGCAGCAGTAACTGTTTGCCAACAGTGGCAGGGTTTGGGATCGACAGTCGCTCAACCAGGGCCCGAAGGCCGCTGGCTGAGGTGGATTCTGAGGGTGAGCTGGTCAGGGTACTCATGTCATTCTCCTTCGGACGCCGGATCAGGGCGTCTCAGAGCCTTTAAGGCCGATGGCAAATTGATCGATGTAGGCGTTGGGTTGTCTTGGAGTGAAGGTGACGCCGTCGATGAGTTCACCTTGTTCCGGGCGAACGAAGTTCTCCTGTGCGAAATCGGGGAAATCCTCGGCCTTCATAAGGCCGTCTTCGATCAGGGATTTGGCGGCCTCGGCGTAGATATCGCCGCGGTAGACCTTGGCTGCGGTCTTCATGTACCAGTCATCCGGCTTGGCCTCCGGAATCTGGCCCCAGCGGCGCATCTGGCTCAGGTACCAGATCGCGTCTGAGGGATACGGGTAGGTGGCGTGGTAACGGAAGAACACGTTGAAGTCGGGCACTTCCCGGATATCACCTTTCTCATATTCGAAGGTACCGGTCATCGAGTTGGCGATCACTTCCGCGTCTGCGCCGACATAGCTTGGGCGGGCCAGAATCTCAACGGCCTCCTGGCGGTTGGCGTTGTTGTTTGCATCCAGCCAGTGGGCGGCACGAATCAGGGCGCGCAGCAGGTGCAGATGGGTGTTGGGGTTTTCTTCCGCCCATTGTTCGGTTACACCGAACACCTTTTCCGGGTTGTTGGGCCAGATCTCGTAATCGGTGATCACCGGTACACCAATGCCTTTGAAGACCGCTTGCTGGTTCCAGGGCTCGCCGACGCAGTAGCCTTGGATCGTGCCCGCTTCCATAGTGGCGGGCATTTGCGGGGGCGGGGTTACCGAAAGGTGAACGTCGGCTTCCAGGGTGCCGCTGGTGTCGCCGCGTTGCGGTGCATAATAGCCCGGGTTCAGGCCACCGGCGGCGAGCCAGTATCGAAGCTCATAGTTGTGGGTGGACACCGGGAACACCATGCCCATCCGGAAGCGCTCGCCCTTATCCCGAGAGGCGTCGACCACCGGTTTCAGTGCGCTGGCGCTGATTGGGTGTTCTGGTTGTCCGCCCGAGCTGGGCAGGTTCGCATTCATGGCCTCCCAGACATCGTTGGATACGGTGATGCCGTTGCCGTTGAGGTCCATGCTGAAGGCGGTGATGATGTCGGCCTGGGTGCCGTAGCCGATGGTGGCCCCGAGAGGCTGACCGGCCAGCATATGGGCACCATCCAGCTCACCGGTAATGACCCGGTCCAGAAGCACTTTCCAGTTGGCCTGGGCCTCGAGTTCCACAAACAGCCCTTCATCCATAAAGAAGCCCTGTTCCCAGGCGACTGCCAGGGGTGCCATGTCCGTCAGCTTGATAAAGCCGAGCTTCAGGTCGGGTTTTTCTGCCGGGCCGATCTCGGCCTGCGCGATCGTGGTGCCGGTTATCAGGGAAATGGAGACGGCCAGGCGGGCCATGTACCCAAGCTTTCTAATGAGTTGCGTCGGTTGTTTCATGTCGTGCTCCCTCGTTACTTATCGTGCAGACAAAAAAACGCCTGCCTTCCGTTGCCGGAAAGCAGGCGCCTATGCCTGATGGAATCGTTAATGATCCTGATGTCGATGTTCTGTCTGGTGTTTACTGAGCACACCCTGTGCCATGTAAAAATAAGCCAGAAAAAACAGTAGTTAAGGAATTATCGGGGATGGCCAGAGCTGACAATCATCAAGAATGGGGCGGATTCTTTTAGTGCGTTTTGATCGTTCTTGCACCAAGTTGACCCCGATTATGGACGGTCGGGCCATGCTTGATGAATATCAAAATCACTGTAACCGCCGGCTCTGGTCGCTTGGTCTCGTCGACCACAGAGTGGCCCTGTTATTGCAGGGTATTCAGTCATCATGGTGTGACTGACACCTGCACTTTATATATAGGCAAAGAAGCCCGCCCTCCTGACTCCGTCAACCACGGTGTTTGAGAGGGCGGGCTTTTTTGTCTGCAGATAAGAGAGGAATCGACGTGGATACCAGGCCTGAACCTAAGCCGGAAATGGAGGCAATCTCAACAACCTGCCCGTATTGTGGTGTGGGCTGTGGTGTCTTGGCGACGTCGTCGGGAGTGCGAGGCCATTCGTCGCACCCGGCCAACCTCGGGCGCCTCTGTGTTAAGGGCTCAGCGCTGCATGACACCATCGGCTCGAATGGTCGATTGCTGGCCCCCCGGATCGCAGGAAAAACGGTGTCCTGGGATGAGGCGTTGTCTGAGGCATCCGGTGCGATAGCCGAGGCGATTGCGTCACACGGACCAAGCTCAGTGGCTTTTTACCTGTCCGGGCAGCTGCTCACCGAAGACTATTACGTCGCCAATAAACTCGCCAAGGGCTTTATTGGCACTCCCCATGTCGATACCAATTCCCGGCTCTGTATGTCGTCAGCGGTGGCCGCGCACAAAAGGGCTTTCGGTGAAGATTGTGTTCCTGGTTGCTACGAAGATTTCGAGCTCGCCGACTTGTTGGTTCTGGCGGGAAGCAACGCGGCGTGGGCTCACCCCGTTCTGTATCAGCGCATGGAGGCCAGCCGCCGGCCGGGCCGGCGAGTGGTGGTTATTGATCCGCGAAAAACGGCTACGTCGGAGCTGGCGGATCTGCATCTCCAGTTAAAGCCGGGCACCGATACCGTTTTGTTCAATGGTCTTCTGGTATGGCTGGCCGAGAGTGATTCGATTGACAGGGATTACGTGGATGCTCACTGCGAGGGTTACGAAGAGGCGCTGAGGTCTGCCTTCAAGGCTGCTCCAGGTATTGAGGACGTCGCCAGGCAGTGTGACCTGGACGCAGCAGATGTGGCGGTTTTTTACCGCTGGTTTGCTGACACGGCCAGAACGGTAACCGGGTTTTCACAGGGCATTAACCAGTCCGTTGCCGGCACCGACAAATGCAATGCCATCATTAATTGTCACCTGGTGACCGGGCGCGTTGGTAAACCAGGAGCAAGTCCCTTTTCCCTGACCGGTCAGCCCAATGCCATGGGCGGTCGGGAAGTGGGTGGTCTGGCTAACACCCTGGCAGCCCATCTGGACTACGACACACCAGGAGCACGGGCGCTTGTTGCCGAATTCTGGGGCAGTGACGCGCTTCCGGCCGCGCCGGGCCTGAAGGCAGTGGATCTTTTTGATGCCGTGCACCAGGGGGAGATCAAGGTGCTCTGGATCATGGGCACCAACCCGGCCGTGAGCCTGCCGGAATCTGCCCGGGTTCGTGACGCTCTGGTCCGATGCCCTACCGTGATCGTCTCTGACTGTATGGCCGAGACCGACACCACGGCATTTGCCAATATCCTTCTGCCGGCAGCCGGCTGGGGTGAGAAAGATGGCACGGTAACAAACTCCGAGCGCCGCATATCCCGGCAACGGTCGTTCCTGCCCTTGCCCGGTGAGGTGCGGCCGGACTGGCAGATCGTCAGCGCTGTGGCCGGGGCGCTCGGACATGGGGATGCTTTCGGCTATCAGCAGCCTGCCGATGTGTTCCGCGAGCATGCGGAACTGTGCGGTCTGGCAAGTGCCCGGGCCGGGAAAATTCTGGATCTGTCAGGCCTGCAGAGGCTCACTGATCAGGAGTACAACGATCTGGAACCGATTCAGTGGCCGGCCTCAACCCGAACAGATGGCAACGTCTCCTGCGCCCCGAGACTGTTCGGCGACGGCATCTTCGCTACCCCGAATGGTCGTGCGCGAGTGGTCAGTGTTGAAACCACCCTGCCCGCCCAGCAGACATCCATAGCCCGTCCGCTGATCGTGAATACCGGTCGCATTCGGGATCAATGGCACACCATGACTCGCACGGCGCAAGCGTCGAGGCTGTTTTCCCACCGCCCGGAGCCGTTTATCGAGGTGAACCCGGAGGACGCCCGTCGCATCGGTGTAAGCGAGGGCGCCCTGGGGCGGCTTTCCGGTGCTGTCGGTTCACAATCCTATGTGGGGCGAGTACGGATAACGCCGAGTCAGCGTCCCGGTGAAGTCTTCGTTCCTATTCACTGGAATGGACAGTTCGCCTCCCGGGGGGTCGCCAGTGACCTTGTGGGTGCCATCACCGACCCACTGTCCGGGCAGCCGGAGGGTAAGCACGGCGCGGGCAGCCTGAAAGCCCTGACCATACGCTGGCAGGCGCGCCTGATGCGCCGACGGGAAGATCCGTGGCGCCAGGAGGATGAAGCCCTGTGTGATTACTGGAGCCGGCAGCCCCTGCAGCACAGCGAGAGCTGGTGGCTGGCGGGAGGGTGGCCGGTTGATTGGCAGCAGGATGCGTTGGCCTGGATGGGGGGAGAGCCGAATGTGATACTGGCGGATATGGCCCAGGGTCGTTTTCGGGCGGCGCGGATCGTCGATGGGCAATTGCAGTCGGTTCTAATGGTGGAGCCTGATGCCGACGCCTTGCCTGACCTGACCTGGCTAGACCAGTGTTTTGCCGCTGACCGGCTTAGCCGGGAACAGCGACAGTGTCTGCTGGCCGGGCGTGCGGTGGATACGGAAGATACCGGGGACCTGGTCTGCAGTTGTTTCCAGGTGGGCGAGAAACAGATCACCGGGGCCATCTGTGATGGACAGCTCTCGGTGGACGAGCTGGGCAAGACCCTGCAATGCGGAACCAACTGTGGTTCCTGCATTCCGGAATTGCGGGGGCTGATCGAGAAAACCGTCGCCAGTCTGGAAACTGCCGAGACCTGAGCGCTATCCGGCCCGACGAAGCATCGGGTAAGGCACCCGGTAACGAATGCCCCGGGCCCTGCCGGTACCGTCCACCGTGCAGGTTTTACGATTGATGCGAGTGATCTTGCCCTGTATCGCCTCCTGACCTTTGCCAAAGCTGACGCACTCTCCTACTTGCCACGAGAGCGGCTCAACGGAAGGCTCGGGTATGGAAAACACCGTGTCCGACAGTTCCAGCCCCCGGGACCGGGCTCCGGAGCGCAGGGCCTCCCGGGTTTCATCTGCGCCACCACTGGCATGCAGTTCATCCAGAATGCGGTAAAAGTGCCGGTTGTGGACCGAACCACGAAAACGTTTTCCGTCCGTGTGTTGTAGCAGATGGGCGAACTCGTGACAGCAGGTATGGGCCAGCAGGTTGAGAGGGCTCAATTCCCCGCCAAAGTAACCCCGCTTCACAATCTCGCGGCTCGATAGCCAGCCATGGGCTGTGTCTGGCCGTTGCTTGGCCTCGATCATCCTCGCGCCATAGGTGATAAGGTGCCGGTTTTGTTGCGGATCAAAACGGTGGTAGGTCGCCTGACCAGAGCCGGTTCGGCACCGCAGTTCACTGCCCGGTTTTCGTTCAGCAAGCCAGTGAGATGCCGGTTGCCAGAGTACGCTGAGGGTGGTGTCACACATCAGGTCGCCGAGATGGCGAGCTCGGGTTTTCATGGAACTCATGGGGTGTCGGAGACATATTGGATGTTGGAAACCCCTAGGTTATCGCCGGCGCCATTCATTTACCAAGAAATTATGGCGTACCGGCGAGTACCCAAAGAACAAGCAGGGCGTTCGCCAATAGTGAGAGGATGGCGAGAATTCGCCAACTGTCGATAGAAATCCGCTCCACCAGTGGTCCCGTGCTGGTTGGCAAGAGTTTTGGGTTGGGGTGTTCCAGATCATGGAGGAACTCAGAAAGAGCCGGGTAGCGATCCTGGGGGCGCAGGGCGACCGCTTTTCCCAGGCAGGCATCAAGCCATTTCGGCAGGTCCGGGTTGATCGACCGTGCGCTCCGGTAATGCAGTTTGCGCCTCACTGAAGGCTTCGGGGCGCAGGTGTAGGGCAAATGCCCGGTCAGCATCTCATAGGCAATGACACCAAGGGAAAAGCGATCGGATGCGGGCGTAGACAGGTCCCCTTCCAGGCATTCCGGAGCGGCATAGCTGTCGGTGCCGAGGTAATTGTCGCGCCCCCACGGGACGTCGATTTCCTCAATGCCGCGTATCCGCACGGAACCCAGGTCAATGATTTTCACAGTGCCGTCGTGGTTGATGACGATGTTCTCGGGTTTCAGGTCCTGATGGATCATTTCGAGCCGATGCAAGGCTCGCAAGCCAGAAGCTATCTGGCGAACAATGTTCCGTACCTGCGCCGGCTCGGGTTGTGGGTGGTCGTTCATCCACTCCCGCAGGGTCGGACCGTTCACAAACTCGGTCAGACAATACAGGCATTGGCGATGCCCCGGGGGATCAATGGCCTTGACCACATGGGCATTGTGGATACGTCTGGCTACCCAGGTTTCCGTCATGAACCGGTCGATATAGCTGGCGTCGTCCTGATAATTCGCGGAAGGTGTCTTGAGAATAACCGGGGCCCCGCCATCCATGGGCGTTGCCATGTAGACCTGGGTGCGGCTACTGGCATGGATTTCCCGTTCAATGCGGTAGCCGTCGAGGATCTGGCCGGCATCCAGCGGTGGTGGGAAGGGCAAGGCGGACAGACGTTCGTAGTGGGCTTCAATGTCTTCGGCCGGAAGATGATCAATCGCAATGACCTGGGCGCTGAGATTGTCGTCGCTGCCATGGTCGTAGGCGGCCGTGACCAGTTGTTCTGCTGCCGTTTCGGGGGCCTCGGCACTGGCACAGGCCTGTATGATTTTCGGGCTCAGGAAGCCATGAACGCCATCGGTCGTGAGCACCAGCCGGTCGCCGGATTCCAGGCCAACGCGGGAAACGTCGATTTCGACATCTGGCTCCACGCCCATTGCGCGGGCCAGGGCCGGTTTGTCGTTGCCGACCAGAACGTGGTGGTCCCGTGTCAGGGACTCCAGCTCACCGCCACGGAGCAGATAGACCCGGCTGTCGCCCACATGGAACACAAAGGCGCGATTGTTTTTGATCACGACCCCGCTGAATGTGGTGACCATACCGCGGGCGTCGCCATGACTGGCATGCCCCCGGCCATGTAGCCAGCGATTGAGCGCGCCCAGTACGCGGCTGGCTGCCGTTTCCACGCTCCAGGAGTCGGGAGTGCTGTAGTAGTCGTGCAGAAAGCCCTTTACGCAAGTCTCGGCGGCCTCCCGGCCAGCCTGAGAGGCGCTGACACCGTCCGCGACAACCGCGCAGACGCCTTTCATAACAAGGGCCTCGCCTTCCGGATAGCGTGCCCCCAGGCTGTCCTGATTCTCCGGCTTCCGGCCAGCAATGCTGTGCTGGCCGAGCCTTAATTGCAGCGTAGCGCTCACGAGACCTCAATCATCCGGACTGACCCATCGGGCATAACTTCACTGGTTTGCGGGCTGGGTTCGTCCATGAAAACACTGACCAGAGCGAGAATGGCGAGAGCAAAAATCCCCAGCACCACGAAGAATATCGCTGGTGAAACCAGTGAAAGAACCAGCAGGAATACCACGCCGCCAACATTGCCGTAAGCCCCGGCCATGCCGGCAACCTGACCGGTCAGACGGCGTTTGACCAATGGCACCGAGGCATAGACCGCACCGCAACCCGCCTGAACAAACACCGAACAGAAAAGTACCAGCAACACGGCCAGGGCCAGCGGCCAGTCGCTATTGATCTGACTCATAAGCAGGTAGCCAACGGCGATGCCGGTGAGGGTAATCAGCGTGGTCAGTTTGCGCCCTATTCGGTCGGCCACGTACCCACCGCCGGGACGGCCGATCAGGTTCATCAGGGCGAAGCTGCCGCCGAGCATGCCCGCCAGTACCGGAGATATTTCGAAGGTATCGAGGAAGTACAGGGGTAGCATGGAGACCACCGCGAGTTCCGAGCCGAATGCGGCCATGTAGGTCAGGTTAAGCAGAGCGACCTGTTTAAAGGGATAGCGGTCGAACTCGGGAACCGGCTTGCTGAAAATATGGCCGTTGACCTGCCAGCTCCTTAGCAACTGGAAAACCAGCATCAGGAACACCACGCCGTAAAGAATGTAGGTCACCGCGCCACTGAGCATACCGAGATTGGCGGGGCCAAGTTTCCAGACAATCAACGCCAGAGCGATGGACAGTGGCAGGTTCATCGCCATGTACAGGAAGAAGTCGCCTTTGCTGGTCACTTCCATGGCGCCGCCCTTCTTGGGTTTGAAATAGGTGGAGCCCTTCGGGGTGTCGCGGACCAGGGCATAGAACACACCCGCATAGACTATGGCGATGAGTCCGGTGGTGCCGACGGCACAACGCCAGCCCTCATCGCCGCCGAAGAACAGGGCAAGGGTCGGCAGGGACAGGCCCGCGAAGGCAGCGCCAAAGTTCCCCCAGCCGCCGTAAATCCCCTCCGCGAAGCCCACTTCCCGGGCTGGATACCATTCGCTGATCAGGCGAATGCCGACCACGAACCCTGCTCCGACAAAACCCAGCAGGAAACGGCTGAAAGCCAGTTGTTCGAAGGTCTTTGCCAGGGCAAAGCCAATACAGATCACCCCTGAGACCAGCAGAACAATGGAATAGACCTTGCGAGGCCCGAGGGCGTCCACCAGCATTCCGATCAGTATTCGCGCGGGAATCGTCAGTGCCACGTTGAGCAGCAGCAGGGTGTTGACCTGGGAATCGGTCAGACCGAACTGCTCACGAATGGCGGCCATCAGAGGGGCGTGGTTGAACCACACCAGAAAGGTGATGAAGAACGCCACCCAACTCAGGTGGAGAATCCGTGTTTTCCCCTCGAATGAGAAGAAGCGGAAGGATTGATCATTCATAGCGCGAACCTGTTCCAAAGCGGTTATGGGAATCCGTCGGGTGCAAACCACTGAAGGAATGTTGGCTGGCGCGGCAAGAGGAGGCTGTCATTGTACGGGGCAGACAGATAGCTAACCCTGTCTGCGTTGCTGACGGCGGGATGCTGGCCGGCATCGTTCTTTCAGCAGTGACGCCATTGCCAGCAGCCGTTTTCGGACGTAAAAACTGGTGTCTTTGAAGCAAAGGACATACCAGGGAGGGGAAAACCGGGTAATGGAGGGAGAGTGCGATGGCCGCGGGGGGGATGCGGTAGTGTTTTATGCACCACCAGCATGCAGAAAGCCGGGAGGGCGCCATTCAATGGTGCACGCTCTCCCGGGGAAGCTTTTACCTTAAGCTTCGATCGGCGCACGCCAGTCGTCAGCACCGGAGGTGCCGGCAACCGCATGTTCCCAGGTTACCTTGCGGTAGGACAGGGATACGGTCACCAGCTGGGTAAAGTCCGCGTTGGCGGCGTCCTGGCAGTGGGGCATGTTGCAGTTGATGTCGATGATGGTGGCATCTTCGAGGATGGTGGAGAAGAAATGCTCCTGCTTACCTTCCACGGAGGTGCGGTACCACTTCAGCTCAACCTTCGGCAGCATTTCGCCGGATGCGAGGGCGTTGTACATCAGCGGGGTGGATTTGTTCAGTGCAGAGGTGAACTTGAACGGCTTGTGCACGCGCTGGCCGGAAGGCTGACCGGACTGGGGATCGGTCGGAACGGTGACAACGTGGCTGAATTCCTGCACCAGCACTTCGTCTTCGTGGCCTTCGACGTAGATGTTACCGACGGAATCGGAAGTGAATGCGCCGGCGGTGATGTTGCCCTGAGTCTGGCCTTCGATGCTGATATAACAAGGAGTTGGCATAGTCTGCTCCATGACTGTTGAATGAAAATATGTCCCTGGGCTTTTCCCTGGACGGGCAAGAGGTAACAAGTCCTGTGCCAGAAGATAAAAATTCATTTAAAACAATGGGTAAGATTATTTTCGAGGTGGCACAGCGGGGCTGTGGGCAAGGCTGTGCCCGGGGGGTGAGCGAGCTCTTGCTGGCCGAGCAAGAAATGGCCTGGCAGGTTGTGGGCTGGTGGGTAGGCAGCCGCCTTAGTCAACGGGAGGCTATTGAGATCACCAGCGCCAGAAGCAGCAGCGCCGACAGACTTTGCCAGAAAGTGACCGGGTGGCGCTCCATCAAGGGCGGCCGGTGGCGCCTCTGCCAATCGGTACCGGGCTGGCGCAGATCGCTGAGAAATTCGGATAGCGCCGGGTAGCGGCGGTGGGCATCGGGGTGAACCGCCCGAGCGATTGCATCGTCGAGCCAGATGGGGAGATCGTCTCGCAGCGCGCGGGCACTCTGATAGGTCAGCTGCCGCTGGTCCCTGACGCTCCGGATTTTCGGCACCTCGGCGCCAAACGGGAGCTGGCCGGTCAGCAGTTGATAGGTGATCACGCCCAGGGAAAACTGGTCGGCCAGCCAGGTACCCGTCTCACCGATAAAGGTTTCCGGTGCGCTGTACAGGGCTGCTCCCCTGGGAAACCAGTCCTCGTCCGCCGTTTGTAATTCCTGCAGGCCGGTTACCCGGGTGGCGCCAAAATCAATGAGTGTGACCTTGCCGTGAGCATCCACCAGAATGTTTTCCGGTTTCAGGTCCTGATGCACCATGGCCATGCGATGGAATGCCCGCAATCCCCGGGCGATCTGCTCAATCAACCCGCGAACCGTCTCCAGGGCGGGCTTCGGGTGGTCCAGCATCCACTGTTTCAGGGTGCGCGCTTCAATGAATTCAGTAGCCAGATAGACACAGCTTCGCTGCCGTTCCGGTGAGAACGGGCGGACAACGTGGGGGTTGTTGATGCGTCTGGCGATCCATTCCTCGGCCGCGAACTGTTCCAGGTAATCGGCGTCCTGGCGCAGCTCCATGGACGGTGTTTTGAGTGCAACCGGCTGTTGGCTGGCAATGTCCACCGCCTGGAAAACATGGCTGCGACTGCTGCCATGGATTTGCCGCACAATCCGGTAGCCGTCCAGGGTCTGCCCCGGGACCAGCTCCGGGGCACAGGGAAGTTCCGTCAGTGCCCGGTGTAGCTCGGTACTCTCGCGGCTGCTGGCGACCGCATCCACACGGACCAGCTGCACGCTCAGATTGTCATCGCTGCCAGCGTCGAGGGCCGCTTTCGTCAGCGCCCGGGAGGCGAGTTCCAGTTGACTGCCATGGTTGTCCACAACACGGCACAGTTCGGCGTCGCTCAGATACTCATGCACGCCATCGGTTGCGAGCAGGAAGGTGTCGCCCGGATTGACCGGGAGCGCCCGGTAGTCGATCTCAACCCGGTGTTCCATGCCCATGGCACGGGTCAGGCAACTGTCTGTATTTGATAGCCAGAGCCGGTGGTCGGTGGTGAGCTGCTCTATCTGGCGGTTCCGGATCCGGTAGATTCGGGTATCGCCCACGTTGAACAGGTAGGCCGTTGCGGACTTCAGAATAAGCACGCTGAGGGTGCACAGATAACCACGGTCTCTGTCGTAGCGATACTGACTCTGTCTGGTCTGGGCATGAAGCCAGGCATTGGTGGCCTGGAGAACGCGCTCGGCGGAAAGTTTGACTGGCCAGCTGTCAGGCGTCGACAGGTAATCGTTGAGGAAACCTGCAACCGCCGATTCACTGGCGATCTGGCTGACCTTGCTGGAACTGATGCCGTCGGCCATGGCGATCACGGCGCCCTTGGTGGCCAACTGATGCCCCTCGGGCACCAGCATGCCATGGAAATCCTGATTGACCGCCTTGAAGCCTCTGTCGGAGTGCTGGGCGGTGGTCAGTCTGAGCGTTGTTGTCATGCCAGTAACCGGCTCCGGCCGGTGCGGCGGCCGGAGCCTTCCTCGGTCAGGCGCGGTTGGCGCTGGCCAGGGTGGAGGCATCCAGCTCAGCTGGTGCCGGGCGCTTCGGAGCCGTCCGAATGTGGGTGGTATAGAGCGTGAGACCGGTAAAGGCCAGTCCGCCGACGAGGTTGCCCAGAGCGGTGGGGATTTCGTTCCAGATGAAGTAGTCCATCACCGAGAAATTACCGCCCATCATCATGGCGGAGGGGAACAGGAACATGTTCACCACCGAATGCTCGAAGCCCATGAAGAAGAACAGCATGATCGGCATCCACATGGCGATCACTTTGCCGCTGACGTTGGTGGATATCATGGCGCCAACAACGCCCATGGAAACCATCCAGTTGCAGAGCATGCCGCGGATGAAGATGGTGGCCCAGCCAGCTGCTCCGTATTCGGCGTAGCCGAGCGTCCGTGCTTCACCGACGCCGGCAATCTTGCTGCCGACCGCACCCGGATCGGTATTGAAGCCGTAGGTGAAAATGAATGCCATCATGACGGCCACGGTCAGTGCGCCGGCAAAGTTCCCGAGGAATACCAGTCCCCAGTTGCGCAGGATGGCTTTCGGCGTAACCCCCGGACGTTTGTCCAGCAGGGCCAGCGGTGTCAGCATGAATACCCCGGTGAGCAGGTCAAACCCCATCAGGTAAAGCATGCAGAAACCGACTGGAAACAGGATGGCGCCAATCAGGAATACACCGGTCTGGACTGCGACGGTAACCGCGAAGACCGCTGCCAGGGCGAGAATGGCACCGGCCATGTAAGCCCGTATCAGGGTATCCCGGGTGGACATGTAAATCTTGGATTCGCCGGCGTCCACCATTTTGGTGACGAATTCCGAGGGCAAGATGTAAGACATGGTTATTTCCTCTGATCCCACAAAAAAACGGCGCCACACGCAGTCTGCAGGTAGTGCAGGTGCATGTAGACGCCGTCGTCTAAGAGTCTGTCGCTGTTGCGAGGCCATCATTGGTCTCGCTGAGCAGGATCCTGCAGAGTCTGTGCCAGCGTCTCTTCCGGTCGGAATAATCCATTTATTTCATGGGGTTGCTCGGACTTTTTGCAGATGGGCTGATTGCGGGCCGTATGGGGAGTGCCCCCCGTCAGTGCGTGGCGGGTGTTACTGGTGCACGCTCATTCAGCGCAGGCTGAACCTTACTGGAAGTGCGTAGCTGAATGCCTCGCCGACCATTTCGTCGGGCACTTTGGGAAGCGGCGCGGCCTGGCGGAGCATCTCCTCTGCTGCCTGGTCAAGCAGTGTGTGGCCGGAACTGGCGCGTAATGAATGATCCAGCAACCGGCCATTGCGGTCGAACCGGAACACGATCACCGGTGAGCCTTCCTGTCCCAGCCGCCGGGCGCGCCGCGGGTATTCATAGTATCGGCTGAGATGGCGGCTGAGGCGACTCAGGTAGTTATCCACAGCGGCAGAGGATCCGGCGTTGAGTTGTATCTGCTCGTCTTGCGCCTCGCCGTCGGTCTGTTTTTCGGCCGGCGCGGCAGTTGAGACTTCTTCAGCGGCCGGGGGCGCCTCCTCGGTGACGGGCTTGTCAGCGGGCTTCGGGTCGGTCACCTTTTCTGGCTCTGGCTCTGGCTCTGGCTCTGGCTCTGGCTCTGGCTCTGGCTCTGGCTCTGGCTTCGGTTTGGGTTTGGGTTTGGGTGCCGGTTCTGGTTCGGGCACTGGCGACGGCGCTGCTTCCTTTTTGTCGGCTTCAGGGGGTGTTTCTGTGTCCGCTGCCAGGCTGATCTTTATCGCCGGCGCCGTGTTTATTGATGCATCGCCAAGAGTATTGAGCTCAATTGGCCTGTCCGGAATGGCAGCGTAGGTGACAAACGCGGTAATAATGACAGCAAGGAGTAACAGGCCCGCGCGAGTGAGTTTGCCGGAGCGATGGGTCATGAGGCGGGCTCGGTTAGCAGGAGAATATCGGTGTAGCCGCCCTGCTCAAGCTGGCGGAACAGGTTCTCCAGGTCTGCCATCGAGATGCTCGCCGCCGCGGCAATTTTCAGCGGTTGTTCGGCGTTTGGTGCTGGCAGTCTGTTGAGCAGCCGACCACTCACCACCGTCTCGCTGCCAATCTGCCAGGTGCCGTCTTCCGTGACCACGAGGTCGGCATAGGGTTGTTGTTCCTGATGGCCGGGTGCGCTGGTGGGGAGCTCCGGAAGCGGATCATCCGAAATCTGGCCGGCCACGATGAAGAACATCAGAAGCAGGAAGACCAGATTGATCAGCGGAAGCAGTGCGTCTTCCACGCGCTCCATCAGGGTCTTTCCGGACGTGGGCGGTGGTGGAACCAGGTTGTTCATGGGGTATTGTCGGTGGCCCGTTTCCAGTGTGTTTCAATGCCCTTGGCATCCAGTCCGGTGAGGACGCGGGTAAACTGCGCCAACTCGGTTTGTGGTTGCGTGCTCAAATTGACTTCGGTGATGCCGGATGCTGACAACGCCGAGATAACGTCCCCAAGTGACAAAACATCATCCTGCCAACGAATGGCGCCCTCATTGGTGATGACCAGTACCGGGACAGGCTCTCCGGTGACGGAGCTTGGCTGACTTGTGTCGTTGCCCAGCTCCAGGTATCCCACCGGCAGCAACCGGCTGGTGAGCATGAAAAATACCAGCAGGATGAACACCACATCGATCAGCGGCGTAATCCGGATTGGGATGGGGCGGTTGGGTCTGGGTTCAACCAGCTGCATGGGCGAATCGCTGTTTGGCCGGCAGTTGGAACCCTTCGGGCTCGCGCCCGTCCTCAGACTCAGTGGCGGAAGATTCGCCAGGTTCCGCAACGACGTCAGCGCCCGTGTTATCGCGCCGATCGAAGCCGCTGAATACCGTGACCAACGTGCTGTTCATCACTTTGTGAATGCGACGCAACCGGAATTCGATCCAGGCTGCCAGGGCCGCAAAAGGAATGGCGATGACAAGCCCCGCTGCCGTCGTGGTGAGGGCTTCGTAGATGCCACCGCTCAGTTGGCTGGCGTTGGCACGGCCCTCGGTGGCCGCCATGGCGCTGAAAGCCTCCATCATGCCCATCACGGTCCCGAGGAGACCGAGAAGAGGTGCAAGGGCGGCAATGACCTCGATGATTTTCAGTGGCGCCTCAAAGGGCTCAAGTGCGTGTTGGGCGTCCCGGGCTGCGGTTTCGCGAATCTGGCTGGGATCCTTTCCGCCCTGGAAGGCCTCAATGGTGTCGGCCACAAGGTGCAGAAGCGGGTTCATTCGACCTCTGGTTCCGGCTTGCTTTCTGACCTGTGCCGGAGCGACGTCGGCCGGGGAAGATTGCCAAAGTTTCACGGTTTTTTTGAGTCCGCCGGTCAGACGCGGTGCGTACAATGCCCCACACAGCGTGAGATAGATGAATGTCGCGAACCCCGTGACAGCGATAACGGCCAGCACCATCATAACGGGGCCGCCCATCTCGAATAGGTGACCAAGAGGGCCATCGAAGAATACTGAGGGGGAAAGTGAAGCGGTATCAGGCATGGGATAGCTCGCGGCTGACATGGAGGTGTTTATGCAAATGGTAACGATTATCAGTAAGTTTGCAAGTGTTGAATCTGACAATCTGCGAGGGTTTGTTAAAATTCAATCAGTGGTGTTCAGGGTGCAACGCCCGTCCAATACCGAGCTGTGTCAATGGAGGCCTTCTATCTTTTGCCTGTTCTCATCAAGCGGAGCTGATCGACTGTGGTGATCAAGCGCTGGTTCGGAAGCCTCGTTAACCGGGCGGTCGCTCTGGTGGTGTTTGTCATTCTGCTCTCAGCCCTTGTTGTCACCGTGGTGGGTTCGTGGCTGAGCCGTGGAGAGTTGGAGCAACAGGCCCGCCAGCAGGTAGCCACCATGACCCAGATTGTGGCGGGAGAGCTGGACGAGAAACTGGCCCGTCGTCTCGAAATACTCAACCACGTTGCCCAGAGCTTTACCATGGATGCCCGGGCGTTTGAGTCCCGGGCCCGGGTCCTGGTACAGCAGCAGACTGCCTTGCAGCATCTCTTCGATGGCGTTTACCTGATGGATGCCGACGGTAATGTGATTGCCGAGTTTCCCGAGGAGTACCAGCTGGTCGGCCAGAATGTAAGCCACCGGGACTATTTCAAGGACGCCTCGAACTTCAACACTCCGGTGATCAGCGCCCCTTATGCGTCGTTATACCGCGACAAGCCCGCGGTGATGATTGCTGCGCCGGTCTTCAACCACAGCCACCGCTTTATTGGCATGATTGGTGGTGCAATCATGCTGGATGGCGAGCAGTTCCTGAAAGAGTTCGCCTCCATACGGATTGGCGCAACGGGCTATCTCTCGGTGTCGACCCGCGCCGGCACCACTCTTGCTCATGGCGGCACCGGTGAGGTGATGGTCCCGGTCAGGGTTGAGAACCCGATCCTGCGTGATGCCATGTCAGGGTTTGAGGGCACTATGCGCGCAAAGGGTGTAGACGGTTCAGCAACCATTGTCTCTGTGCAGCAGATGGCACAGGTACCCTGGTTTGTGGCCGCAATCTGGCCGACCCGGGAAGCCTTTGCACCCATGACCCGGATGGCGGATGCGTTCGTGTGGACGTTGCTGGGGGTCATCGTGGTGCTGGCGCCCCTTGCTCTGCTCATATTCCGGCGGTTGATGCGCCCTCTCGCCACCCTTGGTGACGAAATCAATGAACGCCATCTCGGGGTCCGCACCACACCGGTCAGCGTCGCCGGTGGCCGGGAAATCCGCCACGTGGCGCAGATTTTCAACACGGTTATGGACGAGCGGGACGAGGTCCTGGGCTCGCTGGCCGAGCGCGAGGCGTTTTTCCGTTCCCTGACCCAGAGTGCTCCGATCGGTATCGTGCAGACGGATGTACTTGGCCGGATTGAGTTCGTGAACCCCGCCTATGAACTGCTGATTGGGCGGCCCGCCTCGGAGCTCCAGCATACCTACCTGATCAACAGTATCTATTCCGAAGACCGCGACCTTGCGCTTTCAGGATGGCAGCAGTCGTTGCAGCAGCATGAGGTATTCCGGGGCCGGTTCCGGTTGCTGAGTCGGGCTGATGGGCAACTGATCTGGGGCGACGTGATGACATCGGTGATCGAAACGTCTGACAAGGCGCTGGGTACGATTACCGTAGTCCGGGACATCACCCGTGAGCTGGAGACGGAACAGGCACTCCGGGAAGAGCAACGGCGTGCAGAAAGCATCCTTGGCGTGCTCCAGGAGGGTGTCCTGATGGTGGATGTGGAAGGGCGAATCCGTTACGCCAACGAAGCCGCATGCCATTTCCTGGGCAATGGGGACGGTGATTGTATGCAGAGTAACTTCTTCGATCAGGTCGAGATCAAAGACGATGACCAGTCACTGGCACAGGCGGATTTCCTTGCCGGTGATGACGTCGATAGCCTGTATGTCACGCTCTCCAACGCGGGAGGAGAGGTGTTCGATATTGATCTCACCATGCTTCATGTCCGCCAGGGCAGCCACGACGAGCGCATGGTATTTGTCCTCAGGGATGACAGTGAGCGTCGCCGGGAAGAGGAGCGTCTGTCCTGGGAGGCGACCCACGATAGCCTGACGCAACTGGTGAACCGCCGCGCATTCAATGCGGCCTTGTCGAAATGCCTGAGCGATGCCCCACGTCAGAAAGCCCGCTCGGTGCTGATGCTGATCGATTTGGACTATTTTAAACCGGTCAACGATGAGGGCGGGCACCTGCTGGGCGATGATCTGCTCAGGCGGCTGGCGGACCTGTTCATGGTGTCGGTGCGCCAGTCCGATATAGTGGCGCGACTGGGCGGAGACGAGTTCGGCATCATCCTTCCGGCCTGTGGCCTGGAACACGCGCAAGCGCTGGCCGAGAAGATCCGGGCCGGTGTGGAGGCATTACGGATTGAGCAGGACGGCCGCAGTTTCGGGGTCACCGCGAGTATCGGCGTTACCGAGATGACAGTGCAGGACAGCGGTACCCGGGAAATTGTGTCGCGGGCGGATGAAGGTGCCTACATTGCCAAATCCCGCGGCCGCAATATGGTGATTGTTGTGCCTGCACCGCCCGACGCCCAGAGTCCCGGCTGAGACTACCACCACCCTGCCGATCCGCCTGCCAGCCAGAGCAACCGCAAAGCCAGCGCCGTAAGGATCAGGTTGAACGCCTTGTTGAACCAGCGGTTGCTCAGGGTCTTCAATAAATGCAGCCCGAGCCAGGTGCCGGCAAAGCCGGCAACGATCATGGCGGCAATGAACGGTAGCCAGTCGGGAAACACAAAGCCGGCAACACTGAAGACCAGCGCCTTGGGCGCATGTTGCAGTGTCATGGCGGTAGCGAACGTGGACACGGTCCGGAACCGGTCCTGATGGATCTGTTTGATGAAGGCCGCGACCAACGGACCGGTAGCCCCGACAAAGAGACTGATGAAGCTGGTCAGGCCTGAGGCCAGGAACACCCCGCCACCGCCCAGGGATCCTTTGGGCAGCGGAGGCCCCCAGCACAGATAAAGCACAAACACGGCGATGGTTGTCTGCCAGACATGGCTGGGCAGATCGACCAACAGCCAGGCTCCCAGGCCGGCACCAACCAGCACGCCCGGGGCGAAAGCCGCAATGACCTTCCAGTCGATGTGGTTCCGGGTCAGAATCGCCCTGCCGCCGTTTGAACCCAGCTGGATCATGCCATGGACGGGAATAATGGCCGCCGGAGGCAGCCAGCTTGCCATCAGGACCAGCAGAAGAACCCCGCCTCCGGCGCCGAGAGAGGCGGTAATCATGGAGGTGACGATCGAGCAGGCGAGGAGAAAAACGGCGACAAGAGGGCTCAGACTCTCCGGTAACAGCGTCAGATCCATGCACAGAATTCCGATGATTTCAGACGCTTGCCCCGGCACAAGGCGCGTGTCGCCAGTTCCACGTCTGCAACATAGTACAGTGACGCCAGGCCCAGACGGTCACGCCCGAGGTTGTGGAACACCATGCCGAAGGCTATGTCCCCGGCTGTAAAGCGCGCCTGGTGGTCAGCAAAATACTGGGCCGGTTTTGATAACAGGTCGTCGGTGAGCAGCGCTTCCACGCGGCCGGCACCGCCGTGGTAGGCCTGGATCAGCAGCAACGTGAATAACCGGTCGCGCTTGGCCTTGGGCAGGTGGCCAAACCGTGTTTCGAACACCGGGCGCAGGTTACGGGCATTCTGGTTCATCAGCTTCAAGGCGCAGTCGATCTGGGCCAGTCGGTGCCAGTAATTCCGGGGTTTGATCTGGCAGTCCGATAACGCCGACGGCGACAGTTGTAAAATGCCCCGGGCGTTGGCGCCGGAGTGGGCCCGGGCCTGGCCACCACTCTCGATCAGGATCTGGCCCGCCAGATAGGCCGGCAATTCCTCTGGCAGGTTCAGGCGTTTCTGGGCCTTGCGTTTGTTGTACACATACTCCACGGCCTCGTGCAGCGTCCCGGGTTGTCCGCTGGACGCGAAATCAAGATCGTCCCAGGCGCCCCAGATCCGGTCTGCGGGCAACGTGCCCAGATAGCGGGCTTTGGCTTCGCCCAGGTTCACGTGAGGCTGGTCGCAGGCAAGGGCGAAGGGATAACCGGTCACGTCGCTTCCACCCGCGATCCAGGTGTCCGCCTTTCCGTCATTCTTCAGCGCCTGGCGGGTATCGTTCAGACGGGTCTGGGTGTCTTGTTGGCTGCGGCCATCGGATATCCAGGCCAGAAAGCGGCCGCGCAGATCGAACAGGACATGGCGGTCCACATCGCTGCAATAACCAGACGACTGAAGTACCCATTTCCTGATGGTGAGAATGTTTTGGTAGACCCCCTGGCTGGTCCAGTAAGGGGAGGAGCGGACAACCTGAGTCCATGCCTCGTTATCGTTGGCACTGATTGGCCCGATCATGATACCTGCCAGGATGAAAATCCGGGCTGCCTGTCGTAAGCTCTTGAACCTGCATTTCATACACACGCAATCCCGATCTGTCCGCTAACACAATAACAAACGGAACCAGACATGAAACAATCCGAATATCTGCGCTATGACGCCACTGCCCTGGCTGACCTGATCCGTCGGGGTGATGTTTCCTCCCGGGAAGTCTGTGAGGCGGCCGTCGAGCGGGCGACCAAGGTAAATGGCACCCTTAACGCTATTTGCTACCCCCAGTTTACCGAAGCCCTGACTCAGGACTACCCCGAAGATGCACCTTTTGCCGGCGTTCCGCTGTTGCTCAAGGATCTTGCCCAGGAGCAGGCCGGGCACCCGTGTACGTTCGGAAGCCGGGGCTTGGCAAAAAACGTGGCGCCGCAGGATTCCGAGTTTGTACGCCGTGCCCGAGCTGGCGGCCTGCGTTTTCTGGGCCGCACTGCAACCCCGGAATTTGGCCTCAAAGCGGTGACCGAGTCCGACCTGTGGGGCGCGTCCCGCAATCCGTGGAACACCGACCTGACACCGGGTGGTTCCAGTGGCGGTTCTGGTGCTGCGGTTGCTGCCGGTATCGTTCCGATGGCCGGTGCCAACGATGGTGGCGGATCGATCCGGATCCCAGCCGCCTATAACGGTTTGTTTGGCCTGAAACCCTCCCGGGGACGGATTTCCAGTGGTCCCTACATGGGGGAAGCCTGGACCGGGGCGTCGTCCGATCATGTGGTTTCCCGTACCGTTCGGGACAGTGCGGCCATGCTGGACGTACTCAGTGGTCCCGCATCGGGCGATCCATTCGTTATCCCGCGGGCCGGTTCCCGTTACGCCGACCTGATCCAGAAGTCCCCGGGTAGCCTCAAAATCGGCGTGTTCACCTCTTCCCCCTATGACACCGAAGTGGCGCCGGAGTGTGTGGCGGCGGTGGAATCGACGGCCCGAATTCTGGAAAACCTCGGCCATAAAGTGGACTATGCGCGGCCAGAATTCGATGGCATGGCGTTGGCGCGCTGTTATCTCGGGCTCTATTTCGGTGAAGTGGCTGCGTTGATGGCCAGGGCCCGGGAACAGTTTGGTGCCAGGGACGAAGACTTTGAGTTGGATACCCGGCTGATTGGTATGCTTGGCGACAGCATGCCACTGTCGGATTATGTTCGCCGGCGACAACAGTGGAACGAATTCGCCCGCGCATTGGGCGCTTATTTCGAGAGCTATGATTTGTATCTCTGCCCGACCACCGGCCAGTTGCCGGCCCGGGTAGGCGAGCTGGATACGCCGGTGCACATGAAGCTCGCTGGTAAGCTGATGCTCGCTCTGAAGGCCGGCAAGCTGGTGCATCGTACCGGTCAGGTAGACCAGTTGGCGATGGAAAGCCTTGGGCGGACGCCGTTCACCCAGCTTGCCAACCTGACCGGAACCCCGGCGATGTCGGTACCCATGCACTGGAGTGAAGGTGGTTTGCCGGTGGGTGTTCAGTTTGGCGCCAGCCACGGTGGTGAGGCGGCACTGTTGCAATTGGCCGCCCAGCTTGAGGAAGCAAACCCGTGGTTTGGCCAGTACGAGCGGCTGGAAAATCAATTCGGCGATCCGGGGTTGTGATCCATTCGTTATGCCTCCACGTTTATCTTTGTGTCTAGAACAGGCTATGCTGTTGGACAGGAGGACCTGTTCCTTCCAGACAGACCCTGATGGCATCGAGGAGGCGAGCGTATTATGAACCAACCGATGGCAATCGATGAACTGGTATCTGTAGCACAGGCCGAAGCCATGGGGGAGCTGGATGCCCCCATGATGGCGATCGTCCTGTCCAGCGAGCAAAGCTACGACTTGCCCATCAACTCTCTGGAGACCGATGCCGACAAGGCCCGCTGGGGATTGATCCTGCGGGCAGCGCGCGAGCATGTGGAGGCGGATGCCGTAGCAGTCCTCTACCCGGCATGGACCACCATCCGTCAGAAAGCGGAAGCAACCGAAGAACCGTCCGGCGAGTCTGCCAGTGACGGCGACAACCCGCCCATTGATACCCTGTTCGTGCAACTTCACACCCGAGATCACGTCTACTGGCGTGGCTTTGAACAAATCCGGGACCCCAAACACCAGCGCATTATCGGCTTCCGCCGCATCAAGGCGCTGTCCACCGATTACAAACGGGATGAAGCGCCCTCGGTCACATCATGGCTCAGCACGCTGTTTGAGCCTCTGCCAGAAGAGGGTGAAGAGACCGCTGTGGATCGCGAACTGGCAGACCTTCTGGAGGAACCGGAAGTGACGGCAGCGCTCTATCCCCGGCAGTTGCGGTCATTGCATTAATTCATACAGGGCATCAGATCTGGGTCGCTCTCTCGGCGACCCAGATCAGGCTTACTGTTCCCACCCCGAGAAGGATCATCGGAACCACAGCTCGCTGGTAGAGGTGGTTGTGTCCGAGCATGTAGAGCAACGGGAATCCCACAAGCAGCAGCGCCAGCTGGCCCAGTTCTACGCCCAGATTGAAACCCGCCAGGGCGACCGCCAGGCTCGGGGTGCCGCTGGTCAGATCCGACAGTACACTGGCAAAACCAAAGCCATGAATCAGTCCAAACCCGAATGCCAGTTTCCACGTTTTCCGACCCAGGATGGGCCAGGCTACGTTCAGGGCGGCTAACGCAATGGAGAGTGCGATCACGGTCTCGACCCATGCGATGGGGAGGCGGACCAGTCCCAGTGCCGACAGAGCCAGTGTCAGTGAGTGTGCTGCCGTAAAGGCCGTCACAATTCCAGCCAACTGGATCACCCGTTGCTTCAATGAGGCTTCTGGGTCACCTTTCGAGCGCGTTGTAACCAGGGTCGCGGGGAGCACCAGTATCAGCAGAAAAAGCATGTGGTCCAGGCCAATGAGCAGGTGTACGACGCCTTCATAGGTGAAGCTGGCGAAGGTAGTCCACAAGCCTGTGGTTTGTTCTGTGAGGCGGATGGAGTTCTTATCGGGCGCCATTGCAGTCAGAACGGTTGAGCCGTCCTGGCGGATTTCCAGTAGCCCCCGGTGAAGCGTGTCCCGGTCAAATAGCAGGTTGTATTCTAGCCGGGCGGGTGCCTCGCCTGCGGGGCAATTCACGCGGTAGAGGCCTGCCACGTATCGGCCGTCGCTGTGACGACTCACGCCCCATTGCTGACCAGCCAGGGAGCAGGCCGCACCACTTGCAGACGACAGGGTAATGCCTTGCTCGACAACCCGTGTAATGGCCGCTCGCCGAGCCTGCAACTCTTGCCAGGTGATGCTGTTGTCGCGGTTCCTGTCCATGCGGACCAGGAGTTCCATGTCGCGCAAGGCGACGTCGATTCGAATTTCGGAGCGGTCCAGATCGAGGTAAAGGAAGCTGTCGCTGGCTTTGTGGGCCATGGCGGGGGCTGCTGTAACCATCGTCATGAACACCAGGGCGAGTGTTGCCGGGATTGCGTGGGTCAGGCGCATCAGTGGTTCTCCGGGTATCGGGCATCGTGCTGTGCGTTGCGGGACAGCCACTCGCTAATGCGACGGGTTTCTGAGTCTGCTCCGTTGGCCCGCGCCGCCCGCAGCAGCAGTCGCGTATCCAACGGCTCTCTCTGGCTTACCCAGTTCTCCACTGCGTAATCCAGGGCAACGTCCGGGCGCTGCACCACATCGAGCTGGAAGCGGGCGAAGGCTCGTTTGTGTAGCAACGTGCCCCGCCATTGGGCCTCGTCAAACCGTTCCTTCAGCGTCGCGGCAAGCGTCTCGAAACCTTCCTGGTCCGAGTGTTTCATGGCAATGGCCCGAAGCACCGCGAGAGCATCCACCTGCTCATAGCCCTCGGTGAGCGTCAGAACGGCCGCATGGTCGTTTTGCTCTAACCGCCAGTCCGCCAGTTGGGCCCGGATGTACAGATCGTCTGGGTTTATCTTCAGCACTTCCTGCCAGTGTTCAGTTGCAGAGGCCATCCCCAGTTGCGCCGCGATGTCTCCCAACGTGCCCTGAGCCCAGCTCTGTTCAATGGCGTTGAGGTTCCCACGGGCCGTCAGCGCGGAAAGCCGCCGGTAGGCGTCGTCGGCATTGCCTGTGCGGGCGTCCACCAGGGCGAGGCAACTTTCTGCGATGACTCCGGGATAGAGTCGCATCAACTGTTGGCATTGCTCTCTTGACTCGCTGTACTGGCCTTGCACGAGTTCAAGATTGGCCAATGTCAGTGCGGCCTGAATTCGTTGATTTCGGTCATTGCTCCGGGCAAGCACCGTGTTGAGGTCTGCTCTGGCGGCATCAAACCGGTGAAGGCTTTGAGCCAGCGTGGCGCGCAGAACCAGGAGACGGTCGCCCAGATTTTTATCCGGAACCGTGTCAAAGAGCCGGTCAGCGTAGCCAAGAAAACGGGGGTCGCCCGTGGCGCGGGCATTCTCGATCAGAGACTGAATCCGATCGGCCAGAGCAGCTGTCGGGATTTCGGTTTGCGAAAGGCTTGTGGCGTCGGGCAGATTGAGCGGCAGTGTTGTCAGCACGTCGTCTGCCCGGAAATCGGTCTTTATCGGGGATGGAGCAGCCTCGGCGACGTTGGTCACCAGAAGCCATGCCCACAGCCCAATCATGGTCCAAAAAGCCCCGCCCCGAAAGGCAGGGAGGAGGAACGCCGAGGCCTCCGGAGGAGACCTGCGGCGCGGAGACAACTCACTGAAGCAGATCATCGTAGGCCTGCGGGTTGTCGTTATCGTTGAAGCTGAAGTCAACGTTGTTCACAGCAACTGGCCGGGTGACGACATCCGTTGCCTTCACCTGGGCCTTCACGAAAGCTGTGAAGTCCACTGTGGGCTCCGGTCTTGCTCCGTTGCTACTGGAGCCATCGAAGCAGCCTGCAAGCAAGACGGTGCCAGCTGCCACCAGACTCATTTTCGTTAACAGGTTCATAATGCCGTCCTCTTAACTGTTCGGTGAGCCCGCAATCGGGGTGGCCAGATACGGGAAGGCCTCGCTCAGCTCAGCCGGGTCCAGCTGAACGCCATCGGTATAGCCGAGGTTGCCGTCTGGGGCGTCGGAGCCTGCGGAGCCATCGGTATAGACGAGTACCCCCATGGCGACGCGCAGAGCGATGTCGACCGTGTCATCCACCGGACGGCGGCCGTTCGGGAAGCCCGCGTTGTCTCCGCCAAGCACCCCGAGATCACTCTGGGAAGCCGCTGTTGTTGCGGGGATGGCCGGGTTGAGGCGCAGCATTTCAGAGGCGGTCACACCAACCGGCTGATTGACACCGTCAATGCCGGTCAGGAACGCAGTGACCAGATCCGTGCGCGGGAAGTTGTTCGGTGCAGTGACGCCGAACAGGACTTCGAGCAGTTCCGGCAGGGTCGGATGCGTCACGTACGTGGCGAATTGGCCGTCATCGGCCGGCTCGCTGGCATTGAACCGATCCTTGTCCTTGAGCCCGATAACCACTTCGTTAACCAGAGGCATGCCGAGCCGGGATACCTGGGTGTAGGCTCCGCCCTCGACTGTTGCACCTTTACCATTCGCGGCCGGCGCGGGGTTGATGATGCGTGCCTGACGAACACTGGCTGTGGTCCAGCCACCGAGCACGGGGTCGCCCGCTGAGGTCTCAGCTGTGCCTGTCAGACAGCTGGTTGGTACCTCCAAAGCGAAGGAGGTGACGTTTTTGTCCGCGAGGTCACCAGCGCCCTCACCGTCCCGGGGACCGACAGGGTTGGTGTTAACCAGGTCGAAAATTTCGCCCAGATTGACCGCGAAGGCCTCCTTTCGCTGACCGACAAATACCTTGCCGTTGGTGGCGCAGCCCGGTATGGCCATGTCGAAAATGTGGGCGTTGGCGTAACTGGCGTAATCGCCGAAGGACTTCGCGCCAATGTTGTCCAGAGGCTTGTCGAAGGTCTCCGTGCCCGTGGTCACGTTGGTGACGGTCTGCTCTGTGCCGGTTCGACGATCGCCGCGAATCACGGTCACGGTGTATTGCTGGCTTAGCTGAACATTGGCGTCTGCTGTGGCGTCACCGATGTTCTTCAGCGGCACCGACACCATCTGCTTGGCACCGTCGTCGCCGACGGGCAGCTGAATGTCGTTCAGGTTATCGGTGAACTGGAATCGGAAGGTGATGTCCTCCTGCGCGTCACCGCTGTTTTCAATGTGAATTTCGTAGATCGCGTCGTCATCCAGGTCGAAGTAGTTCGGACCGCCGTAGGCATCCTGCAGCGGCAGGTAGTTCGCGATCAGGGTGACATAGTCTTCCCGCCCTGTTTCATAGCTCCGAAACATGTAGAAATCGGTACCATCCAGTTTGGGCGTTTCGGTAATGAATGGCGCTTCCCGGTGGCTGGATGCATAACCGGTCGCAGCGCCGAGGCAGAGCCCCGAAATGGTAAGGGCGAGGGCTGAGCGTTTGATCGTTGTGTTCATTGCGTGTTCCTCGACTGTTCTTGTGGGTTGTGCCAAGGACGATACGGGGCCGTTTTCTTCCCGGATGCAGTTGTCGGTGAAAAAAATTTGGGAAATGCATCCTGTCGCCGGATTCGGTCGTATGTTAAGAAAAGCCAGGGTCTATGGAGCGAATATGGCGGAATCCAATGCAGATCAGGAGTACCTGATGGGGCTTCTGGTTGCGGTGTCCAGACAGGACCGCGAGGCCTTCCACGAACTGTACCAGTGCATGGCGTCCCGGATGTTTGGTGTGTGCCTGAAGCTGGCTGGGCAGCGGGAAACGGCTGAAGAGGCGCTGCAGGAAGCGTTCATTCAAATCTGGCATCACGCCAGAGAATATCATCGCGATCGTGGTACGCCGCTGGGCTGGATGATGACGATTGCGCGGTATCGCACGCTCGACCTGATGCGGGCCCGGAAGGTTCGTCAGAGCAGTGGTGATCAGCCTATCGAGCAAATGCACGACGAACGCGCAGGGCCCCTCGACGAATCATTACGAAGCGCGGGGGCCGCCGAGTTGACAGGCTGCCTCGACGAGCTGACCAATGCCCAGCGTGACAGTATCCTGCTGACGTTTTACAAAGGGCTGAGCCATGAGGAGCTTTCTACGGCCCTGAGTTCGCCACTCGGTACCGTTAAAAGCTGGATACGACGTGGCTTGCTGGCGCTGAAGAGGTGTCTGGAACAATGAAGAGAACACCTGAACGCATTGAAAGCCTGGCGGCGGAATACGTACTGGGAACGCTTCAAGGGCGTGCCAGGCGGCGCTTCGAGCGTTGGATGATGGAGTCAGTCACCGTTCGCCAGGAAGTCTGGTACTGGGAAGAAAAGCTCGGGATGCTGGCGTCGGAAGTGCCGTCTGAAGTGCCCCCGGTGTCGGTATGGGCGGCCATCGAAAAGCGGCTTTGGCCGGAACAGATGGCCGCCAATGATGCACCGCCACAAGGCAAAAACTGGTTCTGGACAGGCTGGAGTCTGGCGGCAACCGCAGCGGCGATGGTCATGGCAGTTTTGTTCTTGCAAGAGCCGAAACTGCCAGTGGGCAGCCAACTGTCCGGAGCCATTGTTCAGGCCAATGTCAGCGACCCGTTGTGGCTGGTGAGTGAATCCGCTGAACAACGGCTATTAAAACTCAGGCCGGTGGCAGCAGATCCCGCTCAGAGCGGCAAGGACTACGAGCTATGGATTGTGCCTGAAGACGGCCAGCCGCTGTCGCTCGGGGTGATTCCTGCAGGCGGCGTGCATCAGGTGACGCTGACGGATAAGGCGCGGGCGACGCTATCCAGCAGCCGCACTCTGGCGATCAGCCTTGAACCCCGTGGTGGTTCGCCCACAGGCGCACCAACGGGACCGATCCTGCACGTGACTAAACTTTATGAGCTCTGATTCGGTTAGCCGGACGCCATCATGTTCAGGCACAGTTGCGCATTCTGGATAAAGTGGCTGAATGCCGAGAGTTGTTGATCGGAAGGCAGGTAGTCCCCGGCTGCGTTGTCAGCGTAAAACAGCCCGACCAGGCGCCCCCTGGCCTTGAGCGGGCCGATCAGGGCCGGTACGCGCCCTAGCCAGCGATCATACGGCACGCCGTCGGCGTTCTTTGCGGGCTGGTAGATAACGCTTGAGGCATTGGGGAGCAGGCAGCCCAGGGGACCGGTGCCATCTCGGGCGATGGTCAGGTTCTCACGCCATTCTTCTGTGCCGCGCCCGCCAACCTTGCGGGGGACCAGATTCTGACCCCCGCGGTCGGTCATCAGTAAGACCACCCTTTGCATTCCGATGGCACGGTGAACCCCCTCGATGACTAACTGGCAGACCTCGTTGATATCTGGTTTCTCCGCCAGCGTCTGGGTCATGTCGCGGAGAATCTGAAGTTGCAGCTCCGGATCGATATCCGGCGCCCTGGCGGCGGTGTTGCCGTTCCGATTCTCGCTGCCTGGGAGTAATTCAGTGACCTGAGGGATGCCCAGAGACACCGCAACCTTGGCCGCTTCAGACGCGTTCACCTTGACCCGGTCCCGGATCGCGGCCGGCGCTTCTCCAACGTCTGCGGCTAGGCGCTCGAGCAGCTTGTCTATCTCTGCCCCGCGCCAGCCATTTTCGGACAGTTTGGCCATTTCGACCGAGTGTCTCACCAGACTCGCGCCCGGAGAGTTGGGCTTGCCCGGGGACACGACATCCCGGATGAACGGGCCAAGGGACCAGGCCTCGACGAGGCCCCGGGTGATCTCGGTAAAGGTCGTATTGAGAACCTCTTTCTGTGCTTCGACGGGAGGCTCCTCCAGTCGCAAGCGTTGTTCCAGCTCGGTGGCTTGTTCGGTGTCGCACGACCAGAAAGCCAACTCGCCAATACTCATCAACAGGCCACCGATGAATACTTCTTCCAGCGCCGTCTCGTTGCGCTTGGGCATCAGGCAGCGGGCCTGGACCGCGGCATGAATCGCGCGCGCCAGGCAGCGCAGAAGGTGGGGGCGATCATTGCGCTGCAGCAGCGTATCCACCACCAGTGAGGAGATCGCCATGGACTTCACGGCATCGAAGCCGATCAGGGTAATGGCTCGGCTGACGGTGCTGACCTGGGTCCGGGTCTGGTTGTAAAACACCGTGTTGGACAGCCGGAGAACCTGCGAGGTGAGCTGGGCATCGTTGAGAATGACATTAGCCAACTCGTTCACGGTGCTGTTCTTGCTGTCGGTCAACTCGTTGATTCGGCGCAGGGTATTGGCGAGAACCGGTAACTCCACCTTGCTGAGGTAGCTGACCCAGGCCTGGGTCGACATGAGGCGTTCGGTGGGGGGGGTGTCGGTTGTGGTCAAGGTGGTGTTCTCTGGCGGTCTGGCTGATAAATTGTTTCGGGTTGCTAACAGTCTAGCAGTGTCGCCAGTGGTGTCAGGTAACGGTTTGTGTCGGCGTTATACGGGCATTTACCCATGCGGGTGGCCGGCCTGTGGAGCGATTCCCATTCGGGTTTGATCGGCGTATGCGCTATAATCGCGCGTTTTAGAGTTGCACCCACAAGGCGCTGACTGTGATTGTATTTGACCAGGTACAGAAGTCCTATCAGGTAGGCGGCCGGGCGATCCCCGCGCTCCAGCCTACGGATATGGCCATTGAAACCGGCGAGGTGTTTGGCATCGTCGGTCATTCCGGGGCGGGAAAATCGACCCTGGTGCGTCTTATCAATTTGCTGGAACCGCCCACCGGCGGCCGCATCCTGATAGACGACGAAGATATCACCGGTTACTCCCCTTCCGAGCTTCGCGCGTTTCGCCGTAAAGTCGGGATGATCTTCCAGCACTTCAACCTGCTGTCCTCGAAGACGGTGGCGGATAACATTGCTTTCCCGATGAAGCTGGCCGGTATCTATTCGAAAACTGAAATACGGGATCGTGTCGAGGAGCTGCTGGCCCGGGTCAGCCTGACGGAGCATGCCAACAAGTATCCGTCCCAGCTTTCCGGTGGCCAGAAACAGCGCGTGGGTATTGCCCGCGCCCTGGCCTGCCGCCCGACGATTCTTCTGTGCGACGAAGCCACCAGTGCCCTGGACCCGCAAACCACCCAGTCGGTGCTCAAATTACTGGCGGATATTAATCGCGAACTCGGGCTGACCATCGTCCTGATCACTCACGAGATGGATGTGGTGCGCCGGGTCTGTGACCGTGTTGCGGTGATGGATGCCGGCCGTGTGGTGGAAATGGGGCCGGTCAGCGAGGTTTTCCTGCATCCCCAGCACCCGACCACCCGGGACTTCGTGTTCGAGAGTGAAAACATCGATAACCAGGAACTGCAGCAGGACCTGGAAAAGGCCGATGGCCGCATTCTGCGCCTGACCTTCAAGGGCGAGTCCACCTACCAGCCTCTGCTGGGCAGTGTGGCGCGGGAATCCGGCGTGGATTTCAGTATCCTGTCGGGACGCATCGACCACATCAAGGACACCCCCTACGGCCAGCTGACCCTGTCCCTGGTGGGTGGCGATCTGGATATCGCCATGAAGCAATTCGAAGCCGCTGATGTTCACGTGGAGGTGCTGCGCTGATGGAAGCCCTACTGAGTAACGTGGACTGGACCGAAATCGGCTGGGCCAGCTGGGATACCCTGATCATGGTGGGCATGTCCCTGCTGTTCAGCGTGGTCATCGGCCTGCCGATTGGCGTGCTGCTGTTTCTGACTGGCAAGCGTCAGTTGCTGGAACAGCCGGTGGCCTACTCGGTGTTGTCATTTGTGGTGAATGTGCTGCGTTCGGTGCCGTTTATCATTCTGCTGATCGTCATGATTCCGTTCACCGTGATGCTGATCGGTACCTCCCTGGGAGTGGCTGGCGCGATTCCTCCGTTGGTCGCCGGCGGCGCGCCCTTCTTCGCCCGTCTGGTGGAAACCTCCCTGCGGGAGGTGGACCGCGGCATCATCGAGGCCACCCAGGCCATGGGCGCGAGCGTGCGCCAGATCATCTTCGGCGCCCTGCTTCCGGAAGCCCTGCCGGGCATCATTGCCGGTGTCACCGTTACCGCCATTACCCTGGTTTCCTACGCCGCCATGTCCGGCGTTATCGGTGGCGGCGGTTTGGGTGACCTTGCTATCCGCTTCGGTTATCAACGATTCCAGACCGACGTCATGGTGATTACTGTGGCGTTACTGGTGATCTTTGTGCAGGTACTGCAGATGGTGGGCGACCGCCTCGTGCTGTACTTCAGCCGGAAATAACCACAGTTTGGGGGAAGCCGCCGACAGGCGCTGCGTCCCGAAAAACGCCCGTGAATACGTCCCTGTAGGGCTCGGTCGCGCCGTCCCTGGCGCTCCACGTTTTCGGGACGCAGCGCCTGTCGGCGGCCCGGGCCTCCAGTTAACCTCACAAACAATCGTTCCTAGAACAGGAGTACAGGTTATGAATCTGAAGAAGACTTTCGCGGCACTCGCTGCTGCTGCCACTTTTTCTGCTGCAGTTTCTGCTGACGAACTTTCCGTTGCGGCGACCCCGGTTCCCCACGCCGAGATCCTGGAATTCGTAAAGCCGATGCTGGCGGAAGACGGTGTGGAACTGGATGTGAAGGTATTCACTGACTACATCCAGCCGAACATCCAGGTGGACCAGGAGCGTATGGATGCCAACTTCTTCCAGCACCAGCCGTACCTGGACGAATTCAACGCCGGCCGCGGTACCGATCTGGTCACCGTCACCGGTGTTCACGTTGAGCCGTTCGGTGCCTACTCCAGCAAGATCGACTCTCTTGATGACCTGGAAGAAGGCTCTGTTGTTGCCATTCCGAACGACCCGACTAACGGCGGTCGTGCCCTGCTCCTGCTGCAGAAAGCGGGTCTGATCAAGCTGGCGGACGAGAGCAAGATCACCGCCACGCCCCGTGACATTGCCGAGAACCCGAAAGACCTCGACTTCAAGGAACTGGAAGCCGCAACCCTGCCGCGCATCCTGAACCAGGTTGATCTGGCACTGATCAACACCAATTACGCCCTCGAAGCGGGCCTGAACCCGTCTGAAGATGCCCTGGTGATCGAAGGTTCCGAGTCCCCGTATGTGAACATCCTGGTTGCCCGTCCGGACAACAAGGACAGCGAGGCGATGAAAAAGCTTGCCGCGGTACTCAAGTCAGAGGCGGTGAAGGACTTCATCATGGAGAAGTATGAAGGTGCGGTGGTTCCGGCTTTCTGATCAGTGCTGAATCGCATGACCATGAAACCGGCCCTTGTGGCCGGTTTTTTTGTGCCTGATGCACGTCCTGGCATCGAAATCCGGGTTGGCCCAATTGACGGTGGCCAAGGCAAGCATGTCAACGACCCGATGGGGGTGTCGGTGCAATAGTTGTGTTTCCTACAAATACAACAAAACCGGGGAAGTCGGATATGACAACGTCGAATCAAAACACCCTCAGGAAAGGCATCACCGCCCTGATTGCCGGGGCGATGCTGGTACTCTCAGCAGGTCCGGCCAGCGCTGGCTGGTTTGGTGGCAGTGACAGCAGCGAAACCAACCCGGGAAAGACTCGGGATGTCATCTTTGTGGGTAACAACTGGGAAGGCATGATCGACGTGGTGGATGCTTCAACGTATGACCGCCTGGGTCGTATCAATGGCATCCCCGACAAACGCCAGCGGTTGACAGAAATCTATCTCAATCCCGTCCGTCTGGCCTTCTTCGAGGGTATCCGTTACTTGATCGGTGAAGGTCACGACCAGTACGTGGATGACATGTACAGCAGTCCCGATGGCCGTTTGCTTATTGTGTCCAGGCCGAGCTTCGCCGACGTGGTGGCCATTGAAACGGCGACGGGAGATATTGCCTGGCGCTTCGAGGTGGAAGGCTACCGTTCTGACCATATGGCGATCTCTCCGGATGGAACCCAGGTGGCCGTTTCGGCCTCCACTGGTAATGTGGTGCACATCCTGGATGTGGAAACCGGGTCTGAGTTGGGATCGTTCCCGACGGGTAACTCGCCCCATGAGAATGTGTACTCCAAAGACGGCTCGAAAATCTATCACGCCAGCATCGGGCACGTGTTTACGCCATTGGACAACGACCTGATGGACTTCACCAAAGGTGAACGCGTGTTCCAGATTGTGGATGCGGACACCCTGGAGATTATTGAGAAATTCGACTTTGCGGAGAAGCTGAGCGCGGCGGGATATAACGAACTGAGCCCGGCCATCCGGCCCATGGCGCACACGCCAGACGAGCGATTCTTCTATTTTCAGCTGTCCTTCCTGCACGGTTTCGTGGAGTACGACATGGAGGAGGGGGTGGTTACCCGACTGGCGCGCCTGCCCAACCTGGTGCCGGACCTGCCTGAGGAACTGTACGTCAACGACTCGGCTCACCACGGTATTGCCATGAACGGTGCCGGTGACACCCTTTGTGTGGCAGGCACCATGAGCGACTACGTGGCGATCGTTGATCGGGAAACGTTTGGCTACCAGTTGCTGGAAGGTCTGGGCGAGAAGCCCTACTGGGTCACGTCCGATGCGTCCGGCAAGCACTGCTATATCTCGTGGAGCGGCACCGATCAGATGTCGGTGATTTCCTACAAAACGGCCACCGAAGTGGCCCGGATTGATGTCGGGGATCACCCCCAGCGTATCCGCGAGGGGCGAGTCCCGAGTAATTGGTAAGGCTTAATCACCGCCCCAGTTGGTCTTCGGGTCCGGTGTCATCCGCAGGTAGGATTTCACCGCCTTGTAGCCTTTGGGGAAACGCTGCTTGATTTCGTCCTCGTCCTGCAGCGACGGCACAATCACGACGTCGCCGCCACGTTCCCAGTTGCCCGGGGTGGCGACTTTGTGTTCGTCAGTCAGTTGCAGGGAGTCGATGACCCGCAGCACTTCGTTGAAATTGCGACCGGTGCTGGCCGGATAGGTAATGATCAGCCGCACTTTCTTGTTCGGGTCGATCACGAACAGCGAGCGCACGGTCAGGGTGGCATCGGCGTTCGGGTGGATCATGTCGTAAAGTTCGGAGACCTTCCGGTCTTCGTCGGCGATGATCGGGAAGTTGACCGAGCAGCCCTGGGTTTCTTCGATGTCCTTGATCCAATCTTTGTGAGACGCGACCGGGTCAACACTCAGGGCAATGGCCTTAACGTTGCGCTTGGCAAACTCGTCTTTCAACTTGGATGTGAGGCCGAGTTCCGTGGTACAGACCGGGGTAAAGTCGGCCGGGTGCGAAAACAGCACACCCCAGCTATCGCCCAGCCAATCATAGAATGAAATCGTGCCCTCACTGGATTCCTGCTGGAAATCCGGTGCGGTATCTCCGAGACGTAAGCTCATAGATCTTCCTCCATTGGTGGTGCTTCGAGAAACCTAGGGCCTCCTTCGGGCGGCCCCGAAGGATGGCTGTCGGTGTTATACAACATACTTGCGATTTACGTCGCCGGAATACAAGGGGGTCACTGCGTTCCGGACAGTTTCTGCTTTTCAAAGTGCTCTTTTGTAAGCTTGAACACCACCGGGCTCAGCAGCGCCAGGGCAATCAGGTTTGGCAGCGCCATCATCGCATTCAGGGTGTCGGCTACCAGCCAGACAAAGCCGAGATTCAG
Source organism: Marinobacter nitratireducens (assembly GCF_000708045.1). Classification (GTDB taxonomy): domain Bacteria; phylum Pseudomonadota; class Gammaproteobacteria; order Pseudomonadales; family Oleiphilaceae; genus Marinobacter; species Marinobacter nitratireducens. The sequence goes on from NZ_ANIE01000009.1 coordinate 133,050, forward strand.
GGTCGCGCCCACGGGAATAGCGAGGATCCAGGCAACCCGGTATGGCACGATGGCTTTCACGCCGAACAGATATTCGACTGAGCGTTCGCCGTAGAACGACCAGCCAAGAATGGTGGTGAAGGCGAATACCGCCAGAGCAATGGCCACCAGATAATTACCCACGCCGGGCAAGGCCTCGGCGAAGGCCATGGAGGTCAGCTCGGCGCCGGACACGCCGGAGGTCCAGGTGCCGGAAGTTATGATCACAAGGCCGGTGATTGAGCAGATGATAATGGTGTCGATGAAAGTGCCGAGCATGGCCACCATGCCCTGATTGATCGGATTCTTGGTCTGTGCAGCCGCATGTGCGATGGGGGCGGAGCCCAGGCCGGCCTCGTTGGAGAAGACGCCGCGGGCGACACCAAAGCGGATAGCGGCCCATACTGCCGCTCCTGCGAAGCCGCCTTCGGCAGCAATCGGGCTGAAGGCGTGTTCGAATACCAGACTGAGTGCGGCGGGGATTTCAGCGGCATTAATGGCGAGCACGACGACGCCCGCAACCAGATAGGAGACCGCCATCAGCGGCACCAGGGCGCTGGCCACCTGGCCGATTCTGCGGATGCCACCAATTAGAACAGCGCCTACCAGAATCATCAGGATCAGCCCCGTTACCCAGTGTGGCAGCCCAAAGCTGGCTTCCATCACGTCCGCCACGGAGTTGGCCTGTACGGTGTTACCAATGCCGAAACCGGCGATGGCGGCAAAAACGGCGAACAAAAGGCCAAGCCAGGCCCACTTCTCGCCCAGACCGTTACGGATGTAGTACATGGGACCACCGACATGGGCGCCGCGCTCGTCCACTTCACGGTAGCGCACGGCCAGCACCGCCTCGGAGTACTTGGTGGCCATGCCCACCAGAGCCGTGAGCCACATCCAGAACAGGGCGCCCGGGCCGCCAAGGAACACGGCGGTGGCGACGCCGGCGATGTTACCGGTGCCGACGGTTGCGGAGAGGGCTGTCATCAGCGCCTGAAACGGCGGAATCTCGCCTTCAGACTCGGCGCCGGCGGCACTGCGCCCCTGCCATAACAGCCGGAATCCAGCCCCCAGTTTTATCACCGGCATCAGTTTCAGTCCCAGGCTCAGGAATAACCCCACGCCAAGGATCAGAACCAGCATGGGCGGCCCCCACACCAGCGAATTGATTTGACTGACAAAGGATGAAATGGCTTCCATGGGGATCTCCCGCTGTTGGTTGAATCGACGGTTGGATCGATGTCTGGGTGTTTGCCCTTGTGGGGCTTAAATCCTTGAGTTTAAGACAAAATTGGATTCTGTAAACCTTGGCCCGGGAAAACTGACCGGGATCATGTTCGCGGCAAACTCTGGGCGATAGTGTTTTCCTTTCGCCCGACCATTGCCTATCTTTATAGACAAGGGCTCTGGACGGGGCCTGCATCTGTCAGTAACGGGGAGGAGAGCTGCCCATGCGATCACTGAAAGTCTCGGATGTTATGTGGAATCACATTGAGCCGATTCGGTGCGGCACACCGTTGACCCGTGTTGTGAAGACCCTTCTGCACAACCATGTCACCGGATTACCAGTGGTGGATGACCATCGCCATGTTCTGGGATTTGTCTCGGAACAGGACTGTATTCACTCATTGCTGGTGAGCAGCTACCACTGCGAGGGTGATCCGATCGTTGACGACGTGATGTTCCGGGAACCGGTGACGATCTCTCCGGAGATGGCCGTCGTGGACCTGGCTCAGAACCTGGGTGCGGGTAAACCCAAGGTCTACCCGGTGGTCGATCACGGTAAGCTGATCGGTATTGTAACGAGGACAGCGATCCTGTCCGAGCTTGCCCGCACCGGATGCGGCATCGAAGCGCCAAAATACGCCGGTTCAGCAATCTGATACCAGGGTGGAATCAGGAACGAAAGCCCCAGATCAGGCTGAAATCCATGGACGGCATGATTTCGGGCTCTTCCAGAGCCCGGATGTTGTACTCCAGCAGACTGGTATCCCGCTCAAACGTGCCGCTGTAGCGATTACCCCTGGGGCCGAAGATGGCCTTCACGAACGGGCCGCGTGCTCTCACCGGGCGCGCGGTGACCACACCCACCTCGTTGTTATCCAGTCGCACCAGAATGCCTGGGGGATATTCTCCCAGCACCTGTAACAGCGCCTTTGGGATGGCCGGGCGAAAGCCGCCGTCGGCCAGGTGTGCGATCAGTTTTCGGGCATCCGTGACGTTCATCCGGCTGCGATAGGCCCGTTTGGTGATCATTGCAACGTATCGCTCCGAGAGCGCCAGAATTTCTGCTTCCGGGCGAATCTCGGTACCGCTGAGACCTCTCGGGTAGCCGCTACCATCGGCCTGTTCATGGTGTTGGGCAATGATTGCCAGCAAGAGTTTGTTGTCGATTCCTGCCGCCTTGAGGGCACGAATGCTTCGCTCCGGATGTTTGCGGATCACCTGCCGCTGCTCATCGGTCAGTATCTTGTTGGACTGATTGAGCTGATCGGCAATCGGGACCAGAGCGAGGTTGGCCGTGAGTGCCGCTGCCGTCAGGACACTGACTCGTTTTTCCTCAAGTCCGAACTGGCGGGCAATAAACTGGCTCAGGATGGCATAGAACAGGGTTTGCTCTAGGCTGGTTGGGCCGATGGAATAGAGGTGAACCAGGGCCAGGCTGGCATCGGGTGCCTCGGCGCACATCCGTTCCACCATCCGGCTCAAACCGAGCAAGCGCTTTTGGGCGGACGGATCTCCAGCAGTGATGGCAGCCAGAGTGGCTTCCAGGGTCTGTAACAGATCCGGGTAATCGGCAAAGGGATTCCGGTCCCGGTTGTCCTCGAACACCTCCTCATCCGGGCGGTCAATCTTCCGGGGTTTGAAACGGCCCCGTTCAAACAGCTGCTCCAGCTGGCTGTTGGTCTGGATCACATAGCCCTGGCGCAACAGCACGTTTCCATCGGAATCATAGACGTTCCATGGCAAGGGGCGGCCCAACTCGAGGGCCCCAGGGGCGATCCGTATTAGATTGTCCAAATCAGGGGTTCCAATTACTGCTTATTGTTCGAGGGTTCAGTTTAACTCCGTTTGGTCGCAGGCCTCCAGATTGCGCTGAAATGTAAAAAGTCGTTTTGCGCTAGCGACCAACTGGGAACCTTGCGCTATTCTAGGATGCTAAACAAGACCTTTGTCGGACAGCTGATCAATGTTCTACCGCCTGAAGACGGATTTCCGTCTTTCCATCATCACGTTGCTGGGTGCGAGTGCCCTCCTGGGCATTACGCCGTTTGCTGTGATGCGTTTCCTGCAGGGAAACAGCCTCGCGGGGACCGTTGATCTATCCATTATGCTGGGCATCGTATCCGGCGTTATCTACGCCTGGAAGACCGGCGATACCCGCCGCAGCGGTGTGGTACTGGCGGTTGTTGCCTGTGGCGGTGCGGTGACCGTAGGCACTGTTGTGGGTGAACCGGGGTTGTTCTGGCTCTACCCCTGTCTGGTAACGACGTTTTTCCTGGCGCCCCCGCGTCTCGCCATTTTTCTGAACCTGGCTTCGATTGTTGCCCTGCTTCTGTTGGACAAAGCCTTCGTGTCCAAGGTGCAGATGTGGTCATTCGCGGCCACGGCGGTGGTGGTCAGTGCCTGTGCCTATGTATTTGCTCACCGCAACCGCAACCAGCGTGAACGGCTTGAACACCTGGCTACCATCGACCCGCTCACCGGTGTGCGCAACCGGCGGGCCATGGATGAAGAGCTGGAACTGGCCGCCAGCCACGCGACGCGAAACGGCGTGCCCTACGCGGTTGTGCTTCTGGATATCGATCACTTCAAGAAGATTAACGACGAGTTCGGCCATGGCATCGGAGACCGGGTGCTGGTGGAGCTGGTGGCGTTGATTGAGCGGAATACCCGAAAAGCGGATCAACTGTTCCGCTACGGTGGTGAGGAATTTGTGCTGTTGCTGCCGGGAACGGATGGCGTTGGTTTGCGCGCTGTCATCCACAACCTGCAGCAGGTCATGCGCCGACACATGCGCTCGCCCGGCGGTGTGGTAACCGCCTCCTTTGGTGTCGCCCTGCTGCAAACCGGAGAAACCGTCGACAGCTGGTTGGCCCGGGCTGACTCAGCGCTTTATGAAGCGAAGGCCACCGGGCGGGACCGTATCATCTATGCGGATGAGCTGAAGGCTCAAACCGGAACAGCCGCCAACTTAGCAGAATGCTCGCAGACGTAAGTCCACCGGTCAGCCCCACCCAGAAACCCGCAGCCCCCATCGCAGGTGTGATGGCATCCGTGAACGTCAGTACGTAGCCCAGAGGCAGGCCGATGCCCCAGAAGGAAAACAGCATGATGTACATGGGGATACGGGTATCCTTGTAACCACGGAGCGCGCTGATACAGGTGACCTGGATAACGTCCGCAATCTGGAACAGGGCCGCGAAGGTCAGCAGGCGAATGGTCACCGCCTGAACGTCGGCATCACCGGTGTAGAGAGCCGCAATGGCGCCGGAAAACAGCCACAGCGACAGCGCGAAAATCAGGGCTGTTGCCGATGCCAGAATGAGTGAGCTTCGGGAAATCAAGCGGGCGGTATCCGGTGCACCCGCGCCGATGAGAAAGCTGACCCGGAGTGTGAGGGCCATGCCAATGCTCAGGGGCAGCATAAACAACAGCGACACCACATTCAGCGCAATCTGGTGTCCCGCCACAACGACTGGGCCAAGGGGGGCGAGGAACAGGGCAATCACCGCGAACATGCTGGCCTCCACAAAGATGGTGAAGCCGATCGGTACCCCGAGTCTGAGGATGTAGATCAACCCCGCCACATCGGGCTTTGCCCAGTCTGCCAGCAGATGGAAGCGCTGGTAGACCTTGCTTTTGTTCAGATACACCAGCAGCGCAATGGCGGCAACGCCATTGGACAGCGAGGTTGCCCAGCCGCAGCCAACACCGCCCATGGCGGGTAATCCGAGCTTGCCGTAGATGAACACGTAGTTGAGAGGCAGGTTGAGGAGGGTACTCATGACCGAAAACGCCATGATCACACGGGTGTGTCCAAGGCCATCGGTGAGGCCCCGCAACGCGGTCATCAGCAACAGCGCGGGAACGCCCCAGGAAAACGCATCCAGATAGCCCTGGGTGATGCCTGCAGTATGGGCTTCCAGCTCAAGTATGGACAGCACCGGGTGCACGTTGGTCAACAGCAGGATCATCACCACTGAACCAGCGGCGGCGAGATAGAGCCCCTGCCATGTCGTCGGCATGATCCGGTCCAGATTCCTGGCGCCGTTGTAACCCGAAATGATTGGCTGCAGCGCACCGAGCAACCCCATGAAGAACAGGAACAGGGGCATCCACAGGCTGCCGCCGATACCGACCGCCGCCAGATCTTCAGCGCTCGCATGGCCCGCCATAACCGTGTCGATCACGCCGTTCGCCATCTGGGCCAGTTGCGCGATGAGAATGGGACCACCAAGAACAGACAGGGTGCGCCACTCGGACAGGGTCCGGGATACCAGGGGTTGGCGGGCTTCCGGTAATGGCTGATGGGTTTCGTCCATGGCTCTGACGCTGTCCTTTGGTTTCGAGGGGGCTGTTCAACGGGATCGGGAGCAGCATGTTACCCGATCCGATGCTGGCCGGGCATCGGGGGTTTCCCTGCGGTCCGGCGCTGACAGATTGAGGCAAACACGTTACAGTACGCGCCTTGAACGGCACAGGTGTTGAGCGCATGGGTTTACTGGTTTTTGTCACCGTCCTCTGGGCATTTTCTTTCAGTTTGATTGGTGAATTTCTCGCTGGCCACGTAGACAGTGACTTCGCCGTGCTCAGCCGCGTCCTGCTCGGTGCTCTGATCTTCCTGCCGTTTACCCGCTGGCGGGGGGTGCCCCCAGGCATGAAACTGGGCATCCTGGTGACCGGCATGCTCCAGTTCGGCATCACCTATCTGTGCCTGTACCGCTCGTTCAGTTACCTGACGGTGCCTGAAGTGCTGCTGTTTACGATCTTCACGCCCCTGTACGTCACCTTGCTGGATGACGCCCTGTTCCGCCGTTTCTCCCCCATGGCGCTGGTCGCGGCGGCCATTGCCACCGTCGGCGCGGGGATTATCCGTTACGATGGTCTCAGCGAGGACTTCATCACCGGTTTCCTGTTGTTGCAGGTCGCCAACTTCACCTTTGCTGCCGGCCAGGTCGGCTACAAGCATGTGATGCAGCATTACACCCTTGAGTTGCCGGCCTTCCGGACCTTTGGTTACTTCTTTTTTGGCGCTTTGGTCATAGCTCTGCCCTCCTTCCTGATATTCGGCAACCCCGACAAGTTGCCGGCGACCGGGTTGCAGTGGGGGATCCTGGCGTGGCTGGGGCTGGCGGCGTCCGGCCTGGGGCTGTTCCTTTGGAATCGGGGTGCCTGCCATGTGGATGCCGGCACGCTGGCAATCATGAATAATGCCCTGGTACCCGCTGGCCTGGTGGTCAATCTGCTGATCTGGAACCGGGATGCTGACCTGCTGCGACTCGCGGTCGGTGGTGCCGTTATTGCCTTTTCGCTCTGGGTCAATGCACGTTTTCACCCTCGCGCCCGCCTTGCCGTTGCCTGATAAGTAGCAACACGGACTAAGGTTTTCCCCCTTCCCGCCGTTAAACTTGCTTGCCCAAGGATACCTTTGACGGATATCAAGAATGTTCGTCAGGGGCTAGCCTTGCATTGATTATTATTTCTCCCAGGCAGGGCCGACTCGGAAAAAGGCAAGCGAATGCGTAAAAACCTCCCCGTAACCCAGCGAGAAGTGACCATGCGTGAGGGCGGCCGGTTGATCACAACCACCGACCTGAAAGGCGTGATCACCTACTGCAACGACGAATTCGTCGAGATCAGCGGATTCTCGCGGGATGAGTTGATCGGCCAGGCCCATAATCTGATCCGTCATCCGGACATGCCCCAGCCGGTGTTCAAGGACATGTGGGAATACCTCAAGGCCGGGAAATCCTGGATGGGCGTGGTCAAGAACCGTGCAAAGTCCGGGGATCATTACTGGGTCAGTGCCTATGTGACGCCCATCCTCGAGAATGGCCGGATGACCGGATACGAGTCTGTGCGGGTCGCCCCCACCCGGGAGCAGGTGGCGCGGGCCGAGACGCTCTACAAGCGCATTTCCGACGGCAAATCCCTGAGCAGCGTGGGGGGGCGTCTGATGTCCGTTCTCAAATCGGGGTGGCCCTTTATCCTGTCGCTGGTGCTGAGCCTTGTGGCCCTGCAGTTTGATCAGAAATGGCTGGCCGGCGGTGTAATTGTCGTTGGTCATTTGCTGGGTGCAGGTTTGCTGCTGCGCTCGGTAACTGCCAGGCTCAAAAACCTGCTGGCCCAGCGGCCTGATGCATTCCAGGATCCGGTGGTTGCGCGAACCTACAGTGATGAGAGCGGGTTGTTCTCGCAGCTATCCATGGTGCTGATCAGCGAAGAGGCGCGAATCCGCACGGTGCTGGCCCGTATCGAGGATCAGGCGGAACTGCTCTACGAGCACGCCAGGGCTTCCCACGGTTATATTCGCGATGGTGCCGATGCCATTGCCCGTCAGCGCGCGGAGACCGAGCAGACCGCCTCGGCGATTACTGAAATGACCGCGTCCATTCAGGAGGTCACCGAATCCGTGACGGGCAATGCCCGAGCCGCCGAGGAGGCGAACCGGCTGGCGGGCGTGGGCAGCGAACGCAGTGCCGAGGCCCTGGGCGCCATTGAAGAACTGGTGACTCGGGTGAACGGTATTGGCGACACCATTGGTAAACTCGGGGAGTCCACCAACAGCATTGGTGAAGCTGCCAGCCTGATCTCCGACATTGCCGACCAGACCAATCTGCTGGCCCTCAACGCCGCCATTGAAGCCGCCAGGGCTGGAGAACAGGGGCGCGGCTTTGCCGTGGTCGCTGATGAAGTCCGTTCCCTTGCTGCCCGAACCCGGGAATCCACCGTCAAAATCCAGGATGTGATCGACGATTTCCGCACCCAGGTTGAATCGGCCGTGCAGGCAACCCGTGATGGCGAAGCCGTTGCCGGCCAGGGACTGGACAGGGTTCGTGAGGCCGAGAATTCGCTTCGGGATATTGTGACCTCCATCGGCACCATTTCTGACAGCTTCATCAGCATGTCAGCAGCGTTTGAAGAACAGGCCCAGGTGTCTGAGGAGATCAATGGTCAGATCGTCAACATTGCCGAGCTGGCCGACTTCAGCGATCAGCAGGCGGACGCCGCCAAGAAGGGCAGCGACGAACTCAGTACCATGTCTCGGGGTCTGAAGGATCTTGTTTCCAGATTTATCAGTAAAAACTGACGGTTAAATCACAGAGCCTTGCCGCAGCGCCGGCTCCGGGCGCTGCAACACTGGCGCCGGCGGTTCATGGCTGGCAGAATTCCGCTCCAATTGCCGGCAGCAAAGCTCCGGTAGCCAACTATTTGCGTATTCCCTAGCCAAAAGCACAGGAAAACATCATGAGCAACTCCACCCCGGTTTCGGACAGCGGAGCGGATCGTGGCCTCTGGTCCTCACGACTGGCCTTTATCCTGGCCGCCACCGGTTCTGCAGTCGGCCTTGGTAACATCTGGAAATTTCCGTACGTCACGGGTGAAAATGGCGGCGGTGCATTCGTCATTGTTTACCTGATCTGTATCGCCGTCCTCGGCATTCCCATCATGATGGCTGAGGTTTTTGTCGGTCGGAATGGCCGTCATAACCCCATCACCAGTATGCGCCTCGTTGCGGAGCGTAACCTGAAGTCGCCGCTGTGGCGGGTGTCGGCCATCGTCGGTATGATCGCCGCCTTTGCCATTCTGTCTTTTTATTCTGTTATTGGCGGGTGGGCAGCGTCCTACATCGGCCATGCGGCCCAGGGTGACTTTACCGGGGGCACTGCGGATTCCATCGGTGAGCTTTTTGGGGGCCTTCTGGCCAGCCCAGGACAGCTTCTGATCTGGCACACGGTATTCATGGCGCTGGTGATTCTGGTGGTATCCCGTGGTTTGAAAGGTGGTCTTGAGCGTGCTGCCACCATTCTGATGCCAGCCCTGTTTTTGCTTCTGATTGTTGCGGTGGGCTATGCCACCACCACGGGTCACTTCGGTGAGGCGGTGGACTTCCTGTTCACGCCGGACTTCGGGGCGCTCTCGATCAACGGTGTTCTGATCGCGCTGGGCCATGCCTTCTTCACCCTGAGCCTGGGTATGGCGATCATGATGGCCTATGGCTCCTACCTGGGCCGTGACGTGTCCATTGCCAGAACGGCCGTCAGCGTTGCCTTTATGGATACGGTTGTGGCGCTTATGGCTGGCCTGGCCATCTTCCCGGTGGTGTTTGCCAACGGCCTCGAGGCGGGTGCCGGGCCGGGGCTGATTTTCCAGACGCTGCCCCTGGCTTTCGGTAATATGCCCATGGGTGGTCTGTTCGGAACCCTGTTCTTCGTGCTGCTGTTGTTTGCCGCCTGGACCTCCGGTATTTCCCTGCTGGAGCCAGTGGTGGAATGGGTCGAGGAGAGAACCTCTCTGGCCCGCTCTGGCAGTGCCATCCTCGTGGGTGTGTTGTGCTGGGCGCTGGGGATTGCCTCCATCCTGTCACTCAATGTCTGGTCCGATGTGGCACCACTGGATATGTTCGCGCGGTTTGAAGGCAAGACCATCTTTGATCTTCTGGACTTCTTCACCGCCAACGTACTGCTGCCGCTGTCAGGCTTGCTGACCGCGATTTTTGTGGGCTGGTTTGTGGCCAAGGAATCGTTGATGCGGGATCTGAACCTTGAGGGCGTGGGCTTCAGCCTCTGGTATAACCTGATCCGGTTTGTCACCCCGGTGGCGGTGATCATCGTCTTTGTCTACAACCTGACGGCCTGAGGCCGTCAGTCCCGGGCGTTGTCCGCTCTTTGCTCAAACGGCAAACCTGGCCACCTGCGTGCGCAGGCTGTCGCCAAGGTTGGCCAGTTCGGTGCTGGCGGATGACACCTGCTCGGTGGATGAGGCCGTTGAATCACTGACATCCCGGATTCGGGTGAGATTCTGGTTGATGTCCTCGGCCACCGAGGTCTGTTGCTCTGCTGCCGTCGCAATCTGCTGGTTCAGGCGATGGATATTGTCCACAGCCCGGGTTATTTCCTGAATAGCCGATCCGGTATTGTGGGCGGTGGTCAGGGTTTCGTCGGCCAGTTGTGCGCCGGCTTCCATCACCGACACGGTCTCTTCCGCACTGTTGACCAGCCGGGAGATCAGTTCTTCGATTTCTGACGCCGATCCCTGTGTCCGCTGAGCCAGTGACCGGACCTCGTCTGCCACGACAGCAAATCCCCGTCCCTGTTCACCTGCCCGAGCGGCCTCGATAGCGGCATTCAAGGCGAGCAGGTTGGTCTGTTCAGCCACCGACTTGATCACATCCAGCACGGTTCCGATGTTGCGGGTGTCGGACTGCAATCCATGCAGGCGTTCCTGCACAGTAGACACTTGCTGGTTCAGATCCGTGACCCGTGACAGAGTCTGCTCGACGGCTTGTTCGCCCACCCTTGCCTTGGCACTGGCGTCGGAGGCCGCGCTCGAAGCTGCCTCGGCATTGCGGGCTACCTCACCCACGGTGGCCACCATCTCATTCATGGCGGTAGCGACCTGATCGGTCTGGTCCCGCTGCTCGGTAACGCCCCGACTGTTTTGGGTGGTCACGGCGGTAAGCTGTGAAGAGGATGCGGCGATGTCCCGGGCGTTGCCGTCAATCTGGTTCACCAGGTTACGCAGGTTCACGATCATCTCACCCAGTGCATTGAGGAGCTGGCCGGACTCGTCGGCGCGTTTGCTGGTAATGCTGTCCCGGAGATCGCCCTCGGCAACCTTCCTGGCGGCACCGACTGCCTCGCGAATCGGACGGACAATCAGGCGGGTCAGAAGCAGGGACAGGGCCACGCCAATCAGGATAGAGACGCCAGTGGCGACGGAGATGGCCAGGGTGGCTCGTTGCTGCTCATCAACCATGCGTGCCGCCTGGTTGGACTGGAGTTTGGAGGCAGCCTGAAGCCCGGCCATGGCGGTGGCTTCCATGGTGCTCTCCAGCTCTGCAGTCTGCTGGATTTTGCCGGCGGTCGTGTGGAAGGCAGCGGCGTAGCTGTTGAACAGGCTGGACACTTCCTCCTTTTCGCTGGTGTTCAGGGATGAAGAGCGGATGGACGCGAGGGTCCGGTCCAGACGATCATCGAACTGGTGAATGGATTTCTCCTCACGGGAGATCAGGAAGTTCCGCTCTTCCCGTCGCATCTGTTTGAACATGGCCGTGGCCAGGTAGAGCCTGGACTCATTGTTCATGTGTGCTTCCAGCACACGTCCTTCCATGGTGAGCTGTTCGGTGGCAAGGGTGGTCTCTGACAGTGTGGCGGCAACCTGTTGCAGCAGACTGGCATAGCGTCCGGCATCTGCCTTGATCGTGTCCACGGCGGACGCTCGCTCGCTGGGGATCATGGTTAGCAATTTGTCTGCGGTAGCAACCACCTGGTCGAGCCGTTCCGTCGCCTGATCGACATAGGCCGGATCCTTGTGGAGCAGGAATTTTGTCTCTTCAGCGCGGGCCTTCAGGAATCCGGATTCCAGTTTGCTGGTCAGCACAATCCTGTCGGCGCTTTGCCCGTAACGGTCCAGCGCGGTGGCCCCGATAATGCCGGTGGCGACGGCCAGGGTGATCAAAATGGCAAATCCGATGGCGAGTTTGTGACCGATGGTCAGCGTGAAGGCGCTAAAAAAATGAGCAGGCGACAGCATTTCTGCACTCTCGATGTTGTTGTTTTAGGAAAGCGAGAAGGGGCCCGTAAGAAACGGGCCCCGGTATTCAGATCAGAAGAACAGATCGGGCAGCCAAGTGGCGATTTCCGGGAAGATCATGATCAGGATGATGCCGATAATCTCCACGATGACAAACGGAATGATGGACTTGTAGATGTCCTTCATGGTGATCCAGGATGGCACCACACCTTTCAGGTAGAACAGGTTGAAGCCGAAGGGCGGGGTCATGTACCCGATCTCCATGTTGATCACGAACAGAATGCCGAACCAGATCGGGTCAAAGCCCAGGGATTCAACGATGGGCATGAACACCGGCAGGGTAATCAGCATGATGCCCACAGGGTCCAGCACCATGGCCAGCAGGAACACGATCACCATCATGGCGATGATGACGCCCCAGGGGCCGCCGGGAATCATGGCGATCAATCCCTCAATCAGTTCCTGGGCGCCCATACTCTGATAGGCGGCGCTGAATGCGTGAGCGGCAAACAGGATCCACATGATCATGCCGGTGAGCTTGAACGTGCGGATGGCCGCTTCCTGCAGGATGCTCCATTTGAACTGGCGGTAAACCGCAGCGGAGATCAGCGCGCCGAAAACACCCATGGCAGCCGCTTCCGTCGGAGTGGTGATGCCACCGATGATGGAGCCCAGAACCATCACCACCACGCCGATAGGCAACAACACCGCACGCAGTGCCCGGAATTTCTCCGGCCAGGAACCGCGCTCCTCTTTTGGCAGCGCCGGTGCGAGTTCGGGTTGGAGATGTGCCCGAACCAGGATGTAGATGGCGGTCAGCACCATCAGCAGAATGCCGGGCATGATGCCCGCCGCAAACATTTGCCCGACGGACACACCGGTGATCAGGGCGTAGAGGATCATCAGAATGCTTGGCGGGATCAGAATGCCCCAGCCGCCACCGGTGTTGATGACACCGAGGGCCATGTTTTTGTCATAACCGCGTTCCAGCATCGACGGCAGGGCAATGGTGCCCATAGCAACCACTGCCGCGCCACTGATGCCGACCATGGCGGCGAATACGGCGCAAATCCCCAGGGTACCCAGGGCCAGGCCGCCTTTCAGGCCTCCGCACCATAGATGCATCATGCGGTAGAGGTCTTTGGCCACGCCGGTCCGTTCAAGAATCATGGCCATGAACACAAACAGTGGAATGGCCACCAGGGTAAAGCTGCCCATGGTGCCCCAGATCTGCGAGGCGACCATGTAGAAGGAGTCAAACCCCCAGGTGAAATACAGGAACACAACGGACACGCCGCCCAGTACGAACGCCAGAGGCAGGCCCAGTAACAGAAAGAATAACAGGGTGCCGAAGAACAGCAGGGTCAGGACTTCAATACTCACAGCTGCTCTCCTTCAGATTCGGTTTCATCGGGGGTGTAGTAATCCAGGTTGAAAGCAACCGCGATGTCCTCAAGCAATTTGACCAGACCCTGTAACACCAGCAGGGCCGTACCTATCGGAATCGCCAGCTTCACCGGCCAGATATGCGGGTTCCAGGCGGAATAAGACGTTTCCCAACTGGACATGGATTCGCGGGCCATATCGATACCAAACCAGAGCAGGGCAAGGGTGAATGTAAAGAACACCAGCGAGGTCACGATATCCACCGAAGCCCGTTTTCTGGGCGCCAGGTGGGAGTGCAACAGGTCTACATTGACGTGGCCACGGTGGGCCATGATGTAGCCTCCGGACATAACGGCGTAAATACCGAACAGCATCTGTGTGAGCTCGTTCGTCCATACCGTTGGCGAGTTGAACAGGTAGCGGAAACCTACCTCGAGTAGAAGGAATGCGAACATGGCGAACACGAGGAGGGCTATCCATCGCCCGATGTAGTCATTGAGACGGGTGATCCCTCTCATGAAGGCGGCAATCATCGCACCCATGGCACTCTCCATACGTTCAATAGTGTCCAGGAGGACATGGTTTCAGAGTAAAAAAGCCGGGGCACGATGCCCCGGCCTGTTTCATTCAGTATTGCAGGATCAGAGGTAGCCGAGGTCCGACAGATAGGACTTCAGCATATCCAGTGCTTTCTTGGCGTTGTCGCCGCGCTCACCTTCGGCGTCCCACATCTTCTGGGCTGTTGCGACCAGCTTGTCCTGAACGTCGGCAGGAAGCTCGGTGACTTCAACGCCCTGTTCAGCGATTGCTTTGGCAAGTGTGATGCGCTCCTTGTACTGGTATTCGTTGGTGCGAATCCAGAACTGCTCCTGCAGGGCATCCTTGACGGTTTTCTGCATGTCTGCCGGCAGCTTGTCCAGAGCCTTTTGGCTGACGATGATCACGTCAGTGCCTGCAATGTTCAGCGCAGGCTTAACATGGTACTTGGCGACTTCGTACAGACCCATGCTGTAGGCACCCTGGGCAGCACCCCAGTGTGCGCCGTCCACGATGCCGGAATCGACGGCTGAGTAGAGTTCGCTGCCAGGAATGTAGGATGCTGCAGCACCGGCTTCGGTGAGAAACTTCTGCAGGGCACCGGAAGACCGCAGCTTCAGGCTGGTGAAATCGTCCCAGCTGTTGATCGGCTTCTTGACCACCATTTCGGTGGGGTAGACTTTGTCGGTTGCCCAGTAAACACCGTGCTGGGCAGCCTCATCCCGCAACATCTGCTCGAAGCCCAGGTTCTGGTGGAAGTAAGCTGCTTCCCAGACATTACGGAAGGCAAATGGCAGGCCGGAGGCGATGCCAGCCAGAGAGATCTTGTCCTGGGCATAGGCCGGGGAGATGGTGCCCATCTCCAGGATGCCGCGACTGACGGCGTTAAAGGTTTCCTTGGCTTTGAACAGGGCGCCTGCTTCATACAGTTTGAGTTTCAGGCGGCCATCTGTGCGTTCGTCCAGAACGCGTTGCAGTCGAACAAGGCTATCGGTGTAGGAACTACTCGATCCCGGCCAATGAGACTGTACTTTCCAGGTGAAGGTTTCCTGCGCGGCAGCTGGGCCGGCACTCAGGATCGTGGCTGCTCCCAGGGTAAAGGCTGACGCGTAGGCGGTCAGGTTCTTGCGGATGTTGGCGATGAGCTTCATGACTGTGCCTCACTCGTTGTTGTATTGTTTTGCTTCCGGTTGTCTCGTCTTCACATTTCGCTGTGCAGAATAAACAACTGCACAGTGAATTGTGTTCAATGAATCTATCACAAGATTGGTGTTTTGCAATAGGATGTTTTTAGACATCCGCAGTCCTGTTCATACCAAAGGATAGTTTCATGATCGATGCACACCAGTCTGACCGGGTCTTGCACCTGGTTATTAACCGCCCAGAGAAAAAGAATGCTCTGACCCGTGACATGTATCAGCAGCTCGGTGCTGCCGTGCACTCTGCAAATGAAGACCCGGGGATTAATGCCATCGTGATAACCGGTGCCGGTGACGTGTTCACGGCGGGGAATGATCTTGATGATTTCCGGGCCCGCGCCTCCGACGAGACCCCGAAGCCCTCTGCCGGGCTGGCCTTCATTGAAACCCTCATGGCATGTGATACGCCCGTGATTGCGGGCATTGAAGGTCTTGCCATCGGCATTGGTACGACCATGTTGTTGCATGTGGATGCTGTGGTGGCAGGGGAAGGAACCACCTTCAAAACAGCGTTCGTGGATCTGGGATTGGTGCCGGAAGCCGCTTCAACGGTAACCATGCCTTTGCACCTGGGAGCGCGGAGAGCGGCGGATCTGTTGCTGCTGGGCGAGGTTCTCAATGCCGAGGAAGCCCGCGAGTGTGGGCTGGTGAGCCGGGTGGTTACCCGGGGTTACGCTGAAAGTGAAGCGCTGGCTTTGGCCGGTCGCCTTGCGGGCAAACCTCGTGAGGCACTGCGGGCGAGCAAGCGATTGATGCGAGCGCCCTGGCGGGATATGACCATGCAGGCACTGGAGCGGGAGCGCTCGGTGTTTGCCGAACGCTTGCGCTCCGATGACTGCCGTGCGGCCCTTGCTCGGCTGGCGAGACGTTAGCTACCGGTTGCCTCGCCCTGCCAGTAAGGCGCGCGGAGCTCCCGTTTGAGAACCTTGCCGATGGTGGAGCGGGGCAATTCGCTTCTGAGCTCAATCGCCGACAGTCGCTGGGTCTTGCCCAGTTGGTTGTTGGCCCAATGCAGAATGTCGGACTCCGTCGCGGTGCTGCCAATGGCTCTGACCACCAGGCCCAGGGGCGTTTCGCCCCAGTGGTCACTGGGAATACCGATGACCGCAACATCCACGACGTCGGGGTGAGCCAGCAGGACTTTCTCCAGATCGACAGCGTAGATGTTGAAACCACCGGATATGATCATGTCCTTGCGTCTGTCCAGGATGTAGATGAAGCCATCCTCGTCAATCCGGCCCATGTCGCCGCTTCGGTAGAACACGTCGCCCCCGGGGCTGGTCCAGAGCATCTCCTCGGTCTGTTCCGGGCGATTGACATACCCCCGCATCATTGAAATGGCGCGGCCAACGATCTCGCCGATTTTTCCGTTGGCTACTTCGTTGCCGGCGTCGTCGATAACCCTGACTTCCGCGCCTTCCGTTGGCAGCCCAACGGAATCCCACTTGTCCGGGTAGGCACCGCAGTCGAGGCTGGTGGAGATTCCGCCCTCCGTCAGTCCGTAAACTTCCCGGATGTTGCCGGGCCAGCGTTGCATGGCTTCCGCAATCACGGAGGCGCGCAGGGGAGCACTGGTGCATAGCTTGAGCTTGAAGCTCGAGAGATCAAAACGATCAAACTCCGGGTCTGCGAGAATGCGCTGATACTGCACAGGTACCAGCATGGCGTGGGTTACCCGGTGCTGTTCAGCCAGACTCAGGAAGCGGTGAGCATCGAACTTGGCCATCGTCACCAGGGTGCCGCCGTGAAAGAGGGTGGGCAGCACCGAAACCAGTGTGGTGTTTGAGTACAGTGGGGTAGATACCAGGTTTACCGCGTCACCATCCAGCCCGAACCGGCTCATGCGTACCATCTGACGCTGTCGGAAACGATAGTCATGCAGAATGCCTTTGGGTGTGCCCGTGGTACCCGAGCTATAGATGATGTTAAACGGGTCATCAAGGCTGACATCGTCGGGTGCGGGATCCGCGGAGGTGCCCAGAAGCCACTCGGCCATGGGCAGCCCTATGTTCGTGCCATTGTTACCCAGGGCCAGGATGGTGTCTTCGGAGAGGTCGGCCAGGGATTGGCGGAACTCTGATAGCAGATCCCGGTTCTTTTCGGAAACAAACAGGAACCGGGCCCGGCTGTCAGCCAGCATCAGCCCCAGAGCTTCGGCACTGGCCATACCGGAGAGCGGCACCATGCAACCCCCGGCGACCAGGGTGCCAAGGTAGAGAGCGACGTACTCGGCGCTGTTCTCGGACAGCGCTGCCACCGTCTCTCCATGCTGCAGTCCCGCATCACGTAATCGATTTGCAATCCGGTTTGCCTGCTGAACCAGCTCACGCCAGTTGAGAACCCCCGATTCGCTGATGACAGCGGCCTTGTCGCCCTGCTCTGTTGCGAATCGCTGAATCCGATGGCCTATGGCTTCCATGGTTTCGCCGGATTCGGTCGGGGCGTATACGGGCATTTCGCTCAGGATATTTGTCATTTTTATTACCCTCTATGACTCACAGTTTTAACTAGTGAAATTAATTTCCGAATATATTGACTCAAAACCGGAAGGCGTGACAAATTAATGAGCAAGCAAAGTTACCCACAAAAATAAAACTGACAGTGAAGGAGTTGCGGCATGGCGCGTTTTGATCAGCGGGTAGCCGTGGTGACCGGGGCCGGCAGCGGTATTGGGCGAGCCTCTGCAATACGACTGGCACGTGAGGGCGCCCGGGTGGTGATGGCTGATACCTCCGAAGCGGGCCTGATAGAGACCGAGAACATGATGCCGGAGGGCAGCGAAACCCTGCGCCGGCTGGTGGATGTCTCGGATGAAGCTCAGGTTGTTGCGCTGGTCAGGGAGGCGATCGAGGCCTACGGCAAAATTGATGTGCTATGCAATATCGCGGGTATCGCCAGCATCGGTGAAGGACACCCGCCGGTGACCGGCAATGATCGCCATGAGTGGGACCAGGTGTTATCGGTCAACCTGACCGGCACCATGCTGATGATCAAGCATGCCGCCCCTCATATGCAGGCGCGAAAACTCGGCGCCATCGTTAATACCGCCTCGGTTGCCGGCTTGCGTTCCGGTGCGGGCGGCAATGCTTACAGCGCCTCCAAGGCCGGCGTTATCAACCTGACCATGACCTCAGCCTGTGACCTGGGTGGCGATAATGTGCGTGTTAATGCGGTCTGCCCGGGGCTGGTGGAAACTGGCATGACCCGCGCTGTGTTCGACTACGCCCGAGCCCAGGAAAAAGCTCACAAACTCGGCTCTCGCTGCGAGCTGCGTCGGTACGGTGATCCTGAAGAGATTGCCGCAGCGATTCTCTTCCTGGCCAGCGACGATGCCAGTTATATCACCGGACAGGCCCTGCCCGTCGATGGCGGCAACAGCGCTTCACTGAATCTGCCAGGAATGAAAGTGTAATGAGCAATCAAGACAATCTCTTTGTCGATGGGCCCGACTTACCGGGATTCCATAATCTCCTGGGTTATCGCCAGGTGTCCTGGGAGCAGGATGAAGCCGTGATCCAGCTTGAGCTTGAGCCCCGGCACCTGAACCTTGGGGGCGTGATCCACGGTGGTGTTCTCACCTCATTACTGGACATCGCCCTTGCCCAGGCCGGCACGCACTGCCCCTACCCTGGTCGGATGCGCAAGGCCATTACTCTGTCCCTGACCACTACGTTTACTGGTCAATGCTCTGAAGGAACGATCCGGGTGACGGCTCGCAAACGTGCTGGCGGCACCCGCATCTTCAACAGCACCGGAGAGGTGCATGACGACAAGGGCAACCTGTTGGCCATCGGTGAAGGCACCTTCCGCATACGTTCCGGCAGCGACAAACCAGAAGGCGTGCCGATCTGATCAACCCCAAAACAAACAAAGAGGAAGCGGACATGTTCGAGCTGTCTGATAAAGCCAAGAAACTGCAGGCGCAATTGAACGAGTTCATGGATGCGCACATCTATCCCAATGAACACAAACACCATGAACAGGTCGCTCATGCAGAGAATCGCTGGGCGCCGGTTCCCATCATTGAAGAGCTGAAGGCGAAGGCCAAGGCTGAAGGGCTGTGGAACCTGTTCCTTCCGGAAAGTGATTACGGTGCCGGGCTGACCAATTTCGAGTACGCCCACCTGTGTGAAATCATGGGGCGTTCGGAAATGGCGCCGGAGGTGTTCAACTGCTCCGCTCCGGACACCGGCAACATGGAAACCATCGCCCGTTACGGTAACAAGGAACAACAAAAGCAGTGGCTTGAGCCGTTGCTGGCCGGTGAAATCCGTTCCTGCTTCTCCATGACCGAGCCGGACGTGGCCTCGTCCGATGCCACCAATATCGCCTGCCAGATTCGTCGTGAAGGCGACGAGTACGTGATCAATGGCAAGAAGTGGTGGTCTTCCGGCGCCATGACCACGACCTCCAAGATCGCCATCGTGATGGGAAAGACCGATCCGGACGCACCCAAGCACCAGCAGCAATCGATGATTCTTGTGCCGCTGGACACCCCCGGCGTGAAGATGGTTCGACCCCTGACAGTCTTTGGTTACGACCACGCGCCTCACGGCCATGCGGAAATTCACTATGAGAACGTGCGCGTACCCGCCAGCAACATTCTGCTGGGTGAAGGGCGCGGATTCGAAATTGCTCAGGGCCGCCTCGGGCCAGGGCGCATTCATCATTGCATGCGCACCATCGGCGTGGCCGAACGGGCGCTGGAACTGATGTGTAAACGTGCCAGTGAGCGGGAAGCGTTCGGCAAGCCGCTGGCGAACTTCGATTCCATCCGCAAGGACATTGCCCGCAGCCGTATCGAGATCGAACAGGCCCGTCTGATGACTCTTAAGGCCGCTCACATGATGGACACCGTGGGTAACAAGGTGGCACGCCAGGAAATAGCGATGATCAAGGTGATTGCCCCGAGCATGGCGCTGAAAGTGATCGACCGTGCCATTCAGGTTCATGGCGGTGCCGGCGTCAGCCAGGACACCTTCCTGGCAGCGGCCTGGGCGAAGGTTCGCACATTGAGGCTGGCAGACGGTCCGGACGAGGTGCATATGGACGCTGTGGCCAAGATGGAACTTCGTCAGTACCGCTGATTGATACGGCCCGTTACTTCGGGTGAATGAACAAACGGGGAGGGCTCTGCCGGGACACGCCGTTAATACGTCCCTGCAGGCTTGGGCAAAACATCCATGTTATGCACAGTCCCGCAAGGACCCCGCCCCGGCTGCCCCAAACTGCAGTGCATGAGGATCGAATAGATGACTAACCCGCTTTTTGATATGACCGGCAAGGTCGCCGTAATCACTGGCTCCACCAAAGGTATCGGCCGTTCCATCGCTGAGGAAATGGCGAAGTGTGGTGCCAAGGTCGTGATTTCCAGCCGCAAGGCCGAGGTGTGCGAGCAGGTAGCTGCTGAACTGAAAGAACAGGGCTTCGAAGCCATGGCGATTCCCTGCCATGTGGGTAAAAAAGAAGACCTGCAGAACCTGGTCGATAAGACCAACGAGGCTTGGGGTGACATTGATGTGCTGGTGTGTAACGCGGCAACCAATCCTGTATACGGCCCCACTTCTGAGCTCACCGATGACGCCTGGGACAAGATCATGGATACCAATGTCAAAGGCACGTTCTGGTTGACCAATATGGTCCTTCCTCAGATGGCGAAGAATGGCGGGGGTTCGGTGGTGCTGCTATCCAGTATTGCCGGAATTCGCGGCAATACGGTTATTGGCACTTACGGTGTTTCCAAGGCCGCAGAGGCTGCGTTGGCGAGAAATCTCGCCGTTGAATGGGGGCCAAAGGGTATCCGAGTGAATGCTATAGCCCCCGGTTTGATAAAGACCGATTTCGCCAAAGCCCTCTGGGAAGATCCGGTGCGTGTGAAGCGTGCTGAGGATAAAACCCCGCTCCGTCGCATCGGCGATCCGGTCGATATCGCCGGTCTGGCAGTGTTCCTCTCCACAAAGGCCAGCGCCTACATCACCGGCCAGGTGATCGTAGCCGATGGTGGCGAAACCATCTGCTGATATGGGACTGCAGGATTGGGGTAAGGCCGGCGGGCGGGGGTGTCTTTCTTCCGGGAAAAAGAACTCGCTGCGCTCAGACACCTTTGTTCCCTGCAGAAAGACACCCCCGCCCACCGTCCGCTGAACATCGTGCGGGCCGTGGATTTTTCGAATCTGAAAGGCATGACTGAAAAATGAGTACGAGTCCTGAGTTGGTAGATGTACTGCCGGCACACAAGTTTGATGAAGAACGGCTTCTGGCGTGGCTTCAGAAGGAGTTGCCGGAGGTTGGTGATCGGCTGGATGTAAAACAATTTCAGGGTGGGCAGTCGAACCCCACTTTCCTGCTGGATACCGATGGTGGTCGTTATGTGCTTCGTAAGAAGCCGCCCGGGAAGACCTTGCCCTCTGCCCACATGGTGGAGCGGGAATACAAGGTGATGAAGGCGCTGGCGGATCACACAGAGGTTCCGGTTCCGAATGTTCGGGTGCTGTGCGAGGACGAATCGGTCATTGGAACGCCCTTCTATGTAATGGATTACCTGGACGGTCGGATCGTCAGTCATTCGGCGCTGCGGGCGCTGGATCGCAAGGATCGCCTGCCTGCCCATCTATCGGCGATTGATACGCTGGCTGCTCTTCATTCCGTGGATGTAAACGCCATCGGCCTTGCCGATTACGGCCGCCCGGAGGGGTATGTGGCCCGTCAGGTTGCCCGGTGGAGCAAGCAGTATCTGGCCTCCAAGACTGATGATCTGCCGGCGATGGACAAGTTGATGGCTTGGTTGCCAGAGAACCTGCCCTCAAAGGATGAAACCTCCATCGCCCATGGGGATTACCGGTTCGGCAATCTGATGCTGGCACCGGATCGTCCCGAGGTGATTGCCATTCTGGATTGGGAGTTATCCACACTCGGGCATCCTTTGGCGGACCTGGCCTATTACTGCCTGCCTTATTACCTGCCGTCCGACATGGAGGGCATGCGGGGCCTGCGTGGTGAGGATCTGGAGGCGCTCGGCATTCCGGATGAACAGGAAACCATCGCCCGCTACTGCGCGCAGACCGGCCGTGACGGTATCGAGGACTGGCATGTATTCCTGGCGTTCTCGTTGTTCCGGCTGGCTGCGATTCTGCAGGGCGTCTACAAGCGGGCGCTGGATGGAAACGCTGCTAACGCCAACGCCCTTGAGGTTGGTCGGCGCGCGAGCCTGCTGGCCGATATCGGTTGGAAAATCGCTTGTGAAGGCGAGCGGTCCTGATGGAAGAGGTATTTATGCAGGGACCCATGGTTCAGCGCATTCTGATTACCAATGATGATGGCATCAACGCACCGGGGCTGGCAGTTCTTGAGCGCATCGCCCGCCGCCTGGCCGAGGAGGTCTGGGTGGTGGCGCCGGAGCATGATCGCAGTGGTGCCGGCCAGAGTATTTCCATTCACAGCCCGCTTCGGGTGTTTGAGAGCGGTGAAAAGCGTTATGCCGTTTCCGGCACACCGGCAGACTGTGTGCTCTATTCGCTGGCCGAGTGGTTCGGCGAAACGCCACCGGATCTGGTGCTGTCCGGCGTGAACTGTGGCGCCAATATCAGTGACTCGGTCCAGTATTCCGGCACCGTGGGTGCTGTACTCAGCGCCGAGCATATGAACATACCTGCGATTGCCCTGAGTCAGGCCTTCCTGACCCGGGACGGTATTCAGTGGTCGCCGGTGGAAGCCTACGCCGAGGGGTTGATTCGAAAACTCTACCAGCCCGGCGAAAACCGCGCCTGGAATGTGAACTTCCCGGCCTGTGACGCCAGTGAGATTCAGGTTGCACGCTGGTGCCGGCAGTCCACCGGGTCGATCCAACGGCCCCGTCTTTTGTCCGGCCGCGATGCCCGCAGCCTGCCCTACTGGTGGCTGGGCTTCGAGCGCAGTTCCCGCCACATCGTGGCGCCGGACGTTGATGTCACGGTTCTCCGTGACAAAGCCATTGCAGTAACCCCTTTACGACACGAAGACCCCCTGCCAGGGGGCGCACTTGAAATAGAACTGTCCGCATTTGCGGCTGACTGATTGAATCCTGGGGAGCACAACACCGATGTTTACACGTCATTACAAGGTCTGGCCCAAAGACTTGCCCAAGACCATGACTCTGCCGAAAACCAGTCTGAGTACCAACCTGGAAATCTCGGCACTCCGTTATCCGGACCACAACGCCATCATCTTCTACGATGCGCCGATGACCTATCGCCGCCTGCTGGAGGAAGTAGAAAGCATGGCGGGTTACCTGCAATCCAAAGGCGTCAAAAAGGGCGATCGGGTCCTGCTTTACATGCAGAACTCGCCCCAGTATGTGATTGCTTACTATGCGATCCTGCGTGCCGATGCCGTGGTGATTCCGGTGAACCCGATGAACCGGGCCGCTGAGCTGGAGCACTACATTTCGGATACCGGCGCGACGGTGTGTATGGCGGGCCAGGAGCTGGCGGAACACATTGTGCCAATGGTCGGCCAGAGTCACCTCGAGGAAGTGATTGTGGCTTCCTACAACACCTACATCGATCCGGAAACGGACCTGGCGCTGCCTGCCGAAGTGGCTGCGCCGGCCTGGTCGAAGGCGCTGCCAGGGGTGGTCTCCTGGGAAGATGCCATGGCGAAGGCGATCAAACCGACGCCGCATACCGCCCAGCCTGAAGACCTTGCCGTGATTCCCTATAGCTCCGGCACCACGGGTGCGCCCAAGGGGTGTATGCATACCCACCGCTCGGTGATGGCGACAGCCATGCACCGCGTGTTCTGGAATCTTTCCACCCAGGACGGTGTCCAGCTGGCAACCTTGCCATTCTTCCATGTGACCGGAATGACGGGCTCCATGAACGGTCCCATCCTCTGTGGCTCCACCTCGGTGATCATGACCCGCTGGGAGCGAACAACGGCCGCGAAACTGATCGAGCGTTATCAGGTAACCGGCTGGACCAACATCGTCACCATGGCGGTGGATTTCCTCTCCAATCCTGACATCGGAAACTACGACCTCAGCAGCCTGAATATGATCGGTGGCGGCGGTGCGGCCATGCCGGTGGCCGTTGCTGAAAAACTGAAGCGCATGACCGGGCTCGACTACATCGAGGGTTATGGTCTCTCGGAGACCATGGCCGCTACTCACATCAATCCGGGCGAGAACCCCAAACCCCAGTGCCTGGGTATTCCGGTGTTCGACGTGGACAGCCGGATTATCGATGTCGACACCCTTGAGGAGAAAGGGCCGGGTGAGACCGGGGAAATCGTCTCCTGTGGGCCACAGGTGACACTTGGCTACTGGAATCGGCCTGCCGACACCGAGGCGGCTTTCGTTGAGATTGATGGCAAGCGCTTCTTCCGAACCGGTGACCTCGCCTACTACGACGAGGACGGCTACTTCTTCATGGTCGACCGGGTCAAACGGATGATCAATGCCTCCGGCTTCAAGGTCTGGCCCTCAGAAGTCGAAGGGCTGATGTATCGCCATCCGGATATCCATGAGGTGTGCATCATCTCGTCACCGGACCCCAAGCGGGGTGAGACCGTAAAGGCCTGCATCGTGCTGACCCCTGAGGCCGATGGCAAGGTGACTGAGGCTGACATGATCGGCTGGTGTAAGGAGCAGATGGCAGCCTACAAAGTGCCGACGATTGTCGAGTTTGTTGAGGCTCTGCCGAAGTCCCCCACCGGCAAGCTCATGTGGCGGACTCTTCAGGAAGAAGAGTGGAAAGCTAACGGCTGAAAGTAAAACAAATTTAACCATAAAGTCCGCACAGCGAAACCGTATTTTAAATTATTGACAATTGAGACGGTTGGTGTAATTGTTTCATCAGCGGTGCAGGGCGATATCGCCCTGCACGTTTTAGCCTCAAAAACTCCCGATAAAAACAAACACCGGAGGGGCACAGTTGAATCTTTTCTTCCAGCAAATCATTAACGGGTTGACCCTGGGCAGCATCTACGGATTGGTCGCCCTCGGACTGACTCTCGTCTACGGAATTCTTCACGTTCCGAACTTTGCACATGGTGCGCTGTACATGGTCGGCGCCTTCATGTCGTATTTCTTCATGGTGGATCTGGGTGTGCATTACTGGATCGCCATGGCTGGCTCGGCCGCTGTTGTTGCGGTACTGGCAATTCTCTGCGAGCGGCTGGTGTTTCACCCGCTGCGCCATTCTCCCCCGATACACGACAAGATTGCCGCCATAGGTATCCTGCTGTTTCTTGAAGCGGTGGTGCAGATGTTCTGGGGATCGGATTTCCGCCGTTTGAGTTCGCCGTTCACCGGCATCATGAACTTTGACGGCCTGATCATCCCGGAGCAGCGTCTGCTGATCATCGTTGCAGCCTTCGTGCTGGTTTTTGTGTTGCAGATGTTCCTGCGCAAGACGATGACTGGCGCCACCATCATTGCCATGGCCCAGAGTCGTGAAGGGGCCTTCCTGGTGGGCATCGACGCCAACCGTGTGGCGATGATGACCTTTGCCATCTCCGGTGCGCTGGCCGCCATTGCAGCTACGCTTTATGCACCAATCAACCTGGTCTACCCCGCCATGGGGCACCTGGTCATCATGAAAGCCTTCGTGATCATCATCCTCGGCGGTATGGGCAGCATTCCAGGCGCCATTGTTGGCGGCATGATCATCGGTTTCGCCGAGGCCTTTGGCGGTTTCTACATCTCTACCGCCTACAAGGACATCATCGCATTCGGCCTGCTGGTCCTGATTCTTTCCGCTCGCCCACAGGGGCTGTTCGCTAAGGGGGCGCACTGATCATGTTGTTCAAACTCGGATCCCTGTTCATGAAACCCGGTGCCAAGCTGGCGATGCTGGCCTTCGCCGTGGTGTTTCCGTTTCTTGCCAGTAACGAGTATCAGGTCTACGTCATGGCGTCGGCTTTTGTCTGGGCGATTGCCGTGTATGGCCTGAACATCATCACGGGTTACTGTGGCCAGCTGAACCTCGCTCATGGAGGGTTCTTTGCCATCGGAGCCTATACCCTTGGCTTGCTCACCGCCGATGCCGGCTGGAGTTTCTGGCCTGCCTTTATTGCAGCACTGGTGGTAACCGCCGTGCTCGGTTTCCTGGTGGGCATTGTGTCCCTGCGCCTGAAGGAGCATTACTTTGCGATCTTCACCCTGTGCGTGGGATTCATCATCTACCTGCTGATCGACAAGTGGGAAGAGCTTACCCACGGTCCGATTGGCGTGCGAGACATTGCCGCGCCCTATGGCTTCGGCGTCGTCGACTTCACCGAAACCACGCCCTTCTATTACCTGGTGTTGGCCTTTCTGGTATTCGCCATCTGGTTCATGGGGCGTCTGTCCCGCTCGCTGCTGGGTCGTACCTTCATTGCAATCCGTAATGGCGATGAACTGGCCCAGTCCCTGGGCATCAATCTGATGCGCAACAAGGTGCTGGCATTCGTGCTGTCCACCACCTACGCCGGGATGGCCGGCGCCCTGTATGCCGGGATGGTTCGGTTCATTGGTCCGGAAGAGGCCAACATCATCCATACCTTCGACATGATCACCTATCTGCTGGTGGGCGGTATCGGCACCTTGACCGGCCCGCTTCTGGGCACCGTGGGCATCGTCTGGATAACCCAGTCCCTGCAGTTCCTGGAGGAATACCGGATGATCATATTCGGCCCGTTGCTGGTGATCCTGGTGATCTTCTTCCCGCGGGGCATTACCGGCCAGTTCCTGACCTGGATGCACCACAAGGCCCAGTCCATTGCGCCCGCCAAGAAGCGTAAGGAAAGCAAGGTTGTGACCACACAGCGCCGGGAGGTTGAGAACAATGCTTAAGGTAGAACACCTGACCAAGATGTTTGGCGGCCTGGCGGCGGTGAATGATGTCTCGGTGGAATTCGAGGCGGGCAAGATCAACGCCATCATCGGCCCCAACGGTGCCGGCAAGAGTACGTTCTTTAATCTGATCTCCGGGATGCACCAGCCCACCTCGGGCCGCATCCTGCTGGACGGCGAGGATGTCACCCGGATGCCCAGCGATCAGGTGGCAAGGCTCGGTGTCGGACGCACCTTCCAGACCACGAACCTGTTCGAGCAGGCCACGGTTGTGGATAACCTGATTGTCGGGCATCGCCTGCGCACACAATCCGGCCTGTGGGACGTGCTGATCAACAGCAAGCGCCTGCAGCGCGAGGAAAAGGCAGCCCGTGACAAGGCCATGGAAGCCCTGGACTTTGTCGGTCTCACCCACGTGGCCGGCCAGTTCATCGCCGACATCACCCAGGAAGAGCGCAAACGGGTGGCCTTCGCCCTGGCCCTGGCGACCGATCCCAAAATCGTTCTGCTGGATGAGCCTGCTGCCGGTGTGAACCCGGAAGAGACTGAAGGTTTTGCCGCCTTGATGCGCAAGATGGTGGATAACGGTCTGACGGTCTGCCTGATCGAGCACAAGATGGACATGATCATGAGCCTGGCGGACAAGATCATGGTTCTCGACCACGGCGAGAAAATCGCAGAAGGCACGCCGGAGCAGGTGCGTAACAATCCGGTGGTGATCGAAGCCTACCTGGGAGGTGAAGACGATGCTGCAGCTTAAGAATGTCGATGTCTGCTATGGCAGTTTCAAGGCTCTCTCCGATATCTCGATGACCGTGGACACTGGTGAGCTGGTTGTGCTTCTGGGCGCCAACGGTGCCGGTAAAACCACGCTGTTCAACGCCATCAGCGGGCTGGTCAAACCCGCCGCCGGTGATATCCAGTTCGAGGACAAGCACCTCAATGGCATGAAGCCCAACGCGGTGGTGTCTTCCGGCGTGGTTCAGTGCGCCGAGGGTCGAAAACTGTTTCCGCAGATGAGCGTGATGCAGAACCTGATGATGGGGGCCTTCGTGCATCGCCGTGACCGTGCCGGTAATCGCAAGCGCCTGAACGAGGTGCTGGAACTGTTCCCGATTCTGGAAGACAAGGCCCAGCAGCCGGCCGGTTCCCTGTCGGGTGGTCAGCAGCAGATGGTCGCCATTGGCCGGGCGATGATGAGCCGGCCCCGTCTGTTGATGCTGGATGAGCCATCACTGGGGCTGGCGCCTTTGGTGGTCAAGCAGATGTTCGAGACCATCCAGCAGATCAACAGCCTGGGCACCACGGTGCTGCTGGCTGAGCAAAATGCCTTTGCGGCCCTGAAAATCGCCCACCGTGCCTACGTCATGGAGAACGGTCACCTGGTGATGGAAGGCGACCGGGAAACCATGCTGGGTAACGAGCAGGTTCGCAAAGCATACATTGGGGCCTGACGAGCCCGACAGTGACAAGAGTGACGATAACAACGAGCGCAACAAACCAGGAGAAAACAATGAAAACAGCAAGAACACTGGGTCGTGCAGTCGCAGCAGCAACCCTTGGAATCAGTCTGTCCGCTGGTGTTATGGCGGGTGAGGTCAATATCGGATTTACTGGCCCGCTCAGTGGTGGTGCAGCTCTTTACGGTGAGAACACCCTGTCTGGCCTGCGTATGGCCGCAGAAGAGATCAACGCAGCGGGTGGATTTGATCTCAACGGGGAAAAGACCACTATCAACCTGGTATCGCTGGACGACCGGTACTCGCCAGCCCAGGCTGCCACCAACGCCAAACGGCTGAAGCAGGAATCCAACGTGCCGGCGATATTCATCCCGCACTCCGGTGGTGTTTTTGCCCTGCAGGATTTCAACGAGAAAGATGACTTTCTGATCATGGCCTACACCAGTGTGCCGACCGTGACTGAGAAGGGGAACTCCCTGACAGTGCGAATCCCCCCCACGTTCGATGGTTATGTCCACGCCTTTACGGATTATGCGCTGGAGAACCTGGGTACCACGTTGGGCATGGCCGGTGCGACCCACGAGTACGCCAAGATCTGGGGCTCGATGATTGAAAAAGAGTGGACGTCGAAGGGTGGCAAAGTGGTTGCCAATAACCCGATGGATTACAACAAGTCTGCGGACTTTTTCACCGGAGTCAGTCGCATCATTGCTGAAGAACCGGATGTTATGTTTGTGGGCGGGGCTTCCGAGCCTACTGGCCTGGTGGTGCAGCAGGCCCGTCAGATGGGCTTCCAGGGTGGTTTTATCGTGATGGATCAGGCCAAGATCGATGAGGTGGCCAATGTCGCTGGCGGCCTGGATATGGTCGAAGGTGCAGTGGGTGTTGTCCCATTGAGCGTTTATGACACTGACGCCGCGAAGTCTTTCCTCAAGCGCTATGAAGAGAAGTACGGTAAAACGCCAGGTTCAGAAGCCGCCTACAATTACCTGGCACTGCATGGCCTTGTGGCCGCGATGGATGCGACGGAGTCTACGGATCCGAAAGTAATCCGTGCCGCTCTGGGTGATGCGCTGAAGGCTATGGATGCAAGCAAGAATCCGTACGAAGTGACCGATGTAACCGAGAAAGGTGGCTTTGTTACCGATACCACGCTCGCTGTGGTTAAGGATGGTAAGATCGTTCAGGAAGCCATCAAGTAAGGCAGGCTACCTGACGACGGCATTATTCCGGGGCTGCCCCTGCAGAGGGGCGGCCCCGGTTTGTCTTGAGGCTCGAACACGAAACGAGGATTCACAAACGCTATGAGCGACAAGCCCAGTATTTTGATTGTTGGAGCCGGTGCCATCGGCAGTTTTTACGGTGCGATCCTGAAGAAGGCCGGTTGCCGTGTCAGCGCTGTGCTGCGCTCCGAGTACGATGCGGTCAAGGCCAATGGCATCAGCGTCTCCAGTCCTCTTGGTGACCTCTCCTATCGGCCGGATAATGTCTACCGGGATGGCGACACGCCGGAGGAAGCGCCGGATTACCTGATTCTCTGCGTCAAGGTGCTGCCGGGGGTTGACCGGGTCTCGCTGGTAAAACCCTGGATGGGTAAAAACACCCGGTTGGTGTTGATTGAAAATGGTTTGGATATCGAGCGGGAACTGGCCGATGCCTTTCCGGATAATCCCCTGATCAGCTGCCTGGCCTTTATCGCCGCCAGTCGCACGGCGCCCGGTGTGGTGGAACACAAAGCCTACGGAAAACTGGTGATGGGCAGTTTCCCCAAAGGTATTGATGAATCCTGCCAGACACTGGCGGATTTGTTTACTGAGGGTGGTATCAAGATCGATCTCACCGATCAGGTGGTGGGCGAGCGTTGGCGGAAGTGCCTCTGGAATACCCCCTTTAACCCGCTCTCAGTCATTGCCAATGGGGCGGATACGCTGTCGATCCTTGATGCAGAGGGTGGTGAGGACCTGATCCGGGCCATGATCCGGGAAGTGATGGCGGTAGCGGCTGCTGAAGGCTACCCGATGGATGAGAAGGTCATTGAGCAAAATATCGAGGGCACCCGAGCCATGCCGGCCTACAAAAACAGTATGGCGCTCGATTACCTGAACGGCCGGCCAATCGAACGCGATGCAGTCCTGGGCAATGTGGTTGCCATTGCAAAGCACCACGGGATTGCTGTGCCTCACCTGAACACCGTGCTGGTGACGCTGAGGATTCGCGGGTTGCTGGAGAGCGCATGAAGGATCATGGGCTCCGGGCTTGATCCCGGAGCCCCGCTTCATTCGGCCACATACATCGCCAGATTTTCCGCGACACAGGCCGGCCGGTCTTCTCCCTCAATTTCAATCGTGGTCCGGAAGCTGGCCAGGTAGCGGCGCTCCCCGGCGGGTTCCAGATCCATCAGCTCCACCTTTGCCCGTACCCTGGATCCGGCTTTAACGGGTGACGGAAAGCGCAGCTTGTTCATACCATAGTTAATCGTAGCCTTCAGCCCGCTGACCTGAAGTACCTGGCTGTTGAGTTTCGGGATCAGGGAAACCGTCAGGTAACCGTGGGCAATCGGGCTCCGCCAGGGCGACTCGGTGCGGGCGCGTTCCACATCAACGTGAATCCATTGGTGGTCACCGGTGGCGTCGGCAAAGGCCTGGATCATGGCCTGGGAGATGGTTTCCCAAGGGCTGTGGCCGATCAACTGGCCTTTATACCCTTCCAGTTCCTGCAGAGTGGGTGTGATCATCGTTGCCTCCTTAGACCGCGTAGCCGGGGTTCTTGCTGTCGAGCAGGCGGCGAAGGGCCGGCCAGGTCAGCTTTGATGCCATGCCCAGCTGCTGGGACTGCTCCGCCGTGGTCTGGATGGCCTGTTCCGAGGGCATGTACACCGGGCCGCAGCTCTGGGTTTTCACCTGGATCTCGCAGGCTTTCATCAGGAAGTAGAGGTAGGTGAAGGTTTCAGCGACATCCTTGCCGGCGGTGAGTACGCCGTGGTTGCGCAGGATCATCATGGACTTGTCGCCAAGGTCCCGGATCAGGCGCTCCCGCTCGTCCAGGTTGAGGGCAACGCCTTCGTAATCGTGGTAGCAGAGGTGGTCGAGGCAGAGCATGGCGGTCTGGCTCAGGGGCAGCAGACCGTCTTTGTGCGCGGAAACGGCCACGCCATCCGACGCATGAAGGTGCATGACGGCCCCAGCGTCCTCGCGGCCCATGTGAACTGCGCTATGGATAGTGAAGCCCGCCGGGTTGACTCGTGCCAGGCCACCGGATTCCACCACCTGTCCGTCCTGATCCACCTTGACCAGCGATGAGGCGGTGATTTCGTGGAACAGGAGCCCGTAGGGGTTTATCAGGAAATGATGCTCCGGGCCGGGTAACCGCGCCGAGAGGTGGGTGAAAACAAGATCGTCCCAGCCAAACAGGGCGACGAGGCGGTAGGCCGCGGCCAGTTCGGTGCGCACGTTCCATTCAGCCTTGCGCAGGGAGTCGGCGTCGGTTGCGTTATTCATTGTTGTCATGGTGCTCACCTCACGAGGTTCCGGAAATAAAAAAGGGGGTGGCCTGACGACCACCCCCAACAAGGCCTCTGACTGGTGGAGAGAGGCCCCAGGCTCACTGATGAAGGGATTTAGCTGGCCTGTAAAAGGGTGGCGTAACGTTCCAGGTGGAAATCGTCGTCACCGAGCTGATGGTTGATCATCACCAGACGCTTGGCGTAATGGGCGAAGTTATACTCCCAGGTCATCCCGATGCCGCCATGGGACTGAATGCCTTTTTCGGAGATGAATTGACCACTACGGCCGATCACGTTCTTGGCGGCAGCCAGAATGCGGCGGCGCTCATCGCTCTGTTCCTCGTCGGCCACGCTGGCGGCCAGGATCGCCATGGAACGGGCCTGTTCCAGTTCGGACATCATGTCCACCATGCGGTGCTGCAGGACCTGGAACTTGCCGATGGGGACACCAAACTGCTTGCGCTGCTTGAGGTAGTCCAGGGTCAGTTCGTTGGCCACTTCCATCACGCCCACGGCTTCCGCGCACAGGGCAGCAATGGCGCGTCCGGTCTGGTATTCGATGGCGTTCGAGGCCTGGCCTTCGTTGCCCAGAAGCGCGTCGGCTCCCACTTGAACGTTGGTCAGGGTGATGTCACAGCCCTTGGAGCCGTCAATGGTGGGGTAAACCCGGCGTTCGACACCGGCCGTTTCCGGTGAGATCGCGAACAGGCTAATGCCGTCGCTGTCCCGGCTGCTGCCGGCGGTGCGTGCGGACACCAGGATCAGATCGGCACACTGGCCGCCAATGACCACGGCCTTCCGACCGTTCAGCACGTAGCCTTCGCCATTTTTTTCGGCGCGGGTTTCCACGTCGTTCAGGCTGTAGAAACTCTGGGGCTCCTGAAGACCAACGGCGGCCTTCAGTTCACCCGCTGCAATACCGGCCAGCCACTGTTCTTTCTGGCTGTCGTTGCCGGATTGGCCAATCAGGCCGCCGGCGAGAATGACGGACTGCAGGTAGGGTTCCAGGCAAAGGCCCTTGCCCAGCTCGGTCATCACGGACTGCACTTCGACGCCGCCGCCACCGAAGCCACCCAGTTCCTCGGAGAAGGGCACGGCGGTCAGGCCGAGTTCGCCGAGTTGTTTCCAGAAATCTTCGCTGAATCCGGCATCGGTTTCGCTGAATTCAAGACGCTTTTCAAAACTGTATTCACCGCGCACCAGGCGGGCCACGGTGTCCTGCAGCATCTGCTGCTCTTCATTTAGTCGGAAATCCATGGTCGCCTCCTTAAAGCCCGAGAATCATTTTCGACACGATGTTCTTCTGGATCTCGTTGGATCCGCCGAAAATCGAGAGCTTGCGGTTGTTAAAGTACTGGGCCGACAGAGGTGCAGCGTTCTCGTCAGAAAGGAACTCGCCCTCGTAACTCAGATCCAGCTCTTCTTCCACAAACGGCAGCGCATAAGGCCCGAGCGCGCGGCGCGCGAGGTCGTTGATGGCCTGGCGAATCTCGGTACCCTTTACCTTGAGCATGGAGCTTTCAGCGCCGGGAACACCGCCGCCTTCAACAGAGGCAATGATGCGCAGGTTGCTGATGGCTGCCGCGGTCAGGTCAATCTCAACCTGGGAGATGCGCTGGCTGAAGGCGGGATCCTCAATCAGCGGACGCCCATTTTTCAGGCGGCGCGAGGCCAGTTGTTTCAGGTGTGAAAGCGCCGCCTTGGAGAGGCCGATGCCTGCAAGCCCGGTGCGCTCATAGGTCAGCAGATACTTGGCGTAGGTCCAGCCTTTGTCCTCTTCGCCGACCAGGTTCTCGACCGGAACTTTGACGTCCTCGAAAAACACCTCGTTCACTTCGTGCTCACCATCGAGGGTGATGATCGGGCGAACGGTGATGCCCGGAGTGTTCATGTCGATCAGCAGGAAGGAAATGCCTTCCTGGGCCTTGACCTCGGTGTTGGTCCGCACCAGACAGAAAATCATGTTGGCGTGCTGACCCAGAGTGGTCCAGGTCTTCTGGCCGTTAACGATGTAATGATCGCCGTCCCGCACAGCCCGGGTTTTCAGGGAGGCCAGATCGGAACCCGCACCAGGCTCTGAATAGCCCTGACACCACCAGTCCTCGCCGCTGAGAATGCGGGGCAGGTACTGCTGTTTCTGTTCTTCGTTGCCGAACTTGATGATGACCGGCGCCACCATGTTGACACCGAATGGGATGGAGCGAGGTACGCCATAGCGGCAGGACTCTTCGTCCCAGATGTGCTTCTGCACCGGTGTCCATTTCACCCCGCCGTACTCTTCCGGCCAATGGGTGGCGTACCAGCCCTGTTCGGTCAGGATTTTCTGCCACCGCTGATGGTCCTGTTTGGACAGGCGGCGGAAGCCTTTCACTTTGGCGGCAATGTCAGCCGGCAGCTTCTCATCCAGGAAGGCGCGCACTTCGTCACGGAAGGCGAGTTCCTCGGCCGTGTAGTTCATGTTCATGGCATAACCTCGTTTTGCATTACAGCGAAAATATATACCGCATAGCAGAATTGCTCAATGATCTCTGATGTTTTTGGTTGATGTCAATGGAAATGAAACAACTAAACGCTATGTAGATACGACTTTCATCAAAATTTGGTTTCAAGCCCTTGTTGATAGAAAAAGCTTCGTCTATATTCGAAAACACGGAAGCTGGTACTGCTAAGCGAAATTAGAACTACGCACAATACCGCTATGCGAAACCAGGGGTTGAGCTGGGTTTGCCGACGTACCAGCACCGGTTCATTCAATAACAACGACACATACCAACTCCGTCACGAGGTTTGAGATGACAACAAGAAGAGACATCAAGAAGCACTCCCTTGTCCGCGCCATTGCTCTGGCAGGATTGCCCATGCTTGTGCTGGGTTCTGCGGGTGTATCGGCCCAAAGCAATTCCGAACTGGAACAACTGCGCGAGCGCGTTCAGGTTCTGGAGGAGAAGCTTGAAGGTGCGGTTTCGACGGCACCGGAGCTGAGCGAAGACAATCCTTACATCCTGCGGGAAGGTGATGGCCTGAAGATTGGTGATACCACCATTTCCTTCGGTGGTTTCGTTAAAGCCGATATGATCTACGGCTCCAATGGTAACGGTTCAAAGAATACCTATTCCATTGGCTTGCCGCGGACTTTTGCCTCAGCGGCCGCTTCCGGCAAGAGTGACTGGAAGGCCGGCTTCACTGCCCGTGAGTCCCGGCTGAGCATCGGTACAGAAACCGACGAGGTTGCCGGCCACAAACTGCGTACCTATATCGAGATGGATTTTCATCAGGGTATCGGCGCAGACGGCAATGAAGTGGTTTCCAACAGCTATTCTCCGCGCCTGCGCCAGGCCTATGGTAACTGGAATGGCTGGGATTTTGGCCAGACCTATACCACATTCTCTGATCTGGCGGCCATGCCGGAAATCCTGAATCAGGGCAAACAGGCTGCCTTTATATACACCACGCAGCCGATGTTGCGTTACACCATGGCTGCGCCGGGCGGCAAACTGATGGTTGCCCTGGAAAACCCGGAAGATGGCTTTGGTTCCACTTCTTATGACGACCAGTCCTACCCGGACCTGACCGCGCGTTACCAGATTCGCGGAAACTACGGCTTCTACTCTGTCGCCGGTATGCTCCGTAATCTGGAGGATGATGCGGCTGGAGACACTGAAGTGGCCGGCGCTGTGTCGCTGAGTGCAAGGATTCCGACCGTGGGCCGTGATGATCTGCGCCTACAATACAGTTACGGTGCGCTGGGACGCTACATGGGGCTGTTCACTTATCCGGATGTCGACCTGGGTGCCCAGGCGGCAGGAAAGGTAGAGCCGCTGAACGTCTACGGCGCGACGGCCGCCTATCGTCACTTCTGGAGCCCGGCATGGCGCTCCACCGTCTCGGCTTCCCACACAGAAATCGTGGATGACCTGGAATTCTCTCCGGCTGGCACGCTCAGCTACTTCGATTCTTCAACGTCGGTCCATGCCAACCTTCTTTGGTCGGCTCACAAGAATCTGATCCTTGGTCTGGAATACGCCTACTGGGACTTCGGAGAAATTGCCAGCAGTGGCAGCAAGCAGTACGAGCAGGTCATGGCGTCAGCCAAGCTGAGCTTCTGATCCACACAGAAGTCTCAACGAAGGACCCTTTGAGAGTTTTCTTTCTTCACAGGTTTCGTGCCTGTTGCCCCGGCGCCCATCCCCCGAGCGCCGGGGCTTTTTTCTCTCGGTTTTTTAATGTGGCTGTGCCCTTCCAGACTTGCTTTGTATCAAAAAGTCCTTATGTTTAAAAAAGAAGGTTAGTGGAAGTAGCTGATGCAGGGCTTGAGCATGTCGAGTGATTCGTCGCACAAAAGCATTCTGAGTGTCAGCCTGTTCTCTCTGTTGATGACGGGCCTGCTCTTGCTGTGGGCTGGCGTATCTCAGCACCCCTTCTCGGATGATCAAAGCTTTGACCACCACGCGCCGGAGCTGGTTTCGAGCTTCGATGCCGGTGACTCGTCCCCGCCGGAACCGCTGCCTCTTGCCTCCTTTCTCTCGCTGTTCCCCGAGCCCGGATTGGCTCCGGATTTTGTTGCGAGAGTTGAGTCCGTTCGGCCTCCCCGTCGCCTTCTGAGTTATCCGGAGCTACCTCAGGCTCCCCCTATCCTCGCCTGATTCCGACAACGATCAAAACGAACGGTGGGTAATTCCGCCTGCCAGTTCTGTCCGAATTACATATTGCGAGGTTCATCATGAACAACGAATTCAATGCCCTGCCTGTGCAGGACCTGGCGCGCACCGGCGCCATCAGTACCGCCAAGCCCGTCGCCCAGATTGGCAGTGACGACTCTGCTGTTCATCTGCTGAAAGACTTTGCCGAGCAGCGGCCACCGTCTCTCAGTTCAACCATGCCGGTATCTGAGGCCCGCCTTTGGATGCGGCTGGCCGACACGCCCATCAAGCTGGTCGAGAATCAAACCGGCGACTGTATCGGTATCCTGACCATCCACGACGTCAACGGTGAAAAGCCGATGATGGCTGCCAACCGACAAGGCACCGCCATTCCTGAGATACGGGTGCGTGACATCATGCGCCCCCTCAGTGAACTGCCCGCCATCCATTATCGGGATCTCCGGGCCGCAACGGTGGGGGATCTGGTCAGTACCTTCCGGGAAGTTCACGAAGAGTATCTTCTGGTGCTGGATGACGACTGGAATAACCCGTCGCAAACCTATCTCCGTGGCTTGATCGGTGCAAGGGATCTGGTACAGCGTCTGGATCTGAGTCTGGACCTTGAGCATCGGGCAACCCGGTTTTATGAAATTGTAAACGTGGTTCAGGGAGGGTTCTGACCGTAACCAAGGTGCCAGAAGGTCGAAAATAACGATCTTTTGGCACCAAAAAACCGTATTGAATGGGGTCGTGTATGACGCGACACTCGTTCCTGACTTTTGTCATGCAAAGGACGCCCATGCAGGACGCCCAGCAATATGCCCGGCCGAAGGTGCTTTGTGCACTGATTCTATTTGCTTTCGGCCTCTCTGTTTTCCTTTCCCACTCGGTTCAGGCTGACTCCACGTTTATGGCTTGTGGGGGCGTCTCGTGCCTGATGGCCGATGACGTTGCGGGCGATGGAAACCAGGACGGAGAGTTGACCCGGGGCGTGGTCTTTTCCGGTTTTGTTTCGCCTCTGGCCTGTGACTCTTCTGTTTCTCTTCCCCATGCTGTTCTGGTGCACCGCGCCAGCTTCCCGGTGTTGCCACAGGCGCCACCCCTGGTCTGAAGACCGTTATCAGGAACGGAGCCAATGCCGCTCATCCTGACTACCCTGTTAAAAGACAACGTCCAAACCTTCCACATCTGGAGGATATTTCATGGCTATACGGAAGCTGCTGATCGCCAATCGCGGTGAGATTGCGGTCAGAATTGCCCGGGCCTGTAGCGAACTGGGCATACGCTCGGTTGCTATCTACTCCGAAGCTGATGAGTATTCATTGCACGTCAAGAAAGCCGATGAGTCTTATCAGATAAGCAAGGATCCTCTGTCGGGATACCTGAATCCGCACCATATCGTGAACATGGCCGTGGAAACCGGTTGTGATGCTCTTCATCCCGGCTACGGTTTCCTCTCCGAGAACGCGGAACTCGCTGCCATCTGCGAGCAAAGGGGCATTACGTTTGTCGGGCCGTCGGCGGATGCCATTGCATCCATGGGCGACAAAACCCAGGCACGGCAAACCGCCGTTGCGGCGGGCGTTCCAGTGACACCGGGGTCCGAGGGTAATCTTGAGAACGTGGATGATGCCGTCGCCCAGGCAGCCGACATCGGCTACCCGGTTATGCTGAAGGCAACATCGGGCGGTGGTGGCCGGGGGATCCGCCGTTGCGACAATGAGAAAGAGCTGCGGCAGAACTACGAACGGGTGATTTCCGAGGCCACCAAGGCATTCGGGAGTGCCGAAGTGTTCCTGGAGAAATGCATTATCAACCCCCGTCATATTGAGGTTCAGATCCTGGCGGACTC
The DNA here is from genome assembly GCF_000708045.1 of Marinobacter nitratireducens. Lineage (GTDB taxonomy): Bacteria > Pseudomonadota > Gammaproteobacteria > Pseudomonadales > Oleiphilaceae > Marinobacter > Marinobacter nitratireducens. The sequence goes on from NZ_ANIE01000009.1 coordinate 171,210, forward strand.
GCACGGGAACGTGGTCCACCTTTATGAGCGGGACTGCTCGATCCAGCGCCGCAACCAGAAGCTGATTGAGCTGGCACCGTCACCGCAATTGGAGGACAGTCAGCGTGAATACATTGGCGATCTCGCCCGTCGGGTTGCTCGCCAGTGTGGCTACGTAAACGCCGGAACGGTGGAGTTCCTGCTGGACCACGATGGCAGTTTCTACTTCATGGAAATGAATACCCGGGTTCAGGTGGAGCACACCATCACCGAAGAAATAACCGGGGTCGATATCATTAAGGCGCAACTCCGGATTGCCGCTGGCGAGCCGCTGGGTCTCAAACAGGAAGACATCGGCTACCGGGGGTTTGCGGCCCAGTTCCGGATCAACGCCGAAGACCCCAAGAATGGGTTTCTGCCGAGTTTTGGCCAGATCACCCGCTATTACTCAGCAGGTGGCCCCGGTGTGCGCACCGACGCGAATATGTACACCGGGTATGAGATCCCTCCTTACTATGACTCGATGTGCGCCAAGCTGATCGTTTGGTCGATGGACTGGCCGGAGCTGATTGCGCGGTCCCGTCGGGCACTCGGCGACATGGGCATCTATGGCGTCCAGACCACCATCCCCTATTACAAACAGATTCTTGAGCACCCGGAGTTCCAGGCGGCTGATTTCAATACCGGCTTTGTGGAAGCAAATCCTCAGTTGCTGGAATACAGCTCGAAGACCCGCCCTGAATCCATTGCATCTGCCATCGCTGCCGCTATCGCAGCCCAGGCGGGCCTGTAAAACGAATACCGGAGAGATCCAGAATGACTAAGCGTAAGATCCACATCACTGACGTTATCCTGAGGGACGCCCATCAATCCCTGATCGCCACCCGTCTGCGTACTGAGGACATGTTGCCGGCCTGTGAATGGCTCGACCAGGCTGGTTACTGGTCCCTGGAATGCTGGGGTGGCGCTACCTTCGACGCCTGCGTACGGTTCCTGAAAGAAGATCCCTGGGAGCGTCTGCGCACCTTGCGTAAGGCACTGCCGAATACCCGTCTGCAGATGCTGCTTCGTGGCCAGAACCTGCTGGGTTATCGCCATTACGGTGATGACGTTGTTGAGGCCTTCGTGGCAAAAGCGGCGGAAAACGGCATTGATGTGTTCCGGGTGTTTGATGCGCTGAACGATGTGCGCAACCTGGAAACCAGTATCAAGGCCGTAAAAAAGGCGGGCAAACACGCCCAGGGCACCCTGTGTTACACCGTCAGCCCGGTTCACGATACCGATGCCTATCTGGAGCAGGCCAGAGCCATGGCTGACATGGGCGCTGACAGCATTGCCATCAAGGACATGGCGGGCCTGCTGACCCCATCGGTCACGGCTGAACTGGTCGGCAAGCTCAAAAAGACGCTCAATCTGCCGGTATTCCTGCATTCCCATGCCACCTCCGGGATGGCACCGATGTGTCAGTGGGCCGCCATGGAAGCCGGGGTTGATCACATTGATACCGCATTGTCTGCCTTCGCCGGAGGTACCAGTCACCCGCCGACAGAATCCCTGGTGGCCGCGCTTCACGATGCCGGCTATGAGACGGGCCTGAACCTGGAATTGCTGGACAAGGCCACCGGCCATTTCCGCGAAGTGCGCAAAAAGTACCACCAGTTTGAAAGCGCCTACAACGGTGTTGATACCTCGGTGCTGCTGTCTCAGGTGCCGGGCGGGATGATGTCCAACCTGGCCAACCAGCTCAAGGAACAGGGAGCGCTGGATCGCATTCAGGAAGTGTTCGAGGAGATTCCGCGCGTCCGCAAGGATCTGGGCTTCCCGCCGCTGGTGACGCCAACGTCCCAGATCGTGGGTACCCAGGCGGTGATCAATGTTCTGGGCGGCAAACGTTATGACAGCATCACCAATGAAGTGAAAAAGTATCTCCAGGGCTGGTACGGCAAGGCGCCTGCGGCCGTAGACAGCGCACTCCAGCGCCGTGCGGTTGGCAACGAGGAGCTGGTTGAGGAACGCCCGGCGAACCTGATCCCACGGGAACTGGAAGATCTGCGCAAGCAGGTCGGTGACCTGGCAACCAGCGACGAGGACGTGCTCACTTACGCCATGTTCCCGGACCAGGCCAAGTCCTACCTGGAGCAGCGCCGAGACGGAACCCTGCAGCCAGAGAAACTGGAGCCGGTACCATCCGGCCAGGCCGGTGGCAATCTCTCAACCAAGTTCAAGATTACGGTGCACGGTGAGAGCTACGATATTCACGTCACCGGGGCCAGTCCGACGGGCGAGAATGAGCGCCGTTTTTACATGACGGTCGACGGCGTGCCTGAGGAAATCCACCTCGCATCCGAAGGTGACGGCGACGCCGGCTCCCGTTCCAGTGGCGGCCGGGCATCGGCAACCAAGGAAGGGCATGTAACCACGAGCATGCCGGGTAATATCGTTGATGTTCTGGTGAGCGAGGGTGACCAGGTCGAAGCCGGAGATCCGGTGTTGATCATCGAAGCCATGAAAATGGAAACGGAAGTGAAAGCGACCATCTCCGGAACGGTGAAGGAAGTTGCGATTACCAAAGGCGATCGTGTGGTGCCCGGTGAAGTCCTGATCGATATCGAGTAAGGCCGGCGGTTAAAGGTGGACGGCCAGGCTCAGAGTGGCCGTCCGCCGATCGTAATCGTATCGATCAATGTTGCTGTTGTTCTGAACCTGCTCCACGTCGAGGCTCATCGACAGGGCTGATGTGAGTTTGTATGCCGTCTTTAAGGAATAGGCAAACCGATTGTCCTCCCGCCGAATGGTCAGCAGGCCTTCCGGGATCTGCAAACGATGATCAGTCTGGTAGTGGCGGAAGCCGTAATTAGCAGACGCCCCGAGGCTCCAGTTTGATGTCACCTCGTAATCCAGTCCCAATTTGGCCGTTTGTGTCAGTGGAGAGACACTGAATGACTCGGTGCCGGTATCCAGATCCCGGCGGTCGTTGTAATCCACCCGATAGCGCGCATCCCAGGTCCAGTCGCCGAAACGGGTACGGTATTTCGTTTCGAACTGGTAGCGCTGGCCGTCATAAGGGCGATACCGCTCTGCAGCTTCAACCTGTTCTGCTTCCAGACCCAAAGTGCAGCGATCACGGGCGTTGTCCCGCAAACAGCCCTTGACCTGGAAATCGGTAAAGACCCGCATTCTCTGTTCACGACTCTCACTGCCTTGCCAAAGCTGGTCGCCACCTATGCCAAGATTGAACCTGTAGCCATCGGGAAGGTAGGCCCATGCTAACTCCAGTCGCGCCAGATAAGTATCAAAGCCTTTGTATTCGTTATAGCGCCGCCCATACAGTTGGGCCAGAATCTTCAGTGCGTGATTCCCGCTGCGCAATGGATAGCCGGAAACGGCGTTTACCGATTCGAAGAAGCTGCTGTCGAGGGTGGTCGCAGCGCTGTCCGGGAAGAGTGCAATGTTGTCCTCGTAGCCTGTCCCCAGGGAAACTAGGGCCTGCCATGGTTGGCTTGGAAGCTCGGAGCCCAGTTCCTTTAGCTGGCCGTAGGCGAGCTTGGTCAGGTTCTCTTTGGAGCTGTTTCTGGCTGCATCACGGAAAGCACGTCGGGCTTTGGTTGTGTCATCCTCGGCAAGGGCGATGAGTCCGAGGTTGTAGAATGCGAGGGCCCGTTGATTGGTGGGCAGGAGCGCCTCGAACATCTGCCGGGATTTGTCGTATTCGCCCAGTCGGTAGTACACGACACCGAGGTTGTAGGTTAGCGCCTTTGAAGACAGGGCTTCCGCAGCGGCCTCCAGCAGAGTACGGGCCTTGACCAGGTTTTCCTGCTGAAAGGCCTGAATGCCGGCAAGGAACTTTTTTTTCGCGGACGCTTCGGTGTCGGCAAGGCCGATTGTTGGCCAGGCGATCAGAAAACACAGCGCGAAGGTGAAGAAAGATTTTTGCAACAAGAAAGCTCGGCCTTATACATTCTTATGTAAGGCTAGCTTAACGCACAAATGCCCACAGGATAAGATCCCGTGTGCGGAGGTGGTGGAGCAGAACCTCAGTGACTACTGCTGGCCGGTCGCATTGAGTTCCGGGTTATTGAGCAGGTCCAGTTGATCACCGTTCAGAAGGTCCAGATCCCCGCCGCCGGGAAGCAGGTCCGGATCAGTAAGATCCGGAAGCTCGCCAACGGTATCGTCAATAATCTCTTCGCCGGGAAGCAGTTCATCCAGCGCATCCCGGATTTCGCGGGTCTCGGATGAGAGCGTCTCCTGAAGGTTCTGGGTTTCATCCGCCAGTTCGTTCAGTTCGAGAGGCTCAATGTCACTTGCGGTGTCCAGTTGATTCAGCGACTCCGGAATTTCCATTTCCTGGACAAAAGACGCATCCAGTTCCTCATCATCCATCACCATGCGCATGGTGACGTCGTAATCCGTCTCCGCAGCGGCGACTGCGGGCAGGAGGCCGAGGCAGAGAATGCCGGCGATGAACAATCGGATCAATGCATGAGTTTCAGGCATCATGAAGATGGCTCCTTAGCCTGTTTCCCGATTTCTGTGCGGAACGTTTTCCGGTTACTTCCTTCGCCCAGATGGGCGACCAGAGTTCCCTGCCCAGGAAACAGGATGTTTAGTGGCAGTGCCAGGAGATTGTCTCCAGGCTTCAGATCGACTTTCCAGCTAACCTTGTGGTGGCCAGGAAATGGTGCGAGCTCCATGTTCGCCGGCAACTCCAGGGTCAGGGTGACGTCCTCCAGTGCCTCGTTGGAACTGAATGCGAGTCGTACCACCTGCTGTGTTATCTCCACTGGTGCTTCGGCGACCGGTGTGTCCGTCTCGGTCGTAACTGAAGGTTGCTGCTTGAACTCACTGCCTACGAACAGGCCGACCACCAGGGCTGCAGCAACAGCGCCGCCCCAGATTGGCGTTGTCCAGGAGCGCTCAGGCCGCGGCTGCTTGTCGCGAATTCCACTGAGTGCCTTTGCCTCAAAGTCCACGGATGGCTGGGGCGGCCGCGACACGGCGATCGTATCGGCAACAAAACGCGCTGCATCCAGATCCTGCGAGCAGGTTGCGCAGTTGTCCGCGTGCTGTTGCATTTGCCGTTCGATCGGCTCCGGCAGCTCACCGGCCGCGTAGTCGTCCAGGCATTGGTTGAATTCGTTACAGTTCATTGCAGTCACCTCAGTGAGAGTCACGCAATTGCTCCTCAAAAGGTTCCAGTCGTTCCTGAAATTTTGTTCTCACCAGCGCGCGGACCCGGTGCAGTCGGGACTTAATCGTACCAATGGGCACCTCCAGAATCTCGGCTATGTCTTCCTGACGCCAGCCATCACTGTCGTGCAGCAGAAGCAGCGTGCGCTGATCGGGCTGAAGTTCACCAATAACCTGCTTGAGCAGTTCGCTGCGTTGGTCACCTTCGGTATGGCCCAGTGGGTCTGGGGCCGCGCTTTCAAGTGACTCCAGGTAACTGGTTGGGTGTTCCGGATTGTCGAGGGCGCTGGCATTCATTTCTCTGCCGGCAGGGCGTTTCCGGATGTTGTCGATGAACTGCCGATACAGGACCCGGGCAATCCATGGGCGTAACTGCGACACCTGCTCCATCTCTTCCAGTTTTGGGAACAGTTTGGTTACCACCTCCTGTACCAGATCCTCAGCATCGTGGGAGCGGCCAGTCAAACGATAGGCATAGTTATACATCGGCTGCAGGTGCGGCTGAATCAGGTTTTCAAACCGCTTTGATTTGGACTGGCGGAACGGTAGCAGAGCCAAATGAGTACCTCTGAGTAGCTTGCCCGGCCCCTTTGATCTTCTGTCAGAGTTTTTTTGGGGCTCTTTCGTTAGCGTCCTCCTATGGTACCAGTGCGTCCGCCTGGTAGGTATGTCGTTTTGTTAAAAAAATGAATCATTGTTTTTCCAACATAGGCCGAGGGTTACGTCGATTGATCAGCCAGTCTTGAAAAAAATCCGGTTTCAAATTGGAACCTTTGCAATTAGACCTCCGTTGAATGCAACTAAAGGCGACGGATCGCTGGATTACAAGAAACGAAGAGGTAGTAGACTATGTTTATCAGAACGGCATTGATCACGGCGATCTCGGCAGCCACGTTTGGACTGTCGGGCTGCCTGGACAGCAGTAGCCAGACCCAGAAAAACAAAAGCCCAGACTATGTGATTAGCAGCCCGCAGACCGAGCGCGGTGTTTTTCCGGTCTTCGATCCCCTTGAGACAGCATTCCCGATTCCGAGTGACGCTCTGTTCAAGCTCAGCACTGTCGACGATGGCACAATGCTTAACGGCTCGGATCCGGCCAATCCGGTCACCACCGGCCTTGGTTTCATGGATGGGAACTCGGTGCTGGCGCCTATTGATATCAAAATCAGCGCAAGTATCGATAGCCAGCAGGTGTTGGACGCACGCGATTTCGTCGATGTTGACGGTCAGGTCATACCGAATCCGGACCAGAATGTGTTCCTGGTTCCCGTCGAGTATGCCGGCGGAGATGCGCTCAAACCATCGGCGGGTGAAGTTGCTGGCTTGACGCCAGCGGAGCGTTATCGCCAGGCGCTGCGCCTGCAGGAACAAGGCGATGCCGCGGGTGCAGATGAGATTTTCAGCGACCTGCTGGAGGAGAACCTGCGGGTTGAGTTGCTCGACATTGATGGCGGGCAAAACAATCTGATTCGTGTGCTCCCGGTCAAGCCGCTGCAGGAAAAAACACAATACATCCTGGTGGTTACTAACGACATCGTGGATGCCGAAGGCAATCCACTTGTGGGATCTGTTACCTATCAAAGCGTGGCAGACCCGGACCGCACGCTTTCCAACGCAGCGTTCCAGCCCTTCCGCGATGTGATGCTTCCGGCCCGCCAGTTGGCTGCAGACTACTTTGACTTCAAACGGGAGACTCCGGAAGCCTCGGCTTTTTCATCGACGTTTAGCGATGTTGTCTACTCCACCACGATCACGACAACGTCTGTGGATGACATCCTGTTGGCCAACGCCGCTCCGGTGACTTACTTTCAATCAACGCTCCAGATTGCCAAGCGACAGAGCGAATTGGCGCGTCTCCAGGCGGGCTTCTATAACCTGAGTGATCAGCCGCTGGGAGCAGAGGCAACCGCCGAGGAATCGGCGTTGAATACCGCGATATACAACACTCTGACGGACACCGCGTTCCGTCTCTATAACGCGGACTTGGCTGCGATCCTTCAGGATGCCAACGCGAGCGGTGTCGTCGTTGCGTACGGTGATGTTGTCGCTGATGCCAGCACTGATCGCCGCGTTGCCCATGCTGTGCAGGTTGCCACGGCGATGGCCACGGATTCCTCTATGGACGTTTCTGCTCAGGCGCAGTCTCTGGCTACTGCCGCAGAGCCCCTGCTGGACACGCCGAAACCGAGAACGGTGCGAGTGTTCAGTCAGCGAGACGGTGGCGATGTGAATCCGGCGCTCGCGCAGGAAGTTGCAGGAACGCCACTGAACATTCATGTATATGAAGGCGAAATTACCCTTCCTTACTACCAGTCACTGCCTGCGGAGGGTGACGGTTCCACTCTGACTTCCGGCAGCTGGGTGCCTGCGGACTTTAGCGGGGATGAAACCCTGGATAATGCGCCCTCTGACCGCATTACCTACCGCTTTCCGTTTGCGGGAAAAACGACAGACACCAAGGTTCCGCTTGTGGTCGCTGCGCCAGACACCAATCAGCTATTGGTAGGTGGCCAGCAGCCCATTAACGGTTACCCGGTCATCATCTATCAGCATGCGGTGACCACGGACCGTTCCGCGATTCTGCCGCTGGCAACAGCTGCCGGACTGCTCTGTGCTGATCCGAACAATACCTACGACTGTTTTGTCACCATTGGCATTGACCAGCCCCTGCACGGGATCTTTGGTCAGGGCCTGGTGGGGCTGAACCCGATTAGCGAACAGGCTGGGGCATCCGCAGATGCGACCGAACGCCACTTTGGGTTCGCAGCCGATGCCAATCTGGCGGCCACTCCCGCGGCGGAGCTTGATAGCCCCGAGTCCGGTAGTCTGTACCTGAACTTCGCGAACTACGCGAATACCAGGGACAACATGCGTCAGGGCGCGCTCGACCTGATGAACGTGAACGCGTCGCTGCAGGCTATTGAGGATGCAATCAATGCCTGCGCCGATTGTCCCCAGAACCTGAATCTGGATCCCAACCGAGTCTACTTCATCAGCCATTCCCTGAGTGGCATGGGAGGCGCTGCCGTCCCGCCAGTCATTCAGGCTGCGATTGATGCGGGCAATAGCAACTTGAACCCCATTACGGCGACCAACCTGTTCAATACCGGCGGGCAGTTCACACGGTTTGTGGAAAACTCCCCGTCTGTTGCCCCGCAAGTGCTGCCGGGATTGGATGCTGCGTCGGCCGGTCTGCTTGCGCAGGGCAGAACCGAGCTGAACATTTACTTCAATGTGTTCCAGGCATTGCTCGATTCTGCTGATCCGACTGCCTTTGCTTCCTTCTATGAGGGAAGTTCGACGCTGCTGACTGAAATCGCCGGAGTCGCCGATGACCCCGAGCGCCCGAGTGACGGCACCATTCCCAATGCGGCTGATGCTGTGCTTTATCAACAAGGCCCTCTGAGCACCACGATTGCTGAGACCGGTTTCGTAATTGATGGCGAAAATATGCCCCTGGCAGGTACCGACCCTCTGGCCGCCACCATGGGGGCAGAATCCACGCCGATCGCGACCGGAGGTTTGCCTTACATCACGCGCTATCTTGAAGGCTCTCACGCCAACCCGATCTCTGCCGGGCAGAAGAGTGCTGAGGCCTTCTCCTCCAGCGCGGTGTTCAACGAAATGGCGGCCCAGATGCTGGAGCTCTTCACCGACGGCACCGTCAGCGTGACCAACCCCTGTGTTGTGAAAGACGCCGACACCAGCGGCACAGACTGCAGTGACACTGGCGGCAATACCGACCCGGGTGAGACTCCGAGCGGTGGCGGCGGTGACACTGGCGGCGGCCTGCTCGACGGCGTGCTGGGTCTCTGATAGCCGGATACACCTAAACCAAATACCCAATAAAAACATGGGGCAAGCCGCGCCACACGGGCCCGGCTTGCCCAGAGAAAGCGGAGTAACATGTCATGAAAATAAAAAACTCCAGATCATATAACGTGCTCCGGTTAGCGCTGGCGGTACAAGCAGCTTGCCTGGTCACTCCGGCATCGGCTTTTGATTTCGAGATTTACGAGATTGATGCCTCGTTCAGCACGACGCTGACGGCGGGTATTGCCTATCGACTGGAAGATCAGGACAAGGATCTGATTTCCCAGGGTAACCTGGGGCCGGAGTTTGCGTTCAGCGACACCGGTGCGTCCTCAAACAACTTTGACGACGGCAACCTCAACTTTGAACAAGGCGAACCGTACTCGCAGATCCTGAGGGGACGCAGCGAGCTGTTCCTCGACTATGCCCCGGACAGCGACACGCTGACCCGTGTAGGGGCTCTGGTTCGTGGCACCTACTACTACGATTACGAGTTGCGGGATAATTCACGCGCTGTCGATCCGGTTGGACAACAGCGGGAGCTGAATCCTGAAGCGAAGGACAATGCGGCCGGTGCGGATCTCCTCGACGCCTATGTCTTCACAGACTGGTATTTTGGCGACACACCGGTGGCAATCCGCTATGGACGTCAGGTCATTAACTGGGGCGAGAGCACCTTCATTCTCGGCGGCATTAATGCGGTAAACCCGATTGACGTACCTGCCTTCCGGGCTCCCGGGGCGGAGCTGAAGGACGTGTTGTTGCCCGTTGAAGCACTCTACACGTCGGTTGGTATTACGCCTGACATCACCGTTGAAGCGTTTGTTCAGACCGATTGGGAACCGTTCCGGATTGATGATTGCGGCACCTTCTTCTCTTCGGCTGACGTTGCCGCAGATGGATGTGGACCGGTGCTTCTGGCTGGCCAGGTGCCCGACTCCCAGGCGCTGGAAGAAGGTTTTATAGCGCCCCGGCTTGGTGATCGCGAGCCGGGTGAGCAGGACCAGTTCGGCGTCGCCGCTCGCTGGTTTGTCACCGACCTGGATGCAGAGCTGGGTGTCTATTACACCCGCTACAATAGCCGACTTCCCTACATCAGCGGTGTGGTGAACAACCCGGAGTCACCAACTGAAAACCAGATGAACAACCCGGACCTGCCGTTCTCCCGGTTCCCGAGTTACTTCATCGAGTATCCGAAGGGTATCGACCTGTTCGGGCTGAGTATCAATACGACCTTGCCCACGGGGACATCCCTTGGCGCGGAATACAGCTTCCGCCCGAACCTGCCCATCCAGTGGAACACCTTTGAGCTGATCTACGGTGGTTTGCAGCAGCGCGGACCGGATGGTCAGACCGTCAGCAAGCTGGAGCAGCGGGAGCAGGCCAGGAACTACAACTATGCAGGCCAGGCTGTTGATGGCTATGACCGGTTCAAGGTTTCCCAGGCCCAGGCGACGCTGATTCACTTCATCGACCGTGTGATGGGCGCGGCACGTTTCATCATTATCGGTGAAGTAGGTGCCACCTACATCCATGATCTGCCGGGTAAATCCGAGGCGCGTTATGGTCGTTCCGGTATCTACGGTGTTGGGCCGGTGCCCCTGGACGGCGCCAGCTTCTCCGGGGATTTCTGTAGCAATGGAACAGACAGTACCCCGCGCCTGAACATCAATGCCACCAACTGTCAGGGCGACGGCTTCACCACCTCATTCTCCTGGGGCTATCGCACCCTGTTTGTCTGGGATTACCCGGACGCCGTCGCGGGTGTAAACCTGAGGCCCCGTCTGTTCCTGTCCCATGACGTCAAAGGCTATGCGCCTGATCCCGGCGGTAACTTCAAAGAGGGTAACAAGGCGGTTGGTCTTGGCCTGGAGGCAACCTACCAGAATGCCTACAAGGCATCGCTCAGTTACACCAACTATTTCGGTGGCGATTACAACGAAATCAATGACCGCGATTTCGCAGCTGCCTCAATTTCCTATTCCTTCTGACAGCGACAAAAATAGCAGGAGTATTTGTTATGAACGTTATGCGAAACCTGATGTACGGCGCTATTGCCAGCGCCCTGATGACCTCCGGGTCTGCCCTGGCGGCAGTGTCGGCTGACGAGGCTGCAAAACTGGGGAACAGTCTGACCCCAATCGGCGCCGAGAAGGCGGGTAACGGTAATGAAATTCCGGCGTGGACGGGTGGCCTCCTCGAGGCACCGGCAGATTATAAAGGCGATGGTCGTTACGTGGATCCGTTCCCGGGGGACAAGGAACTCTTCCGCATTGATCAGGGCAACGTGGACGAATATGCCGACAGACTGAGTCCGGGCCAGGTTGCGATGATCAAGGCCTACGACGATTACTTTATCCCGGTTTATGAGACTCGTCGTTCTGGCGTATATCCAGAGCCGGTGCAGGCTCAGACGATTGAGAACGCGACGGCCGTTTCGCTGGTTGAAAGCGGGAACGGTCTGGAAAACTACCAGACAGCGACTCCGTTTCCGATGCCTCAGAGTGGCCTTGAAGCCATCTTCAACCATATCACCCGCTACCGTGGCGGTTCCTTTACCCGTAACGTGGCCCAGGTGACTCCGCAGCCGAATGGCGACTACAGTCCGGTCAAGTTTACCGAGTCGTTCACCGAGCGCGTCGCGCTCAAGGACTACGATCCGGAAGACGATCCGAACGTGATGTTTTACTTCAAGCAGGCCATCACCGCTCCTTCACGGCTGGCCGGTAACGTGCTGCTGGTTCATGAAACCATCAACCAGGTAAAGGAGCCCCGTCGTGCGTGGCTCTACAACTCAGGACAGCGCCGGGTTCGCCGTGCACCGAACGTTGCCTACGATGGTCCGGGTACGGCAGCGGATGGTCAGCGCACCTCGGATAACCTGGATCTCTATAACGGTGCGCCAGACAAGTACAACTGGGAATTGGTGGGCAAAAAGGAGATGTATATTCCTTACAACTCCTATCGTCTTGCCAGTGCTGACCTGAGCTACGACGACATCATCAAGCCGGGGCACATCGATCAGAACCTTGCGCGCTATGAGCTGCACCGGGTCTGGCACGTGAAGGCCACCCTGAAAGATGGGGAACGCCATGTTTACGAGGTTCGGGATTTCTACATTGATGAGGACACCTGGCAGATCGCGGTGGTCGATCACTACGATGGCCGTGGAACGCTCTGGCGGGTTGCGGAAGCACACGCAATGCAGATCTATGATGCCAACATTCCGGCTTATGCCTTTGAAACCCTCTATGACTTGCTGTCCGGGCGCTACCTGGTTATGGGCATGACGAACGAAGAGGACGAGCCCTACCAGTATGATACCGAGCGCAGTTCCCGCGAATACACGCCGGCCGCTCTGCGTCGTGCGGGCGTTCGCTAAGCGACGGAGTGGCTGGATCCGGCTTCCGGTTGGGAGCTGGTTTCACGGGCCGACAGGAAAAACGGCTCTGGTTGGAACCATTTCTTGTGGGCCCCGTGATTAGAACTCTGAGTGAAGAAAAACAAAGTCCAACGAATGCCAAGGCCCGGCTCTGGGGTCGTGGGGAGGCGACAGTCGATGCTAAACAATACGTTGTTTGAAGTAGAGAAGCGGCTAATGTTTCGTGATGGTACCTGGCGTGTACGCACCCGGGAAATCCCGGAGCTGGGGCCTTTCGGCTCCAAGGAAGAAGCGGTTGATGCGCTGCACCGTCACGTCATCGCCTGCGAGTCCTCACCGGGTCCCCGCGAGCGGGGCATGGAGAGCCTGGATCGGCACTCGATTGTCACCTGCAAAGAACCGGTCTGTCAGAAGTGCGAGGATATCCTCGCACTCTGTCCCGAGTCGGTGCGGGTCCAGCTCAGGGCCTGAGCTGGCGTGATGCGAAGCGCTTGAGGGTCAGTCCTCGACCCTCTCAATGACGGCTGCAATCCCCTGACCAACGCCAATGCACATGCTGATCAGCGCGTACCGTCCGCCACTGCGCTCCAGTTGACGGGTTGCCGTCAGTGCGATTCGCGCACCAGAGGCGCCGAGCGGATGGCCAACCGCGATGGCGCCGCCATTGGGGTTGAGACGAGGATCTGTGGGCTCAATGCCGAGTCTGGTGGTGCATCCGATGACCTGGGCAGCAAAGGCTTCGTTGATCTCTATGACGTCCATATCCTTGATCGTCAGGCCTGCCCGCGCCAGAGCCTTTTCGCTGGCGGGGACCGGCCCGTAACCCATCACTCTTGGCGGTACGCCTGCGATTGCTGCTGACACAATCCGAGCGCGGGGTTTGATCCCGGCCCGTTCACCGGCGGCACGTGACCCAATAATCAGTGCAGCGGCGCCATCGTTGATCCCGGAGGCATTTCCGGCAGTGACGACCCCACCTTCAAACAGCGGGCGCAGCCCGGCCAATACCTCAGCCGTGGATTGCGGGCGAGGGTGCTCATCGGTGCTGACGGTGAGGGATGGTTTCTTACGCCCCTGGGGTACATCGATTGGCAGGATTTCATCCTCAAAGAAGCCGGCTTCCCTGGCGGATTCATAGCGCGCCTGGCTTTGGGCGGCGAACTGATCGACGACGTCACGGCTGAGGTTGAGTTCGCTGGCAATGTTGTCCGCGGTTTGCGGCATGGTGTCAGCGCCAAACTCGTTCTCAATGAGCGGATTCGGGAAGCGGGCACCGATCGTGCTGTCGAAGGCCCGGAAATCACGACTGAAAGGCGATTCGGATTTGGCCATGACAAACGGAGCCCGGCTCATGCTCTCGGCACCACCGGCAACAAACAGCTCGCCCTCATCGCAGCGAATAGCGCGCGCTGCGTCAATGATGGCCGCCAATCCAGAACCGCAGAGGCGGTTGACGGTCAGTCCACCGGTCTCCACTGGCAGTCCCGCCATCAGGCCGGCGTGGCGGGCCAGGTTGCGGGCATCTTCACCTGCCTGATTGGTACAGCCCGCGATAACGTCCTCGTAATCATTCCTGGAAAACGCGTTGCGTTCAATCAGGGCCTTAATCACGCTGGCGAGCAGGTCATCCGGCCGAACTTTCGCCAGGCCGCCGGCATGTCGGCCGAATGCGGTTCTGAGGCCATCGTAGATATATGCACTCATGGTTTGTTGCCCCTTGTGGTTTTGGCGGCATGTCGCGCTTATGCTAACATAATTTCATTATGCGAAATTATGTTTTGTAAATATGAGCAAAAGACTAATCCGGGTGTAGTGGAAATGCAAGCAGACACAGCCGCCCTTTGCACGTATCAGTGGAGGCCGAAATGATCCGGGGCCGGCTGGTGCGTGCCACGCTGCCCCTTGCCATGCTGCTGGCGCTCTCGGCCATGTGCATGGACAGTCGTTCCCTGTCCGCCGTGGCCGGTGGCCTGTTCCTGGTGTGTTTCCTTTTGCACGGTGGACAAATTCACGGCTATGCCCGTGGCCTATTGGCTCTGGGGTTTGTCGTCACTGTTTGGCTGGTGGCTGGAGGATCCATGTCGGGTGCTCAACTGGAAAAAGGGCTTGCCGATGCGGGTTTCTATTCGGCGTTCCTGGCCAGTCTGGGAATGATGCAGTGCCTGGTTCGTCGTTTTGAGGTACTGCGCAGAATCCATGATGTTCTACTCGGTGGACCACCGATCTGGTTGTATCCGAAATACGCGGCGGTCAGCGGTGCCATCGCGTCGGTGTTGAGTTTTGGGATGATGAACCTGCTCTGTGGAACTCTGTCGGATACGTTGCGAGAGCGCGGGATAACCGGTTCGTCGCGTCTGCGTTGGCTGCGGAGTGTGTTGATCAGTGCCTTGCGGGGATTTGCCCTTGTGCCGCTGGTCGCTCCCACCAGTGTGGCTGTTGCCATCCTTACCCGTGAGTTGCCTCAGCTCAGCTGGTCCATGCTATTGCCGTTTGGGGCTGCCGCGGCGGTGGTGCTCATCGGGGTGGGCTGGGCCCTGGAGCAGCGGCGATTCAGGGAGATCAGCAGTGAACGGGTGGCTTTGGCACAATGGCCGGCCGGCACGCTGGGTTTGGTTGTATTGGTGCTCGCGGTCTTCACGGTCATGTTTGCATTGGTGACCCTGACCGGTTTGAAGGTGTCCGCCGCCGCTATGTTGGCGGTTCCGGGAATCACCTTTGTTTACATGCTTTGGCGCGGGCGCTCCTTGGTGAACGTGGCAAAGGAAGGGGCCGATCAGATCGCTGGCATGACCAATGAAATGTCAATCTTTGCGGCCTCGGCTTTGCTGGGCGTGTCCCTGTCGACAGTCATTCCCGATACGGTCCTGATCGGGCTGATCAGCAGTTCTTCCGGAACCTGGCTGCTGGCTGCCGCCGGGCTTTTGATCATGCCCCTGCTGTCGGCCATCGGCATCATTCCGATTACGGTACTCAGTATCCAGGCCGGCATGTTACCGCCTCTGGTTGCGGAGGGCATGGACCCATTGCCTGTTTCCGTGGCTCTGGTCACGGGCTTCTCCCTGGCGATGATGCTGTCGCCGTTTGGCCCTTCGGTCATGCTGCTGTCCCGGTTTGGTCAGGTGTCCCGATGGGTGGTGGCGTTTCGATGGAACGGGGTCTTTGTCGTGATTGCGGTTCCGCTGTTGCTGGCACTGCTGGCCTTCGAAGCTCTTATGTTGCCGGTTCCGGGCTGAGTATGTTGGGAATGTTAACTTGCTACCGAAATTCCGCTGCCTGGAACAAGGTACCGAAATAATTCTCAATAAGCCGTGGTTGTGAATGAAAAATGCAGAATACCGTGATACGTAACGCAGGAGTGTTTCAAATTTGGCACGGGATTTGAAAAGCAATTCTGGTACTTGATTTCGCCAACGATTAAAATACTGCATCTTTTATATGAACGGTGCTTATATCCCGGTACCGAAAAGGCGTGGCTGTTGGAGGGCGCCCTACTATGTCAAAAGCACAAAACCCCACACCGGAACTGATGGCGGCCTCCGGTGACGGCGAACCAGTGAAGCCGGAGAAAGATCGCAAGTTTGTCGAAGCGCTTTCTCGTGGCCTCGATGTACTGAGGGCATTTAGCCAGGGTTCGGTCATTCTTGGTAACCAGGACATTGCCCGTATTACCGGTCTCCCCAAGCCAACGGTCTCCCGCATGACCTACACGCTGACCAAGCTGGGCTACCTGAGCTACAACACGCAGTTGGAGAAATACCAGCTCAGCTCCGGGGTGCTGGCCCTTGGTTACGCGTACGTGTCCAATCTGAAGGTTCGTCAGTTGGCCAAGCCTTACATGGATGAGTTCGCCCGCCAGACCAACATGTCCGTGGGGCTGACCTGCCGCGACCGGCTGCATATGATCTATGTAGAGAACCGTCTGCCGCCTGAAGCTTCCCTGTTGCGAATGGATATCGGCCTAAAACTGCCGATGGCAACGACTTCCGCTGGCCGTGCTTACTACTGCGCCATTACGGACAAGGGCCGGAAAGTGATTGATGATGCCATGGAAGCGAAATACGGCCCGGAGGGCTGGCCGGAAAAGAAAGAAGGACTCGAGCGCGCGATGGAAGAGTACAAGCAACATGGTTTCTGCCTGTCACTCGGGGAGTGGGATCGCAACATCAATTCGGCCGGTGTGCCAATTCAACTGCAGGATGGCACCATCATGGCGCTGACCTGCGCCGCACCGTCCTATCTGGTTTCCGGTGAAAAGCTCCGGGAATCCATTGCCCATCAGCTGGCGATGCTGGCGAGTGATATCGAGTCGCTGGGGGTCTGATCGCCCACGTATGGGCCAGTAAGAAAAAGCAGGCCCTCGGGCCTGCTTTTTTTTGGCGTAATCTAATCTGGTGTCAGTTGATGCAACTGGCCATGTGATTCGCTCGAGTCGGATCAGAGTAGGTGCAGCCATAAGCTGGATCTGAAACGGTCGCTGCGTCCAGAACGTTGTCACCTGCGGGCTTGATACCCGTGTTCACCCAGTTGACGAGATCGCTGAATGCCTCTGACTCCTCGGCTTCGGTGAAGTCGCAGTGGAACGGATCGCGGATGGCCCTCTGTACCAGCAGATCATCATTGCCGTTGGCGATGGCTCGCTTACGGTAGATCTGCTCATGGACGAACGGCACGTAAAGGTCGCCCAGGCCGTGCAGCGTGAGTACCGGCACCGAGAACTGGCCGTTAACCTGCGGGATGTGGCGCAGGCCTTCCGCTCTCGGCGCATTGGCCTGAGGGTCTGCTTCAACACGGAGAATGGTGTTGTTGAAGGTGTTTTCTTCGGCAGAGCGGAGCGGGTCGTTGTCCAGCTGATAGAACGTGCCCAGGTTGCTGCTCAGGTCTCGCGCCAGTATGCCGTTTACGGTGCCGTCGCGGCCCCCGGTTCCCATTACGACGTTGTAGTAACCACCGCGGAACCCTGCCTCGAATACCGGGCGATCACCGCCGCTAAGGTTTCGGACGATAGCTTCCAGCTTCAGACCGTCTGCCGTCGGTACGCCCGGCAGGGCGAAGGATGGCGGCGTTGTCCACAGCACCTGATCAATGGCGCTCTGGTCAAAGTCGGCCGGATAGCTGTCGGGTCCCAGCCCGGCCGCATGCTGTGCGGCGAACGTGAAATCCAGAAGGTAATCGAACTCGTGGGTACCGCCCACAACGCCGCACATCGGCATTGCGCCGTCGTAGTAAACTTTGTTTCGGGCGGATGAGAGGTTTTCCTGTTCGACGGCTGCAGCCGTGATGTGCCCGCCCATGGAATGCCCGATGATAAAGGTCTGGTGGGGGGCGATCAGAGATCTACCATTTGCCTCTGCAATATCGGTAAATTTCAGTGCCAGTTCGTTGGTGTCCTCAACGCCGACTTCCACATCGTAGTAGTTCTTGCTGTAGCTGGATGCGGCCCAGGCATAACCTTCATTGATCAGCCAGCTTCTAAGGGATGGATTGCTCACGGTGAGTTCCTCTCCCGTGCCCCGGTAACCGTGGGCGTACATGACCAGCACGCCGTTCCAGTTATCAGGAACCTCCACGCGGTAACCGGCGCCACTTTCCATAATGCCCCACCAGGTGTCCGTAGTGGTTCCTGCTTCTGATTCGAATGGGAGGGTTGCCGGGTCCACGGCAAACGTGCGTTCGTCCTGCAGTCGTGTGGGTTCGGTCTGGGTGTCGGTGGAGAGTCCGTCGTTGTCGCTGCCGCCACAGGCTGAGAGGGTAATGGCGGAGGCTGCAAGTGCTGCCCTGAGGGCGTATTGCCGGATTGTCATTGTGTCATTCCTTTATGTGATGGCTTGTATAACCACCACTTTTTATTGTGATTTATGGTTTTGCATGGCAGAACAAAGTACTGCCAAGAATGAAAATTAAGAATCGGAAGTGCATTTTGTCAAGTTTGTTATTCATTTTCAGACTGTGGTTTCATAAAACAAAATCGAGCTTGAAAGCTCCTTAAAGGTCGTAGTACATTGATCTTAATTTCGCAGGTTAAAACTAGATTTCATAAGTGGCGGAATGTTCAGTTGTGCCCTGGCTGTGCCAGAGCCCTTGGTCAGGCCCGCCGCCCCGGAACATCAGAGGAGGCTCTATGTCGGAAGTTGTAACTTATTCCCGTGAACAAAGCGTTGGTGTGATCACCGTAAATTACCCGCCGGTGAACGCGCTGGGTCATGCGGTTCGATCCGGAATCCAGTCTGCCATTCAGCAGGGTCGTGATGATGCAGATGCAAAGGTTCTCCTGATCGTCTGTGAAGGCCGTACCTTTATTGCCGGTGCGGACATCCGGGAGTTCGGAAAACCCCTGCAGGAGCCGGCGCTGCCCGATCTGATCAATGACATTGAAGCGACCGACAAGCCCGTTGTCGCTGCAATCCACGGCACCGCGCTGGGTGGCGGTCTGGAAGTGGCGCTTGGCTGCCATTACCGGGTGGCCGTGCCCAGTGCCAAAGTGGGTCTGCCGGAAGTAAAGCTGGGCCTGCTGCCCGGGGCCGGCGGCACCCAGCGGCTGCCTCGTCTGACCGGCGCGCAGAAGGCTCTGGAAATGATTACCACGGGTGACTTTGTGGCGGCCGCCAGGGCGGCAGAGCTGGGTATCGTCGACGAAGTGGTCGGCAGCGAAGATGTTCGTGCCGAAGGTCTGGCCTATGCACAGAAGGTGGTTGCCGAAGGCAAGCCGGTTCGTCGGGTGAGTGAGCTGAGTGACAAGCTTGAGGCTGAGAAAGGCAGTGCGGTGTTCGAACAGTTCCGTGAAGGCCTGAAGAAAAAGGCCCGTGGCCTGATCGCACCTTTCAAGTGCACCGATGCCGTTGAAGCCGCATTTACCTCTGCGTCGTTTGCCGATGGCATGAAGCGGGAGCGCGAGCTGTTCTCCGAACTGATGGCCTCCGATCAGCGTGCCGGCCTGATCCACGCGTTCTTCTCCGAGCGTGAAGTGTCCAAGGTACCGGGACTGGCCAAGGACACACCGGTCCGCGACATCAAATCCGTTGGCGTGATCGGTGCCGGCACCATGGGTGGCGGTATTGCCATGAACTTTGCCAACGTCGGCATCCCGGTTCGCCTGCTGGAAGTGAAGCAGGAAGCGCTGGATAAAGGTCTGGCCATCATCCGCAAGAACTACGAGAACACCGCCAAGAAAGGCCGCCTGACCATGGAGCAGGTGGAAGAGCGCATGAGCCTGATTACCGGCACGCTCAGCTATAACGACTTTGCGGACGTGGACCTGGTCATTGAAGCCGTGTTCGAGCGGATGGACGTGAAGAAGAGCATCTTCGGTCAGCTTGATGGAGTCTGTAAACCGGGAGCCATCCTGGCTTCCAACACCTCCACCCTGGATATCGACGAGATCGCTTCCGCCACCAAGCGCCCGGAAGATGTAATTGGTCTGCACTTCTTCAGCCCGGCCAACGTGATGAAGCTGCTGGAGATTGTGCGCGGCGAGAAGACCGCTGATGACGTCAAGGCAACTGCGATGCAACTGGCCAAGCGCATCAAGAAAGTTGGCGTGCTGGTGGGCAACTGCCATGGCTTCGTGGGTAACCGTATGCTGCACAAGCGTGGTGCCGAGGCTATGTCCCTGGTGGACGAGGGCGCAACGCCACAGCAGGTGGACAAAGTGCTGACGGACCTGGGCTTCCCGATGGGTCAGTTTGCCATGGGTGACCTGGCGGGTATTGATATCGGTTACAGCATTCGTCAGGAGCGCCGCAAGGCCGGTGAAGATGTTGCACCTAGCTGGATGGACAAACTGGCAGAGCAAGGTCGCCTGGGGCAGAAAACCATGGCAGGAACCTATCGCTATGAAGAAGGCAGCCGCAAGCCAATTCCGGATCCAGCGGTTGATGAACTCATCGCCGAGTTTCGTAAAGAACAGGGAATCACTGCCCGCGAGGTCACCGATCAGGAGATCCTCGAACGCTGCATGTACGTCATGGTTAACGAAGGCGCCAAGATCCTCGACGAGGGCATCGCTTACCGTTCCCTGGATATTGATATCACCTGGATCTACGGCTACGGCTTCCCCGCCTATCGTGGTGGCCCCATGTTCTGGGCAGATCAAATCGGTCTGGACAAGATCCTGGACGCGGTGAAGAAGTATCACAACGAGGTTGGCGGCAAGCAGTGGGAGCCGTCCCCGCTGCTGGAGAAGCTGGTAGCCGAAGGCAAGAAGTTCGGCGACCTGTAAGCGTTTACTGATTCGTTGCGGGGTGAGTCCCCGCAGCCAACCCGTTTAAAGAGGACACGACCATGTCTGATGCAGTTATTGTTTCCACGGCCCGTACCGGCCTCGGTAAATCCTATCGCGGTGCGCTCAACAACAGCCACAGTGTCGACCTGGCAGGCCACGTGATCCAGCACGCCGTTGAGCGTGCCGGTATTGATCCGAACATCGTCGAAGATGTCATCCTTGGTGCTACCTTCCACGAGGGTGCCCAGGGTAAGAACATGGCTCGCCTGGCAGCCATTCGCGCCGGTTTGCCGGTGACCACCGCCGGCATGTCCATCAACCGGTTCTGTTCTTCCGGACTGCAGTCCATTGCGATTGCGTCCCAGCGTGTCATTTCAGAGCAGATTCCCGCCATCGTCGCCGGTGGTGTGGAGTCGATTTCCCTGGTGCAGAACGACAAGCTCAACAGCTTCCACGGCACCAACGAATGGCTGATGAAGAACAAGCCGGAACTTTACCTGTCGATGATTGAAACGGCCGATATCGTCGCACAGCGCTATGGTGTGAGCCGGGAATCCCAGGACGAGTACGCCCTGATGTCCCAGCAGCGTACGGCGGCGGCCCAGGAAGCGGGCAAGTTCGATGACGAGATCGTGCCCTACGATGCCACCATGCTGGTGAAGGACAAGGAAACCGGTGAGATCAGCGAAAAGGCGGTCACCCTGAACCGTGACGAGTGCAATCGCCCCAACACCACCCTGGAAGGTCTGCAGGGACTGGATGCCGTGCGTGGTGAAGGCAACTTCGTGACGGCGGGTAATGCCTCCCAGCTGTCTGATGGGGCATCCGTTTGTACGGTGATGAACAGCACCTACGCTGAAAAGAACAACATCGAACCCATGGGCATTTTCCGCGGTTTTGCTGTCGCTGGCTGTGAGCCGGACGAAATGGGTATTGGTCCGGTCTTCGCCATTCCACGCCTGCTGGAACGCACCGGATTGAAGATGGACGACATCGATCTGTGGGAACTGAACGAAGCGTTCGCCTCCCAGGTGGTTTACTGCCGGGATCGGCTGGGCATCCCGATGGAGAAGCTCAACGTGAATGGTGGCTCCATCGCCGTGGGTCACCCATACGGTGTCACCGGTTCCCGTCTCACCGGCCATGCCCTGATTGAGGGCAAGCGTCGTGGTGCCAAGTATGTTGTGGTCACCATGTGTATCGGCGGTGGTCAGGGGGCTGCCGGATTGTTCGAAATCGTATAAACCGGCGGAGCGGATCATGGCCCAGAAAATCATCAATCCCCAGGACCTGGCGTTCCAGCTATACGAGCTCCATGAGGTTGAGAAAACCCTGGCCTACGACCGCTATGCCGATCACAGCCGGGACACCCTGCAGGCGGCTCTGGACCTGGCGCTGAAAGTGGCTGCCGAAGAATTCGCGCCTCATGCCCGGCTGGTGGATGAAGAGGAACCCCGGTTCGAAAACGGCCGGGTTACCATGCGCCCGGAAGTGGGCAAGGCGCTCGATGTCCTGAAAGAAACCGGCCTGATGGCGGCGAGCCAGGATTACGAGCGTGGTGGCATGCAGCTCCCAGCGGCGGTGGCACAGATGTGCGTCGGCCTGCTCAAGGGCGCCAACGTGGGCACTCAGGGCTATGCCGGGCTGACCATTGCGGCCGCCAACCTGATCATGGTGCAGGGTTCGGAAGAGCAGCAGAAGCGTTACGCCGAGCCCATGATGGCCGGGCGCTTCTTCGGCACCATGTGCCTGACCGAACCGCATTCCGGTTCCTCCCTGGGGGATCTCAGGACCCGGGCGGAACCTCAGCCGGACGGTAGCTATCGGCTGTTCGGCAACAAGATCTTCATTTCCGCCGGCGATCATGAACTGAGTGAAAACATCATTCACATGGTGCTGGCGCGTCTGCCCGATGCCCCGCCGGGCGTACGCGGGATTTCCCTGTTCCTGGTACCCAAAAAGCTGGTGAATGAAGATGGCAGCCTCGGTGAACGAAATGATGTGGCGTTGGCTGGCCTGATCCACAAGATGGGATACCGCGGTACCACGTCCACCATGCTCAACTTCGGCGAAAAAGACGGTGCCGTCGGCTATCTGGTCGGTGAACCGAACAACGGCCTTGCCGCCATGTTTCACATGATGAATGAGGCCCGGATCGGTGTGGGCCTCGGTTCCGTCATGCTCGGTTACACCGGCTACCTGCACGCCCTTGAGTATGCGCGTGAGCGCAGACAGGGGCGCCCTGTTGGTGACAAGAATCCGGAGTCGCCCCAGGTGCCGTTGATACAGCATGCGGATATCCGTCGTATGTTACTGGCGCAAAAGGTATACGTGGAGGGTGGTCTGGCATTGTGTCTTGAGGGCTCAATGCTGGTGGACCAGAAAAAACACGGTCCAACAGATACCGACCGTGAGCTGGCAGCAGGCCTGCTGGACCTGCTCACACCGCTGATCAAGTCCTGGCCTTCCCGGTATTGCCTGGAAGCCAACAGCCTCGCTATTCAGGTTCACGGCGGTTACGGCTACACCCGGGAATACCCGGTGGAACAGTTCTACCGGGATAACCGGCTGAACCCGATCCACGAGGGCACCCACGGCATTCAGGGCATGGACCTGCTGGGCCGGAAGGTCGCCATGGCGGGTGGCCGTTTTTACCTCGAACTGATGAACCGGATTGAAACGACCATCGGCGAGGCTCGGCACTATGAACGGCTGGTCGATTCCGCCAACCGGCTGCAGCAGACTGCGAAAGCCATGGCTGATGCCACCGGGGCCATTAATCGCATCAAGGCCAGCGGTGATGTGGAAAAGGCACTGGCCAACGCTACGCTTTATCTGGACGCGTTCGGTCACGTGGTGGTGGGCTGGCTCTGGCTGCGCCAGGCCATGAAAGCGCTGGATGGCCTTGCCGGCAGCGGTGGCCAGACAGCCGAGTTCTATGAAGGAAAACTGAGGGCCTGCGAGTTTTTCGCCCGTTACGAACTGCCTTCGGTGGTCACCACGGCCGATCTCCTCAAGAGTGTTGATACCACCGCACTGGACATGGCCGACGAACAATTCTGACGAGATTCTCTAACACGGGAGCAAAATAACAATGGACAGAAAAGCCAGGGCCGTGGTCTGCCGCGAATGGGGGCAACCCGTTCACGTCGAGACCATTACCGTCGAGAGCCCCAAGCGGGGTGAAGTCACGATCAAGGTTGCTGCCTGTGGTGTCTGCCACAGCGATCTGTCTGCCACCACCGGTAAGATTCAGTACCCACCTCCCCTGGTGCTCGGCCATGAGGCCGCCGGCGTGGTTGTGGAAGTGGGTGAGGGTGTCACCGACTTCCAGGAAGGTGACCATGTGGTGAGTTCCTTCATCTCCATGTGCGGCAAATGCCGGCAGTGTGTTCGTGGTCGTCCCGTGTTGTGTGAAAACGCCCGTAAAGCGATGTTCACCCTGCCGGACGGGACAGTTCGCACCAAGGACGCCAACGGTGAGCCGTTGAATGTGTTCGGTGCCTGCGGCGTGATGGCGGAATACGCCACCATGCATGTGGACAACTGTGTGAAAGTGGATGAAACCGTGCCCATGCAGAATGCGGCGTTGGTTGGCTGTGCCGTGATGACGGGAGTCGGTGCCGTGTTCAATACTGCTCAGCTGGAGCCGGGTTCGCGTGCGGCGGTCTTCGGCATTGGTGGCGTTGGTCTCAATGCCATCCAGGGCTGTGCCACTGCCGGTGCGGAAATGATCGTGGCGGTCGACAGCAACCCGAAGAAGCTGGAAATGGCGAAGGAATTCGGTGCTACCCATACTGTGAACATCAACGACGTGGACGATGCCGCCAAGACGGTGAAGAAAATGAGCGGCGGTGTCGATTATGCGTTTGAATGCGTCGGTGCCGGCCCCGTTGTGGAACAGGCCTACAAATGCCTGGGGCGTGGTGGTACCGCCGTGGTTGTCGGTGTTGCTGATCCCAAAGACAAGACCTCGCTGACGACCCTGACCCTGCCTGCCGATGAACGTACCCTCAAGGGCAGTTGGCTCGGGTCCGCCCGTCCCCAGCACGATTTTCCCCGGATTCTGGGCCTGTACAAGGCCGGCAAACTGAAATTGGATGAACTCGTCACCCGCACCTATCCCATAGAGGAAGCCGCCCAGGCTTTCGATGATATGGTGGCCGGCAAGAACGCCCGTGGCGTTATCGTATTCGAGTGAGGAGAACGCAATGAATAATCTGAGCAAGAATTACATCAACGGCCAATGGGTGGCCTGGCAGGGCGAAACCATTGATGTCCATGAGTCCGGCACAGGCGAGGTGATCGCCCGTGTACCGGCCTCCGGCCGCGATGAAATGGAACAGGCCATTGCTGCCGCTGACGCAGCGTTTGAGAGCTGGTCAGAAAGCACCCTGGAGGACCGACTCAAGGTACTCGAGCAACTGCATGCTGGGCTTAAAGAACGCGGCGGCGAAATCGCCCAGGCTATCTGTCGGGAAGTGGGCATGCCCATCAAACTGGCCGTCCCAATCCAGGCCGGTATGCCGGCAGCCGTCACCAAAACCTACCTGAAGATGCTGCCGGACTTTCCGTTCACCGAAACCTCCGGCAATTCCGAAGTGCAGTACGCCCCGGTTGGCGTGGTGGGTTGCATCACGCCCTGGAACTATCCGTTGCATCAGGTCATCCTGAAAATCGTCCCGGCCATCGCTGCGGGCTGCACCGTGGTGCTGAAGCCGTCAGAAATCGCCCCGCAGAGCGCCTACATTCTGGCGGACATCCTGGATGGCACCGACCTGCCCAAAGGCGTCTTCAACCTCGTGTGCGGCGAAGGCCACACTGTGGGCGACACCCTGATCAAACACCCGGACGTGCGCATGGTGTCGTTCACTGGTTCGACCCGAACCGGCCACCTTATTGCCCATGCCGCGGCCGATGACTTCAAGCGCATCGCCCTAGAAATGGGCGGAAAATCCGCCTCGGTTATCCTGCCGGATGCCGACCTGGGCGTCGCCGTCAAAGGCACCGTCAACAACTGCCTGCTCAACTCCGGCCAGACCTGCACCGCACTGACACGGATGCTGGTTCCCGCAGACAAACACGATGAAGCCTGCGAACTGGCGGCTGCCGCCGTGGCCAAAATGACCCCGGGCAACCCGCTGGAGGAAACCACCCGCCTCGGCCCGTTGGCCTCCGCCCAGCAGCGTGACAAAGTCATCGACTACATCAAACTCGGCATCGAAGAAGGCGCCACCCTTGTGGCTGGCGGACCAGAAGCACCGGAAGGCTGCGACAAAGGTTACTTCGTCAAAGCGACCGTATTCGGCAACGTCAAACCCGACAGCCGCATCGCCCAGGAAGAAATCTTCGGCCCCGTGCTGTGCGTGATTCCCTACACGGATGAAGCAGAAGCCATCCGCATCGCCAACGGTACTCAATACGGTCTGTCCGGCGCGGTCTGGTCCGCAGACGACGCCAAAGCCAAAAAAGTGGCAGGAAAACTGAGAACCGGCCAGGTCACCGTCAACGGCGGTGCCTTCAACCCGCTGGCGCCGTTCGGCGGCTTCGGACACTCCGGCCTCGGCCGCGAATTCGGAAAATGGGGCCTCGAAGAATTCCTGGAAGTCCGCTCCCTACAGCTCTAAACCAGGAGTTTGATCGGTCTGGGGGCTAGGCTGGGGGTGGGGTGCCTTTTCTTCTGGGAAAAACAACTCGCTGTGCTCAGACATTTTTTCCCGGCAGAAAAGGCACCCCACCCCCAGCCTGAATCGACTATGGCAGGTCGCTCCTCAGGCCTTTCCGCCAAGGAGAATTCGGACCGCCGTGCAGGCGTCTTCCAGTTCTTCGTCCCGTGGTTCCCTCCCACCGATGATGTCGCTGTAGAGGCAGGACTCGGCCAGGCGGACCATGAAGTACGACAGGCTTTCGATATTCATCGGAGGATCGATGTAACCGGAGGCGACCTGATCCCGAAGGGTCCGGGTGTTGGCTTCAACCGTTCGGCTGTGAAGGGTCGATTGGGACGAGGTCAGGATGCGCAGGGCGTATTCGGGATCCTGATTGATGAATCGACGCAGGGGCTCGAAATGGAGAATGGTTGAGTTGATCTGGCGATAAACGCCGACCACGAAATCGACGCCTTGTCCCGGTGTTGAGGACAGAGCTTGCAATCGCACGGGTTCATAAAGTGACCACAGAACCTCACCGATCAGGAGGTCCTTGTTGCCAACCCAGCGGAACAGCGTGGCACGACCAATGTTGAGCTCGTCGGACAGGGACGCGAGATGAATTCGTTCACCCTTGAGCCACATACGGCGGGCCCGTTTGAACGCGTCGGCGGGGGTTGCTCTTGTTGTTGTCTGTTCTGCCACTGAAACCTCGTGCCCTCGTTTCAACTCATTTTAACGACAAAAAAGGAATGCCGCTATGAAGACCCGTATTACCGAGCTGTTCGGAATTCGCCACCCGATTATTCAGGGAGGCATGCATCATGTCGGCTATGCAGAACTGGCGTCAGCGGTCTCCAACGCGGGCGGTCTGGGCATGATTACCGGCCTTACCCAGCCGACCCCGGAAGACCTGGCCCGGGAAATTGCCCGTTGCCAGACCATGACCGACAGCCCGTTCGGGGTGAATCTGACCTTCCTGCCTTCCTTCAAGGCACCGCCGTATCCGGAATACATCGATGCCATCATCGAGGGCGGTGTAAAAGCGGTTGAGACCGCCGGCCGCAGTCCAGAGCAGTATATGGAGCGGCTCAAGAGTGCGGGTATCAAGGTTATCCACAAGTGTACGTCGGTGCGCCATGCCCTGAAGGCGGAAACGATCGGTTGTGATGCGGTCAGTGTGGATGGCTTCGAGTGCGGTGGCCACCCCGGTGAGGACGACATTCCCAATTTCATTCTGTTGCCCCGGGCCGCGGAAGAACTGAAGATTCCGTTTGTCGCTTCCGGAGGGATGGCCGATGGTCGCAGCCTGGTCGCAGCCATGGCACTCGGGGCGGAAGGCATGAATATGGGGACCCGCTTCCTCGCCACCCAAGATGCGCCAATCCACGATAACGTCAAACAGGCCATTGTCGAGGCCGACGAGCGCCAGACCCGCCTGATCATGCGCAACCTGCGTAACACCGAGCGGGTGATGGACAACGCGGCAGTGCAGGAAATCATCCGCATCGAGAAGGAGAAAGGCGAAGCGGAAACCATCGACGATATCCGTCATCTGGTGACGGGTGTCAAAGGCCGCCTGGTGCTTCAGGAAGGCAAGATGGATGAGGCTGCCTGGAGCTGCGGTATGGTAGCTGGCCTGATTCACGATATCCCCAGCTGCGACGAGCTGATCAGCCGGATCATGTCCGAGGCTGATGCCATTGTCCGGGAGCGGCTTTCCGGTTTTCTGGCGTAACGTCCTTCCCTATGACGTCACGCTTGCCTCCGTCCTTATGGGGCTGGCGTGACAGTTCTGTGATAATTCCGCTATACACTCTCTATGTGTTCGTGAATCTGCCGTGACGGGGCTTTGTCAGGCTGTTGGTGTCGCCGGCAACAAACGGCCGGCCATAACCTGATAATACGGAGAGATCACGATGCGACACATGACCCGAATGCTGACTGTAGCCTGCATGGCCCTGATGGGCTCATTTGCCGTTGCCGGCGATATGAAAGACGATGACGGCATGATGAAGGACGACACCATGATGGAAGACTCCATGTCTGAAATGGACATGTCTGATGACAAGATGTCGGATCACGGCATGGCGAAAGATGACATGGCTGGAGACATGGGGCACGGTATGAAGGACGATGCCATGGGCTCGGACGGTATGGACGACATGAAAAAGCCCATGGACGACAGCGGCATGATGAAATCCGACGACGACAAGATGTGACCACCACCGGCACAGAGGCAGAGACAGTCACCCATGACCCGAACAGTACTCATCATCGAGGACAATCCCGGCATCGGGGAACTGGTCCGTATGCAGGTCGCGGACCTGGGGATGCAGGCGGTCCTAATACCCCGCGGTGATACCGGACTGGATCGTTTCCGTGAGGGCGGCATTGATCTGGTCATCCTGGATCTGATGCTGCCCGGCATGGATGGCCTGTCTGTCTGTCGTGAAATCCGTTCCAGCCCCGGTTATGTTCCGGTCTTGATGCTCACGGCAAAAAGCACCGAACTTGACCGGGTTCTGGGGCTGGAGATGGGCGCCGACGACTACCTCACCAAGCCATTCAGCGTGGCTGAGCTGGCGGCCAGGATAAAAGCGTTGTTCCGGCGGGTGGATGCTCTGGATTCAAGGGCACCCGAGCCCGCACAGGAAGAGGAGGTCGTTGTCGATGGCCTGCGCATCGATCCGGTGCGACGCCGGGTGTTTGTGGATGACCAGGAAGTGGAACTCACCGCCCGGGAATTTGAGTTGCTGTGGCACTTCGCCCGTCATCGTGGTCGGGTGTTCAGTCGTGCACAGCTGCTTGATGCGGTCTGGGGGTACAACCATGAGGGCTATGAACACACCGTGAATACCCACATCAACCGGCTTCGCAACAAAATCGAAGCAGACCCTGCCAATCCCCGATTCGTGCAGACCGTTTGGGGTGTCGGCTACCGGTTTATGGACTAGACCATGACCCTTTCCCTGTTCCGCACCCTTTATGCCCGCCTGGCCCTCGGGCTGTTCTTGTTGCTGGTAACTGTTGGTGCCCTGTTTACCGTGCTCAGCCTGTACTCAGTGCGGGAATACACCGCTGCCATCAATCAGGAACTGAATCGGGACCTGGCCAGCAACCTGGTATCCGACCGTAACCTGATCACCGATAACCGGCTTAACCGGGATGCCCTGAAGCAGTTGTTCGCGCTGTACATGAACATCAATCCCAGCATCGAGATCTATCTGCTGGACCGGGACGGCCGGATCCTCTCCTATTCTGCGGATCCCGATAAAATAAAACGAAACCGGGTATCGCTGGAACCAATCCAGACCTTAATGGCGCATCCGGATGCTTTCCCCGTGCCGGGGGACGACCCCCGCAGCCATGATCGCCGTAAGGTCTTCTCGGTGACCACCGTGCCCTTTCAGGGCCAGCCGGATGGCTATCTCTATGTGGTCTTGCGGGGCGAGGAGTACGATCTGGCCGAGAGCATGGTGCATAGTGATCGTCTGATGCAGATGGGGGCAGGGGCGCTGTTGGTGAGCCTCATCGTTGGCTTGCTTGGCGGCCTGGTCTACTTTCGGTTGCTTACCCGGCGGCTGTCTGTCCTGACCGCTCGGGTTGAACATTTTGAGGCGGGTGAGCAGCCGGAGGTCGAGCCGGTGACCGTGCGGGGTGACGACATCGATTATCTGACCGTTCGCTTCGACCAGATGGCCCGTCGCATTGCCGCGCAACTCGAACTGCTCAAAGACAAGGATCAACAGCGGCGGCAACTGGTGGCGCAGGTCTCCCATGATCTGAGAACGCCCCTGGCATCGATCCAGGGTTATCTCGAAGCACTCAAGCTGAAACAGCAAACCCTCTCGCCAGAGGAACGGTCCAGATTTACCGAGGTAGCACTGGCAGAAACCCACCGGCTGGGCACCCTGGTGGGGGAATTGTTCGAGCTGGCCGCGTTGGATGCCCGGGAAAAGCAGCCATCGCCCGAGCCTTTCCTCATAGCTGAACTTGTGCATGATGTGGTCCAGAAACACCGCCCGGGCGCTGAGGAGGCATCGGTCAATCTGGGGATTTCACAGGCCGAGCCAGTCATGATCCAGGCCGACATCGCAATGGTTGAGCGCATACTCGATAACCTGATCAGCAATGCGGTTCGCCACTCACCGGAGAATGGCGCGGTGAACGTCAGTGTCCGGCCCGTGAATGATGGGGGCGAGATTCTGGTGTCGGATTCGGGACCGGGAATTCGCAAAGAAGACCTGGAGCATTTGTTTGAACCTTTCTATCAGGCGCCGGGCCGCCAGGGCTCCGGTCACGCAGGCCTGGGGCTGGCGATCGCCCAGCGTATGGCCGAGCTTCAGGGTGGCTGGATCGAAGCCCGTAACCGGACCTCTGGCGGGGCGGAATTCCGGGTCTGGTTGCCGCTGGCCTGAATAATCCATCCCGTTATAGATTCGTAAGAAACCATAAACGTTTTCGTGAATCACAGACGATACCCTGACAGTAACGAAATCTGTCACAGGAGATGTGTTATGAAACGCAACATCATGGTTATTGGGTCGGCCCTGTTGCTGGTGATTGCCGGCGTGCTGGGAACGGCTTTCGCGACGGCGGACAACCACCAGGAAAGAAGCCGATACGCCCCGGACGATCCCAACCTCAAGGTGGCGACCTTTGCGGGTGGTTGTTTCTGGTGTGTCGAGGCCGGCTTTGAGAAAGTGCCTGGCGTAATTGAGGTGGTTTCAGGCTACTCCGGTGGCGATGAGACGAATCCGAGCTACAAGCAGGTGTCGTCGGGCAGCACCGGTCATACGGAGGCGGCCCAGATCTATTATGACCCCACCAAGATCACCTACGAGGGGCTGGTACAGGGGCTTTGGAGAATCATGGACCCCACCGACGCCAACGGACAGTTCGTGGATCGCGGCCAGCAATATCGACCGGCCATCTTCTATCACAATCCAGAACAGAAGCGTATCGCAGAAGCGGCGAAGAAGAAGCTCCAGGCATCCGGGCTGTACGAGAAGCCTGTGGTCATCGAGATAGTGCCTTTCAAGAGCTTCTACCCGGCTGAGGAATACCATCAGGATTACTACAAGAAGAATCCGATTCGGTACAAGTTCTACACCTTCAACTCTGGCCGCTACCAGTTTATTGAGAAAGTGTATGGTGAGGACTACGAGCTCGACTTCACGCCGTATATGCCGTCTGGTATGGAGGATGATGGCCAGAAAAACGAGGGCATGAAGAGTTCCGGCATGGGGTTCGATCCGGCCAGCTTTCAGAAACCATCGTCAAAAGCCCTCAAGGCAAAGCTGACGGAGCTCCAGTATGAGGTGACTCAGGAAGATGCCACCGAGCGTGCCTTCAGCAACACCTACTGGGACAACAAGAAGGCAGGGTTGTATGTGGACGTGGTCTCCGGAGAGCCGCTGTTTTCATCCCGGGACAAATATAAGTCCGGCACCGGCTGGCCCAGCTTTACCAGGCCGATTTCACCGGATGCGGTTACCGAGCATGAGGACAACACGCTGTTCATGAGTCGCGTGGAGGTTCGAAGCCGTTACGCCGATTCGCACCTGGGGCATGTCTTCAATGATGGTCCCGCCCCGACGGGACTGCGTTACTGCATGAATTCCGCTGCCATGCGCTTCATCCCGCTGGAGGATATGGAGTCTGAGGGGTATGGGGATTACATCCCTGAGGTGACCGGAGGCAACTAAAGCCAGAGGTCACCGATCGGAGTGTCGGGACTGAAGTGATGGTGGATTTGTGCCTGTAACAGTTCCGCCGTCGCCGCGGCGTCCATCAGGGCATTGTGGGCAGCATAGTGGGGCAGGCCATAACGCCCCCGGCTGTCCGCAAGGCGGATGGATACCGGCTTTTTTCCCATCCACTGTTGCCAGCGTGTGGGCCTGCGGTTCGGGTGAAGGTGAGCCTCAATGGCCATGGTATCCAACACTGGGAAGCGAATGCCCTCCCCCAGTCGCCACTTGAGAGCGACATCCAGAAATCTCCGCTCAATATCACGATAGTGCACGACGGGAATCCGGCCGTTGAGCATGCTGAACATCTCATCCAGGATTTCGGACATGTCGGGTGCGTCATCGATGTCGCTGTGGGTAATGCCATGAATCTCGATGGACGTCTGATGCAAGGGCAGCTTCGGCCGAACCACCCAGTGCCGCGCCCGCCCAAGCTGGATGCCTTTGAGTGTAAAGGGCACCAGGCCAACGCTAACGATTGAATGCTGGTTTGCATCCAGCCCTGTCGTTTCAAAATCCATGGCAATTAACGGCACGTCCGACATGGGTGTGTCTGCCGAAACGCAGCCCGCCTGGTAGAAGGCTTTCAGCAACGGATGCCGGGATTCGAGCGCCAGGGCTTGATATCGGGCCGGCCAATCCGTTGGAACCTGGTCCTGGGGTTGGAGATCCGTTGATTTCTTACTGGACATTCCGGCCTACCCCGGCGTTGTATCGGAAGCGGAGAAACTTCTGGGCGTTGCTGACAATCTGGAACGCGTCTTTCAGGTGATTGCGTTCGAAGGGGGAAAGATCTTCCGGACGAACGTTGTTGTCCGGTTCACGACCCTCTTCGATCGCCAGAGCCTGATGGCGGATGCGGACAATGGAAATGAACTCGAGCGCATCCTGGAGGTTCTCCAGGTCTTCTTCAATGATCAGCTTGGTTTTAGCAATGGCGGACAGCCGGTCGAACGAATTCTGGGCCCGCGAGCCGCAAGCCAGGGCGTGAACGCGGATCAGATCGGACAACGGCGCGGTCCCCCGACGCTTGAGGTTGAATGTCTTCCGGTGTTGGCCGTCTTCCTCAAGCACAAACGTGCGGAAGAAGCCGAGGGGCGGTGTCCGGTTCAGGGCGTTGCGTGCCAGCAGGGTCAAAAAGCGCTGGCTGTTGCTGGCTCGCTCCGCCACCAGCGCCTTCAGTTCGTCGGCGAAGCGGATATTGCCGTGAATGCCGTCCAGATCGAAGAAGATGTTGCTGTTAAGCAGGGCTTCCGCCTTGGGGTTCTCGATCCAGTCGGTGAAATACTCTTTCCATACCTTCAGCGGCTGTCGCCACTTCGGATTGGTGGCCATAATATCGCCGGTGCAATATTTGTAGCCGCATTCCGCCAAACCGTCACTGACGAACTTTGCCAGGGCCAGGAAATAGGCATCGTGTTCCTCTGGCACAAAGCTGTCGTCGAGGATCATGGCGTTGTCCTGATCGGTCACCACGAGCTGCTCATCCCGGGCCATAGAGCCCAGCCCCAAGAAACAGTACGGTACCGGCGGTGGCCCGAGCTTCTCCTCGCCCAGCTCCAGCAGCCGCTGGGTGAAGCTTCTGCCGATACCGGCCATGGCGCTGCCAATCATGTGGGAGTTGGCATCCTCGTTCACCATCCGGACGAAGCTGTCCCGGACATCCCGGCTGATTTTCTTCAGGCCTTTGACGTTCTGCTGGTGGTAGATGTTGCTGACCAGGTAGAGACTGCTCTGGCTCTCATATTTGACGATATCGGACAGTGCGATCACGCCCCGTACCTCGTCCTTTTCCATCACCGGCAGGTGGTGCACATTGTTGTGCAGCATGGTGAGCATGGCTTCGAAAATGAACGCGGTGGATTTGATGGTGATCAGCCCCTCCGACATGATGTCGCTGATCGGTGTTTCTGAAGGCAGGGCTTCGGTGACGGCACGGGTTCGCAGGTCCCGGTCGGTAATGATGCCGTGCAACAGGGGTTTGTCGCCTTCCTCATCCATCAGCAGCAATGCGGAAACACCCTGATCCGTCATGATTCGGGCCGCTTCCTGGAGGCGTACGGTGGATGGCGCGGATATGGGTTTTCGCGCGATCAGGCGGGTGACCCGGGCGGTCATCAGGTCGTTGGACTTTTCCCGGCGGGAGAGTGCCGATCGCAACCGGGAGTGGTCCTCGATTTCGACGAAATCGGCGAAGTTGTCGTCGTTTTCGAACAGGTACTGGAAGGTTTCGCTGGGAATACGGTAGGTCAGTGTGTCCTCAAGGGCCTTGGCCGGGAATCGCACTTTCCGGTTCATCAGCAGACCAATCTGGCCAAAAATGTCACCTTCTCCCACCCGGTTGTAGAGTTCTCCCGAGCGCCGGAACAGTTCCACGGCACCGCTGCGGATATAGAAGAGCCAGGTATTCGGGTCCCCCAGGTCAAGAATCGGGGTGCCGGCCCGGAAGTATTCCACCTCGATGCTTTCCACGACCTTGTCGAGCAGTTCTTCCGGCATCTCGTCAAAGGGCGGGTATTGGGCCATGTGGTTGCGAATGTCGATGAGCTCGGCCTGCATGATTCTCCCTGCGCAGCAATGGCTGGAATCCAAAACGTGATAGTAATCAAGGACTATAGCAACAGGTGGCAGGACTGACCATGAAGAAGGGGCGGCCCATAGGCCGCCCCGGTCATAAATGCGGGATTTACTGATTCAGTGACTGGAAAATGCTCTGGTTGCCACAGGCATCGCCGTTGTCGTACCCGGTGTCGACCACGTTGTTTATCCAGTAGGTCAGCAGTTCCACTCCCTCCTCATGGGCCACGCTGCGGGCGATGGGTGGCATGCGGCGCTGAGGATCGCTTTCATCAGCAACCCGGCAGGCGACAATGGAGCTGTCAGCATCACCGGGAACCACAATATGCTGTCGTCCGCAGGAGCCGCCGCCAGTGGCCGTTGGCTTCTTGCAGATGCCATAGCCCGCATCCACATTGCGGTAGTGGTCCAGGTAGTATCCGGTGTTGGAAGCTGCTCCCCGGTCGTTGTGGCAGTGCTGGCAGTTCACCTCCAGATAGGCGCGCAGGCGAGCTTCTACATCGGCATCGGAGCCGGCGGCTTCACCGCTGTCACCCGGCAGGTTCCAGTGTGGCAAGCGCTCGATGTTGGTGGCAATGCCGGCGCCATCCAGCTCCAGTGTCGGCACATTGGTAAGTATGCCCTGGTCGACCCAGTATTTGAGCTGATTCACTGCCGGGAAACCGCCCTGACCACTGGCACCCATAAACGAGGATTCAGGCGCATAGGCCCGGTTCAGGTTACGGGGTTTGGGACCGATGGGGGCCGACCCGGATTCCACATCATCGTTGCTGTGGCAGGTGATGCACTGGTTGGCATTGGGGATGGCATAAGCGTCGGTTGAGCCGGCCAGCAATTCGCCGGTGGTAGGGTCCTGATAGTGCCAGCTAACGGCGCGGGTTCCACCTCCCATGGCGAGCCTGGCAACGGGTTGTCCGTCGGTGTCCTGTTCCCAGATGTAGGTCAGGCCATCCCAGAACGCTTTGCCGCTCTCGCTGACTCGTTTGATCAGCAGGCGTGTTTCTACCATCTCCTCGGTTCCCGCACTCTCGTCGGTGAAGGCAAAGGTTTTGGCAATGACGGTCCCGGTCGGGAAATAAATCGCGTCATTGAGGTTCCCGCCATTCTGACCGTCTACATACACGGCTTTGGTGCCCGGCGGTACGAACGCAACCCGATATTTGGTGGCGTAGTCGGAGAACAGTTTGCTGTTCAGCACGTAGGGTACGCCGCCCTCATGAGGCGTGCTGCGCGGATTGGTGGGATCGGCAAACAGGTTGTACTGGTCCAGAGTCGGGCAGTTCAGTGCCAGTGCCTCGCGATTCACCGCGCCGGGCTTCATTTTCTTGCTGCATACCCGGTTCACATAATCTTCACTGGGCGCCGGATCGATCGAACCGCTGGGCTCGAAGGGCGGAATGGTGACCCTGGGCAGCGCCGGTAACAGTTCACCGAAGCGGGCCTGGCAGTCGTGTACCGACGCGTCGGTGTCTGCAATGGCGCCATCAAGACCCTCGAGCACGGTTTGCATGCCCTCGAGTGTGAGTATGCTGGTGTCCTGCTCGGCTGCGGCGAGAACCAGTTCCAGGCCCTCGGTGCCATGGAAGTTCATGTAAGCCTGGCTGTCGTCCGAGAATTGGTTGTTGTTAAAGCAGGACCCCCACTGAGGCAGTTTGCGTTCAGCGTTGCTGTCGAACTTGTACGCGTTGTAATGGCAGGACGGGTTCGGATGCTGGTTGGTGTGGATGGGTTTGCCATTCTCATCCGAGGGTACGGGCTGGCCATTGGCGTCCACCGGGTAAGGGCAGTCGGCGTCCAGGTCATCGCGCAGACCGTCCCAGACGATGTGAGCTCCCTTGCCGGGATTGGTCACATTCTTGAGACCGATCAGAGTCGGGAGCACGGTTTCCACCTGGCCTTCGAGCAGCACCTTTTCATAGTTTGGCGGCGGCAGGTCGTAGCCGGAATTGCGCATCACGTTGTCGTGAATATGCAGGCCTTCGGTGTAGGGATCGAGCTTCTTGTCCGCGGTTTTATCCTTACCATCGATCAGCTCATAGCTGGTATAGATCACCGCGGCGGTGCTGTGATCTTCAAAGGTATTGTTCACCACCTCGATGTTGTCGTAGCCGAGGGTGATAAAACCGGTGCCCCGTGGCACCGCCGACACCAGCCCGCTGTGGGCGAAGTTATAGGTGTTGTTGTTACGGGCGATGTTGTTGAGCATCACCGAGGTGTCGCCATACTGGGTGATGTTTTCCAGATCATAGATCAGGAAGCCGCCCGTGTTGCACTCGGCCAGGTTGCTGTCGTACTCGCCGCCCTGGACGTTCTCGATCTCGAAGCCCATGACGTTGTACACGGCCCGGCTGTTGCGGATGATCGCAGTGTTTGTCTGGCCCACGTAGATGCCCGCATCCGACGCACCCACGGATTCGGAGTTATCCACCAGGATGTTCTCCGATTCCACCGGGTAGATGCCATAGCGGCCACTGGCAGAGCTTGGGATATAGTCTGGCGTCGGGTCGCCTTCGTTGAGTGGCGGGTTGGTACAGGCCACGTTCAGGCGCTCGCTGTAGTTGTCTGCAGTGATGGGCGCGCCGCCCCCGGACCAGATGGCCCGGACATTGAGCAGGGTGCCCCACTTGACGCCCTTCAGTTTGAAGGCATCCCCCGGGGAGTCTGCGATGGTCAGATCCTGAACGGTGATGCCACGTACGTTGAGGGCTTCAAGACCCGTGACGTTATCGCTGTTGCGGAAAGACAGCACCGTTTCGTCCTTGCCGCAGCCTTTGATCAACACGTCTTCGGTGGCCTGGATAAGGAGACCGTGTTCAAGCTCGATAAAGCCACAGCCGAATTCCAGTGTGTCCCCCGGTCTGAGCTGGATCATGGCACCGACCATGTCGCTGGTGGCGGATTCTCCGGGGTCGACCCGGAATACCCGGCCGTCGCTGAAGCGATCCTGAGGCGGCGTATTTTCAGGCGGGGCGCCGTTGGCAACGGCAGAGGCGGCAGAGTCCCCGCCACTGTCTCCGAGGCAGCCGGCAAACAGAGGTATGGCCATGGCCAGTGCGAGGGTGGCCGCTGATCGCTTGGATAGCGGAGAACGACCTGTAGGTACGTGTTTTTGGAACATGAGAGTGTTGCTCCTTGCTGCTCCGATGCTCACCGTGGGGTGAGCATTGGATTTATTGTTGTTGTGGACAGAATTACAGTGGCGCGTTTTCAATCCGCTCCCACATTCGCAGGTAAGCTTCTGCAGAGGTGAAGAGCTGATTCACGGCATCGTCGATTTGTGCCGGATCCCGATCGCTGTTGCGGATCATGTCGGCAATCTGGTCGGGGTAGAGCCCGTAATGGGCAACACCGCGGCCATCATAAAGGCCGAACTCCCGATCGCCGGTGCGTTGCTTGTCGAAACGCACGCGACCGTCAATGGAAGTGAAGGGATACAGTCCGGCTTCCTGTTCGGGGGTGCCGGGGTTGGACGCCAGCTGGGCAATGCCGTTAACGTCGGAGGCAAATCCTGAGCCGCCAAATGGACCAACTTTGAAGCGATCGTTCCTCGGGCGGTGCCCATTACGGGTCAGCTTGTCGAC
Organism: Marinobacter nitratireducens; assembly: GCF_000708045.1. Lineage (GTDB taxonomy): Bacteria > Pseudomonadota > Gammaproteobacteria > Pseudomonadales > Oleiphilaceae > Marinobacter > Marinobacter nitratireducens. Next base: position 209,351 of record NZ_ANIE01000009.1, read on the forward strand.
CCAGTCGCCGCGGGTAGCGCCGAACGATGAGGTGATACCACCCTGGGCGGCAATCCGGTCCCGGAGTGCTTCGGTGCCGCCCCAGCCGCCGTGGCTGTTGATCACCGGATAGTCCAGGGGCTCGGTAAGGGCGAGAATACGGGCTGCGGCCTTGCGGCTGATGTGATCGGTCTCGATCATCATCTTGCGGCGAATCAGTTCCTGGATGAGGAAGTCGCCCAGGTCGCTCAGGCCTCGGCGGTTACAGAGCTGATCGGTGCCGCGGCGCGGATCCATATCCGCCAGTTCTTCCGGCGTTTCCGGAAAACGATCACCCAGGTAATCAATCTGGTACAGCAGTTGGTCCACCAGACCGAACGGCTGCAGGGTGGCGTTCTGGTCTGGTTCATAACCGGTGTACTCCACTTCCTCCGGGCATTGCTCGAACTCCACAGGATGGCCTGTCTCCAGCATGTTTCCGCCGTACAGGACGGCTCCGATACCGACACCGCTGGACAGATCCGGCAGGTGGCCGCCGAAGGCATTATCAAACTTGTGGACGGGGAAGATGTTCCGCACGCCGAGCTGGTACATCTTGTCGAGGCGTTCAACGATTTCCTCGCGGGTACATTCGGCCACGCCCTGAAATTCTCCGCAGCGGAACACCTTGGACATCTCGATCCCGAGCACGACGGCCAGCTTGCCATCACCAATCACCTCGCGAGCCTGGCCCGGGCTGGTCACGATCTGGAACCAGCCCTCACCGGGGCCGCCATGCTGGGCGTCGATGTAATCCTGCATTTCGTACATGCGCTGAATCTGCAGCAGGATCGCTTCCATGGGGTCGCAGTCGTTCTGCTTCTGGGGATTGATGGCGCAAAGTACTTCGTTGTGAACAAGATGGTTCACCAGAATCTTCATCCCCGAAAGGTGAGCACGTTCGAGCCAGCGGTAATAGCTCTGGTGGTGTTGCAGAGAATTATTGCGGGGCCAATCATTGAAGCTGGGCCAGCCTTGTGTGTCGTGCAGACCGATACCGGTGGTTGCCAGTTCGACGAATCCGGTGGCGCCCCAGGGACCATGATTGGCCTCGCAGTCTTTCAGCGCGTGGGTAACGCCAAAACGATGGAAAGGTGCACCGTAATTGATCCGTCCACCAATAAATTCGTATGCCGAAACGTGGGAGTGCGTGTCGACGAAACCAAACACATCGTCCTGATCGATTCCCTGAATGTTGCGGAAGCGATCCACCTCTTTCAGGTAATTGGCGGGCCCTTGCTTGTCCAGAACTTCCGCACTGAGTTCGGCTTCAGGGTAGCCGGGGCAGCCGGTCGTTTTGGTCAGCTCGAACTGATTGCTGTCGTCCGCCAAGGAGGGCGAAACGAGAGTCAGCTGGTTATCCCGAACGCCCAGTAACAGACCCGTTACCTGAGAGACCAGGGAGAAACGATCGCCATCCACATTGTTGAGCTGCCAGACGCCGAGATCGCTGGGCTGGGCCAGCATGGACAGCGCCGGGTTTACATCCGTCTCCGCGAGTTGATCACCGAGGAATTCCAGGCTTTCGCCTATGGCTCTGACGGCACTGCCCAGCGGGGCTATCGGATCCAGCACCACATTGGTGGTGTCGCCCAGGCCGGCAACCAGGTAGCTGACCTCGCCGATGAAAGTACCGGTGTCGTCGAGAAATTCACCTGCCGGATCGCTGATGCCAAGCATATCGAACTCCCCGATTTCACCGGAATTGCGGCGATAATCGGTGACCAGCAAGTAAGAGCCAAGCGCCGTGGGGCGCAGGTAGAACGGGGTGGCACTCGCACGGTCCGCTGTGACTCCGTAGCGGCCTGCCTGGGCGTCGGCATTGAGATACTGGCCGTTGGATTCCAGCAGGTAGCATTGATTGGCGACGTTGTAACGGGTCTGGTCGATCTGTTTGTCAGCCTGAATGGTACCCGGAGGTTGTTGTGCAGAACTTGTTTCTTCCGCCTGTTCTGGCGCACTATCCTGGCTGCTTTCCATGCAGCCGGGAAGACTCAGGGTCGCGGCGATAAAAATTGAGGCCAGGGCCTTATGGCTTCCTGGCCGGATCGGACTGGTCATATTGTTACCTCGGTTTGGACTGGTTGGCGCATACCAGGGGCCAACGTTTTTTTGTTTTAGAGGTGCTTTCTTGTTGTCGTGATGTCAGTAACGTGAAGAACCCGGATTTGGTTCCAAACGTGACATCCTGTCGTATGTTCTAAAAACGTGATGCACGTCACATTGGCCGGAATTTGCGAGCCCCCGGCGTTTCAGTCAGCATCCCGTTTCCACGCTCCGGAGATAGAGACTTGGCGAAGATGCACACATTGGTGTTGGGCGGAATCCGTTCGGGAAAAACAGGATTGGCAGAGCGACTGGCGAGAGTTGCGGGTGTGGATGTGGTGTATGTGGCGACTGCCACGGCCGGCGACCAGGAGATGGCCGAACGGATCCAGCGCCACAAGCAAGGGCGTCCGAAAGCTTGGGGCCTGGCGGAAGAACCGGTGCACCTCGGCCATGTCATTACTCAAATGGGGCGGCAGAACTATCCGCCCATGCTGCTGGTGGATTGCATGAGTCTGTGGCTCAGCAACCTGTTGCTTGCAGGTGACGACATCTTTCGGGCAGAGCGGCAAAGCTTTCTGAGGGCATTGGAGAACTACCCTGGCCAGGTCGTGATTGTCAGCAACGAAGTGGGGCTTGGAACCATCGGGATGGATGCCCTTACCCGACGGTTTTGCGATGAGCTGGGGTGGCTAAATCAGGATCTCGCCCAGCGTTGCGGTCGGGTTGTGATGAGTATCGCCGGGTTGCCCATGGCCCTCAAAGGACACTTACCGAAGCAAGTCTGATGAAAAGTGGCTCAGTAGGCTCCGAAACTCGCCATGCCGTGACCGATCGACCCGAATACGGCTGCGGTTGGCGTAGGGTACTGAGACACTGGCGAACGAGCGCTCCAGGGGGACACCCAGTACATCGCCGAGCACCATCCGGATCACGCCGCCGTGGCACACAACGAGAACCCGTTTGCCTGCCAGTTCTGTCTGCCAGTGCCGGAAGCCCCGAACGACCCGATCCCGGAAGTCACTCACAGGCTCACCCTCCGGTGGAGTGAAGCCCACCGGATCGGCCCAGAAGCGAGCAAGCTGATCACCAAAGCGTTCGTTGATGGCCTCTGCGGTCAGGCCTTCCCAGGCACCGAAACCGATTTCCCGTAGATCTTCTTCAATGTGCAGTGGAATGTCCTGCTGACCGGCCAAGTCCTCGGCAAAATACCGGCAACGCTGCATTGGTGAGCTGACGATGGCGTCCCAGCGGTCTGTCTCACGGATGGCGGATCGCATCTGTTGCCATCCCAGTTCACTCAGAGGATCGTCCAGACTGCCGCGAAATTTCTGCCCGCCTTCGGGTTCTCCGTGGCGAATCAGGTCGATCATCGTGGTACTCAGGTCGTTGGTCATACTCAGCTCCCCTCGCTCACGCCGGCGTCGGCAAAACTGGCCATGCCGTTATGCAGGGCGCAGGCGGATCGTAACAGTGGAACCGCCGTTGCGGCGCCGCTGCCTTCGCCAAGGCGCATGCCGAGATCCAGCAGCGGGTCTGCCTCCAGCGCGTCGAGTACAAGACGATGCCCAGGTTCGGCGGATTGATGGCTGAAGTGCAGCCAGTGTCGAAGCGCGGGTTGTTGCTTCACCGCGGCGAGCGCGGCGACCGACACAATGTAGCCATCCACCAGCACCGGAATGCCTCGGGCGGCCGCACCGAGGTATGCGCCGGCCAGGGCTGTAATTTCGAAGCCGCCGAGTGAGGCCAGTAGGCGGAGAGGATCCGTCTCCAATTCCTGGCGCGCCAGGGCGCGGGCGATGACCCGGGCCTTATGGGAAACACCATCCGCATCGAGGCCGGTGCCGGGGCCTGCGAGCTGATCCGGGCGCCGATTCAGCAGCGCGCAGGCCAGGGCAGCCGCACTGGTGGTGTTGCCGATGCCCATGTCACCACCGATAAATAGCTGAGCACCTGCGTTTGCCGCCCGTTCCGCTGCCCGGTCACCCGCAGCCACTGCCTGTACGACCTGTTCCGGTGACATCGCGGGTTCGGAGGCAAGGTTGCCTGTCATGGGTGCGATGATCTCGTCGACGACGCCGGAGAGCATTGGCGGCACGTCGCCCACGGTGCCCAGATTTACCACCTCAAGGTGGGCATCCAGCTGCCTGGCAAGAACGCTGATGGCGGCACCACCGTGGGCAAAGTTGGCAATCATCTGGGCAGTGACAGCCTGGGGAAAGGCTGAAATTCCCTCCCTGCATACCCCGTGGTCGCCGGCAAAGACAGAGATGTGAACCTTGTCCACAGCCGGACTTTCAGTGCGCTGCTGGGCGCTCAGGGTAATAGCCAGCTCTTCCAGCCGCCCGAGGGAACCGGGCGGTTTGGTCAGCATTCCCTGACGGGTGAGGGCTGATTCGGCGAAAGAGGACTCGGGCAGGGCAAGGTCTGAGGTCCAGCTGGAAGGTAGGGTCATGGTAAGACGTCCGGTCAGTGTGACAGGCGCCTGATAGTCCTCCGTGACTGAAACAGTGTCAAGGCTGGTACCGGGTCGAGTAGACTTGGCGCTCATCAAGGAAAACGAAACGGACAAGGGGCCCGGATTGGACGGTTTTTTTATCTCGGTGTTGGTGTGCCTGTTGGCGCTGCTGCTGGATCAGCGCCTGGGTGAGCCCCGGCGCTGGCACCCGCTGGTTGGATTCGGACGCATGGCTGCGGCTCTGGAAGGCAGGCTGAACCGCCCCCCGGGCGAGGGCATTGCTCGTGGGTTGCTGGCGCTATGCCTCTTGGTCGCGCCCGTGCTGCTGGTGTTGTGCGGGCTTCAGTACGAGCTGCCGCAACCGGTGTGGCTGGTGGTGGAAGTGCTGGCCTTGTGGCTGGCCCTATCCCTCCGTGGGTTGGCCGAGCATGGCGAGGCGGTGGCGAATGCCCTCAAGGCGGAGGATCTTCCCCTTGCCCGCCAACAGGTGGGGCGCATTGTCAGTCGCAATGCCGAGGTCCTGGATGAAAACGGCGTTGCCGCTGCCGCTACGGAATCCATGCTGGAGAATGGTGCAGATGCCGTGTTTGCCAGCCTGTTCTGGTTCCTGGTGGCCGGTGTTCCCGGTGTGGTGCTGCACCGCATGGTGAACACCCTCGATGCCATGTGGGGGTATCGAAATGAGCGTTACCTGACCTTTGGAAGGACAGCCGCCAGGCTGGACGATGTGCTGAACTGGGTGCCGGCACGACTGACGGCGGCGACCTATACCCTGCTGGGGCGTACTGCTCTGGCCTGGCATTGCTGGCGGGTACAGGCCCGCAACTGGGACAGTCCCAACGCCGGCCCGGTCATGGCGGCAGGCGCCGGTGCCCTGGGTGTGACCCTGGGCGGCCCTGCGCCCTATACTGGCGGCATCAAGCAACGCCCGGTTCTTGGTCGGGGGCCGGCACCGGATGCCCGCAGTATCGACGGCGCCATTACCCTGGTCCGCCAGGGTGCCTGGCTCTGGGTCATGGCCCTGTTGTGTGGTTCCGGCCTTTGGCTGGTGTTTGCGGGAGGTGCCCTGTGATGTCGCTGACAGCACCGGAACACGGCGGACGTCTGGCGGACGCTGCCCGTCAATGGGGTATCCCCCGGGCGCAGTGGCTGGACCTTTCCACCGGCATCAATCCCCGTAGCTGGCCGATTCCGGACATCCCCGCCGAGGTCTGGCAACGCTTGCCGGAGGAAACCGACCAACTGCCGGAGGCGATCCGCCGCTGGTGTGAGGCCCCGGCCTCAGCGCACTGCCTGCCGGTCGCCGGCAGCCAGGCGGCGATCCAGGCGCTGCCGACGTTGTTCGCCCCCTGCCGGGTGGGTATCCCGGTACCCGGGTATCGGGAACATGGCTACTGGTGGCAAAACGCCGGTCACACGCTGGTGCCGGTGAATCTGGCGCGCGTCGCGGATGGTGATGATTGGCTGTCGGATCTGGATGGGCTGGTATGGATCAATCCCAACAACCCGACCGGACAGACCGTACCGGTCGACCGCCTGCTGAGCTGGCATAAACGACTCCGTGACAGCGGTGGGTTTCTGGTGGTGGACGAGGCCTTTGTCAGTCGTGAACCGGGGCAAAGCGTTGCCCCGTTTGCCGGTATCCCCGGGCTGACGGTTTTGAGATCCCTCGGCAAGTTCTTCGGGCTGGCGGGTATCCGCGCCGGAGCCGCCATCAGCGACGCCGATACAGCAGCGGCCCTGGCTAACCGCCTGGGGCCCTGGGCCATAAGCGGTCCGGCGCGATTCGTCATGTCCAGGGCGCTGAAAGACACCGGCTGGCAGAGGCAGGCCGCCAGGGAATTGGGCCAACAGAGCCGGCGTCTGCGCCAACTGCTGGCCGATCATGGTCTGGGGCACAGTTCTGGTACCGATCTGTTCCGCTATGTGGCACACCCCGAGTCGGCCCGGATTCACCAAGTGCTGGCAAAGCAGGGCATTCTGGTGCGCCTGTTCGAGCGTCCACGGGCGCTGCGTTTTGGCCTGCCGGGCAGCGAGGCCGAATGGCAACGTCTGGCTGATGCACTTGCGGAATGTCATTGACCAGGGATTGACCGATTGGTAGCCTTGCCAGCGTTTTCAGGTGCCCTGCGCAAAGCTGCCAGGGTGAAACGGGAAGTCGGTGCGCTTTGGAGCCCTTCCAGAGTCAGTCCGACGCTGCCCCCGCAACGGTAATTGAGTCAACATTCATCAAATGCGCCACTGTGCCTGCGGCATGGGAAGGTGATGGATGCGGATCGGCTTGCGCCGACCCGGCTCATGAGTCCGGAGACCGGCCTGATAACACACCAGATGCTGCGGAGGGCGGTATAGGTGGGTGAATCCGGCTCGTCTTCCCCTGTTGGAAACCCCTTGCCCGAATTTCAGCCCAGCCTCTTTCTCGCAGTCTGATTCCATACTGCCGTGCGGGTGCGCACGACGTGCGAGTGAGAGTTGATTATGGGTTTTTCCAAGGCCACCCCGGCCCTGCTGTGTTCCTTTACCGTTCTTCCCCTGGCGTCGGCTGTTGCCAATGGGGCTGAGTCCGATGCCCTGATGGTCGCTGAGCTGGATCCGATTGTGGTTACCGCGACACTGGGCCCTCGCACGGTCGGTGAGAGTTTGTCATCGGTAACCGTGGTCAGCGAGGAAGACCTCGAGCAGCAATCGCCCACCGAGTTTTCCGAAGTGCTGCGGGGCCAGCCAGGTATCAACGTCATCAGCAACGGCTCGTTCGGCAAGAACACCAGCGTTTATACCCGGGGCACCGGCAGCGAATCCACCCTGTTCATGATTGATGGCGTACGCCTGCGTTCGGCCACCAGCGGCAGTGCACCCTGGCAGTTCCTGCCGGTGGATCTGGTGGAGCGGGTGGAAATGGTCCGCGGGCCCAAGAGTTCTCTTTATGGGGCCGATGCCGTTGGTGGCGTCATTCAGGCATTTACTCTTGAGCCGAGCCGAGAGAACAGCGGATGGGTCGAGCTGGCGGGTGGTTCGTTCAACACCGGCAAGGGCCTCGCCGGTGTCTCTGTGGGTGATGGCAATACCCGGGTCAGCATCAGTGGCCTGCACCAGGAGAGCGATGGCACGGCCATTATTGAAAACGGAGAAGACCGGGGATACCGCAACAGCGCGGGGGTCGCCCGCGTGGTTCATGAACTGGACAACGGTGGCCAGGCCTCTGCTGTGCTGATGCAATCCGAGGGCAATACCGAGTTTGAAGGCGGCAATACCGATTTCATGATCCGGACCCTCGGTCTGCGCCTCGATACGCCGGTCAGCGATCACTGGCGCACCTCCATTCAGTTCTCCGAAGCTCGGGATGAGCAGGAGACCTTCAACGATCTCTACGCGGATTCCGTTTTTGATACCCGCGCTCTGAGCGGTCGCTGGGAGAACACCTTCACCATGGACGTTCACGAGCTGGTGGTGGGTACTGAGCTGGTCAATGACGAAGTCAGTGGCACCACGAATTTCGACGAAACCACCCGCTTTAATACGGCTTTGTTCACCCAGTTACGGCTCAATTTCGGTCCCACTGATCTTCAGTTCAGCCTGCGTGGTGATGACAACGAAGCTTACGGCAAATATGAAACCGGCGGTGTCTCGCTGGGCCATGCCTTTGATCGGGCGCATCGGGTGCGGATCAGCTACGGAACGTCCTTCCGGGCACCGACGTTTAACGATCTTTACTACCCGCTGGAAGTCTACAGCTGGGGTGGTTCCTATTCCGGTAATGCCGACCTGGAACCTGAAAAGTCAGGGACCGTTGAGCTTGGCTTTAGTGGCCGTTACCAGAGCTGGTTCTGGGACTTTGCGGTGTACCAGCTGGATGTGGAAAACCTGATTTCCCTGGAAACCGACAACACCGGCCTGATGTCTCCGGCCAATGTGAACAAGGCACGGATTCGGGGTCTGGAAATGGCGAGTGGCTTTGAGCTGGATGGCTGGAATGCCAAAGCGAGTCTTGCGCTGATGGATCCGCGGGATCGTGAAACCGACAACCGTCTTCGTCGTCGCAGCGCCCAGACTCTTCGATTGGCTTTGGACAAGATTATCCAGACCTGGTCTTTCGGTGGCACCTTCATTGCCGAAGGATACCGTTACGACGATGCCGCCAACACCAAGCGACTGCCGGGCTATGGCACCCTGGACCTGCGTGCGGGCTGGGAGTTCGCGCCGGGCTGGTCCAGCCGTGTGACCGTTGCCAACGTATTGGACAAAGAATACGCCACTGCGGAGCGATTTGATGGCAGTCGTTACATCGCGGCTGGCCGCACGGCTTTGCTGAGTGTCCGTTACGATTTCCAGTAATACACACTCGGGGATAGATCATGGCCAGGACTCATAGCCCGTTTGTCCGGGCAGGCGTCACGATGTTGGTGGCCTTGTGCCTGATGCTCACCGGGCTGACAGCTCGCGCAGCCACCGTCGTTGGCCTGGTCTCCGACCGATCGGCTGCTGAAATGGCCGCCGGTGCTCATCGCTTCGTCGAACATTATCCAGGGCATCGGGTGATCCTTCGTACACCGGAACAGGTGGCCTCTCTGGATGATCAGGCTGTGCGTAATCTTCTGGCTCGCGCCGATGCTTTGCTCGTGGCAGCGGTGTTCGGCGATCAGGTTGGTCGTCTGGAAGGTTTGTTGAGAGAGCGGGAACATTCCCGCCCTGTTCCGCTGCTGGCCATTAATGGGGACCGGCGCCTGACCCGACTCTCCCGGCTTGATGGCAAGGCGGTGCTCGCCCGCGCTCCCGATGACACGCTGACGCGGTTGATGGCGGCGCCCGACCCGGGCGCCGATGTGCGTGCACATCTTGCCAGCCAGGTGGCCCGTTTTCCTGGGCAGGCCCGATGGCTGGCTGGCCGGGCGTTGTATCAGGGGCGGACGCCGGAACATCTGGATGCCCTGCTTCGCTGGCTTCTGGCCCAGGCCGGAGAGGAGCTGGATGTCCCGGCGCTGCCGCCACGGGAACTGATTCGCTATTACCGACACGGCGAGTCGGTTGGCACGGCGTCGGATCTTGACCTGACTGCCGGGCCGGTTGTTGCGGTACTTGATCTGGATAGCGGTGATCGTCCGGGCGACCGGGACCTTCTCGATGCTGCCTGTCAGGCGCTGGAAGCACGGAATTTGCAGTGCTTTTCGGTGCTGGCCCGGTGGGGCGGCGCCAGTCTGGAAGCCGTTCGAACCCTGCCGGATGTTGTCGGTCCGGCGACCCTGAGCGGTATCGTCAGTCTGCAGGATTTTACCGTCGGTGGTGGCGAAGGCCGGCAGGGAGTTACGGAAGCGCTGACACGGCTCAATGTGCCGGTGATCAAGGGTATCCGGTTATCGGATCGCACCGAATACCAGTGGCGGCTTTCAGTGGATGGTGTGCCGTCAGACAAGGTGCATTATCAGCTGGCGATGCCAGAGCTTCAGGGCATCAGTCAGCCTATGGCGCTCGCGGTGGCGCAGCCTCCGGAAACGGATCCGTTGACCGGGGTGGCGCTGACCCTGACCGAACCGGTTCAGGACCGGGTGGAGGCCATGGCGGACAGGCTGTCCCGATGGCATCGGCTACAGGTAAAGGACAACAGCGACAAGCGGCTTGCCATCATTTACTACAACCACCCGCCAGGCCGCCAGAACATCGGAGCTGATAATCTGGATGTGCCCGCGTCCCTCTTTGAAATCCTGCATCGGCTGAAAGAGGCCGGCTATACCACCGGCACGCTGCCGGAGAGCCCGGAAGCTTTGCTGGCGCAAATCCAGCACCAGGGTGTGAGTCTCCCGGATGATCCTCTGGGGTTGCGGGACATGGCACCTCGTGTGGATTCCCTGTCTGCCGACGACTACCTGAGCTATCTGCAAACTCTGCCCATGGTTGTCCGGCAGGAAATTGTTCATGGCCCGCTGGGGTATGTTCACGAGCGGCTGGAGCAGGCGCACGAGCTTGGTCAGCAGGAACTGGCGATGGGATTGCTGGATCGTGGTATCCGGGATCTTAGGCACCTGATCGAGCATATCCAGCATCCTGCCCGTGATGCGGCTCTGGCCTCTCTTGATCACTACGAATCCCTGTGGAAAACGCGGTTGCAGCAGGGCGGTCAGGTGCGAGCATTGGCTGCGGCTCGGGACGAGTTGGCAGCTTCCGGCATTCCCGGGTTGCGGGGCTGGGGCGAGGCGCCTGGCCAGTCCATGGTGGTGGACGGGCATATGGTTTTCCCCGGTCTGCACTTTGGCAATATCTTCATCGGGCCACAGCCGCCCCGGGGGTGGGAGGTGGACGAAGAACTCCTGCACGCCAACACGACCTTCCCGCCTACCCATCAGTACGTGGGTTTCTACTACTGGTTGCGGAAAAAGTTTGAGGCCGATGCGCTGGTATACCTGGGCCGGCATTCCACCCGGGAATTCCTGCCCCGTCGCCGGGCTGGGCTGACCGAAGATGACTATCCGGATATTCTCGGTGGCGATCTCCCGCTGATATACCCCTACATCGTTGATGGCGTCGGTGAGGGTATCCAGGCCAAGCGCCGGGCATTGGCGGTGATGATCAGTCACCTGACACCGCCGTTGGCGGCTACCGAACTCTACGACGAGTTGTTGGAGCTTCGTCAGCTGGTAGAAACCTGGGAAGCCGCCAATGAGCCTGACAGTCCTACCCGCGAACGGGCCCTCAAGCTGTTGAGGGAGAAGATACAGGCACTGGATATCCGCCAGGATCTTGAGCAGGAAATCGCCGGTGAAATGGGGCTGTCGGCCGATCAGGTGTCTCTGGACGAGATTTCGCCGGAGCTTCTTGTGCATGAGGCCGGCCACTACGTCACCGATATGCAGGAGCATTTTATGCCCCTCGGGCTGCATGTGTTCGGGCAGGACTGGAGCCAGGAGATGGTGGATACCATGCTTGAGTCCATGACCACCGAAGCCGATGCGCCGGCCCTGCTGTGGCGCCAGAAGCTGGAGGCCTCGCCTTCTGAAGAGCGGCGTCAGTTGCTGGCGGCGTTGGATGGACAGTTCGTTCCGCCCGGCCATGGCAATGACCCTCTGCGCACCCCGGATGTATTGCCGACTGGCCGTAATTTTCATGCCCTCTCCGATGACCTGATTCCGACGCGGGTGGCCTGGTCATTGGCCTCTGAGCTAATTCGCAATGCCGGTGACAGTTCTGAAGGAAGTGACGCCCTGGTGTTGTGGGCATCGGATACTGTAAGGGATGAAGGGGTGATGGTTGCCTTTGGCCTGCAACTGCTGGGCATTCGTCCGGTTTGGAACAGTCGGGGTATCGTCAAGGGATTGGAGCGGGTGCCGTTGCAGGCGGGCACGACAACCGCGAGGCGCCGGAATGTGGTGTTTACCACCTCGGGGCTCTTTCGGGATCTGTACGGCAGCCAGCTGGTCTGGCTGGATCGTGCGGTGCAGTTGGCGCTGGCAGGTGCCGGAACCACCATCAAATGGCAATACCCGGAACTGTCTCATGCCCTGGATAAAGCGCTGGAGACACTACCTCCGGGGCAGCGCCTGCTGGGGGACGAGCCCTTGTCGCTGAACGGGGTTGCGCAGCGCTGGGTAAAGGATGCCAGGGCGTTGATTGCGACGGGGATCTCTCCCGCCGACGCTGGCGTTGAAGCCGCTATGCGGGTGTTCGGCACCGCGCCGGGCGCTTATGGCGTCGGCATCAACCGCCTGTCGACCCGTTCGGGAGCCTGGGATGATCGCCGTCAGCTCGGGGAGGTTTACATGCGTCGTATGGGGCATGCCTATAGCCAGAAAAGCGAGGGGATACCCGCACAGCGCGCCTTTCAGCAACAACTGCTTTCGGTGCGGCGAACCTACCTGGGGCGGGCCAGCCACCTGTATGGGTTGCTCGACAACGACGATGGTTTCGATTTCCAGGGAGGCCTGTCCAATGCGGTCGAACATCTTCGTGGTGAACCACCCCGTAATCGGGTGCTGCAATACGCTGACCCAGACAATCCCCGGATAGATTCGCTGCAACGAGCTTTGCAGGTCGAACTCAGGGCCCGTAACCTTAATCCTCAATGGCTTGCGCCCCTGATGGAGCATGGTTATGCCGGCGCTCGCACCATGGCCGCAGATTTTCTGGATAACCTCTGGGGCTGGCAGATCACCAGTCCACAAGTGGTCCGTTCCAGTGTCTGGGATGAGGTGAACGAGGTCTACTTCAAGGATCGCCATGGACTCGGACTGGATCGATTCCTGTCCGAGGGTAGCAATGCCCACGTCAAATCCCACATGCAATCCGTGGCCTTGCTGGCAGCCAAACGGGGCTACTGGCAGGCGGACCCTTTCACCATCCGGACCCTTGCCCGTGACTTTGCCGCGACAATCATCGACCATGGCCTGCCCGGAAACGGTCATACCCGACCAGGCCACCCGCTGATGGATTGGGTGGCGGAGCAGTTGGCACCGTCGCAGCGTGAAGCCTTTGACGATGCCCGCCAGGGTGGCATGGTGGAAGCGGGCAATGCTGCAATTTCTCGTGGGAACTGTGCCGGGCATCCGGGGCTTAAACAAGTGAATCAGACGAGCAGCGTTTCATGCGTCACCGCCAACGGAAACTGACAATGAGAACATTCGCCGCCATGGTGCTGGCCGGTCTTTGCCAGAGCGTATTCGGGGCTGTCTGCGCCACCGATGACCGGGGCGATCAGGTTTGCCTGGAACAACCGGCCCAGCGAATCGCGGCGCTCTCTCCCGGAGCGACGGAGCTGGTCTATGCATCGGGTGCCGGCGAAAAGGTCGTCGCCGTGGTGGCCTACAGTGATTACCCGCCCGCGGCCAGGAAAGTTGCCTCGGTTGGGAGCCATACACGACTGGACCTGGAGCGACTGATTGCGTTGCAACCGGATCTGGTGATCGGCTGGGTAACCGGCAATCCCCAGGCGCAGCTGGCGGCGCTGGATGACATGGGCATCCCCGTGTTCTACATCGAACCCCGGAGTTTTGAAGGCGTGTCGTCGACGATTGAGCGGCTGGCCACGCTGGCGGGAACTGAGGCTTCCGGGTTTGCCGAGGCAGACCGGTTCCGCGAGGGTATGAAGGAACTGGCTGCGGCCTATCAGAACGCCGAGCCGGTGCCGGTGTTCTATCAGGTCTGGGACGAGCCCCTGATGACCGTGAATGACGAGCATCTCATCGGTAAGGTCATTACCCTCTGCGGCGGTAACAACGTGTTCGGGAACTTGGAACGACTGGTGCCACGGATCAGTGATGAATCGGTATTGGCTGCCAACCCGGAAGCCATCCTTGCCGGAGGCATGGGTGAGGAAAACCGGCAATGGCTGGAACGCTGGGCTGCATTTCCGCAGATGGCCGCCACCCGGAAGGATAACCTCTACTTCGTACCTCCCTCCCTGATCCAGCGGCCAACGCCGAGACTGCTGGAGGGCAGTCGCCTGTTCTGCGAGAAACTGGATCAGGCCCGTAGCCGACGTCGTGCCGGGGAGCCAGGTAAACCATGAGCCGTCCCCTGGCCCCGTCACTACTGCTGCTGGCCGGTATAAGCCTGCTCGCCATGGCACTCTCGGTGAGTGTGGGCAGTGTCACGGTGCCGATCAGTGATTTGTTGTCGACGTTAGCGGGTGGAGGCAGCACGCTTCACCAAACCCTGATCTTTGAGCTTCGCCTGCCCCGGACACTGGCAGCCTTTGCCACGGGTGGCCTGCTTGCCGTGGCCGGTGCCCTGATGCAGGTACTGCTGCGCAATCCGCTTGCCGACCCTTACGTACTCGGGCTTTCCGGCGGTGCCGCCGTGGGCGCGCTGCTCGCCATGCTGGCCGGACTGGGAGCGGCATTGGTATCGGGCTCTGCCTTTGCAGGCGCCCTGCTGGCGACGCTGCTGGTGTTCGGCCTGGCTCACGGAACCGGGAGCTGGACTCCTTCCCGGCTGTTGCTGACCGGTGTGGTGGTGGCGGCTGGTTGGGGTGCAGTGATCACCCTGATGCTCGCTATTGCACCTGCTCAACGCCTGCCCGGGATGCTGTACTGGCTGATGGGGGATGTGTCCTACGCCCGTGCACCCTGGCCCGGGCTGATGCTGTTGTTGATCGTTTGCCTGATGCTTTTCCCCCTTGGGCGTAGCCTCAATGTACTGGCCCGAGGGCCTCTGCAGGCCGCCGCGCTCGGGGTGGCGGTGCGCCCTCTGGAATGGCTGATCTATCTTGTTGCCAGCCTGCTGACGGCTACCGCTGTGACCACAGCCGGTAGCATCGGCTTTGTGGGGCTGGTGGTGCCGCACATGTTGCGTCTCGTGCTTGGCAATGACCAGCGCATCATCCTTCCGGCCTGTGCCCTGGCAGGCGGCACTCTGCTGGTGCTGGCGGATACCCTGGCGCGTGTGGTGATTGCCCCGGAGCAGCTGCCCGTTGGTGTGATCACCGCGTTGCTCGGGGTGCCGACGTTCCTTTACCTGCTGTACCGGAGCCGGGTATGAATCCGTTAAATGCCCACAACCTGGTCATTGATGTGCCCGGCCGGACTGGCGGGCAGGCGATGGACTTTACCGTTGGTGAAGGCCAGGTATGGGGTGTGCTGGGCCCGAATGGTGCCGGCAAGACCACCTTGCTCCATACCCTGGCGGGGTTGAGACAGGCGCGCTCCGGCGAGGTTCGTCTCGGTGGTACGGCACTGTCAGATATGAAGCGTCGCCTGGTCTCGCAACAGTTGGGGCTGGTGTTTCAGGAGCGCCATGACGAATTCCCGGCAACCGTGCTGGAAACGGCGTTGATTGGACGACATCCATGGCTCTCGCCCTGGCAGATGGAATCCGGCGAGGACCTCGCCATCGCTGAACAGGCTCTGAAACAGCTGGATGTGGCGCATCTTTCGGATCGTCTGGTCAGCACCTTGTCCGGCGGAGAGCGTCAGAGGGTCGCCATTGCGACGGTACTGGCCCAGAACCCCGCCACCTGGCTGCTCGATGAACCCAGCAATCATCTGGATCTTCACCATCAGGTCGCCGTCATGGAGCTTCTGAAAGCCCAGGCCGGCGCAGGACGAGCGATTTTTATGTGCCTGCACGATCTCAATCTGGCGGCCCGCTGGTGCGATCACCTGCTGCTGTTGTTTCCCAATGGCGAAGCCTGCTGGGGACCAGCGGAGACCATGCTGGTGCCATCGGCCCTGGAGCGACTCTATAACCAGAAGCTGGTAACCGTCGAAGCCGATGGTGCGCCAGTGTTTGTGCCTGTGAAAGGCTGAGACCAAGGTGAAGGAAGGCAGGCTGTCATGATCAAGGCGCAGGCCCACGCGGCCATGATTACCGCCCCCGGCTCGGGCCAGGGAAAATCCATTGTCACCGCTGCATTGGCCCGGTTGCATCGCAATGTCGGCCGCAGGGTCCGGGTGTTCAAACATGGTCCGGACTACCTCGACCCCATGGTGCTGGAAGTGGCCTCCGGCAACCCGGTATACCAGCTACACCCATGGATGACGGGTGAGGACGAGTGCCGCTGGCGGCTGGCGGAAGCGGCGCAGGACGCGGATCTGATTCTGGTGGAAGGCGCCATGGGACTGTTCGATGGCGACCCCTCCAGCGCGGACCTCGCCCGGCTGATGGGGATCCCCGCACTGCCGGTGATCGATGCCCGGGGCATGGCCCAGACCTTCGGTGCCGTCGCTCTCGGCCTAGCGAGCTTTGATGCCCGGTTACCGGTGCGCCAGGTGATTGCCAACCGCATTGGCAGCAGCCGTCATGGAGATATGCTGCGTGAAAGCCTGCCCGACGGCATTCGCCTGCTCGGGGCGATTCCCCGCAATGAGGCCATGTCGATTCCGGACCGTCACCTCGGACTGGTGCAGGCCAGTGAGCTGTCGGATCTGGAGCAGCGGCTGGACGAGGCGGCAACGGTTCTTGTCGAAGCCGGCATGACCGGGTTGCCTGATATTGTCGAGTTGGCTGCAGAGGCACCGGGAACACCACCTCCGTTGTTGCGTGGCTGCCGGATCGCGGTTGCGCGGGATGCCGCCTTTGCGTTCGTTTACCGGGCCAATCTGGATCTTCTGCGGGCCATGGGGGCCGAGCTGATCGAGTTTTCTCCCCTGCATGATGCTGGCTTGCCGGAGGCTGATGCCCTCTGGTTGCCGGGCGGCTATCCGGAGCTTCATGCAGACAAACTGGCGGCCAATACCGCGATGCTTCAGGCCATCCGCGACCATCATGTCGCAGGCAAACCGCTTCTGGCGGAGTGTGGCGGGCTCATGGTGTGTGCCGAACAGCTGGTGGACAAAACTGGTGATGCCCACGCAATGCTTGGCTTGATACCGGGCACCGCCGAAATGGCGGACAGACTGCAGGGCCTGGGTATGCAAAGCCTGACCACAGGGCTGGGCGAGTTACGCGGCCACACCTACCATCACTCCAGGCTCAATTCAGACCTTCCGCCCACTGCCCGTACCCGGAAACTCGCCGGTACCGAAGCCGAGCCGGTGTATGAACGGAATGGGCTGGTGGCCAGCTATTTTCACGGTTATTTCCCGTCGGCGCCGGAACTGGTTGCCGCCATCTTCAGGGGGCAGCCCCTGAACTTCAATACAACCAACAACGCCAAGGAATCCGATCATGCGTGAACGTGCCAAAGACCCAGAGCGCCATGCCCGCCGAATGGCAGCCAAACAGAAAATCATGCAGGACCGCATCGCCCGGGCCCAGAATGAGCAGGGCGTGTTGCTGGTGCTGACCGGTCCCGGCAAGGGCAAGAGCAGTTCCGGCTTTGGCATGGTGGCCCGTGCCCTGGGTCACGGCATGAAAGTGGGCATTATCCAGTTCATAAAGGGAGCCTTCAGTACCGGTGAGGAAGCCTTCTTCCGGGACCTGCCCAATGTGGATTACCACGTGATGGGCCAGGGCTACACCTGGGATACCCAGAACCGTGAGCAGGATGTGCAGGCCGCCAACGAAGCCTGGGACATTGCCGCGCGCATGCTGAAAGACGACAGCTACGACCTGATTCTTCTCGACGAACTCAATATTGCCCTGAAATACGACTACATCGATCTGGATCAGGTACTGGATGACCTGCAGGCCCGCCCGGAGATGCAACACGTGGTGGTAACCGGTCGTTCAGCGCCCCAGGAGCTGGTGGACCTGGCCGATACCGTGACCGAAATGGGCGTGGTCAAGCACGCCTTCAAGGATCAGGGCGTGAAAGCCCAGAAGGGCGTGGAACTGTAAATGACCACGCTCATGGTGCAGGGCACCACCTCGGATGCCGGCAAGACGACTGTGGTGGCGGCCCTGTGCCGCTGGCTGGCCCGGCAGGGTGTGTCGGTGGCGCCATTCAAGCCCCAGAACATGGCCCTGAACAGCGCGGTGACCGTGGACGGTGGCGAAATCGGACGGTCTACCGCCCTGCAGGCTCTGGCCTGTGGCCTTGAACCCCACAGCGACATGAACCCGGTACTGCTGAAGCCCCAGAGTGACTGCGGGGCCCAGGTGATTCTGCGGGGCCATGTCCATGGCAACATGGACGCCCTCGACTACCACGCCTACAAGGTGGAGGCGAAACAGGCGGTGATGGCTGCCTGGCAGTCTCTCAGCGACCGCTATCAGGTCATCATTGCGGAAGGTGCCGGCAGCCCGGCTGAGATCAACCTGCGAGAAAACGACATTGCCAACATGGGCTTCGCCGAAGCGGCTGATTGCCCCGTGATACTGGTAGGCGATATCGACCGAGGCGGCGTCTTTGCGCAGCTTGTCGGCACCCTGGAGCTGGTTTCGGACAGCGAACGGGCCCGCACCCGTGGCTTTGTGATTAACCGCTTCCGGGGCGACAAAACCCTGCTGGACCCCGGGCTCGAGTGGCTGGAAGAACGCACCGGCAAACCGGTGATTGGCGTGCTCCCATACCTGCACGGCCTGGTGGTCGACGCCGAGGATAGTGTGGGCACCAGTGGTGAGAGTGAAGCCGGCGCCCTGAACGTGATCGTTCCTGTACTGCCACGCATCAGTAACCACAACGATTTTGATCCCCTGCGCCTGCACCCCGGAGTGAACCTGCGCTTTGTCGGCCCCGACGAAACCATCCCGCCTGCGGATCTCATTATCCTGCCCGGCAGTAAAAGTACCCGGACCGATCTGGCCTGGCTCAAGTCCCAGGGCTGGCCCGAGGCCATTGAGCGTCACTTGCGCTACGGCGGCAAGGTCATGGGTATTTGCGGCGGCTTCCAGATGCTGGGCCGCCGGGTGGACGATCCGGACGGTCTCGAAGGGGAGCGGGGCGCCACTGAGGGTTTGGGGCTGTTCGACATGACCACCCGAATGGTGGCCGGAAAACAGCTCCGGAATGTGCGCGGTGAATTGTCCGCAGGGTTGGCCGTGCCGGAGAATCCTGCGCGAGCCCCGGGCCTGACCGGCTATGAAATGCATAATGGCGTGACGACCGGACCGGCATTGGAAAAGCCTCTGGCCCAGCTGGATGGCCGGCCGGATGGCGCCATCAGTGACGATGGACAGGTGATCGGCAGTTACGTGCACGGTATATTCGATGAGCCTGCCGCCTGCAATACGCTACTTGCCTGGGCCGGGCTCGCCACCCGGCACAAGGCTATCGACTACCAACAGCATCGATTGCAGCAACTG
The DNA here is from genome assembly GCF_000708045.1 of Marinobacter nitratireducens. Lineage (GTDB taxonomy): Bacteria > Pseudomonadota > Gammaproteobacteria > Pseudomonadales > Oleiphilaceae > Marinobacter > Marinobacter nitratireducens. The sequence goes on from NZ_ANIE01000009.1 coordinate 228,480, forward strand.
GATCGGCTGGCTGATCAGATCGAACAGCACCTGGATACCGACTGGTTGAATGAGGTGCTGGGAATAACGAAGACAGGAACCGCCCGATGACCGACCACAACCGCCCCTTCTCTGAGGCCGAAGCCGAGGGACTCTACCGCGCCATCTACGAGCGTCGGGACGTGCGTTCCCAGTTTCTTCCCGAACCGATTCCGGACGAAGTCCTGGCTCGCCTGCTCAATGCCGCCCACCATGCGCCCTCGGTAGGCTTCATGCAGCCCTGGGACTTCGTCGTGATCGACAGCGTGGAGGTGCGCCAGCAGGTACTGTCCATCTTCGAGCGGGAAAACCAGCGCGCTGCTGACAACTACAGCGGCGAGCGCCAGCAGAACTACCGAAGCCTGAAACTCCAGGGCATCCTCGAAAGCCCGATCAACCTCTGCATTACCTGTGACCGCAGCCGTGGTGGCACTCACGTACTGGGCCGCAATACCATCGTCGAAACCGACCTGTTCAGTACCTGCCTTGCCGTGCAAAATCTCTGGCTGGCGGCCAGGGCTGAAGGCATCGGCGTTGGCTGGGTGAGCATCATTGACCAGCAACAACTGGCCGATACCCTGGGCCTGCCCGAGCACGTGTATCCGCTTGCCTACCTGTGTCTGGGGTACGTCAGCGAATTTCTCGATCAGCCGGAACTTCAAACCAAAGGCTGGCGATCACGCCTGCCCCTGGGGGATCTGGTTCGGAGGAACGGCTGGGATACCCGTCTGGAAGACGGCGAGCTGTTGCGATGCCTGTCAAAGGAAAATCTATGAGCAACCTGGAGCTTAAAGTCCCGCCGGTGGTTTTGGTTCTTATCGCGGGCGCTCTCATGTGGACGTTGGCACTGGCGTTTCCCGGCGCGAGCTTCTTGTTTCCGGCTGCGAAGGTGGCGGGTATAGCGTTTGGAGGACTGGGTGTCGCAGTGGCGCTGCTGGGCGTCTGGGCCTTCCGGTCTGCGGGGACAACGGTCGACCCGCGGGTGCCGGATCAATCAGCCACGTTGGTGGTGCGGGGCGTCTATCGGATCAGCAGGAATCCCATGTACCTTGGCTTTCTGTTGGTGCTTATGGGTTGGGGCGTGATTCTGGGGAACGTACCAGCGTTTGCCCTGTTACCTGCCTTCGTTTTCTACATGAATCGATTCCAGATCATCCCGGAAGAGCGCTACATGAACGAGAAGTTTGGCGAAGCCTTTCGCCAATACACCCGGAAGGTCCGCCGTTGGGTCTGAGGCTCAATAGGGGAGAGTCGGCCCCTTGTGGCAGCGGGATGCTACAATCAAAGTACACATAACATATGTAGGGTTTTGCGGTGGTCTGCAGGCGCTTTCTTTTAATGGCATTGATCTGCCTGATTGTTGTGAGTGCGAGGGCATCCGCCAACGAGTCCGTAAAAGTTCAGCTCCGCTGGACCCATCAGTTCCAGTTTGCCGGCTATTACATGGCGAAGGAAAAAGGCTTCTATCAGAAAGCCGGTCTGGATGTGGAGCTGATTGCCGGCGGTCCGCACGCATTGCGCCCCATTGAGGATCTCCTGTCTGACAAGGTGGATTATGCCGTGACAGGCTCCGGCGTCGTGATTGATCGCATGGAGGGCAAGCCGGTTGTGGCGTTGGCCGCCATCATGCAGACATCCCCCATCGTCTGGATTACGCTCAAATCGAGCGATATTCGTGGGCCAATGGATATGGCCGACCGCAAGCTGCTGATTATGCCGCCTCCGGAGAGCGCAGAACTCTTAACCATGCTGGCGCGTGAGGGTATCCGCCGCGAGCAGTTGAACATTGTCCCCACCTCCTACCGTATTGAAGACCTTATTGATGGCGAGGCAGATGCCTACGATGGCTACATCTCCAATGAACCTTATCTGCTGACGCAAAGAGGCGTGGAATACAACATCATCAATCCACGGGATTACGGGGTTAACTTCTACAGCGACGTGCTCATCACCACCGAGCGCCTTGCCCGAAAAGACCCCGCGCAGGTTCGGTCGTTCCGGGATGCGACGCTCAGGGGATGGGGGTATGCGCTGAACCACATGGAAGAAACCGTCAAGCTTATCCACCGGCGGTATGCGCCTGGTAAAAGTCTGGACCATCTCCGCTACGAGGCCCGAACCATCCGGGAGCTGGTCTTGCCTGATCTGGTGGAGCTGGGGCATATGAATCCGGGCCGGTGGCAGTACATTGCGGACAGCTACCGTGATCTGGAGATGACGCAGGCGGATGCCAATCTCGACGGCTTTCTGTTCAGGGCGGAGCAGGGCAAGGTCAGCTACAAGCTGGCCATGATCGTGGCTGCGACCAGTCTGTTGCTGCTTACGATCATGGCCATGGTGATCTTCAAATTCCGTAGCTTGTCCACACGCCTGGCGCTGGCAAATGTGGAACTGGAAGAGTTGGCGCGAACGGACCAGTTGACCCGGCTCAAGAATCGCCATGGGTTTGTCGAGATGGTGCCGGTGGTTCTGAATCAGTCTAGAAGGCACGGGGCGAGCAGCACCTTCGTGATGTTCGATATCGACTACTTCAAGTCAGTAAATGACCGGTACGGGCACCTGGCGGGGGATGCGGCTCTGCTTGCTTTTGCGAAGATTCTGTCTGCCAATCGTCGTGAACATGACGTCGTCGCTCGCCTGGGGGGCGAAGAGTTTGGTTTGCTGCTCACCGGCGCAGGCGAAGATGCGGCCGTTGAGGTAACCCGGGGTATCCTGAACGAGATTCGGGCCTTGAAGATCGTCGCGCCCGATGCGAAGGGCAGTTTTTCCATCACGGCAAGTGCGGGTATCGCCGAGGCCTCGGGCGAACTTGAGGCATTCTGGGGAGCAGCGGATAAAGCCCTCTACCGGGCGAAAGAGGGAGGGCGCGACAGCTACTCGATAGCCCCGGGGGATACGGTGCACGAGCCACCCGTGGAGACCAATGCCAGTTAGGGCAAGGCCAGAGACGCCGGATTCAGGGCGCTGATGCCGGCCAGCAGCGCCAACTCCGATAACACCACACTGGCACCCAGTGCATCACCGGTGTACCCGCCCAGCTGCTTTTTCAGGTATAGCCCCCACCCCAGTGCGACGATCAACGTGGCGAACAGCGCACAGGGCAGCAGACCACGGACGGGCAAAGCGGCCATCAGTGTGAGCAGCAAAACGAATCCACCCGCCCAGGTCAGTCGTTGGTGGCAGAAGCCGTCAGCGACCGGCTTGCTTTTGCTCTTATCAGGATCTGTCACGTAGGGCAGGAATCCCATCAACAGCAGCGGCGTGAGCCGTGAAATGGCAGGGGCGACCAGCAGGGCCAGCCAGGTGTGTTGGGTATCCAGCAGGAATGCGGCCTTGAGACCGAGGGCCATGATCAGCGCCACTGTGCCATAGGTGCCAATCCGGCTGTCTTTCATGATCTCCAGCTTTTTGGTCACCGTATAGCCACCGCCGAGGGCATCCACGCTGTCTGCAAGGCCGTCCTCGTGGAAGGCGCCGGTAATCCACAGGTGGAAGCTGATTACCAGAAGGATGCCGGCAAGCGGGCTCCAAACGAGCTCGGTGATGCTGAACAGGGCGGCGTAGAGTGCGCCCAGGATGAGGCCAACCAGCGGGAAGTACACGCTGCTCTGGTTCATCAGGCGCTGGGAGTAGTCGATCTTCACCAGCATCGGGATTCGGGTCAGAAAACCGAGTGCCAGCCAGAAGGCCTGCCATTCCTGTTGCAGTCGGTTACTCTGTGCACTCATGTTCGGGTCTCCGGTTCGGGGGCACCTATTGTAGTGGTACTGGGGCAGATTTACAGACGAGGGCGAGATGGCGTTTTCAAAAATCTATCAATGGGCAGCGGATCGCAAAGGCGGCGAGGCAGCGATGCTGTCGATGATGCCCAGGGTGGCGAAGCCCGGGGAACTTGCGGCCATAAGCGATGACCGTTACCTGTCGGAAATCACCCGCTGTATCTTCAAGGCCGGGTTCGTGTGGCGCGTGATCGAGAATAAATGGCCGGATTTTGAAGCCGCGTTTGAAGGCTTTGTGCCCCTGTATTGGCAGCAGGTACCACCCGATGTGCTGGAGGAGCTGGCCCGGGACGAACGCATTGTGCGCAATATGCAGAAGATTCGCACGGTGCCGGACAATGCCCGCATGATTGTGGATGCGGCCCATGAGTATGGCAGCTTCGGGCAGTTCCTGGAGCAGTGGCCGTCGGATGATGAGGTGGGCCTGTTGCTCTGGCTGAAGAAGAATGGCGCCAGGCTGGGAGGGAACAGTGCCCAGTACTTCCTGCGAAGAATGGGCTGGGACGGTTTTATCCTGTCCAACGATGTGGTTACCGCTCTGCGTCGGGAAGAGGTGCTGGATGCGAGCCCTGGCAGTCAGAAAGCGCTGAAGCAGGCCCAGCAGGCGTTCAACGCCTGGCACCGGGAAACCGGGCTGCCCTACAGTCACCTGTCCCGGATACTGTCCTTCTCGGTGGGCGACTGACGCCCACCGATCAGTCCATCCAGCTGCCCGGGCTCTTGGTGGTGAACTGTCGGATACGGGCAGGTGACGCGCATTCCGGAGCCATCTGTTCGGGACCCAGTAGCATCCAGCGTTCCCGATGAGCAATACCAAGCTCCGTTGCACCGTCAAACGTAAAGCACGAGAGTTTCAGGTTGTCTGCCGCAATCAGGTGCCGGTTCTCACCTTCGCTCATCCAGCGCCAGGCGTTGCGTTCTTCTTGTTGCCGACCGGTAAAGAAGCTGAAGTGCACGAAGTCGAGCTTCGAAAACAACAGGAACTGCTCCCTGAAATCCAGCATGCCCAACTGGGCATCATTCGGTAAAACCTGCTCTGCGGCCGCAAGGATATTCCGGGGCGTGCGCAGTGGTTCAAGGATTCGGTATCCCCAGGTCGATAGCAGAATCCAGGTCAGCATCATCGCGACAAACAGTCGGCCGAGGGCGCGGGAACGCCAGAAGGCCAGAAGGCTCACCAGCCAGACCAACCCCATAGTGAACACCAGTGAGCCCGCTTCGTGCAGGCGGGCGGGGTCTGTGCTGTAGTCGCTGACTTTTTCGACCAGCTTGGGGTGGTCGTTCCAGGCCATAACGCCCACTGAAATCAACGCGACGGCGAGCAGCAAGTGAATGCCTGTCAGCAAGGGGGGGAACCAGTTGGCAGGCCGTTGGTTGGCCACCAGTGGCGCAAGGGTAAGCGCCAGCATGGGCAGGGCGGGTAGCAGGTAAACGCCGCGCTTGCCCGGGCTTAGGCTGAAAAACAGGATGACCAGGGCAATCCAGGCCAGCAGGACCGGAATCACCGGGCGGTATCTGAATGATTCGGTCAGGGGTCGGAAGAACGCCAGCAGTAACAGGGGCAGTGGGAACCACAGCGACGGGATGACACTGGTCAGATAGTAATACCAAGGCTGGAGGTGGCCCCAGGAATTGGCATAGCGCTCTCCGGTTTGCTTGAACAGGATGTTGTTCTGGTAGGCGATGGCTTCGTCGGTTCCGACCGATTGCACATACAGCACCATAGGAATCAGCCAGGCTGCAACGACAGCCAGCATGACCAGAGGCCCCAAGGCACAGCGCCAGGTCAGGCTGCCCTCAAACAGCGAGCTGTCACGGGCCTTCATGGCCAGCAGCGGAATGAAGAGGAAGACCGGTAGAAATCCGACGCCCTTGGTAATAATGCCCAGCCCCATGAAGCCCCAGGCGGTGAAATACCAGCCCCAGGATCGCTGGATGAAAAAGTGCCGTAGCAGGCCATAGCAGGCGACGGCAATCCAGCATGCCACCATGGCATCGATCTGGGCTTTCTGGGCTTGTAACACAAACTGCGGCGCCAGCATCAACAGCATGGCGGCCACCGCGCCGGTACGCTGGTTCCAGAGCCGGGATCCGATATCAAACGTCAGCCCGAGGGTAACCAGACTGCACAGCGCATTGGGCAGCAGGAAGGCGATTTTCAGGTTGCCGGTGAGCCAGTAGAAAAAGGCAATGCTCCACATGAAGACCGGGGGCTTGTCGGGATAGAACTCACCCCCTCGCATGGGAATCAGCCACTGACCGGAGGCAACCATTTCCCGGGCGACTTCCGCAAATCGAGGTTCGTCCGCCGGCCAGGGGGAGCGCAGACCGATTCCGGTAAAAATTATGACGGCCGCGAAGGCCAGAAGCAGAAGCAAGAGCCGGTTTCGAGACAAATTAAAGAGTGTTTCCGGCAGGTGACGAACAAAGGGCGTTGCGGGCATGAGGTGTCTCAGGGGGTATCGGAAACGGAGTTCGCCAGGGATCTGGCGCGATGATTACGGTAGAGGATGCCGCCAAGCAGTGAGGCCACCACAAACAGGGCCGCACTCAACAGGACCTGGTACTGGTCGGCGCTGCCAATGCCCGCGCCGGCCAGGGAAAACACCAGCATTTGCGGGATATAGCCAATAAAACTTCCCGCCAGGAACGGACTGAACCGGATACCGGAACATCCGGAGATCAGGTTGGTGATCAGGTTACTCCCGACCGGAAGCAGGCGAACCATCAGAATTTTCAGGAAGGTTTGCTCGCGGAACAGGTTATCGAACTGGCACATCCGGCGCTCGAACCTGTTTGCGAGATTGGTTCTCAGAAGAACTCGGGCCGCATAGAAGCTCCCGGCCGCACCCAGTGCGGTTGCAATCGACGACAGCAAAGTACCATTCACCGCGCCGAGGGAAAATCCCAGCACAAACGCCAGTAGTTGGCGGGGGGCACCGACGCCGGTGAATACGGCACCGGCGGTTGTGATCAGCACCAACCCGAACAGGCCATGGCTGTGAAGGTAGCTCGACACCAGTTTTTCATCGGACATGAAATCCAGCCAGTCGAAGTGGATGACCAGATAGGCGGCCAGCACCAGCAGACCGAACAGCAGCCAACGCAACAGCTTGCCCATATTACGGACTTCCCGCCGTATTGCCCTGTGGGCCGGTGTTTGTGACCGCCGTGATAACGGGCACGCGGGTCCGATGCAGGATCCACATCACGCCGAACAGGTCGAGAATACCGGCCCAGGCCCGGTTCCAGGCGGTGTATTTGGAAACCCCGCCTTCCCGCTGGCGATGATTAACCTCTACCACGGCTACCTCGCCTCCGATCCCTTTGACCAGGGCTGGAATGAAGCGGTGACCGTGGTTAAACCAGGGCAGTTTCAGAAAGGTGTCCCGGGGAAAGAGCTTGAGCCCACAGCCGGTATCAGGGACCCCATCGTGCAGTAAGGCATCACGAACCCGGTTGGCCAGTCGGGACTGGAAACGTTTCCAGGCGGTGTCTTTTCGGTTTTTTCGGTAGCCAGCGATGCAGAAATCGGTCGCTTGCATGGCATTCGCTTTGTGCAGCAATGCCGGAATGTCGGCGGGGTCGTTCTGGCCGTCGCCATCCATGGTTGCGATGAATCGGCCACGGGCATTTTTTATACCGCTGGCAAGTGCTGTGCTCTGACCATAGTTCCGCTGGTGCTGGATTGTGACCAGACGTCCGCCCAGCGACTGCGCCGTACGTTGGGCGGTTTCCACGGTCTGGTCTGTGCTGCCGTCATCCACGAGAACAACTTCAAAGCCGCGGTAATCCCGCATGACCCGGAAGATTTCGGTCAGCAGGGACGAAATGTTGTCCTGTTCGTCCTTGGCTGGAATAACAAGCGATACGGTCTTCTCCTGGCTCATGGATGCCTACTTGTGACGGGTGGCCAAACAGAGGGGCAGAGTGGAAGCCCATCTTTCCGGAGCGCAGTATCGTCCTGTTACCTTAAATTAACCTTAAGTTTGCCGGAAACGTTTTCGGGGCCGAGCCGGCAGCCAGATGTTGACGCAGAGGCCATGTTGTTGGTCTGGCCGGTCGCTAAGTGTCAGGTGACCGTCGTGGAGTTCGGCAATCCGGCGAGCGATGGCCAGCCCGAGACCTGCCCCACCGCCCTGGCGCTGATCCAGGCGAACAAACCGGCTAAGTGCGCGTTCTCGCTCTTCCGGAGGAATGCCGGGACCCTGGTCGCACACGCTGATGTGGTAACCATCCGATGAGGGCTCCAGATGGGTGGTGACAACGGTTTTCTCGGGGCTGTACTGGATGGCATTAGCCAGGAGTGTGCGCATCAGGGTATTAATCAATGCGACGTTGCAGGACACCAGCGCTTCTTTGGCCTCGTCTTCCAGTACCGGTTCAATGTCTTTTTTCAAAGCCAGAGGAACCACGTCGGCAATGCTTTGTTCCAGGATTGCCGAAAGATTGTGATATTCCGGAGAAAAATCGGTGCCGGCATCAACCCGGCTCAGCAGCAGCATCTGCTCAACAAGATGCACCATCCGGTCCACCGACTGGATAAGATCCCGGTACTGTTCGGGATTGTCCTCACACGCCTTCTCCAGATTGAGTCTGAGCGCCGCCAGAGGTGTGCGCAGTTCGTGCGCAGCGTCTGCCGAGAACCGACGCTCGCGCTCTAGCGCTTGATCGAGCCTGCGCAAGAGCCCGTTCACCGCCTGGACCATGCCAACGACTTCCTTCGGGGCCAGGCTCTCGTCCAGCGGGTGAATGTTCTCGGGCGCCATGTTTCGGACCGGCTTTTCAAGTTTTCTGAGTGGTTGAAAACCAAACTGAATGGACAGGGCCATGGCGATGGCTAGCAGGGGCAACACCACCAGGAAGGGAAGCACATTGCCCATCGCGATCTCCTGGCTCAATTCGTCCCGGACATCTTCCCGTTGCGCGGTCCTTATCCAGTACCCGGTGGCCTGGTCTTTCAGTGTAAACGTACGCCATTGGAAACCGGCGACTTCCTGCCAGGCAAAGCCGGGCTCGACACTGTGAGTATCATTGGCCTTGAGCGTGTCCAACACGGGGATCTTGTCCGGGGTCCAGACTTCAAAGGCAATTTTGCGTTCATATCGGTGGCCGGCACCTCCGGGCAAAATCTCTTCGCCTTCCTCTTCTTCGGTGCCGTAGATGTCGTCGGGCAGTTCCAGAGTCTTGGCCAGGACCTGGGAAAGCTGATCTTCCGACTGGGTACTGGCAAGGTGTTCAACGAGGCCTTGAACAATACGTGTGCTTTGCGCCAACTCGGCATCGAACAATTCTTCCAGCTGGTTGTCGCTGACAAAGAACCCCCAGCCGGCCGCTATCAGGGTAATAAAGAGAACCGTGCTGGTGGTCAGGATGGTGAGTTTGCGAGTCAGGCTCATTCTGCGCCCTCGTTCGCTGCTGCTTCACTGTCGAGCAGGTATCCCACGCCCCGAACGGTGCGAATGGTCTGTTTGCCGACCCGTCGGCGGAGATGGTGCACATGGACCTCAAGAGCGTTACTCTCAGCGCCATGCTCCCAGCCGTAAAGCTGCTCTTCGAGGCGTCGCCGGGTGGCGACCTGATCAGGATGCCGCATCAGGTATTGCAGGATCTGGAACTCACTGCGGGGAAGGATCGCGGATTCGTTACCCACATCAAGCTGACCGGTATCCGGGTTCAGTGTCAGACGACCGATTTTCAGGCCTTCGGTCACAGCACCAGCGCTTCCACGCCGGGTGACCGCCCGAATCCGGGCCTTCAGTTCGGCCATGGCAAAGGGTTTGGTGAGGTAGTCATCCGCACCATAGTCGAGGCCCTGAAGCTTCTCGTCCAGTTCACCGCGTGCCGTCAGAATGATGACCGGGGTGTCGATGCCCTGTTTGCGGACAGCCTTCACCACTTCCAGGCCGTCCAGCCTGGGCAGGGTGAGGTCGAGTATCGCGAGATCGAACGTTTCGTTTAACAGGGCGTTCAGTGCCTGCTGACCATCATCCAGCCAATCCACTGTGTTCTGTCCATCCCGGAGCATGTCCAGCATGGTTTTGGCGAGGGGGTGATCGTCTTCTATCAGCAGTATTCTCATCGGGCTCCAGCCTGAAAATAATGAATCGACGGTTTTGATCAAATCGGGGCGCCTGGCTTTCCACCCGTCGCAGGGTCGATTTATCGCCCTTTCCTACCGCAATATACATTGGCTTGGACGCTGGTGCCTGCGCAAGCCAGTGGGAAAGTTCCTTCTGGCTGACGGTTTGTACCTGTCCGTGACTGTAAAAGCGGGCGGAAAATGGTGCTTCATCAACATAGACCAGGTTTTTCGTGGAAGCGTCTGGTAATTGTTCGATTCTCTGAACCACCTGCCGCTCACTCTTTACCGCGTCCGGGTTGAGCATGAGCCAGCCACTGGCAAGCATCGCGACAAGCGGGGTCAGGGCAACGGCGGCGGTTTTCCGTAGGGGCAATCCAGAACCGGCTTTCACAGGTACTAGCCTTGCAGCCAGTATCGCAATGAATGGCAGCCCCGGTAACACGTAGGTCCAGAGAATATTGCCGGCCAGGGTGAAAAACATGGCGGGGCTGAGTGCGGAAGCGATGATCAGGAAGCGAATGCCATTGTCCCCGGATTGCGCCTTCAAACTGGCTGCCCCTGACGTTCTGTAGCGATTAGCCACTGCCACCAGAGCGATGATGCCCCAGGGAAAACTCGCTAACACCAGGTACCACCAGATCGTACCGCGGGGGAATTCGTGGGCGTTGCCATAGAGGTCGCCTTGCCAACTGCTGACAAGAAAACGCTTGAAGTGCTCGCCGACAATGAAATAGTCGAGAAAGCCCGGCGTTTTCATCTCGGCCAGCCCATACCAGGGAAGCGCCAACGCCAGCGTCAGCAAAACACCGCGAATCCACGGCAGGGTCGTAAACAATGGGCGCCACTGACCTTTGAATGTGACCCAGAGAAAGACCGGCAGACCCGTCAGCACCAGAACCAGAGGGCCCTTTGCCAGCAGGCCAATAGCGAGCCCCACAAAGAACAGCCAACCCCAGACTGCAGGACCATCCTGTAGGCGGATGATAAGACCGGACAACGTCAGCGTGGTGCCGAGCAGTAGAAAGGAGTCGGTCATGACCGTCCCGGCGCTGACGAAGCCGAGTGCCGTGGTCGCGTAGATCACTGCCGCCCATAACCCGCTCGCTCTGGCCTGATCGTCCCGGGGGCTGAGGTTGAGGTAGCGCCCCAGGGTGTAGATGAGATAGACGGTGGCGGCGTTTGCCAGCCAGGATGGAAACCGTGCAGCGAATTCGGAAACGCCAAACACCTTGAAGGATAGGGCCTGGGCCCAGAATGACAGCGGCGGTTTGCCCCAGAAAGGCACGCCATAGTCGAACCAGGGGGTAATCCAGTCACCGGTTTCGGCCATGATGCGGGCGATTTCTGCATACCGTGGCTCGGTGGTATCGGCCAGGGGCAGCATGGCGGTAAGACCAAGACGGACTGCGAGGACGGCCAGTAATAGCCAGAGCAGCGTATTAATGGTTCTGGTCATTGCCGGCCACTCGCAGTTGGGGAACAAAATGTCGGGATGACTGATCGCTGTCCTCGGCAACAATAAACACTGGCCGTTGCTTGGTTTCCATATAAATGCGGCCAACGTATTCGCCCAGCAGGCCGACACACAGCAGCTGCACACCGGAGAGGAACGTGATCATGGCGATCATCGAGGCATAACCGGGTGTGGAGATACCAAACACCAGCGTGCGAATGACTTCCCAGGTGCCGAACAGTCCTCCCAGGGTCGCTGCCATCAAGCCCAGGACCAGCGCGATACGAAGCGGACGGGTCGAAAAGGACGTGATGCCCTCCATCGCCAGGTGCATCAGTTTCAGGTAGTTCCACTTGGTCTGGCCAGCGAGGCGGGGATCCCGGTCGAACTCGAGCGTCACGGTCTTCATGCCAACCCAGGCAAACATACCTTTGAGGTAGCGGTTGCGTTCCGGCAACCTGTTGAGGGCATCAACGGTGCGCCGGCTCATCAGGCGGAAATCGCCGGTATCCACCGGGATAGGCGCATCGCTGATCCGGTTGATGATTCGGTAGAACAGGCTGGCCGTTGCCCGTTTGAGCCAGCTCTCGCCAGCCCGGGAGCGGCGCTTCATCAATACGACATCGGCCCCTTTGTGCCACTCCCTGACCATATCGGGAATCAGCTCTGGCGGGTCCTGCAGGTCGGCATCAAGAAGGATGATCGCATCGCCTCGGGCGTGCTTCAGGCCGGCACTGACAGCAGCCTCCTTGCCAAAATTCCGGGACAGTTGCAGTACCCGGATGCCCGGGGTGCTCCTCCTGGCCTTCAGCAAAAGCGCCACGCTGTTATCGTGGCTGCCGTCATCGACAAACAGCAGCTCGACGTCGCCGCCGATTTGCCGGCACACCTTGTTCAGGCGCGCCAGCAGCGGGGGGATGACTTCGGCTTCGTTGTGAACCGGAATCACGAGGCTAAGCATTGGGGGGCTCGATATCGTTGCCTGACTCTTCATGGAATACAAACCTGTCTGCGAGAAGGTAGTTGACCAGCGCGACGGTGCCGGTGGTGGTCACCTGGCTGGCGACCGTATGGGTGCCCAGCATCTGGAGTAGTGAAAAGAGCGATAGATTCAGCCCCCAGGCCAACAGTGATGTGCTCACATACCGGGGAAAGGCCACGCGGTGCTGAAGGCTGGACTGAAACGCGAATTGGTGTTGCAGCCGGTAATTCACCAGCAGGCCGATGAAGGCTCCAACCGCCGTTGCAGCCTCTGCAACGAGGCCAGCCTGGATCAGCATATACATGGACAACCAATGGGCCGTGGTGGCGATACCGCCGGCCATCAGGAATCGTTGTGCTTTTTTCAACAGTCTCACCGGCTTTCCGATCCACTCTGCGTTGTGTGGTTAGCAATCTACGCAGTCATTCTTAAGCGAGCCTTAATAGCGAGGGTGGGGAATTCTTAACGTTGATTTAAGGATTTTGCGGGTTTGGCTTAAGCCCTGATTAAGCCTCCATCGATAGTCTGACAGGTATTGAGAAAGGGTTGCCGACCTGGCGCCCTGCTGGTCCCGGATTGGGCGAATGCCCCGGAGAGTGCTTATGTCAGACCCGTTGTTGATGCCGGTTAGCTGTACGCCTGATGAGGCGGATGTCCGGCAGGTTGTCCGTTGTGCGGGCCGTTGGTTGTCGGAAGTCAGGCCTGAGTCTGACGTAGCCAGCCGTGTAGCTGATTTTATTCGTCGCCGATTCCGGCTGGCCTACGGCGCCGAGCCGGTGTTACGGATTCCTCGCCTGCTGGCACTGACGACGGCTCAGGGAGCCTTGCTGGCAGCTGTCGGTGTACGTAATGCCGCGAATGAACAGCTGTTCCTGGAGGACTATCTTGACTTCCCGGTTGAAGGATACCTGCCGGAACCCGGTGTCAGCCGTGGCCACATTGTCGAGATTGCCCACCTGGCGGGTGTGGAGGCTGGTGTTAGCCGCTACTTGTTCGCCGGGCTTGCAGTGTGGCTGCAGAACGCGGGGTGCCAGTGGGTGGTGTGTACTGGAACGGATCAGCTTCGTAACAGTTTTCGACGGGTGGGTATCGATACCCATGTCATTGATTTTGCGGATCCGAAACGTCTGAGCGACGGCGGCGCCGGCTGGGGCAGTTACTACGATAACCATCCGGTTGTCATGGCTATGAACGTTGATGAAAGCGTTCGCGCCCTTGGTGCGTCCGGGCTGCTTCGAACGACCCGTTATCTGGGCGAGGTGGAAAGCGGCGAATCCCATGCGGCAGGAGGTGCTTATGGCTTCTCTGCCTGAATTGCTGCAACAACAGGCGAAACGCTTTCCCGGGCGTACGGCTCTGCGTTTTGAGTCGCAGACGTTGAGCTACGGAGAACTGCTTGAGGCTGCAACGGCGGTGTCTGAAAGACTCAGGAAACTAGGCGCTGCGCGTGTGGGGCTGACCGGGGACAACAGCGCAGCCTGGGTTATCGCCGATATTGCCTGCCTGATGGCTGGCGTGGTTTGCGTGCCTGTGCCTGGTTTCTTTTCGAAAGGCCAGATTGAACATCTCGTGGCTCGCGCCGGGCTGGATAGCCTTATTTTTGGTCATGGTGAGTCTGATGGCGAATCCCTCGGATTCGGCCTTTCCCTGGAGACCTTGCCGGTGACTGCGGAACCCTCGCGGATGCCGGAAGGCACTGCAAAAATCACCTTTACCTCCGGCAGCACCGGCACGCCCAAAGGCGTGTGTTTATCGGCTGCTCAGATGACGGCCACGAGCCTCTCTCTCAAGGAACGGCTTGCGCGGGTCAGTCTGAGGCATCACCTGTGCATTCTGCCGCTGGCAACGCTGCTCGAGAATATTGCCGGAGTCTACCTGCCGCTATTGATGGGTGCCATGGTGGAACTGGCTCCGCTGGAAACACTGGGCATGACCGGCAGCAGTGGCCTTGATGCGCCACAACTGATTGCCAGCCTGAACCGGATTCAGCCGGAGTCGCTGATTCTGGTGCCAGAGTTGGCCGCACTGCTGGTGCATGCGGCTGAGCAGGGGCAACTGAAAACAGACGGTTTTCGTTTCCTCGCGGTGGGCGGAGGCAAGGTATCTCCGGACCTTCTTGACCGCGGACGGAGCTGCGGATTGCCTCTGTACGAGGGGTATGGCCTATCCGAGTGTGGATCGGTCGTGGCGTTAAACGTTCCCGGTGATGAAAAGCCCGGAAGTGTTGGCCGGCCACTGAATCACGTTCAGGTCGAGGTTGGCCCGGAGCGCGAGATTCTGGTTCGGGGCAACACTCACCTTGGGTATCTGGGCGATGAACCGAACGATACCGGCCCGGTTCACACCGGCGATCTGGGCTTTCTGACGGAGGACGGCTTTCTCAGTGTCGATGGCCGGTCCAAGAACCTGTTGATCACCAGCTTCGGTCGGAATATCAGCCCTGAATGGCTCGAAAGTGAGCTGGTTCAGGCCATTGGTGCCCGCCAGGCGGTTGTCTTTGGTGATGGCGATCCCAGGCCCAGTGCCCTGATTGTGGCTCAGGATAACCGTTCGCCCGAGGACCTGTCCCGGGCGCTGACGGAATTGAATCAGCGTTTGCCCGATTACGCACAACTGATGGCGGTCTATGTTCGCCGCCAGCTTCTCAATCAGGCGGAAGGCCACCTGACCGCCAACGGTCGACCGGTCCGAGGACAGATACAGGCTGACTTGCCGGCACTGCTGACAAAGGCGTTCCCCATTTACCCGAACACCACCACATTAAACCCGCCAGGAGGATCTGACATGGCATTTTTCGACAGACTGCAACAGGAAACCGCTGAGGCCCGGAGCCATGTTCTGGGCGCTCCGGTCATTACCGCCATCCAGGAGCAACGTTTCGGCCTGGAAGGGTATACCTGGTTCCTGACCCAGGCCTACCACCACGTCAAACATACGGTACCACTGATGATGTCCTGTGGCGGTCGCCTTCCGGAGCGACTGGAATTTGTCCGCAAAGCGCTTGTGGAATACATCGAGGAAGAATACGGACATCATGAATGGATCCTGAACGACCTGGACGCCTGCGGCGAAGACAAGGAAGCCATTCGTCATGGTCGGCCAGATACCTCCATCGAGCTGATGGTGTCCTACCTCTATGACCAGATCGATCGGGGTAATCCGATCGCTTTCTTCGGTATGGTTCAGGTTCTCGAGGGCACGTCCATTGAACTGGCTACGCCACTTGGTGAGCAGATCCAGAAGCAGTTGGGGCTTCCAAACCAGGCCTTCAGCTACCTGTATTCCCATGGAGCGCTGGATCAGGAGCATTTCGAGTTCTTCCGCAACCTGATGGATTCCATTACCGACCCGGACGACCAGAGCGCCATCATTGAATCAGCAAACATGGTCTATCGGTTGTACGGGGACATGTTGCACAACATTCCGCTGGAAAATCAGCAGGGGGAACATCGCCATGAGGCTGCATGATCGGGAGTTTCTGTTATTGGGTGGCACCGGGGGTATCGGCCAGGCGCTGATCGAACCTCTGGTCCAGGCCGGTGCTCGGGTGATTGTGGCGTCCCGTCATCCTGATCGCATCCAGCATGGTGCCGGTGTGTCGGCGGTACGACTCGATCTGGCAGCCGAAGATCTTGATCTACAGCTGCAGATGCTCAGTGAGGCCTATCCGGACATTGATGGGGTGATTCACTGCGCCGGTCAAAACCACTTTGCGGGTATAGACCATCTGTCAGTTGCCGCTATTGATAGCCAGCTCTTGGTAAACCTGCGCTCGGCGATGCTGGTCGCCCGCCACTTTGCGCCGCGATTCGAGCGCAAGGGACTCGGGGCGCTGGTGTTTGTCGGCTCGACGTTCGGCAGCATCGGGTTCCCGGGTTACACCGCCTACTGTGCCAGCAAGTTCGGCTTGCGGGGCTTTTCCGAAGCCTTGCGCCGGGAGCTGGCCGATACTCCTGTGCAGGTTGTCTATGTGGCACCGAGGGCAACGGCGACGGCGATGAACCCTGAGGCCGTCAACGAACTCAATCAAGCCCTGGGGAACCGAATGGATGCCCCGTCGGCCGTGGCAAGCCAGATTCTGTATGCCATGGAAAACGATGCGCGTCGTCGTTTCCTTGGCTGGCCCGAGAAGCTGTTTGTGGTTCTCAATGGCATTGTGCCACGGCTCGTCGACAAAGCCATGCTCAAGCAACTGCCTGTTGTCCGGCGTTTCCTCAACAGGGAGGTGATGTCATGAAATGGTTGATGCTACCGGCTGTTTTTCTGGTCAGTCTGAACCTCTGGGCGGCGGATCTGGACACTGATCTGCTCGATATCCAGACGCGCTGGGCGAAAATCCAGTACCAGACCCCGGAAGACAAACGTGAAAAAGCGTTCGAGAAGCTCAGCGCTGAAACAGAAGCCTTCGTATCGCAGTACCCCGGGCGGGCGGAGCCATTGATCTGGCAGGGAATTGTGCTCAGTACCTATGCCGGAGCAAAAGGCGGTTTGGGGGCGCTGGGGCTGGTCAAGCAGGCCCGGAAGTCGCTGGAAAAAGCCGTTGAGATTGATCCGAACGCTCTCGATGGTTCCGCACTGACGTCTCTTGGCAGCCTCTACTATCAGGTGCCAGGTTGGCCATTGAGCTTCGGCGATGATGACAAGGCCAAGAAGTATCTCCAGCGGGCCCTCACCCTGAACCCGGAGGGCATTGATGCTAATTTCTTCTTTGGTGATTACCTGCTGGAGCAGGGTGAGAATGACCGGGCCAAGGTCTATCTGAGTAAGGTGCTGGAGGTCCCTGGCCGGCCGGGGCGGGCCTTGGCGGACGAAGGTCGCCGCCGGGAGGCGAAGCAGCGGCTGGAAAATCTTTAAACCGAGGGCGCGTTCGCTGGGTCCGGAGCCTTGCACTACACTTCAGGTGTGGAAGGCTCCGGCCTTTGATCTGAATCAGTGGTGCATATGGCCTTGAGTAACGACGGTCCGGCAGACGCGGCCCCGCCCCAAGACTTCTTCCGGAAACTGTCAGATGCAGTACCCGGAATTTTCTACACCTACTGGCTTTCCGCAGATGCCAGTAAGCACTGTTTTCCTTATGTCAGCGAACAGGTGAAGGCGCTATTCGGCCTTGCCCCGGCGAATCTGTCCGCGGATGGAAATGCGCTGTTTGCGCTCATCCACCCCGAGGATTACCCGATATTGGGCGAGAGTATCGCGGAATCGGTCCAGAGTCTTGAGCCGTGGCGATGCCGGGCGAGGCTCCAGGTCGTTGACGGTTCCTACATCTGGTTTGAGGGATTTTCGCAGCCGGAGCGTCAAGCTGACGGCAGTACCCTCTGGTACGGACAGTTTCATAACATCCAGCAGTACAAAGAGCTGGAACAGGAGCTCCGGGACAGCGAGGCAGAGTACTCATTCCAGGCTCGGTTTCAGAGCCTCGTTGCCCGCCTTTCAAAAGAGTTCATTCATGCCGGGGGCAAGACCATTGACGACTGTATTGATCAGTTCCTGTCCGAGGTTGGGGAATTTTTCGGAGCCGATCGAGTGTACCTCTATGCGCTGGATGATGATTTTGAGTCCATGACGAAGACCCACCGCTGGTGTCGACCGGGTATTCCGTCCCTGATTGCCCCGAATCAGACCATTGCGCTCGACAATCGATTGCCGTGGCATCAACAGATTCTTCAGATGATTGAAGGCAACAGGGTTGTCTTTACAGGGCATGATGTTGAGAGGCTAAGCAGTGAT
The DNA here is from genome assembly GCF_000708045.1 of Marinobacter nitratireducens. Lineage (GTDB taxonomy): Bacteria > Pseudomonadota > Gammaproteobacteria > Pseudomonadales > Oleiphilaceae > Marinobacter > Marinobacter nitratireducens. The sequence goes on from NZ_ANIE01000009.1 coordinate 246,524, forward strand.
GGGGAGGACTCGACGACGCTGGCGACCGTTTTCAGTGTGCCGATTTCGGTTCAGGGGCGGGTCGTCGGGTTTATGGGGATGGACTTTTATGCAAGTGACAGCTGGCGGGACGACCTGAACGATTTGCTCGTCATTCTCGCGGGCCTGCTTTCGGGAGTGCTGGAAAGGCATCTGTTGGAAGAACGGTTAGTCCGGCAGTCGCTCAAGGATCCGTTGACGGGGCTGTATAACCGTCGGTACCTCATGCCGCGTCTGGAGGAGATGATGCAGCGGGTGGGTCGCTACAACGAAGATTTCAGTGTGGCGATCATCGATATCGATCACTTTAAAAGAATCAACGACCGCCTTGGCCATATGGCGGGCGATGCGGTGTTATGCCGTTTCTCGGAGATCGTCAGGAAGGAGTCACGAGCGACGGATATTGTCGCCAGGTTTGGCGGTGAGGAGTTTGTCGTGGTATTTCCGGACCAGGGAATGGCGGAAACGGCATTGGCGATCGATCGGATTTTACAGGCAGTTTGCAATGGCGGTTTCGCGTTTCAGGGGCTTGAGATTGCCGTGACGGCCAGCGCAGGTATCGCCTCAGCCAGCGAGGATGTGCTGAACAAAGACACAGTGGATGAGCTGTTGTCTCTGGCCGACGAGAGGCTGTACAAGGCAAAGTCTTCTGGTCGCAACCGGTTTATGGATTCATCAGGCCAATCACCTATATAAGAAAAGAGCATTTCACCTCATATTACCTTTTAATATATCCTTAGAATCAATAAATAGATTGATTGCCTCAGAGGTGAAGCCATGAGTAACCCGATCGTTCAGCAATTTTTTGATGAACCGACCAATACCTTCAGTTATGTGGTGCGGGATCCCGAGAGTCAGAGTTGTGCCATTCTCGATTCTGTTCTGGATTTCGACTACGCCGCTGGCCGCACTGACGTGCGTTCAGCCGACCAGATCATTGAGTACGTGCGTAGCAATGATCTGACGGTTGAGTGGATACTTGAGACTCATGTACACGCTGATCACCTGTCCGCGGCACCTTACCTTCACGAGATGCTGGGCGGTAAAACCGGCATCGGCGCCCATATCTGCGATGTCCAGGAAATCTTCGGCAAGGCATTCAATGCCGGCACCGAGTTTGAGCGTGATGGTAGTCAGTTTGATCGGCTGTTCCGTGAGGAAGATACCTTCAACATTGGTGGCCTAGAGGGTCGAGTCCTCCATACACCGGGCCATACCCCCGCCTGCCTGACCTATGTTGTCGGAGATGCGGCGTTTGTCGGTGACACCCTGTTCATGCCCGACTATGGCACCGCCCGCTGTGACTTCCCCGGTGGTGATGCGCGGACCCTGTTCCAGTCGATCCAGAAGGTATTGGCGTTACCTCCGGAAACCCGGATTTTCCTCTGTCACGATTACAAGGCGCCAGGCCGTGACGAATACGCCTTCATGACCACCGTGGCTGAGCAGCGCGCCTCTAATGTGCACGTTCACGAAGGCGTCAGTGAAGAGGATTTCGTGAAAATGCGCACCGAGAGGGACGCGACCCTGGATATGCCGCGACTGATCCTGCCATCGGTTCAGGTCAACATGCGGGCAGGGCATATGCCGCCGGCCGAGGATAACGGCCAGGTTTATCTGAAAGTTCCGATTAACCTGTTCTGAGTGACTGATGAACCTCAAACGTTATTTTCCGATCCTCGACTGGTTACCGGATTACGGCCGCCACCAGGCCACCAGTGATCTGGTGGCGGCGGTCATCGTGACCGTCATGCTGATTCCCCAGTCGCTGGCATACGCACTGCTGGCCGGCCTGCCGGCCGAGGTAGGGTTGTACGCCAGTATCCTGCCTCTGATCGTGTATGCCATTTTCGGTACCAGCCGGACGCTGTCGGTGGGCCCGGTGGCCGTCGCCTCCCTGATGACAGCCGCAGCCCTGGCGCCACTGGCCGCGGTGGGAACCCCCGAATATGTGGCGGGTGCCGTTCTGCTCGCGGTGATGTCGGGCCTGATGCTGACGGTAATGGGCATACTTCGCCTCGGCTTTCTGGCCAACTTCCTCAGCCACCCGGTGATTTCGGGGTTTATTACCGCATCCGGCCTGGTGATTGCCGCCAGCCAGCTCAAGCATATCTTTGGGATCGAGGCGTCCGGCCATAACCTGATTGAAATCCTGGAGTCGGTGTATTCCGGTCTTGGTGATACCAACCTGGCGACGCTTGGTATTGGTGTTGGGGCATTGCTGTTACTGATATTCGCTCGAAAACGCCTGAAACCGTTGCTGACCGCGATGGGCCTGACGCCCCGGATGGCGGATATCCTGACCAAGACCGCACCGATTCTGGCGGTGCTGATCACCACCCTGGTGGCCTGGTCATTGCAGCTGGATCAACAGGGCGTCAAATTGGTGGGGGATGTACCGTCCGGCCTGCCTGCGCTGACCCTGCCGACCCTTGATATGGGGCTTTGGCAGCAACTTGCGGTCAGTGCCCTGCTGATCAGCGTGGTTGGGTTTGTCGAATCCGTCTCTGTTGGACAGACGCTGGCAGCCAAACGCCGGCAGCGTATTGATCCTGACCAGGAACTGATCGGATTGGGAACGGCCAATATGAGTGCCGGATTTTCCGGTGGCATGCCGGTGACCGGTGGTTTCTCCCGCTCGGTGGTGAACTTTGATGCGGGTGCGGAAACGCCGGCCGCTGGCGCCTTCACCGCGGTGGGAATTGCCCTGGCGACTCTGTTCCTGACACCGGCGATTGCGTTTCTGCCCAAGGCCACGCTGGCCGCAACTATTATTGTGGCGGTATCCACCCTGATTGACCTCCCGGCGCTGGCTCGCACCTGGCGGTATTCGAGAACCGATTTCGGCGCCATGCTGGCAACCATCGTCCTGACGCTGGCGCACAGTGTCGAGGCCGGCATTATTGCCGGGGTGGCCCTCTCCATTGGCCTGTTCCTCTATCGGACCAGTCGCCCCCACAGTGCGGTTGTGGGACTGGTACCCGGCACCGAGCATTTTCGCAATGTCTTACGCCATGACGTGGAACTGTGCCCGAAAATCACCTTCCTGCGGGTGGACGAAAGCCTCTACTTCGCCAACGCCCGCTTCCTGGAGGAAACCGTGATGGACCTGGTGACCCGGGAGCCGGAGCTCAAGGAGCTGGTGCTGGTCTGCCCGGCGGTTAACCTCATTGATGCCTCGGCGCTGGAGAGCCTGGAGGCCATTAATGATCGGCTTCGGGATGCCGGCGTGAATCTGCACCTGTCGGAAGTCAAAGGGCCCGTCATGGACCGCCTGAAGGGCTCGGATCTGTTAAGGCATCTCACGGGGCGGGTCTTCCTGAGCAGCTATGAGGCTTGGCAGGCGCTGACGGATAAGACCTCTCCCCTGAAAGAAACCGCCTGATTCCAGCGCACCCCTTGCCCTTCGGGTAGGGTGGGCCGGTATCATGATAATCGCGTCTTATTCGATTCAGTGGTAAAGCCCCATGGGTATGACCGAGAACCTGCTTTCCATCAGCCAATGGTGGATCACCTGTGCCCTGTTTGTGGTGGTTCTATTCCTTGCCGTGCGCAGTGTCGACTGGCAACACCTGCGCGACGATAACCCTCTGCAGCATTCGTTCTTCGGGGCCGCGGTTGCTCTGGGCTTCATCTGGCAGATGCGTGCCGGTATTTCGCCCGGTCTGGCTATCCATATTTTCGGTATGACGGCGATCACTCTGATGCTGGGGTGGGCTCTGGCGGTACTGGCCGGCCTGATGGCGCTGGTGATTACGGTGATCACCGGCCGGGAGCCACTCCTGATGTTTGCGGCCAACGGGCTGGTGGCGGTGATGGTGCCGGCTCTGGTGAGCCACGGCATTATGCTGTGGGAACGGCGGCGGAATTTCCGGAACTTTTTCGCCTACATCTTCTTTTGTGGGTTTTTCGGGGCAGGCATTGCCGTTGCAGCCGCTGGCGCCGTGATGTGCCTGATGCTGTGGACCAGCGGGGTGTATGAATTCCCAGAGCTGATCCACGAGTATATCCGTTACTTGCCGCTGTTCATGCTGCCGGAGGGGTTTGTGAATGGCGCATTTATTACCGGCCTGATGGTGTTTCATCCGGACCGGCTGACCACGCTGGACCAGAAGCGCTACCGCTGAGCGCTGGAATCAGGCCTCGGGAAACAGTGTGTCGGATTGCCCCGGCTCTGATCCGGGCTTGTATTTCTGATCCCAGTCGTTTGCCCAGGCCAATACTTCACCCGCGGGCAGCGGGCGGGCGATACCAAAGCCCTGTATCTGGTCGCATCCCATGCTCCGGAGGGCTCTGGCATGATCGGGGGTTTCCACGCCCTCGGCGAGCACCGGCCGTGAGAAGCGCTGAGCCAGGAAGATCACGCTTTCCACAATGGCACGGTCGTTGGCATTCGTCAGCATGTTCAGGACAAAGCTCTGATCGATCTTGATCATGTCCACTGGCAGGGTTCTCAGATAGGTCAGGGAGGAAAACCCCGTGCCAAAATCATCCAGTCCCACCTGAAGCCCCATTTCCCGGCAGCGGCTGAGCACATTGCTGGCATGTTTGGTGTCTTCAAGGGCTGTGGATTCCAACACTTCCAGTGTGACCAGGCCTGGGTCCAGTCCGGGGTGGCTGTGCAGGTAGCTTTCCAGGTAGTCGGCAAAGCTGCGGTCCATCAGGTGTTGGGCGCTGATGTTGATGCTGACCCCAAACCTGTGGCCGGCTTCCCGCCAGATGTTCATCTGGTGAATGGCTTCCTTAAGCACCCACTGGCCCAATGGAACTTCCAGATAACTGTTCTCAAGGGTTGGAAGGAACTGACCGGGAGCCAACAGACCGTGCTCCGGATGCTGCCAGCGGATCAGGGCTTCGAATCCCATCAGGCGATTGTCCGAGAGCCGAATCTGGGGTTGGAAGTAGAGGCAGAACTCGTCGTTTTCGAGGGCCCGGGCGATTTCTGTCAACTGCTCGCGCCGTTGTTTGCGGAACTCGTTCAGGTCCGGGTCAAACAAGTGGTACTGGTTGCGCCCCTTTTCCTTGGCGGAATACATGGCCTGGTCTGCATGCCGGATCAGCCCCTCTGCGTCGCCCTGGTCCTCGGGATAGCGGGTGATACCGAGACTGGCGGTGAGGGAAATGGTCTGGTCCTGAGCCGACAGAGGTTCCGCTACGGTGGCGAGTATGCGCTGGTAAACACTCTCATGGCCACCGCTTTTGAGCAACAGAACAAACTCATCGCCGCCAACACGCGCCACGGTATCGCCACTGCGGAGCGTATGCGTCAGTCGCTCAGCGGTGGTTTTCAGGATCCGGTCGCCCTCGGCTTTGCCGAATCGCTCGTTCAGTGATTTGAATCCATCCAGATCCAGGTAGCAGATGGATAATGTCCGTTTCTGCCTGTCTGCGTAAGCCTTCGCCGATTGCAGCCGCTCTTCGAGAAGCTGCCGGTTGGGCAAGCCGGTCAGTTCATCGTAATTGGCAGCGCGGTCGAGCTCCTTGGCGTGGTTTTTCAAAGTGGTTATGTCCGAGAATGCCGCCACATGGTAGTACTGCCCGGGCTCTTCGAGATGGACCCGGCTGATGGACAACAACTCGATGTATTCCTCGCCGTTCTTCCTGCGGTTCCAGATTTCGCCTCGCCAGTGGTCGGTTGTTTCGATGGTGTGCCACATGGACTGGTAGTACTCACGGGAATGACGACCGGAGCTCAGGATGCTCGGTAACAGTCCGAGAACCTCTTCCCGACCGTAACCGGTAATCCGTGAAAAGGCAGGATTGACGTCGAGAATACGGTTATTACGGTCGGTGATGATGATCGCTTCGTGGCTACGGTCGAAGACACTGGCGGCAATACGGAGGTTGCGTTCGCCGTTCTTGCGGTCAGAGATGTTGTTGAGGATGGCCACGAAACCGGCGCGGGCTCCCTCCTGAACGGGTTCAATGGGCTTGCAGAGGCAATGCACCCAGAACGGCTGCCCGCTGCGGGTGTAATTCAGGATGTCGGCGCTGGTGCTTTCCCCCCGAAACAGGGCCCGGCGAAACTTCTTGATGGTGTCGGGATCCGTATCCGGGCCGTAGAGGACATCACGGGGGGCTTTGCCTCGGATGTTATCGATATGATAACCGGTTTGTTCCTCGAAGCTGGGGTTGACCCATTCAATCATGCCCGCCTCGTCCAGGATGACGACGAGGTTCCTGGTGGCAAAAGCGACACTGGCGAGACGCCCGACAAGCTCATCAGAAAGGTTGGATGTCGGATCGTGAGGGCTTCGCATGGAAATGATTCTTAGGCGATGGATTTCGGGTCAGATGTCTCCGTCCTTGAGAACAAAGTCACTGTAGCATTCCGGGCGTTCAAAAAATGATCAGTACTTTCCGGGGGCGATAATCGGGCGCTTCCGGGCCAGATTACCTTTGCATGCTACATTTCGGGGGCGGGAATGCTATAACCGGATGGTCGGATACCGTTTGACGGGTATCAATTTACTGAAGGCTTTACCGTCAGGAACGCCAACGGGAGTGCTTTTGAAGTTTTCGCTGTAACGTCCGGCGATGCATGTTCAATGCTCTGGCCGTGGCGGAGACGTTGCCCTCGTGCTCATTCAGTACCCGCTGAATGTGCTCCCATTCCATTTCCTCAACCGAGGGGGGTTCCGGACGCAGTTCTGGGGTTGCTTCCAATGGTTCGAATCCGTTGATCAACTGGCTGACGCTGACCGGTTTGCACAGGTAATTCACGGCGCCGCGGCGCATGGCTTCGACGGCGGTGGCGATGCTGCCGTAACCGGTCAGGACCAGAACGTCCAGATCCCGTTGCGCTGAAAGCAGTTCGGGCAATAATTGCAGGCCGCTCTCGCCCGCCAGATTGAGATCCAGCACGCATCGGTCAATATGGGTTGATTCGAGTACAGACAAAGCCTCGACGGGCGTTGTGGCGCAGCTGACCCGATAGCCATGCCGGGCGAGGGAGCGCGCCAGTACTTGCAGGAAGGCGTCGTCATCGTCGATCAGTAACCAGTGGCTCTCGTTTGTCATGAACGGCTCCCGGCGGGATCGGTGGAAGTGTCGGAGGAAGAGGCTTGAGGCAAATTGATAATCATGGTGGTGCCGGTGGGCGCCACACTGGCCTTTAGCGTCCCGCCGAGGCGCTGGATAGTGGCATTGGACAGGAACAGGCCCACACCCAGACCGTTTTCCGAGGTGACGATGGTTTCACCGGGGGGGGCTTCTCGGGCCAGATCCAGGCCCTCGCCGTGATCCTCGACAATGAGCTCGATCCGTCCCGGATCGGCCAGACGAGTGCGCACGCCAACCCAGTCCGGGCTGGCGGTGAGGGCATTGGCCAACAGATTCAGGATCGCCTGATCCAGGGTCGCATCCACCTGGACCTGCACCCCATCGGTAGGCAGGGACCATTCGAGGGCACCAGCGGGCCAGAGCAGGGTGGCGGATTCCTTTAATCGCCGCAGCCAATCGCCCAGGTTGAGGGTTTCCAGCTGTGCGGTCTTCGCCTGCACCGCAGCGGCGGTAAGATGCTGTAGATGCTGGGAGCAGAGGGCCAGTTGCTGCTCCATCAAATCAAGGTCTTCCTTCCGACTAACGCCATCCGAGTCGGAACGGAGTTCATCCACCAGCAGGGCCATGGTGTTCAGCGGGGTACCCAGGCGGTGGGCAACAGAAGCAGCAGACAGGCCGAGAGCGATGATCTGTTCGTCTCGGAGCCGGGTTTCGCGAATCATCGAGAGTTGCAACTGCTGGCGGCGCATGCGTCTGGCCAGGGTGCCGACCACCAGCAGGAGAATGGCAGCCGTCAGGACGAAGGTAACCCACATCCCGAACAGGTGCAGTTCCGTGAGCAGGGTTGAATTGTGCTGCTGGTGAGACGCGGTGTGAGTGACCGGTGAGTGCCAGGCCACAAGAGCCGTGTAAACCGCAACGCCGAGTACCGTCAGCGCGATGCCCTGATTCAGGGGAACGAGGATGATGGCCATGGCAATCGGTAGCAGCAGCAACGAGGTCAGAGGGTTGGTATAGCCCCCGGTCAGCAGCAGCCAGGCGCCGATCAGGAGCAGATCCAGGGCCAGGCCGGCGCTGACCGTCAGAACCGAGGCGGGTGGGCGGCGGGTGAACCAGAGCCAGCCCAGGGTCGCTAACACCGCATAAAGCAGGCAGAACAGCAGCGCCGGAACCTGGTGGGGAAACGAGACCACCGTCTCGGCGACTGCAAGGGCCACCAGCTGAATCAGGGCGATGGCGAGGCGCATGCCGAGCAGGTACCGGGCGGCCTGCTGGAAGCCGGTCTGTGAGTGAGTTAGCCATTCCATGAAGCGCATTCTAGCGGGTTTTGACGGCTCACACCCGGAGAATACCCGCTTCGGGATGCGGCATTCTGTCTCACGCGCGGTGAGCGGCCACACATTACTATGTCGGCTGATTGAGTCGGGACAGGATAATGTGGGATGGCAGTAAATGTTGTAGGCCGCGCGGCCGTTTTAACCGTAGCCGGCATGTTGGGTGCACCCATGGTTGCGCTGGCGGAAGAAAGTACCGAAGAGAGGATGGAAACGCTGCCGGTGATCCGTGTAACGGAAGGACAGGTAGCGGCCCCGGCGGCGGAGATTCTTGCGCCAGAGCCGGTCCGGCGCCTGGCTTCGGATCCTGCGGTGTCGTTGTCCCGAATGGGTGGGCGCGGGCTTGATCCCATTGTCCGTGGTCAAGGGCAGGAGCGGGTCGATGTCCTGCTGGATGGTATCCGCGTTGAAGGTGCCTGTCCCAATCGCATGGATCCCCCGACCAGTCGACTGAGCGCTGCGCTGGCGCCGCTTCTTCAGGTGCGCACCACAAACCGGACGCTACGATGGGGGCCGATCAGCGGCGGCCAGGTCGTCGCGACAACGCCCTCGCCGGACCTGGGCGATGATGGGCTGGCTGGGCATATTACGGTCGGAGGCTCGGACAATGGTACGAGCAGGCTGGTGAACGGTGGTATAGCGGTGGGGGGCGCCCAGGGCTGGGTTCGCGCCGCCGGTGGTTACGAAGAAGCTGACGATTATGAAGACGGCGATGGTAATGAGGTCCGCAGTGCCTATGAGAATGCCGAGGGCCGCCTTGATGCGGCCTGGCTCGCTGACGATGGGTTTTACATAAAGGGCCTGGTCAGCCGGCAAGAAGAACGCGACGTCAAGTACGCGGGCTCGGGAATGGACGCGCCCAAAACCGATACCGACATTGCCCGGGTCGAGCTGGGGGCTCCCGTGGCCCAAGGCGACTGGAACCTGCTGGCGTGGCAGGCGGATGTGGATCACGTCATGGATAACTTCAGCCTGAGAACGGCTACCATGAAGATGCTTACGGCCTCGGAGACCCGGACCCGTGGCGTCCGGCTGACCCTGGATCAAAGCCCCAACACCAAAACCGACTGGGCGGTGGGTGTGGACGCGGAAACCAACAACTGGGATGCCGAACGTTTTGGCGGTGCAACACTGGATACCCTGACCTCCGTGCTGTGGCCGGACGTGGACCGCACGCGTATTGGCCTGTTTGCCGAGCGTTTCTACCGGGTCCATCCGGCGCTTCAGGTCGGCGGTGGTGTTCGCTACGACCGGGTCGAAATGGAGGCCCGGTCGGCGGACAAGACCTTTGGCAATGCCATGATGCCGATGTCCGCGGCGGGCATTTACGACAGTGTGTACGGCACCACGGACACCGACGCGGACGATAATAATGTCAGCGGGTTCGTCACCAGCAACTGGCGCTTTTCGACGCGCCAGTCACTGGAGGTGACAGCCAGCCACAGCGTTCGCAGTCCAGGTGTGACCGAACGCTACATCGCCAGCTGGAGTATGAACCCGGCCATGCGTTGGGTGGGGAACCCGGCTCTGGATACGGAAAAGCACAACAAGCTCGAAATCGCGCTTGCCGGCCGCTCTGACGGTTGGCACTGGCGTCCTGCGGTGTGGATCGATCGTGTTGATGATTTTGTCCTGCGTACCCGCGATAGCAGTCAGACCAGCGTCTATCGGAACATTGATGCTCGTTTGATGGGCGCCGAGGGTGTGCTGGGCTGGAGTGATGGTGCCTGGCGAAGTACCAGTTCACTGGCGGTCGTGCACGGCGAGAATCGTGATGACAACAAGGCCCTGCCGCAGATTCCTCCGGTTCAGTTCGTCCAGACCCTGGGGTGGCAGCACCAGGGGCATCAGGTCGACGTGGAGTGGCAGCTGGCGCGACGGCAGGATCACGTGGATCTGGCGTCCGGCCTAGATGCTGGCACCTCCCCGGGCTACGGCGTGCTGAATGTGTCCGGCAGCCACCCGCTGACCGGCTACCTGAGGCTCAGCTGGGCCATCGATAACTTGCTGGACACGTCCTGGGCGCCTCATGTCAGTCGCGCCAATACCGATCCCTTTAACCCGGAAGCGGTGCGTGTGAATGAGCCGGGCAGAACCCTGAGGGCAGCGCTGACAGCACGCTGGTAATCAAGGTTATGGCGGTTGCCCGCTTCTCATAGCCGGCGGGTAACATTCTGCCTCGTGTGAATCTAATCTTCATACGAGGCTTTTTTTTATGCGATTATTGATAACCATAGATTCTTAGCTAATTCCTTTGGTTAAACCTGTTGACCTGACTGCCTTTGGGAGGTGTTCCGTGATTCGGATGGCGACAGCCTTTACCTGGTCCACCGTTGTTTGGGGCGCCCTGGCCTGGCTCTCATCTGCACCGAGCCTGGCGCAGACGGACAGTCCGACCGCACCGGTGGAGCGCAGCTTTCTTCAGGAAACCGTGCACCTGGACGGGGTTATTGAAGCCGTTCAGCAGAGCACGGTGTCGGCACAGACCAGTGGCACTGTTCAGAAGCTCCCGTTTGATGTGGATGACTCGGTGGCGGCAGGTGAGCTGATCGTCCAACTGGAGGACAGCAAGCAGCAGGCTCAGGTGAATCAGGCGAAGGCCAGCGTTGAGGAGTCCAGGGCTGCACTGGTGGACGCTGAGCAGCAGTTCTCCCGGATCGAATCGGTGTTCGAGCGCAACCTGGTATCGCGCCAGGCCTACGATCAGGCAAGGAATGCGTTGTCCGCAGCAAAAGCCCGGATGGCGAGAGCCGAGGCGGCGTTGGCGGAGGCCCGGGAACAGCTGAGCTACACCCGTATTGTTGCGCCTTACGGCGGCATCCTCACCGAGCGTCACGTGGAAGTTGGCGAGGCGGTCAATCCGGGGCAGCCGCTGTTGAGCGGGTTGTCGCTGGAGCAGTTGCGGGTGGTGGTGGATTTGCCCCAGAAATACGCCGATCTCGCTCGCAAGGAGAGGCAGGCCACGGTCTCCCTGACCGATGGCCGGGTACTGGAAACCGGTGCCATCACCTTTTACCCCTACGCCGATCCGGACACCCACACGTTCCGACTCAGAATGGAGCTCAATGAACCTGGTGGGTCGTTGTTCCCCGGTATGTTGGTGAAAGTCGGCATACCTGTGTCTGGTCGGGAGTCGCTCTGGGTGCCAGAGACCAGTCTGATCCATCGCAGTGAACTTCGGGCCGTGTTTGTCATCGATGACCAGGGCCGGCCAAGGCTGCGTCAGGTGCGCGTGGGCGTTTCCGATAATGGTCGGGTGGAGATACTCGCGGGCGTGAGTGAAGGAGAGCAAGTGGTGGTTGATCCTTCACAGCTGGTAGGCAGTGATCGGCTTGACCTGCCGGCGCAACAGCAGGGAGCCAAACAATGAGTGACGACCTCCCGCGAGTCGGCCCCTCCGGGGCAATAGCCCGCGTCTTTCAGGACAACCGCCTGACGCCCCTGTTGGCGATGCTGGCGATCCTGCTTGGTGTTCTCGCGGTGGTCGTTACCCCCAAGGAAGAAGAGCCCCAGATTGATGTCACCATGGCCGATATCATGGTGGCGTTTCCCGGGGCCAGCACCCGGGAGGTGGAGAGTGTGATCGCCACACCCGCCGAGCAGGTCATGAGCGAAATAAAGGGCGTGAAGCACGTCTATTCGGTGTCGCGCCAGGGGCAGGCCGTGATTACCGTGCAGTTCGAGGTCGGGGTGCCACGCCAGGAGGCGCTGGTCAGACTCTATAACCAGGTGTATTCAAACCAGGACTGGCTGCCGCCGGAACTGGGGGCTATGCAGCCGATCGTCAAACCCAAGGGCATCGATGATGTTCCGGTCATGACGCTGACCCTGTTTGATCCATCCAATCGGCATTCCGGAGAGGCGCTTACCCGGTTGGCCCATATGCTGGAGGTGGCGCTGAAACGGGTGCCCGGAACCCGGGATGTCTACACCGTAGGCGGCATTCCGGACCGGGTCGATATCCGTTTCGATCCGGCATTGCTGGCGGGCTTTCAGTTGACCATCGGTGACATCGTCGCGGCGCTGCAATCGGCCAACAGCAGCACGCAGGAAACCCGGGTGACTCGCAACAATCTGTCGATTCCGGTTCAGGCCGGCACCTTACTGGAGAATCTCTACGATGTCCGACGGCTGGTTGTGGGCATGCACAACGGGGCGGCGGTGCACATGGAGGATGTTGCCGACATCCGCCGTGGCGGCACCGTCGCAGATCAGAGCGTGATGACCGGATTTGGCCCCGCGCACACGGATCCCTCCGGGGTGGCTGCCGGTCGGGTGTATCCCGCCGTCACCCTGGCCATTGCCAAGAAGCCCGGCGAGAACGCCATCGATATCACCACCGCCATCCAGCAGCGTTTACAGCTGTTGCGCAATCGGGCTTTGCCCGACGATGTGCAGGTGCTGGTGACCCGCAACTACGGCGACACCGCTTCTCAGAAAGCACAAAAACTGATCAGCGATCTCATCTCCGCAACCGTCTGTGTGGTCTTGCTGGTGTTGGCGGCGATGGGCTGGCGGCAGGCGCTGATTGTCGGCATTGCCGTCCTGATCACCCTGCTGCTGACGCTGGTCTTCTCCTGGGCCTGGGGTTTCACCCTGAACCGGGTATCGCTGTTCGCGCTGATCTTCTCCATCGGCATACTGGTGGATGACGGCATCGTGATCACCGAGAACATCAACCGGCGTATCCAGAACTCCCGACGGCCCGTGAAAGAGGTGATCCCGGCCGCGGTCGAGGAGGTCGGAACCCCCACCATCATGGCGAGCCTTACCATCATGTCGGCCTTGATACCCATGGCCTTTGTGTCCGGTTTGATGGGGCCTTACATGAGCCCGATCCCCATTAATGCCTCGGCGGGTATGGTGCTGTCACAGATTGTTGCGTTTGTGGTGGCGCCCTGGCTGGCCCTGCGTCTGCTCAGGCACCGGAAGGGGGAGGCCGTGGGTGAAGGATCCAATTCCGCGGACGGCGTGAGCCAACGCTCCCTCAGGATATTCCGCACAGTGCTGTCACCCTTCCTGGGGGACCACGGCTGGCGTCGTCGCCTGCTTGCCCTCGGCGTGGTGGGGCTGACACTCGCGGCGGTCTCGTTACCCGTGTTCCAGGCCGTGATCCTGAAGATGCTGCCTTTCGATAACAAGTCAGAGCTTCAGGTGGTGGTGGACCTGCCGGAGCAGGCCCCGATGGAACAGACCCAGCGGGTGCTGACGGAGATGGGGCACTACCTGGAAACCGTCGATGAAGTGGCCAACTGGCAGAGCTATGCCGGCACGGCATCCCCCATCAACTTTAACGGGTTGGTACGCCAGTATTATCTCAGGGGGGATCCTTATCACGGGGATATTCAGGTCAATCTGAGCGGTGCCGAGGACCGTGATCGTCAGTCTCACGAGATAGCCCAGTCTCTGAGGGCGCCTCTCAAGGAGATTGCGGACCGTTACGGTGCCAGGCTGAAAATTGTCGAAGTGCCTCCGGGGCCGCCGGTGCTCTCACCGCTGGTTGCGGAAATTTATGCCGTGAATGATCAGCGCCGGGCGGGCCTTGCTCAGGAGATTGCAGGCGAAATGGAGAGCGTGGATGGGCTTGTGGATATCGACACCACGCTGGAAGCACCGACCCGGGAATGGGAAGTCGTGGTAGACCGGGATCGGGCCGCCAGGCTCGGCGTCGCACAGGCCCAGGTGGTGGCGGCGTTGCAGACGGCGCTTGGCGGTAGCAGTGTCAGCTTTCTCCATGACGAGCATGCCAAATATCCAGTACCGATCCGCGTCATTCTGGCGGAGGGGGAAAAAGCCCAGATTCCGGTGTTGATGTCCGTCAGCGTGCGCAGCCGCGATGGCCAACTGGTGCCGCTGGCCAGTATCGCAGAGGTTCAAGAAGCCGACTGGCAAGGTGCGATCTACCACAAGGATCTACTGCCAGTAACCTACGTCACGGCGGATATGGCCGGGGAGATCGACTCGCCACTGTATGGCATGTTCCGGTTGGTGGACCGCCTGGAGCAGCAGGACGCGGCACCAGACCAATACTTCATCAGCCAGCCGGTACTGCCCGAGAAAGGTACCCTGAAGTGGGATGGTGAGTGGCAGATCACCTACGAAACCTTCCGGGATATGGGGGCCGCCTACAGCGTCGGGGTCTTCATGATCTTTGTGCTGCTGGTGGCCCAGTTCCGGTCCTACATTCTGCCGCTGGTGATCATGGCGCCGATTCCGTTGACCCTGATTGGAATTCTGCCGGGCCATGCGCTGCTGGGCCGGGAATTCACGGCCACCAGCATGATCGGCATGATCGCGCTGGCGGGGATTATCGTACGTAACTCGATATTGCTGGTGGTCTTTATCCGGCAGTTGCTGGATGAGGGTGTAGAGTTGGACGAAGCCGTGGTGCTCGCCGGTGCCGTTCGGATCAAACCCATTGCGCTGACGGCCATCTCGGCGATGGTGGGCGCTTACTTTATTCTTAACGATCCGATATTCAACGGGCTGGCGATTTCGCTGATATTCGGTCTCGCCATGTCCACGTTACTGACGATCATTGTGGTGCCGCTGTTGTACTACACTCTGGCCCGTTGCAAATGGGTATGAAGGCTGAAAGTTTGTTAGCGGGTTGGCCAGTAGCGCTGCATTTCGACGAACAGGAATGAGGCGCTCCAGGTGATCAATACCAGGCCGGTGAGACCTTCAATACCGGTCAGGAAGCGAAGGTCACCCAGAGGCTCGATATCTCCGTAACCCACGGTGGTGAAGGTGGCGAAGGAAAAATAGACGCAGTCGAGGAAACTGCCGGTAAAGTTGCCGGCAAGATGGCCCCATTCGTCAGCGTGGTGCATGACGAAATAGGCAAAGGCAAAGATCCAGACCTGAACCGCGTGGGCAGTGAGGATGCCGAAGACCGCGATACTCATGCGGAAATGTCGGCTCTGGCGCATACGAGACAGAACACCGCTCAGGCGGCTGAGCGCCTCGTGATGAATAAACACCACGATTGCCACGATCAGGATGTTGATGATTGTGATGGTGATCAGACTGATATGCGCGTCCAGAAACAACTGTGGGGTTCTCCGTTTGGCGGGTATTCCTCCGGCGTCCTGTAGTGATTGTATAGCAATTTCGCACGTCGCGTGTGGCGTGCCCCAATGATCCTGATTGGCTGATAAGAATGTCCAAGAAACTGTTTCCTGTAGTCATCCTCGCGATCGGCATTGCCGGTTTTATCCTGCTCAAACTGACGCGCCCGGAGCCGGCGCAGGTCACCGCAACAGAGCGAAGCTGGCGGGTGGAGGTGCAAACCGTCGAGCCGGGTACGCACACGCCAATACTTCCACTTTATGGTGAGGTCGTTGCGCCGGAACAGGTGACGGTCGTCGCGACGCTGGCGGGCCGCATTGGTGAGCGTCCGGTGGCGGAAGGTCAGAGGGTTGAGGCCGGTGAGTTACTGGTGGCTCTGGATGAAGTCGATGTACAACCGGTGCTGGCGCAGGCGCGTTCCCAGGTGGCGGACCTTGAAGCGCAAATCCGTTCGGAACAGGTCCGGCACAAGAACGATATCAACGCCCTTGAGAGCGAGAAGGCCATTGAATCCAATGCTCGCCGGCAGCTGGAGCGCACCCGCTCGCTGGTTGAGCGTAACCTGGCTTCCCGTGAAGATCTGGAATCCGCAACCGATGCTCTGGCCCGGGCCGAACTGACGGTGCAAACACGCCAGAGGTCGGTGGATGATCATCCCGCTCGCCTGCAAAGCCTGGAGGCGAGGTTGGCACAGGCTCAGGCCAACCTGGAATCAACCAATCGGGATGCCGAACGGTCCCAAGCGTTTGCGCCGTTCGATGGCGTTGTGACTGGTGTTCAGGTTGCGCCTGGCGACCAGGTTTCCCGAAATCAGGCGCTGCTGTCGGTCTACCCGGCTGAGGGATTGGAGCTGCGGGCCAGGGTGCCAGAGTTGTTTCGTGCAGAGTTGCAGGCGGCGCTGGACCGGGGCGAGCAATTACGGGCATGGAGTGAAGGCAGGGACTATCGGTTCGAGCTGACCCGGTTTGCGGGTACATCCGATCCAACCGGTACCGAAGCCATTCTCGCTCTGAGCGGATCCGCAGCGGGGCTGCGACCTGGTGGCTTGTTGCCGGTGACTCTGGAGCGACCGGAGCGGGAGCAGACGGTGTCTGTTTCGTTCAGTGCCCTGTACGGCGCCAATGCGGTATACCTGATGGATGACGACAACCGCATGCAGCGCGTCGAGGTGCATCGAATCGGTGAAGCCAGAGGTGTCAACGGCGAGCGCCGGCTGCTGGTCTCCGGCGAGGCGCTGGTCTCCGGTGCCCGCCTGATTACGACGCATCTCCCCAATGCAATCACCGGGCTGAAGGTCGACCTGGCCGGGGAGCAACAGCAATGAGGCGCAGAAAAGGCGTCATCGGCTTCTTCGTTCATCACCGGGTTGCAGCAAATTTGGTTATGTTGGTGATGTTGCTGGGCGGTGCTCTGGCGTTGTCGCGCATGAATATCCAGTTTTTTCCGACCTTTGCCCTTGATGTGGTCAGTGTCCGGGTGGTCTGGAGCGGCGCGTCGGCGGAGGACGTGGAGCAGGGGATTACCGACCCGCTGGAGCAGAGGCTGCGCAGCATCGACGGCTTGAAGAAAATGACGTCGACCTCGGCCCAGAGTGTGTCGTCAATCACGTTGGAATTCCATGAAGGGACCAATCCGATTCAGGCACTGGACGACGTGCGGCAGCAGGTGGACGAATTTACCAACCTGCCGGCGGATGCGGAGGAACCCCAGGTTACCCGGATCGAACGTTATGAGCCCGTGGCCCGGGTTCTGGTATTCGGGAATGTCGACCGCAGCGAGCTTCGGGACCTGGCGTATCGCTACGAAGACGATTTGCTGGACCGTGGCATCGACCGGATCGCCATCCGGGGCTTGCCGGAACAGCAAATCAGCATTGATGTGCCGGTTGAGCGTCTGGAAACTCTGGGGCTGTCTCTGGAGCAGATTGCCGAGCGGGTTGGTGCTGTATCCCGGGACTTGCCGGCGGGGATGATGGCGCAACAGGATGCAACCCGGGAACTGCGAGCAGTGGAGCAGCGCCGCAGCCCTCAGGCATTCGAGAGTATTCCGGTGGTTAGCGGCGAGCGTATCCAGCTGCGGCTCGGGGATATTGCGATCATCCGTCAGGAGGCCAGGGAGAGTCAGGTCGCGTTGAGTCGGGATGGGTATCCGGCTGTTGAGTTGCAGCTTCAGCGGGCGGAAAACGGCAATTCCCTGGAGGCCGCGAAGGTGTTGGAAGCCTGGCTGGCGGATACCCGCTCCTCACTGCCTCCTTCCCTGCATCTGGAGGTCTACGACGAAACCTGGCAGTTACTGAACGATCGTATATCCCTGCTGGTGACCAATGGCTTTGGCGGGCTGCTATTGGTCGTCGCCCTGCTCTACCTGTTCCTGCCGGGGCGGGTGGCGCTCTGGGTCGCCATCGGGATTCCCACCGCGTTTCTTGCGGCCATGGCGGTGCTCTGGGGCATTGGTGGTTCTATCAACATGATTTCCCTGTTTGCCCTGATCATGGCGCTGGGTGTCATCGTTGATGATGCCATTGTGGTGGGGGAGGACGCAGATGCCCACTCCCGGATGGGTGAAGAGTCCATCTATGCCTCGGAAGGCGCGGCCAAACGAATGGTGTGGCCGGTGCTTGCCTCATCATTGACGACCGTCGCCGCATTCATGCCCCTGTTGGTGGTTGGTGGAGTGATCGGGAATATCCTCGGTGATATCCCGACCGTGATGATCTGTGTGCTGGTCGCCTCATTGCTGGAGTGCTTCATTGTATTGCCGGCCCACCTGCGCCATGCCTTCGTGAGCCGCCGGAAGGAAGCGAACCCGAATCCGGTCACGCGCCTGCGTACCGGCTTCGAGAAACGGTTTGACCGCTTTCGGGAGGGCAGCTTCCGCCGATTCTCCATGGCCAGTCTGCAACACCGGGGCCTGACGGTGGCCGGAGCCGTCGCGCTTGCGCTGATCACGGTCGGTTTGTTGGCCGGAGGACGACTTGGTTTCAATTTCTTCCCGACGCCGGAGCCGTCGGTGTTCTATGCAAATGCCAGTTTTGTGTCAGGCACGGATCGGGCCACTGTGGATGAGTTCCTCGGCCAGATGCAGTCGGCGCTGAATGCGTCGGAAAGCGCCCTGGGTGGCAATCTCGTTCTGCATGCGGTGACAACCAGGGGCGCGACCCTCGGGGCCGAGGGGGCATCCAGAACCGGTGACGAGCTCGGGTCAATGATGATCGAGTTGGTGCCGTCGGATCGCCGCTCAGTGCGAAACCCGGAGTTCATCAACGAATGGCGTAGCCGACTGGTGCTGCCCGCCGGGCTTGATAGCCTGAATATCTCCGAACGGCAGGCCGGGCCACCGGGTCGGGATGTCAATGTCCGGCTGGTGGGCAACAACGCCATCACGCTGAAGCGGGCGGCTGATGAACTCAACCGGGCGTTGTCCACCTTGCCCGGCGTGTTGGATGTGGAAGACGATATGCCCTGGGGGCGAGAGCAGTTGATCTACCAGGTCAGCGCCTATGGTGAGGCTCTGGGCCTGACCACGGCCGACCTGGGGCGTCAGTTGCGGGCAGCGTTCGATGGCCGTATCGCCCAGATCTACCAGGATGGACGCGATGAAATTGAGGTGAGGGTACAGCTGCCCCGGGATCAGCGGGAACGGTTGGCTACGCTCTCACGGATGACCGTACGGGTGCCCGATGGTCGATTCGTTCCCCTGACCCAGGTGATGAACCTGGACCACCGCCAGGGCTTTCAGGCGCTCAGGCATGCAGACGGCAAGTTGGCGGTGGAGGTGACATCGGGGCTGAACACCAGTGTCAGTACCACCGACCAGATTCTCAGCAGTCTTCAGGCCGAAGCACTTCCGGACATCGCTAACCGGTATAACGTACGCTTCAGTTTTGAGGGGCGGGCGGCAGACCAGCGTGAAACCATGGATGACATGAAAACCGGCCTGCTGATTGGCCTGGGGCTGATGTACGTGGTGCTGGCGTGGGTGTTCGCGTCGTGGAGTCTGCCATTGATTGTCATGGCGATCATTCCGTTTGCCCTGGTGGGTGCCTTGCTGGGGCATTGGCTGATGGGCCTTCAGCTGACGATCCTGTCTCTGTTTGGTCTCTTCGGGTTGTCCGGTATTGTGGTCAATAACGCGATTATCCTGGTGGCGTTCTACAACCAGCAGCGCCAAAAGGGGCTGGGCATCACGGATGCACTGAACGAAGCTGCGGTGCAGCGGGTGCGGGCGGTGATGCTGACCTCCCTGACGACGATTGGCGGTTTGTTGCCCCTGTTGTTCGAGACCTCGTTGCAGGCGCAGTTCCTGATTCCCATGGCAACGTCGATTGCGTTTGGCCTTGGGCTGTCGACCCTGCTGGTGTTGCTTGTGATTCCGGCGTTGTTGTCCTGGCTGGAGCAGTTCCGGGAATGGCGAGCCCAGCGGCAGGGCACAGAGGCTCGGCCGCTGGGTGCAGAGGAATAGCGGGGAAGGTCAGTCCATGGCGTTGGCGCCGATGCGGTGGATGGAGACGTCCGCACCGTTGAACTCTTCTTCATCGCTCAGGCGCAGGCCGGAGATGGCGCTGACCACGCCGTAGACAACCAGGCCGCCCACAAAGGCAACGAGTACGCCTGCAACGGAACCGATCACCTGGGAGGTGAGGCTGACGCCACCAAGACCTCCCAGGGCCTCCTGGCCGAAAATGCCACAGGCGATGGCACCCCAGACGCCGCATACGCCATGCAGGGGCCAGACACCCAGAACGTCGTCCAGACGTTCGATCTTTGCCTGTGCCCATTCAAACAGGTAAACGAAAATCGCACCTGCGATACCACCGGTGATCAGGGCGCCAACCGGGTGCATCAGGTCTGAGCCGGCACACACGGCGACGAGCCCTGCCAGAGGGCCGTTGTGGATAAAGCCGGGGTCCTTCCGGCCCAGCACCATGGACACCAGGATGCCGCCGACCATCGCCATCAGGCTGTTGACCGCGACAAGTCCGCTGATGCCGTCCAGGGTCTGCGCGGACATAACGTTGAAGCCGAACCAGCCAACGGTCAGTATCCAGGCGCCGAGCGCGAGAAACGGAATGTTGGACGGAGCAAAGGCGATGACCCGGCCGTTACGGTAGCGCCCATTTCGTGCACCGAGCAGCAGGATGGCTGCCAGGGCGACCCAGCCACCGACGGCATGCACTACAACGGAGCCGGCAAAGTCATGGAATCCTGCACCAAACTGGGTCTCGAGCCAGATCTGGAAGCCGTAGTTACCGTTCCAGATCAGGCCCTCGAAGAAGGGGTAGACCACACCAACGATCAGGCCTGAGGAAATCAGCATGGGGTAGAACTTTGCGCGCTCGGCGATGCCGCCTGAGACAATGGCGGGGATGGCGGCAGCGAAGGTCATCAGGAAGAAAAATTTGACCAGCTCGTAGCCATTGCTGGCCGTCAGGTCAGCGGCGCTGCTCATGAAATGACCGCCATAGGCGATGTAATACCCGACAAAGAAGTACATGACCGCTGAGATGCCGAAGTCGGTCATGATCTTGACCAGGGCGTTGACCTGGTTCTTGTGGCGTACGGTGCCCACCTCAAGGAAGGCAAAGCCGGCATGCATGGCCAGAACCATGATGGCACCGATTAGAATGAACAGCGTGTTGGCGCTTTCAGTCAGGGTTTGTACTGCACTCGTGATGTCCACGGGTTTTTGCTCCTGATGTTTAAGCCTCTAGCGGGCCTTCTGTGCATTGATGGGGTGCACAGTAAGCAAGCAGTGTTCCAAAACAATGCAACTTGTTTGTTAGTGGTTAGTTGCGTTCTTTTTGCGGGGCTTCAGGAGTCGCAGGTGTCCGTTTTGTGCACTAAATGTGTGCAATATGCAGAGTTGTGCACCGAAATGGTCGCACCTGGATCACCAGGAAATCTGGTTTTCGGGGGCGTTACCGGATTCGATATCGATCACGGCATCCTGTGATTTGGATTCCGATTCGATGATTTCCCGGAGTTCGATTTCCTGCTCTTCCAGCGGTCCGGACAGGTCGATGATGATTTCCACCCGTCGATTCTTGGCCCGGTTGGCGGACGAGTCGTTGGCGACGCGGGGCTCTGTATCCGCCAGACCTTTGACCGCAAGCCGGGTGGGTTCGATTTCTCCGGTGTGAAGAAGGACATTGGCGACGGCGGCTGCTCGGGCCGCTGACAGATCCCAGTTGCTGTAGAACCGCTTGGTACGAATGGGGACGTCATCCGTGTGGCCTTCAATGGTCAGTTTGCCCGGCATGTCGGCAAGGACGTCGGCCATTTCCAGCAGTAGCCCTTCGAATTCCCACGTCAGTTGGGCGGAACCAGAGGGGAACGAGCCTTTTTCCTCAACGCGAATGACAATGCGCCGTTGATCCTGGGCTACATTGACTCTGCCTTCCTTGATCGCCTCGTCCAGCACCGCCATGATTTCCTGGGCATTCTCGTCCATCTTTTCCTGCATAGCTGCTTCCACGGCCTTCTCCGTGGGGCTTTTGAGGGTCTCGAGTTCGGGGGCTTCCGTGGTGGTTGTCTGTTTTACCTGATTGATGACCGTCGGTTCTGGCGGTGCGGGAGAAAACTTGTCAAAAATAGGACTGGTGCCTTTGGGAATCTCCAGTGCCGGTACATCACGCTGTACACCAAACGCCTTGGAGAGTTCCCCGGCAATCTGCTTGAACTTCTGCGCGTCGATCTCGGAAAACGACAGCAGCAGCACGAAAAAACACATCAGCAGGGACATCAGGTCCGCAAAAGTGACAACCCAGGCGGGGATACCCGGTTTTTCCTCTTCAGGTAACTCATCCATAACCTAGCTGCCCGCGCCTTCGGCTTCAGCGAGCTTTTCACGCTCTTTGGGGGGGAGGTAGCTGGATAGCATCTGTTCGATAATTCTCGGATTGGTGCCTTCCTGAATGGCGACCAGTGCATCAATGTACAGGGACTGGATGCGGGCTTCTTCGGTCATTCTGAGGGACAGCTTGTCTGCAATCGGTGTTGCGATCATGGTCGCGATCATGGCGCCGTACAGCGTTGTCAGCAGAGCAACGGCCATCGCGGGACCGATGGATTTCGGGTCTTCCATGTTGGACAGCATCTGTACCAGGCCGATCAGTGTGCCGATCATGCCCATGGCGGGGGCCACGTCTGCCATGGCGGTAAAAACTTTGGCGCCAGAGCGATTGTGGTCCAGGGTCATCAGGCGCTCCTTGCTCAGGAGCTGTTTGATGGTGTCGCCGGTCTGACCGTCCACCAGCATCTGAATACCTTTGCCCAGAAAGGGGGTGCTGACTTCACGATCCTCCAGGCCAAGAACGCCTTCTTTGCGGGCCACGTTGGCGACATCGACCAGCTCTTCAATGCTGGCCTGTGTTTCAGGCAGTTTGAATTTGAATGCGCGAGCTGCTGCCGCGAATGCGCCCAGGAATTGACCAAAGCTAAACTTGGACAAAACGACGAGCAGCGTCCCGCCTACCACAATAAGCAGCGACGGAGGGTTGATGAACACGCTGGGCGAAGTGCCGAGGATGACGGCAGAGGCGATCAGCAGTATGGCACCGACAAGGCCGATGAGAGTGGCAAAATCCACGGATGCTCCAAAAAAAGGTACTGGGTTGATAATGGGCGGAAAGGTTACCCGTAGTTCACTAACTGATCAATCAGGCTTTGCCGATTGTCTATGCTCCTCGGTTTGTTCCTTCCAGGCCGCATAACGGTGAAGATCGGATTCCACAACTTTCAGGCACAGTGCCACCACGCTGGCATCATCCAGAAGCCCGAAGCCAAGAATCAGGTCCGGGATCACGTCCAGCGGATTGAGCACGTAGAGCAAAGCGCCAGCCACCGCAGCAATGGTCTTCCAGGGAACACTGCGGTAATTTCCGTACCAGTAATCCCGAATCATGGAAAACATCAGCCGAACATCGGAGCTGAAGCGATTCAGCTTGCCGCTTCCCTTCACCTTTTCCTCGATGGCTCGCTGACGGTCCAACAAGTCCTCGAGATCCCTGCGGTGAACCTTGTCAGCTTCAGCGTTGAGCTGCGTCTCGGCCTTTTTCTGACTGAACAGGGCCATGTGGTGTTTCCCTTTTGTGTTTATCCAATGAAAATTCGGCGTGCAAGCCCGGCGCCGCGCCATCCCCGAATTGCCAGCGTCGTCACCAATCCCCCTATCATGGCACCAACCACGCCGCAGGTGAGTATATCCTGGCCCGTCAGGTATAGGCCGGGGATGCTGGTTTTCGGCTTCAGCCAGTCCTGTTCAAAGCGTTCCGGTGTGTGGTCGAGGCCATACAGTTCGCCCTTGCCATAGCGACAGAACCAGGCGGTCGATAGGGGCGTGGACGTTTCCACATAGTCGATCTTGCCTTTAAGTTGCGGCAGTTTCTCGTACACGACGTCAAGAATCCGGTTGGTCTCCTTTTCCTTGAGGACTTCGTAGTCGTCGCCGCGTTTGCCCCAGGTGGTGTCTTTCCAGGGCTCGAAAATTTCCCAGGTTGTCGGTGCCACGACTTCAATGGTGGATGTGCCGGGCCATCGGTTCTGGTAGTCCGGATCCTTGGCCGCTGGAAATGAAATGTAGACGACGGGCAACGGGCTTTCTTCGGGAGCCTCGAGAAATCGGGCGACGTTGCCATCATGGTCCGCACTGGGGTAAACCCAGAAATTGGTTCTTGGTAGCCCCAGCTCTTCCGGCGTCCCCTTGAGACCGATATAGAGGCCAATGTGGGGCATGGACGGATTAATGTGTTCGCGTTTTTTCCGATAACCGGCCTGGGTTGCGACTTCGTCAGGCAGCAGGTGCTCGAACGTGTTGATCACCCCGGCATTGCTTATCACGAGTGGGGCGTGAATCTCTTCACCGTCGGCCATACGCACCCCGATTGCCCGTCCACCCTTCACGAGGATGTCGGTAACGTCTGCGTAGGTGAACACTTCACCGCCAGGTTTCTGGATGACCGGGATAATGGTCTTGGCGATTTCCGAGGCGCCGCCAACGGGATAGAAACCTCCGTAGAGATAGTGCTTGGCAATCAGTGCGTGCACCATAAAACTGGACTGTTTTGGGGTTACGCCGCAATCGCCCCACTGGCCTGTAATGGCGCCAATCAGTTCTTCGTTGTCGGTCAGCTCGCTGAGCACGTCCCAGGTGGTGCGGTTGAAGCAATCGGGCAGGGTGATATCCAACCCCTTGTTGATCAGTGGGGAAAGAATACCGGGGCTGAGCTTGGAAAGGGTGTACCACTGCATGCCGTCGGCAACGTCGCCCAGCAGTTTGATGTAGCGATCGACAGCCTCCTTTTCTTCGGGGAAGCTCTCAACCAGTGAATGGCGGAGGCCTTCCTTCCCGGCCCGGAGGTTAACGACTTTGTTCCCCAGGAAAAAGCGATCGTAGTTTTCATCCATCGGGGCCCATTTAAGCTTGCCGTCGGTGATGTAGTCGAACAGCCGCCTGCCAAGGGTGTGAGGTGAGCCCATATCACCGATGTAATGGACGCCAACGTCCCATTCATAGCCGTTCCTGGCGTAGCTATGGGTGTAGCCGCCTGCAGTGTAATGCTGCTCCAGCACCAGAACCTTTTTGCCGGCTTTGGCGAGGCAGGCGGCAGAGGTCAGGCCGCCAATGCCCGACCCGATCACAATTGCGTCGTAAGGGCCTTTGAGACGATTGGCCCGGTAACGGGTACCGATGCGAATGCTGCTCGGTTTGAGTTTTCCTGAAGACGAACTGGTTACCACCATGCTTTCCCCCACATTTCCGGATTGGCCCAGTACTGCGGATTATTCCAGGCCCGTTTGTGATTGTAAGTATCCAGATTGTAGGTGTAGAGCGTGAGTGCGCCGTTATCAGTTTCGTCCACGATATGACGGCGGAAGCCCAGTGCGATGAAGTCCTGGAAGGAAAGCCGGCTTCCCTCGCCAATCGCGACCACAATATGTCGGGTACCCAGATTCCTCAGGGTGCCTATCAGCTGAATACTGTCCTCGGGCGTCAGCTTGTCAATGGGAGCTGATAGCAGCGCGAGGCCGGAAGCCAGGGCGGGAACCTGTTCGGGGCTGATTGATGTGCCCTCCAGATGAGCGTGACCACAGCGACCCTCGGCAACCTGTTTTGCCGCTGTTGCCGCCGCCCTGGCTTGATTGCCGAATGTAACGATCATCGACGGTAATGTGCTTGCAATAATGTCCCCAAACAAGTGGGTCAACTGAGGCTGGTCGCTGTTCATGGGCCTTCCCCCAAGGTTTCACAAAGTTTTATGACTCTATCATGTTCTTGTTTTTCAAATGCTTATGTCTGGCTTTTCGCGATGGTTGTCGTAAATGACATGAAAATTGATCTTTAGTGCCATCCTCTGAATTCGCATTTCTTTGCTAATGTTGGGACGGGTTACGCCCAAAAGGTGTGAACCTATCAGCAAAAGTTTGCATGGGAATGATTGACAACGGAAATCTACGTTGACCATTCGTTACAAAAACCTTGTTAAAAACGGCAGAACAACGGCCGATACATGTCTACAGTGAAGATACGTGCTCACACGCATAGGGGAGAACAAAAAATGCTGAATACCTTCGTTCATATCGCACAACTGATTATGGTGAATATTCAATCCAGAACTCCGCGGATTGGCGGGAAGCAGGCCGGCGCTTCGGCTCTGGAGTACCTGGTACTTGCAGGGGCCCTGGTTGCCATCATGATCTTCGCGTTCACCAATGACACCATCAAGAATACCGTGAGTGACATCTTCTCCGGTCTGTTTGATGAGGTGCCATCTTCTTCCTCCGGCGCCTGATGTTGTTGTCTGATCAGTGAGTCCACGGGAGTCTGCTATGACACATCGTCGGTCGAGAGGCGCGGTCGCGCTGGAGTTTCTGTTCCTGTTTCCGTTTGTGGTCGGAATTCTCTATGCGTCGGCCAGTTACGGGGTGCTGTTCTTCAACAAGTACGAAATGCAGAACGTTGTAGAACAGGCGACCAATGCAGCACTTCGGGTCGATCGCAGTACTCTGACGGATGAAACAGCAGGCGAGGCGATTGTGACGACCGCAACTTCTGCACTCGAGGAGTTGTGGTCTGCAATGCCTGCTAAACTCAAGGCGGGTGTCGAGGAAATCGGATGCTCTGAAACCACCGCGAGTGGCATTTCGATGGTGCAGTGCTCGGTCATTCGCAATAATGCCGACCAACCTCTGTTGCCCCAGGTGAGTTTTGGCTTCCTTGGCGATTTTCCGCCCATGCCTGAGAGCATGAGTGCTTCGGCCTCCGTGGCGTTCTGATCGCAAAAAAATAATAAACTGCGGATTCGTGCGGATACAACAAGGATGAGTAATGAACAAGCGACTCTTATACGCGTTGCCGGCCACCGTTCTGGCAGTGGTGGCCCTGGCCCTCGCAACGCTCGGATTTCTCACCCAGAAAAAAACGGCGGAGTCGGGCACGCCGGTTACCGTGACTGAAGCGGTAGAAGAAAAGCCGCCCGCCCACACTTATCTCGTTGCCATTGACTCAATCTCTCCGGGTACTCCGCTATCTGAGGACGCCTTTGTGTCAGTGGACTCTGAACAGCCCGTGGCCGGCGCCATCCTCGCGTCTGATGTACCCATGGGGCAACCTGTGAAGACGGGGCTGTCTGCAGGGCAGGTGCTGAGCGCCGTGCACCTTCGAACCGATAGCCTGCTGGAGAACCTGGTTGAGCCGGGATTCCAGGCTATGGCGGTATCGGTAGATGACCTGTCGGGCGTCGGTGGCCTGCTTCGTCCGGGGGACCGGGTGGACGTCACCGTCGCGTTCCGTCGCTCCAACAAGGATCAGCCGGCTGCCATGCGCCTGCTGTCGAACGTCCTCGTCCTGGCGGTTCGGGGTGTTCCTCATCAGGGCGAGTCGCTGGAAGGCAATGATCAACGCAGGAATGCGACGGTTGTCCTCTCCGTTCCCGTTGATCTGGCACCCAAACTGCTTTTGGCCTCCAGTGAAGGCGCGCTGCGGTTGGCGGCTTCAAGCTCAAACAGTCGCGATCCGAATCTGGTTGCCACCTCGGACTCTGAAGAAAAGCCCGTCTATCTGGACGATCTGTTCCCAAAACCACCCAAGCCTGCACCGGTTAAGCAGGTAGCCGCCCCGCCCAAACCTCAGGTCGAGGTCTACGAAGGATCTGAATCGAGGAAGGTTTATGTCAATTGACAGGCTCATGAAATCTCCATGGATGTTGGTGGTGGCCCTGCTGATGGCGGTGGCCCAGCAGACCATTGCGGAAACACTGACCGGCACTCCGGTTTCGCTGGGGCAGGGCGAGCAGAAGGTGTTTTCGTTCCAGGATCCACTCAAAAGGGTGGCGATCTCAAACCCCGACGTCGCGGCGGTATCGGTATCGGATGAACGTGAAATCCTCGTTACCGCCAAGGGTGAGGGTACGGCCGTGCTCTCTGTCTGGGAGAAAGGCCGTGACGAGCCAACGAGGGCTCCCGTTGTAGTGGCGGCAACCCAGGGCGAAAAGCTGCCCTTTGGTATGCAGGTACAGACTGATATCAGGATTGTAGAAGTCAACCGCAGTGAATTGAATCAGCTCGGTGCGTATTACACCAAGTTGTTTGACGGTGGGAGCCTGGGAGCCTCCTTTGGTGCGCCAGATGCAGTCATTCCGTCGCTCGGCGCCACGAATGGATTCAACTTCTTCCGGTTCGGCACCAACTCGCTGGCGGTGATCAATGCGCTTGAGTCCGGAGGCTTTGCCTACACCCTGGCAGAGCCGTCCCTGGTGTCACTCAGTGGTCAGAGTGCGACGTTTCTGTCCGGTGGCGAGTTTCCGATACCCATCGACAGTGGCAACGACGGCATTGAGATTGAGTACAAGGCCTTTGGTGTCAGCCTGAGCCTGACGCCAACCGTCGTAGATGAGGAACAGATCATCCTGAAGGTTGCACCGGAGGTGAGTGATCTGGATTTCTCTGCCGGTATTTCCACCGGTGGCGTGACGGTGCCGGGGCTCCGGGTTCGTCGGACGGAAACCACCGTATCCATGGGGCCCGGAGAGACGTTCATTATCAGTGGGCTGGTCAGCCGGAATACCATTAACAACAGTGACCGTATTCCAGGGCTCGGCAGCCTTCCGGTGCTGGGGGCTCTGTTCCGATCAGACCGGATATCCAGTGAAGACCGGGAGTTGATTATGGTGGTGACCCCTCACATCGTCAGCCCGAGTAGCCAATCTGGCCGCGATCTGAGTGCCATCGCCAGGGACTATGAGCAGGGGAGTACCCGGTTCATCGATATGGCCGTCGGGTCGGAGCCCGGAACCCGTCCAATCAAATACGGATTCAGTTGGTAAGCCTATGTCAACGGAAGAAATACTGGTTTGTGTCTCAGACGACATCGGAATCCGCACCTGGCTTGAGCGGAGCCTGCAAGGCGCCTGGCCGGTCGAGTTTGTAGGTTCGTCTGACCTTTCCCGGATCAACCGGTTGGTCGCGGCGACCGGTACACGGTTGGTCATGGTCAGCGCTGATGAAAATGAACCTGAAAAGGCGCTCAGGATCATCTCCGCTCTGGCGAAAAGTGATGAAGACCTCGTGGTGGTCAGCGTGGTGCGCCGCGTGGTTCAGGATTTTCTGTTGAAGAGCATGAGGGCGGGCGCCCGGGACTGCTTTATTGCCAGTAGTGATGGAGAAGAGCTGCGCAACCGGATCAATGATTTTCGTTTCTCAGCGTCCAAGGCTCCCAGACCTGAGGTCGCGGGTAGTAAAAAGATCGTACTGGTGACCAGTGCGAGCCCGATTGTCGACACCCGTTTTTTCGCCCAGAACCTGGTGTTTGCGACCAACTACTTCCTCCCGCACGAGCGGATACTGGGGCTGGATACAGCCGCAGATGACCGACATGCCTTCTATCTTGATAGCAATAACCGGCTGACCCTGGAAAACCTGCTGGATAACCCGGACTCGTTGGATGCCTCTCTGATCGCGACAGCCCTTGAGGAGTATTTGCCGAATCTGCGGTTCCTGTCTGGGCAACTGCCAATGAATGAAGGGGGGGAGGAGCGCAATACCGACCTGTTCATTGTCATGAGTCAGTTGGTGGGCCTCTTTGACCGCATTATCGTAAACGTCAGCCCCGCCGTAGCCGACTTCTGGGTAAACGCGGTCGGTCTGCATGCCCGGGACCTGGTCATGATGATACATCCTGTGGTGGAACAGGCTCATGAGGCCCGTCGTCGATTGGATGCCTGGCAGGAGTGCATCTCGGCAGACTGTCGTCAAAGCCTGCTTCTCGACGGATTTGAAGGGAAAGGTTCTCCATCTCTTGGCGACATGGAGAAGGCGGTTGGCATCAACTCACTCGGCGCGCTGCCGCTGGACTGGAGTTCCCGCCTGACTGCGATCAATGCGGGCTTGCCTTTGCACCAGTTGCCAGGAAAATCCAGCTATCAACGTGAGCTGCTGAAAATTCTCAAGCGTTACGAACTCGACAGTAACCAGGGAACGGCCCGCAAAGGGTCAACGCAACCAGCCTGAGAGGTAAAGCATGGCAAGCAGAACCGATCAGGAATACCAGAACCTGAAAAAGCGCGTTCATTACTATCTGGTTGAACGTCTCGACGAGGAAGGGGTGGAAGTCGGCAGGGTCAGCAACGACGTGCTGGCCACCTTTGTCCAGAATAATGTCGCTGGCTACGTCTCCCATCATCGGACGCCGCTTTCAGCCCAGGACCTCACCAACCTGACCCGGGAAATACAGGACGAGGTGGCTGGTTTCGGCCCGCTGGAGCCGCTGCTGGCCGACGAGTCGGTCAACGACATCCTGGTCAATGGGCCTGAGGATGTGTTTGTGGAAGTGGCTGGTGTTCTTCAACGGGCGAACACCCGGTTTATTGACGATGACCATGTCGTCCGGATTATCCGGCGTATTCTCGCCCCTCTGGGGCGTCGGCTCGACGAGTCATCCCCAATGGTGGATGCCCGTTTGCCGGATGGCTCGAGGGTTAACGCCATCATTCCGCCCATTGCCCTTGATGGCCCCTCAATCAGTATCCGGAAGTTTACCCAGAAACATCTGACGGCGCAGGACCTGGTGGATCGGGGATCAATGAGCGCTGATTGCCTTGAACTGTTGACCAAACTGGTTCAGAACCGCAGGAATATCCTGGTGAGTGGCGGAACGGGCACCGGTAAAACAACGATCCTCAACATGCTGAGCCAATACATTCCCCGGGAAGAACGGGTGGTGACCATTGAGGATTCGGCAGAACTCCAACTCAACCACCCCCACATTGTCCGTCTCGAAACGCGACCGGCGAACACAGAAGGCAGCGGGAAAGTCACGGCCAGGGATCTGGTGATCAACTCGCTGCGGATGCGTCCGGACAGAATCATCCTCGGCGAGGTGCGCTCCGGTGAGATCATTGAACTTCTGCAGGCCATGAATACCGGTCACGAAGGGTCCATGAGTACCATTCACGCCAATACGGCCCGCGATGCCCTGGTCCGTATCGAGACCCTGCTTGCGGTAAACGGATACGATGCCAGTGAACGTGCTGTTGGGCGCCTGATCGGATCATCACTGGACGTTATTGTTCAGCTGAGCCGTCTGGCGAACGGCCGGCGGTTGGTCAGTGAAGTGGTGGCGCTGGCCGGTGACGGTGACGACCCGTACCGTATGGAAAGCCTCTACCGTACGGATACCGATGAAGCCGGTGAACCCATTCCGACCCTTGGGAGTGCACTCTGATGCCGGCGCAGACGCTCTTTGCGGCGGCGATCACCGTGTCGGTTCTGACGCTGGTGGTGCTCCTTGGGCAGTGGGTGTGGACGCGCACTGCCGGGATGCGGGCGATAGAACGCACAACGCGCATGCGCTTGTTCCCTGCGCAGGAGACAACGGTTCTTGGTGGTGCCCGGGTCGATCTGGGGCCGGTGGAACGATTGCTGGTACAGGCTGATATCGCGATGAGTCTGCAGCGGCTGACGATTTTGGCGGTCGTGTTGGTGGCGGGTCTGCTGGTGCTGTTCGTTACCCGGGGTTTGGTTGAACTGTTGGTGACCGTGTTCTTTATTTCTGTGGCCGGGGCTGTTTGGTGGCGGGTCCGGTTCCAGAAACAGCGCCGGGTCATCCACGAAGAATTACCCGGTATTATCGATGCTGCTTTGAGAAATATTGATGCCGGCCGCTCTCTGGAGCATTCGCTTATCGTAGCGTTTGATGAGTCCAGTCCGGTGTTCCAGCCACTGGTATTCCGGCTTCGCAGCGCGGTTGAAGCCGGTCGGGAATACACCGGGTTGTTTGAGGATTTTGCCCGGTTATACAACACGCCATCCATGATCCTGGTCGCGCTTGCATTGCGGACAACGTCAAGGTTCGGTTCGTCGATCAGGCCCGTACTGGAGCAGGTTGCAGCCTCGCTGCGCTCCCAGCAGGAGTTGCGACAGGAATTTCTGGCGGCAACGGCCGAGACGCGCTTCACGGCAGTGACCTTTGCTGTTTTACCGCCCGGGCTGGCGGCATACATGGTTCTGATGAACGAAGAGTATGCGGATATTCTCGTCAACACACCGACAGGCCATAACCTGTTGATTACCGCCGGTATCCTGCAATTGATTGGTATGGCCGTGATCTGGCGGATGATCCAGGGGGTGGGCCGTGCGTGAATTATGGTTGGTTCTGCCCAGTGCACTGGCATTGACGGCCATTTGGATGGCGGTCTACCAGGCACCACGATGGGCCATTGCCTCCCGGATACGGGATCGCCTGGCAAAGACTGGCACCGGTGAGGGAGAAGAAGGGCAAACCTGGATAGCGGCGTTTGCTGCCTGGTTTACCGGTCTGTCCGTGGTCCAGAGTGACTTTGACGATATGGAACAGGCCCTGGAGACCACGGGGCGAACCCAGTATCAGGCGCAGCTCACCTATATTCTGCTGTGTTGGTTTCTCCCCGCATTGGCTATCCTCGCCGGTTTCCTGATAACGGGGCCAATCGGCGGCTCTTTTATCGCTGCGGTTGCGTTCCTGTTACCCCGCCGGGTGATTCGCACCATGGGGGCAAACGCTGAGAAACGCCAGAACCTTGAGGCCATCGAGCTTTGCCACATGACCCGGATGTTGATGGAGGCCGGGTTGTCGATCGAACGGGCCATACGCTTGATTGCCTTGCAGGCACGCCCTGTGATGCCTCATCTGTGTGTGCGGCTGGATCGTTTCAATCGGGTCATGGAAAGTGGGGCAGATCGTACGGAAGCTCTGGAGGAACTTGGACGCAACCGGAAAATCCTGGTGTTGCGCAGTTATGTCAACCTGATGAAACAGAGCGGTAGCCTTGGTGCGGGCGTGTCTTCCAGTCTCGAACAGATTATCCGGGAAGCCCAGCAAAATGAGCGGGCGCGCCTGAAAGAAGAAACCAACCGGATCGGTGCCAAAATGACGATAGTGATGATGGTGTTCATGTTGCCGGCACTCTTCATCCTGGTCGGGGGACCTGCCGTCCTCTCCATTGCCGAATCGTTCGGGCGCTGATCAACATGAGATTCAACAGGAGCGATATCAAGTTGCGACACGGATTGATTCACCCTATGCCCAGTTTTGTGCGTCCCATGGCAGCGTTGCTGGCATCAGCGGTTTTGGCTGGTTGTGCAACCACAATGCCGCCGGAAACGTCATACAGTGAAGAGCCCACATTACATGTGAGCTGTCGGACCCAGGTGCAGCCGGAAGAACGGCTCCAACTTGATGTAATTGACGAGAAAATCGGAAACGATCAGTTGTACGCAGCGTTAGCACAGCTGGAAAGCGAGCCACTGGGTACAGAGCAGCATTGGTTGAGGCGTGGCCAATTGTACGTGATCACCGGCCAGATGGCAGATGCACGGGAGCTATTTGAAGCGCTGGCGCTGCAATGCGACTCGGCAAGTAGCCACCACGGCCTGGGGCTGGTGGCGATGAAACAGGGGCGATTTGCGGAGGGGGTGGATCACCTCGCTATCGCGAGAAAAAAGGCACCGATTTCCGGCAAGATTCGTAATGACTACGGCTATGCGCTGTTGCAGGTGAATGAGATCGCCACGGCGACCTACGAACTGAGAACGGCTTTTGAGCTGGCAAACGGCGAGGGCAGTGCCCGACAGAATCTGGCCGTTGCCTACATCCTTGGCAAAGATTCTGCCGGGCTGAAATGGATGCAAACCCGTTATGGATTAACCCGGGCAGAGCTTGAACATGCGCAGAAAATCGCGCAACGCATGGGGAGATCGCAATGAGCGTACGGTATTGGATTTTGCTGGCTTTGATGATCGGGGCGGCACAGGTGAGCGCGGGGGAGACCTATGAGTCAGGTTTCAGTTCGGGTGTGATCAATGACGTGCCAGAAAAACATCATCGCTCAAAGGTGAGCGCGCAGCTGGAACAGCAGGCTACCACAGGCCAGCCTGATGAAGGGGAGCTTGCTGTGGGCGTGTTCGTTGACACCCAGGCGAGAATCGCGGAAACCTTCCGGCGCCCCGTGCCTGATCAAATGCTGAACGAAACCCGTGGTGAATAGAATGAATGCGCGACGTCAGACCGGGGCCCTGATGGTCATCACGCCGCTGGTCATTACCGCGATTCTTTTGTTCACAGCGC
This sequence comes from Marinobacter nitratireducens, assembly GCF_000708045.1. Classification (GTDB taxonomy): domain Bacteria; phylum Pseudomonadota; class Gammaproteobacteria; order Pseudomonadales; family Oleiphilaceae; genus Marinobacter; species Marinobacter nitratireducens. The sequence goes on from NZ_ANIE01000009.1 coordinate 280,546, forward strand.
TCGCGATTGATGGCGCACGCCTGCTATCCCTGCGGGCAGACATGCAAAGTCAGGTAAATGCAGCGGCGACGGCTGCAGCGGGAGCCTCTCAAGCATGTGGTGGCGCGGCGGTCTCCATGCAAACCATGAATGCCCGGGCACTGGCGGCGGCTCAGGCTCAGGGATTTGATGGCGATGCGTCGGATCTTGTGGTGCAAGCCGGAGTCATTGAGAAATCCGCATCAAACCCCAGCGAGGTCGTTTTTCGGCCGGTCACGGATATTGCTCAATCCAATGCCACGAGGGTGAGTTACAGTCGCGATGAGCCCATTTCACGGCTGTTGCCGGATGGATTCCTTGATGATGTCCGGGTTTCCGTAAACTCCGCGGTCAGAAAAGAGGTGATTGCCTCTATCAGCGCGGCGGGCTCGACTGCCGGCGTTGACGGAGGCCTGGTGGGAGCCCTGCTTGGCGGCATACTCGGGCAACCGGGGTATACGCTTGATCCCACGGACATGAGTAGTCTCGGGAACACCCTGTTCTCGGTAGGGGACCTGCTCGATGGCCTGGGTGTCGGCACCCTCGAGGATGCCTTGCCCCTTGGAGCTGATGAGCTGGCAACGGCCATTCGGACGGTTGGTGGTGCGGCAACGCCGGCAGGCGATCTTGCGACCCGCCTGTTGTCCGCCTCCGGTATCGAGACGGTGGTTATCAGCGATGTCATCTCCACGCTCAGCGAGGCCGAAGTGCCCCGTGATGCAAAGTTCCGGGCCTATGACCTGCTGGTCAGTACGGCCCTCAACGTGCTGCAGCAACAGCAGATCCTGAGTGGTTCGCCTCTGACGATCACCAACCTGAATGCGTTGGGATTACCCCTGACGTCAGCGATTGATCAGAACTCGCTGACACTTGAAGTCTATGTCAATCGGCCACCAACGGCTGCGGTCGGTCCGGCACGGCAGGACATAAACGGCGACTGGATTACGACGTTTTATGCACCGGACATCAGCCTCGAAATCGGCGTCAGCGCCGAGCTGCCAACCCTTAACCTGCTGGGCCTGGCTGAATTCGGCATCGGTTCCCTGGTGATTCCGCTGGCTGTGGACCTTGGTGGTGGGCAGGGGGCGCTGGTGTCTGCAAGCTGCGCCGCTGGCGGCAATAACGATGTCGTTTTCGGGATGGACATGCAACGCCAGGCGGTGAGCCTCGGTACTGGCACGATTGATGAACCCACCGGCGATCACCTCAGTGATCCGTTGGACGTCAATATTGGCACGTTAAAACTGTTGGCGGGGCTCATCACTATCGATCCGATAGTCGGCCTTGAGGCCACAATTGATGGCACGATTGGCTCGGTTTCGGCTACCGAAACCATGAATCCGGCGTATCCTCTGTACTGCGGTGCTGGCGGCTGTTCAAGTCTGGTCTATGATCAGAATAGCGGTGGTTTCTCAGGGACCAGTTTCAGCGTTCAGATCATAGACTTGGAAATACTGGCTACCGGAATCGATACCAGCCTCGCCAATGCCATCCTGTCCACGGTAACGGGGCTATTGAATACCGTAGTGGGCAGTTTGCTTGAAACCCTGGTGGACCCGCTGGCGGAGGCCCTTGGCGTTGGAATCGGGGGTATGCAGGTGACAATCTATGAGGCCTCTCAGAGCGGCAGCCAGCTGATCGAGAACATCGAGGTGGTCGGTAACTGAATCCCCTCAACAAGGAACGGGGTCTATGCAGGCAGGGTTTGAAGAAAACTGGTTTGCAGCGGGGCAAAGTGGGCTGTTTTCGCTTCTGCCCTATCTGTTGATTGGTCTGCTGCTCGCCTTGGCTGTGGCGCTCTTATACGTACGCCATCTGAAAAAACACATCCATCAATTGATGTTTGATGTGGGTACGCGCTCCCGTAATCTGCGTAATGCCGACAGGGAGCTGAAAACTCTGTTTGACCAATCCAGTATTGCCGTATTCCTGATGGACGCCCAGACCGCGTCGGTTCTCTACGCCAATACCACGGTGCTGGAGGCGTTTGGCGTTCTCAGTGCCGAGCACCTGAGCACCGATGTGCTTCAGCGACCGGATGCCTGGGCACCGGCTCCCTATAGTCTGAGGGATTTTGAATCTCTGGTCGGCGAGGCCATGCGGGCAGGCACGAAGTCCTTCGATTGGCAAATCCAGCCTGCCAGAGGGCAGGAAATCTGGCTCGAGTGCTCTTTGTCTTTCCTGACCTACAAATCGAAGCAGGCCATGATGTTTACCGGCGTGAATGTGACCGCCCGGAAACAGACCGAAGATCTTGAGAAAAATCGCCAACGGGCGCTGGCATCCATGGCAAGCGATAGCCCACTACACCAGACGTTGGACCAGATTGCGTCAGTGGCGGAGTCCGCCCTGCCAGGTGCGCGCTGCGCCATCATGCTCAAGGACTCGGAGCAATACCGGCTTCGTTGGGCCGGCGGCCGAAGCCTGCCCTCGGCAATGCGCGATGCGCTGGATGGTGTCGCTATTGGCTATGGCGAAGCCAGCCCCGGAACGGCCGTATTCACCGGAACGCGCGTGGTTACCCGCAACACCAATGCGGATGAGCATTGGGCGAAGTGGTATCAACTGCTTGATGCTACGGGTGTCCGGGCCTGCTGGTCAGAGCCAATTCTCGGTCGGGGTGGCGAAACCCTGGGTTCGTTCGATGTCTACCATGATGTTCCCTGGACGCCAGGTGATGCAGACGTGGATCTGCTGACCGGGCCGGTTTTCCTGGCTAGCCTGGCCATTGAGCGACACCGTGCGCAGATGCAGCTCGAGCAGATGGTGGTCTCGGAAAAAGCCGTAAGGCGTATCAGCACGGATCTGCTGACGATCAATGGTGATGATGCTGCTGAAGGGCTGGAGCGCACCTGCTCTGCCTTGGGGCATTTTTTCCGGGCAGACAGAGTGTTTCTGTGCCGAGTCGATGACGCATCGCAGGAACTCAGGATCAGTCATGAATGGGCAGGAGAAGGATTGCCACTTTTGCGGCCGCAAATTTCGAGGCCTTTGCCGGTCATACCGGTCAGTCTGGAGGCGCTGTTCAAATCCTCACCGTCCCCGGTTTTCGACGGCAACCATCCGGTACCGCCCATGCTGCAGTTTTTAGGCGAGCCGTTGGGGTTGGGGAGTTCACGGTCATTAGTGTTAACCGGAATCTATCAGGGAGAGCGGCTCATTGGTCTGCTGGGCCTGGTGAAAACGTCGACGATGCGGGCGTGGACGACCGAACAGCTTGAAAACGTGAAGCTCATGGCCAGCCTGATGGGTAACGTTTTGACCCGTGAGAAGCTGCTCAGCTCCCTCACATTCAGGGCGGTTCATGATCAGCTTACCGGCCTCTATAACCGCCATAAGCTGGAAAGCTTTATGGAGCAGGAAGTCGCTCGGTGTGAGCGTTACAGTACAACCTTCTCGGTGATTATTTTTGATCTTGACCACTTCAAGTCGATTAACGACCGCTATGGACACAACGAGGGTGACAGCGTCCTAGCCGGGGTTGCGAAGATCGTCGAGGGCGATATCCGGGAATCTGAGATTGCCGGTCGCTGGGGTGGTGAGGAATTCCTGATACTGCTGCCTGAAACCGGGTTACAGAATGCCTCGGCCGTCGCCGAACGCATACGCCGTCATGTGGAAGCGTACCGTTTCTCGATCCCGGTTCCTGTCACCATCAGTGTCGGCGTCGCGACGTTCCAGCAAGGCGACAAGCCCCACCACATCCTCCAGCGAGCCGATGGCGCCCTCTACGTGGCCAAAGGGGAAGGGAGAAACTGCGTCCGAACCGCTGCCTGACAGGCCTAAATAGGCCAGTCTGCGGCATCGACCATGTGCAGTCCTACGGGGTTATCGCTATGGCCGCCCCAGCGGTCAATAAACGTTTCCAGCGGGTCGTATTGTTGCGCCTGCTTTTCCAGATTGAATCGTCGTAATCCCCTGGGATCGGCGCCCACGCCTGCCAGATACTGCCAGTTCCCATAATTGCTGGCGACGTCATAATCAACCAGGTGTTGCTCGAACCAGGCGGCACCGTATCGCCAATCCAGTTCCAGTTCGTTCACGAAGCAGCTCGCGACCAGTTGGCGCGCCCGATTGCTGATGTAGCCGGTTTCCCGGAGTTGATTCATGGCAGCGTTGACCACAGGGAACTCGGTGTTTCCCTCACACCAGGCCCTGAACCGGTGACTGTAGAACGTGGACGGGCGCCTTTTCCGCTGCACACCATCCCTGCGAAACAGGTTCGCTCCGTGACGGAAGGCATACCACAGAAAGTACTCGCGCCAGAGCAGCTCAAACCAGAGCCAATAGGTCGACTCGTTGCTGGTTTCGCTCTTTTCGTATTCATGGATGGACTCGGACACTTCCCGAACCGACAGGCATCCGTTGGCCAACCACGGTGACAGTTTCGACGACGAGTCCCAGTCGTCCAGCTCATTCCGTGTTTCCTTGTAGCGGGCAATTCCGTGGCTGACAAAGAGGAACTCTCTGAGTTGCTGCTGCCCCGCAGGCTCACCGCCGCTGAATTGTCCGGGATGCACAGGTTCGCTTATCGGCGGGCACTGGCCACGATTATCGTCGGGGAAACCCGGCGCTGGAGGCAGGGCCGTCAACGTGCGGATACGGAGCCTTTCGGAGTGGCGTTCGCCGGTGGACTCCACGCGTTTCCTGAACTGAGAGAAGGTGCCTGGCAGCTCATCAATGGGCATGGGCAACGAGCCCTCGGTAAACAGGCCGAGGGTCTCAAATTGCTGAAAATGTAAGGAGGGATGTTGTTCCCTGATTGAATGCCACTGGCGAGCTTCTTCCGTGCCGGGAAGCCGGGAGCGAACGATTCGTTCGATCCGGTGTGCCTGTACCAACTCCGGAATAATCTCCTCCGGTTCTCCCCACGCGATGTGCAGCCGTTGACCCATCGGCCGCAGGCTTCGCTCCAGTGCCATCAGGCTTTGCCACAGAAAACGCCATCGATGATCACCCATTGCCCTGCTTTGATGGGGGCCGGGTTCGAACCACCGTGGGTCCACAACGTAGACGCACAGTAGGAGGTCGGATTTCGAGGCAGCCAACAGGGCCGTATTGTCATGCAGGCGGAGATCCCGGGTAAACCAGTAGAGGGTTCGCAAGAGCAGGCTCCCAAAGTCAGGTGGCAGTCATCTGTTAATCATCTTTACGAAATGCCCTTGCGAGAAGTTCAGCCAGACTGGAGATTCACGGAATGCATCGATTACCGATCTGTCAGTTTGAGCTCGATTCGTCGGTTTTTTTGCAGGGCGCCAGGGCTGGTGCCTTCTGCCACCGGGAAGAATTCACCAAAGCCTGCGGCAGCCATGCGCCGCTGGGCGATGCCCCGGGACGCCAGGTAGCGAACCACCGACACGGCCCGGGCAGTGGATAGTTCCCAGTTGGAAGGGAATTTCGGCGTATTGATGGGGAGAACATCCGTATGCCCGTCTACCCGCAGTATCCACTCCACATCGTCCGGAATCCGGCTGGCGACATCCAGCAATACGTCAGCCAGCTTGTCGAGTTCCCGTTTTCCGTCCGGGCCCAGTTCTGCAGAGGCGGAGGCAAACAGCAATTCCGAGGGCAGCAGAAAGCGGTCGCCTACGATACGAATGTTCTCGTTGCTGGCGAGGATGTCTCTCAGGCGACCGAAAAACTCGGACTGATATTGCTCCAGCTGATTGACCCGTTCGGCCAGGAGGGCATTCAGGCGTTTGCTGACCTCTGATAATGCTTCTTCTTTCTCTGAGGTCTTCTGCTCTTGTAGCTTCAGTGCTGAGGCAATCTGGCGTAGCTGCGCCCGAAGAGACGCGATCTGGTTCGAGAGGCGCAAGATCATGGCCTGCTGACTGGCGGAGATCTCGTCCTTTTCATCCATCGCTGCGTCCATGCCCGCCAGCTGCTCGTTCTGGGCGGATATCGTCGCTGTTTGCTGCATCAATTGCTGTCGGGAAGCCTCCAGCCGACTCACCAGTTCATTCTTGCGTTCAAGGCTGTTGTTGAGATCGTCCCGAAGGCTGGCAATCCGGTTTTCCAGGGCATCGTTCTGGCCCCGTTCGAGGCCAAGCAATTCCGTCAGCTCATTCAGCTGTGAGTGCAGGCGCGCCAACTGAGTGTCACGGTCGGAGAGGGTTCGGGTGAGGTACAGCTGGCTGACCACGTAAACCATCAGCACAAAAATCACCAGCATCAGCAGGGCCGACAGAGCATCTACAAAGCCCGGCCAGACATTGGTGGCGCTCCGACTTCGGCGCTTCGATCCGATCATGACAGCTCTTGCTCGTTACTCACTCGATCAACAAGATTGGTGACACCGGTGAGCCATTCTTCAAGTCCGTCATAGAAACGGTTCTGGGCGTGGCCGGCCTGAATGTCCAGAAAGCCCAGTATCAGCGAGCCCCCAAGACCCAGCAGCGAGGAGCTGAAGGCGGTGCCCATGCCTTCCAGCGGTGTCAGAAGCCCAGCCTGAAGTTCTGCGAACACCTTGCCAAAGTCTTCCTGGCCCATGTCCAGCCCGGTAATCACCTGGCCCACGGCATTGATGGTGCCAAGCAGGCCCCAGAATGTGCCGAGCAAGCCAAGGAACACCAGCAGGCTGATGAAGTAACGGGTGATTTCCCGCTGCTCGTCCATCCGGGAATGGATGCCGTCCAGGACCGTGCGTAGCGACAGGGTCGAGAGGGTGAACCGGTCTTTCTTTGCGTCTTCACCCAATTGTCTGGCCAGGGGTTTCAGCAGCCGGGGCTCTTCCACGACGGAAAGGCCGGCATGACCGGTGCGGAACTGTGCCACCCAGCGCAGCTCGGGAAACAGCACGAACACCTGTCGATAAGTGAGCGCGATACCGACGAGGAGTACACAGAGTATGAGTAAATTAAAGACCCAGTTTGCCATGAAGGCCGTGATTAACGGCTTGTGAATCAGGACTCCAACGATCACGACAACGGTGAGGAAAAGAGTCATCCAGAAGAGCGTGTGTTTGGGATTGCTCATGGTGTTGGCCGATCCGTCTGGCATGTTACTGAAACATAGCACACTGCGTGCGGCACGCCTCCGTGGTAACTTAAACGTAAAAGAAGGTTATAGTTCATGACGTATATGGCGACGTATATTCTGTCGTCTATACTTTGGCTGGCCTTTGGCTGGCAATGAAATCGGAACCCGAGGATTCGGGATTACATGGAAGGAAACAAGCCATGCGACTTGCAGCCGTACTCCTGGTGGCGTTTATTGCCATGCCCGCCCTTGCTCAGCAGGGCACCGAAACGGTGGCGCCGCTGACAGTGACCGTCGGAGCCAACCATGCGCCACCCTACCGCATCCTGAGTGGTGGAAAAGAGTCTGGCCTATACATCGACATCTTCAGGAACATCGCGGATCGATTGGGATGGGAAGTGATCTACCGTGAGGCACCGTTCCGCAGGGTACTGCGAATGATGCAGATGGGAGAGGTGGATATCATGCTCGGTCCGCTGCGGACGCCCGAACGAGAATCCATGATGGCGTTTGTCGCACCGGCATTCCCTCCCGAGCGCAAGCTGTTCTTTTACACCGATGAGTCAAACCGGATAACGCGATATTCCGATCTCGACGGGAAACGAATCGGGGTATTAGAAGGTGCTTCTTATTTCCATCGATTTGACACCGATGATCAGCTCCAAAAAGAACCTGCGCCCCGATATAAAAACCTGATGCTGATGATGCAGAAGGACCGGGTGGACGTCGTTATCGCCCCGGAGCTCGTGGGGATCTACACCGTGAATAATCTGGATATGGCGGTCTCTATTTCCCCTTTCTTTGTGCCGGGTGAGCGTTCATACATAGCTGTGGCCAAGAACTCGCCAGTTCTCGATTATGCCGATGATATCCGGGCTGCACTCAAGCTGATCAAACACGAAGGTGTTTATGAAGATTTGATACTGCGGTACATGGAACGGAGGGAACCTGAGGGAAAAATCAGCGGCAGTGGTTCCGCCGGTGAACTCTGACGCTATCTCAATCGTATCTTTGTCTGAGTAGCAAAAGGACTGGTTTGACTTGGAAAACTTCGGCAGCAGAACACTTCTCGAATTAGGGCTGGAGCTGGCCAAATCGTCTCTGATGTCACACGATTTTGCCATCCAGTCTGTGATCCGGCAGGCAGCAAAGCGTTTGCGGGCAGATCGCTCTTACCTGTTTTTGATTGACCAGGCGACGGAGACACTTTCCAACACCCATGAATGGTGCAGGCCCGGTGTACCCCCGCAGAGGGAGAGAGTGCAATCCTTGTCACTGGCACATTTTCCATGGCTGCGGGAAGAACTCTACAGGCAGAACGTCATTCACATTCAGGATGTGGATGACCTCGATGAATCTGCAATGGCGGAGAAAGCTGAGTTCAAGTCTCAACGTATTCGTTCCATGATTATGGTCCCTCTGAGAGCTCAAGGGGGGGTGATCGGCTTTTTCGGGTTTGATTCGGTCGGGGATCTGTTCCATTTGCCGCCAATCCTGAGCGCTGAGTTGTCCCAGCTTGGCGTATTAATGAGTGCGGCGGTGCACCGATATCTGTGTCATCAGCAGTCCGTGAAACTGCAACGCAGTATCGATTCGTTCTCCACCCAGTTCCCCGGCATCGTCTTTCAATTTCGCCTTTATCCCGATGGCAGGATGCGATTTCCTTACGTCAGTTCTGCCGTCGCGTCGATGTTCGGCCGTGATCCGGAAAAACTGGGCCGGGACGGTCGCCCGCTTCTGAACCATGCTGTCGAGGAGGACAGGTCCAGACTGTTTTCACAGATTCAGAGATCAGCCAAGACTCTGAGTGCCTTCACCGAAAACGTCAGAGCTATGACGTTGGACGGCAGCGAGATATGGATTGAAGTCAGAGCTGTACCCCAGCGTTTGGCGGACGAAAGCATCCTGTGGCATGGCTATTTCCACGATTTCACCGAAAAGAAGAAGAGCTCTCTGGTGATTGAGCAGCAGAACCGGCGTAACCAGGCGGTTCTGGACAACATAGCGGACGGCGTAATCACAGCCGACAGCCAGGGGCGCATTCAGACGTTTAATCTGGCCGCTGAGTCGATTTTTGGCTATCCGGCCCATCAGGTCATCGGAAAGGACGTCGGCATGTTGATGCCGGTCAGGGTGCGTTCCCGTCAGCTCGCCTTGCTCTCTGAGTTGCAGGGTAAGGAGCCATCGTCGGGTCGCCGCGAGATGGTGGGAGTCACCTGGCAGGGACGCGAGTTTCCGGCTGAAGTCAAGCTTTCCCGGGTGTTGGATGAGGACGGTGAGCGTTTCATTGGTATCTTTTCGGACATATCGGAACGGAAATCATCGGAGAGGGAAATTGAGCGTCTCGCTTTTTATGATTCCTTGACCGGACTACCCAATCGTCGTCTGCTTCGTGACCGACTTTCACAGGCATTGGCGTCGAGCAGCCGCTATCGGACTCATGGCGCGCTTGTTTTTATCGATCTCGACAACTTCAAGACGATTAATGATTCCGCCGGCCATGTTCAGGGTGACAACCTGCTGCGCCAGGTCGCAGAGCGTTTGACCGATACCGTCAGGGAATGGGATACGGTTGCCCGACTCGGAGGGGATGAATTTGTTCTCATTCTGAAAGGCTTTGCGGAAGATCCGCAACGGGCCGCTGCACAGGCCAGGAAGGTCTGTGAAAAAGTCCGGAGCGCGCTCATTGAACCATACAGGTTGGGGGATAGCTTCTACTCGGGCACCCCGAGCTGTGGTGTCACTTTGTTCTTTGATCATGAAGTCAGTCTGGAGGAGTTATTGCAGCAGGCTGATATGGCAATGTTTCGTGCGAAGGATGATGGCAAGAATCGCGTTCGTTTCTTCGATGCCGCCATGCAGGATGCCGTCAATTCGCGCATGTCGCTTGAATCTGATCTCCGGGAGGCTGTGCGAACTGAACAGTTTACTCTTCACTATCAATTGCAGTATGACCAGAACTCGATGCCCTATGGGGCCGAGGCACTGCTCCGTTGGCACAGCGATGCCAGGGGTTATGTTTCGCCTGCCGAGTTTATTCCCGCGGCAGAAGAGCTGGGCTTGATCGAGCCCATCGGCGAGTGGGTTTTGAAAACCGCGTGCAAGCAGCTGGTCAGCTGGGAGCGCCGGGGAAAGCCATTCAGCGACCTGACGCTCTCGGTTAATGTGAGTGCAAAGCAGTTTCACCAGCCCGACTTCCTGGATACGGTGATCTCAACCATTCGGGAATCCGGTGTGCGGGCCAGCCGATTGAAGCTGGAGCTTACGGAAAGTGCGTTAGCCTTTGATCTTCAGACTGTCGAGGATACCCTGCAATCTCTCCGTAATGTCGGCGTTAAAGTCTCGTTGGATGACTTTGGTACCGGGTATTCGTCTTTGGGTTACCTCAAGCGTTTGCCACTGGATGAACTTAAAATTGACCAGGGCTTCGTTCGAGACATTCTGGATAACGGTAATGATGCGGCAATTGCCAAAATGATCATCAGTCTGGCTGGTGCGATGAAGCTGGCGGTTATCGCCGAGGGCGTTGAAACCCCCGGGCAAAGAGATCTTTTGGCGACCATGGGCTGTAGCAGGTATCAGGGTTATTTATTTGCACGCCCCCTGCCAGGGGACCATTTGGTGCGGCATTTGATGGCTGAGTGTTGAGGCTGCGTGGGAATCATGGCGCTTCTTTCCGGGACAGGATAGAATTTGTTGGCAGATAACAATTAGCGAGCAAACAATCTATCAAGGTAACTTCCTATGGCCATTTGGACCCGTACTCCACAGCTTGAGCAACTGGCTGAGTCCAGCCGTAACACAGCGGTTTCCCACATGGGAATCGAGTATGTGGAAATTGGTGATGATTACGTCAAGGGGCGGATGCCAGTTGATGAACGGACGGTTCAGCCCTTCGGCATTCTCCATGGCGGCGCCTCGGTTGTACTGGCGGAGACGCTGGGTAGTATGGCGGCCAATTGTTGCCTGAAGGATCCGAATACCGTTGCCGTAGGGCTCGATATTAATGCCAACCACATCCGACCGATCAGTAAAGGGTGGGTCTACGGTACGGCAAAAGCCATCCACATTGGCAGTTCGACCCAGGTCTGGGAAATTCGGCTGGAAAACGAAGAAGGCAAAACCACCTGCATTTCAAGGCTGACTATGGCAGTCACTTCAATGCCGCGCTAGACCCTGGTGGCGGGGTGAAGATGGATCAGATCCCTGCCCTGCTTTTTGGACTGATACATGGCTTCATCGGCCCGGGACAGAAGGCTCTCGAGGCGGGCATCCTGCTCATTCAGCGTGGCGATGCCAAAGCTGGCGGTAAAAGGGATGGCGTTCTCACGGTAGGCGATGGTGGCTTTCCGGAATAAAAGGGATAGCCGTTGGGCCATTTCTGTTGCTTCAGTACTCCCGGTATCGGGCAGCAGAATGGCAAATTCCTCACCACCGATGCGGGCCGCGATATCGGATTCCCGTCCTTTTTCTCTCAGCAGTTCGCCAACCCGCCGAAGTACGGCATCGCCAGCTTCATGGCCGTGACCGTCATTGATCAGTTTGAAGTGGTCAAGGTCGAACATGATGGTCGACAGTGATGTACCCTGGCGTCTCGCCTGATGCATTGCCTGCTGGCCAAACTGGAAAAAAGCGCGCCGGTTATGCAATCCGGTGAGTTCGTCTGTCATGGCCGCGGCTTCGGCTTTCTCCTGGGCGGCCTTCAGAGCCAGCTCCATCTGCTTGCGTTCGGTAATATCGGTGGCAATCTCCATGCGAACCAGACGACCGTCGGTCCAGCGAATAGCCTGGTCCCGGCACTGATACCAGCGTTGGTCGACCGTATTCTGGAACTCCCAGACATGCGGAGCGTTCGGTTCGCCTTTCTCATTCAGCAGCAGGTGATTGGTGCAGAAGCTGCAGGGGCCGTCCCCATTTTGGAGCGCACGCCAACATTTTTTGCCGTCAAAAGCGCCCCAGATGTTGCGACCGTAGGCATTCATGTAAAGCAGTTCGTAGGTGTCGAAAGTGGAGACGTAAACCAGGGCGTCCAGGTTGTCCAGAATAGCTGTTAGCCCCTCTGCGTATGAGGGAGTCGTTTCTCCACCGGAGATTGTCGCGGTGGAAATGATATTGGGGCTGCTTCCAGAGGTCATCCGTGTATTAAATCCGGTGCTTGTTTTCTGATCAGTATACCAGTCAGTCCCGGTTTGTAATGGTCGTAATTGTATCTGTCTGGGTATTTACGGAGAAATCAGAGAGATAACATACCTCTTACTAGTGCGGCCGTGCCTGCGAGCGCTGCAATGGCGAGAATGATGGGGCGAAGGCCTTCAAAGGGCATGCGGTGGACCAGCTTTCCTGATAGCCAGAAGCCGACCAGAACGCCCGGCAGGGTGACGGCAAACAGTCTCAGCTCCCGCATACCGAGGTAACCCGATAGCAGCAACGCCGTCAGGCTGAATACGCTGGCAACCAGAAAAAACGCGGACATATTGGCGCGCACCAGCGGGCCTTTTTCATTCTGGTAGATCATGGCGATCGGCGGGCCGCCCACTGCGGTAATGGTCCCCATATAGGTGGAGGCAGCGCCGGCGATAATGCTGTTGCGGGCATTAAGGGCGGGTTTCAGTCCTCCGATACTGAGTGCAACGCCAGCCAGGATCAAAGCCCCGAACATCAGCTCAAACCCTTTGGTTGAAACCACCAGCAGGGTCAGCGCTGCCAGCACTGCGCCTGCAACGCCGCCACCGACTGCAAATCTCACTTCCCGGAGCCGCAGTGCCCCCCGGTTTCGTAAGAGCATCAGGATCGTAAGGATAATGGCGTTCAGCACCAGAGGCCCGGGGAGCAGCAATGGACTGATCAGAAACAGAAGCGGGGCCGATAGTGTGCCGATTCCATAACCGGCAACGCCCTGCAAGCAGGCACCAGCAAGGATCGCCAGGTTGGCGAGAAGAATCTGTACGAGTGAGATATCCGTCAAAAGTCACCGCCTGAGTTGGGGCGTGGAGAAGCGTGATGCGGGGCGAGGTCGGTTTGATGCTGATACACTGGCGGCCCCGATTATGATCGAAACGGCTGACGATTGATGACAACGGAACTTGATGATTCCCGTCCCTGCCCATGCAATAGGGTAAGACGTTACCGCGAGTGTTGCGAGCCTTTCCATCAGGGTAACCCGGCACCATCCCCGGAAACCCTGATGCGCTCAAGGTATGCGGCATTTGTGCTTGGGCTATCCGGTTATCTGCTGGCGACCTGGCATGCCAAAACACGGCCCGATGAGCTGGATCTCGACGGAACGCCCGCGTGGACAATGCTGCAGATACTGAGCAGCGGTGAACAGGGTGACAAAGGCCAGGTCCACTTTCGCGCCATCTATCGCACCGGCAACGGTTGGGGATACCTGGAAGAGGTGTCCGAGTTCTGTCGTGAGGGTGGTCGTTGGTATTACCTGAGTGGCAATACCAGCGAGGGCGCCCTCAAACCGGGCCGAAATGAGCCTTGCCCGTGCGGGAGTGGCCGGAAATACAAAGCCTGCTGTCTTTAGGGAGATCCTGTTCCGGGCGCAGCTACTCGAAAGAGGGAAGTTCGGGTTTAACCACGGGTTTGCCGGCCTCTTGCCAGGCGTCAAAGCCGCCGGTGATGGACTGTACATGGACATAGCCCATGTCTTTGAGGGCTTTGGCGCTCAGCGCGGCCCGACCGGACGTCTTGCAGTAGCAGACAATATTCATGTCGCGATTTTCGAACGCGGGATCATTGGTGAACTTGAACTCCAGCATGCCCCGGGAGACATTAACGGCGCCAGGGATGTGCCCGGTTCGGTATTCATCGGCATCTCGGACGTCGAGTAGCAGATCCGCACTCTTGATCGCGTCCTCCGCCTTATCAAGCGGAACTTCCTGAATTTCTTTTTTTGCGGCTTCGACGAGGTCATGGGCTGTTTTCATGGTGCCTCCTGGGCTGGGTATTGATGATCTTTCCTGTCATAACCTTATTCCATTTCGAGTGGGTCGTCATCATAGGATGCTCAGGGTAGGCTGCCGAGCGCCAGGATCCTGGTCCGGAGGGCGGCTTTCTCGTCCTTCAGCGAATTGGTAATGTGGCTCGCAGCCTTGCCGAAGGCCCTCGGGGCGTGGCTACGGTAGTCGTCAATCAGGCGAATCTGAACACACAGATCCTGGAACTGGCCATAAAGTTCCTGACGGGATTTGATCTCTTTTAAAGCGGGTTTCCAGGCCGCCTGGTCCAGTTCCATCAGGTAGCGCAGGCGTTTCAGTTGTTTGCGCAATCGGTGGATGTCGTTATCGGGGGAATGGTGCATCAGTTCTGCGGTGCGCCGGTTGAAATCCCGGATTTTCTCTTCCACGGCTGTCCGTATTTCAAAAGCTCCAAGATGTTTCGAAAGCTTGTGCAGTTTCCTGGAATGAATCAGGTCCTCCCATACCGCTACGCTCTTCTCATAACGCTTACCCGAAAGGCGTCTTGAAAGTCGTTTCTGTTCTTTGGCGGCTTCCGCAGAGAAGTAGTGGTGCAGTGATTGCTGTAATGGCTCGTCGTCGTGGCACAGAGCCGGGAGATCGCTGAGCAATACGTGCAGATCCCGCAGGTGACTGGTTGCCTGTGCGTGGCGCTTGAGTTGTGGAATGGACGGCGACAGCAAACGGTTTCCACTGACATCCTGAAAGGCCTCGGCCATGGCACGGCTGCGCCGGATAGCAATCCGGTACTGATGCAAAAACTCGGGGTCCAGCCCCTGAATTACGCCCGCTTCCAGCTGCCGCAAGAGGCTGAGCTGATGCTGGAGCGCTGCCGGCAATTCCGTGTCTTTTCCCTGCTTCTTCAGTTTGCGGGCGAAATGGGCATAGCTGTAATCGGCCGGAGTGAGGAATCTCTCGAGTTTGCCCTTGTGCCGGGCGACCTGCCGCCAGTGGTCAATGGGCAGCTTTATATGGATAAACGCTGCCGTAGGCAGGTGTGCGGGAGGGTGCTTCAGAAGCCAGGAGGCAAGCTCCAGCAAAGCAGGGTTATGGCCGACCAGTGCAATCCGGTCACCTTGGCTCTGACTCTCCAGCCAGCGAACAAGCCGATGCCAGTCAAAGGTGTAGAGGTCGGCCATTGTGGCTATCCGTTCTGCCGGGATGTCAGGTGGAACAATACCCTCCAGCGTAGACATGGCGCGGGTTGCATCGCTTGCGCGGACCAGGCCGTCAAAGGCCCCTTCCCGTGCCAGGGCATTTCCCAGAGGTGCCAATTGGCTTTGTCCACGAGGGTTCAACGGGCGCTCTCTGTCACTGAGCTGCTCATCGGCCCAGCTCGATTTTGCGTGGCGGATCAGGAACAGGTGTTTCATTGTGCTACCTTGGTACTGGTACTTTAGTCGTAATCGCCTCTCAAGAAGTCATGGCGTTTGCCGATAGACTATCTGTCTGAATATAAAGAACTCATGACAATGAGTCGCCAGGGTCGGCAAGCCGGAAGACGAGCGATTGTATGCGTGTATTAACAAACTGGAACAGCTCGGCCCGGTTGTCTATGGATAATGTTGGTTCAAATACCCATAACAACCATTCCTGAGGGCTCTTCAACATGAATTTCCTGACTCGACTGCGCATAAGGACCCGACTCTTGGTTGCGGTGCTGGTGCCCGTCCTGATAACCGCAGCCACCATTGCCTGGATTACGATTGGCCAGATTCAGGCGAATGGCGAGATGGAGCTGAAGCGTCTCGAGGCGAGCCTGCTGGAAGCCCGGAAAACCGGGCTGAAGAACCTTGTTGATGCCGCCAAAGCGGTGGTTCTGGAAGCCAAAGCGGACTCCTCACTTTCCGAAGACGAGGCCAAGGCAGAGGCCGCGTCGCGCTTGCGCTCCATCCGTTTTGACAAGACCAACTACGTTTTTGCCTACACGCGGGATGTCTACAATCTGGCCTATGCACCGGATCCCTCGAAAGAAGGGCCCACGGCTAACCCGGTTGTTCGCAAGCTGGTGGGAAATCTGTTCAAAGCGGCCGGCTCCGATGGTTATTTCGCCTATGAATGGGTGAACCCGGCTTCCGGTAACGATGAACCCAAGGTTTCCTATTCCACCACCATCCCGGGTTGGGACTGGATGATTGGCGCTGGTGTCTACGTGACGGACATCGAAAAGCAGGTTGCTGCGGCGCGCGCGGACATTGAGGCACAGACCGCCTCAACCCTCGGTTTCGTTTTTGTTGTCACCGCGGTTGTTGTAGTGGTTTCACTGCTGATTGGCGTTGTTGTCGGTCGCACCGTCACCAAACCACTGAAAAATGTCAGCGATATGATGCAAGAGATTGCCGCTGGCGAGGGCGATCTGCGTCAACGTCTCCCGGAAGAGGGAACCGATGAATTGTCCGAACTTGGCCGCCGCTTCAACGCCTTCGTGGTCAAGATCCAGAACACCATCCGTGAAGTGGGCTCGACAACGGATCAGGTGGCCTCGGCTGCTGAAGAGTTGAGCCGGGTGGCCAACGAAACCCGCTCGTCGGTTCAGGAACAGGGCACCGAAACGGATCAGATTGCCTCTGCCATCAACGAAATGGCGGCCACGATCCAACAGATTTCCGGCAATGCCAATGAAGTTGAGGGCGCTGCCTCTGATGCAGACCGAGTGGCTCGGGAAGGTGGAGCGACCATCACCAGTGCCCAGGCGGCGGTGAACAAGCTGTCCGAGGAGATCCAGGACAGTGCCAGCAGCATTGATGCCCTGGCTGAGAAATCCAATGACATCCAGCAGGTTCTGGATGTTATCCATGCCGTCACGGAACAAACCAATCTGTTGGCGCTCAATGCGGCCATTGAGGCGGCCCGGGCAGGGGAACATGGTCGAGGTTTCTCGGTGGTTGCCGATGAGGTTCGGCAGCTGGCAAAGAGAAGCGCTGAGTCCGCTGACCAGATCCGAGAGATGATTGATGGTTTTGTTGCCGAGTCACGGGCGGCTGTGGAGCGGATGAACAACTCCCGTGATCGCTCCTCCGAGACCGTTGAGCGCATCAATCACGCCACCAGTGCGCTGGGTACGATCGAGACATCGGTTGGCCAGATTCACGATCAGGTGACCCAGATCGCGACGGCAGCGGAACAGCAGAGCCAGGTGGCAGAGGAAATTAATCAGAACGTGGTGCGGATCGTCGACGCTGCCCAGCGCAGTGACACCGGTGTCACCCAGACCAACGAAGCCAGCCAGGAACTGGCACGGTTGGGTGAGAGCCTCAGAGAGCTGGTCGCGCAGTTCAAGGTCTGATTACGACCGCCGGTTACGGTTCATTTGCTCCCTTAGCCGGCGGGAGCGTCTGGCCCGGGCAATGAGGCTGGTGAGCAGGTAATCCTGCTCGCATGGCTTCGTAATGAAGTCATCCCCTCCCAGCGCAGTGCCGATCACTTTCTGATCCGGACTGGATTCTGTGGTCAGAAATACAATGGGCACCGCGTCAAACTGCCAGTCCTGGCGAAGTACGGAGGCCAGCTCGCTGCCGGATATTTCCGGCATCAACATGTCCAGCATGATCACGTCTGGGTCGAACTCGTGCGCTGCTTCCAGGGTTTCGAAGGGATCGCTGACCGAGCGTACCTTCAAGCCAGCATGTTCCAGCGTCAGCCTGTTTGCTTCCAGCACACTCTCCTCATCGTCCACCATCAGTACCCGGAGCGCCGGAGAGTCTTTCCGCTGGACATGCTCATCGGCAAGCTGAAGCAGATCCTCCCGCGAGATCGGCTTAGTCAGATACTGGGTCGCGCCCGCTCTCAGTGCCGCCAGTCGCGATTTCATGTCGCTTTGTGCCGACAGAAATGCCACGGGTGGCAGGCGCCCGAGCTTTTGTGACAGGAAGTGGATAATGCGGGTGCCGGCCGAGACATCATTGCCAAAATGGACGTCCATGATAATCAGGTCCGGTCTGGGCAGGACCTCGAAGGTGTCGCCATAGACCGAGGCAGACATGAACAGCTCCGTATCAAAACCGGCATCCCTGAGCCACGATAGCATCTGATCGGCATCTGGCTCATTGTCCTCAACGAGATGAATCTTGCCGGTTCCGCGTCCCGGCAGTGTCGGGACATCCGAAGAGGTACCGACATCCCCCTGACGCATACTCTGGACCAGCTGCAGCATGGTGTCCCGCTGTAAGACCGGATCCGTGGACGAGTGGTCGAACCAGCGGTCGATGATGGATTGCAGCTTTTGGGCTTCCTCCGATATTCGCCCCAGGCCCAGGGTGCCCGCCGATCCGGCAAGCGAATGTGCCTCCTGATAGACGAGGTTGAGCTGGGACTGAACGTTAGCGTTATCCTCCCGGTAAAAACCATCCACCGGTATGGCGAAAACCAGGCTTTCCAGCCGGTCGAGCTTTTCCGGTAGCTTTTCCAGGTATCGTGTACGAAGCGTGTCCAGTTGCTCTCGATATGTCTCTTGAGAGTCTTTGTTGTCCATGTGCACGGTCCTGTTCGTCAGACAACAAGAAAGAGTCCTATTTACCCATAGAACATAGTGCAACACCGTGGGCTAAGCCAGTATGTATTCACCCTCTTGGCTTGCAGGGGAGTGGCAAGCTAGTATGAGTGCGCTTTAGCGCTAACCCGAATGAAATAACAACCTGATAAATGGTGCCAACAATGATGACTCGTCTGTTCAGAGTGGCAGTGGCGACCCTGGCATTTTCCGTCAGTTCGCTCAGCCTGGCAGCTGACAACTTTACTTTGCGCCTTGCGCAGACCTGGGGACCTAATTCGCCGATTCTCGGTGAGACTGTTCAGCACATGGCCGATATGGCCGAGACCATGTCTAATGGTCGCCTGAAGATCCGCATCGATGCGTCCAACAAGCACAAAGCGCCTTTCGGAATTTTCGACATGGTGCGTAACGGCCAGTACGACATGGGCCACACCGCGTCCTATTATTACAAGGGCACGATTCCGAACGCCATGTACTTCACCACCGTCCCGTTTGGCATGACCGCGCCGGAGCAGTACGCCTGGTTCTACTATGGCGACGGCATGGAGCTGATGCAGAAGGTCTATAAACCTTTCGGCTTGCTGTCCTTCCCTGGTGGCAACACCGGCAACCAGATGGGTGGCTGGTTCCGCAAGGAGATCAATTCCGTGGATGATCTCAAGGGCCTTAAAATGCGGACGCCCGGGTTTGCCGGGGAGGTCATGTCCGAGCTGGGTGTGGCCGTCACCAACCTGCCTCCCGGAGAGCTGTATACCGCCCTGGAACGGAACACGATCGATGCCCTGGAATGGGTTGGCCCAGCATTGGATTTCCCGATGGGCTTCCATCAGATTGCCAAGTATTACTATTCCGGCTGGCAGGAGCCAGGTGCCGAGGTGCAGTTTTTGGTAAACGAGAAGACCTGGAACAAGCTGCCTGCGGACCTGCAGGAGATCCTCCGGGTGGCCATGCGCACAGCCGCGTATGATATGTACATCCAGAGCACCCACGAGAGTGGTGTGGCCTGGGCGAACATGAAGGAAGAATATCCGGACGTCACCCACAAAGTGTTCCCGCCGGAAGTCATCGAGGCTCTGCGCGCAGCTACTCACAAATTGCTGGAACAGGAAGCTCAAAAAGACGAGCTGGCACGGGAAATCATTACCTCCCAGCGTGACTACCTCAAACAGGTTCGCCAGTGGACCAATATTTCCGATAAGGCCTATCTCGACAGTGTTGCCGGTCAGTAACCGGTTGACCTGAACCATTGCCTGTAAAAGGGCGCAAGAACAAGAGGCGTCAGGATAATCCGAATCCTGGCGCCTCTTTTTGTTTGCGGATGTTTCTGGAAAAATAGCCACCTTATCCATCGGGCAGGGCCTATGAACCAGACACTGCTTTCTCTGCGAGCACTATCCAAACAGTTTGATGGCAAATCCGTTCTGGATTCGCTGGATCTCGATATCTATGACGGCGAGTTCCTGACCTTGTTGGGACCGTCCGGGTGCGGGAAGACCACGCTGCTGCGGCTGATGGCGGGGTTTGAACACCCCGATAAAGGGTCGATCACACTGGCCGGTGACGATCTGACGAATACGGCACCCGAGCATCGCCCCCTCAATACCGTGTTTCAGAATTACGCGTTGTTCCCGCATATGTCGGTGTTCGACAACGTGGCCTACGGCCTGAAGATGGAGAAACGGCCAAAAGAGGAAATCCGGCAGCGCGTGGATGAGGCGCTGGCGATGGTGCAGTTGGAAGAGTATGCCGGGCGGAAGCCCCATCAGCTCTCTGGTGGTCAGCAGCAGCGAGTCGCTATTGCCCGGGCGGTGGTGAAACGGCCGAAGGTGCTGTTACTGGATGAGCCATTATCCGCCCTGGACTACAAACTGCGCCGCACCATGCAGGTGGAGCTGAAGCGACTCCAGCGGGAGCTGGGGATCACGTTCATCTTTGTGACCCACGACCAGGAAGAAGCGCTTTCCATGTCCGATCGTGTGGTGGTTCTCAAAGAGGGTGTCATTCAGCAGCTCGGGACGCCGAGGGAAGTTTACGAGCGCCCCGCCAACCTGTTTACCGCCCGCTTTGTGGGCGAAACGAATTTCTTTCCGGGGCGCGTCGATGGCGCTGACGGTGAAGACACGATTTCCGTGAATGTGCTCGGCCTCAAGCGCAGTTTCCGAAAACCGGATTTTCAGGTTGCTGAGGGGCAGGAACTTCACGTTCTGCTGCGCCCGGAGGATATACGGGTACTGGCACCGGAGAGTACTGACGGAGTGCCGGGCAAGGTCGTCGAGCGCAACTACAAGGGCAGCACCCTGGATTCGGTGATTCATCTGGAGGATGGCACCGAAGTTCTGGCTTCCGAGTTTTTTGACGAAGACGATCCGGCGTTTGACTATCGCCTGGGCGAACCGGTGAGAGTGAGCTGGGTTGATGGCTGGGAGTGGTTGCTGCCCCAGGAAAACGGATTAGCACAGGGCGCCATCGCGGATGCATAATCTGATGCAGCAACCGTTCCGGACGGCGGTGCTGGTGTTGGTCTGGGGCTGGCTGCTGTTCCTGGTGCTGGCCCCGAACCTGCTGGTGGTCGGTGCCAGTGTCATGACCCGCAGCCCCGGAACCTTCATCTCGCTGCCCCTGACGCTGGATGCCTATCGCCAGCTGTTTGATCCGTTGTATCTGGAGGTCTTCCTGCACTCCCTGTACATGGCGGCGATGACCACCATGGTGTGCCTGCTGATCGGCTATCCCTTTGCCTGGTCTCTGTCGAAAATGGGCAAGCAGAGGCAGGTGTTGCTGGTCTTTCTGCTGATCGTGCCTTTCTGGACCAATTCCCTGGTGCGCACCTATGCGCTGAAACTGATTCTGGCGACGAACGGGCTGCTGAACAGTGCCCTGATGTCACTGGGCTGGATTGATGAGCCGATACAGATGCTCTACACCGAAGGGGCGGTCATTGTTGGTCTGGTGTACCTGCTGTTGCCGTTCATGATTCTGCCACTGTATTCGGTCTTCGAGGATCTCCGTGAGGATCTGCTGCGGGCCTCCCACGATCTGGGGGCGGGGCGCTGGTCCACCTTTATCCACGTGATTGTGCCATTGACCCTGCCGGGCGTACTGGCCGGCGTGATGCTCGTGCTGTTGCCGGCAATGGGGCTGTTCTTTGTGCCGGATATTCTCGGTGGCTCCCGCAATCTGCTCGTCGGTAACGTCATCAAGAACCAGTTTCTCGACGCCCGTAACTGGCCGTTCGGCGCCGCTGCCAGTATCGTTCTGACCCTGGCCATGGCCTTTCTCATGTTTGCTCACCGCCTGAGCAAGCGTCGGATCGGGGAGCACGGTGTATGAACCGCTGGCTGCCCCGGACCTACCTCACCCTGGTGTACCTGCTGCTTTATGTCCCGATTGCGGTGCTGGTGGTGTTTTCCTTCAATGAATCACGCACGGGCTACGACTGGGGCGGGCTGAGCCTGCGCTGGTACGAAGCCCTGTTTAATAACCGGGCCATGGTCAAGGCCATGTGGAACTCCTTGTGGCTGGCGCTTTCGGCGGCCACGATCTCCACGCTGATCGGGGCGCTAACCGCGTTGGCTCTGCATCGCTATCGCTTCCGCGGCAAGCAGGTGCTTAATGGCATGCTGTTTGTAGTGATGATGTCTCCGGAAATTGTCCTGGCGATCTCCTTGCTGGCGTTGTTCCTACTGGTGGGTATGCAGTTGGGATACGTATCGCTGTTGCTCGCTCACGTGACCTTCTGCCTGCCGTTTGTGGTTATTACGGTGACTGCCCGTTTGAGTGGTTTTGACGAACGACTTCCCGAGGCGGCTCGGGACCTTGGCGCCAGCGATTTCGTAATGACTCGTACCGTGCTCATTCCGGTCATCATGCCCGCATTGCTGGCGGGCTGGTTGCTGGGGTTTACACTGTCTCTGGATGACGTGGTGGTGAGTACGTTTGTCAGTGGTCCAAGCTATGAAATCCTGCCTTTGCGGATCTATTCCATGGTCCGGGTGGGGCTGAAGCCCGAAGTGAATGCCCTGGGCGCGCTGTTACTGGTGTTCTCACTGGTGATGTTGATCTTGTCTCAATGGATACTGTTAAGGAGTCGACGATGAAGAAACTGGCACTGGCCGGCCTGCTTGCTGTGGGCCTGACTGGCTGCAGTTCCGAAGAGCCGCAGGTTCTGAACCTGTATAACTGGTCCGAGTACATGCCGCAGGAGGTGCTCGACCGGTTCACGGAGGAAACCGGTATCCAGGTGGTCTACACCACTTACGACAGCAACGAGGCTATGTATGCGCGCCTCAAACTGCTGGATGACAGCGCGGCTTACGATCTCGCCGTCCCGTCTACCTATTACGTCAGCAAGATGCGCCAGGAAGATCTGCTGATGCCCATTGACCGCGCCAAGATCGAGGGCTTTGACCAACTGGATCCGGACCTGGTGAACCTGGATATCGACCGGGATAACCAGTACAGCGTGCCCTACCTGTGGGGCACCACCGGGCTGGCAGTAGACACCGCTGATGTTGAGGGCGAGGTGACCGCCTGGGCAGATCTCTGGGATGACCGCTTTGACGGCCGTGTCATGCTGACCAACGACATGCGGGAGGTATTCCACGTGGGCCTGCGGGTGCTGGGATATTCCGGAAACAGCACCAACCCGGAGGAAATCGAGCAGGCCTATGAAAAATTGCAGGAGCTGATGCCGTCGGTTCGCACCTTTAACTCCGATGCGCCGCGGATGCCCTACCTGGAAGGCGAGACGGACGTTGGCATGATCTGGAACGGCGAGGCCGTGATGGGGCGGGACACGTTGCCAACGCTGGAGTATGTCTATCCGGAAGAAGGCATCATCGCGTGGCTGGACAGCTTCGTGATTCCGAAAAATGCCAAGAATCCGGACGCGGCTCACAAGTTCATCAGCTTCGTACTCAAACCAGAGATTTCTGCGCTGATCAGCGAAGAAATCGGTTACGCCACGCCGAATCTGGCCGCTCGCGAATTGCTGGATGACGCCGTTGCCAGCGACCGGGCGAGTTATCCGACACCGGAGGATATGGTCAACGCCGAGTTCCAGACCGACATTGGCGATGACGCGTTGCAGGTGTATGCGAAATACTGGGAAATGCTGAAGTCGGGCCAGTAATGACGGCGTATTGAATAAGCAGACCCAGAAAACGGAGGCCTCGGTCTCCGTTTTTTTTGGCTCCAGGTTTCACATAACTGAAATACTTGGTCTATACCTTCCTGATAATAAATGGTTAGCAAACTCCCGAACCCGGAATTTTCACTCTCCATAGTCAAGGAAGCGTTATGAAAAGGTTGGATCGCAAGACACGGAAACATGCACTGATGTTGTCGCTCGCCCTGGTCACTGGCGGGTTTGCCGGTGGGGCCATGGCGGAAGAGCTACGCCTGATAACGTGGGGAGGGTATGCGCCCGACGACGTGGTGGCGCAGTTTGAGAAGGAAACCGGGATCGATGTGAAGGTCACCCTGTCGAATAATGAAGACATGATTTCCAAGCTGCGAGCCACCGGCGGTGCCGGTTTTGATCTGGCCCAGCCAAGTCAGGACCGTATCGTGGGTGTCCAGCGTCAGTTCAATATATACAAGCCCATCGACTTCAGCCGGGTGAACACAGAGCAACTGCAGCCATCCATGGTCAAGGCCACCAAAGACTCCACCGAGTTGAGTGGCAAGCATTATGGTGTGCCGGCGGTATGGGGAACCAGTGGTCTTATCGTTCACAACTCTGTCGCAGACAGCGTCAAGGACTACACCGACCTGTGTGATCCGGCGGTGGCCGGTGAGGTGAGTTATCGCCTCAAGCGTCCGACCCTGATTGGCTTCGGGTTTGCGCTGGGGCTGGACCCATTCTCAGCCTACAACGATCGTGATCGATATGATTCCATCCTGGCGCAGGTTGAGGACAAGCTGATTGACTGTAAAGCGAATGTGAAAACCTACTGGACCGGCGGTGATCAGTTGCTGGCGCTGCTGCGCACCGGTGAGGTAAAGGCAGCGATGGCCTGGGATGCCGGCGGGTGGAAACTGAACGCCGAAAATCCGGAGATCCGGTTTGTGGCCCCTGAATCGGGAGCGCTGGGATGGATCGATACCTTCGCGATCCCCCGTCGGAGCGAGAACGAAGAAGCCGCGTACAAGTGGATCAATTTCGTGATGCAGCCGGAGATCGCCGCCAAGATCACCAATGCCTCCGGGAATTTTACCGCATCGAAAGGCGCAGACGAGTTCGTTCGTGCTGAACTGGCCGATGCCTACCGGGCCAGTTTCAACGACGAGGCCATCAACAACATCAAATGGTATCCACCGGTACCTCCGGGGCTGGAAACCGTCGAAGGCCAGGTGCTTGATCGGGTCCAGGCAGCCAACTGACCCCTATGACATCCCACTCTGACCTGTCCTGCACCGGACTGGTCCGCCGCTTTTCCGGGCATACTGCGGTGGACCACGTCTCCCTGGACGTGCCTGCGGGCACGTTCTTCTCGATTCTTGGCCCTTCCGGGTGCGGCAAGACGACCTTGTTGCGTCTGCTGGCGGGCTTTGACAAGCCTGATGAGGGCGACATCCACATCCGCGGACAGCGAATGAATGATGTACCGCCCAACCACCGGCCGGTCAACATGGTGTTCCAGCATCTGGCCCTGTTTCCCACGATGTCGGTGGGTGAGAATATCGGTTACGGGCTGAAACGCCAGAAAGTTCCTGCCGCCGAGCGGCAGAAGCGCATTGTCCAAGTGCTTGAGCAGGTGGGTCTGCCAGACCTGGCCGGGCGCAACCCGCAACAGTTGTCGGGTGGTCAGCGACAGCGTGTTGCCCTTGCTCGTTGTCTGGTATTGAAGCCGACACTGTTGCTGCTCGATGAGCCTCTGGGGGCTCTGGATCTGAAGCTGCGTGAGCAGATGAAGGTGGAGCTGAAACACCTTCAGAAAGCCTTTGGCACGACCTTTGTCTACATTACCCATGATCAGTCAGAAGCGATGGTCATGTCAGATCAGGTCGCCGTGATGCGAAACGGTCGCTTTGATCAGGTGGCTCCGCCAGAGGTCCTGTATCGGCAACCGGAAACACCCTTCGTTGCCGGGTTCGTGGGCGACAATAATCGCCTCCGGGGTGATCTTGTGTCGGTGGAGGGGGAACTGGCGGATATTCGCCTTGATGACGGCTCGCGAGTACGAGGACGCATTGCCTGCGAAGGGCTCGAGCCAGGAAGTCGGGTAGACCTTTTCGTTCGCCCCGAGTCGCTGGTGTTGGCCGGTGAGGCCATCAATCCGGGCTATACCGGTATGGATGCGCGAATCAGAACAACACTGTTCGATGGTGCCAACAGCCGTGTAGAAGCAGAAGCAGCGGGCCAGACCGTGTATGCCAGGCTGCCCCAGGATGGTTCGGCTCCGCGCCTTGGCGAGAACGCGGCGGTTCGGCTGGCCTGGGATCCGATCCTGGCCCGGGTGTTTGAGGCCGCGACCTGATGATGAAGGATTCCGCCAGTCGACTGTCCCTGTGGTTGTTGCTCACGCCCTTTCTGCTCTGGATTCTGCTCCTGGTACTGGTGCCTCACCTCCAGATGCTGAGGGTTTCCTTCCAGGTTCGTGAAAGCTGGGACACGCTGGTCTGGGGCTTTGATCAGTATCAGAACTTCTTTACCGAGTCCTACTATTGGCGAACCTTTGTGCGCACCGGGGTGATGTCCCTGTTTACCACCTTCCTGACCCTGATTATTGCGTTTCCCATCGCCTGGTATATCGCCCGGCTGGCACGGGGCAGGGCCCGCGGGCTGTTGTTTCTGGCATGCCTGATACCCTTCTGGGCCAGTGAGCTGGTAAGAACCTATGGCTGGATGATCCTGCTGCGGGAGAGTGGGCTGATCAGTTCCTGGTTGCAGTTGCTGGGTTTGGCGGATGCGCCGGTGGAGATGCTGTATAACGATGTCGCTGTCATCATCGGCCTGGTCTACAACGGTCTGCTCTTTATGGTGGTGCCGCTGGTGACCACCCTCGACGGTATGGATGAAAACCTCGTTGAGGCGGGCTATGACCTTGGAGGAGGGCACCTGACGGTCATGAGGGAGGTGGTTGTCCCCTGGGCCATGCCAGGCATTGTCTCCGGCTGTATCGTGGTGTTCATGTTGACCCTGGGCAGCTACCTGACGCCCATTCTGATGGGGGGCAAGGACAGTGCCTGGTTCACCCAACAGATCTTTACCCAGTTCATAACCCGCTTCAACTGGGAGCAGGGTGCTGCGCTTGGCGTGTTGTTGTTGTTCCTGTCATCCGTGATCGTCTGGATCGGACTGCGGCTCTCGGGCCAGTCGCTGCGCAAGGTGATGGGGTAAGCCATGATCCGTTCCGTGCCTCGTTCCCGCTGGTTTGACGCTATTTACCTGCTCTATCTGGTGGCCTTCTTTGTTTATCTGGCATTGCCTCTTATCGTGACTGGCGTGTTCGCCTTCAATGACGCGCCTTTCCCCTCGTTGCCATGGAAAGGGTTTACCCTGGATTGGTACCTGGCCGACGGAACTGGGGGGCGCACCGGGTTGTTCCATGATGACGGTCTGTTGTCCGCGCTCTGGGTCAGTGTCCAGATCGCTTTCTGGGTAACCCTGGTGAGCGTCTCATTGGGGTGCGTGAATGCGGTGTTGTTTGAGCGCCTGAATTTCCGTGGCAAGGAGCTTCTTTACCTGTTGATGTTGCTGCCGCTAGTCATACCGGGGGTTATTCTCGGTGTGTCGATCCTGGTTTTTTACAGCGGCATGGCCAATGATGCGTCCCGGCTATGGGGTATAGAGCTGGATCTGTTTCGGCCGGGAATGACTCTGGTGGTGATGGGGCAGGTCGCCTTTATTGCTACGCTCAGCACCCTGGTGATTGCCGCCAGGTTGCGAAAGTTTGACCGCCAATTGGAGGAGGCGGCTCTGAATCTCGGTGCTACGCCATTGATGGCGTGGTTTACTGTGACGTTGCCCTGGTTGATGCCGTCAATCTTCGGGGCCGGCGCCATGGCGTTTCTTATGTCGTTCGAGAACTTCAATACCACGGTGATGCTGACCGGTAGCGACACCCCGTTGACGGTGGCCTTGTTCAACCGCTTGAGAGAGGGGTCAACCCCGGTTCTTAACGCGGTGGCGCTATTCCTGATGGTGGGGTCTGCGCTGCTGGCCATGGTCGCTATGAGGCGGTCGGATCGGGGCTGATGGCAACAGAAATCCCGGTAGTTTTGAAAAAATGGTAGCTCAGCTACAACTTCAATGAACTATACTCTGTGCGGAGTTCATCTTTATTCTGTCCAGCTCGTCGGGTAGCGCCAGTGCATCGTGTTTTTCGTACCGTGACGGTTTTCGTCATGCTCTTTCTCGTTCTCCCTTCGCTCGCGCACGGCATGCCGGTGCCGGTACAGGACGGCTGGGAATACCGATGGGGCGACTCACCGTTTTCCGAGTCGGGCGTGCCAGAGTGGACTCAGACCGCAGAGCCGGAGCGTTGGAGCGCGATTGGTTTCCCCTCCAATCCGCCAGGTCGTAAGGGCCGGGAAAATGTCTGGTACCGGGTTGCCCTGCCCGATGGAGAGTTCCAGAGCCCGGTCCTCTACATTTACAGCGTCGACATCATCTTCGAGGTCTACCTTGATGGTGACAAGATCTATCACTACGGCACTTTTGATGAGCAGGGTAAAGGACGGTTTGAGGGCTGGCCCTGGCATGCAATCCCGCTGCCTGAGGGATATGAGAGCAAGACCATCTACTTTCGCGTCTTTTCCGATTACACGGATATCGGGCTATGGGGCGAAGTGTCGCTCATGGATAAGCCAGAACTGGTGCTGTATGTCCTCGGCAATTCCATGGAATCGTTGGTTGTTGCCGGTTTTTCCTCGCTGATCGCACTGCTGGCGCTGGTGTTTGCCGCGCTTCAAACCGAGAAGAAATCGTTTTTCAGTATTGCGCTGTTTACCCTGGCCTCCTCGGTCATGCTGGTGTCCGAAAGTCAGGCCAGCCTGTTGATGTGGTATGAACCGCTGCTCTGGGATTATCTCGCGGCCGGGTCGTACTACATGGTGCCGGTGGCGATGGCGCTATTGCTGGAACAGTGGTTGGCAAATAACCGGCCCTGGCTAATCAACCTGGTCTGGAAGGTGCACCTGATTTACCTGCTGGGAGCGATAGGGCTGGCCCTGGCTGGAGCCGTGGACCTGTCTTCGACATTCCCGCCGTTTGATGCGCTCTTCCTGGGCTCGCTGCTGGTGTTTGGCGGAGTGGCTACCCTGCGTTTCCGACACCTACAGCGCGAACAACAGATCCTGATGCTGGCTTATGGGGTCTTCAGCCTGTTTCTGATTGCAGATATGGCCGTTGCCCATAGCATTCTGCCCTGGGGCCGGGTGCCTGTGAGTTACGGCATGCTGCTCTTCTCGATGACCGTGGTTGCTATCTCCCTCTGGCATTACGCCGGTACCCAGCAAGCGCTGAAACGTATGAACCTCTCTCTTGAGCAGAAGGTGGCAGAACGAACAGCCCGAGCGGAATCCCTGGCCCGTCGTGAGCAGGTACGGGTGAGAATGCTGACGTTCGAGAATGAGAAAAGTCGGATCCTGGGTGATGTAATCGCCGACCTCCAGGACTGTCTTGGGCTTGGTCAGGCTTTCCTGTTGCTGGCCCGCATGATGCCGGAGTTGTGCAGCCCGCTGCGGGGTGCGTTCTACCGGCGGGTGTCCGACGACCGATACGAACGAGCATCGGACTGGGGTATCGGCAGCAAGTCCAGAAGCATGCCTCTGGTTCTGGACGCCACGACGGGCCTGCCTTCGCCGACGCATATGCCCACGCGATTCAGGGCGGACAGGAAAAGCGGTGACGGGGAAGTCACCGATGCCCCCATGTGCTTCTGGATCAATGTTGAATCGGCTGGCGAAGGGATCGTGACGGAAGGGATTCTTCTGCTTGAGCGCGACAGTGCACTTAACACCGGAGAGGGTGAGTATGGTTCTGCACGGCTCTTCGCGTCGCTGGAGCAGTCGATACAGCGTGTAGCCATCACGCTCTCCAGTATCGCCTTACGGGAAGAGCTGCAGAAGTTCTCCTATGAAGATGCCTTGACCGGTTTGAAAAACCGTCGCTACTTCGACCAGCTTTTCAAGCATGAATGCCTGGTCGCCCAGCGAAAGGAATTGCCCCTGTCACTGCTGGTGCTGGATATCGATCACTTCAAGCGGTTTAACGACAGCCACGGCCATGAAGCGGGCGATCGGGCGCTGCAACTGGTCGCCTCGGTTCTGCAGTCCCAGTTCCGGGAGAGCGACATTGTCTGTCGGTATGGCGGCGAGGAGTTCGTCGTCATCATGCCTGGCGCGCTAATGGCCGATGCCAGAGAGCGAGCAGTGGATTTCTGTGATGCGATCCGTGCTGAGAATGTGGTGTACCGCGGCGAAACGCTAGGCCATCTGACCATGTCTGTTGGCATTGCTTCATGGCCGGAGTATGTCGAAGAGCCTTCTCAGCTCCTGAATTTCGCGGATCAGGCCCTGTACCGGGCGAAGGAACAGGGCCGTGACAGAGTTGAGTATTACAGCGACTCAGACAACCAGCACCGGACACTTGGCGTTTGACGCTACCCGGTGCGAGACACTTCCCAGAAACATGCCGTCCTTGTCGCTGTTCGTGCCTTTGGTACCCACCACAATCAGGTCGGCTTCCTTGTCCTGGGCAAATTTTATGATTACGCGGGAAGGTTTACCCGCTTTCACAAAACCCCGTACCTTGGTTGCACCGTGCTCTTTGGCGAGTTCCTTGGCATGGTTGACCACGCCCTTGGCGTAGTCTGACAATACCTTGTCGGGAATGTCCATGTCATCGGGCCGACCAATCGACAGGGACGCCTCGAACAGGCTGTGATGCTTGTAGACGCACAGAATATAGATCTCCGCCTCCGGCATCAGCTTTTGCAGGTCGATTGCTTTGTCCAGCGCCTTCAGGGAGGTTTTGGAGCCATCGACGGCGGCCAGTATCCTCTTGAACATAGGTTTTCTCCTTAAAATCCGGTGACCATCAGTCTCTGAAGGCTATATCACGCAGGAACAGTGCAATGTCCGGGAAGGCAATAATCAACCCGGCAGCCGCAACCAGCATGAAAATAAACGGTGGTGTGCCGCGAATCACTTCCATGTAGGGCCGTTTGAATATCGCAATGGCGGTAAATATGTCACAGCCGAACGGTGGTGTCGCAGAACCTATGGCGACCTGCAGTGTAATCAGAACACCCACGAGAACCGGATCCAGGCCGGTGGCTTCGATGGCCGGTGCGAAAATAGGCGTCAGCACCAGAATGACGACAATCGGGTCAACAAACATACAGGCGATGAAGAAGGCCACACAAATCGCGATCAGCACGCCAACAGGCCCGGCTTCATTAACACCAACAGCTTCCAGAATGGTTTGTGGAATCTGGGCGAAGGAGATAATCCAGGAAAAACCATTGCCGACACCGACGAGTATGAAGACAACCGCTGTGATCAGGCCGGTGGATTTGGCAATCTTGTAAACGTCGCCAAGCTTGAGTGATCGGAAAACCACGAATTCCAGAAGGAAGGCGTACAGCACACAGACCGCCGCTGCCTCGGTTGGGCTGAAAATGCCGCCGTATATACCGCCAACGATAATAACCGGGAAGAACAGCGGCCACAGGGCGTCACGAATCGAAACCATGCGTTGGCCCCAGGTGGCTTTGTCTTCGGTGGGGACGTTGTTCTTGTAGGCATAGATCAGGCAGTAAATCGAGAACATGAGCAGGATCAATAGCCCGGGACCGATGCCGGCGATGAAGAGCTCGGCGATGGAGGTCTCGGAGATAACCCCGTAAATGATCATGCCGATACTGGGCGGGATCAGGAACGCGATATCACTGGAGTTAATAATCAGCGCCAGCGTAAATGGATCCGAATAGCCCGCCTTCAGCATTTTGGGTCTGAGCGGGGAGCCAACGGCCACAACCGTTGCCTGTGTGGAGCCGGAAACCGCGCCGAACAGTGTACAGGAAGCTGCGGTGCTGATTGCCAGCCCGCCCTTCACGTGGCCGATGAACGACATGACCATGTTGATCAGGCGGTCAGCGGACTGGCCCCGGGTCATGATATCGGCAGCCAGAATAAACATGGGAACGGCAATCAGCGAGGCAGGCCGGATGCCCCCCATCATCTGTTGCACAAACGTGCCCATCTGGCCGAAGCCATCAAACATCATTACAAAACCGACCACCGCGCCGGCGATCAGCGGAACCATCATCGGGAAGCCCAGCAGCAACAGCCCGATCATGATCGCCATCATTATAGTTGCCATGATTCTCTATCCTTTGTCAGTGCAGCTGCAGGGGATCAGACTTCAGACTCGGTATCCGAGTAGCCGTCGATGACGCCCGTCGACAGATATACATCCTTGCTTGTGAAGTTCTTGATTGCGGTAAGGAAATACTGGATGCCGGTGATGGCGAAACCGACCGGTGCCCAGATGTAGATCCACCAGATCTCGAAACCCAGAGCCGGGAGAATGCGCCCTCGACTGTACAGCGTCTCGATGTAGCCATAGGAGTGGTAGCAAAGGAAGAACATCACCACGGAGGTCACCAGGGCGATGAAAATCATCAGAACCTTTCGGCCTTTAACCGGTATCGCGTCATACACGGCGGACATCCGGATGTGTCTGCCATGCCGTGCGGCGTAGCCGATGCCAGCAAAGGTAATAAGAATAATGAGGATACGATTGATCTCTCCGGAGAAGAACAAGCCTTCACCGAAAACAAAACGTGCGATCACGTTCACACAGGTGTTGATGGCCATCAGCAAGACGCCAGCAGCCAGCATGACCGCTTCCACTTTGCTGATAAACACATCGATGGTTCCCAGAAACCCGGGCAAGCCGGACTCATAGGTACCGGTATCGTCTTCTATCTCCGGGGCATTCTCGGACATGGGGTCTGCTCCAGCGCGTGCGCTCCCTGCCGGTGGGCAATCCCCGGCGGGGCGGGGTTATACAGAAAACCGCCGGCATCGAGGCCGGCGGCTGTTTTCGGGTTCAGATTATTCCTTCTGAACTTTTTCCAGGTCTTTCTTGAACTGCTTCAGCAGTTTTTCACCGCCTTTGCCGGTCATTTCAATGAACTTTTCCTCTACCTGGGGCGCGCGGGCCTTGAAGGCAGCGATCTGTTCATCGTTCAGGCGGGTAACGGTGACTTCGTCTGAGGCTTCTTCGATTTTCGTGAGGGCTTCCTCAGCCAGACCGTCGATGTGCACAATGATTTTTTCGAAGGCGTAGTCTGCAGCGTCCTGAACCAGCTTCTTGTCTTCCTGGGACAGACCGTCATAGAAGTTCTGGTTGGCCATCATTGCCGTTGTGAACCAGCCGTGGCTGGTGAAAACCAGGTTCGGGGACACTTCATACAGGCCGCCGGACTCGATCCAGAAGATCGGGTTTTCCTGACCCTGAATCATGTTGGTCTGCAACGCGCCGTAAACCTCACCCCAAGGCAGCGGGGTCGGGGTTGCGCCGAACGCCGCGTAGGTTTCGGACAGCAGCGGGTTGGTCATTACCCGGATCTTCTTGTTGGCAAAATCTTCAGGCTTGGTGACCGGCTCGTCGACGGTCACAACCATTTCCCCTTCCGGATACATCTTCAGCAGTTCAAGGCCCTTATCCGAGTAGAGCTTGGGGAAATCCTTGTTAATCGCCTTACTCTCACGGAAGAACTTGATCACCGTATCCATGTCGGTCGGCATCAGGTAGGGAATGAAGAAAATCTGGGCTTCCGGAATCAGGGAGCCGGTAAAACCGGGGGACTGGTTGACGAAGTTCAGGATGCCCGCCTGGGTCTGCTCCATGATGTCGTCGGACTCACCCAGCTCACCAAAACGATAGATCTGCAGGGTGTGGTCGGAATTGTCTTCGATGTATTCCTTGAACTTGTATGCGAATACGTCCTGTACGTCGCCTTCATACTCCTCGTGGGCGTAGCGCCAGTTGTCAGCGCTAGCGGAGTTTACGGCAGTCATAGCCGCGAAAGCGAACGCTGAAATTCCGGCCAGTTTTCTGAATTTACTCATGCTACTCATCGGGTTTTCTCCGTTCGTTTTCTCGTTTTTCTAATGAAATTTATTGTTACATTAATAAAGACTGGCAAAACAAAGAGGTTTACGCAAGAAATTGACCAAAAAGAGAAAACACGTTCGTCGAAATAGGCGGGTGGTTTGCAAGTTTCTGAATTTCCGGTTGATTCAGTTTTGAAGGCAGATTTCAAGGAAGTGTCGAAACTCCAGAATGACCCTCTCAAGGCTGTTTTCGAGGCGGTGTCCGTCCGGTAATACCAGAGCGGGCAGAGATTGATCGCGGGCCAGATTCAGAACCGGAAAGACCGGAACGACATCGTCATCCCAGCCGTGAATGATCTGGCAGAAGCGGGCCTGGATGACGGGGCTGGACTGGGGGTATTTGGGTAGAGCCAGCGCGGGTGCCAGTAGAAAACAACCGAGAACCCGTTGCTGTGCGCTGGTCTGGGCGCAGACCCAGCCACCCATGCTTGATCCAGCCAGTACCGTGCGTTCCGGAACTGCTCCGGCGTCTTCCATGGCGCGGTGCATCTGTTCGAGGCGCACCTCGGGGTCTTTGCTGCTTCGGTGGTCCAGAGCGATCGCAGTTACTCCGGGATAGCTTTCCGCAGCCAGTTTCATGGCCCGTATCTTCGTGCTGCCGGGGCCGCTTTCCAGTCCGTGAGAGAGAAAGACGTGCAGTGCTGTTGCCATGGAAACCCCCTTTTTGTCCTGCGGGTAGCTGAAACTGAATGAGTCATCGAACCGTATATTGACCCAAAGAAACAGGAGAATGCCAATGCGTAGAATGCTGGTCGGCTTTGCCATTGCCGCTTCGATGATGGTGGCGCACGCGGGTGAAGGTCTTGGAGCGAAGCAATCCGATGGAGCACGGGATTGCCCGTCTTATCTGAATCATGACATGCGCAAGCTGCACTCCAGGGATGTGGTGAACCTGTGCGATTTGGCGTCCGGTCACCCATTGCTGGTGGTAAACACCGCCAGTCACTGTGGCTATACCGGTCAGTTTGAAGGGCTGGAGGCTTTGCACCGGAAGTACCAGAGTGAGGGTCTGGTTGTGGTCGGATTTGCCAGTGACGACTTCCGACAGGAGGCAGATTCTGAGGCTGAAGCTGCCTCCATCTGCTTCAAGAACTTTGGAGTCACCTTCACGATGATCGCACCGGGACCCGTGACCGGTGCGGATGCCAACCCCATGTTCCAATACATAAATACCCACAGCGAGCCACCGCGCTGGAACTTTTCCAAGTATGTCCTCGACCATCAGGGTAACGTGGTGGGAGCCTTTCCGAGCCGGGTCACACCCGGTGATCCTGAACTGGTGCAGGCGATCGAGTCCGTCCTCTAGGCCTGACGAGTGGCGGCGAGAATATCGAGTGCGTGGCGGCGCTTTTCCGGATCGTAGATGTCGGCAGTGAACATCAGTTCGTCGACCTCAACACCGTTCAGAAGTTCGTCGATCTGGCGTCGAATGTCGTCGCTGTTGCCCAGAAGTTGCAGCCCAAGGAAGTCCTGCACGCCAGCTTCTTCGCCCGCGTTCCACAGACCGTCCATGGAGTCGGCCGGCACGGCGGGAACCGCAAGCATGGCATAGGGTGAGTCTAGCTGAGACGAGGGCTGGAAATTATCCCGGTAGACCCTCAGCGCTTCCCGATAAAGGCGCGGTGCAAAGTGGCCGGCGAAAGCATACGGCAGGCCGCGCATGGCCGCCAGTTGCGCGCTGTACAGGCTGGAACCCAGGAGCCAGATTGGCACCTGTGTGCCTGCGCCCGGGATGGCCTTCACTTGCTGCCCCGGTTGTAATGGGCCGAGCAGCGTTTGCAGGGCGGCGACATCGTCCGGGAATTGCTCCGCCCCAAGACCGTCACGACGCAGGGCGCGCGAGGTGATCGGATCGGTGCCGGGCATAGGCAACGCTGTTGGCGAGCGTGGTTGCCACGGAGTCGCCTTCACGAACGGAGGCGAGCTCAAGAAGAGAGTAGTGCTGTGGTTTGGACATGAAGCTCCCGGGCTGGATAAATACTGAATGACAGCTTGTAACGTGGTGATCCGGGGGCCTGGTTTCAAGGTGTGGAACCCGGCATCAGGGCCGGGCTCCGGAGTGCCCGGAAGTCAGGGGGCAGGCGTGTAGGACTGGGTAGAGTAGTCTTCCAGCGCGGGCTTGCTGAGGGTGCCGACTTCGGTCAGGTAATCCACGAAGGACTGCGCGTAGTCCAGGTAGGTATCTACGGCGCGACCATCGTCGGATACGGTGCCGAACGTAAGGTAACCATCTTTGCCGCCGGCGGTGTAGCTGTTGGAAACAACCGTCAGGGTTTCACCGTCGGTCAGCGCGCGCCAGGTGGTCTCGCCCCTCGGCTTGACCTCGATATCGAACAGACGTTCGCCTTCAGCGCGAGTCATGTCGACATCCCAGCGAAGACCCGCTGCATAAGGGTAGGCGCCTGTGGACCCGCCTTCGCGGTGGGCGAAGTCAACGGCTTCGTTCAGCACCGTTCGGATTTCCGCACCGGTCATGGAGAGGTCGGTCAAAGTGTTGGCAAATGGCAGCAGGGTGTAGGCGTCACCTATGGTGATGTCTCCTGCCAGTATATCGATACGAACGCCACCGGCATTCTGGATGGCAACGTCGGCGTCTTTGCTCAGATACAGGAATGCCTGAGCTACCAGGTTTGCGATGTCGCCGCCGCGGGCCGGATCTTCCCCTTCACAGGTGTCGTCGCCGTAGGCTACGCCCGGGATTCTCGCGAGGCAAAGATCTTCCGTGGCGGTGCCAACCACCTTATTCCGGAAGCTGTCCAGTTGGTCGGTGTAGTATGCCAGCATCTGAGCGGAGGTCGCATCCTCCTGAACAATGCTCAGCTGTGGATCAGCGTCGACAGCCGCCATGATGTCGGAGAGCTCTGAACCTTCTGGCTCGTATTCGGCTCCGGTTTCGTCTTCGCGAACGATGTTGTCACCCAGCAGCAGGTGCGGTACGCCGGAACAGGATTCCACGACACCGTCCGCATTCCAGGTGACGTTGAGCTCGCCGACAACCTGTGCGTACTGCCAGGCCTGGGCAATACAGACCAGGTCGCCATCGGCATTGGTCACTTCCGTGGGGTAAGGGCCGGATGCGCCAAGGCCGTAGGCGTCGAAGTCGCCGAGCAGCGTGTGTGAATCACCACCGACAATGACGTCCACGCCGGAAAGCGTCTCGGCCAGAAGCTTGTCATTAGCGTACTGGTAATGGGTCAGCAGAATAATCTTGTCCACGCCCCCCGCGTCCAGTTCATCAATCATTTTCTGGGCGGTGTCGATCTCATCGAGGAATTGCGTGCTGTCCAGGGGGCTGGAGCTGTTCTTGGTCTTGGTGGCAATGTCCAGACCGACAATGCCGACCTTTTCGCCAGCGATGGTTTGGATGGTGTAAGGCTGGATGTAGTCATTCTCGGCAAACGGAGCCAGCGGAGTACCAACCTGGGGCTTGACGTTGGCCGCCAGTACCGGCGTGTTACAACTGCCGCTGTCGAGCAGATCCAGGAAGCTCTTGAGTCCCGAATCGCCACGGTCAAACTCGTGATTACCCAGGGCAAAGGCGTCGAAGCAGACCTGGTTCATCAGTTCGGCATCGGCTTCACCTTCAAAGGACGTGAAATAAAGGGTTCCGGTGATCGCGTCCCCGGCATGAAGCTTGAGGACGTTATCGAGGGCGGCTTCGCGTTCGGCAATCTTGGCAGCCACACGAGGAAAACCACCGGAGGAAAACTCGGTCTCCTGACCGGCGATGTTCAGGGCCTGACTATCCTCCTCCAGATGCGAGTGGTGGTCGTTAATGTGCAGGATGTTAACGCTGAACGATGCGTTGTCATCGGTGGTCGAATTATTATCGCTGTCATTGCAGCCCGCGAGGGCCAGTAAGGGAAGGGCTAGCCAGAGGCTTTTGCGTTGCATGTTCTGGACTCCTTGTTGAGTATCCCGACAAGCTTCCGACATGCAGGTGTCAGCAAGATGATGGTTTTATTGCGAAAAAAAGAAAAAACGCCCGCCTGGCGCGGGCGTTATCACAAGAAGGTGATCAGCGACCGCGCAGGAGATTGATCAGGGTAAACATATCGTGACGGGTAATGCTGCCGTCGCCGTTAATGTCGTAATCCGGGGCGCTGGCCTTGCCGAAAATCAGCGCCAGAACGAACCGGGAAAGATCACGACCATTGATGCGACCGTCACCATTCAGGTCCGCACGCTCTGCCGCAGAGCGGATGTTCATGTCCAGTGCCACGATGACCGGGTCGTGATCGGACGCGCGATAGGCATCCGGTGCGTAGAAACTGGCCTGCTGCTCCACGGACTTGTACTCGGTGTTGTAATCCAGGGCCCGGGGCTCGTCGGCGTTGATTGCCCACACCGTTACGTCCTGCACCTTGGCGGCCAGGGTTGCATTCGCCAGACCGTGGTCCAGATAGCCGGCGGCGCCATAGTAGACATACGAATACGCCTGCTCGCCTTCATGGCTGGCAATAAGGTCCGTGTAACCGTTGGTCGTCAGGGTGGTGATCGGATCTTCCTTGGCGTAGCTGTTCAGGTCGCCAATGATCAGTACGTCTTCCTCTCCCGTGCCAGTGGCGTCATTCGCCAGCCAGGACAACAGTGCCTGAGCCGCTTCGGTGCGGGTCGGGTTCCAGCAGCCCTGACCATCGCCCTGGTCGGCATTTGGGCCTTCCACGTCATAACAGCCCTTGGATTTGAAGTGGTTCACTGCGAGGGTTACGCCGTCCGTGGAATCCAGCCGCTGGAAGGTCTGTGCCAGTGGCTGGCGGTTGAGATCATCAAAGGGCGCGGTGGCGAGGGTCGCGGCTTCGCCGACGGTTTCTACGCGGTCTGAGCGATAAATGAAACCGACAGCAATGGCATCATTTCCCAGCTGCTCGAGGCCGGGGTTAACGTAGTTCCAGTTTTCACCCAGCGCGTTGGCCAGCTCTGCGATGGCGCTGTTCTCGCCGTAACCGTCGTTTTCAATTTCCATCAGGCCGACCACATCCGCGTTCAGCGCGGTGATGGCGCTTACCAGTTTGGCGGTCTGGCGGCTCAGTTCTTCGACGTTATCGGCGCCGCGAGCGGTCGGGAAACCGCCGCCAAAGCCGTCGCCGTTAAAGAAGTTGAGCACGTTGAATGACGCAACAACCAGGTTGCCTCGGGACTCGAGCATCGGCTCCGAGCTGCGGGGGTTGGTCTGAGTAAATGAGGGAGCCTTGGTGGGCTGCAGTCGCCACTCCGAATAGCTGTAGTCCAGGATGCCCTCAAGGTCCTGAACGGTATCACCGGCGCGCACGGTCTGGCTGGCGCTCAGTTCGGGTGCCGGGTATGGCACGGTGGCCGGGTTCTGCTGATTGCTGGCGTCGTCGAGGATGATCCGGTCCAGGGCGTTCATACCCTCCACGATGGCCGCGTCGGCACCCGGGGTGGCGATGCTGGTGGGAATGAAGTGACGGCCACTGCCAAGGGTGAGGCTGCCGTAGCGGCCCAGGTCATAGTTGTCGTTGACCACAAGCCCTTCTGCGAATGTCACGCGCATGGATTCCAACGCTTCCGGTGCGGTCTCGGAGGCCCAAGGCAGGGAAATGACGGCGGGCGCTGGCAGGTCGCTGGTGCCGCAGATGACACTGTCGCTAATATTGGAGAGCTCGGTCAGGCCATAGTATTCCACGACTTCGCCCGCGATACGGAGGACCTGACCGGGTTCAACGTTCAGGGTGGGGGAGTAGACAAACAGACCCTCAGAGGTGCTGTCGTCATTGTCCCGGTCATCGGCTTCTTCCTCAATGTAGAATCCGTTCAGGCTGTTCTCAGCATTGAAAACGGCGGTGACGACCGCCTCTACCACGACGTTCTGTCCGTCGAGGGGGCTGATGCCGGTGTTGCCCTGAATGGCGGAAATGGGTGTCGCGCCAGCGCCGCAGGCCATCTCCGGAGCGTCCGGATTCTCGCCGCCTGTGTTATTGTCGCCACCTGCTGCTCCCAGGTCTTCGAAGCTGTCCTGGGGATAACCATCAAACGTGTCCGCCGGGTTATAGCTATTCGAGGGGTCGTTGTCGGCAGCGGCACCGTCCTTGCGACGAAGGGTGTGATTCTGGGTGGTGATATCTCCAGAACCCCAATAGCTGCCAGGGTCGGTTCCGATCTGGCCGATACTGTCCACCACGTTACCGCCGTTGAGCAGTGTGATCGCGTCGTCGCCGTTGA
Source organism: Marinobacter nitratireducens (assembly GCF_000708045.1). Lineage (GTDB taxonomy): Bacteria > Pseudomonadota > Gammaproteobacteria > Pseudomonadales > Oleiphilaceae > Marinobacter > Marinobacter nitratireducens. The sequence continues at coordinate 320,320 of NZ_ANIE01000009.1, forward strand.
ACAGACCGGCGCCGGTGGTCTGATCAGCCACCGAGAGAATGTCGCTGGCCGCTGAGCTGTGCGCGAAGACGAAGTTTTTGCCCGGAGCCACGCTGCCTTCCAGGTTGAACGTCTGGCCGGCACTTTGGGAGCCGTTGAAAAAGATCTGAAGTTCCCACGCAGTGAGATCGACGGTCTGATCGCCGGTGTTGAGAAGCTCAATGGCTTTGTTGTTACTGGATCCTTCAATGTACTCGCTAATCACAAGCGAGGCCTGCGCAGAGGTTGTCAGCAGCCCGCCGATGGCGGCAGCCAACAGGGCGTGTTTCATCGTCATGGTTTTGTCCCTGATTTTTGATTTTGAGAAAGGGCAACGTTTGCCGCCTCCAGTGTGGAAACCCCCTGTGACCAATCAGGGAAGAATGTGTGACGATGAGGTGAGAGTTTTATGAAAGGGGAAGTTGTCTCATGCGTCTGATACTCAGCCGGAAGGGGTTCGATTCGTCCGCGGGCGGTTGTCCGAGCCCGGTGTTGCCGGATGGTTCTCTGTGTGTGCTGCCCATTCCCGATGCCCGTTCACGTATCCGATACCAGGACGTGCACTTCGGTGGACGACGGCTGGGCAAGCTGGTCCGGGACCTGACTGGCGGTCGCGTGGGCGGGGGGAGCGGCGCGCATCTGGACCCGGACCTGTTGGCCGGTTCCATCGCCCGTGCTGATGGCTGGCGGCCGGTTCTGGGCCAGACCGGATCCGCCCAGGGTCATTTGCGAAATCAGAGCGTTGAGACGGGTGATCTGTTCCTGTTTTTCGGGGTATTCCGGCAGGCCGAGGTGTGGCATAGGCGCTGGCGTTTTGTGCCGGGAAGTCGGCCCTTTCATGCCATCTGGGGCTGGCTCCATATTGGCGAGATTCATCGCGTCGATGACATTCCCGCAGGGCGCCTGGAATGGGTGCGGTACCATCCTCATTGTCACGGTGAGCCGGATCCTGGAAATACGCTGTACCTGGCGTCCGACAGTTTCAGGTTGGGAGGCAAGGAGCCTGTACTCTCCGGCAGCGGTGTATTTCCTCACCTCCGCGACTCTCTGGTTCTGACGGACCCGGCTGAACGCCTGCCCACGCGTTGGCGGTTACCGGAAAGCTTCTACCCGGGGGATGGGCAGCCGCCGTTGAGTTACCACACGCGAATGGATCGGTGGCGGCGGGAAGCCCCCTGGTGTTACCTGGAGTGCGCCGCCAGAGGGCAGGAGTTTGTTCTTGATCTGTCCCGTTATCCGGATGTGAAGCCCTGGCTCGAAGGGTTGCTCAGAAACGACCATGGCGACCGGCGCCAGCGCTGAACTTCCGCGCACCGTCGAGGGCCTCCTCGAACACCACCGGATAACCACCGGCGCCTTCGTTCTTCAGTGCCTGTTCGAATTCCAGATCCCACTGACGGTTAGCGGAAGCCCTATCCGCGAGCAGGCACCGTTGCGGGAAAGCCGCGATGGTACGGGCCAGTTCCCGAGCCTCGTCGAGCGCCGTTCCGTTCTCGACCAGCCGGTTTGCCAGCCCCATGCCCAGTGCTTCATCGGCCTGGACCGGCCGCCCGGTCAGGATCATGTCCATAGCTCGGCCATGGCCAATGATCCTGGGGAGCCTGACCGTGCCACCGTCAATCAGCGGGACGCCCCAGCGCCGGCAGAAAACGCCAAAGACCGCTGATCTTTCCGCGACACGAAGATCGCACATCAGCGCCAGTTCCAGTCCGCCCGCCACTGCGTAGCCGGATACGGCGGCAATAACCGGTTTGCCCAGAGGCATCCGGGTTGGGCCCATGGGGCCTGGGCCGGTTCCTTGAGAGTCGATTTGGTTTCTACGCTCCGGGTCGTCAAGCGCTGTCAGGTCGGCGCCCGCGCAAAAATTACCTCCGGCACCAGCAAGGATGGCAACCCGCAGCTCGTCGTTGTCGGAGAACTCGATAAAAGCCTGACGGAGCGCGTCGGCGGTTGGCCGGTCCACGCAGTTGCGGCTGGCAGGTCGGTTGATGGTAATGGTCAGGATGCCCTGGTCGGCTTCTGTCAGCACGAGTGGTTTATTCATGCTCGGACCCTTTATTGTTGGTGGGATTGATCCATAATCTGGGTGTTCATCCAAGATAGCAGGTCATTAAGCTGCGTTGGCAGGAGGTTTGTGGTTTGTCCGAGTCCAATTTTTACGAAAACGATGCGGCTCTTGCTCAGTACCTTGAGTTTCATTTCGGTGAGTCATGGCACGGGGAGCCCAATTTCCCGAGGGAGCTTGCGGAGCTGTCGCTCGAAGCCTTTGACGGCAGGGATGCGGGCAAGGCTCTGGATATTGGCTGTGCCTGCGGTCGAGCCAGCTTTGAACTGGCACGACGATTTCGACAGGTCGACGGCGTCGATTATTCCAACGCATTCATTGAGGCCTGTCGTGGCATCGCAAGGGATGGAGAAGTACGCTACGCCCGCCCGGAAGAAGGGGCGCTGACGAGTTTTCAGCAGCATTCTCTCGATGAGCTTGGCCTGTCTGATGCCTGCTCCCGGGTCCAGTTCCATCAGGGTGATGCCTGCGACCTGGCGCCTGAATTTGCAGGGTACGATCTGGTTCTTGCCGGCAACCTGATTGACCGCCTTTACCAGCCGTCCGACTTCCTGACCCGTATCCACGAACGCATTAACGAGCTGGGCCTGTTGGTCATCGCTTCGCCCTACACCTGGCTAGAGGAGTTTACTCCCCGGGAAAACTGGGTTGGAGGTTTCCGCAAGAACGGCAAGGATTTCACCACGCTGCAGGGGTTAAAGCAGTTACTGGCGCCTCATTTCCGGATGCTGGGAGAGCCTCGCAGTGTGCCATTCGTGATCCGGGAGACCCGAAACAAATTCCAGCACAGTTTCTCGGAACTGACGGTGTGGGAAAAGTTGACCTGACTTGTCATCAAATGGTCATCGGGGGCTTTTAGTCTGAACACTCATCAGGACGACATGCATTGTGTTGGTGCATCGTGTGAATGCTTAACCGGGGCTTTGCCCCGGTTTTTTTATGTCCGCCGTTCAGTCGTGATGCATCCGCTCGCGACGTTTGGCGCGCTCCAGTCTGCGGTCGTTTTCGTGACGTTCTGACAGTTGCTCCTGAACGAACTGGATATGGCTGCCGGCAAACCGGCGGGCATCCTCGGCACGGCCTTCCATAATGGCGTTGAACAGAGCCTGGTGCTGGCTTTTCAGGTTGTTCCTTGTTTCTGCATCTTTGGCATACAGGCCGTCAATATTCAGGATCATGTTGGTCTTGAACATGCTGAACAGATTGCGGGTTGTGTGCAGCAGGATCACGTTGTGGCTGGCTTCCGCGATCGCCAGGTGAAAGCGCGCATCGGCGACACCCTCGGCGTCGGTATCCGGTTCAACTCCGGTGTCATAGCACGCCTGTAGCTGATCGTAGGCCGATTGCAGGTGCTCTCGATCCACTTCCGTTGCCCGTTGGGCGGCATAGTAGGAGCAGTCGGATTCCAGTGTGCGCCGGAATTCAAGCAGGTCCCGCTGGGCGTCGGGACGGTTTTCCAGTAACGGAATCAGCGGGTCGCTGAAGCTGCTGCCCAGGGCCTCGGTGACGTAATTGCCCCCGCCTTGCCGACTGTTGAGTAGCCCCCTCGCAGCCAGCTTCTGAACAGCCTCCCGAAGAGAGGGGCGGGACACGCCGAATTGCTCGGCCAATGCCCGTTCCGGAGGCAGACGCTCGCCCGGTTGCAGGGTTCCTTCCAGAATCATCGTTTCCAGCTGTTCTACGATTGTATCTGCCAGGCGGCGTGGAGCGATCTGTCCTATGGCCATGCGCGGATTCTATGCCTTTGCAAAGGTGAAGGTGGATTGGTCTTACCAAAATAATCGTACCGGTTTTGAACTGATTTTTCAGTGATTAGCAAAAGCAATGCGACCAATGTCGAAGTTTTCGGTTTTGACACGGTGAGGACGCCTCACATACCTTAAGTGCCTAGATTTTGTAAATTGGTATTACCAATTATCCAAAGAGATTTTAATAACAAAACTCGGAGAGCTGTATGTCGTCCGGAATGCTCGCCTTTCTGGCCTTTACCCCCATCCTGCTAGCCGGAATCCTGTTGCTGGGACTCCGCTGGCCGGCTCGTCGTGCCATGCCCCTGGTGTTTGTGATCACCGCCCTGATCGCCTACACGGGATGGGACATGAGTGTTAATCGTATCCTCGCTTCGTCCCTGCAGGGGCTGGTGATCACGATTGGTCTGTTGTGGATCATCTTTGGCGCCATCCTGCTGTTGAACACCCTCAAGCACTCGGGTGCGATTACCGCCATTCGTGCCGGTTTCACCAACATCAGTCCCGACCGTCGGGTTCAGGCCATTATTATTGTCTGGCTGTTCGGCTCCTTCATTGAGGGTGCTTCCGGTTTCGGTACACCGGCTGCGATCGCGGCGCCGTTGTTGGTCGCGGTGGGTTTCCCGGCCATGGCGGCGGTGATGCTGGGCATGATGGTGCAGAGCACGCCGGTTTCCTTCGGCGCTGTCGGTACGCCCATCATTGTAGGTGTCACCACGGGGCTTGATCGCAACGCCATCGGCGAGCGTATGGAGCAGGTCGGCGCCAACTGGGATCAGTACCTGCAACTGGTAACGTCTGAGGTTGCCATTACGCACGCGATTGTCGGCGTATTAATGCCGTTGTTCATGGTCATGATGATGACCCGTTTCTTTGGTCGTAACAAAAGCTGGCGCGAGGGGCTCGAGGTCCTGCCGTTTGCTATCTTCGCCGGTCTCGCCTTTGTTGTGCCGTATGCCATCACGGGCGTGGTCCTTGGGCCGGAGTTTCCCTCACTGCTGGGTGGTCTGATCGGCCTGGCGATCGTAACGACCGCTGCGCGCAAGGGCTTCCTGTTGCCGAAAACCACCTGGGATTTTGCGGGTCGTGATGAGTGGCCGTCCGAGTGGTTCGGGCGGATCGAAATGAAACTGGAAGACCTCGCTGCCAGGCCCATGAGCGGTTTCCGCGCATGGCTGCCCTACATTCTCGTGGGTGCGGTGCTGGTGATTAGCCGGGTGATCCCGGAAGTGAAGGCAGCATTCACCTCGGTGGGGGTCGGTTTCTCCAACATCCTTGGTGAAGCTGGTATCAATGCCGGCGTTCAGCCGCTGTATCTGCCGGGCGGCATCCTGGTGATGGTGGTGATTGCCACGTTCTTCATCCACCGCATGCAGGTCCGGGAACTGACCGCAGCGGTCAAGGAATCCGGCAGCGTTCTGCTCAGTGCGGGTTTTGTGTTGCTGTTCACCGTGCCGATGGTGCGGATCCTGATCAACTCCGGCGTTAATCTGTCGGACCTGCCCAGTATGCCGATTGCCATGGCAGCCTGGGTGGCGGATACCGTGGGTGGAATCTATCCATTACTGGCGCCCGCCGTCGGCGCCATGGGTGCTTTCCTGGCGGGTTCCAATACTGTCTCCAACATGATGTTCAGCCAGTTCCAGTTCGGTGTGGCGGAAAGCCTTGGTTTGTCCACCGCCCTGATTGTTGCCGTGCAGGCGGTTGGTGCGGCCGCCGGTAACATGGTGGCGATTCACAACGTGGTCGCGGCATCGGCAACGGTAGGGCTGCTTGGCCGTGAAGGGCAGACGTTGCGCAAGACAATCTGGCCGACCCTGTACTACCTGGTGATGGCGGGGCTGATTGCCCTGATCGGAGCCTATGTGTTGGGCCTGACCGATCCCCTGGCCTGATTGTTGATACCGATACAGGACCCTTCCTGAGGAGCCGATCATGAGCGAACTGTTCTACGATGCTGCACCGAATGCCACCCGGGTTGCCCCGCCGCGACCGACAGAGCGGGATTACCCGGACAAGCCGCAGGAAGTCATCCTGTTCGGCACCTGCGTGGTGGATCTGTTCTTCCCGGAGGCGGGGCTGGATGCTATCCGCCTGTTGGAGCGGGAAGGTATCCGGGTTCAGTATCCACAAGCCCAGAGTTGCTGCGGTCAACCGGCGTGGACCTCCGGCTATGCTGATGAAGCCCGGGGCGTGGCCAGGGCGCAGTTGGATATCCTCGATGCCGGGATCCCGGTGGTTGTGCCTTCGGGTTCCTGTGCGGGCATGTTCCGGCAGCACTACCGGGAACTCTTTGCCGAAGAACCTGAAACCCTGAAACGGGTTGAATCTCTGGAAGCGCGAACCTTCGAGCTGACGGAGTTCCTGCTCAAGGTGTGCAAAGTGCAGTGGCAGGACGTTGGAGAGCCAACCCGGATTGCCCTGCACACCTCCTGTTCTGCGCGCCGGGAAATGAACACCCACCTGCATGCCCGGGAGTTGCTTTCGACCCTCTCCAACGTCGAGCGCATCAATCACGACCATGAGAGTGAATGCTGCGGCTTCGGCGGGACCTTCTCTGTGCGGATGCCGGAAGTGTCCGGTGCCATGGTTCGGGACAAGACCCGCTCGTTGATGGACACCGGCGCTGACGAAATGGTGACTGCGGATGGCGGATGTCTGTTGAACATCAATGGCTCCCTCGATAAACAGAAGCAGGCGTTCCGCGGGCGTCACCTGGCCAGCTTCCTCTGGGAGCGTGTGAGCGGGGAGGTGAAGGCATGAACCAGCGTATTCCCGTCACCGAACTGACCAGCAGCTTCCGGGAGCGCGCCACCTGCGCTCTCGACGACAGCCAGTTGCGAACCAACTTCCGTACCGCCATGGACTCGCTGATGCAGAAGCGGGCGGATGCGTTCCCGGATGAGGACGAGCGGGAAAGCCTGCGGGAACTGGGCAACCGCATCAAGGCCAGGGCGTTGTCACAGTTGCCGGATCTGCTGGAACAGCTGGAAGAAAACCTGACCGCCAATGGCGTGAAGGTGCACTGGGCGGAAACCACGGAAGAAGCCAACGAGATTGTTCACAGCATCATAGAGGCGCGCCAGGGCACGCAAGTGGTCAAAGGCAAGTCCATGGTCAGTGAAGAGATGGAGATGAACGACTACCTGGCTGACCGGGGCATCGAGTGCCTGGAATCCGACATGGGGGAGTACATCGTCCAGCTGGATCATGAAAAACCGTCCCATATCATCATGCCGGCCATCCACAAGAATCGTCGGCAGGTTTCAAAGCTGTTCCACGACAAGCTCGGCGTCGATGAGACCGACGATGTGAATGAACTGATCCAGATCGGTCGGCGGACCCTGAGGCGCAAGTTCATGGAGGCCGATGTTGGCGTCTCCGGGGTCAACTTCGCCATCGCCGAAACCGGCACTCTGTTGCTGGTGGAGAACGAAGGCAATGGCCGGATGAGCACCACCGCGCCGCCGGTACACGTTGCGGTGACGGGTATTGAAAAGGTGGTTCAGAATCTCAGGGACGTGGTGCCACTGCTGTCCCTGCTGACCCGTTCAGCCCTGGGTCAGCCGATCACCACCTACGTGAACATGATCTCCAGCCCCCGCAAGCCGGATGAGCTGGATGGTCCGGAAGAGGTGCACCTGGTTCTGCTGGACAATGGCCGCAGCGGTGCGTTTGCCGATGCCCAGCTCCGCCAGACCCTGAACTGTATCCGCTGCGGAGCCTGTATCAACCATTGCCCGGTGTATGTCCGGGTGGGTGGCCACACATACGGGGAAGTCTATCCGGGGCCGATCGGGAAAATCATTACGCCGCACATGGTGGGTTTGCACAAGGTGCCCGACCACCCCAGTGCGTCCTCCCTGTGCGGCGCCTGTGGGGACGTGTGTCCGGTCAAGATCCCGATTCCGGAAATGCTTCAGCGGTTGCGCCAGGAAAACGTGAAGAAGCCGTCAGAAGGGTCGAAGGTCAAAGACGGTGGCGCCAAGTATTCGGCAAAAGAAAAGCTGGTCTGGCGGCTCTGGCAGACCCTGAATACCAGTTCACTGTTCTATCGGTTGTTCCTGTGGGGCGCCACCCGTTTCCGCAAACTGACGCCGGGCAATGTCGGACCCTGGACTGAGAACCATACCGCGCCGGTGCCTGCGAAACGGTCTCTGCACGATCTCGCCCGTGACCACCTCTCCGGCCATGGCCGTTCAAACGGACCGACAAAGGGAGGGCAGTAACGTGAGTGCCCGCAATAATATTCTGAACAAGTTGCGCTCGGGGCTGGCCGGCACCACGCCGCGCCCGGACGATTTCAACGAACGCCTGGTCACCGAACCCTGGCAATACCGGCCGGAAGACCGTATCAAGCGTCTGCGCACCCTGATGGAAGCTGTGCACACCGAGGTTCATCAGGTCGACAGTCAAAACTGGCCCGAGAAAGTGGCCGAGGTTCTGGCTGAGCGCAATCTGAGTAACCTGCTGCATGCGCCGGCAACCGGGCATGGCAAACAGTTGGCGGAATACTGGCACAGCAGCGGTCAGTCTGTGGACCTGTTGAGCTACGATCGCCCCATTGAAGAATGGAAAGAGGAGCTGTTCTGGAACGTGGACGCGAGCATCACCGGTACCCGGGGCGCTATTGCCGCTACCGGCTCGCTGGTGATGTGGCCGGATCGTCTGGAACCACGGCTGATGAGCCTGTTGCCGCCTCTTCATATTGCCTTGCTCAAGGCCAGTGAGATTGACGATAACCTTTACGCGGTGATGAAACGCAACAACTGGTCCGCGGGCATGCCGACCAACCTGTTGCTGGTATCCGGGCCATCCAAGACCGCGGATATCGAACAGGTGCTGGCATTCGGAGCCCATGGCCCGAAGGAGCTGATTGTCCTCATCCTTGAGGACGCGTAAGCGCTTACTTCATCTCGAAGCCGCGCTTGGTGAGAAAGTCGCGCATGTGCGGGCGCAGTTTGGTGGTAAACAGGGGCTTCAACTGCTCGGACCAGTTGGTGTCCTTGTTGCCGCCGGTTCTCTCGCTGTAGTAGCGATTCATGGTGGCATCAAAACCAGCCACCTGTTCTTCATCCCGGCTGTCGTCGTAATAATCTTCTTTGAGAATGGTCTCCAGCGGCAGCCGCGGCTTCACCTCCGGGTTTTGGTCCGGGTAACCGAGACTCATCCCGAAAACCGGGTATACGTGATCCGGCAGTTTGAGAACCTCAGCCACGTCAGCCGGGTTGTTGCGAATGCCGCCCACATAACACAGCCCCAGCCCTTCGGATTCTGCCGCGATGGCGACGTTCTGAGCCATCAGTGCAGCGTCGATACTGGCGACCAGCAACTGCTCGGTCATGCCCCGGACAACCTCGGCTCCAACCCGCTCAGCCGCTTCCGTAGAGCGCTTCATATCGGCGCAGAAGACAAGAAAGTCAGAGGCGGCGGCAACATGGGCCTGACCGCCGGCCAGTTCCGACAGCTTCTGGCGGTTCTCCGGATTGACCACATGGATAATTGAATAGGCCTGGACATGGTTGGAAGTGGCAGCGCACTGGCCTGCCCGAATAAGTTCTTCAAACAGGTCGCGAGGAATTTTCTGATCTTTGAATTTCCGGATGGAACGGTGGGATTTCTGGAGTTCGATGATCGGATTCATGGCTTCTCTCTGGCAGTGTCTGGCTAGTGGGACTGGTTGCGTACTATGCCCTGTTCGTTTGCCTTGAACGATAAGGTAGCTTGCGAAGCATGTCACCATAAGCCGAGCGTGGGGGTTGGCGCAATCATCCATGCGCATTAGTGCGATAGAGATGATGACGGATTCGGGCCCCGGGGCTAACCTGTGTGGCGCGCCAGAGTCTGTGAGGGTAACTCGCCGAACAGCTGCTTGTAGTCTGCGGCAAACTGGCTGAGGTGGTAAAAGCCGTTGAACGCAGCGGCGTCGGAAACGGACGTGGTCGAGTCCTTGCTCAACAGTCGTTTTACGCGGTTCAGCCGACTGACTCTGAGGAACTGGGACGGGCTCATGCCAAGAATGCTCTCAAAGCTGTACTGCAGGGTACGCCGGCTGACACAGCCCACTTCACAGAGTTCTGCCATGGTCAGGGGCAGGTCACTGACCCTCTCTATGTGTTCCCGAATACGTTCAACCACCGCTTTCCGGTGGTGATAGCTGGGTGTGACCGAGTCATTTGGCTGCTCCCGCTTCAGCACTTCCAGCAGCGCGATCATCAAAAGATCGTAGTGGATGTGGCTGTCGATAGAGCCGGTTTTCGAGTTGATAATCCGGCCCAGCAGATAGCTGATCTGCTGCAGGGTTTTTTGGGGAAGCTGAAGACGCGGCACATCTGAACAGTCCAGGCTTTTGACCGAAATCCCTTGCTGTTCCGCGGCGCTTGTCAGGTCATGTTTGGCAATGACGATGCCCAGCATATCGAAGCGGTCAGGGGTTACGAGGTCAAACGCTCGGCTGCCAGGTCGGTATAGGATGTCGTTACCCTCAACCGCCTGTCCGTTGATCCTGCAGCCATCCCGTTTACTGGGAATCCCGAACCAGAAAGCGTCTTCTCGCACCATGCATTGCTGGTGAAGGGTCTGGCTGCTGTGTTCGTTATAGACCTGCATGTCGCCCAGTCTCAGTTCATCAATCCGGCCATAAAATCGGCCGGAACCTACCTGATCGTACTTTTGGTTCCAATCCGTCAGGTTCGCCGCCTGTTCGTTGGCATCATCGGTTGCTGTGACGCACTTCTTTGGTGCGGTTTTTTGTTTTTTGTCGTGCATGCGGGCCTCCCAGGAGTCGCTGCCTACCAGCATGGTTCCACTTTCTGCGTTCTGCCAACTGAACTTTTCGCCTGATTTCATTGCACTTCCGAAGTAGAAAAGGTTTGCCGAATTTCGATAACCCGTCATCAGCGGGGTGGCTAGAGTAGAGCTATCAGCAAATTCCATTCCTTGCCGGTGTGCGCGGTGGTAAGGCGTTGTACGGTGTCGGGAGGTCGACATGAACCATAAATATTCATACATGCTCGGGCAGCGGACGTGGCAGTTCAGGGATCTGGCGGACCTGATGGCCAAGGCGACACCTGGCCGATCCGGGGATCGACTCGCGGGCGTTATTGCCGAGTCGGCAGAGGAGCGTGTTGTTGCCCAGATGAGACTTTCGGAGTTGCCACTGAAGACATTTCTGTCCGAGGCCCTGATCCCTTATGAGCAGGACGAAGTGACGCGGCTGATCCTGGATGATCATGACGCCGTGGCCTTTCAGGCAATCGCTCATCTTACCGTTGGGGATTTCAGAAACTGGTTGCTGAGTGATCATGCGACACCGGACGCGCTGGAGCGATTGCGTTCCGGACTGACCCCGGAAATGGTGGCAGCGGTCAGCAAGTTGATGCGCAATCAGGACCTGATTCTGGTGGCGCGCAAATGCCACGTACACACCGCGTTCCGAAACACCATTGGATTGCCGGGTCACCTTTCTACTCGGCTGCAGCCAAATCATCCCACAGACGATGTGGCGGGTATTGCGGCAAGCATCCTCGATGGCCTGTTATATGGCAGCGGGGACGCGGTTATCGGTATCAATCCGGCGACGGACAACGTGTCTCAGGCTGTGAAGCTCATGCATTTAATGGATGAGGTGATCCGCAAATACGACATTCCAACCCAGTCCTGTGTCCTTACTCACGTGACCAACACGCTGGAAGCGATTGAGCAGGGCGCCCCGGTGGACCTGGTGTTCCAGTCCATCGGTGGCACCGAAGCGACCAACAGCAGTTTTGGTTTCAACCTTGCGAATCTTCAGGAGGCACGGGATGCCGCCCTTTCCCTGAACCGGGGCACTGTTGGGCAGAACGTCATGTATTTCGAGACTGGACAGGGCAGTTCGCTATCGGCTGATGCGCACCACGGTCTTGATCAGCAGACATGTGAGGCTCGGGCTTATGCCGTCGCACGCAAGTTCGAGCCTTTGCTGGTTAATACGGTGGTCGGTTTTATTGGTCCGGAATACCTGTTTGATGGCAAAGAAATCATCCGGGCGGGTCTGGAGGACCACTTCTGCGCCAAGCTTCTCGGTGTGCCCATGGGGTGCGACATCTGCTACACCAACCACGCCGAAGCCGACCAGAACGACATGGATAACCTGCTGACCCTGCTGGGAGTGGCGGGTTGCACCTTCATCATGGGTATTCCCGGTTCTGACGACATCATGCTCAATTACCAGACCACATCCTTCCACGACGCGCTCTATGCCCGGCGGGTCCTTGGACTCAAGCCGGCACCGGAATTCGAGGCCTGGCTCGAGCGGATGAACATTTTTGAGAACGTGAAAACGCACTCCCCCAACGACGCGCTGCCCCATGCGTTCCGGGGCAGTCTGAAAGGTATTGCTCAGGAGGTCCGTGATGAGTGACCAGAACCGCCCCATCGTTACCGATAATGTCTGGAGCGCGCTTCGCCGCTATACCGATGCGCGGATTGGTCTGGGGCGCGCCGGAATCAGCCTCCCGACGGCCGAACTCCTGAAGTTTCAGCTCGCCCATGCCCGGGCTCGGGATGCTGTCCATTTGCCTCTGGATGTAAACCGTCTGTCCGCCGAGCTGCGCCAGTTGAGCGTGGCAGATAAGCCGTTGGCGCCTGAGGTTCTCCACAGCCAGGCTGATGACCGGTTTACCTACCTCCAGCGGCCGGATCTCGGGCGGCGTCTGGCAGACGATTCGCGCAACAGGCTGCAGGCCCTGTCACTGGCTGATGATGCTGTCCCTGATCTGGCCATTGTGATCGTTGACGGACTCTCATCCTCTGCCGTTCAGAGCAATGTGGTGCCCTTTCTTGAGCAGTTCCTGACGGATCTGGAGGCGGAGCCGAGACCCTGGCAGCTGGCTCCGGTGACCGTGGTTCAACAAGGCCGCGTAGCGATCGGTGACGAGATCGGGGACCTGCTGAAGGCGCGCATGGTGATTCTGCTGGTTGGTGAGCGGCCGGGGCTGAGTTCGCCAGACAGTCTGGGGATATATCTGACCTTCGGCCCGGTAAGCGGGCTTACGGATGCCCGCAGGAACTGTATTTCGAACGTTCGCCCGGCCGGTCTGGCGTTTGGCCATGCCAGCCAGCGTCTGCTTTACCTGATCCGGGAGGCAGATCGTCTGAAATTATCCGGCGTCGGTCTGAAAGATCGGACCGAAGAAGTGGTAATCGACAATAACAGCAAACACAGCAATTTTCTGACTAACTGAAAACACGAATCTGGATACAATGCACCATGGCAAAACAACTTGATGATGACTACCTGGCCAAGCGCCAGTTGAAGAAGGGAAGCGCCGGCTGGATTCTGCTGGCGGGTCTTGGCGTGTCCTATGTGATTTCGGGGGATTTCGCTGGCTGGAACTTTGGTATTGGTGAAGCGGGCTGGGGTGGCTTTGCCGTGGCCATAGGGCTGATGGCGGTTATGTATTTTGCCCTTGTGCTCTCCCTCGCCGAGATGTCTGCTGCGATTCCTGCTGCCGGTGGTGGTTACAGTTTTGCCCGCCACGCCATGGGAGCGACCGGTGGCTACCTGACCGGGTTGGCGGTATTGATCGAATACGCCCTGGCACCTGCCGCCATCGTAATTTTTATCGGGGCAGCGGTTGAAGAGCTGTTGGGCGTCAATGGCCCCTGGGTTTATGCATTGTTCTACGCGGTTTTCGTCGGTATTCACCTGGCAGGCGTTGGTGAAGCGCTCAAAGTGATGATGGTGATCAGCGGTCTGGCGGTGTTTGCTATTCTCGCAACCGCCGCGGTTCTGGTGGGCGATTTTGATGCTACCAACCTGTTCAATATCGCCGCGAGCGATGCCGCAGGCGCAAGCGAGTTCCTGCCTTTTGGATGGTACGGTGTCTGGGCCGCACTGCCGTTCGCCATGTGGCTGTTCCTGGCCGTGGAAGGCGTTCCTCTGGCGGCGGAGGAAGCAAAGGATCCGAAGCGCGATATGCCTAAAGGTATCATCGGTGCCATGCTGTTCCTCCTGTTTACTGCTCTGCTCGTGGTTGTTCTTCTGGCGGGCGCAGCCGGCGCGGAAACCATTGGTGCCAGCGGTGTGCCTCTTGTCGATGCCCTGAAAGTAACCGGCAATCCGACTCTGGCAACGGTCATTAACGTACTGGGCCTGGCGGGCTTGATCGCTTCCTTCTTTTCAATTATTTATGGCTACAGCCGTCTGGTATTCGCGCTGTCCCGGGCGGGATATCTGCCCAAGGCATTGTCTCTGACCAGCAAGCGCAAGGCGCCGATGTGGGCGCTGATTGTGCCGGGCGTATTCGGTTTCCTGGTCTCGCTGTCCGGCGAAGGTGACCTGATACTGGGTATGGCGGTTGTCGGCGCAACTATCTCCTATGCCCTGATGGCCGTGAGCCACATTCTGCTGCGGCTGCGGCAGCCGACTCTGCACCGCCCGTACCGTACTCCGGGAGGTATCATGACGTCAGGTATCGCACTGGTGTTGTCTCTCATCGCGCTGACTGGTGTATATGCCTTCGACCCCCGTGCCTTTAACTACACTATTGTGCTGTTTGCGGTGGGAGCGGCTTACTACTTCATCTATGGGCGGCACCAGTTGGTGGCCAAGTCGGCGGAAGAGGAGTTGGCTCTGGTCCTGGATGCGGAATCATCGTTGGATGAACACGAGGCGCCGGAATTTCGGCCCGAGCCAGTGAAAGCCTGACTTTACAAAATCGGAGACCAGGTAGTTGAGTTCAGATGTCCGATCACCGGAGGACGATGCCCGGCGAAGCTTCATTGCGGTCTGTGTTTCCCTGACATTCTGCTTTGTCGTCTATTCCATGCTGCTTGTTGTGGTGCCTGTCTACGGACTGGAGCTGGGCGCGTCCCCGTTGATGTTGGGGGTTGTTCTGAGTTCCCAGTACCTGCTGCCCTTGATCATGGCGATACCACTGGGTGGCTTGGTCGCGCGTTTTGGTGGCCGGGTGAACCTGATTGCTGGTGGTGTGATCATGGGTGGCGGGTTGTTAACCATGCAGGCTGTACCGGGTTATGCCGGGTTGATTCTCGGGCAGTTGCTGGTTGGGCTGGCGCATTTGCAGATGGTGCTGTCGGCGCAGACTGTGATTTCGTCGCTGGCCTCGGGGACCAGACTTGAGGGCTATTTCGGCTGGTATTCCACGTGGCTATCCGGCGGTCAGGTCATTGGCCCGCTGCTGGCTGGCTTCTGGATCGAGTCTTCGGGAGGCTTTGGCGCTCTGTTCCTGATGATGGCGGTCGTCGCCTTGCTCGGGGGAATTGCGGGATTGTGGTTGGCGGGTGATGCCGTTCAAGGCATCAAGGTCGGCCGGGCCGAATCGGGGTTCCGGGCACAGGCCAGGCTAATGCGCGAGAATACCGGCGTGCAGGTGTCCGTGGCGATTACCGTTGCGGGCATGTTTGCCCTGGGTGTCTACGGCAGCTATTTGCCCGTCTACCTCCACAGCCTCGAGGTGAGTGCGGCGTTGATCGGGATCATGGTCAGCCTGCGGGCGGGTGTGTCCATGGTAATCCGGCCGTTCATCCCCAAGATCATACAGGCCGCTGGTGGTCGGGCGAGGGCAACCAGTCTGGCGCTGGCCACCCTGGCGATAGGTCTCGGCGGGCTTGGCTTTGCGACAGGTGTTGCGGCCGTTGTGCTGCTGTCGATACTGGTGGGGCTGGGCGGCGGCCTGAGCCAGCCGCTATCCATGGTGGTGCTGGCAGAAAGCGTGGGCCGTGAGCAACGCTCCGGGGCCCTGGGCATGAGGCTGATGGCCAACCGTGCCATTCACTTTCTCGCGCCCCTGTGGTTCGGGGCCATTCTTGAGCTTAGCGGATTCGGCGCTTCGTTTGCCCTGTCGGGCGTTCTCGTTGCCGGTATTGCTTTACTGCTTGTTCGCCTGAATCGACCCTGAAGAAGACGTGCGTTAGAAGCGAACGCCTTCAATCTGACTGCGACGGCGGTAGTGGGTAAGCACCACGTTCACGGCTGCCAGGGCCAGGAAAAGGGCTATGCCTTTGCCAACCAGTGCATGCACGTCGGGGTTGGGTGCCGCGCTGGCGGTCACCAGGATCAGGCCAAGAATATTGCGTGCCAGGCGGATCGTCAGCATGGCCCCGAGATAGCCCGCCTCCATCATGGTTTCTGCGTTGCGCAGGCACCGGTTGAAGGCGGGCATCAGGTGCACCGTGTGCAGCATCAGGGTAATAAAAATAAGGACTTGAAGAACAATCAGTAACGTCATAACGGCTGAATATGAGTATTGAGCTGGTTAAAAATTGTTCGCGATTATCCCCGATTGGCCAGAAATTGCAAATCTCAGGCTGCCCTCAACTTCCTGGCTGCTGCCACCATATGGGTCAGTGCCGGCACGACTTCCTCCCATTGCCGGGTTTTCAGGCCGCAGTCCGGATTGACCCATAATCGTTCCGCAGGAATACGTTTCGCCGCCTCTTTCATCAGACTGACGACCTGCTCCTCGGAAGGAATGTTGGGGCTGTGGATATCGTAGACCCCGGGGCCAATCTCATTCGGGTAGTCGAACCGGTCGAACACATCTAGCAGCTCCATATCCGACCGGGACGTCTCAATGGTGATCACGTCGGCGTCCATTCGGGCGATGGCATTGATGATGTCATTGAATTCCGAGTAACACATGTGGGTGTGGATCTGAGTGTCGTCCTTCACACCGTTCGCGCTGATCCGGAAACACTCGACTGCCCAGTCCAGGTAGGCCTGCCACTCTGAGCGACGCAACGGCAGGCCCTCCCGCAGCGCCGCTTCGTCAATCTGGATAATGCTGACGCCAGCCGCCTCGAGATCCAGGACTTCCTGGCGTATGGCCAAAGCCAGCTGTTTGCAGCTCTCGCTACGAGGCTGGTCGTCCCGTACGAAGGACCAGTTGAGAATGGTCACCGGACCGGTGAGCATGCCTTTCATCGGTTTGTCGGTGAGGGATTGGGCGTATCGTATCCAATTCACGGTCATGGCCTTGGGTCGGCTGATGTCGCCAAACAGAATGGGCGGTTTCACGCAGCGCGAACCGTAAGACTGCACCCAACCGAACCGGGTGAAGGCAAAGCCATCAAGCTGTTCACCGAAGTACTCGACCATGTCATTGCGTTCGGCCTCCCCATGCACAAGCACATCGAGCCCAAGCTTCTCCTGCTCACGGATGGCGTACTCGATCTCCGACTTCATCCGTTGCTCGTAGGCTGAGGCCGAGAGCTCCTGTTTCCGGAATGCCTGCCGGGCCTGGCGGATGTTCGGGGTTTGCGGGAAAGAGCCTATGGTCGTGGTCGGGAAATCAGGCAGGTTCAGGCGTGCAGATTGTGCCCGGGCCCGATCGGGATAGGGGCTCTGGCGCTGTCCCAGAGCGGTGTCAGCACAAGCTATGGCCTCCCGGACCGCCGGGTTGTGGACCCGGTTTGACTGCTTTCGGGCGGCGATAGCTTTCTGGTTATTCGCCAGGGCCTCGGCCACGGCGTTGCGACCTTCGTTGATTGCCCGGCCTAGAAGAACCACCTCATCGATTTTCTGTTGCGCGAAGGCCAGCCATTGGCGAAGGTCGTGGTCCAGATTTTCTTCGCTGTCCAGGTCAACGGGAACGTGTAGCAGGGAACAGGAGGGGGCAATCCACAGCCGTTCGCTCAGACGCTGCGCCAGCGGTTCGAGCCAGTCAAGAACCGTGTTGAGATCGGTTTTCCAGATGTTACGACCATCAACCACGCCGAGCGACAGGACTTTGTGGGCGGGCAGCCAGTCAGCGACCCGGGCAACTTCCTCGGGGGCCCGAACCGCGTCAATGTGGAGTCCGGCGACCGGCAGGTTGCAGGCCTGTTGAAGATTCTCGCGGAGACCGCCGAAATAGTTGGTGAGCAA
This sequence comes from Marinobacter nitratireducens, assembly GCF_000708045.1. Classification (GTDB taxonomy): domain Bacteria; phylum Pseudomonadota; class Gammaproteobacteria; order Pseudomonadales; family Oleiphilaceae; genus Marinobacter; species Marinobacter nitratireducens. Next base: position 338,021 of record NZ_ANIE01000009.1, read on the forward strand.
CAGCTTCGGTCGATTCGCTTTGAGGGTGTGGTATGCCGTTTCCAGTGCCTGTTTCCAGGCTGGCTCCAGCTCGGTGGACAGCACGGGTTCGTCGACCTGAACCCATTCGGCACCGGCATCCGCCAACTGCTCCAGCAGTTGGCTGTATAGCGGCAACAGGGATTCCAGCAGATCCAGCGGTTTGGAGTCGTCTTTTTCCTTGCAGAGCCACAGATAGGTGACCGGGCCGATGATGACCGGTTTCGCGTTGATGCCGTCCGCCCTGGCTTCCGACAATTGGGCCAGCAGGCGATTCGGGTTCAGTGTAAAGCGGGTCTCGCGAGTGACTTCCGGTACGATGAAATGGTAATTGGTATCAAACCACTTGGTCATTTCGCCCGCGTGCACACCGCCGCAGCCACAGTCCGGTGCTGAGCGGCCCCGGGCGACACGGAAGTAGTTATCGAGTTCACTCCCCTCCAGACTGGCAACCCGCTCAGGCAAATGGCCCAGGGTAAAGCTCATGTCCAGTACCTGGTCATAGAGTGAAAAGTCGCCAACCGGCTGCAGGTCCAGGCCACTCTGGATAAGCCGGTTGGTCTGCCGGATTTGCCCGGCGACAGCCTGTAAATCCCGTTCTTCAGACAGTCCCTTCCAGTAGCCTTCAAGAGCAAATTTCAGTTCCCGGCGTGCGCCGATGCGTGGGAATCCAAGGTTGTGAATCCTTGCCATGTCATATCCTCCAAATCGTAAGGAGGCCAGATTAGGAGAAATAAGACATGAGAAATAATGTTATTATTTCATTTTTCCATGAAATCTGTTCATGTGGTGTTCCATGATTGAACGTACGCACCTGAGGATTTTCAGAGAGATTGATCGCCAGGGGTCCCTGACGGCGGCGGCCGAGAGTCTGCACCTGACCCAGTCCGCCTTGAGCCATACCATTCGCAAACTGGAGGAGCGTGTGGGTACAGCCCTCTGGCGCCGGGAAGGGCGCCAGCTGCGACCAACCCAGGCGGGGGAGTATCTGCTGCGGGAGTCATTGCGGTTGTTACCCCAGCTTGAGCGGATCGACGAGGTACTGGCCGGCTACGCTGCCGGCGAGCAGGGTACGCTCCGCATCGGCATGGAGTGTCATCCCTGCTACCAGTGGCTCCTGAAAGTGGTTGATCCCTTTCTGGCTGAGTGGCCGGGGGTGGATGTGGATGTGAAACAGGAGTTTCAGTTCGGTGGTGTGGCGGCGTTGTTCAATCACGATATCGACATTCTGGTGACGCCGGATCCGATCGAGAAGAAAGGTATTCAGTTCGAGCCGGTGTTTCCCTACGAGCAGGTGTTGGTGGTGAGTCGGGATAGTGCGTTGGCGAGGCTTGAGCAGGCAGAACCGCATCACCTTTCAGATCAGGTGTTGTATACCTACCCGGTGGCGGTGGAACGCCTGGATATTTTTCAGCAGTTTCTGTTGCCGGCCCAAAGTAGCCCTCGGAAACATAAAACCGTGGAGGCTACCGAGATCATGCTGCAGATGGTAGCGGCGAATCGCGGGGTAGCGACTTTACCTCAGTGGTTGGTGGAGGAGTATTCGAAGCAACTACCCATCGCATCGGTCCGGCTTGGGCGAGGGGGGATTCACAAACACATTCACCTTGGAACCCGCACCGATGAGGCGCGAAGTTCCTTCGGTGAATCCTTTCTGGCCCTGGCTTTTCAGAGCGCCGGAGTGGGGAAGGTTTCGACGTGATGTATCTCTGAGCTCACTTCGTCGCTGGCTGCTTTGATGGCGCTCGGCTTTGGGACCCAATATAGAGGTAATTGCTGTGCCACTGGCGGTATGACTTCTTTGGATTCAGGTTCTCTACCGACACTACAAGCCCTGGGGCTTCGCTTGACGTGAACCGTGTCGCTTCTCCCAGGGGGACTCCGTCTCGCTCCCGCTTGATGGTCTCCCGGGTCCATCCGCTTCCCAGGCATTGCGAGACAAATCCCACGCTGGATTGATAGCGTTCGGCTGCCACTTCCGCGGCAAGGGCATTTGCAGTGCAGACATAGGCGTGATCACCGCCCGACCAGGACCAGATTTCGCAATGTCCCTTGACGAGCTGTTCTTTGGCCCGGAACAGGGTGACGGAGTGATAGTCATTTCCGGCGCCGCGATACTTTTCAAAACCGCTTGGGTAATCGTCAACGATATTGCTCAGGCTCGTGCATGGATCAGTAACCCCTACTGATAGAGGGCCATTGTTTGCACAGGCGACCAGGGTAAGGGAGATCATGCCGATAGCCAGGTGCTGAGCTGACGTTGTAACGGCTCCTTTGTGCCGCTGAACTGGTTTGCCGATTCCCATTCTTAATCTCCTTGATGGTGGGAATGCTTGGGTGACCTTGAAGCAATATCTCAGAAGATCATGGCGTTTCAGTAGGATAGATGATTTTCTCGGCTCAGTGTCAGATTTCGGCGCTGCTGTTGAACGTCAACGAGGCATTCAATTCTGAAGTTGCTTGCGATAGGTTTTTGGGGTTACCCCGAACCATTCTTTGCAGGCCCGGCTGAGCGCTGACTGCTCGGAGTAGCCGAGCAGGCCGGTAATCTGACTGAGCCCGAGGTTGGGTTCCATAAAGTACTGCCTGGCCAGACGGATACGTTCTTCGTTGAGTAACTGCTCGTAGGTCACCCCTTCTTCTGCCAGCTTCCGCTGTAAGGTGCGCTTGTGCATCGCAAGATGGGAGGCAATGGCGCCGCTGCTGCATTGCCCAGTGGGCAATAAAGTGTTGATCAGCCGGGTGACATCTTCCGACAGTGAGTGGGCATTGGGAGCCTGCTGGGAATCCAGGTATTGCTTGGCCATTTGCCATGTCTGGTGATCGGCGCTGGTGAGGGGAAGCGTCGCGATCGATGCGGGCAGATAAAGCCCGAGCACGGGGCGTTCGAATCTCGCAATACACCGGTAGACCGCATGGTAGTCTGCCTGATCTGCTATCTGTGTGTGGGGGAAATCGACAGCCAATGGCCGGAATGTCTCCCCGCACAACAGTTTCATGACCTGCACGGCATTGGCGATGGTGAGTTCTCGAGATTGTCGTCGGTACGCCTCGCCTTCACTATCGATGTTAAACGCCAATCGAAACGCTGAGGTCCCATCGAAATCAACCGGTTCAAAGGCCATCGACAGAGCCGGGGCATGCAGGTGCAGGTAACCTGCAATACTCTGGATCGCTTCTCCCACTGTCAGAGAGCTGCGAGCAATCACTGAAATGGGGCCGAGAATATCGAGTCCCTGATAGTTTGCGAGCATCATCCCGAAGGCCGGGTCGTTCAGTTCCGCCGATGTGTCTTCCAGCAATGCGTTCAGGTGCTTGAATACCAGGAAGGATTGGTCGTCCCGTTGTTCCGCTGGCGGGATATGGTGACGGGCCAGTAACGGGATCGGATCACCGCCTTTGCTTCTGACCAGTTCGTCATACCCCCACAGGTTTGTGGCCCGGATAAGACTGGACACGCGCCCTCCGAATGATTTTTGTTGTTTCGTCGGCTTTTGGCTGGAGCTTTCTTTGAGTTATATCAAATGTCGCGATTCGTCAAAAATATGTCCGTATCCGGCAATATTGTCAAGCGCGGGATTTGGCATCGTACGAGCGTCAAGTCGTGAAACCAAAAACAAGGAAAACGCTATGACCGCTCAGCACTTCGACCTCATTATCATTGGCGCGGGCCTATCCGGTATAGGAAGTGCCTGCCGTATTGCCGAGAAGTACCCGAACAAGAGTATGGCCATTCTTGAGCGCCGAGAGGCGATGGGGGGAACGTGGGATCTGTTCCGATATCCGGGTATTCGCTCAGACTCTGATATGGCCAGCTTTGGCTACAACTTTAAACCCTGGTACTCCGATCAGGTGCTGGCGAAGGGCGGGGATATCCGGAACTATGTGGCGGAGACGGCGCGAGAGTTCGGGATTCAGGATAAGGTCCATTACGGTCTGAAAATTACCAGTGCGGACTGGTCGGGTGATGACCAACGTTGGACGGTAACGGCTATCCATGAGAAGAGTGGAGAACTCCGCCATTTCACCTGCAACTTCATGCTCAACTGCGCCGGATACTACAACTTCGATCAGGGCTATCGTCCCGACTTTGAAGGCCAGGAAAACTTCAGGGGCGAGATTGTTCACCCCCAGTTCTGGCCGGAAAACCTGGAATACGCCGGTAAGAAGGTCGTTGTCATCGGAAGCGGCGCCACCGCTATTACCGTGGTTCCGGCAATGGCGGAGAAAGCGGCAAGTGTGACGATGTTGCAGCGCTCGCCCAGTTACATCATGGCGATGCCGGACACCGACAGGATCTCCATGGTTCTGAATACATTCCTGCCGAAGAAGACTGTCTTCAAAATGGCCCGCAAACGCAACATCCTGTTCCAGCGTGGTCTCTACCTGGCCTGCGAAAAATGGCCTAATGCCATGCGCAAGGTCATGCTTGGGCATATGCGCCGACAGGTGGGGCCGAACGTCGACATGCGTCACTTCACACCGAAGTACAATCCCTGGGAACAGCGCCTGTGCGCGGCACCGGATGGTGATTTCTTCAAAAGCCTGCGTTCAGGCAAGAGTCATATCGTGACGGATCAAATTGATCACTTCTCGGAGAACGGCATCGTGCTCAAGTCCGGCCAGGAGCTGGAAGCGGATATCGTCGTGACTGCAACGGGTCTGGACGTTCAGTTGATGGGCGGCCTGCAGCTGAAGCTGGATGGTAAAGATGTGGATATGCCCAAGAAGCTGATCTACAAGGGGATTATGATGCAGGATGTGCCCAACTATGGCTGGATTTTCGGGTACACCAATGCACCGTGGACTCTGAAATGTGATATCGGAGGCCAGTACATCTGCCGTCTGTTTGATCTGATGGAAAAGCGCGGTGCCAGGGTGGTGCGCCCTGTCGACCTTGAGGGCAATGAAACCGGGGTAGGCATGCTGGACGGGTTTGCTCCCGGCTACATCATGCGCGCCAAGGATCGTATGCCACGGCAGGGCAGGGAAGGTCCCTGGAAAGTGACGATGCATTACGGCAAGGACAAACAAATGCTGGTGGAAGACCCGGTCGATGATGGTGTGCTCCAGTTTGAGCAGCCGGAGGCGGCGAACAACAGCAGTAACCGAGCTATGAAGGCCTCGGCCTGACAGCCAGTGATCGGGAGATCTGATGATGTTGACTGACAGCAAACCGCCCGTGGTCATGATCCATGGCATGTGGAGTGATGCGGGCACCATGAAGGACGTTCGTGATGCGTTCTCGCGGGAAGGGTATCAGGTCGATGCGGTGACCCTTCCCCATCATGGCACCCGCGCTGAGCATACGGAGGCGAGTCGGGCCGCCCTGGCCAGTACCAAGCTTCAGGATTATGTCGCGTTCCTGACGGACCGTGTCCGGAAACTGGACCGCCCCCCTATTCTGGTCGGGCACTCCATGGGTGGGCTGCTTGCGCAGCTCACGGCGGCCCGGGTGCCCTGTGAAAGGCTGATTCTGTTGTCGTCCGCTGCACCAGCGGGCATTAATGGGTTGGGTATTTCGGTGTTCCGAACCCTGGGTACCAACCTTCTGCGCTTTCCTCTGTGGAAAAGTACCACCGAGCTGAAACTGGCAAACGTTCGCTACGGTATCGCCAACTCCCAGAGCGACGACGAGCAGCGGGACATCTATGAGCACTGTGGCTACGAATCGGGCATGGTGACCTTCCAGATGACGCTGGCGGCGTTTACCAAACGGGTATTCGCCCATGTGCCTCCGGACAGTATTACCTGTCCGGTGCTCATCATTGGCGGTTCGGAGGACCGTGTGACGCCTTTTAGAATCCAACGAAGCATCGCTCGCCGCTACGGCGACCGATGCCAGTTGGTGGAAATTCCAGGATGCTGCCACTGGACGATTGGTGGCCGCTTTTTTGGAGAAATCAGTCAGGTGATGTTTGAGTGGCTGGAGAAGCCCGGAGCAGTGTGAGTGCTGTCGCGACGGTGGCAGACAATACCAGTGCCCCGACAAAGGGCGCCAGCGTTGGTACTCCGCCCGGGAAGCTGGCAATCTGGATGGCCTCCACCAGACTGCCAGTGATCACCCAATCGGGCAGTATGGCTCCGACCAGACCTGCGACGGCTCCGGCCATTGCGGCCTGATGGTTAACCCTGGACCACAAACCCATCAATACCGGAATGATCGCGGTCGCGCAGAGCAGGTCAGCAATCAGGAACAGGCGAAGTACCGACGCACCCTGCAACGCCACCAGAATCACCGGCACCATGAGCGCCACGGTTATCCAGCGTGCAGCCCTCAGGGTCAGCCCGGATTTCGCGGACACCGCGAGTGACGCAATACCATTCTGCAGTGTGTCAACGGATGAGGCCACCAGGGTGACCGCCAGTACCAGCGCTACCGCCCCAAGCCACTGGGGCGCTTCGTTGAGCAGAGCAAAAAACGGAATCGGCGGTGTGCCCAGGTCCAGCCCGGCCATGGCGGCGCTGATCCCAAGCGCACCAACGGCGGCGACCACGATGATGGTGGTGATGCCACCCAGCGCCGCACCTTTCCAGAGTGACGCCGTATCTCTGGCAGCCCAGACGCGTTGCCAGTAGCCCTGATGGAACAGGTTGGCGGCGGTCACGGCGAGCACCAGAGTCAGCGCCACACTCACGGCACTCCAGAACGGAATGCCCGGTAACTCGGCGGACTCCGTGACTGCAGGAAGGTGCTTCCAGTCCACGAAAAACACCGCGGCCAGCAGCGCCATCAGGAGCACCGCCTGCCAGCGATCGGTGGCCAGGCTGGCCCGTAACCCACCCCAGGCGGTGTAAACCAGGGTGGTCACGGCAACACCGATAATCACCAGCTGCCCGTTCAGGTCAGACAACAGCCCGGTAATCGCACCAATGGCCGTTAACTCGGCGGCCAGGAAACAGGCCATGTAAAGCACCGAAATCAGGGACACCCAATGCCTCATGCCTTTGCCGAAGCGCTGGTCGGCAAACTCGCTGATGCTACGGCCCTGCGGCATCTGTTTGCGAATCTGCGGTCCGAGTATGGCGAAGACGATAAAGGGCAGGGCTGCACCCAGCGCATAGCCCGCCAGCGCGACCGGGCCTACAAAGGCGCCCACTTCGGGCGGTGCAAAGAGAATCCACGCCCCCATGCCAGAGGCAAGAAATGAAAGGCCAATGGCCGTGGCACCCTGGCTATTCCGCGCCGTCACGTAATCATCGAGGTTGTCGGATGTTTTACGGGCGCGCAGGCCCAGCCAGGTAAAAAGGCATAAAGCCGCTAACAGGGCGATGGAGTGGGTCAGGATCATGGTTGAGTCACGGTTTGTTGATGTGGGGCAACCATATCAGAGATCACCCGGAACGAAACAGAAAAGGCCCGCGTTTTCACGCAGGCCTTTTCAAGGTATGACTGAGACTCAGTCTGTCTGTTACAGGTCCTTGAACGCCCGAGTGGTGTCCTGCAGGACTTCTTTGGCGTCGCCTTTCACCATCAGGCTGTTGTCCTTGATGAACAGGCTGTTGGGGATGCCGGCAAAGCCGGGTGACAGGCTCCGCTTCACCACAACGACGGTCTTGGCCTTGTGAACATCCAGAATCGGCATGCCATAGATCGGGGAGCTGGGCTCCTCGGCTGCGGCCGGGTTGACCACGTCATTGGCCCCGAGAACGATGGCGACGTCAGCCTGGGGCAGTTCCGGGTTGATGGCGTCCATGTCCTTGAGGTGGTCATAAGGAATTTCTGCCTCAGCCAGCAGTACGTTCATATGACCAGGCATTCGACCGGCCACCGGGTGAATCGCGTAGCGTACGTTGGCGCCGCGGCTCTCGAGTTGAGACGCCAGCTCTTTCACGGCGTGTTGGGCCTGGGCGACCGCGAGGCCGTAGCCCGGAACCATGACAACATTTCTGGCGCTGTCCAGCAGCAGCGCGAGGTCGTCCGGGGTTGCGTATTTCACCTTGCCGGCATAGAAATCGCCTTCGTCGCGACTGGCGGATGCACTGTCGGCCTGTCCAAAGGCTCCGCCGAACAGCACGTTAGGCAGGGAGCGGTTCATGGCTTTGCACATTACGGCGGTCAGGATCAGGCCCGAGGCACCGACCAGTGAGCCGGTGATGATCAGCCCCTGGTTATCCAGCACAAAGCCGGTAGCGGCGCCAGCCAGCCCGGAGTAGGCGTTCAGCAGCGCGACGACCACGGGCATATCAGCTCCGCCAATCGGTTGGACCAGCCCGACGCCAAGCAGCAGGCAAAGCCCGACCAGCCCGGCAAGGACCAGTGGGTGAGCGCCCTGACCGGCGACAAAGAAGGCGCCAATGGTGATCACGGAAAGCAGAGCCAGAAGCGTGACACTCTGCCAGAGCGCTTTCTTGCGGGAGTCGCCAATGGTTCCGTGCAGTTTCAGCACAGCGACCAACGAACCTGCGATGGTGACGGAACCAATGACGATGGATAGCAGGATCGCGATGGTCCAACCCGCTGCCCCAAGGTTTGCGCTTGAATGGGCAAAGAGCCAGGTGCTCGCGCCTACGGTCACAGAGGCGGCACCGCCGATGCCGTTAAGGCTGGCGACCAGTTCCGGCATCTGGGTCATGGCCGTGCGTTTGGCCAGCCAGACACCGATCCCGCCGCCGAGCAGCATACCCGCGATGATGGTGGCGTAGCTGATGATGTCTTTATGCAGCAGGGCCGCAACGATAGCGATCAGCATACCGATGGCGGCGATCTGATTGCCGCGCACCGCCGTGTTCGGTTTGGTCATGCCTTTGATGCCGAGAATGAAACAAACCGCAGCAGCAAGGTAGGAAAAATTGATCAGTGCAAACATGGTTATCCCTTCCGCTTGAACATATTCAGCATGCGATCAGTCACCAGAAATCCGGCAACGATGTTGATGCTCGCGAGGGTTACGGCAATAAAGCCGAGCACGCCGGCGACCGTCGGTGACAGGTCTGAGCTGCCAGCGCTGATGATGGCGCCCACGATGACAATGCCGGAGATGGCGTTGGTGCCACTCATCAGCGGGGTGTGCAAGGTGGGCGGGACCTTATTGATCAGCTCGACACCAATAAACAGGGCGAGAATAAAAATGGTGAAGCTAAGGGCAAACATCTCCATCACGCGGTTTCCTCGGCATTCGATTGTGAATTTTCTGTGTCGGCTTCAGCGGCGGCTTCCTTCCCATGAAGGACGTTGCCTTCGTGTACAACCCGGGTTGCTGCAACGATGTCATCGGAGGCGTCCGGCGACAGCACGCCATCCGCGCTCATGTTGAGAAGGAAGGCAGTAATGTTGCGAGTCAAAAGCTGAGAGGCGTGAACGGGAACCCTGGCCGGGTGGTTCGCGTGGCCAACGATGGTGACGCCGTCCTGATCAACCTTCTCGTTCAGGACCGTGCCCTCAACGTTGCCGCCTTTATCGGCTGCCAGATCGACAATCACTGAACCGCTCTTCATGCGGTGAATCATCTCCTTGTCGATCAGCTGTGGCGCTGGCTTGCCTGGAACAGCCGCCGTTGTAATCACGAGGTCTGCCCGTGCTACGCAATCGGCAAGCTGCTTTCTTTGTGCTGCATAGAACTCGGCGTCTTGTGCTTTGGCGTAACCGTTATCGCCAGAGGTGTCAGCCTTGGGAACCTCGATCTCAATGAAATCGGCACCGAGGCTGTTCACCTGTTCCTTGACCTCAGGGCGGAGATCATAAGCTTCGACGACAGCACCCAAACGACGTGCGGTAGCAATGGCCATCAGTCCCGCAACGCCAGCACCAATGACCAGTACGCGGGCTGGGTGGATGGTGCCGGCTGCAGTCATCAGCATCGGGAAGTACCGGGGCAGAGCCATAGCACCGCTCAAGACCGCCCGGTATCCGGAAATGCCGGCCATGGCGCTCAGCACGTCCATTGCCTGAGCGCGGGTTGTTCTTGGCACCAGATCCAGTGCGAATGTCTCGACGGATTGGCTTGCCAGCTGTTGCATCAGTGGCTCGTTGGACCACGGATCCATAAGGCAGATCAGAGTGGCCTCGGGGCGGATGAGGTCAGCTTCGCCGGGCTCGGGCGCGCGCACCTTGAGAACAATCTCGGACTGGCGATAGAGTGCCTCCGCGTCATCGGCAATGATGGCACCGCTGTGGCGGTACTCTTCGTCTGAGAAATGCGCGGCCAGGCCGGCACCACTCTCGACGACGACTTCAAAGCCGGATTCAATCAGTTGCGTCACGCCTGAGGGGATGATCGCGACCCGGTTCTCGCCGGGGGCTTTCTCCCGCGGAATTCCAATCATCATGCGTAAATGCTCCGTTCAGAGGGGGATTGTGAGGACGTCGGTGCCAACCCCAATGTTTCAGAGGTATAGCGCCGGACGCCTTCAAGAAGCTGAGAGTCGTTTCGTAGAGACTGACCGTAACTTGGGATCAACGCTTGAATTTTCTGGCGTCCTTCGCCATCAAGCAGGTCCGGTAGACACCGCTCGATCACGTCGAGCATGGCTGACACGCAGGTAGAGGCGCCTGGCGAGGCTCCCAGTAACGCAGCCATGGAACGATCGGCTGTGGCAAGCACCTCGGTGCCGAATTCCAGTTTGCCCCGGTTTCGGTGATCCGGTTTTATGATCTGAACCCTTTGGCCTGCGCGGTGGATATGCCATTGCTCCGGATCCGCGTCCGGAAGAAAGCCCTGAAGTTGCCGGATTCGGGCGCTTTTCGAACTCAGGGCTTCTTTGATCAGGTATTGGGTCAATGGCCAGTTGGCGGTAGCGACATCCGCCAGGTTGCGGAGGTTGTGGGCCCGCACGGATTTCATCAGGTCAGACGGACTGCCTGATTTCAAAAACTTGGTCGTGAATCCGGCAAACGGGCCAAACAGCAGGGCCGGTTTACCGTCAATGAATCGAGTGTCCAGGTGCGGGACCGACATAGGCGGTGCACCGACGGGAGCCTGGCTATAGACCTTGGCGAAGTGATTGCTTGCGAGGGTTTGATCCTTACAGGCCAACCAGAGCCCGGACACCGGGAAGCCACCATAGCCCCGAGCTTCGGGGATGCGGGCTTTCTGAAGAAGATGGAGTGCAGCACCGCCGGCGCCCACGAAGACAAATTTCGCCGACAGCGACGATTTCTCGCCCGTTACCACATTCTTGAGGGAAACTATCCATCCTTTTGACGTGCGCTTGATATCGACGACACGGGTACTGAGGCGTACGTCTGCGTTGTCGCGAAGGGAAAGTGAGTTGCCCAGGGAGCGGGTCAGCGTACCAAAGTTTACATCACTGCCATGACCGACCCTCGTCGCGGCTGTCGGTGCGATGGAGGAGCGACCTCCCATGATCAATGGCAGCCAGTCCGACACTTGCGATGGCTGGTCAGAAAACGCCATCTCCTGAAACAGAGGGTGACGTTCCAGAGCCGCGTGCCTTTTCTTCAGGAACTGGCAGGCTTCCTTACCCTGAACCCAACTGAGATGGGGCACATTCCGTATGAACGAATCTGCCTGGGGTAGAGCGCCTTTTTCGACCAGTGAACTCCAGAACTGCAGGGAGATCTCGAACTGCTCGTTGATTTGCAGAGCCCGATCCACGGCGATGGCGCCATCCGCACTCTGTGGCGTGTAGTTGAGTTCACAGTAGCCGGCGTGACCTGTGCCGGCGTTGTTCCATGCGTCCGAGCTTTCCTCGCCGAGCCTTTCCGATTGCTCAATTAACGTCACTGATCGCGAGTTGTCCAGATGTGCGACCAAGGTGGCGAGGGTGGTGCTCATGATCCCGCCGCCAATCAAAAGAATGTCGGTATGCTGACCGTTCATTGTCGGACCTTCTCAATGGTGCCTGAATGAGGGGGGCATACCTTAGTCTAATATCTGATCGATAAAAACTGATTTTTGCAGACTAATTGATCGATATTGTCGATCTTGGAGGTTTTGGGGAAGAAAAGGGCCTGCATCCAATCGTGGACGCAGATTTACCCTTGATGGGAAATGTAAAATAATGTCTAATGCGGTTGCGAATCATTATCGTTTAATAAAAGTTGCCGCCAATGCTTACGATTAACCGCACACGTCAATTGATCACGGATGGCTTTCCCGCCTTTGGACTGCTGAACGCAGTGCCCACGCCATGGATGGTCGAGATGATCGGCCATGCTGGCTATGACTTCGTCATCCTGGACACGGAACACATGTCCACCAATCCGGAGTCCCTGGAACACATGATCCGCGCAGCCGAGTGCGCCTCCATCACACCCCTGGTGCGCGTGCCGGGGGTTGATCGTGCTGCTATAACCCGGGCTCTGGACAGTGGTGCCCAGGGGATAGTCGTACCCCGTATCCGTAACGCCGAAGAAGCATACAACGTTGTCCAGATGGCGCGTTACGCGCCAGCAGGGCAACGTGGTATCACCGGAGGACGGACGACCGGTTTCGGAACCCTTCCGCTGAAAGAGTACCTCAGCCAGGCAAACCGGGAAGTCCTCATCGTGCTCATGATTGAGGATCAGGACGGCCTCGATAACCGGGAAGCCATTCTGGGCGTTCAAGGCGTGGACTGGGTACTTCCGGGCGCAGTCGATCTGTCGCAATCCCTGGGTTGTCCCGGTGATCCGTTCCATCCGTCGGTTAATGCCGCCATCAGGGCTCTGGCAACGAGTTGCCGTGGGCGAGCGGTGGAGTTCTGCGCCTTGCCCCGAAGCCCTGAGCAACTTACGGAATGGCGGGCATGGGGTGCGAGAGCCTTTCTCCTGGGCGAAGATCGCAGCCTGCTTTTCAAACACCTCAAGTCCCACCTCGGGGCCTGCCGCGCCGGGGAGCCGGAGCCCCGCCATCGTTCTTTGACCACCGTTCTTCCTCAAGCCTGACGAGAGTCTTTCTATGCGCGACACCGTATTGTTTCTTGCCCACGTACCCACCCAAGCTCTTAACCTGGGCTTCCTGCCGGCGGCCGAGGCCATGGGGCTGGACGTCATCCTGCTAACCGACCAGGTGGCGACTCACCACCGCTATTTCAGCCAACCGGAGCTGCCCGCCTATCCGGCACAGATTCTCCAGTGTGATGTATTCAACCCCCTATCAGTACTCGATCTTCTCTCGGATATCCCGACGCCGGTGGGCGTGTTTTCCAACAGCGACCATTTGCAGACGGTGACGGCCCTGACCGCAGCCTTCCTGGGCTTACCCGGCAAAGACTGGCGCACCTGTTACCGGGCCAAGAACAAAGCGGCCATGCGCCGACATCTGCAGAACCTCGATGTCAACGCATGCTGGTTCCGAACCGTGCATGACGAGGCATCGCTGACCAAAGTGATAGACGAGGTTCCATTCCCCTGCATTGCCAAGCCTCGGGAGGGTGTTGCCAGCCTCAACGTCAGGCGCCTGGAAAACACCACGCAACTGCGGTCGTTCTGCGAGCAGTTCTGGCAAGAGCAGCCCGGGCAGCCCTTGCTGCTGGAGGAGTTTCTGCAAGGTCCTGTCCACACCCTCGAAACCATAGGGGATGGGAGCGGGTTGAACGCGCTGGGCGGGTTTGCCGTGTCGCTTTCCGAACCCCCACATTTTGTTGAGCTTGAGGCGGCCTGGGTGCCCAGCTGCGCCGGTAGCCCTCACCTGGGAGACATGCTTGAGCAGGTCCGGCATTTCGGAGTGGGCCTCGGCGCCTGTCATTCCGAATTTGTGATAACCGAAAAAGGGCCACGACTGATCGAGATCAACTATCGAACCGTGGGCGATGGCCGGGAGTTTCTGCTTGACCGCATGATGAAGCAAGGATTGTTTCGTGCCATCCTCGAGGCCCACCTCGGCCGCCCGCTGGCGCTGTCTCCGCCCACGCAGTCAGCCCGAATACGTTATCTCAATGCTCCAACCAGTGGCCGGGTCCGCCGTTCAGCGCCCAAGCGCAGGGCGCCATGCGGTGATGGCATCGCGGAGTTCGAGCCGCTGAAGGAAGTGGGCGATGACATCCGGCTGACTCATTCAAACAAAGACTACCTGGGCGTGTTGCGACTGTTCTCGAGTGACGCCGCCAACGTCAGGGATACCCTGGCCGAATGGGCCACAGATCTCGAAGCGGAATGGGAGATCAGCTGATGAAAAAAGACTCCATGCAAACGTCAACACAGACCGGGCACTATCTGACCCAGAGGTTGATCAATGCCCTGATCCGGGAGGACGTGGCAGGCTGCCAAAGCGGTTCCCGGGCGGTCAGTTCGGACCGGGTGCCAGGCTGCCCGGAACAACCGGCCACATGGTTACGGTGGGAACTGGCGCGCGGCACTCTGTGGTTGCCTGTACGTGAGGCGGTCTTCATGCAGACCTGGCAGTGGAGTGGCGACCCACTGCTCTGGCAACCAGCGGACCAACCCGGAAACCTGTCGGCGATGGTTCATTACGGGGAGATTCTGCGATGTCTGGCTTCGAACGAACAGGACAACCGGGAACACGGTCTGGATGTCTACATTGATGAGTGTCGAACCGCCGAGGCTCACCACGACCTTTGCCATGTGGAACAATCCCGGTGGTTCAACGAGATCCGCCGTCAGGGTCAAAGCTGGAAGGACCTCACCCGGCCGTCCGAGCGGCTGCTCCACTTTGAGCGTCTGGCGGCCTTCCTCGATCACCCGTTTTACCCCAGCGCCCGTGCCAAAAGCGGCTTTGATGAAACGGCGCTGGTGGCGTATGCCCCTGAATTTGCCCCTCGCTTTCGTTTGCGCTGGCTAGCGGTCCCGACATCGGAGGTCACCGCCCTGGGGCGGCTCCCTGCCTGCTGGCCCGCTTTCAGCGATGTCGGGCTGGACAACCGGCTTGCCGCCGACCACCACCTGTTACCCGTACATCCGCACCTGTGGGATACCGCTCTGGGCGATTATCTGGCGGATGCCGGCATTGGCAACGCGGCCCTTCGTGCGCCAGAACCTGCGCTTTGGGTTCAGCCAACGTTATCCGTGCGGACCCTCCAGCTTGAGGCAGACCCTCAGGTTCATGTGAAGCTGCCTTTGACCATTCGCACCCTGGGCAATCGGAACATTCGAACCGTCAAACCGAGCACGCTTTATGATGGCCACACGGTTCAGCAAATTCTGGAGCAGATAGCCAGCAAGGATCCGGTCCTTGAAGGGGCTTTTACGGTTACCGACGAATCCACAGGCCTGCATGTTGGCGACAAACCCTGGCTTGGCTGCATTGTGCGCCGGTATCCGGGCGTTTCCGGGCAACGGCAGATTGTTCCCGTGGCCTCGTTGTTAGCCGACAGCCCGGACGGTCGCTGCGTGATCCAGTTGATGGCGGACGAGTTCAGTGGTGGCAACCTGGCCGAGTGGGTGCGCCAGTACGTCGCCTTGACGCTGAGGGTGCACCTGCGACTCTGGCTGCTCTACGGTGTTGCTCTGGAGTCCAATCAGCAGAACTCCATGGTGCTGCTGACGCCGGGACGGCCCATGCAACTGCTGTTCAAGGATAACGACGCGCCCAGGTTGTGGCCGGACAGGCTATGCGGCCAGGTCCCGTCCGTCACGTCAAACGTGGCGCAATTGCGGGATCAACGCATCCTGGTCAACGATGAAACACCCCTGGCGCAGATGTTCACCACTATTACGCTGCAGCTCAACCTGGCCGTCATCCTCGAGGGCCTGGCCGAACGTCAGCTCGGATCCAGAAGCTTCTGGTATGAGTTGCTTCGCGAGGAGGTGACCCACGGACTTGAGCAGCTCGACCGCAAGGGCGTCAACACCAGACCGGCGCGTGAGGTGCTGCTGGAGGATAGCCAGCTATACACCAAATACCTGCTCCGGGCCGGAAGCCTGGAAAGCAAGTCCCGCACGGGCGCCACGGACATCAATAAGTTCTACGGAAAACTGGCCCCGAACTTTCTCAGGAACGGATTATGAGCCAATCTGTTCTGCCAGTGATCCTGCTCAGCCATTTTATCGCAGCCCTGGTGGCACTGGGGATGCCGCCGTTTTTTGGGCTGATTCTGACGGACACATTTGCGGTTGAGCACACCCTTTGGGTGGGGTGGTTCTATGTCATCCCGACGGTTTGCACTGCGGTGGCGGCACCGTTCTGGGGGAGAATGGCGGATCGCTTTGGCCGCCGCTGGTCGCTCCTGCGGGCCCAAGTGGGGCTCTCGGTGGCGTTCATCGTGGCCGGCTTGGCTCCCGATGTCATCACCTTTGCGGTGGCTTTGATGGCCCAGGGCTTTCTGGGTGGAACCTTTGCCGCATCGAGTGCGTACCTTTCCACCGTTGCTCGCGGTCAAAACCTGGCTGAGTCACTGAACTGGATGCAGGGCTCGGCCAGATCAGCGATGATATTGGCCCCCATTCTTCTCGGCTTTTTCATTACCCGGGTCCCGGCCCAGCATCTGTATCTCTACATGGCCATTCTGCCTCTTATATCGGCGCTGCTGGTATGGAAGCTTGCCCCGCGAGATCCTGTTTTGGGTAGGCCTGATGACCAGAAACATGCCCGTGAAAAGGCTTCGGCATCCGCCGGCTGGTTGCGACTGAGGCTGCTTTACTTCGGTTTCAACTTCGCGCTGGTGGCCAGCTTTCCCTACTTCATTCCCTGGACCCAGGCACGAACCGGCATGACCGCCGCCATGGCCGGAGTTCTCTACAGCCTCCCCCATGCCCTCTACCTGTTGATTCTGGTCAGCCCGCTGCGACGAAGCCAGTGTTTCGGTAAACCGTGGGGCCTGCCCGTCGGCCTCGCACTGTTCGCCCTGTCCTATGTTATTCAGGCGACGGCAGGGACAACGTCCACCGTTCTCGCCGGTCGATGGATCATGGGGCTGGGCATGACGACCTGCCTTTTTGCCCTCAATGCGGAAACCGCAAGCCTCACACGGATGGAAAACGCGGGCCAAAGCTTTGGCGTCCTCGACAGCGCTGGTAAATGGGCCGGTGTCGCGGCCGGGGTTCTCGCCGGTGTTGCCACGGGCATGAGCAGCCAGACGGCGCCATTCTGGCTCGGCGCCGGTGTGACGCTTCTCACCATCACGCTGAGCGTTTACCGGCCCAACCGCTCCCACCACTGACCATCAAGAACACTTGAATAAGGAGTAAAGCCATGGTGATGACAGCCTCGCACCAGTATTTCAGGGATCAGCACGGCGACTATCAGGCCGACCAAGCCAGTATGGAGGCCCTGCTGAACTGCTATTGTCGGGACCTGGCCCACCCCTCCGGAGAGCTGGCGGTGCATCGCGGTGACGGTGGCCGGTCCTGGCCACAGGGACTTCGGGTCCGCCTGGCTCTGGAATCGGTGAGCGCGCTGCAGATCACCTTCCCGGAATCCGAAGATCTCCTGCTGGTTCTGGTGGCGGGAAACTCGCAGACCTGCAACTACCGCTACCTGTCGGCGCCGTATCACAAATCCGCCCTCCGGGGATGGCGAGTCCTGGGGCTTGAGCAACTGGGCCGGATCCTGCTCCATCAAATGGCTCGGCGCTTCGATGAACCCTTCAACGGCGAGCTCTACCGACAGATTCTTCTCAGCCGCAACGTCATGCGCAGCATCCTTGCTTACAGTCGTGTTCCCGCCGATTGGGGGCAGGGGCTGGAGGCATTCCGCTGGTCTGAACAATCCCTGAGTTTCGGACACCGCTTCCACCCGGCACCAAAGTCCAGGGAAGGGTTCGATCCGGAAGACATCCTTCAGTATTCACCGGAAATGGGCGCGGGGTTCGCGCTTTCGTACTTCGCGGTTCATCCGGACGATCTACGCACCCGGGGTGACATTGCCTCGCCGGTATCCGGTTCCGGCCCGGATATCGGGCTGGATGTGCCCGATGGCTGGGTCGCAGTTCCTGTGCATCCCTGGCAGGCACGCTACCTTATGCGCCTGCCCGTCATCCGCGGTGCTATCCGTTCCGGACGCATCCTGCCCTTGGGCCAGGCCGGTCAACGCTTCTACCCGACGGCATCAGTTCGCACGCTGTACCAGCCCGGCAACCCCTACTTCCTCAAGTTTTCGACCCATGTCCGACTGACCAACTGCATCCGGAAAAACGCGGTCTACGAATTGGAAAGTGCTGTGGCCCTCTCCGCCGCACTCAAGACCCACCTTGCCCCATCATTGACCCGTTGGCGCGGGTTCAGGCTGCTATATGAGCCTGGCTACCAGACGGTTGATTTTGCCGATCACCCAGAGCCTGACCGCCGTACCGTAGCAGAGGGATTTGGTGTCATTATTCGGGACAGTATTGAACCTTACCTGGAACCTGGCGTTACACCGGTGCTGGCCGCAGCGCTCTTCAGCGAAGACCGTTTCGGTCGCAGCCCGGTCATCGAAGCTGCCGATAGCCTGGGCGCTGCCGGACGGCTCAACGTGTTGGAGGCCAGACTGGCGTGGTTCGAGCAGTACCTCGCCTTGCTAATCCCACCGATCTTCGAGTCGCTGTTCCGCCATGGCGTAGTCTTTGAACCCCACCTCCAGAACGTTGTTGTGGGCATGCGGGAGGGGCATCCCGTCCAGGTGTTTGTTCGTGACCTGGAGGGAACCAAGCTCGTGCCCGGGCGATGGTCGGGAGAACTGCCCGATAGCCTCGATGAACAAACACTGGCATCGGTTCATTACAGTCAGGACAAAGCCTGGAAGCGAATCGCCTACTGCCTGTTGGTCAATCACCTGTTCCAGGCCGTGGCCTGCCTCAGTGGGGGAGAAGAACGCATCGAACGTCGGTTATGGCAGGCGCTCGCGGGCGTCGTGCGCAATTGGCTGAAAGACACCGATGACCCCTGGGCCACGGATGTACTCGGCAGGCTTCTGGCGGGCGATCCGATTCCCAACAAAAGCAACCTGATGACCCGCCTGTTCAAGCGCCCGGACCGTGAGTCACAGTACACCCGGGCACCCAACCCGCTCACCCCGACGATGTTTTGCGCCGTGGAGACCAAGGAGGAGCTGTGCCATGCCTGACGTACCTGTTTCCGTTCAGCAAGCCATTCACACACTCAAACGCCGGGAAAGCGACCCCTTGTGCGCCTATGTGTATGATCTGCCCGGACTCCGTGACCGGATACGGGGCATTGTCGAGTGCTTGCCGGCCGGTTGTGAGATGTTCTATGCCGCCAAAGCGAATCCTGCATTGCCGGTGCTCGGCGCCTTGGCCCCCTTTGTGCGAGGCTTTGAAGTGGCATCTGGCGGCGAGTTGAACTGGGTTCGCCGACATTTTCCCGAAACGCCTGTCATCTTCGGTGGTCCCGGCAAGCTGGTCTCCGACCTCGAAGCTGCGATCGATCAGAACGTTGAACGGATCCACGTTGAAAGCCTGCTCGAATTACGGCACCTGTGTGACATCGCCGACCGTAAACAGATTCACCAGGACATCCTGCTACGCATCAATCTGGAGCTGCCCGACACACCCTCCACACGGCTTACCATGGGCGGCGTACCCACGCCGTTTGGTATGGAGGAGGCCTGTATTCCAGACGCACTGGCATTGCTGGCGAGGCAGAACCGGGTCAGGCTGCGCGGATTTCACTTTCACCTGATGTCACACCAGCTCGACGAGAAATGTCATATTGCCTTGATAAGACACTACCTGGAGTCGGTGCGCGCCTGGGAAACGACGTACAGCCTGGATCTTGCCGAGATAAATGTCGGTGGCGGTATCGGGATTAATTACATACAGCCTGATCGTCAATTTGACTGGCCCGGATTTTGTGCCGGTCTGGACGAGCTGCTTCAAACTCACTCGGATCGGGCCTGGAACATACGGTTCGAATGTGGCCGTTTCATAACCGCACCCTGTGGTTTCTATGTTAGCGAAGTCCTGGATGTCAAACGCTGTGGCGAGGAATGGTTTGCGGTGTGCCGGGGCGGGACACACCACTTCCGGACCCCTGCGGCGCAAGCACATAACCATCCATTTGAGGTACTGCCTGCCGCCGGGACCACCACCGAATCACCCGGCGTCGAAGGCAACCCTGTCACCCTGGTTGGCCAGCTCTGCACGCCCAAGGATGTGTTTGCCCGCCGGGTTCACGTCGACTCGCTCGGGGTTGGCGATCAGGTGGTCTTTCACTACGCCGGGGCCTACGCCTGGAATATCTCCCATCAGGCCTTTCTGATGCATCCTCACCCAAACGAGGTTTTCATCGAGTAACCGGACCGCGGGTTGTCCGATGAAATATCTTGCGTCAATTGTAATACGAATTATTATCAGTACAATGCGCGATAAAAATTAACGCGTGCTGGAGAACACAATGTCGAAGTCTGAAGTTTCAACGCCACTTAAGCGCCATCCTTTGTCCGCAGCCATTGCCATGCTCCCGGTCTCACTGCTGGCCATGGGCACTGCACCCGGCGCCCAGGCACAGGAGCAGGCTGAGGCTGCAGCCCTGCTTCCGGGCCTGAACGTTACCGCAGACTGGCTGGGGCCACCGACGGAAGCGTCCGAAAGAACCTACACGGGGGCCCGCACGGTGGTGGAGGAAGAGGAGCTTCAGGATGCCGGCGCTCTGAACCTGGAGGACGCCCTTCGCCCGGTACCCGGTGTTACAGTGCTTGATGAAACCGGCACGGGCGTTCTGCCCAATATCGGCGTGCGTGGTCTGAACCCTTTGCGCAGTGAGCGGCTTCAGATTCTGGTGGACGGTTACCCCATCGCCATCGGCCCCTACAGCAACGTGGGTGTTTCACTCTTCCCGGTTACTCTTCCAAGCCTGCAAGCGGTGGATATTGTTCGGGGCGGTGCCTCGGTTCATTACGGCCCCAACAACGTGGGTGGCGTGGTGAACTTCGTTACCAAGCCGATTCCAGCGGAAACCTCACAGACCCTTCGTGAGCGGGTAACCATTGCTGAAGAAACCGGCAACGTTTTTACCGACACCTATTACCGGGTCGGAGGCCAGGCTACAGACAAGCTCGACCTGCAGTTCCAGGCCAACGTCCAGCGCGGTGACGGCTTTCGCGATCACTCCGATACCAAAGTGGACAACCTGATCCTGGATGCCCGTTACTACCTGAACGACCAGCATGAACTGGCCTCACAGCTGCAGTACTACCGCGTCGATGCCGAGCTTCCCGGCGCCTTGACGCCTGAAGCCTACGAGCAGGATCGCACCCAGAGTCAGCGCCCGTACGATGGCTACGAGGCAGACATGAGCCGTGCCACCTTCACCTGGACGTATACGCCAGCCGATAACGTGGAATTCCAGTGGCGCAATTTCGTGCACGACGCCGACCGCACCTTTTTCTTCGGTCAGAACCTCAGCGGCAATGGCCATTGGGCGGACCCGGGGCTGGATTCAACTCACATCGCGGATTCACCGCGCCTGTTCACCGTTTTGGGCACGGAGCCCCGGCTCGCGATTCGCCATGGCCGCCATGACATTACCCTGGGCGCGCGATTCGTCAGCGAGGATGTGGAGTTCGATGTCAATCGACTGGAGCTCTCCTCTGGTAACCGCTCCGTGGCACGTGACTGGCATCTGGACACCCGGGCCATGGCGTTCTACGTCAGCGATACCGTGTCCTTCCTGAATGACCGTCTGAATGTGACGCCAGGACTGCGTTACGAAGACGTCGACATGGATTTCCGTGACAACCTCAGTGGCAACACGGAAGACAACAACGCCGAGGAGCTGCTGCCGGGCCTGACCGTGGGCTACCAGGCGTCTGATGATCTGTTTGTCTTTGCCAATAGCCAGCGTTCCCTGGTGCCGGTCCAGATCGCCCAGACCACCCGTGAAGGCGCGGTCGCAAATGAAACCGCCTGGAACCACGAACTGGGCGCTCGCCTGCAGGTGACCCCGGACCTGTTCTCTTCCGCCACACTGTTCCGCATCGACTACGAGGATCAGATTCAGTTCAACCGCTCAACCAGTCGTTTCGAGAACCTCGGAGAGACCCGCCATCAGGGTATCGAACTGGCGAATCGCTGGAGCCTCAACAATCAGTGGGAACTGGGCCTGGGCTACACGTTCCTGGATACCGAACAGCTTTCCGGTGACAACGAGGGCAACGAACTTCCCAATGCGCCTACCCATAAAGTCAGTGCCGAGGCGGTCTACACCTACCAGGCCTGGGACGCCAGCGTGAACTGGGTGTACGTGAGCGAAAGCTACAGCGATGCCGCCAATACTGAAGAGGAAACCAGCAATGGCAGCGCCGGCGAGTTGCCGGATTACAACCTGGTGACTGCCCGGGTCGGTCGCGATTTCGCGGTGGGGGGTGATCGTGTCCTGAATCTTGGCCTGGCGGTCAACAACTTGCTGGATGAGGATTACTACTTCCGGGGTGTGGACGTCAGCCCGGTCGGTCGCGTACCTCAGCCGGGCCGGAGCTTTATCCTGGAGGCCCAACTGGATTTCTGATGGTCTCCCTACGGAAACGGATTGCAACGGGCCTTCTGGTTGTCCTGCTCTCGGCTGGATCAGGCTGGGCGGACAACCACACCATCCGGCTGACGGATGACCGTGGGGAAACCCTGCGGTTGTCCGCTGCGGCAACCCGGCCGGCGGCGATTTCGACCTTCGGGGCCGATGTTGCGCTGGCACTGGGTACCGTGCCGGTTGCGGTCACCGACTATGGCCTGCAGGGGGTGCCTGAGTACCTGGCGCCGCACTTAAACGGTGTTCGTGGCCTCGGGCCGAGACACCAGCCCAATCTGGAGGTTTTGTCGTCTGTCCAGCCGGATCTTGTCATCGCCATTCGCCGGTATACCGAGAAAGACGGTGACCAGATCGAAACCATTGCCCCGCTCCTGGCCCTGGATCTGATCACTATTCAGGACAGCCTGAGGGCGGTGGATTTGGCGGGACAGGCGCTGGGCAAGCCCGAAAAAGCCGCAGCGCTCAACACTCGCTTTCTGGGCCGTTTTCCATCACTTGCCGAGCGCAACAAGCATCGCTCAACCAAGACCAAGACCGTGGCGCTGCTGACCAGTGGCAGTGAAACGCCCTTCATCTATTACGATCATTTCCTGCCGACGGCGCTGCTGGAGCGTCTGGGCTTCGACAATGTCGGTGGCGAGCCGCCGAATCCCGACAGTGGCATCCCGCTGGGCTACCGAATCAGTCTTGAAGCCCTGTTGGAGCTCAACCCGGATGCCATTCTACTGTTGCCGACGAGTCGTCAACGGGCATTCACGATGAACCCGATATGGCCCTATCTCAAGGCGGTTCGCACCGACCAGGTCTATGAAGTGCCGCAGTATTGGAAAGAGGGTGCCGGACCGATTGCACGATCGCGAATCCTGGACGACATACAGCGTCTGTTGCTGACGCCGGAACCGGAATAACCATGGCTAACGATGCCACTCTTCGCCCGGCGGTCCTCTACGGCGCAACCGTCTCGTTCCTGGCGTTGCTTTTCGTCGCGGGCCTCATGATGGGCTCGCGCTGGATCGCGCCGAGCCAGTTGCTGGCGGCCCTGGACGGCAGTAGCGATCTGCTGACGCGCATCTCTGTGGTGGAACTGCGGCTTCCGCGCAACTTGCTCGGTCTTCTCGGCGGTGCGGCCCTTGGCGTTGCCGGCGCCGTCATGCAGGGTGTTACCCGGAATTCCCTGGCGTCCCCTGGTCTGACCGGTGTGATCGCATCCGCCGCACTGGCAGTGGTGTCGCTTCGAACCCTGAGCTCACCGGGCGCGATGTGGTTACCCTTGATGGCCCTTGGGGGAGGGCTGCTGGGTGGCGCGCTGACCTTTGCCATTGCCGGTCGCCGGCAGCTCCAACCCGAGCGCGTGGTGCTCGCCGGCATAGCGATCACATCGCTGGCCACCGCACTGACCACCGGGCTTTTGCTGGTGTCCGGGGCGGAAGCGTCCGAGCTGTACTACTGGCTGGCCGGCAGCCTGATGGGCCGGGGTTGGTTACAGCTACAGATGGTACTGCCCTGGCTGCTGGCGCCGCTGTTTGCCCTGCTGGTCATGCAGCGGCCGTTCCGATTGTTGCAACTGGATGATGACCTCGCCCAGGCCATGGGGCTGGCCGTCGGCCGGTGGCGCCTGGTTTTTCTGCTGCTGGCCCTGTTGCTGGCAGCGTCGCTGGTCGCTTTCACCGGCCCCATCGTTTTTATCGGCCTGGTGGCACCGCACATTGCCAGGCGGATGATCGGCAACCAGATCCAACACTGGTTGCCCCTGAGCGCTCTTCTTGGCGGGCTGCTCTTGTTGGCCGCCGATATCCTGGCCCGACAGCTGGCCTTTCCCCAGGAGTTACCTGTTGGCATGCTGACCGCCCTGATCGGGGCTCCCTGGCTGATTTATCTTCTCAACTCGCGAACCTCACCCCGGAGCGCTTAACGTGACCCAACCGGCTACGACAACGCCACGGGCAGACCAACGCAGTCTTCGCAAATTCTGCACCAGCCCCATTGCCCGACTGGTTCTGGCCGGCGCGCTCAGCCTGGCCATGGTCCTGGTTGCGGGCGTCCAGCTAGGAGCCATAGACCTGACCTGGGCTCAGGTTTGGGCCGGACTGGCCGGCGAAAGCTCTCAACACGTTCAGCGAGTGGTCTTCGAATTACGGTTGCCTCGTACCCTGACCGGCGTCCTGATTGGCATTCACTTCGCCCTGTCAGGCTGGCTGTTGCAGTTGCTGAGCCGAAACCCCCTGGCAGAAGCCGGCATTCTGGGCATTTCCGCCGGCGCCAGCCTGGTGGCGGTTGCTGCGTTTATCGTCGGGGACTGGCTGGTGTCCAGTGCCAACCCCTATAACAACACGTCGTTTGCCTTGCAGTACCTGCCGCTGTTTGCCATGGCGGGCGGGCTGGTAACTGCGTTGGCGGTATATTTCCTGGGCATGCGACGTGGCCACCTGTCGCCTGTCAAAATGACCCTGACCGGCGCGGTGCTTGCCGGTATGTTGCACGCGCTCACCACCGGCGCGCTGGCCTTCTGGGGCCACGCTCATACCGAACTGGTTGCTCAGTGGCTGGCGGGCTCTCTTTATGGCGCCGAATGGGAGCATCTGCGTACGCTGTTACCCTGGACGTTCATCGGATTGGCCGGTGTCGCGTTGCTCGTGCGACCTCTGGAAGTCATGCAGCTGGACGATGAGCACGTCCGCACTCTGGGGCTGGTCCTGAACCGCTGGCGTGCCTTTGCGCTGCTGATTGCCACGCTACTGGCGGCCAGTGCCGTCGGCGTGGTTGGGCCGGTGGGCTTTATCGGCCTGCTGATCCCACACATCAGCCGTAGACTGGCCGGGGCCAATCTACCGGTCCAGCTGGTGTTGTGTGTACTGTTGGGGGCGGTGCTGGCTGTGCTGGCAGATTTGCTCGGCCGAACGCTGTTTTCTCCCTACGAAGTACCCGTGGGCGTGGTCTCCGCTGTCCTCGGCGTCCCGTTTTTCCTGTATCTGCTATCGCGTCAACCCTGAGGCCGGAATTCTCCATGTTACGAACCGAGCACCTTTCATTGGCCTACGGCGACAAACAGGTTGTCGACAACGTCTCGCTTGCCATTCCCGAGGGTGGAATCACCTGTCTGCTAGGGCCCAATGGGTCTGGTAAGAGCACATTGCTGAAAAGTTTTGCCGGCCTGCTGCCACCCCGGTCGGGCCAGGTGTTCCTGGACAACCGGCCGGTTGCGCAATGGGACCGGCGCCGGCTGGCGCTCAGGCTCGCCATGTTGCCCCAGAAACCGGTTGTGCCGGATGGTATCCGGGTTCGGGACTTGATTGCACTGGGTCGCTTTCCCCACCGGAAATGGTGGCAAAGGAACCTCACTACCGACGACAACGCCACCATCGACGCCATGGCAATGACCGGGGTATCAGACCTTGCGGAACGACCGGTGGAAGCGCTCTCCGGAGGGCAGCAACAGCGGGTCTGGATCGCCATGGCACTGGCCCAGGAGACCGATATCCTGTTGCTGGACGAGCCAACCACGTTTCTGGATTGGGGTTACCAGTTGGAAGTATTGGAGCTCTTGTCCACGTTGAACCGGCAACACGGACTGACCGTGGTCATGTCACTTCATGACCTCAACCAGGCCGCGCAATTTGCGGACCGGATTGCGGTGCTGGCTGACGGCCAACTCGACACCATCGGCAGCCCTGCGGAAGTGATGACTGAATCCCTCGTCAACCGGGTATTTCGGGTGCATACAAGCATCACTGCGGGGTGGGAAGGTCGCCCGTTTTGCAGCGGATTTGCGGAATCGGCACAAAGCCGCTCCAGGCAACGTCCCCGTTGTATCGCTACCTCATAATCCGGAACCCACAGCCGCCACTCGGGTTCTATCCTGTTACTGCGGACACACTATGAACACAATTTGGACACAGCCAAACAAAAAAGGCCTGCGTTTTCACGCAAGCCTTTGAAAATAATGGCCCGCCCGTCAGGATTCGAACCTGAGACCTCTGCCTCCGGAGTGCGCCTTCGAAGGTAGGCAGCAACCGGTCTAAATCGGTGAAAAGTCTCAAAGATCAAATACCTAAAGCAAAAAACACCAGCCTCCAAAACCCCGATATATCAGCATTTTAAGCCAATTAACACCGAAGTGTGGCACACCTCTGTCAGGTAACCGATGTCCGGAAACAGGACATTTGATCGGTGCCCTCCAGGCACTCTAAATGGATATTTGGATCCGATTTTGTCGGGTCGGGGAGTGCAGAATTGTCAGGATTTCAGTGTCCGGAAATCGGACACGCTTTAGGGTCCGGAGAAAACTAGATCGTTGAATTAAATAAACATTAGCATTCCTGCCATCATGTTTCGATCAAATCGTTCGACCACGATTTGATCGTTTTCACCTTAGATCGTGGATTCAACCAATAACCGCAGCACCGCTCATTTATAGTGCCCCGAAATATTTACCCAAGAGCACCTCAGCCGATGCTTGGTAGCCCAGTCGTTTTCAGGGCCGGTTATTCAATTGCTCAACCACGCGGTTGATGTGTTTGATACAGTTGGCCCCTTTCGCTTAACTGGCAAGCCGTTCGTGTTCTGCAGACTTGCTGCCGTTGTCCAGCGTCAGCGTTCTAGAAGCACCTCGGATTGGCTTCAAAAGCCTGATCAACGTGCGCGTTTTCGGGTTGGCCGTAAACCGCTTCAGGCGGCCTGCGAGCAATTAGTCGCTGCGACGCTCCACGAAGTCGCCACGTCCGATTGTTTGTGGCCCTGGAACACCGTGTCGCCCTCCCAGTGGCCGAGCGTGGCACGATGCTCAATCTCTTTTGGGCGACACGCAATTTCGACCCGACTCAGGATTTTACCGAGGCTAGCTTCCTTCGCTCTGCGTTTGCGCCCCCCGCCCCCGGTGATTCCAATGCCGACAGAAGGACCATAGATGACCACCCAGGAGGCGATCACGATGAATAAAGTCATAGACCCACTGGTGACTGACTTGCACCGGAATGTTCATACGCCGCATAAAGCCTGCAATCCGCTCTGGGCTCCAATGTTCTTTCAGCCGCTCAGCCACCCAATCCCTCAGCCACTGCGATCGTTTGTGGCGTTTGAAGGCGGCTCTGCGCCGGATGGTCGGCGAATGTTGAGCCATCTCGGGCTGGTAGCCGTGAATTCTGTTCCGGCGCAACTCGCGGCTGATCTTGCTGTTGTAGCAGCAAAGGATTGCTGCGATCTGCCGTTGGCTTTTGCCGGCCACGCGTAGGGCTGAAATCTGGTATCGTTGTGTCTGGTTAGTTGTCGATACTTCATCACTGCTTCACTTTGGTCGTTAAGCCAGTGAAGGTACCGGCGACGGCCCGCCCGCTTCTACCTGGTTACGCCAAAGTGCGGCAGTTATTATCTGAATTCACGAATAGTGGTGCGGGCTGGTTTGTTTAGTTTGTCGGGCTCTACCGGTTGGAAGTATCGCAACGGCACATAGCCTCTTTAAAACCAGGTGGTGATATGAGTCTGGGGGGGCGTTACGCCGGTAGAAAACCGCGCTAAGTACCAGCAAGTTTCTTTTGATGCAGGGGCTAATAAAGCGGCGTTGGCTATGAGCAATGCAGCGGACATCTCGACGATACCGGTTTAGCTGTTCACCAAATTCTAGAAGAGTTTTCGCGCCGATCCTGTGCTTAAGGCTCTTGGGATGGATTAGAAGAGCACCTCTAACACGTTTTAGGGTGGCGTAGGTATTAAATTGAATTGCATTGGAATATTAATCAATGTCGCATGACAAGAAGAAAATGGAAGTTAAATACTGGGAAGGTGGATTAACGCTTCACGAAGTTCGAGCCATAGAAAAAATCGCTCAAACTTTTTCAGGTGCTAATCAGACACAAGAATCCAAACCGGCAAAACTCGGCTCTTTGAGTGACCTTAAGGTTTTAAAGCCCGGAGGGAATGCTATGTTCCCCTGGAAAGGCTATGCCGGGTTTCGCCTTGCAGGTGCTGGCGGCGAAGGAGAGTTCGATCTTGTCATCGTAACGCACTATAACGTCATCATCGTTGAGTTGAAGCATTGGAATGGCGAGCTTACTGCGTCTGGTGATAATTGGTATCAAAATGGAGAGCTCAGAGAGCGATCAGCTGTCAGCAAAACACAAGACAAGGTACATCTACTCACCTCGAAACTTGCTAAGTGTGGAAGGGCTTTTCCTAGCTTCGAAGGGCACAAGTTTGACCGTCCCAAGGTAGACTTTCTAGTTGTGTTAACAGGTACTGCTGATGCCTCCAAACTACCGCCTAGAGAACAGGAACACGTCCTCACACTCAGTGAATTTCTCCAGCTTGCGAACGAAGGTGCTTACAACAAACGCTTTCGACCACATCCGCAAGCAAATAAAAGCTTAAACCAAGACATACTAGTTTTTGATCAAATATTCTCCGAAGGTGAGACCAAGCCAAAAAGCTTAATTGTGGATGGCTACGAAGCCATTGAAAAAATATTCCCGCCTGAGAGTACCGATTCGATATACACGGAGTTCTTATCTAAAAATAAGAACAATAAAAACGACTTTGCGCTCCTTAGAAGATGGGACTTCTCTGAACTAAATGATATTGGAAGCAAAACAAGAGACGAACGCTATAAGATTGTCAGCCACGAGAAAGAGGTTTTGTCATTCATACGCTCAAACGATGGGGATCTATACAACGCCTGTCTTCGATCTCTGACCAATGTTGATCCAAATAATATTACCGAGGAGTTCTATGAGCTTTTTGAGCTCCCTCATAACTACTCTCGTCTGAACGAATTCGTTTCCTCTTTTGTTGCCAAATACAACGAAGAAGAGCGAGCGACACTTGTCAAAATTATACTGAATAATTTTGCCTCTCTACATGATATAAAAATTGCTCATCGAGATATTGGGGATCACAGTCTATGGCTTTCTCCTGGCATGAAAATGGCCATGTCCAGCTTCATGTCGGCCTACCATAAGCCAGCAGGAACGGTCGGGGAAAGGCGTAAGGCAATTAGCTCAGGGATTATATCAATCCCTGAGGAAAAGAATTCGGAATATAATGGCACCGAATATGATCGTGACATATATTCTCTGGGTATTTTGACTTGGCTGATAATGCAGGGCAAGCGCCTCAATCTCGCATCAATTGATGATGCTATAAAAAATATTCCAGATTCCAGTGAATGGTATGCTTCTGCCATACGAAAAGCTATCAGTCATGATCCGCAGGATCGTTACAGCAATGCCCAAGAATTTTTAATAGCTTTTTCCGATTCGCAGCCAGAGACCGAGGTCATTGAGCTATTTGATAGCTCTATTGTTGAGCAGTACAAAACTGAGGTTAAACTCTATAAAACCTACGTCGAAGATGAGGAAATATCTTCTAACGATGCTAAAGAGGTCTATCGATCAGGTCAGTTACTTGTAAAAATCTGGAACAATGCTCTCGAAAACGATGATTCCAGAAGCATCTTTTCATGCAAAGCTTTTTTTGAGAAGGTAGAAAAAATTCAATGGCTTGGGATCGATTTTATCCCAAGTATTCGAGGCAAGGGCATTACTCATAAGTCCGAGCTTTATCTGATCCAAGATTTTATTGACGCACCTACATGGGATGAATGGGCAACTTGCAATGTTTTAGACGAAACAAAACTCGAAGCCATAAGAGCGTTAATTAGTCACGTTAGCTTCTTACATGAAAGTGAAATTACTCATGGTGATATCCATCCAGGCAATATACTGGTACTGGCCGAAGGTGATGAACTAAACGTCTATATCATTGACTTACCCGACTTTAAGCTTGGGGCAACAGAAGGCAAAAATCATCGATATAGCCCCGAAGCGATCCATAACGCATCGGCGGTTGTTCGCGATAACTATGCGGTTATTCGAATGGCTTGTGAACTCCTTGGGCTCAACTGGGATAAGCTCGATGAAGAAAATTCGCATCCGCAGTTACTTGAAATCATCAAGGCAGAGAAATCTGATAGCTCTGGGTTTATCTCGTTAGAGAGGTTTAGTCAGTCACTCAAAGAGATATATCAATCCTCCTCTGAGTCCATCGAAGAGCTGAACGTCCAACTATCTCGCCAGGACTTCCACGAGGCTATTAGTCTTTTACCTGATAACGGTGAGCTGTTTCTGTTTTATGAACCCTCCACGAAAAACTCAGATTCGGTCAAGGTATTGCTGTCTGGCGTGGACTCATCCTGGACGATTTTCTTTAACCCCATAAACGAAGCCATCGAAGGCGGACTGGTGCCTCGAAAAACCGATGATATTCCACCTTGGGTTCGGGATAAAAGCCAGTTAGCACTCCCCATCAAGATCAACATCGAACCCTCCGACTATCATACGGATACCTCAGCACTTCAGTCTTATCTTTTGGCTCACGAAACATTTCTTATTGACAGTAAAGCGGCTATCAAGGAAAGCACTAATAACAGAGAGGTCGATGAGAAACTTAGCAAAGATATTGATGAGCAGCTCAAAAAGCTGCTTGCTGATGCCGAGTATGATGAAGAATCTACTGCTTCAATAAAGAATGAAAAGATTGCAACAAAGAACATATGGAAGGCCATTTTAGAAACAGAAACTGAAGCGCTTCCAAGCATTGAAGTCGCTGATGAGCCGAAGCCTGATCTTCGAAAGAATGAACTGGTTATTCCCTATGATTCAGACAACGAAGTGCTTGATCGTTTTTCTAAAGAAGACGCTGTTATCGCCATCAAAAAGGTCGATGACAAGGAGTTTGTCGTTGGAAAGGTCAACATTGACCAGTCCACCAGCTCAGAGATGCGAATCCCGCTGAGCTCTGGTAAGAATTACCCTAAGACTGGCGAAGTTTTGTACCTCCGCACGAAACGAGACCGAGCCTCCTACAATCGCCGTAAAAAAGCGATGGAGAGGGTACTCAATAAAAATTCTGTCATACCCGATCTGGCGTCCTATTTTGAACCCTATATAGATAAGCCTTTTACCGATTATAAAAATATTCCCACTGACGAGCAGTTAGATCGCTATGATCAATACGACGAAGAGGGCAACTTAACAGTCAGTCTGAACGAAGCGCAAAGGGATGCTTTCAAAACTCTGTTTAGCAAAGGACCTTTGTCACTTCTACAAGGGCCGCCAGGTACCGGTAAAACGGAGTTTATCTCCGCGTTTGTGCATTACTTACTGACTGAAGGTAATGCGCAGCACATACTGCTTGTTAGTCAATCGCATGAAGCCGTCAATACGGCTGTTGAGCGTATCCGGAAACACTGTACCCGACTGGAATCGCCGATCGATATTGTTCGGTTTAGCAACTCCGAAGCATCAGTTTCCCAGGGGCTTAAAGATGTTTATTCGCGCAATTTGATCGAATCAAGAATACAGTCATTTATCGCAGAGCTTAGGGAGCGGATTCATTTTATTCAGCCGTCACTGAAGTTAGAGCCAGAGTACATTGATGCCGTTCTCAATGCCGAGCTTGGTATCAAGAGGAAAGTCAAAAATGCACTTCGTTTGCAGGCCGATCTTGTTGACTCTTCGGACGAGCAACTGTCCGCCAGCTTGTCGTCCAGCCTGGAAGCGCTTTGTGATCAAATCATATCTGAACTCAACGAAT
This sequence comes from Marinobacter nitratireducens, assembly GCF_000708045.1. Classification (GTDB taxonomy): domain Bacteria; phylum Pseudomonadota; class Gammaproteobacteria; order Pseudomonadales; family Oleiphilaceae; genus Marinobacter; species Marinobacter nitratireducens. The sequence goes on from NZ_ANIE01000009.1 coordinate 369,924, forward strand.
CTTACTCAATTGAGGTCAGGCAGCTTGAGCTTGGGAGTATCGCTGAGAAGGTCGATAAACACCTTAATTCGCTTTATGGTATTGGGCCTCATGAATATAGACGCGTAAGCGCCCTGTTAGAGCTGGTAAATGATTACAGAGATCGGCTTTCCTCAAATCCTGGTAGCTATGAAGAGTTTCTGGCCAGGTCCAGAACTTTGGTGTGTGGTACTTGCGTAGGGATGGGGCTAGGGCATCTAGGTTTAAATCAGATCCAATATGACTGGGTGATTATCGACGAGGCGGCACGTTCTATATCTTCAGAGCTTGCTATTGCAATGCAATCTGCCAATCGTATTTTACTGGTTGGGGATCACAAACAATTGCCGCCTCTATTTCAAGAAGAGCATAAAAACGCCATATTGAGAAAACTGGGTGTTCCAAGAGTGGAGCCATTCCAAAAGGAAGTTTTCAAGAGTGATTTTGAAAAGGCGTTTCTCTCTCCATATGGCAAAGCCGTCGGAAAGAGCCTTCTAACCCAATACCGTATGGCCGAACCGATCAGTCGACTGGTTTCAGATACTTTCTATGAACAACCCTTGATCACCGGTGATCGAGAAATCCCCGATTTTTATAATGACGGCATCGATGTTTTGAAAGCACCTGTGACCTGGTTGGATACGTCAGAATGTAAGTTCGGCTTCGACAGTGAAGATGGTACGAGCCTAGTCAATCTTGAAGAAATCAATCAAATTCTATCCGTTTTAAAAGAAATTGAAGCTAATGCCGACTATGTTGAGAAGCTTGCCTCCTTGGTTTCTTCAGACGAACCCGCTATTGGCATTATCTGTATGTATGGCGCTCAAAAACGACTCTTACGAAGAAAGTTCAACGAATTAGCCTGGAGACCAGAGTTCAGAACCCTGATCAAAATTGATACCGTTGATAGTTATCAAGGAAAAGAGAATCGCATCATCATTGTGTCTATCACCCGCAATGGCAAAGATCGAAAACCTAAGTTTTTGAAAGAACCTAACCGGATCAATGTTGCCATGTCCCGCGCTATGGATCGTTTGTTGATTGTTGGCTCCATGCAAATGTGGAACCGTGAAAACGCCTCCTTGCCACTTGGACAAGTCACCTCGTATATCCAAAATCATCAAAACGATGAGTATCGCATCGTGCCAGCGAAACAGATGGTGAAAAAGGGAAGGAAGCGATAATGGCAAATCACACTTTGATTCCGCTGATGACGATAGATATTGCACTACCTATTCAGGCCTTTCGGTTTGAATACACGCTGGTGGGGAGAAGTGACCTATCCTTCATCCGCGAGTTTATCTTGCGCCTGTTGAAAGTGGGGAATATGTCATCTACCCAGTTGGCGAAGTTTCTTGGTCTCACTGAAAAAGAGATTAGCATAGCTGTGTCACAATTGGTCAGCCTGAACGAAATCTCTTTGGACAACGAAGGCAATATTCAGCTGACATCTGAGGCTCATAATTATTTTGATGGGCCTTCTGACAGTCGCCCGAAAATCACTAAATTGTTCGAAGGCACCAGTACCTTCAAATTTGATCTATTGTCATTTGGTCTAATTCGATCCGATGACAAGATAAGCACTCCTCTCAATGCCATACGTCTTTCTCCAGAAACGGAAAAGCTCAGCAATAGTGTCAGCTATGCTAAATCGGCATTCCTGCGAAACTACATTGATATTTTTGAGGAAGAATCGATAAACTTTGAAGGCGTTAATGATATTCGAAAAGTAGAGCTCTACAAGTTGTCCGATGTCAGAAAAAACAAGGACTATAATGTCAAGTTTTCTATCACATTTTCACTGGATACTGAGCGTAACTCAATCGAACGGCATTCAGATAGCCGTTTTTTCGAAATCGATGAAATTCAAAAGAATTTTAACGAAGTGCTCCTTAATTCATTTAGTGCCTCAAATGTTCAGGATATTATTTCTGCGTTAGATTCGCTAGAGGAAAACGAATTACTAGGTTGTTTTACACCGGATGGCGTTGACCTTACTGCACTAGCCGTATTGGCGATCAAAAGAATTGACCCTTCATCTGGTCGATCATACTTTTTAGGCTCACCTACATATAGCGCTAACTGGAACAAGCTATCAACTATCCTTAACAAGTTCCTCAAAGATAGTAAATCTACTGTCTCGTGTACCTGGTTGGCGCCTTCTGATCGTTTCTGGCTAATGAGCAATCAATCCTTTAGCCGAGTTGCGGAATTAATTAACTCCACCAAAGGTTTTCGAACCCAACTTTATGTACCCGTTGCGGGTAGCAAGGATAAGCATCAGGAATTGTTATGGAAAAAAGCACTCGGCCCTATGAAGGACAAGGCCATAAAGGTTTCTGAAGGTTTTCTGGGTGGATCAGTAGAAGTTATTTCAGTGCCAGGAGTAGTTTCTATGCTCTGCTTTTACTTACAAAATCCAGGTGAGTCAGTATCTATCCCTTTTGGGTTCATCACGACAGATGAATCAGATATAGATCGTATCCATCAAGAATTCGAGTCATACCTGCAACGCTATGACACGCATATGGAAAAAAGAAATTACGGCCCGTTGGTAAGACAGTATAGCCAAGAAGAGAATAGATAACGAGGCTTTCACTTTTCCAATTAATGAATCGGGTGCTCAGTAAGCTATGTTTGCCGTATTCTAAAGGCTATAGTTTATAGGTCTGGTTGCGCTTGAGCTTCACAAATGGGTTGTCGGGGTTCGTTACATCAGCTCGAAGTAATTGAACGTGAACTGAACGAGTTCGCCCTGGGTCGGAAAGCATGGATTCTCTGACATAGGATCTCTTTTAAAGATTGTCCCCACAGGGAGTGTGGGCTGTTGCGAATCACTTTTTACGTTGGCTTATTTGCTTGCTCCGGTTGCCATGCACATGGCCATTCGCAGGATTTGTTCCATTGGTGCCATAGTTTGGGTTCAGCTAATTTGCATGATGATTGGCGTCTTGGGTGGAGCGTTGAGCGGATTTTGACTTTGACATATGGGTCTCCTTTTGGTGATTGCGATTTCGCGGAATCACTGTATCGAGACCCAGGGCTTCGGGATGCAGGAATTTTGGCGACGATGTTTCCCCATCATCCTCTTATAACGCTCTCCAGGAGAAATTCTGCCGCAACATGCGGGCTTCGCCTGACGGAAAAGCTATTGGGGAACTCTTGTTGGGTGGTAGTCGTTCAGGTGGTATCGCAGGGGTGCCTGCGATCACTCCTACGTAATGACTCCATGCTCCAGCCGGCCGATTAACGTTCGGACCTTTTCTATACCTTTCGGTGTGCTCATGAGTCCCTGAGGAGGTCGGTTGCCAAGCCCTCTCTGAGCCGTTCTCATCCATTTCATGGCAGCAAGTTCATCGCCTTCAAATAGGGCTATAGCCTCTTCTATGGCGAGCTCACGCAGTTCTTCTGTAGTTTTTGTTTCGGTCATTGGTCCGGCACTCCGTTAGCTCAGTTTGTCAGAAACACCATCCCAGCATTCCACACTTTTCGATCGATGCAAGGCATCTCCAGGCTTAAATTACATGTTTGTAATCTGAGTCAAATTACATTTTTACGGAAATTAGCCAAGAAAATGATCGCCTACAGGTCGCCAGAATGACTCTCATCACTTTTGAGGAGAGCAGCATGACTGACCACACGTACACCCTGAAAAAGATATCGCTCGATAAGCTTCAGGAATCCTCAGTACTGCGGGGAAAACACTTTCTTGAGCAGTTCGCAGCACTGCCATTCCGAACGAACGCTTTGGATGAGTTACCTGAGGCGGCCATTCTTGACTATCTCTATCGCCACCCGATTGTGGTTCAGGCACAGAAAAAGAGTGAAAAAAGAGTCTATGTCGTAACCGGCAATCTTCGCTCTGCCGCCTTACTTTCCTGTTTGAGTCCAAAAACTCGGATTCCCGTCCTCGTGGAAGCTCCTGCAATTCCAATCGATATCTTTCTTACCGAAGTGATCGAGAGAGAGCTGTTGAACCTCTGCCTGATGGCAATGCAAACAGGAGGTCATTCTAAAGCCGTCTCCGCTCTGTTTTCCCTCATGGGTAAGCATGGCACTACCAGTTCGCTTTTTCCTACGAAGAGCAGGTTGGCTGTTATCTCTGGCGTGAATCGAAGAGAGATTTGAGCCAGGAGGATCTGATCTTTGTCCATAGTATAGGGAATACATTATGACCCCGAACGCTGCACTTGAGCGGCTTATTCAGCCGCCTGAAACACGCGCCCAAATCCAGACTGTCGCTACGATTTTTTTGCCAATTGCGGATCGAATGTTGTCGATTCTTGAGAAAAAGAATCATCTTAATATGGATGAGCTGCGCAGGGTATTGCCGGAAATTATTGAGCTTTGTCGGGATATTATCGATGGTTTCTACGTTGACGAATTTTGGCATCCGACCTCTGAGGAACGGGCAAAAATCACTCCGTATCCTGTCTATGCCGCATTGCTGAAAATAGGCGACCAGGCCTCTTTAAGCAGCGAGCTAGCGTCGATTCTGGCTCATGCGTTTATCGCTATCTGGGTTGGTGTTCCCGAAGCGCCTGATGGGAAAGTTCCGCTCTCGAACCTGCAAAAAGTCTTTCTGGAGTTCCGGCGGGCTCATCTTTGGATGGATGGACTTGAGGGCATTGATACCACGGAGCCGGAAAATTGCTATACCACGCTTGATCAGTTGGAACAGCGTCTTCGGGAATGTGGTGACGTGCGAGCCGCGCATTTGTCGCCTATCCGTCGACTACTAGGACTGTCGTTGCAAAAAGAATCTCTCATTGAGCGAAGAGCACGAGCTGAAATCGGAGTCTCAGCAGGTACAGGTGAGTACGAGAATCGCGCCGGCAGCGACTTTGAGATGGAGCGAGTTCAGCTTGATACCGAAGAGAATGATGAGATCGATTCCGCTGCGTTGATTGAGGCGCTCTCTTTCCCTACTAGGATCAGTGTTGACCAGGACAAACTATTCCAAACAGCAGAGCGAAATGCGCTCCCATCAGACGACCTTGTTCACCGGCCCATAGTTGTAACAAGCCAAGGATCCTCAAAGCATCGCAAGCCTTGGGTGGGGAAAAATGGGGTTGCTAGAGACCGCGTAAAATCCGATCAACTTCGACGTTCTAATCAAACGCTGACAAACCGTTGGGAGCGGCCGACGGAGTACGAACTCTACGTATACTGGAAAGCGGTTATTGAGCCCGTGGATGCCGATCTCTCAGCTGCATTGGCACTCCTTTTGGTTCTTTTAACAGGGCGAGAGCTAGATTTGGTTCTAGAGACGCAACTGAAATCCCGGTTGGATGATATGCCGGAACGTGGAGAAAACGGGCGAATATACATTTGCTACGAGTCTGCCGTTTGGCAAAGTGCAGCCCCGCAACCATTACGGAAGACGCAGCTTGAAGCAGAACTGCGGCACCAATTGGTTCAGACCGTGCCGTCGGTGCAGATGCCCATTGTAGGACCTCTTTGGAACTTGCTGGAACGTCACGTTGGCTCTGATCCTCGTGACTGGCGTGGAGCGCTTTTCAAGAACCACGAAAAAGAGCGTGTTGCGGAACGAGCGGCAGACTTTTTTGATCGGATCAAAAAAGAAAGCGACGTCAGGCTGACCCTCAGGCGAGTTCAACGAGCGTTGTTCCACCGTTTGTCTGACGGTGCCGGTGACATGGTTGCGTCAATTCTCATTGCCGGTGACCACGATGACATCAGCAGACATGCTGGAATCCACTACTACTGTGCCTATGAATCAGCTCTGCAAGAAAGTTACTTGCAGGCTATCTCACAGCTAGTACCCGAATCTCGTAACACGTTGCATCCGGTAGCATTGGTGCAGTCTGATCGGCGTATCGGTTCCCCTTATTGTCCTAAGCCCCACGTGCTGAGGCAGCTGGCGACGGATTTGAAAACGCATTTCCAGGAAACTTTGCGCCAGCCAATTGGGAAATCGACACTTCCCGATATTCATAATGCATATACGTTATACACAGTCCTTCTACTTTTCTTGTGCACTGGGTACCGAAGCGTTCAGGCGCCCCTATCTCGGATTACAGATGTAGATCTCAATCGCAGGTATGCGGTGATCGCGGACAAGGAGAGCGACCATTGGAGCCACTCGCGCATTGTGCCTTTGACCGAAAATTTCTTTAGTCACTGGGACTATTATCTGAGCCATCGGCGCCATGTGATGCGGATGGTCGAGACGTATCTAGGTGAGCCGGCTCCTGACCATACCCTCTTTTTTCTTTCAACACCGAATAGGCGAATGGCCAAGCCGATTGCCGTGACGCCTGATCAGATCGATGAGCACCTGTCGTCATTTTCGAGTTTGCCGTTAAACGTCGGGCGGCACCTCCTGCGTAGTGAGCTTTTACACAGGAGAGTCCCGGCACTATTGGTTGATACCTTGATGGGGCACTGGGTGGCTGGGAGAGAGCCGATGGGACGGTTTTCGACTTTATCTCCGGTTGAGTACAAAGAGATTCTGGTGCCGGTGCTGGAGGAAATCCAAGTGGAGCTTGGTTGGACGCCGGTGAGGGGGCTGGGCTAATGGGAGACACTGGGGCCAGAAACAAAAACCTTCACGGTGATGAGCTGCGCGAGGAAAAGCGCCAACAAATTGCAAAGTCTGAGCGAAACGCCGTGGACCGCATTCTCGACGAAGCGTTTTCAAGGCTAGTCACTGGAGACGTTTCTAGCCCGGTCTCTGAGGGGGTGGTCACTTTTATTTTCGAGACAGCCTGTGCCGGAGTGACGGGGCACGCGCTACGTATCCGTCACAATCATCTTGTGAGGCGCCTCGATGAGATCGCTGGGGAACATGGCATCGAAATCCCGAACCGAGACCTAATGATAGTTGTGCGGATGGATACGCCGCCGATGACCCCGCGCAGTTTTGCGCATAAATCGGTTTACGAGGTAATTGAAGCCGACTTCTGGATCAACCTTCGAAGTGAGGGTTTGAAAGGTACTCTGCGCTTAAAGCACGACGCTGGCCGACTTGTGTATTCCATGATTTGGTTTGGAGGTCTGCACTCCCAGAAAGCTCTCAAGACCACCTGCGGCGCCATCACTGGTGGTCTTCAAACAGCCAAGAGGTACCGAGGCGGCAGGCAACTTTATTGGGTGGAGAGTGCCGACAGCTCGGAAGGCTCCCGTTGGTTTCCTGATCCTGTCACGCTGTTGCTCTTGCATCGGTTTAATCGCGAGCACGGTTTAAAAGCGTTTCCTGCCAATGCGCCGTCGCTTTTAGCAGGGTTTGTTTCACGAATTACCTCTACGAAGAGCGTAGTCTCTGCGGACAGAAACTTTGTCCGTGGTCTGATGGATGCAGCCTCGACCGTGGCATCACTGGATATCATGGGATGTGCTGGTTTTGAACAAAACGCACCAGGTGTCTCCGTCTCTATGGGGGCTAGCTCGTGGGTTAGATTGATTACTGGTCTGGTTCCTCCGAGGGGGCGTTGCGATACGCCAAAATCTCCCCCGGAGCTGGCTGTAAATAAGCCATCTTGTCCCCTTTATGGACCGACACGAGGAAACGCCAAAGACGCCATCGCGTCAATACTTCGGGCCTTGGCGCTAGATGAAGATAAAAAGAGCGCATCCGTAAAAAGTGCGAGTTATCAGGCACTCAAGCTTATTGCTGAGTCATCCACTTTGTCACCAATTGTCAGAATCGTTGCTAGATGGTGTGCCTTCTCCAGGCTGTCTTTAACAGCCAGTTCCATACGGCGGTACCTCTCCGAGTTTGCTGAGCCACTTATCGCTGAGTTAATTGATGAGGAGGATCTGAATGATCTGGATGAGGATGACTGGGAGGGGCTTTACGCAGAGCTCCTGACAGCCAGCTCATCGATTCAACAGCGAGCATACCGTTCTGGGGTACTCAGACGATTTCACCATTACTTGGTCACTCAACACGGTTTGCCAGATACCTATATTGAGGGCGTGAGCAGTAACGGTCAGGTGGATGCAGAGATATTAACGCCCGCGGAATACGGGCGGACACTGTCTATGCTCGACGATGAGCCAGATCGAAGGCTGTCTGAAGCAAGGCAAGTTGCGTTGATACTGGGCTATCGGTGTGGCGTACGACGAGGGGAAATACGGCGGCTACTTCTACGGGATTTGCAGGGGTTGTATGAGCCGGCCTTATCATTTCCGACTTTAATTGTTAGGGGGAATAGGTTTGGCTCCACCAAGACCGTCAACGCTAATCGAGTATTGCCGTTGTGGGCCCTACTAACCGATTCCGAACTGGACTTGGTCAGGCGTTGGTATCGTCGACGAGTTTTGGAACAAACATCGATAAAACGAAACCAATTATTTTTTTGCGAGTTGCACCAGCCGGACTCTTTGATGCCCGCTGGAATCTTGATTAACCCAATTCAGGATGCCATGCGATCCGCCTCGGGTACTCCGATTCTGCGCTTCCATCACCTGCGGCATTCCTGTTCGACGTTTAATGCTCTTCGATTGATGGAATCGTATCCCGGTGAGCTTTTTCCGGTTGAATGGGCCTGCAGTGATGATGGAGCTGTCATCATGCCTCACTGGGGAGAGGACTGGTATGCGGTTTTGTGTGGCGAAGATCGGTATTTACCTGCGTTCGAAAAGCTCCAATACCTGACCTTTATGATGGGCCATGCTTCCCCCGGGCAAACGATTCGAACCTACACCCACCTATTAGACTACGCAGTGGGTTTAATGCGCTGGTCGGTACCGATGGGCACCTTGTCAAATCTGTGCCAGGCTGAGCTGCTGGGTTTCACTGCAGACAATTTGCAGCAGTTTCGTAACCGGCGGGGGCTAAGTAAGAACAAGGAGTCTACGCCAGCCCAACTGGCCGCTGTATTGGGCCGCTTTAAAAAAGGCGGAGAGGTAGCCGTAGACAAGTCGTTTACCAGTTTTGAGATGTCAGGCTCAGTTGCTGGAGCTGTGTCCGAGAGCTCTCAGATGCCAGCATCGGCTTTTTTGGTTTACCGTGCACTCGATCATGTCTCTCAGCTCACAAAGAACGGCGCAACATTGGAAAAGGCAATTGATGGGACCGCAGACTTGTTTGGTCTGTCTGAGCCCTGTTTGACTCGCTGCCATAGCCGAGGCGAGTGGTTGATGGATCAACATGCGCGGAATTTCAAAGAAGAGCACCCCGGTCAGCGCAACGCATTTTCTCCGAGTGAGAGACCTGATGTTGACAGCGTTGCTCACAAAAATGGAGTGGGCGGAGTGAACTATCCTATCCTCCGGACGTGCCCGGCTCCACCCAAGTTGGAGGCATCACATCCAACAGTCGATAAGATGTATCAACGCCTAGTAAAACTTGCTCAAATAGACGCTGATCGGTTCCGAACCCTTGTGGAAAACGTTGTACAGGCTGCACAGAAAAGTCATACCCAGTTAAAATTCCGTGATACGCCGGGACAGGTACTATATCTCCAATTCTTAGACGTCATAGGTTTTCTCCCACACGCTTGGGTGGATGTGAGGGCGCCTGAAACCGGGCCTGATGAACATCAATTGAAGAATTACTGGAGTAAAGAGCTCTCTATGCCCAAAACACTCGTTCGAGCGCGTTGGGATGAGCCTGCGGGTCCCACAAATGTAATGGGTGTCGCTCATATAATAGTTGATCCGCCGCGTAAAGGTTTTGGTGAACGGCCGCGTCAGCATTACATGTCCGCCCTTCGATTTGTGGTATTCGTCGCGCTGATTGGGTTCGGTGGACGAGTGTATGTTGATGATGAAATGGAGAAGGAGAGGGCCATCCATGGCACTGAATATAGTCCTTTTTAAGATGAGGTGAGACGTGTAGAGGCGCTAGCCAGGTGCGTTGACGCTGTGTGCATCAGTTCTGACTGGAGTTGCGCGGCAAGCAGGTGAGATGACTGCACAACCATAGCCTTTGGGTCTGGCTGTGTAGGGCTTCCGATGCGGTACATCGAGGCGATAATAAACTGAATGGTTCGCGCCGCCTCAGGAAGTTCTTGCGCTAGTCGTTTTAGGTCTTCCGCCAACAAGCCCAGCCCCTTCAAAGCGACCTTTAGGTAATCGACAGGTTTAGAGTCAGATAACTCAATCCGCCCGACCCCGTGCAGAAGTCCCGCGACAGCGGCGACCCATCGTTCTTCATCAGGGTACCCGCGGCAGGCATCGAATGATCGTGCAGCCACTTCTAGGCTATGCCGGGCCAAACAGCCCGGCTGTTGGAGTCCGTCCTCTTGCATTACGCCATTCAAAAAGCATAACCCAACTGATGGTCGACCTAGCACCCGTCGAACAAAGTCGGCCAATGATTGTACTGGGCACGCGTCGATGAACAGTTCAATATCGACCACCAGATCTGGGCAGACCAGTTTCGACTCAGGCAGATGCAGCAGCGTGTCAGGCGTGTCCAGCAGAATGACGGTGTCTGAGCGCGACACGGCATGCCCCCGCTCACCCTCCCAGAGCACGAGCTGAACAGCGCAGTCTGGGATTTTTGTGAGCTGAAGATCCCGGTGAGGTTGGAACATCACGACCTGATACTGCTCGAAAGAATTTTCAATGGTCAGTTCCAACACCGGCAGGCCCTCCCCGTTCGGGATTTCCGTCAGGTGGGTAATGGTCCCCATGAAGATTTCCGGCTCGGTCTTCCAGGTGGTGTTGACGACAATGCTCATGCGAAGTCCTCCTGTGCAGAAAGCAGAAGACGTTCCAGGTTGTTGAGCAGCTGCGGCAGCGGGTCCTGAAGGGCCTCGTCGTCCATCAACCAAAGCTCGTTCTCCACCCAGTGGGTGAGAGCTGCGAGATTGGAGCTTTCGTCGCCTGCTCCCAGCACGGCGACGAGGTGAGTTCCGTCAGGAATTTGCATGGAAAAGGCCAATGCACTGGCCAGGCGTGTCGCGAAAGACTTTCGGCTGATAGAAAACGGTTGAGAATAGTTCATGAGTCAGCTTCCTTCTTGGGATCAGTTTTGGCGTTGAATTCGTTGATGAGCAGGCGCTCGAACGCACTGCCATCGCGGCGGGTCAGGTTTGGCACGTAGCGGCTATACACGCGGAAAAGCATTTCCGTTGTGGTATGGCCCATTTGCCTTGCGATCCATTCTGGGTTCTCACCGGCGGCTAGCCATAGGGTCGCTGCGGTGTGGCGGGTCTGATAAGGCCGGCGTTTACGCAACTCAAGATGGCGGAGCAGCGGGTACCAAACCCTTTTCGTGACGTTGTTATGGTTAAGCGGCCCACCTGCTCTGGTACAAAAGACGAATTCATTTCCGCCAGTAGCCTTTTTCTGATCCTCAAGCGCGTCGACGACCAGTTGAGACATCTCAACGTGACGGTAGCTGCCATCGGTTTTCGTCTGTTCGATTTCACCCTTCACTAGGGCCTGGCGAACCAGAATCTGCCGGCGCTTGAAATCGATACAATCCCAGGGCAAGCCATCGATCTCGCCGGTCCGGAGACCGGTAAAGAAGCGAACGGTGTAGTAATTCCTGAAATCTTCTCGAACTGTATCCAGAATCAGCCGAACTTCTTCCAGAGAGAACGGTTCCACATCCGAGCGGGGCACCTTCAGTGATTTGATCCCCTGATAGGGTGAGGTAAACTCATACCGGTTGGCTGCCTCTCCCAGAATCATGCGCAATGGCGTCATGATGCGGTTGATACGGCTGGCGGAAAGTGGCTTTTTGCTCCGGGTCTGAACTTTGGCGAGGGACGCCCGGAACGAAAGAATTTCCTGCCTGGTGATGTGGCCAACCTCCGACTCTCCAAATTCCGGAATCAGATAGTTCTCCAGCGTTCCCTCAATCGTTGCGATGTAGGAACGGCGCCACTGAATCATCATTTCATCCAGCCATGTTTGTGAAAACTCACTGAACAGCGGCGTGTCATGAGCTGCCCGAGCGCGCTGCAACTCAGCTTGCCGGGTAATTTCCTGCGCCCTGGGGCTGTCGGGGAAATACTTGTGGTACTCGAAAGTTCCCAAAGTGATTTCCGCTTCGATGCGTTTCAGAATCGCTTGAAGCCTCTTCCGGTTAGCAGGTGTGTTGTCGAGGGCGGTCTGCTCTCGGCAACGCTTTCCGCGGTACTTGAAATCGAAAAACAACTTTTGCGTGGATTCACGCACTCGAACGCTACCCATTCATGCGCCCTCCGTTAGCCATAGGAATTGCAAGGGAGTGGTGGCCAGAGTGTTCGAACATGTCCCTCTCAATCGGCTCCCACAGATACAAAATCTTCCGGCCGCCGAACGGCCTGATGTAGTGCACACCCTCAAGCAAGACCGCATCTTTCAGACGCTCCCGGATGGTCCGAGCGTCGTAACGAATGCGTTCCGCAAGCTCTTCGGTTGTAAGGTATTCTGTACTTTTCATATGTAGCTCCTTTGCGCTTTATGATGCGTATACGCTACATAATATGCGAAAGGTCGGCGCTGTCAAGCATCTTTTGTAGATTTTGTTCAACGTTGGATGAAAGTGGGCTGCTCATTCGGTAGAATCAAAGTCTTAGCCGAGGATGCCCCAATGATTAGATTCCGCCTAAAAGAGCTGATCGCCGAGAAAGGATTTCAAGAAAATCGTAGGGTTACACTGGATGAGGTTTCGAAAGAGACTGGGATCCATAGGACGACCCTGTCCAAAATAGCTAACCAGCGTGGCTACAACACGACGACAGAAATCCTGGACAAGCTTTGCATCTATTTTGGAGTGGAGCTGCAGGAAGTGGCACAGCATGTTGAAGAGCCAGAAGATGGTGATTGAGAACCATCGGAAGGAAACCTTGTAAATTTCACCATTGGTGCAAGAGTCACCAAGAGCCGGATGTTCGACGCCAGCCAAAGCTGCGGGTACATCGGAACAAACGTTTAATTGTTGAGTTTATTAACTTTTCCCACCTTTCTATACCTCCCCTCCAGGGGGTGAGGTTCTAGCTTCCCTCGTGAAATCTCGCTATGGTAGCCTCAATGACCTTTGGTCGTTTTTCTAAAAATTATAATCACTCGCGGTACCACCGGACGGTTAAGGACATAGCGTGCAGTTCAAACGGTTGCTTGACACTCTGGCTCGGTCGTCAGCTCAAGCGGTTACAACGCTGGGGGCGGGACAAAAAGAGCAAGACGAGCTAAAAGACTACCTCTACGTCGAAACGAGTATTGAGAAAGACTTCAGAGATCTTCTGAATTCGAACCTTTCATCAGAAAGTGTCATCTTCTTGTGTGGCTCTTCCGGTGACGGAAAGTCTGAAATTCTAAAGCGCTATTACGAGACCTACTCGGACAGAATCAGGTTTCACCTAGATGCTACTCATGCGTTTAAACCCGACCAAGATGCAATTGAGGCGTTAGATCAGCTCTTTGACGAGCACCGTGAGTCGGACAAGCCGCTGGTCATTGGAATAAATGTCGGGATGCTATTTAACTTTGCATCCCAAGGACATCCCCGCCACGAAAACATCAGGAGTGCCATTGAATCCTACCTCCAAACTGGGGACGAAATTTCAGTCTCATACAAGTTCCTGAACTTTGAACAGTATCCGAAATTCAGTATTGAGGACGGAAAGACCGGATCGAGCTTTATCAGTGAACTGTTTTCGCGCGTAGTTGCCTCCACTGAAAGTAATCCGCTACATCTGGCATATCTGGATGCGGTGCGAACGAATCCCAGCACACTGACTCTGAACTATGAGTTGCTCAAACACGAGCAGGTGCGTGATCGGATAGTCCATTTGCTTCTCTCTGCTAGATTGAAATTTGATCAATTTCTTTCTGCGCGTGCTCTGCTCGATTTCGTTCACCATTTGATTTGCGGCCCCAGCTTGCTTTTCAACAATCTATTTGTGGCTGGTCACAATGACTTGAGTGATGTTATCAGCCATTTTGACCCATGCACGATTAGGTCTCGGAATATTGATCAGTTCCTCATTCAGCATCCTCTAGGTATCAGAGAAGAGGCTTTCGATGAGTTCCAGAATTCAGTGCAGGAAACCCTTGGCATAGTCGACATTGAGTCGGCTGGTTGGTTGCGATTTTTCTATCTGTTTCAGGATATCGCCATTGGGAATAACTTTCATCAACGTTTCAAAAAGGATTTTGAACAACCACTTTACGACAGATATATTGAAATTTGGCGTTTACATAAAAGCTATGATGGAAGCGCTGAGGAGCGTCAAAAGCTGAGAAGTTTCTATAAGGATGAGCTTGTATATGCATTGGTTCGATTCGGAAACAGGTTGGATCCGTCATTAACTGCAAAACAGCATTTATTTTTGTGCTCCAGAAACGGCGTCTTTATTTCGGCAGTAGCCGATATTAAGCCTGACCTCAAAAGAATTGAAAATGAAGAGATGGCAAATATCCACGAGTTTCCGGTTTGCCTTAAGGTTGGTGATGAACCACTTCAAACGTTTAATGTAAACCTTAGTTTTCTTGAATTGGTTTCTAAAATAAACGATGGGTACAGGCCGAACAAGCACGACAAGAATACGATTGTGATTTTGGAGGAGATCGTCGACGACGTAATAAAAGTCGTCATTCGTTCAAACAAGCTGATGCTTTCGGATGGTAGACAACACGTTTATCTTACGAATGAAGTTGAAGACAGTGAGATCGTTGTCGGAGGTGTCGAGTGAGTATTTCCGATAACTTGTTTGCGCTGGATGAACAAGAAATTCAGAACAAAAACTTCGTTAACCATTTTCTGCCATTTCGGTCTCAGTCGTCTGGCCTTGATTTCGAAGCAATAGCTGGAAGCATTTTGACGGTGGCTTTTCAAAAGCGGCTTGAGAAAGGCTCAACGTTAGAGAGTTTTAAGTCCTCAGTTTATAGTCGCTTACAGTATAAGCTGACGGACCAAGAAATTTTCCCTCTTATTGAAAAAATGTATTTCGATAATGAAGCGGTAGGTTTGTTTAAAGTTTCTCCGGAATTTCTAATTGCCAAAGCCGCTCAGGCTGAGGCATCTACTAATAAACATGTTGCGCAAGTTTTTATCGGCTTCATTCGTGACTCGAATCGAAGATTTCCAAAACTCAGCAGTGAAGTGAATTTCTTAGAGCAAGAGCTTGTTGAAGCGTTCCAACAGCAATTGACTTATTGTAAAGAGGATCCCGTTGAGAGGCCTTATTTGCCATTTATGTCAGAGCTCTTTTCCCAGGATCTTGGCTTTCTTTTGGAGCACCCCGGATATTTCTTAGACAACCTTAGAGCATTTTTTAGCCTTTATACCTTTTTATATAGCTCCCAGTTGGCATTGAACATCAATGGTTGGACGGAGCAGCCTGCTAGTAAACCACTTTTTTTCATTCTTGATACCGAGAAGGCTAGCTTAGAGCGGAATAAGGTTAGAGAAGCTTTTCGTCACCTGAGGACGAAAGCTTTCGATCTATTCCCGGTTCTTTCTATGCTTGAATATCTGAATCAACCGAAGAATAGGAAAGCGATAAAGTTTCCTCTTTGGAAGATTTTTTTAGATATAAACGAGATGGATACGTTACAGCGTAATAGCATTAATAGCTCGCTGATAAGGTTCTGCGAAAAGTATCGAGAAAAAAGAAAATTTCCACCTCTTGAAGAATATCCTCAATCAACGAAAGAACTGATTGAGATACTCAGTAGAACTGCCAAGGAAATTTTTGGGAAAAAAGGTACGAACCAACACGCTGTAAACAATAAATTTGTGAACGCATTTGAGAATGAAATTGCTCCACACTTTGTCCAGGTGAGGGGGCGCTCAGGAAGAGTGCTGACAATTTCTCAAGATTATCTACTCCTTCTCACAAACCTGGCTATCGGCAGTAGAAAGCAGATTCAGTTCCAAGAGCTGCTTCAGGAGTTTAGAAAACGTGGGGTCTGGTTCGACAGACAGTCAGAGCAAGCGATCATCAGGTTTTTGGAGCGAATTGGTAACGTCGAGCGAATGAGCGATAGCGGAGATGCGGTTTATGTCCGAAAAACACTTTGAAGCCTTCTTGGTAAGTAATCTACGTGGTTGGCTTCAGTCCCGGATAGAAGCGGGCGCCCGGTATCAGTTCAAATCACCAGACCCAGACAACACAATACGTCTTGTTTCGGAGTTGTTAGAACAGTGTGATGGTCGACTACGTTATGGCGAGCACGAACTTTCATATCTCCAGATTAGTGATGTGCGTTTGTTGGTGACCGGGCATTTGGAGCAGCCTGATATTCAGAATGGTTGCTACACGGAAAACTACATATCAAATCTTCGGGATACTGTGGCAGCTGAGATGTCCCCTTTCGAGGGGTGCGCTTTGCTAATCGTACATAACAGCCTTCTTGATACTTTGATTAATAGTGCGTTCGACCTGGCCCAGGGCGACGCTGTTTGGTCGCCTAATCAAACACAAAAAGAGCTGGATCTCATGATATCTGGTGGGCTTCAGAATCAAGTTGCTTCCCGGTGTCTCTTAGAGCACCAAGCCCGGATAATCACGGAAGAAGGCTCCAGTGTATTCGGATTTCGACACCTCCATGATGCATTGCTAGACGGAGACCTGCGATTCCAAGAGCTAGGGCTGTTCAACGACCCGCAGGTGTTAAGCAATTCGAACGAGAAGCAGGTAGCGCGCCGACTGGAGTCGAATCGCCAGCTGAGGGAAGAGATTGAGTTTGCCGTTGAGCATTTCCCGAATGACTTGGAAGACAAGCTGACAAAGTTTGGATCAAAATTTATACAAGAACATTTTGGAGAAGGAGCCGAAGTTCCCTGGACCGAGCTCAACTACCAAGAGTTTCGAGACGAAGAGGAGCTTCAGAAAAAGCTGACTCTCGATTATGAAGGAATCGAGGTTAATGGCTGCCAAATCGACGTAAGAGATAAGAAAGACACCTCGGCGGGTAGGCGAGATAAGCATCTGATTATTGAGGTTCCGAGTGGTCAGGACCTGTTCAGCTTCAAGATCAAGTTCGTTGGTCAGCGATTAGAAAAAAAGGAGCTTTTGGTTACGCCAAGAGCTATGTCTGACGTCATTGACATTGATTTCTCTTTTAGAGGTGACAAGTCGACCTTCACTATCTCCGGACCATGTAGTGGTGAACCAGAGTTTTTTAGTCTGAGACTCAATCGAGATTCTTCGAACGAAAAATACAGCTTTCATTGTCTAGTAGTGCAACAGGGGGTCTTTTATCTTTCGGCCTTTGAGAATCGCTTTCTCATCGATAGAAGGAGAAGAGCACTCGTACTCCAGGCAGACCAACATTGCCTTGACGTTAATCCTGACGTCACCCCTGAGACCGTGTTATCCGACAGCGGTGAAACAATTGACGTAAATTCAGTGGGAAAGATCGATTTCGAGCAGCTCTACGATGAGTCTGACGAAGTTAATTTCACCCTGACGAATGGGGACCGATCTCTCTTTGTACTCGTTGAAGGAGAACCGAGCAAAGAAGCACTGCGGCTACCAGTGATTTTTGATCCAAGTCGGTTTGCCAGGCTTTTTAAAGACGATAACTTCAATGGTGTGTATCGGCCAGGGAAAGAGACCGTCGTCTTCGATAGCCAAGAATCGGAGCCAGTGTTCTTCCGAAAAGCCTTGCTCCAGGCAGAGTCTGCCTTCGTTAATGAAGAGTGCATCGAATGGGACAATGATCGACGCAAAGGAATTCCACTTTCAAACCTTTCGCTCGCCGACGACAGAATATATCAAGCCTATGCCGCCCTTGTTTCTTACTTTCAAGAGCGTAAGACGTTGCCCTCGCTGGCTAGCTGGGGGCCTGAACTTGTTGCCCTAGGTAAAGAGTATGTTCTGGCTTCCGTTGAGTACTTGGAAAAAATTAAGAAGGGGAAGCCGCTCGATAGCTCTGAACGGCTGGTGATTCGCATTGGGCTGGCAACAGTGGAGGAGCGTCGATTTTTTACTCCGTTCCATCCGCTGGTCATGGCCTACTATCTGAGTTTAGTTGAAGAAATCGTTGAAGATGGTGAAGCGCGTAGCTTTCGCGAATTACCAGAGGTTACGAAAGGCCGATTAAACGCACGGGGATTACTCCCTCACCTTTTCGACAGAGACAATCGTTACAGTTATACACAGGCTGTGCCAGAGAACCCCCTCTGGTTGGAGATAGTGCCACATCAGGATACAAGCTTTGATTTTGTGATAAATCTTGTAAAGCACAAAATCGAGGAGTTCACGTCTACATTTGAGCAGCTATTCCGCCAGGTCGATGACGCCCCTCTGTTAATAAACTCTGTCAACAACGCAGAAAACTCAGAGTTATTCAGAGGGCTGGTGTCCTACTATCAGGCGAACTTGCTCGGCGGCCGTCACATACACGTCAATCTCTACGACGAGAAGTTAGTCGAGACTGAGTTTGATGTTTTCGCTGAGATGGGGATGTATGACGAAATCAAAGAACGGTACGGGCTCGATAAGGGAGCTGCACGTCGCAATGCCGACGCGGTAATCGATCTACTGCGGACTAGGCTAACGTTCAGCAAGTTTCAGCACAACCACGTGGAACAGCAAGCTTATGCTCACCTGACATTCTTCAAGAATGATCAGAAAGTGGAAGCTGTGGACAACAACATTGATGAGCACGTTTCGGGTGTTGCCTGCGCTGGACTGTTGTCAGGTGAGTCTTCGAGGAGCGAGGGCGACCGATACTTCACGGCGTTTGGCCTGAAAGGTGTCGATTACGGCTCTTCACCGCACTTGAAGCTGGCTAAGTTAATAGGAACGCTTTGGCGCCCCTCTCAGTCCAAGAACGATGTCTATCATGATCATTCGGCCACGAGCCTCGCAGTGAGTCAGGAGTTTATGTCCTTGCTGGAGCGCTCATACGATAGTTCAGTCTGGACGACCATCATAGATCCAAAGGTCACGCTGAAATTCTTTGAAGCCACCGAAGGCGTGATTCTCATCCACTACTCCGACCAATACACAAGCTCGTCGGGTTATGACGCGATCACCGTAACCAAGCAAGTTGACCTTTATAAGAGCGTCTTGGGCAATGCTGGCAACGAATTGATTCGAGAGTTCAATGCGTTTAATGGTGAATGGCTGCTCAGACTGATTACCGACCACTCGAAAGAAAAGATTGCGAAAGAAGGCATTATCGGTGCCTATAAAATCGTTAGTACCCTTTTGGCCCAGTCAGATATCACCTGGATTCCTATCTCAGTCGCTGAAATGATCAGAGTTGCTGGCAATATTGGCCTTGCGATGACCGATAGTGATTTCTCGCGCCACAATCGCAAGATCAAAAAAGGTGCAATCTCTGATGATATCTTGTTCGCAGGTTTCAAGGAGGGCCGACTCTATCTCCTACCTGTGGAGGTAAAAGCTGGGGGGCGCCCTGATTTCTCCAAGGCGAGGGAGCAGGCGCTTGAGTTGAAGCGATATATGGAAGAGGACCTCCTGGGGCCGGACACGCTTGCGTCCCGCCTCTATCGCGGACTATTCATTCGTCAGGTGCTTCTGCAAATCGAGAAGTATCAGCTATATCGAGTGTTCGAGGACCGCCATTTCAAGGACTTCCTAAACCATCGCGAAGAGTGGCTAAAGGGCGAGTATGGAATCGGTCAGCTCCCGAATTATCCTGGTGCGATGGTAGTAGCTCACATCAACAGTGAGTCCTGTTTTGAAGAGAAGTATGAGGTAGCTGAAGAGGTTCTTCAGGCTGAAATACCGATGGGGTTGCTCGATGAGCTCGTAAGGACCCCCTACCAAGAACTTAAAGAAAAAATTGATAATTCCTCACTACTTCACGTGCCCAAGAAGTATTTTCTGCAGCCTTTCACTGAGCAAGAGGTTGTAGATGCGAAAGAGGATGCAGCAACGGAGCCTGGCTCCAATCAGCCGGAAACGGCGACATACCCGGTTTCAAAACATGATAGTGGTGCCTTCCTCGCCGCGGCTGATGATCCTTCCGAACTGATCGTGGGCAATTCTAAACCGGCGACACCTGACGGGCCACTCAGGGTGGAGTTTGGCAAAGACGTGCAAAGCGGTGAGGTGATTTATTGGGAGCCTACGAATACCGAAAAGCTCTTCAATACGAACACAGGAATTATTGGCACGATGGGTACAGGGAAGACCCAGTTCACTAAGTCGTTAATTACTCAGATTGTTCGCAAACAACGTCATAACGTCGACGGAGCCCCAATAGGGATACTGATCTTTGATTACAAGGCTGACTACGTTAAGGACGATTTTGTACAAGCGACTAATGCCAAAGTTTTCGAACTCGACTGCTTGCCTTTCAATCCGTTTGCCTTGTTTGGAAACAAGAAAAAGCTACCAGTGCATGTTGCAGGCCAGTTCATTTCGTCAATGACAAAGTCTTATAACCTTGGCGTAAAGCAGCAAAGCAAATTACGAACTGTTATTCGGGATGCCTATGAAGCTGCTGGTATTTATTCGAATGATGAAAGCACTTGGAGTAGGCCTGCTCCAACGTTGGAAGATGTCTGGGCAGCGTTTCAGGAGCAGGAGAAGATTGACCATGACTCCTTATACGCAGCGCTCGAAGTATTAACCGCCTATGAAATCTTTGAACCAGACACGAATAAAACTCAATCACTCTATGACCTAATAGGTGGTGTCACAGTAATCAACCTTTCCGGCTACGATCGTACTATTCAGAACCTCGTCGTCGCACTAACGTTAGATCTTTTTTATACACAGATGCACCAGCAGGGTAGCTCGAAAATCGAAGGGAATTTTCGACAGATCTCTAAAATGATCCTGGTCGATGAGGCGGATAATTTCATGTCTCAAGATTTCCCAAGTTTAAAGAAAATAATGAAAGAAGGTCGTGAATTTGGTGTTGGTATTATCTTGTCTACGCAAGAGTTGACTCATTTTAAGACAGGTGAAAATGACTACTCTAAAATGGTTCTTTCTTGGATTATTCATCAGGTACCGAGCATAAAGTATGGCGATGTTCGATCTATTTTCAATGCTTACTCAAAGTTAGAGGAAGATGCAATTGTTAATAGTGTTAAGACGCTGTCTAAGCATAAAAGTTTATACGTGGATGGAAAAAAGACTGTAAGAAAGATCGATGATCTAGCTTTTTGGAAACTTATTGAGTTGGGGTGTAATTAAAATGGAAGTGAAGCCGGATTACTTGGAGCTGGGCGCGGTCTTTTCAGAGGTTAACCTTTACAAAGTTCCAAAGTTTCAGAGATCCTACTCTTGGGATGGTGAGAATGTAAGTCAGCTCTGCCAAGATATTGAGCTACTATATAATGCCCATGAAAAAGATCGCGATCTTCCAGATCATTTCTTGGGCGGGATTGTGTGTGTAAAGGTTCCAAATCAGTCTAAACTTGATACAAAAGCAATATACCAGTTGGTTGACGGTCAACAGCGTCTGACCACTCTTGTTCTAATCGTCTCTCGAATGATTGCTCTACTGGAAGATCTGAAGGGTATAAAAGATGAGGCCAAGTTGTCTGCAACAATTAGTTCATACCGCAAAAAATTCATAGTATATTTGGCTGAAGCTGAAGGGGAGGAGTTTGATAGGCTGACCTTGTCAAGAAGGGATGAGGTGTTTTTTAAAAAAATCATCCATAAGGGAGATTTTGACGCGTCTAAAAGTGATTTTAATTCACATAAGCTGATGGAGAAGGCAGTCCGAACAATAGATAAATGGCTGAGAAAATTTACTGATTCAAATAATGCTAACCACTCTTTGGTGAATATAGACAAACTATATAATGTGATAAGGGTTGGTTGTAAAGTTCTAGTTATTCGGATGTCAGACGTTAGCGACGCTTACAGGCTATTCCAAGTCATGAATGACCGTGGCCGATCCTTGACTGCAGGAGACTTGCTTCGTGCTTCATCCCTTGGTTTAGTTGACGAACAGGACGCTAACGAGAAGGAGCTTCTAGAACTGGAGAAGTTGTGGGACGAGATTACCATTGGTGGTCAAAAAGCCACTGATGACCGTTTGATTTCAATATATGCAAGTCGCACCTCGAAAAGACCGAAAAGATCCAATCTTTTTGATACATATCAGAACGATTATTTTTCCGGAAAGACAAAGGAAGAAATATCAAAAGAGGTTTACAGATTAGGGCAGGATGTTGCTCGGTATAATGACCTTTCAGAAGGTGTATGGCCATATAAAGAACCTAAGTGCACCGCATACCAAAAGAATAAATTATATAACCTCATTGTAAAATTCAAGCATACGCACTCGCTTCCTCTGCTTATGGCGGCATCGTCTCTCAGTGAAAAGAAATTTTTTCATGTCGTTTACCTGATTGAAAAGTTTTTCTTTGCATATAAGTTAGCATTAAAGAAATCTGTCTCTCCGATTACAAAATGTTATACAGATACAATTCAAGAAATAAATAAAAGTCCAAATAACTTCCAGCCTCTGAAGCTGGCAGATAGGCTTTCTAGAATTATCAGCAATCATGTTTCCGATCAAGAATTCTTGGGATACGTAAATAGTCTTGATTATGAGAAGGATAATGACCGGAGAGCGCTGAAGTTTCTTTTAATGACATGTGAAGAGGCATGGTCATGGAAGCAGATGGGCTTTAAAGGCGGGGTTCTTGGATTGGCAGGAAATTTAGACAAAAATCTTCCAGCAGAAATTGAGGCCTACTCCTTAGAGCATATATTACCAAAATCCGTCGTCTCACCTGTGGAAGAGATGGAAGATTTAAAGCACAGCATTTGGAACCTTACCTTGCTCTTTGATGTTGATAACTCGAAGTTAGGAGATGACCCGTATGTTAGTAAAAGAAAAATGTATTCAGAGTCTAGGTTGAATATCACAAAAATGGTCTCTAAGAATGAAGCCTGGAATCTAGACGCTATGAAGGAGAGGCGGGATCTTCTAGAGTTGCTGATTAAACGATGCTTCTATTTTTGTTGATTTTTTAATGCAACTAGATTGCGAGCATACTCAGGTGTTGGCGGTTTTACTTAGTTAAAGCCGCTTAAAGACGGAATAGCTAAAGCTCGAAGAGCTATTCTCTTTTTTGAGAGTAGGTAGTAGATTTTGATTTGTAAAAGAATGTGCTCAGATCTATAGGGGATTTGATATGCCCCATTTTGTGTAGCCCGCTATCTATCAACGAGCGAATAATGGTTTGAGGGTCAGCATTAACGTTTTTTTCGAAACAAAACTGTCGAATTAAAGCTTCGAATGCTCCTTCTTGATCGCCGAATAGTACGTCTCGATTGATTACGTGAATTTGCTCGGGTTTGCTCTGATTGATCGTCGCAGTATGCGTATCGCGCAGCGCAAGTGAAATAGCTGTGCGTGCAAGCACATTAGGAGTGAGGCGTGTTTTTGTTTGCAAGAACTGCAGCCTGTCCCAGGTCTTTTTACTCAACTGAATGCGGGTGGGAAACATTTCAGCTCGCCTCCTTTTGGTGCCAAAAATAACCTTCACGGATGCGAGTCGCTCCGGCTTTTGAATTATATTCGAGCTTATAGGCCCGGGATATGTCGGGTGCGAGATCAGCATAGAATGATTCATCCACCTCAGTGTCTGTTGAGAGCACAATCATCTGGTGGCTTGCGATAGGGAAATAGCCTTCTATCAGCTTGGTTCTGTGCTCGGAGTCTAGCCTCCCTAATGGAGTATCGACGATCATAGGCAGCTGACGTCCGGAGGTTTTTGCAAGCGCCTCAAGAACAGCAATTGCAAATATCTGTTTTTCACCAGCTGAAAGCTCGTCTTTCGCTATCGTCCGCCCGTTACCGGTCAATAGTTCTACGTGGAAGGTCTTTGGGTTGATCCGAATTTGTAGATCCATGTCCTCTTTCCGAGCAAGTTTGGCAAAGCACTCGGTGAACTGGACTTCAAGGTCTCGAACCTTGGCGGTCGCTGTCTGATCGACATAGTCCGCGAGCAAGCCATTGGCGTTGTTGACGTAGTCGATAACTCTCTTTTGGTCGCTCAGCTTCGCAGCAGTTTCGTACAGTCGGTCAAGCCGGCGGGCTATTTCGACGGCTTCATTAGCTGCGTCTCTTCCTTTCGCCCGCGCTGACTCGATTTCAGCATCTAACCTGCCAAGTTTTTGCTGTAGCTGCTGCAAGTTTTCGAAATCAGAGGCAATCAAAGAATCGTCCGGAGCGCGGGCCAGAGATGCGCCAATTTCATCGAGTTCCGCTTCGATGCACTCCAGAGCATCAAACAACTTAATCACGTCCTGCCGTTGTTTACTGGCGTCCTCGAATGCTGAGTATATTTTCCCTGCTTGAGAGGGCGTTAAGTCGTGAACCAAAGTCTGGGATTCGAGGTCTTGATGGGAGTTGCCCAGTTTATCCATCTCAGCGAGCACGATAGCCAAAGAATCGGGTGCCAGCTTTGAATCGAGAGCGTCTTCCAGGTGTGTTCGGTATTCGTTGTGGATTCTGTGTTCCTGCAAAAGCCCCTGAAGCTGGAGGTCTTGCTCAATCTGCTCTTTAGTTCTTCGGCAAAAGTCCTCTGCCAAGGCAATGGGTGCGGCGTCGGATATAAGGCCATTGATGTCGGATATTAAGTTATCTCGCTCGCTTTGGAGCTGACTCAACCTGGCTTCTAGCTGAGCCCGAGATGTGGAGAAATGCCCCCCCCGATCATCGATGTCTTTTTGGAGTCTGTTCGCGCGGTCTTGTAACTCAGCGCGCTGAGCGAGGATGGTTGAGATCTCTTGACGGACGATCTCAGCTTGCTTCCGACAGTGCGTCAGTTTGGACTGTTCAGCATCGATTTGTGACTGCATTTCCTGAGCTGACGATCGTTTAGCCAGGTTCCGATTAAGAACAGTGAGATCGCCGGAGAGCCGTTCCACGACGTCGAGCCCGAGTAATTTCTTGATAGACTGTTCGAGGGCTATTCCTCCGGAATCATCAGCTAGTTGGGCGATTTTCTCACCATCAAAAAAGAATAAGTCGGATACACCTGCAGGTATCAGTTCATTCAGAAAATTCTGAGCTTGCTCGTAGCTCAGACCTTTAATAGGCGTATCATTCTCCAAGACAGTGAGTGTTTCCTTAACGCCTTTGCCCTTTCGTTCCCATTCACGCTTAACGTGGTACTGGCTTTCCGTTCCGAGCTTTGCGTAAGTGAATTTGAGCTCAACAGACGAAGAGTTGGCAGAGCGACCAGTCTCTCTTGAGTGATGGATGGCGTCGAGCAGAAACTCATCATAGCGCTTTTGGGAAACTGCACTGCCCAGACACAAACGTCCGTAGAGCGCCAACCTTACGCCCAAAAGGATGCTTGTTTTACCCGCGCCATTTAAACCGCCAAAAAGAATGATGGGGCATGTTTTGCCCGCACGCTTTTCGGGCGTAAGGTTGAAGGAGTTTTTCCCTTCGTAGACTCGAAAGTCGGTAAGCGTAAGCTCTTTAATCAGCATTAGTTCAAAAACTCTGAAAATTCGTCTTTCACTTCCTCAACGTACGATTTGCCACGCTTACGAAAGGAATGGTTGCGCTCATTGATTGCGTCGAGATCCTCCCAATCTCTTTGGAGGATACTCTCCAGGCTGTTCAGTATGCCCCTTCGATTGCCTAGACCCGATACTTGAAGTTCTGCTTCCAGCATCTTGCGAACAAGCGCTGATGGAACACCGTATTTTTCTGCGAGCCTCTCAAGTGTTTCGGAATCTGCTCGTGTAAATGCGCCAGCATCGTCCTCTACCCAGTCAAGGTCCTCTCCATAGACCTCGCGATAAATCCGCGGCAGGGAGTCTTCCCAGTCCGGTTCATTTGGGTCGCGTAGCCATTCTCTTCTTATCATGTGTAACTCGGGGCGAGTAATCAGTTCGATAGACTCACCACTCTCGTTAATCCCCTTCTCAATAGTGAGCAATTCACGGAGGAATTCTTGGCGCTTGGACAGCCAATAGGGGCCCGGAATATGGCGTACTTCTCGCACACTGTCATCACTGATGTCGCCCGAGTTGTAAGAGACCCTTCCTGTTCTTCGCCGGAAGTTGCGATACTCCTCAGAGTTTTCTGGTTGGCGGGACATGTATAGTTTGTTTCTGAACGCCAACAAAGGCTTCATCCAATTGGCACCCGACTCGATAAGGCCATGCAGCGCTTTATCGTCAGTCACAACGGTGCACGTCCAGCACCCGAAACGGCTGTTCCCACACGAGGGCGTACTTTTATCGATTACCAGCGGGCACTCGCCTTGGTTCGACCCTTTGTACAATTCGAGCAACTCTTGGTTTGATCCTCCCCATGGGCATGGGGCACTCATTAGGTACATCCACACTTCGTCTGCGGACCAGCTTTCGATGGGCATATACGTGTAGGCGTTTGGAAGAGAGCTGTGGCGGCTAAGGGCAGAACCATCGATTTTATGTTTCGCGATAACCTGGGCGCGAGACGCACTCTCTTGGCTGCGAGAGCCCAACACTACAACGGCCTCACCAAATTTGGCGACCTTATCGAGAATAAACTCACTCACAGGGTCTATTTTCATTCGCTCTGTACACCAGCGGAACGTCTGATTTGGCGCAGGATAACCACGACCGAGCAAATTCACCCAAAAGGTTTGATCTGTCTTTGGCACAACACTGTATGCACTGATAGGTAGGCCCTCTTTCGGCGCTGCCTCATTAATCAGCTTTATTACTCTCTTGATCATGTCGACCACGACAGGGGTCTCAACCAAGGTGTCAGACGAGACCACATAAACATGTTTGGTTCGCTTTTCGGCAGGAAGCTGCAGTAGTGCCATGTAGATCAAGGAAAGAACGCAAGTAGAGTCTTTTCCTCCACTGAAGCCAATAATCCAGGGCCGGTCGTCAGAGCAATATATGTTCTGAATTTCGCGCACTAGGTCCACTAGAGGGCGATTGCCAAGAGAAAACTCCTGAATCATGGACAGATGATCCGGGAAAACGAACTGTTCCTGCGCAGTCATGGCTTAAGCGACTCCTCGTATTCCTGCTCGGAAGGGGTGAGAGGAACACTTAATTGCTGTTTGATGTAGTTGCCCGTGAGGACGACGCTACTGCGAGCCTTGCTAATGCGACCGTGGTGCATTGCTCGACCTTCCCACTCATTGTTAGCTCGTGCCCAATCAATGTCTTGAAGACCTTGCAGTATCCGGCTCCACTGAGATTTTGGCTTGAACAAAAGGTCGGCGCCTATTTGGCCCATGGCCTGCAGCATGACGCCATGGGCATGAACGTATTGCTCACGGAGCTCGCAGGTCGCTACTTTCTTTTCCAGAGCGAGTTGCCAGTCTCTCATGTTAGCCGCTACTTCATTCCAGTATTCAATTGCCAACTGCTGCTCGTCCTCGCTAACTAGGTCACTCTTCCCTTTCATCAGCAGAGCCTTTGAGGCGTTCTTGATAGCCGACAACGTAAAAAGTTTGCTGCTTCGGTTGGATATGCTGGATCTCTCCATTTCCGTCAGCCGGGAGAATACCTTCACCTCACGAGCAACAACTCGGGCGAGTTCGGATAAGTGATCTCGGTGGTCATAGAGCGTGCTGATAGAGTCGCTTGGCCGGACAGCGTGCTTGTTGAGATCCGCGAACATTTGCTGGCTGCGCTTCAGACCTTCGTCAATAAAGAACAACACAGGGACGTTGTCGTAACCGAGTTCTGGATTTTGTTCGATTGCCTGAACGATGGCTTCACGGCGGTGTTGGCCGTCGTTGATCAGGATTTTTGCATCCATGGGGATCGACAGTAGCCCCAGGTTTTGAGCGATACCTGTGTCGGTACTGGGTTCAAACGAGACCTGACCATCTACAGACGCTGTGATTCCCGAAAGCGTATAGTCCGTTGGATTGTCGACCAAATAGCTGACAATGTCTGGTATTCGGGTTCGATTCAATACTCGTTGAGCTCTCAGTTCTGGAGGAACCTCCTGCCCATCGAAGATGAAAATTTTTGGTATTAGTCGTAACGGGCACATGGCCACGTAGCAAGGCCGTCCGGACTGAACGCCTCTCGCTGCCGGGAAGGTGTGGGAGAACTCGGCCATGAGGGTCTCCGGGAATGGAAGTTAAAAGTTGGAGCGGAAGTTAATTTACCTAAAATAAACTTCCGGGTCAACGTGGCCAGGGCGAGGTTTCAGATTGGAGAGTTATCTAAGTTAATGAAATCGTTGAGAGAGTAAGATCTTGGGATTAGTCGTTCGTTAGCAGAGCTTCGCTTCATCACCGTTACCTGCTTGGCCGGTGTCTCGCTGAAACTTACGTGAATTGGCCGGTCTTGGCCATAGAAATACATCCTATCGAATTCGAGGTTTTCCGCGATCCATTGACTGACCTCGAACATGTCCTCATCTTCGACGATAAAGTCTACTGCGGCGCCCCCGCGCATGCAGATGGGGTTGCCTAACCTGTTCAGTTCATGGGATGCGTGCTGATCTAGTTTCGGAGCGATCCTACGCCGTATATTTTTGCTCAGTTCTGACGAGCAAAAGCCATAAGTGAGCTTGATCATGCCGAAATAGTCCACGATAGGATCGATAAGAATATTGGCTAGGTCGAGGAGGGCGGTGTAACTCTCTGGTTGGAGCGGGTGATTCTCGATTTTAAGCGACTTCTGCGTTTCGCCGCATTCAATTAGGTCGCGATATTTGAAGTATTGGCCGCAGGGATGATCGAGGTTCGGAATTTCGGTACTCCTTGTCAGGCTGTGTCCTTCTATTGCCCATCTCTTGTCGCGCAGCGCGTTCTGAAAATCTCTGTCAGGAGGGCCGAAGCCGCTAAAATCGCCAACTCCCAGTTGTTCAAGCGCTTCATCAAAACGCAATTGTTCGGCATAGTTTTCTTGATCCTCATGCATATACCTGCTCTTCAGGTAGAGGTTGGGAGGGGCAAACTCATCACCGTATTGGTAAACATCGATCCGCTGATTTCTCAAATTAATCTTGGTGCGAACGAGCATTTTCGGAATGGCCTTTCCGAAGAAGTCGTCGTAACTCATGAGGGAAAGCTTCCCGGAACGGATGTGGATTTTGACTAGATCGGCAGAACTTGGGTCTCCGAATAGGCTAGATGCACATGTGATGTAAATTCGGAGGACTGGGGGCAATCTTGGTATTAACTCAGTGTGTAGTTGCAGTGAGTGATCGTCATGCAGCCACCCCAAGCCCTGTTCAGCGGCTTCGATACAAGCAGACAGGATCGCACTCTTATCTAATACTTGAACGAGATGATCTTCTCCGATTGTTTGGGCATTCGCTAGGGTCCCAAAAAAATGTCTGACATCTTCCTTGAGCTTGTCAGGCATAGGGCGTGGGGGAGCGCTCCGGAAGAATCGTAGTTCGGCAAACTGAACAATCAGATCGTCCTTGCGAGCCTGTTCAGCCCTCGCTAATGCTAACGCTCCCTCCTCATTCTTGACGGTCTCAAGAATTCTCAATGCGGCTGGGTAGGAGCCCAGAAATCTCCGAATGTCATTGAGGTTTTCGATCTCGCTTGGCTTGGGTTTTCTGCCAAAATCTAGCCAAGTGCTCCACAACTTTTCGAAAATATCCTTGTTGTTTTCATACTTCCGTAGACTAGGCGGTGTCCGGCGCTCAGGTTTCTGGCTGTTGAGCGGTCTTTTCGCTCGAAGTAGTCGAGGGTGGCTTCGTTTAACGCTTTTTCTAGCCAGGAAGTCAGTCTTCGCTGCATCCGTTTTGAAAGCGTAAAAAATTCCCGGAGCTATCGGAACAGGCTCTGTTCTGAGCACTGATTCAATGTAAGTTGCCAGTTCGCCTTGTGAAAAATACTTTTGGAAAGTGTTTCGCGAGGTGCGCACACCATCCATGAAAGGGAGTCCACCCCGAGCATTTGCGTTTTCCAGCATCGCAGATACGACTAAGATTTCTGACGCAAGTTCATAGGCGCTGGTCAGGACGAGGTGGCGTTCCTCAGGCACTTCAATAACATTGATGACGAACCCTAGGTTGACGATGTCTGCTGTTTTCTTTTCTGCACTGGGAGAATAATAAGGATCCCATCCAGCTACGTTTATATTGCTATCTTTTAGGAGCTGAACATCGTTGCCCTTGCCGCACCCGTAGTCAAAGACTGACCTCGTCTGATCAAGGTAGCCATATCGCGCAAGGCTTTGCATAGGTGCCGATAGTTGCGTTCGAGTGAGGGCAGTTAAATGTCGGTGAATTTCTGACCCGCTTTCGATGGCTGACAGGTTCTCTGTAGTTTCATTGGCTAGAGGTACGAGGGCGTGCTCGGAAACCTCATAACCCTTTAGCTTCAAGAGACGATTCCAGTCCTGTAGGAACCCTATTCTGGTCGTATCGTCGAATAAACCGATACTCTCAGCCTCTTTGGTCAGCTCCAAAAACCGTTGAGAATCTGGGTGAGAGGATGGCAGCAGAAGTTCTTTGCGGTGAAGGATGGGGGGATTATTCGACTCTGAATAAACTCTGTATCGGCACTGCCCTGTATCGAGATTAACCTTCCATGATTGTTCGAGAATCGGGAAAGCTTCCTCAAAAAAAGATGGATAGTTCAGGAAAGATATTTCGGGAGCACTTTCTCGGAGCTTAATGACGTTGTAGTGGGCTCCTGGAGTAATCCTGGCCTCGGCTTTGCGCACAGCGTTGCGGCTTTCTTCGTCAAGTTCAGAAAGCGCGGAGGTATGTAGATACCTGTAATCAGCGATCTTCTTGCCAATAAACCTGTTTGATTTTTCCACGGGGACTGAACCGAATGTGCCGACACCTGTTCTATTAATGGACTAGCGTACACCAGAGGGTGGCGAATCTGGAGCCAAGTCGGTCGGAAGAATAGCTGGTATTGGTCTGGGTAATGCATTTTGAGATTAGCGCTTCATTGTCTAAGCCAGCGAGAATCGGTTCTTGCGATGGTTGCGGCTTCTGCTCGGGGAGGCTGTGTCACCGGGTTCGCAGGGGGTAATCGGTGCAATGGTCTTGATAGCGAGTGGTGATTCAGCCGTGCAGAATAGCGGGGCACTGCGAGGGCACCATTTGGGCACAGGCGAAAAAATAGAGGGAAATACGTGCTTTTAGTCTGGCCGTGCAAAGGTCAGCGATCAAAGCGGAGAGTTAAGGAATACTAAAGTGGGGGTGATATCGATTAGGAAGTTGACTTCCCGGTAACTCATTGATTTGCCAATTAAATGGCCCGCCCGTCAGGATTCGAACCTGAGACCTTCGCCTCCGGAGGGCGACGCTCTATCCAGCTGAGCTACGGGCGGATTTCAACAAGTTTGGCATGTTTGACCGTTGCCTTCGGTTCCGGATTTTTTCTCTGACCCTTGCCTCCGGAGGGCAGCGCTCTATCCAGCTGAGCTACGGGCGGATGAAACTGTTCGCGCATCGCGTCAATTTCGAGTGCGCAATCTTACGTGTGCAGGGGGCGTCTGTCCAGCCCCTCCGGTGTTGATAGACATTATGCTTTGGGCAGCAGTTGCTTGGGGGAAACGGTGACCAGATTCTGATCCGTACTGAGGGTGACGTCGCCATCCTGTACGCTGATCTGAATGTCCATTGAGCGCTCGGCGAGACCTGCCAGGGTGTCGGTCTCTTCCGCAGCCAGGTCGACAATAGTAAGGTTGCTAAATCGCTCCAGCTTGTTATGGTGTTTTTCCCACCACACTGGCACGGCCCGGCCGCCGTAGGTGTAAAGGATGACATGTTGCGAGCGGTTGCAGGCCTTTCGCAGTCGGTCCTCGTCCGGCAGGCCCAGGTCTATCCATTGTTCGATGTCATCGGTCAGGGTTTTCTGCCAGAGTTCCGGTTCGTCGTCCGTACTCAAACCCTTGGTGAATTCCAGGTCATCGCTGGCGTTCAATGCGAATGCAAGCAGTCGGATCATCATTCGTTCATCGGTTTCCGAGGGATGGCGAGCCACGGTCAGGTGGTGATCTGCATAATAGTGCCTGTCCATATCAGCGATATGGAGGGTGGCTTTGAATATGGTGGCTTTCAGTGCCATTCAGGGCATGTCCTTGTTTGGATCCGGGTGCCTAAGTGTAGTGCAAAATAGAAGTGGCGGGACATTACGGCATGGTGTTGTTGCGTGGTTTTTTGACGCTGGTGATTTTTTTCCTGCTGGGCGAGGCCGTTCGGGTTCTGGCGGGGTTGCCAATCAGCGGGGGCGTGCTGGGGATGATCATGGTGACCTTCACCTTGATGGTTCGGGGGCGGGTCAGTGATGAACTCGCTGCGGCCAGTCAGGGCCTCATCGCCGTTTTGGTTATGCTGATTTCCCCCGGTGTGGTTGGCGTGTTTTTCATTGCTGACCGGTTCTCTGACCACTGGCTTACCGTGCTTGTGGCCTTGTCTGTGGGCACGATGCTCAGTGTGCTCACCACCTTGTGGGTCATGAAAAAAGTGGCGGGTGTTGAGGGAGGGGGCGATGATTGATGGATCCGGCAGCATTGGTGAGCTGATGGCTGTATGGACAGCCGGACCAATGCTTTCCATCGCGATGACTCTCGCGGCCTTTCTGGCGGCTCAGTGGATCTTCGGGAAAATCCGCAGGCCGCTCTGGATGCCCCCGGTGCTTATCGCAGCCGTTCTGCTGACAGCAGTGGTTGCCGCCAGTGGCATTGGTTTCGAAAAATACCAGCAGGGCGCACGCTGGCTGACCGTTCTTCTGGGGCCCGCAACCGTGGCGCTGGGTGTGCCGCTATACCAGCAAATGCATCATATCCGTGCGCTCTGGAAACCGATTCTGGTGACGCTGCCTATCGCTGCTACGCTTGCCGCGGGCTACGCATTGGTAATTGCCTGGTCAATGGGCGCATCGCCTATGGTGATGGCATCTCTCGCCCCCAAGTCCGTCACCGCGCCCATCGCCATGGGGATTGCAGAGCAGTTAGGCGGATCGGTGCCACTGACGCTGGGTGCCTTGCTGATAACCGGTGTTCTGGCCTCATTGTTTGTTGAATGGGGCACCAGGTGGTTGCGCGTGAAAGATGAGCGGATCATCGGTTTTGCGCTGGGCCTGAATGGCCATGCAGTGGGTACCGCCCGCGCCTTTGAAATCAGCCCCACGGCCGGGGCCTTCTCATCCCTTGGGATGGGGCTGACCGGGATATTCACCGCGTTGCTGTTGCCGTTGTTGCTGTCCTTCGCCCGCTAGGTCAGTCCTCACGACGTTCCGCGATTAAAAGCGTGAAGGCAAGGGAGACGACCGCAGAAAGCGCTATCAGAACGAGAACAGTGAGCTGCCCGGCCCGGCCTTCCACAAAGGATTTGCCATGCCACGCTGACTGGTCAATTTCGCTAATGATGTACCAGTATGTCTGACTAGCGCCTCCGTTTTCCCCGCCAAGTTCCGGAACCTGGTGGAAGGGAAAGACTTGTCGGAAGGTGTAGATCTTCTCAGGGGACTCCATTTTTCCAGAGCGGGCGTTGAGCATGGTCCGCCACAGATCCGGATCGTAGTTTTGCAGGCGATGAGCCTCGTTACCGAGCTGGGCTCCCCATTCCCACTTCGGGTCAGGCGCTACGATCCAGTAGCCATCCTGGCTGACCAGCATCGATTTCTGGCTCGGGCCGGCAGCGAATAAACCCCGGATCTGGCTCAACAGTGCGTTGGCGCTGTAGTTGATCACGAGTATCAGGTCCGAATCCGGTGTATCCGTGAGTACTTTAACGGCCACCCGGATCACAGGCTTAAGTGGGCGTTCGATTTCACCGTGTTCGATATTAAGGTCCAGTGGTGAGAAGTACACCTGTCCGGTTGGGGTTCGGGCGGCTGCGGTGACGTAATACCGAAGAAGCTTGTTCTGAAGTTCCGATGCGGGCACCAGCCTGGCACCCTCATTCGCTCGGTCAGCCCTCAGTATCTCCTGGCCATCTGTCCGCAGCAGTCGCACCTGGTCATACGCGGGATTGAGCTCGACCAGTCTGGTGAAGATGTTTGCGAGGTCGGAGTCCTCAGGGATCGGGGCAGACGTGTCTTCCGGGATGAGGTTCTCCAGGCTCGCCAGGAAGCGCACATCCCTTGCCATCTGCAACATTCTTTGCTGGAGCGTCAGCTCTGTGAGTTCAAGTATCTGATTGTGATTGCTGACGAGCTCCGCTTTGATTCTCTGTTCGTGACTGGAGCGGATCGGCGTCATCATGAGCGCGAGAAGGAACAGGCAAGCGGAAAATACCACCAGGAAGAGTAGCGTCAGTTTGGCTTTTCGGCGCCAGAACTCTCTTTCTAACTGTGGGCTTGGCATCAATTTGTCGCTCTCTCGGGCTCGGTTGCGGGATGAAAGTCGCTGTATCTGAGCGCAGATGGTCTATAGTTGAGTAGATGTAATATACATATAAGAGTAAATGCGATATGGAAGAAGCCGGCAAGCCCCAGAACGAAAAAATTCGCTTGGCAGTGCTGGAAGGGGCCAACCTGTTGGAAGAAGGGGAAGACGACGCGTTTCATGGGTTAACAGAACTGGCCCAGGAAGTATTTGACGTCAAGATTTCCGCTTTCTCATTGATCTATGAGTACAAGCAGTGGTTTAAGTCCATTCGAGGGTTGGATGTCTGTGAAGTCTCGAGAGACATCTCCTTCTGTAACCACGTGATTGCGCTGGATCGGTCGCTGGTTATTGAGGATACGTTAAAAGATCCCAGGTTTCACGATCACCCTTTCGTTGTGGAGGCTCCGTTTATCCGGTTTTACGCCGGGGTACCTGTCAGGTTGTCGATTGGCCGGGAAACGGTGGATCTGGGGGCGTTTTGCATTATTGATGATCGCCCTCGAGCATTCGGTGCCAAAGAGGAAAAACTGCTGTCGCTATTCGGCCAGCAGACAGAACATCTGGTCAATCAGCATCTGGCTCAGCAACACCTGAATGACACCTGCGAGAAACTTCGCCGAACACTCTTGCATGTAGAGTCATTGCAGCGCGAACACGACGGTGAATAATAATGATTGCAAATTGATATAGATCAAAAAAACGGCGTTTCTATGCGCCAATTGGATTGCAGGCTGGAACCTTACTGCCGGTCTGGCAATCTCGGTAAGACATACAATAATAATTTCCCTACTGAAGACTCATCAGCGGGAGTAACAAAATGGAAGCGCTCTCGAGCGACGCCTCATCCTGGTTCGACCTCACCTTCATGGGGCACGGCCACTGTTACCTATGGCGCCCCGACCTTGTGGTACTGCACTCCGTATCCGACACGCTGATTGCGGGCTCCTACTTTACGATTCCCCTCGCCCTCTACGTTCTGATGCATAAGAGGAAGGATCTGGAATATGAGTGGATGTTCCTGCTGTTCGCATTGTTTATTTTTTCCTGCGGCCTGACTCACCTGATGGGTGTCTACAACATTTGGAATGGGGCCTACTACGTTTCCGGTGTTCTTAAGGCGATCACCGCTGTGGTCTCGGTTCTGACGGCTGCGTTGATCTGGCCTCTGATCCCCAAAGCGCTGGCGCTACCGAGGCCAATAGAGTTGCAGGCCGCGAACCAGAAACTGCAGGGCGAAATAGAGCTCAGAGCAGCGTCAGAGCTCAGTCTGGAGAAGGCGCGCTCGGAACTGGAGACCCGCGTACGTGAACTCGAGCAAACAAAAGAGAGGCTGGAGAGTGAGATTGAACGAAGACAGTTTCTGGAACAACAGCAACGGGCGCAAACGGAGGCGTTAAGGCGGTCGAACGAGGACCTGGAGCAGTTCGCGTTCATTGCTTCCCACGACCTCCGGGAACCGCTTCGCAAACTGACGTCGTTCACGCAGATGCTGATGACCGGCAAGTATGGGGAGTTCAACGACAAAGGCCAGCAGTTCGTGATGTACATCAGGGAAGCGGCCGATCGCATGGATTCGTTGCTTAACAGCTTGCTCAGCTACAGCAGGATCAGTTCACGTTGGGATGAGGAGGAGAGCGTCAGCCTGGACGATGTGCTGGATGATGCCTGTCGGGATCTTCAGTTGAGGATCGAAGAGTGTGGCGCTCAGATTGAGGTTGATCGGCCACTCTGTGAGGTTCATGGCGACCGGGCGCAGATTCGGCAGTTGATCCAGAACCTGGTGAGTAACTCGATTAAATACCGGGCAGAGGGCGTCGCGCCGGTTATTCACATCTCATCGGAAGCGGATGTTGAGGCTGGTCGTTGTCGGGTCACCGTTGAAGACAATGGCATTGGCTTTGATATGGCCTATAGCGAGCAGATTTTTGAGGTGTTCAAGCGCCTGCATGGGCGGGGAGAGTATGAGGGAACCGGCATGGGGTTGGCGATTTGCCGGAAAATTGTGGAACGACATGGCGGCACGCTGAACGCTTATTCGGAGGAAGGCAAGGGGGCACGGTTTGTTTTTGACTTACCGCTGCCCGGCTCAGGGGAGCTGCTGGCATGAGAGTTGTCCCCATTCTGATGGCCGATGACGATCCACTGGATCAACTTCTGACCAAGGAAGCTTTTCAGGAGGCTAAGTCTCTGAATCCAATATATTTTGTTAGTAACGGGGTGGAGCTTATGCAGTATCTTCGGCGAGAGCCACCCTACAATGACGAGACTGCCTATCCCTGGCCGGGTTTGGTCCTGCTGGATCTGAATATGCCAAAAATGGGTGGCCGGGAATGCCTCGAGCAGATTCGTAAGGATCCCGAGCTGCAACATCTGCCGGTTGTGATCATGACCACCTCGAACCGTGAGGAGGAGATCTTCAAGAGCTATGACTTGGGAGCGAATTCTTACATCACCAAACCCGTGGACTTTGAAAAACTCGTTGCCCAGGTTGGCGCGCTCAGCGCCTATTGGTGCTCGATAGTGGAGTTGCCTGATGTCTGAGCGTCGTGAAGTGATCAAGGTCATCGTTGTCGATGACGATCCGGCAGACTTTCTCATCATCGATGAGCTGCTTCAGGAATCGGATCGCTTTCGATTCGAGATCAGCCATGTCCCCTCAATTGAGCAGGCAAGGGAAGCGCTACTGGATTCCCATTGCGATGTCATGTTGCTTGACTACTTTCTGGGTAAGGATACTGCCCGGGATCTCCTGATTGAGGCTCGGCGAATTCATTGCCCGACGCCGATTGTTGTCCTCACGGGGGTGGAATCGGTGACCCTCGATGATGAGGCCATCGAGATGGGAGCAGCGGACTTTCTGCCGAAGGAGGGCATCACGACACCGTTGCTGGAACGCACCATTCGTCACGCCATTCAACACAAGCGCACGGAGCTTGAACTGGAGCGGATGGTTAAAAAAGACCCCTTGACGGGGTTGGGGAATCGGCTGTTATTTGAGGAGATCCTGGAAAGTTCTTTGGCGAGGTGCAAGCGGTCTGGGGCAAAGCTCGCTGTTCTGTTCATGGACCTGGACCGGTTCAAGGAAATAAACGATTCCCTGGGGCACCCCACCGGAGATCTGTTGCTGCTGTTGGTGGCTGATCGTTTACGAACGGTTATGCGGGAGTCAGACTTCATTGCGCGTATTGGCGGTGATGAGTTTACGATTCTCATTGATGAATTGAATGATGATCAGGATGCGCTTGCGGTCGCCCACAAAATTATCAGCGCAATCTCCGTGCCGTCACCCGTGGGTCGGCATGAATTGAATGTGTCCGCCAGTATCGGCGTGGCGATCTACCCAGAGAACGGGGACTCGCCCATCAAGCTCATGCAGAAAGCAGATCTGGCGCTCTACGAGGCAAAGCGAAATGGGGCCAACCGGGTTCAGTGCTTTACCTCAAGGTTACAGGTGGATCTTGAAAAGCATTTGAACATTGAAAAGGGGCTTCGACATGCGCTTCAGAATGATCAGTTCGAACTGTATCTGCAGCCCAAGTGGTGGCTATCAACTCGACAGATCTATGGGTTTGAGGCCTTGATTCGTTGGCGGTTGGATGCTGATCACCTGGTGTCGCCGGCGGACTTCATCCCGGTGGCGGAAAAAACCGGGTTGATTGTACCCATGGGAGAGTGGGTGCTCCGCACGGCGATAGAGTATCTCCAGACCTGGAGACGGTTGGGGCTGGACAAGCAGTTCATAGCGTTGAATGTGTCTCCGCTGCAGTTAAGAGCGGGTTGTTTTGTCGAATACCTTGCTGATCTGCTGAACAAGACGGGTATTTCGCCGGATTTGCTTGAAGTTGAGATTACGGAGGAAACCCTGCTGGACCCCTACAGCGATGATTACAAGGCGCAAAAGGATCTTGGCCGGATCCGGGAGCTCGGTGTCGGTGTGGCCATTGATGATTTTGGTACCGGCTACTCGTCGTTGAAGTACCTGCGCCAGTTCCCTGTTGACGTGGTAAAAATAGATAAAAGCTTTGTTTCAGCTGAAGCGGAGGGGTTGGCTGAGCCGGAAATCTGTCGCGCGGTGGTAACGATGGCTGACTCTCTCGGTATGAGTGTTGTCGCCGAGGGGATAGAGACGGACAAGCAGCTGGAAGAACTCATTGCGATTGGCTGTAGCAAGGGACAGGGCTATCTTGTCTCCCGGCCTGTGAGCTTTAAGGATGCCACGGAAATCCTGAGGGCAGCGGCGGATTCTGATTCTGCGCCCACACTTTAAACACGGATTGGGGGTGTGATGCCAAGGTCCCGAAAACAGGTGTTCAACGTCTGGTTGGAGGCATCCGGAAAAGAGGGCGCAGACCTGGAAGAGGCCCTCAGGATGAACTCGCTCGGTCACTTTCTGCAACGGTTCGCCGATGAGGCGAGCTTCTTTGGGGCGTTGCAGGAAATGGACAGAGACGTGCCCTCATTCCCGAATCTTTTCATGTACTTGATGTCGTCACCGGATGCCCCGGTGGAGAACTTTTTTCGTCAGTTGAAAACCGTGGCGGATTGCCGCCACATACCCGTGATTGTTTTCCATGCGGCGGGCATATCCCCAAACGTGAAAAGGCTCTACGCTCTTGGTGCCGCCTCGGTCATCAGAGTGCCCATTCGCTTTGATGGGCTCGTTGAAGTCATGCGCACGATTGAGGATTACTGGTTTAACGTCGCGGCCGCTCCGCCGACAGACGGCGTGCTCACTGCTTGCCGCATCAGTGACCTCAAGGGCGCCTAAGGTCCTCATATTCCTGCACTGTTTTGAGTCATTCAATTGGCGAATAACCCCATGTCGCAATTTCGATTGCTGTAGGCAGTTTCCGAGACTAGCTTGTTTCCCCAAGCTGTCGGCGCCGTTTTGAGCCGATTTGCTGCAAAATTCTTAAAACAGCGACGGAAAACGCGATGAAAAAACTACTCACTGCTTTTGTTGGTTCGGTGGCCCTGGCCGCTACGCCGATGGCGATGTCTGCCGAGGCAACCAAAGAACTGAAAATGGCGTACGACGCCGACCCCGTTACCCTGGATATTCATGAGCAGCTGTCCGGTGGCATGTTGCAATTGAGCCACATGACCTTTGATCCTCTGTTGCGCTGGACCCGGGATCTCGGTTTCGAGGCACGTCTGGCGGAAAGCTGGGAGAGGGTTGATGACAAAACCATGCGCTTCAAGCTTCGTGAAGGCGTCAAGTTCCATTCCGGTAACGAACTGACCGCCAAAGACGTCAAGTTCACCTTCGATCGTCTGAAGCAAAGCCCGGACTACAAGGCTATCTTCAAACCGTTCACCGGCATTAACATTATCGATGACTACACCTTTGAGCTGGTCACCGGTGAACCGTACCCGCTGCTGCTCAACACCGCGACCTATATCTTTCCGCTGGACAGCGAGTTCTACAGCGGTGAAACCGCGGATGGTAAAGACAAATCTGCCATCATCAAGCACGGCAATTCCTACGCTTCCGAGCACCTCTCTGGCACCGGGCCTTACGTTGTGACTGCGCGTCAACAGGGCGTGCGGGTCGAGTTCGAGCGCTTTGATGACTACTGGGATACCGAGTCTCCGGGTAATGTCGGCAAGATTGTTCTCACTCCGATCAAGGAAAATGCCACCCGTGTGTCGGCGCTGCTGTCTGGTGGTGTGGACTTTGTGGCTCCGGTTCCACCGAACGATCTTGATCGCATCAAGCGTGACCGGAACGCCGAACTGGTCACCATGAGCGGTACTCGTATCATCCTCTTCCACATGAACCAGGAACGTGTCGAGGCGTTCAGGAACCCGAAGGTTCGCCAGGCCATCGCCTATGCGATCAATCAGGAAGGCATCGCTGCGAAGATCATGAAGGGCTTTGCCACACCCGCGGCCCAGATGTCGCCCGAGGGGTATCAGGGCTACAACGCAAACCTGACACCGCGGTTTGATGTCGCCAAGGCACAGGAACTCATGAAGGATGCCGGTTACGAGGACGGATTCACCATCACCATGATGGCGCCCAACAACCGCTACGTGAACGACGACAAAATCGCTCAGGCGGTTGCCGCCATGCTGGCCCGGATCAACATCAAGGTAGACCTGAAGACTCTGCCGAAAGCTCAGTATTGGCCGGAGTACGATAACCGTGCCGCGGACATGATGATGATCGGCTGGCACGCGGACACAGAGGATTCCGCTAACTTCTTCGAGTTCCTGACGTTCTGTCCGGACGCGGACACTGGCGCGGGGCAATACAACGCGGGCAACTACTGCAACCCGGAGATTGATGCCCTGGTTGACAAGGCGAACGTCGAGACCGACCTGGACAAGAGGGCCGCGATTTTGCAGGAAGTTGAGCAGCGTCTTTATGACGACGCCGCCTTTGTGCCCCTGCACTGGCAGGACCTTGCCTGGGCTGCCCAGAAGAACGTGAGAATTGAGCCTGTGCTCAATGTCATGAACTTCCCGTACCTGGGTGATCTGGTTGTCGAGTAATCGCCATTAAAGGCTGGCCGGCTCCGGAGAGTCCGGGGCCGGCCTTTTGTATGCAAGCTTTATCCGGAACTTTTCCATGTTAGCGTTTTTGGTTCAGCGGATTTCCCAGGCAGTGCTGGTCATGTTCGTGATCAGCGTGATTGCCTTTGCCATTCAGGATGGCCTTGGGGACCCGCTTCAGGAAATGGTGGGCATGTCCGTCTCCCAGGAGGAGCGGGAAGCGATTCGTGAGGAACTGGGGCTCAATGACCCGATGGTGGTCCAGTACCTGCGGTTTGCCGGCAATGCCATTCAGGGGGATTTGGGCAACTCCTATTTTTACAGCAAGCCCACGCTCGAAGTGATCGCCGAACACCTGCCCGCGACCCTGGAGCTGGTTATTGGTGCCAGCCTTATTATCGTTTTCCTGTCGGTGCCAATTGGTGTCTACTCGGCGATACGCCCTGAGGCCTGGTTGTCCAAATTCTTCATGGGTGTCAGCACTGTGGGCATCTCAATCCCGGTGTTTCTGACGGCCATTGTGCTGATCCAGCTGTTCTCCATCGGCGTTACAGTGGACTGGTTTCCCGCAGATACAGGGTGGGGCCGGTGGCTGAACGATGTCTTTACCACCGAGGGTGGTTTGCCGTCCTACGGCCGGGGTGATGAACTGACTCACCTGTTCGGTACCTGGGAGTCCGGCTTTTTCACCACCGAGGGCATCCTGCACCTGTTGCTGCCCTCAATCTCCCTGGCGTCCATCATGCTGCCGCTGTTTATCCGTTTGATTCGTGCGGAAATGATGGAAGTGCTTCAGAGCGACTATATCCGTTACGCGAGGGCCAAGGGCCTCAGTTCCGGGCGTATCCACTTTCTGCATGCTCTGAAGAACACCATGCTGCCGGTCATTACGGTCGGCGGTGTACAGATTGGCATCATGGTCGCTTACACCATCCTGACGGAGACCGTGTTTCAGTGGCCTGGCGTCGGCCTGATGTTCCTCGAAGCCATTACCCGTAGCGACATTCCCCTGATCGTAGCCTACCTGATGGTGGTGGGCCTGATCTTTGTAATCACTAATACCCTGGTGGATCTGGTCTACGGCCTGGTCAACCCGACGGTAAAACTGACAGGTAAGAAAGCATGACAACGGCGACGGTTTCCCGCTGGGACCGCTTCCGCGAGTCCTTTTTCTGGTATAGCTTCAAACGCGACAAGGTGGCGATTGCCAGCTTTGCCGTGCTGCTGTTGATGGTACTGGGCGCTGTTTTTGCCCCCTTGCTGGCGCCGACGGATCCTTATGATCTGGCTCAGATCAACATCATGAATTCCGAACTGCCACCTGTGGGTATGAGTGGTGCCGACACGGCATTTCCGCTGGGAACGGATGCACAGGGGCGGGATCTGCTGTCCACCATTCTCTACGGCACCCGGGTGTCTCTGATGATCGGTTTCGGTGCCGTGGTCCTGCAGGCCGCGCTGGGCATTCTTTTTGGATTGCTGGCCGGCTACCTCGGCGGCAAGGTCGATGCCATTCTGATGCGGATTGCCGATGTGCAGCTGTCATTTTCAACCCTGATGGTGGCTATCATTGTGGGTGCTGTGTTCAAGGCCAGCTTCGGTAATCTGATGTTTGGCGAGATCGCCATCTACATGTTGATCTTCATCATCGGTGTGGCTGAATGGCCGCAGATTGCGAGAACGGTGCGGGCCTCTGTGTTGGCTGAGAAGAAAAAAGAGTACGTGGACGCCGCCAAGGTTATGGGGTTCGGTACGCCCCGGATCATGTTTCGGCACATTCTGCCTAACACGCTGTCTCCCATTTTTGTGATTGCCACGGTGCAGATTGCCAATGCGATTATCTCGGAAGCGGCCCTATCCTTTCTCGGGCTGGGCATGCCCGAGACACAACCCTCGCTCGGGTCTCTGATCAAATCCGGTTTTGACTACATCCAGAGTGGCTCCTGGTGGATTACGCTGATCCCGGGGCTGGTTTTGGTGGTACTCGTCCTGGTTATCAATCTTCTGGGTGACTGGTTGCGGGATGTCATGAACCCACGGCTGTATAAGGGGTAACGCCATGGCACTGTTGGAAGTAAAAAATCTGGATGTGCGGTTTGCCGTGCGTGGTGGCGATCTGAAAGCGCTTCGTGGTATCAGCTTCAGTCTCGACAAGGGCGAACGACTGGGTCTGGTGGGTGAGTCCGGAGCCGGTAAGTCCGTCGCAGCATTTTCAATCCTCAACCTGATTGCGCGGCCCGGCTACATTGCCGGAGGTCAGATTCTGTTTGAAGGTACAGATCTGGC
Organism: Marinobacter nitratireducens; assembly: GCF_000708045.1. Classification (GTDB taxonomy): domain Bacteria; phylum Pseudomonadota; class Gammaproteobacteria; order Pseudomonadales; family Oleiphilaceae; genus Marinobacter; species Marinobacter nitratireducens. The sequence continues at coordinate 412,832 of NZ_ANIE01000009.1, forward strand.
TGCCATGAGCGAGCGGGAGCTCAGCAAGATTCGAGGCAACCGGATTGCGATGATCTTTCAGGATCCGATGATGACGCTGAACCCGGTGCTCACCATCGGCACCCAAATGGTGGAGGCCATTCTCGCCCACCGCCGGATCAGCAAGAAAGCGGCTCGTGACATCGCTCTGGACCGTCTGAAAAAAGTTCAGATTCCGTCCCCGGAAAAGCGGTTGGAGCAGTATCCCCATGAACTGTCCGGCGGCATGCGTCAGCGTGTCATCATTGCGATTGCCCTGCTGCTTGATCCGGAAATCATCATTGCTGATGAGCCGACAACGGCCCTGGATGTGACTATCCAGGCTGAAATCATGGCGTTGTTGCTGGATCTCTGTGAACAGGAAAACGTGGCGCTGATGCTGATTACCCACGATCTGGGGGTGGTGAGCCAGGTCACCCAGCGAATGCTGGTCATGTATTCTGGCCGCATCATCGAGCAGGGGCCCACGCGGGAAATCATCAATGACGCCCAGCATCCATATACCCAGGGGTTGATTAACGCATTGCCCCAGATGGGTGAACCGGGTGAGCGGCTATTCCAGATCCCTGGTTCCATGCCGTCCCTGAAAAACGTGCCGTCAGGCTGCCCGTTCCACCCTCGCTGCAGGTTCGCTACCGGGCAGTGCAAGCAGGCTATGCCGGATTATGTCCGTTCCGGCAATGTGGACGTGGCCTGTTATGAAGTCAGCAACCTGATAGAGCAGGAGAAGCACATGCAGGAGGCCGAATCATGACCTCCCCTCTGGTTAGAATTCGTGGCCTGGAGAAGCGGTTTGACCTCTCTGGTGGCTTGCTGGAGCAGATCAAGTTTGAAGGTGGCCGCTTTCGCCGTAAACAGGAAGCCGTGCACGCCATTAATGGTGTCGACCTGGACGTGAACCGGGGTGAGGCCCTCTGCGTCGTGGGGGAATCCGGCTGTGGTAAATCCACGGTAGCGAGAACGGTCATGGGGCTGTTGTCTCCCAGTGCTGGCGAGATTGAGTACGACGGCAATCGCATTGATCATCTTGAGGGCAAGGATGTACTTCCATACCGCCGCAAGATGCAGATGATCTTCCAGAACCCCTACGCGTCGCTGAATCCGCGAATGACGATTCAGCAGACACTCGAAGAGCCAATCCGTTTTCACCACCCTGACTGGTCCCCGATGCAGATCCGGGACAAGATTCATGAGGTGATGCACTCAGTTGGTATCGATCCGGACTGGGGTAGCCGTTTCGGCCATGAGTTTTCCGGTGGCCAGCGGCAGCGTATCGCGATTGCGCGTGCGCTGGCGGTTGATCCCGAATTCATTGTGGCAGATGAACCTATTTCGGCACTGGACGTTTCTATTCAGGCTCAGGTGTTGAACCTGCTGATGGATGCCCAGGAAAGCCGGGGGTTGACCTACCTGTTCATTACCCACGACCTGGCGGTGGTCGAGCATTTCGGCACCCGGGTTGCGGTGATGTATCTGGGCAGAGTCTGCGAGCTGGCGGACACCCAAACACTGTTCGCGACGCCACGGCACCCTTATACCCAGGCCTTGCTGTCTGCCATTCCAAAGCTGGAAGACGATCGGCCGAATCACATTCGCTTGCAGGGGGAGGTGCCCACTCCGGTGAATCTGCCCTCTGGCTGTGTGTTTCATGGTCGTTGCCCCTACGCCAACGACCGCTGCCGCCAGGAAATCCCTGAGCTCATCGCGACGGATGGCGGAGCCCGAGTGGCCTGTCATGCGGTCGAAGAAGGGCGTCTGTAACTTCAGCGCAGCGCATGGGCTATGATGCCTGATGAGTGCTCTGCCCTTAATCGAACTGACCTGCAGGGAACCCCATGGAAATTCGCTGGATGGAAGACTTCCTGGCGCTTGCCCGCACGCGCCACTTTTCACGTGCTGCCGAACAGCAGCATGTGACCCAGCCCACGTTCAGCCGTCGTATCAAACTGCTTGAAGAGTCCATGGGAACAACACTCATCAATCGCCAGACGTTGCCTCTGTCACTTACCCCCGCAGGGGAATTGTTTCAGGAGCTGTGTGAGCGAACTACCCGGGATGTTCGGGACACGCGGGACAGGATTACCGCGCTGGAGGCGGAAGCCTCGGCGCGCATCAGCGTCGGTTCTACCCAGGGGCTGTTCTCCCACTTCTACCAGGGCTGGGCTACGGAGGCCGGTATTGCAGAGCAGCTCCAGCTCAACCTGAATGCGACCAATTGGGTGGGTGAGCAGTTTCTGGATGCCCTGGAAAGCGGTGAGTGTGAGCTGGTGTTGTGTTACTGGCACTCGGACCTTCCCTGGGGGCAACGTCTGGATGAGGAGAGGTTCCAGTGGCTGGCAGTGGCGAAGGAGACGCTCGTGCCCGTGAGCATTGCCGATGATAATGGGAAGGCCAGGTTTCCGTTGCCCGGCAGTGCGGAACAGCCAATGCCGCTAATCGCTTACCATAACCGAGGCTTTCTGCAGTCTGCCATTGAAGGGCATCTGGCCCGGAACAAGCTCAGTGCCAATCTGTTGCCGCTGAATGAGAATACCCAGTCTTCCGGGATCAAAGCTCTGGTCAAGCAGGGTTTTGGCATGGGCTGGTTGCCGAGCCGGATGACCGAGAAAAGCGAGCAGTTCGGTCGACTGGTGCGCGCTGGTGACGAATGCTGGGATGTCCCCCTCGATATACGTCTGATCCGCCTTCGGGACGCTCGCTCCGAGGGCCTTCTGAATCTGTGGAATCAACTGGAACCCTGATATGTCCGACCAATACCTCCTTTCCCGCCAACTCGACCACCTGGCCGAGTTGCAAACCCGGTACGAACGAGCCCTGGCAGACAACGGCTACGATAGTCTGTTGATCGCATCCGGAGCTGCACCCTACCGGTATGGGGACGACCAAGCGTGGCATTTTCAGGGTTATGGGCCATTCCTGCACTGGACAGGGCTTGCGGGGCAGGAGAATGCCTGGTTGTGGGTTCGTAGAGGCGAGAAACCGGTGCTCTGGCTTTATCAGCCGGTGGACTTCTGGCACGCAAGCCCATCATTGCCTGAGGAACCCTGGCAGCAGTTTATTGAGGTTCGTAGCCACCAGGAAAAGGATGTGCCCGACCTTGAAAATACTGGCCGACTGGCCGTCATCGGGGATCCTGCCTGTCTTGGCGGGGCTCCGGGAGATCACAACCCCGATGAGTTGCTAAGGGCAGTTGAAGAAACCCGGGTGCACAAGACCGGGTATGAGATTGAGTGCCTGGCGTTCGCCAACCGTGCTGCGCTGCGGGGGCACAGGGCAGCCAGGGAGGCCTTCCTGGCCGGGGAAAGCGAGTTTGGTATCAGCCTGGCGTATCAGCTGGCGACACAGCAACGCGAAGCCGATGCGCCTTATCACAGCATTATCGGACTCAACGAACATGCGGGCACGCTGCACTATCAGTATTACGACACCAAAGCACCAGCCCGTCCTCGCAGTCTGTTGATTGATGCGGGCGTGCGTTTTCGCGGGTATTGCTCCGATATTACCCGTACGACACCGGGAGAAGGCGAAGGACGTTTTGGCGCCCTGGTGCATGGGCTGGATCAAGTCCAGCAACGGCTTTGTGACATGGTGAAGCCCGGCGTGGATTACATTGATATCCATCGCAAAGCCCATCAGGGCGTTGCGGCACTCCTGTCGGCCACCGGCATGGTGTCTGGATTGAGTGATGACAGCATGGTGGAGCAAGGTGTTACGCGGGCATTTTTCCCCCACGGCATTGGACACTATCTGGGCATTCAAGTGCACGACGTGGCTGGAAAACCCACAGCGCCGCCCGCCGACGCGCCGTTCCTGCGCCTGACGCGGAAGCTGGAAGAGGGCATGGTTGTGACCATCGAACCTGGCCTCTATTTTATCCCCTCACTGCTGCAGCCACTGATGGAGGGGGCACTGGCGAAGCATGTGAACAAGAGCATGTTAGAAGAACTGCGGGGCTGCGGTGGTATACGGATTGAGGACAACGTGGCTGTGACGGGCACGGGGGCACGCAACCTGACCCGGGAAGCTGAGCTCTAGATCCGCTGTTTGCACAAAATTTAACACAAAGGGGTTGCAATAGCGGCTGCAAATGACAATACTTATCACTAACTTTTATGGTGATAGTGAGTCATTGCTATGTACGTGTGCCTTTGCCAGGGTGTAACTGATCGGGAAATCCGTGAAGCGGCTGAAAATGGAATCAGTTCCATGCGTCAGCTGGGTAAGGAGCTCGGTGTCGGACGGCAGTGTGGCCGTTGCGCATGCACGGCCCGGGAAATTCTCCGGGAGAGCCGCTCGGAAGATTACCTGTCACTCGCCAACATGCTGGCCCAGCCTGCCTGACAGCGAGCGCTATCCCATCCCACCTGATTTGCATTTGCGATCGTTTTTCAGGCGTCATTTTTTATTGCGTCTAAAGCGTCTATCCTTGTGTATCACGATTGGCGAATTACATAAGGACTCCAACGATGAAAGGCGATAAGAAGGTCATTCAGTTTCTTAACAAGGTTCTGGCAAATGAGCTGACCGCCATCAACCAGTATTTCCTCCATTCCCGCATGTACAAGGACTGGGGCATCACCAAACTGGCGGCCAAAGAGTACGAAGAGTCCATTGATGAGATGAAGCATGCCGATCAACTGATCGAGCGCATCCTGTTTCTCGAGGGACTGCCAAATCTTCAGGATCTCAACAAGCTGCTGATTGGCGAGAACGTGGAAGAAATGATCCAGTGTGACCTCAAGCTGGAAAACATCGCCCACGGCGACCTGAAAGAAGCCATCGCCTACTGCGAAGAAATTCAGGACTACACCAGTCGCCAGCTTTTCCGGTCTATTCTCGACAGCGAAGAAGAGCACATCGACTGGCTGGAAACCCAGCTTGAGCTCATCTCCCAGATGGGCATTCAGAACTACATCCAGTTGCAGTCCAGCGCTGCCGAGTAATCCCGTCCGGGCAACCGCGGTACTGATGCCAGCGGTCGCCCGGCATTCTCCTGACGAAACGTCTTCCTGCAGTGGCCCGGTATTTGCCTCGCATTATGGGTAGAATAGAGCCCTAATCATGCGCTGAACCATCCGGCCCATGCCGGACCAATCATCGGGAGACTGAAATGGACCTGTCCTGTTTCAAGGCCTACGACCTCCGTGGTCGTGTGCCGGATCAACTCAACCCTGAATTGGCCGAGAAGATCGGCCGCGCCTATGTCGAGGTGACGGGCGCTAAAAAAGTCATCGTCGGATACGACATCCGCCTTTCCAGCCCGGAAATCGCCGAGTCCCTGAGCAACGGCCTGATGGCAGCCGGTGCTGACGTGTTTGATATCGGCCTGTGTGGTACGGAACAGGTCTACTTCGCCACCAGCCACTACAAGATGGACGGTGGCATCATGGTCACCGCGAGCCACAACCCCAAAGACCACAACGGCATGAAAATGGTCGGCCCGGAGTCTCGTCCCATCAGCTCCGACAACGGCCTGAACGATATCCGAGACCGCGTTCTTGAGCCATTTACCGACGCACCGAAACAGGGCGGCCGCGAACCGCTGGAAGTGATGAGCGCCTACGTGGACCACCTGCTGGGCTATATCGACGCGGGTTCGCTGACACCCTTGAGCATCGTCTGCAATGCCGGTAACGGTGGCGCGGGTCTCGTGATCGACCAGATCGAACAGCACCTGCCGTTCGACTTCATCAAGGTCCACCACCAGCCGGATGGCCACTTCCCCAACGGCGTGCCCAACCCCATTCTGCCGGAAAACCGGGCGGCCACCGCCGATGCTGTGATCGAACATGGCGCCGCTATGGGTATCGCCTGGGACGGTGATTACGACCGTTGCTTCTTCTTCGACGAAAACGGACGCTTCATCGAGGGCTATTACATCGTCGGCCTGCTGGCAGATCAGTTCCTGCGCAAAACCGGCGGCGGCAAAGTCATCCACGACCCACGCCTGACCTGGAATACCCTGGACCTGGTGAAAGCTGCAGGTGGCGAAGCCATCGAAAGCAAAACCGGCCATGCCTTCATCAAGCAGCGCATGCGCGACGAAGACGCCATCTACGGTGGCGAAATGAGTGCTCATCACTATTTTCGCGACTTCGCCTACTGCGACAGCGGCATGATCCCCTGGTTGCTGGTTGCCGAACGCCTCTGCCAGTCCGGCCAGACCCTGTCATCCCTCATTGATGCCCGAATCGAAGCTTACCCGGCCAGCGGCGAAATCAACCGCACCATCGACGACCCGGCCAAGGTCATCGCCGCCATCGAAGCCAAATACAGCCCCGATGCCAAATCCATCAACCACGTTGACGGCCTGAGCATCGAATACGACAAGTGGCGCTTTAACCTGCGCATGTCGAACACTGAACCGGTGGTTCGTTTGAACGTGGAATCGCGGGCGGATAAAGCCTTGATGGAAGAGAAAACAGAAGAGTTGCTGGCAGAGATGCATCGCCTGAACGAAGCAGGCTAACGCCATTTGCCTGAAGGGCAGGGGATGATCGGGCACATTCTGAAAATGTGCGGAGCCATGGATGGCGGAGCCCAAGCGCCACATGGATGTGCCGCAAGGAGCGTTTTTCAGAAAACCCGATCATCGCCTGTCCATGCACTGAGTCATCGGGCGAGGCGTTTATAGCCAGTCGTTCAACATAATCCCGATCCCGAATCTCTCAATCCGGTGATTGTAGTCAATCAGACTCTCCCCATACCCGTTGTAGTACTGAAAGAACCCCTTAACGGTATCCCCCATCGGGAAACTGTACCCGAACTCCACCGTGGTCCGGTTATCCGAGCGAAGGTTATTCATCAGCCGCAATGAAAACGTCCGGTCCTCACTCAGCTTGTAGACAGCCAGGTAATTGGCGTGGCCCAAATAACGCTCAATGTCCGCGTTGTCGTCATTATTGTTCTCAGGGATGCGATACCAGGGTTCGACAACAAACAGCCAGCGGTCGTAACTGTACGCGGCGGACCCGACAATCCGGTTCCAGCTCCGGGAGCGGGGTTCTGACTGGCCGTTCGACTGGTGGTTGAAACCGACATGCACCGCACTCAACTTGCCCGGTCCGATCTTCCAGTCGGTCTGATAGCGCAGGAACAGCTCAGGCTGATAGTTGGTCTCCCGGAACGGGGCCGAGTCATCCCGGTTGTAGACCTGCCAGAACGATTGCTGAGTGTAGCCGAACCACAAGGTCGTACGGTCGTCCAGGAGCCCGGTCAGCAACGGCACCTTGAAACTGATCTGGTACTTGGCCTCCTCATGCCGCAAGTCATAATCGTAGCCGGTACTGCCGAGTCGGGGACTCGTCGGTATCGGGTTGGGATCTTTGACCCAGCTTATGGGCAGGATATAGGTCGGGCGATGGCCGACAAAGCTGCCGGAGAAAGAGAAAATTGCCTTTTCCGCCGCAATATATTGATCCACGATGCCATCCATGACACCGGCGTCCCCGTCTTCACTGTCGGTCAGCTCTTCAAGCTGCTCTTCGCGGGGAGGCAGAGTCTCCTTGGTCTGCATCTCTACGCGTTCGATCTCGGCCTGCGCTGCCTGATTTTGGGCCTCATCCGGCCCATACAGTGCATCGTAACAAGCGAGGCGTTGTACACCGTTTTCCACCAGGGCGCACTCTTCCGCAGTCAATGTGGTTGGTGCGTCGTTGCCCTGGTTCTCCTGAGCGACGACAGTCCCTGGGTTCACCGCCAGGTAGGCCAGAGTCAAATAACCGGCCATGAAGCGAGCAGGCATAAGGAATTCCTCAGTTAACGTTGAGGCTGTGCCAGGTGTTGGCGATGCCGTACAGCCAGACCCCGATCAGAGTGACGGCCAGAAATGAAAAAATGACTTTGTTGCGGAACAGGTTGGCGCCTTCTGCCGTTGCGACCCAGCGTAGATACATCAAACCGATAAAACTGAGAAATACCCCCAGGCTTGCGATTGCGGGCACCAGTAGCCAGACCGGCGCGATTTCTTCTCCGCCCGCAGATTGTCGGGAAAACCATCCCATTGAGCCCAAGAGCAGAGCGAGGCATGAGAATTCCACCGTCAGAAAAATCTTGCGCAGGGGGTGTGGCGATGGACTGTCTGAGTTCGGCATGTGAAGTTCCCGGAAGCGTAAATAGTGTCTGCGCTATGGTACCTGCATTGTCGCAGTCGCGCTGCAGACTTACGAAATCGCAATTAAAATGGTTGAAATCAATTTATGATTCCCCGCTTTGGTTTTTTTGACGGGGCTCAGTCGCTATAATGCGGCAACCAAAAGATTATAACGCTCTGATGCGAGGTGCATTGTGAAGATGAAGAGAGTCCTGGCGGCTGTTTTGCTCGGTTTCGGACTGGTTACCGGTTCCGTGATGGCAAGTGTTGAAGATGAGATCAGCGCACGTATCGCGCCGGTCGGTAACGTGTGTATTGAAGGTGACGAGTGCGGTGCGGCTGCCGCTCCGACTCAGGCCGCTAACGCAGGCCCGCGCTCAGGCAGCGAAGTATACGATGCTGTTTGTATGGCTTGTCATACGACAGGTGCTGCTGGCGCCCCGATGAAAGGTGATGCCTCCGCATGGGCGCCACGTATTGATAAGGGGCTGGAAACGCTGTTCAGCCACGCTCTGAATGGTTTCAATGCCATGCCGGCGAAAGGTGGCTGTGCCGACTGCCCGGACGAAGAAATCAAGGCAGCTGTTGAATATATGGTTTCAGAAAGTCAGTAAACACTGCTGATGCCTTCTAAAAGCCCCCGCTGATGCGGGGGCTTTTTTGTGGTCGTTTATTGTGATCGATGACGGGCTGCCAATTCGACTTTCTCGAATATTGCTCGCCCCCGTAGCTGTTTAACCCCGTCATTCAAGGTGCGGATCGGGATCGACCATCCAGAGCCCGAATCATGTTCCCTGTGCTCAGCCGCCACGGCCAGCCTCGGGTCTAGCCAGCCGAAACTACCGGAATTCGACAGGGTTACCCAGTGCTCATCCGCGACGCCATCAAGGTTAGCTCGCACTGAGTTCGTTGCCTTGACGTTGGGCAGAGCCTGCCAGGTTGGGCTTGCTGAATTGGCTTCAACGCTCGTCCGGGAAAAACGAAGCATGGGCTCGTTATTGCTACCCAGCACCGTTATCGGGTCTTCGCCCTGATAGCTGAGCAGAATGCCTGGTCTGGGCGCATCAAGGATCAGCGCATTGATAGCGTCCCGATCCGGCACTGACGTGATGCGGATCTTAATCAGGCCTTCCGGCTGACCTGAAATGTCCGGCGCCCCATGGCCGATAGCCAGGGGCGATGCCGCTACCAGGCAGAGCCCCAGAAGCCAGGCTTTGCTTGTGCGGACAGCGGATTTTTTCATTGTCATGATCCTCCCTTACAGTAGGCCAAGATCAAGCGAGCCGTCGTCTGACGTGCCGGAGTCCACCATCTGAGTGTCATCAACCGTGCAGCTGAGTGACTCGTTGATCACGCTGATTGATGCAGAAACGGACGGCACGAGCCCTTCTTCTGTCTGTTTGCTCACAAACAGCATGTACTGGCCGGCCGGTACCACGTTGTGGGTGTCAGGCATGACCAGCTCCAGATTACGTCCGCTACGGCGCTGGATCGGAAGCTCAATGGCCCGTTGGTCGCCATCAATCAGGTGTGTCATCACGGTGCGTCGAATGAGCAGGACCTTGGTGATGTCCTCTGCCTGATCCACATTGATCTGGAAACGGTCGCCGATGGAAAGGCTTTCCGGCGCATTCAGAATCTCCGGACGATCGTTGCGCATGGCGTATGGTGGCGTATAGATCTCGAAGCTCGGATCGCGTCCGTCATAGGGCGCCAGGCCGAAATCCTCCAGGTTGATATTAGTGAGGTAGGCTGTGTTGATTGGCGAGTGGCCGCCGATCAGAACCCGTCCATCGTCCATCAGGACAGCGGTGTTGTGATAGGTCCGGGCTCGGTTGGCGGTCGCCATCTCAGTCCACGTTTCTGTTTCGGGATCAAACCGCTCTGCGGTAAGAATCGGGCCTTCCAGTCCCGGTGCCACGACGCCGTCCCGGGTGCCACCACTGAACACCATCACGCTGCCGTCGGGCATCACGACGTTTGTGCCATACCAGCGAGGTTGGTTCAGCGGATTGGTGAGGCGGGATTCATAGCCAATCTGGTCGCCGTCGGTACTGATGTGGTCAATCCGGCTCTGGGCCACCGGGAAGTAGCCGCCCGGGTTGGTCAGCAGGGCGTAGCTTGGTACGCCGCCGGCCGTGAGCAGTTCGACGTCAGTATATTGACCGTTCTCATCGGGTTTGAGTGGCAGCATGGTGGACGATGTTGAGCCGCGCATACCACCGGCGATGGCCATTTTCACCGATTCCTCGGTCAGCTCCGGCTCGCTGAAAGCGCTGAGCAGGTCCGTAGGGGAGGTGAGAAGGTCTCCCAGGAAGAGTTCACCTTGTTCCGGAGAGAGGTTGGTCAGGTTCAGGGTGCTGCTCAGTTGGCTCAGACCAATTTCATCAAGGCGCAACGGAAGCCCGGCATAGCCAATGTCGGTCCAGCGCTGGGTTTCAGGGTTGAAGCTGGCGGTAATGTTCCACAGAGCTTGGTCGTAGCCTTGGCCAAATGGATTGAAAGCCTGGCCGCCGGCGTTGTAGAACACATGACCATTCGGCAACAGGTGCAGTCTCGGATACAGAGGTAAGGATCGATCCGCCGTCGTCGGGTTCTGGGTCCAGGTGCCGTTGCAGGGATTGAAGGTTTCTGTCTGAACTACGTTGCGGCCACTGTTGATGGGCTCTTCGGGATAGACCGGTTTAAGCAGTTTGGTGACGCCACTGGCGACAAACACGGAGCCGGATCCCAGGGTGACCATGGAGGGGTACCAGCGCCCGAAGTTCATGTCGCCGGTCTGGAACCAGGTGTTGGTTCTGGCATCGAACACCCGTGAGTTCTTGATCCCTTCAAGCTCGGCAACGCCGAGAGGTAGGCCATCAACGCCGGGCTCGGAGTAGTAATCGGTCCCGCCCACGGCCATCACGCTGCCATCGGCCAGGCCGACCACGTCGGAGCAGAACAGCGCGCCGTCGTTTTTGCTGGTGTTGTCCGCCGTATCAATCATGCCGTCGAGCGGGGTTCCGTTCAGCAGGGTTTGGCTATCGTTCCCGTCTGGATTGGCCCCAGCCCGCAGTGGAGTCGGTTTAAGCCAGTTCGGAGTGTCGTTCTCTGTGAGGCTGAGCACGCGCGTCTGGTCATTGACCGACACTTCGCCAAACTCGGCGACGATGGAAAGCTCTACATTTTCGGTGCCTTCCAGGGCGTTCAGATACAGAAAGCGGCCATCGGCAAGGAGGGCGAGTGTGCCGGCAGCAGGCTTGCACTCCAATGTGCCGTCTTCCCGCGTCAGGCATCTCTCATCCGTGGTGACCGTCTCGCCCTCGACAGAGATGGTGGGTTCGGCAAAGGCCTCGCTAAAAGCACCTTCAGGGGTATAGCTCGACTTGAAAACCGGCTCAGGAGGCGCCTCCGCCTGATCGCCTGCAACTACCTGATTGCTGTTGGTCGAGGGAGTGCCAGTTTGCTCCTGGCCGGATTCGCCTCCGCCTCCGCCGCAGGCACTGAGCATCAGTGCCGATCCGATGGCCAGTGCAAGCCTGGCCGGTGTCCCTGTCAGTAAGATGTTGGAGCTGCTGTCAGAAAGGTTGATCATTTCGCTCTCCTGGATGTTGTTGTTGTATCGAGAGGGATTGCCTCACGTGGTACAACGGATCGAGAGCGGAAATAGATGCAGTTACATATTACAGTATGTTCATAGACCAAGGTCGCCGAGCAGGGCACTCAGCGTCGCTTTGCCTTTTTTCTGGTTGGCCTCGGCGTCCAGGTCGCCAAGCCCCTCCCACTTGAGGTCATCGTCGGGCAACTCATCCAGAAAGCGGCTGGGAATGGTCTCTATTTTCTCACCGTACTGTTTTCTTGATGCCGCGTAGGTCAGCGTCAACGTTTGGCGGGCACGGGTGATACCGACGTACATGAGTCGGCGTTCCTCCTCGATGTTACCCTCTTCGATACTGCTCCGGTGGGGCAGGATTTCTTCCTCCAGCCCCATGATAAATACGTGGGGGAATTCCAGCCCCTTGGAGGCATGAAGCGTTAGCAGTTGCACCTTGTCGCTGTCATCCTCTTCCTCTCTTTGTTCCATCATGTCACGCAGGATCAGCTTGGTGATGGCGTCCTCGATGCCGATCTCGTCCGCTGTGCCCTTGCCGTCATCCAGCATACGTTGAATGGATTCCACCAGGTACCAGATGTTCTCCATCCGCCGTTCGGCCTGTTTCGGGGTACCGGAGTGCTGGTGCAGCCACTCTTCGTATTCAATGTCGGTGAACAGCTGTTTGATCACCGGGATCGGGTCTTCGGAGTGCAGTCGCTCGCAGGTCTTGTCCACCCAGTGGGCAAAGCGCCGAAGGCGGTCCAGGCCCTTCTCGGTGATGTGACTTTCTGCGCCCATGTCGCCCAATGCCTTGAACAGACTGACATTCCGGGCGCGGGCATAGTGGCTGAGTTGCTCCAAAGTTCGGGGGCCAATCTCCCGGCGGGGAACATTGACCACACGAAGGAATGCCGCGTCATCATCCGGGTTGATCAGCAGACGGAGATAGGACATCGCGTCCTTGATCTCGTTTTTCGAGAAGAACGACTGGCCGCCAGAGATCCGGTAAGGGATCTGGTAGGCCTGCAGTTTCATTTCCAGCAGCCGAGCCTGGTGATTGCCTCGATAAAGCACGGCAAAGTCCCGGAACTCCAGTCCCTGCTTGAGTTTCTGGTCGATGATTTCGGTGGCCACGCGCTCGGTTTCGGCGTCCTCGCTTCGGCACCGGATGATTCGCAGTTCCTCGCCAATGGCGTGATCACTCCAGAGCGCCTTTTCGAAGACGTGGGGATTGTTGGCAATAACCGTGTTTGCACTGCGCAGTATGCGTGCAGTCGAGCGGTAGTTCTGCTCAAGCTTGACGATCTTAAGGCTTGGGAAATCTTCCTTGAGCTGGGCAAGGTTCTCCGGACGGGCGCCACGCCAGGCATAGATGGACTGGTCATCGTCACCGACGACGGTGAACGCGGCCCTTTCGGCAACCAGAAGTTTGACCAGTTCATACTGGCAGACGTTAGTATCCTGATACTCGTCCACCAGCATGTAACGGATTTTCCGCCGCCATTTCGCCAGCACGTCGGGGTGGTTTCGGAACAGCTGCACCGGCAGCAGGATGAGGTCGTCAAAGTCGACCGCATTGTAGGCTTTGAGGTACTCGTTGTATTTGCCGTAGATAATGGCAATCCGTTGCTCCCGTTCGTCCGCGGCCTTGCTTAATGCCTCCGGGGGGCTGCGCAGGGCGTTCTTCCAGGACGAGATGGTCATCTGGACATCGCCGACTTCATCCCCGGCTTCCAGGCTGCCGCCTTGCATCATCAGGTCCTGCAAAAGGGCCTTGGCGTCCTCGGCGTCGAAGATAGAAAAACCCGGGTGGTACCCCAGGTGAGCATGTTCCTCGCGGATCATGTTCAGGCCAAGATTATGGAACGTGGACACGATCAGTCCCCGGGTCTGGCTGCGATCCACAATTCGCCCAACCCGCTCTTTCATTTCCCGGGCGGCCTTGTTGGTAAAAGTGACGGCGGCAATGTGCCTTCCCGGAATGCCCAGTTGCTCAATCAGATACGCAATCTTGCGGGTGATGACGCTGGTTTTGCCGCTGCCGGCTCCGGCAAGCACAAGGAGAGGGCCTTCGGCGTAGCGAACTGCCTCGCGTTGTCTGGGATTGAGTTTGTTCACGGATTCCAGGCCAGGATTGCAACAAGTGGGAATATCGGACGTTTGGTGTATTCTACACGACCCTGGGATTCTGTACCTTGTCGTTGTATCAGCTATCCTACATACAATGGATTCGGTGATTTACACACAAATGGACTCTGTTTGATGACATTGCCTCTGGAAACGTCGGGGCCAGATCAGCTTCGCCTTCTGGTTCTGGTTCCGGATTATTCGGATTTTCTCTGGCTGAATTCACTTCTTGCCGGAGACCCGGAGTTTTTCCCGGACGCAACCTGGTGCCCGGATCTCATTGATTGTGATGATCTTATCCGCAACGCCAGCTTCGATGTCATCATCTGGGATTGTGTCTTCCATGGCGGGTCAGAGTCCGCTTTCCTCCAATACCTGGCGGTGGCCAGTAATGAAAAGCCAGTGCTTGCGCTGAGCGCAGAGGCAGCCGATGAACGGGCGCCGGAATTGCTGGCAACAGGCGCATCGGATTATCTGTCGCGTGCGGGGCTGGAACATTGGTCGTTTTGTCGCGCCGTAAAGGCGCTCTGGTATCGCGGGCGCTTGTCCGAATCCAGCCAGGGACAGCTGGGAAGGGATGTTGCAACCGGATTCATTAACCGGGACCTGTTTTTTGATCGCTTGCAGCAGGCCCTGCTGCGGGCGGAGCGGGGCGGGCAGCGGTTGGCGCTTCTGCATCTGAACATTGATGATTTTCGCAGCATCAACGAATCCTTTGGTTATCAGAAAAGCGATGAGCTGATGATCAAGCTTGCGGACCGGCTCCGTAACAGTTTGCGTCGGGTGGATTCCCTGATGCGAATCGGCGGGGATGAACTGGCGATAATTGTCGAAAAAGTCGAGGACTCGCTGGATATCACCCAGATCATCCGTAAGGTGGTTACGGCCCTGAATGATCCGATCACTATTGATGGACAGGCGATTGGCGTCAGCGCCAGTCTGGGTGTGGCGACTTATCCTGAAGCTGGGGACAGCGCCGAGAACCTGCTTCGCCGTGCCAACCGGGCGATGTTCGAGGCCAAGCGTGATCCTGGTACCAGCTATCGTTTCTATGATCGTCAGCTCCATATCTCGGCCGGTTACCAGTTGCGGCTGGAGGCCGATTTGCGCAGTGCCCTGCGGGGTAAAGAGCTGGAGCTTTACTATCAGCCCCGAATCGACCTTGCCACCGAGGAAGTCCGCGGGGTGGAGTGCCTGTTGCGCTGGAACCATCCGGAACGCGGGCTGGTGGGACCGGACGAATTTATCCCGGTCGCGGAACGGAGCGGTCTGATTGTCCCGATTGGGTATTGGGTGATTGAACAGGCCTGTCAGCGTCTGCGAGAGTCTGCCGAGCTTGGCTTCCCGGGACTTGTGTTTGCGGTAAACCTGTCGTTCCGTCAGTTCCATGACCGCAAGATGACCGAAACCATTTTCCGCATTATCTTTAACGCCAATGTGGATACCAGCCTGCTTGAGCTGGAGCTCACGGAGAGTGCAATGATGCATGATCCGGAGTATGCCCAGCGTTGTCTGCGCGAACTGAATCAGTTGGGTATCAGCTTCGCTCTGGACGATTTCGGCACAGGCTTTTCCTCCCTGACCAATCTTCAGCATCTTCCGATATCTCTCCTGAAAATTGACAAGTCGTTCGTTCAGGATCTGGGCCATTCAGCCGATGCGGAACACATTATCCGGGCTACGATCAGCCTGGCTCACAGTCTTCAGATCAGCGTGGTGGCCGAGGGAGTCGAAAACGAAGGTCAGCTTGAGTTCCTGCGTCAGCAGCACTGCGATGAAATCCAGGGTTACTACTACGCCCGCCCCATGCCGTGGAAAGACCTTGTTCAGTTCCTGACCAATCGTGACCAGGCCGCTTGCCTGGAGCGTTGAGCCGCTGTACCTTTTCCTCCTTGATCTGATCCTGACGCTATCCACAGAGGTTCCATGAACAGTATTTCCAGGCGCATTGCTGACGAGCTCGGCGTAAATGAGCAGCAGGTTAACGCCACCGTCGAGTTGCTGGATGAGGGCTCGACCGTTCCTTTCATCGCCCGGTACCGGAAGGAAGTTACCGGCTCTCTGGACGACAGCCAGCTGAGGACACTTGAAGAGCGTCTGCGGTATCTGCGTGAGCTGGAGGATCGTCGCTCAGCCATTCTCAAGAGCATTGATGAGCAGGGTAAGCTGACCGACGAGTTGCGCGCCAGCATCAACGATGCAGACACCAAAAACCGGCTGGAAGACCTCTACCTTCCGTACAAACCGAAGCGCCGGACCAAGGCCCAGATCGCGCGGGAAGCGGGCCTGGAGCCGCTGGCCGACGCACTCTACGACGATCCGACGCTGGATCCGGAATCCACGGCTGCCGGTTATTTCAACAAGGAGGCCGGCATCGAGGACACCAAGGCGGCACTCGACGGCGCTCGATATATTTTGATGGAGCGTTTTGCCGAAGATGCGGAGCTGCTGGGGAATCTGCGTGATTTCATCTGGCAGGAAGGTCAGTTGAAGGTGTCGGTCATTGAGGGTAAGGAAAACGAGGGTGCCAAGTTCCGGGATTATTTCGAGCATATCGAACCGCTGAGGAAAGTACCTTCCCACCGTGCCCTGGCGATACTCCGAGGCCGTAATGAAGGCATCCTGGCCTATGCCATTGTAGTTGGGGATGAGGAAGACGACCGGCGCCAACCTCATCCTGCTGAGCAGCGTATCGCCGCCCACTGGAACATCCGTGACAACGGCCGCCCGGCTGATAAGTGGCTCTCGGAGGTGGTGCGTTGGACGTGGCGTGTGAAGCTGTCTACCCAGATCGAAACCGACCTGATGGCTCAGGTGCGCGAATCCGCTGAGACCGAGGCCATCAACGTCTTTGCTGCCAACCTCAAGGATCTGCTTCTGCTGGCACCTGCCGGCCCCCGCCCGACACTCGGGCTGGATCCGGGGCTACGCACCGGCGTCAAGGTTGCCGTGATCGATGGCACCAGCCAGGTCGTGGGGCATGGTGCTATTTTCCCCCATGCGCCCAAGAATCAGTGGGATCAGTCCATTGAACAGCTGGCGAAGTGGTGTCGTGAGTACAGCATTGAGCTGATCGCCATCGGTAACGGTACCGCTTCCAGGGAAACCGAAAAGCTGGTGGCGGATCTGTGCAAGCGTTACCCCGAATTGAAGCTGGCGCGCATTGTGGTCAGTGAGTCCGGCGCCTCTATCTATTCGGCATCCGAATTTGCTTCCCGGGAGCTCCCGGACCTGGACGTGACCATTCGTGGCGCTGTTTCTATCGCCCGTCGTTTGCAGGATCCGCTGGCGGAACTGGTGAAGATCGAACCCAAATCCATTGGTGTTGGTCAGTACCAGCACGACGTCTCTCAGGTTCAGCTGTCACGGAGTCTGGATGCGGTGGTGGAAGACTGTGTAAACGGTGTTGGGGTGGACCTGAACACCGCCTCGGTGCCGTTGCTGGCCCGGGTGTCTGGGCTGAATCAGAGCATCGCCCAGAACATCGTTGATTTCCGCAGCCAGAACGGCAAGTTCCTTGACCGGAAGCAGTTGCTGAAAGTTGCCCGTCTCGGTGACCGTACATTTGAGCAGGCTGCGGGCTTCCTTCGGATTGCCGGTGGTGAAAACCCGCTGGATCGATCGTCCGTCCACCCGGAAGCCTATGGTGTGGTGGAAGCCATCGCCAGCCGTAATCAGCGCAAAGTGGAGAACATCATCGGGGACTCTGCGTTCCTGCGGAGCCTGAACCCGCAGGATTACGTAACCGATCAGTTTGGTCTGCCAACCATCAAGGACATCATCTCGGAACTGGAAAAGCCGGGGCGCGACCCCCGACCGGAGTTCCGCTTTGCGAGCTTTGAGGAAGGGGTGGAAACCCTGAATGATCTGAAACCGGGCATGGTGCTGGAAGGTTCGGTGACCAACGTTACCAACTTTGGTGCGTTTGTGGATATCGGGGTTCATCAGGATGGGTTGGTGCACATCTCCGCGCTGTCCAACACCTTCGTGAAAGACCCCCGTGATGTGGTCAAGGCTGGAGATATCGTCAAGGTGAAGGTGCTGGACGTGGATATCGCGCGTAAACGCATCGCATTGACCATGCGCATGGATGATCAGCCGGGTGAAAAGAGCGACGGCAAATCTGTCAGTGCCGGCCGAGGTCGGAACGAGCAGCGCAACAGTGGTCGCCCCTCCCGTCAGTCAAATGGCGGTGAAAAGCCGCAACAGGGCGCCATGGCGGGCGCTCTGGCCCAGGCATTTGCATCGGCCCGGAAGAGCGGTCGTTAAGCGGATAACAATGTATCCAACGGCCGGCCCGGCAAGGCCCGGGGCGGTCGCAGCAGGAGTCCAACATGGCTGAATCCCGCCACTCTCTGTTTCGCCAGTTTGCCGCCAGTGACTGGGACGGCTTCCTGAAAGGCGTTGAGAAGGAAGGTCTGAGGGTTGATCGTAACGGCTTTATCGCCCAGACGCCCCATCCCGAATCCCTGGGCTCTGCCTTGACCCACCCCCGCATCACCACCGACTACTCGGAAGCCCTTCTGGAGTTGATCACGCCGGTATTCAACAGCACCCGAGGCATGCTGGAATCGCTGCGGAATACCCATCGTTATGTGCAGCAGAAGTTGGGCGATGAAGTCTTCTGGGCGGCGAGCATGCCCTGTGAGCTGGATGGCGACCCCAGCATTCCGATTGCGGAATACGGAACCTCGAACATCGGCCGCTTGAAGCATGTTTATCGTCAGGGGCTTGCCGTGCGCTATGGGCGGATGATGCAGAGCATCGCCGGGGCTCACTATAACCTGTCCTTGCCGGACTCGTTCTGGCAGAAGTGGCAGCAACTGCAGGGCAACAGCCAGAGCCTCAAGGACTTCAAGTCAGATCAGTATTTCTGGCTGATCCGAAATTTCCGGCGCCGCAGCTGGTTGCTGATGCTGCTCTTCGGAGCGTCGCCGGCCCTGGATGCCAGCTTTGTGGCCAATGTCCGTCATGACCTCGACCGTTTTAACGGGCGAACCTGGTATGGCCGCGATGCGACTTCTCTGCGCATGGGGGATCTGGGCTATCACAACAATGCCCAGGCCTCGTTGAACATCTGCTTCAACGAGCTCAGCACCTACACCCAGACCCTGCATCGGGCGATCCATACCCCATGGCCGGCATACGAAGCGATTGGTACCCGCAAGGGGGATGACTTCATCCAGATCAACACCAGCGTCCTGCAGATCGAGAATGAGTATTACAGTGCGGTTCGGCCCAAGCGCACCACCGAGCGGGAAGAAAAACCCATCCAGGCGCTCGACGCCCGCGGTGTCGAATACATCGAAGTTCGCTGTCTCGATCTGGATCCGTTCTCGCCGGTGGGTGTGAATGAAGCCCAGATCGACTTCCTCGATCTGTTCCTGCTGGATTGTCTGCTGTCCGATAGCCCCCGAATCGGGGATGCGGAGTGTGAACGGCTGGATGACAACTACAAAGATGTGGTTTCTCACGGCCGTAATCCGTCGTTGCCGCTGTGCCGGGGGGGCGAGCGTGTGGCCATGGAGCAGGCGGCAACCGAGTTGCTGGACCGTCTCGAACCTCTCGCGGAACTGCTGGATAGCTGGAGCGGAGGGGAAGCGTACCGCACGGCTCTGAAAGCCCAGCGCGACAAAATGCCCGACTCCGGTGTCTGGAACGTGCCTTCTGCTCAGGTGATTCGTGCCATGGAAGCGTCTGGCCTCGGACACCGGGAGTGGGTGATGGAAATGTCACGTCGCCATCAGCAAGCCTTGCGTGAAGAGGGGCTGAGCCCGGACGTTCAGGCAGAGTTCGACGCTATGACGACAACGTCCCTGACGGAACAGAAACAACTGGAAGCCGCTGATACCCTGCCTTTCGGAGATTTTCTCGAGCAATACCTGCAGTCCTGAGGGGCGATGCTCCTCCCTTTCGGACCTGACTCACAAAACGCCGAACAACAAATTGTCAGGGGCTGATCCGACTGTTAGCGTTTGTAACAGGGTGAACACGGAGGTGCTGTGATGGCTCGGGATATGAAGCTTGGCTGGGATGTTGAAGCGCTTAACAAGGCGTACCGCCAGGGGTATATGGCGGCATCCATGGGTATGGACAAGGCCCGGTGCCCATACCGGGGGGATGTGGTTATTGCCGCCTGGGAAGCGGGCTGGGATGACGCCGGAGCCGCGGCCGCGCAAAGCGACCGCACCGATAGTGATGACCTGTTCTCCAGGATTGCCTGAACCGACCGACGTTATTTCTGCACTACGAATTCCGTGAACAGTACGCCGGTGATGCTCTCGCCGGTGTGCTGATCTTCCAGCACCTTGTTGATTCTCTTCTTTGCCTCCTCTCTGAGCGCCTGTTGCCCCTCCATGGTGGTCAGGCTGTCAGTGCTGGTCTGTTCTCCAAAGAGCATAACCAGTTCGTGACGTAGCCGGGGCATATGAGCTTCCACCGCAGGGCGGGCCCCGGGGGTGGACGTCCTCAGGCTCACCGAGGCCTTCAGATACGTGACCTTGCTGCTGGCCGCCCCGACATGGGTAACAAACGCCGGTTCCATGGCGATATAGTCGGTGACTGCAGCCTCCTCGGAGACTGGCTCCTCCTCATTCTCCGAAGCCGCGGAAGTTGTCGGCAGTGCACACAGGCCAGTCAGTAATATCATCAGCGTCAGACTGGATTTTAGTCGAAGTCTCATAGGCTTGAAGTTGATCCTGGTTTAGGGTTTAGTGACCAATCATTGGTTGCGTCACCGGAATGCATCGAGAATAGCAGGCCCGGGACAAGGATGCAGTTTCATTTCGTGGTTAGGATTGACAGTTCCGAGGTGTTTTTGTGACTAGCAGGTGGGTGTTCGGTCTCGTATTCGTTCTGTGCGCAGGCTTACTGGGTGTGGCCTTTTACATGGAACACGTTATGGGGCTGGAGCCCTGTCCGCTGTGCTGGTTACAGCGTTTTGGATTTATGGGCGCCGGTCTGGTGAGTTTGTTGGCCTTTCTGCAAGGCCCAACCGGCTTTGGTATCCGTATCTATGGTTTGCTACTGGCGGTGTCCGCAGGCACCGGCCTGGGCATCGCGGGCCGACAGCTCTGGCTCCAGAGTCTACCGGCTGATCAGGTGCCGGCTTGTGGCCCGAGTGTTGAATACATGCTGGAGGTGCTGCCGTTCTTCGAAGTGTTGTCCACGGCGCTCAAGGGCACCGGTGATTGTGCCGAAGTGGTCTGGCGCTTCCTGGGGCTGAGCATCCCTGGCTGGACGGCAGTATTTTTCAGTTTGCTGGTGATTACCGGGTTGGTGTTGTTGTTCCGTCGCCCCGGCTCCCGGGACTGGATCGACAACTGAAACGGTTGCGACCGGTGGTGAGCATGGGGTAACTTGGTTGCCATCCGGAATAAATTACAATCAGAACGATCGTCGTGGATGATCAAGCGGAGATAAGGCGTCATGTTGGAAAATTGCCGAAATGCCAGGGAGCGTTGGGGTGGAGTCAACGAACTCATTGATCGCTGGCTGAAGGAGCGTCAGGAGCTTCTCGTGCACTATTGTGAGTTGTCCGGCGAGAGTGATTTCTCCCAGACCGAAGCCCTGAAAGCGAAGATTGTGCGCCTGTGCGAGGTTCTGGTGGATTATGTTTCCACCGGCCATTTTGAAATCTACGAGCAGCTGGTTCAGGAAGCCCGGGAATTTAACGACGGCGGGCTGGAGCTGGCCGCCAAAGTGTATCCGCGCATCGAAGAGACCACCGAGGTCGCTCTCAATTTCAATGATCGTCTGGATGGACGGGAGATGACAGAGCAGGACATCAAGGCCCTGTTCGGTGAGTTATCGAAGCTGGGCGAAACTCTGGAAAGCCGTTTCGAGATGGAGGATTTCCTGATCGAACACCTCCACAATGTTCACGCTGCCCAGGTAGAGTCAGCCTGATCTGACGCCTCCGCGCGATTAAAAAAGCCTCAGCCCGGTTACCGGTGCTGAGGCTTTTTTTTGTGGCCAGGTCTTACTCGGTTTCCGAGCCTTCCTCATCAGCGTTCGCGCCCGGATTGATGCTCAACAACTCGACATCGAATACCAGGGTTTCGTTCGGGCCAATGGCACGGTTACCGCCCGGGCCGTATGCGAGATCAGACGGGATGTACAGCTTGTAGCGGGCACCTTCGCTCATCAGCTGCAGGCCTTCGGTCCAGCCGGGGATGACCTGGTTGAGTCCGAACGTTACCGGTTCGCCGCGCTCGCGGGAGCTGTCAAACACCTCTCCAGAGAGCAGTTCGCCAGTGTAGTGAACTTCTACCTTATCGGTGGCCTCGGGCTTCTCGCCGTTGCCGGCTTCGAGAACTTCATACTGCAGGCCGGACTCGGTGGTTTCTACGCCTTCGCGAGCACCGTTCTCAGCCAGGAAAGCCTCACCGGCGTCCTTGTTCTTCTGAGCCAGGTCTTCCATCTGCTTGGTCTGTTCTTCCTGCAGCTGCTGCTGGTAGGTCATCAGCGCCTGCTGGATTTCCTCCCGGCTCATACGCTTGGCTTCTTCATCGCCGGCGTGACCGTGCTGGATGCCCTGAAGGAACTGGTCCATCTGAAGGTCTGGCAGGTCATTGCTCATGCGCTCACCCAGCACCAGTCCCATGCCGTAGCTGACTTTCTGGTCAGTGGAGTTCAGTTCGGGATCTTTTGGGGCTTCCGGTGGAGTGGAACAGCCAGCAAAGATGCCAGCCATCGTCAGCACAAGCAGCGTCTTCTTCATTGCTTCATCCTTCTTGGTGTCAGCAGGGAATAACCCCTGAATTGTGTTTGTCAGAACACAGAAGGTAACGGGTTCCCGCGGCAGATGCCACTGAACATGTGTTAAGAAAACAGACGGGTTCTATTAACTCCCGTTGCTGCCGGCAGTAGGACCGAGGGAGAAAGGTGCGTGATAGGGCGATTGCCAGTCCGTGTCCGGATCCCGGCTAACGTTGGGCGACAGGTTCTGTTCTGGTCGTTCAATGGCCAGTGTATTCCATGGGCCCTGGGCAGGAGGCTGGTCTGCGTAGTGCCAGTTGCCTTCGGTGTCCTGCCATTTGAAAACGATGTCCGGTCCGTCGGTGGGAACGGGTGACGGGACAAGCCCCTCAAAGGCCGGGATTTCGTGGTCGCTGTCTTCGGCCACCGGCTCAGAGGCAAGCTCCGGCTCTTTGAGGCCGAAAAAAATCAGCAGCAACAGCAGCCCGAGTGCTGGAAATGAGAGCCGTACAAGCCATTTGGTCATCATGGCCGGGAGTCTCCCCTGGGGAATTGGGCCAATGCGCTGGCCAGTGTATTCAGTAGCGGCATCGCTCCCGGGATATTGCCTTGAGCAGGAGCGGCGGCTTTGAGGTTCTGGTCGACTAATACGTCGAAGCCTTGCATGATCTCATGATCCGGGTTGCGATTCACTACTGTTTGCCAGGCCAGAGCCAATTCGACCTGTTCGGCCGAGAGTTCAAGCGATGCAATATTGGCCCTCAGAGTGCCGCAATCGCTGTGATTTTTGGGTATGGACATGCGTGCATGCCGCAGGGCACCGGTTACACGTTCCCGCCACTCTGGTACCGTAGCGCCCTCATGACCGGTGTACGACCTGCCATTGAGGGCCAGCCAGCCGGCACAGAGAATTCGGGTAACGCTCCAACCTTGTTCCTGGAGGCTCAGGCAGGCGTCCTGGACGTCGGTTGATCGCCAGAAGTCCTTGGCAAAGTGCCAGAGGGGATTGTCCATCTCCAGCGGGTCCGGCAGCTCCATGGGGCTTTCCTGAAACCTAAGCGTTGATAGAATTAATTTATGTTAACGATAACTGATCTCAGTTTACAACGGGGTGGTGTCTGGTTGCTAGAAGCCGTCAATCTGACGGTTCAGCCAGGCCAGCGTGTTGCGATTGTCGGCGCTAACGGCGCAGGGAAATCCAGTCTGTTCCAATTGCTTCTGGGGCAGCTCTCGCCCGAGAATGGTGAGGTTTCCCTGCCCGGGGGCTGTCGCCTGGCGCATATGGCCCAGGAAGTCGAGGCCTCGGAGCGCAGCGCCCGGGATTTTGTCCTGGACGGCGACCTGGATCTGCGTCGACTTGAGCGTGAACTCGACGAGGCCGAGGCGCGTGGGGATGATATCGCGGTGGCACGGGTTCATGGCGAGCTCGATGTCCATGAGGCCTGGTCGGCGCCACGTCGCGCCGAGGGGTTGCTCCGGGGGCTGGGTTTTACCGATGAAGACGCCGACAGATCAGTGTCCTCTTTCTCCGGGGGCTGGCGTATCCGTCTCAACCTGGCCCAGGCCCTGATGCGCCCTTCCGATCTTCTGTTGCTGGATGAGCCCACCAACCACCTGGACCTTGATGCCTGCCTCTGGCTTGAGAACTGGCTCAGGCGTTATCCAGGCACCCTGCTGTTCATCTCGCACGACCGGGATTTTATGGATCGGGTGGCGACCCACGTAGTGCATTTTGATCGTCGCAAGCTGGAGCTTTACACCGGTAACTACTCGGCGTTCGAGGGTCAGCGGAGCGAGCGCCTGGCTCAGCAGCAGGCAGGGTATGAGCGTCAGCAGGCGAGAATTGCCGAAATCCAGCGCTTTATCGACCGTTTCAAGGCCAAGGCGACCAAGGCCAAGCAAGCTCAGAGCCGGGTCAAGGCATTGGAGCGTATGGAGCGAATTGCTCCGGCCCATATCGATTCACCGTTCAGCTTCGAATTTCCGGTATCGGAGAAGGTCTCCAATCCCCTGTTGTCCATCCGGCATGGGCGGGCGGGCCATGGAGACAAGACCATACTCTCCGATATCAACCTCACACTGTTGCCGGGTAGCCGGATTGGTCTGCTGGGGCCGAACGGCGCTGGCAAGTCTACGCTGATGGACGCACTCAGGGGAGAGGGCACTCTGCTGGAGGGTGAGCGGACCTGCGGCGAGCACCTGGCCATTGGTTATTTTGCCCAGCACCAGTTGGAGTCGCTGGATCTGGACGCCAGTCCCTTCCTTCATTTGCAGCGTCTGGCCCCGCGGGCCTCGGAGCAGAGCATTCGGAACTTTCTCGGAGGCTTTAACTTTCATGGCGACGAAGCCCTGAGCCCGATACGGTCCTTTTCCGGCGGCGAGAAGGCGAGAGTGGCGCTGGCGGTGATCGCGTGGCAGAAACCGAACCTGTTGTTGCTGGATGAACCCACCAACCACCTGGATCTGGAAATGCGTCAGGCCCTGACCATGGCTCTGCAAAACTTCGATGGCGCCATTGTGGTGGTGTCGCACGACCGGCATTTGCTGCGCAACACGGTGGACGATTTCTGGCTGGTCAATGACGGACGAGTTGAGGAATACCGGGGCGATCTGGAAGATTACGAGCGCTGGCTGGCGGATCGACGCAAGGATGAAACCGAGGCGCCTCGTCGCGAGGCAGAGAGCTCCGGAAGTTCTGACAGTGCCGCTGTATCCTCTCCGGCCCGCGAGACCGCGGATGATCGTAAGGCGAGGAAGCGGGCGGAAGCAGAACTGCGCAAGAAGCTCAGTCCTTTCCGCAAGAAGCAATCTTCCCTGGAGCAGGAAATGGAGCAGCTTCAGGCGACCCTCGGAGAGCTGGAAAGTAAATTGGCCGATCCGGCACTCTACGAAGCCGATGGTAAAGTCAGGCTCTCTGACCTGTTGGCAAAACAGGCCGAAGCCAGGGCACGCCTGGACGACGTTGAGGCAGAATGGCTGGACGTCAGTGAAACCGTCGAGGCGATGGAGGCCGAGCTGGTGGAATGACTGTCGGGGCGGTCAGGCCCCGGCGATCTCCAACTCGAAATCCTGCTTGGCCAGATAATCCCGCTCATTTTTGAGGTCGGCCAGTGTCAGTGGACGATCATCGAGCCAACCCTCGGGAAATTCGATCACCAGCTTGTTGTTGTGACCGTGCAGTGTGAAGGCGGGAGGCTCTTCCATGTTGCGAGGGTGCTGCAGCAACACGCCAAGTCGCGTCAATACGCATAGGTAGCGCAGCCGGGGAAGATCTTCCTGATCGACGCCGTCAAACACGGCCGATGAAAACTTGCGTCGGTGCCCACGGACCAGTGTCGCCAGGTCTCGCTGGAACTGCTGGGAAAACCCCGGAAGGTCTGAATAGCGGAGTAGATAAGCCCCGTGCTTGTGGTACTGACTGTGGGAAATCGTCAAACCAATCTCATGTAGGCGGCAGGCCCAGCGCAGTACCTCTTCATCGTTTGCTGTTCGAATGCCCCAGGCATCGGCCACCTGGTCCCAGGCTGCCAGGGCTGTCGCCTCGACAGCCGCGCCGTGGTTTTGATCTACGTGGTAGCGTTCCTGAAGCGCAGAAATCGTCCTGACCCGGACATCTTCATGACGAATCCGGCCAACGATGTCGTAGAGCAGGCCTTCCCTCAGGGCACCATCAGCGAACTCCATCTCCTCAATGCCCAGAGACTGGAACGCCCCCATCAGAATGGCAAAACCGGCGGGAAAGATGCTCTGGCGATCGGAGCGAACGCCCAGATCGCCCAGTTTCTCAGTCTTGCCCATATCCACCAGCCGCTTGCGCAGTTCCCGCATGCCATTCCTGGTGATGGTGCCGTCGGAAATTTTCAGGGTCGCCAGTACGCTCGCGATGGCCTTGATCGAGCCTGAGGAGCCCACCGCACTTTGCCAGCCCGTGGAGCGATAGTGCTGGCGTATGTTTAGCAACTCCTGCTCGGCGTGGGTCACGGCTTTATCCATTTGTCGCCGCGTAATCCGGCCATCCGGGAAGTAGAGATTTCGGAACGATACGCAGCCCATGTGAAGGCTTTCGAGCTCTTCGGGTTCAAAACGCTGGCCGATAATAAACTCAGTGCTGCCGCCCCCGATATCGATGACCAGGCGTCGTCCCTCGTCGTCGGACAGGGTGTGGGAAACGCCAAGATAAATGAGGCGGGCCTCTTCCCGGCCGGCAATAATCTCCACCGGAAAGCCGAGTACTTCCTCGGCTCTGGCGATAAAGTCCCGGGCGTTGCGCGCAACCCTGAGTGCGTTAGTGCCCACAATCTGGACAGCCTCGGGCGGCATGCCGTGGAGACGCTGGGCAAACCGACTCAAGCAGGCAAGGGCCCGATCCTGGGCTTCATCGGTTAAGCGATTGTACTGATCCAGCCCGGCGCCGAGCTGAACTTTCTCGCCCATCTTCTCCAGGGTACGGATTTCGCCGTGCACCAACCGGGCGACGACCATGTGGAAACTGTTGGAACCCATGTCGATCGCTGCAATGATCTCCGGGGTGGAGGCAGCGTTCTCAGCGGTGGATGCGGCCGTCACGTTGGTCGAAATCCTTTTGAAGTGAATCTGCGGCCTACTATAAGCGAAACTCTTCGGGGCTGTCAGTAACGGGCAGCCCCGGATTGACGCCGGTCAGCCCGAGGCTGAGTCAGGCTAGTAGATCTACTGCTTCACATCCGACGGACCAATCGCGTAAAGTATGCCTATTGTTACGAGGGTGAATGGTTGTTTGCTAACCAGTGGCAGCCTTCAGCTATAGTCAACAGTGCTCCGGCAGTCGACAGGCGTTGGCCTGGAAAACGCGGAGTGCATGAATCAGGAAAAGGTAATGAGCGGAAATATCGTTAACGTAACCGACGCTTCTTTCGAGCAGGACGTACTGCAGTCCGACGTTCCCGTACTGGTAGATTACTGGGCGGAATGGTGCGGCCCGTGCAAAATGATCGCCCCCGTCCTGGAAGAGATTGCTGATGAGTACGACGGCAAGCTGAAAATCTGCAAGCTGAACATCGACGAAAACGAACAGACTCCGCCGAAGTTCAACATCCGCGGCATCCCCACCCTGATGCTGTTCAAGAACGGCAACGTGGATGCAACCAAAGTTGGCGCACTGTCCAAGTCCCAGTTGGCCGCCTTCCTAGACAGCAACCTCTGATTGCTGCCTAATTGCGGAAAGCCGCCCCTGAGCTTCGGTTCACGGGCGGTTTTTTACTGTTATGACAGACAAAACCAACAACGACATCGTCGGCCTCCTGCTCGCCGGCGGCAAAGGCACCCGCATGGGCGGCCATGACAAAGGCCTGCTGAACTGGAAAGGCCGGCCCATGGCTGAGTGGGTCTACCGGGCTCTTAAGTCCGTCGTCGCGCCCATACTGATCAGTGCCAACCGCTCCCTGTCTGCCTACGAACAGATGGCTCCCGGTCACGTCTACCCGGATACCCCCGACAACACCGGCGAGGGGCCCCTGGCCGGACTGTTACGTGGCCTCATCGAAGCTGAACATCTCGGTGCCCAGGCCGTACTGGTGTGCCCATGCGATACCCCAGACATCACACCCGCGACATTGAGTGCCCTGGTTGAAGCCTGGAAAATCCAGCCAGACACGCCTGTTGTCGCCGAGTGCGACGGACGCACTCATCCTCTGCACGGCGTTTATCCTGTGAGCGTGCTGGTTCAACTGGGAGAGTGGCTGGGCTCGGGCAATCGGCGGGTCATGAAATTCGCGGAATCGGTCAATGCGGTCGTCGTGGATTGCCCTGAGGCTGAAGCCGCGTTCCGGAACAGAAACAGGCCAGAAGATCTCGCAGGTAAATGACAATACAGGTCGGTAGTGCTCTTCAGCCCCCGAAAATGTGCGGAGCCATGGATGGCGAAGCCCAAGCGCACATGGATGTGCTAGCAGCGGTTTTCGGGGGCTGAAGAGTGCTGCCGGCCGGCCAGGCAACACCCACAGCAGACTTACTCCCAGGTTCGGGTCTTATCCAGATCGGAACTTTTCTGCTCAACCCAATGCTCCCCGTCGTCCGTCAGCTCCTTCTTCCAGAACGGCGCCGACGTCTTGAGCGCGTCCATAATGAACTCGCAGGCGGCAAAGGCATCTCCACGATGCGCACTGCAAACCCCCACAAACACAATCTGGTCACAGAGCGCCAACCGCCCAACCCGATGAATCACCCGCGCTGCGCGCACATCCCAGCGCTTGGAGGCATCCTCGATCAGCCCGGCAATCACCTGTTCCGTCATCCCGGGATAGTGCTCCAGATAAAGCCCGGTCACCCCCTCCATATCGCCGGAGTCACGCACCAACCCGGTAAACGTGGCAATCGCGCCGGTGCCCGCTCCGCTGTCTCGCAGAGCGGTATACTCAGACGCAACGTCGAAATCCTCGAACTGGACGGAAATCATCTTAACCTCCCGTCACTGGCGGAAAAAAGGCCACCTCATCACCGGCATTGAGCGCTGTGGCCGGCCTGGCCATTGCCTGGTTGACGGCCACCATCACCGGCTGATCGCCATCGAGCTGAGCCCAGGGGCCGCCGCGTTGGGCCAACTCCTCAAGCAACGCGCCGGCGGTCAAACCGGAACGAGCGCTTACTTCCAGGGTTTCTGTGTCCAGCTCTTCCCGAAGCCGGGCGAAGAAACGGACAGTGATGGTATCTGCGTGCATGGTCAGGCCAGTAAGTCAGAGAATGAGTAATAGGTTAACAGATCCCCGGTTTTCACCGTGGTGTTTTCCGGCACCACTGCGAGGCCATTGGCCCAGCAGGCTGAACTGAGAACGCCCGAGCTCTGATTATGGAAGGCTGCGACGCTCATTTTGCCATCGACCACTTCCTTCCGGGCCCGAACGAATTCCCGCCGGACCGATGCGGACTCAACGGAGAACGCAGCGGGCAACTGCTCCGGTGTGGGCGCTATCGTGGACCGACCCTGGCATTTGCGAATGAATGGCATGCCCGCCACAAGGAATGTGACAAGCACGGCCGCCGGGTTGCCAGGTAGTCCAAGAACCGGCGTGCCGGCCATTGTGCCGAACGCCAACGGTTTGCCGGGTTTGATTGCAAGCCGCCAGAGGGATAGCTCGCCACCGTCCTCCAGTACCGTGCGGACATGGTCCTCCTCGCCGACTGATACACCGCCACTGGTGATCACCAGATCCGCTGATTCGGCTGCTCGTTGCAGTGTTGCCCGCGTGGCATCGCGGGTGTCTTCCAGGGTTTCGCACAACACCACCTCGCAACCGGCCCGGGACAACAGACCCAGCAGCGTAAACCGGTTGGTGTTATAGATTTGCCCTGGTGCCAGTGGCAAGCCCGGCTCGACCAGTTCATCACCGGTCGTCAGAATGGCCACCTTCAATTTTTTTCTCACGGGAACCGAGGCAAACCCCATGGATGCCAGCAAGCCCATTTCCTGGGGGCGGATAAGAGTGCCTTCTGCCAGTGCCAGGTCGCCGGCCGCCAGATCCTGGCCGCGGCGCCGGATATTCTGTCCCTCGGATACCTCCGCTTGAACCTCTATGCCATCATCAGAGACAGTCACCCGCTCCTGCATGACTACGG
Organism: Marinobacter nitratireducens; assembly: GCF_000708045.1. Classification (GTDB taxonomy): domain Bacteria; phylum Pseudomonadota; class Gammaproteobacteria; order Pseudomonadales; family Oleiphilaceae; genus Marinobacter; species Marinobacter nitratireducens. Next base: position 442,936 of record NZ_ANIE01000009.1, read on the forward strand.
AGTCGGCTCCCTCGGGGATTTCCGAACCGGTAAAGATGCGGGCCGCTGTTCCGGGTTGCAGAGGGCCGGGAGCGGTTCCTGCGGGAACACGTGCCGAGACAGGCAGTACTACCCCGGGGAAAAGATCGCCCTGGCGCAGGGCATAGCCGTCAACGGCACTGTTGTCCGCCGGTGGTACGTCGGCGGGAACCCGGTGATCTTGCGCGAGAATCCGTCCCAGAGCGTCGGTCAGCGGCACCTCTTCCAATACGGATATGGCTGGCGCCCGTGCCAACATATGGCTCAGAGCGTCTTCGACAGGTGTCAGATGTTGGCCTCTCATACCAGGCAAGACTCCTCCGGTTGCTTATCGCGTGGCCCGATCGCCAATGATGTCGTGAAGGCGGTTCACCGCGCGCTCCGGTTTACGCAGCACCAGGGCCGAGAAGTTGCAGGGGCCGTGGCGGCTATCGAGCTGAGTGAACAGGATGCCATTCCAGCCCGTGCGGCAAGCCCCTGTCGAACCCGGCAGGCAGAAAATAACCGTGTGATTCGCAAGGCCGCCAAACGCCCGGGACTGAATCGTAGAGGTGCCGATTTCAGACGCGGAGATTCGTCGGAATTCCTCTCCGAACCCATCAATGGTTTTGTCCAGTAATGGGCCAACAGCTTCGGGGGTGCTGTCGCGTTCATGGAAACCGGTTCCTCCAGTGATCAGCACCACATGGATCTCGGGGTCGGCTATCCAGTTGGAAATGACGGAACGGATCAGATAGATATCGTCCGGCAGAATACGGCGGGCCAGCAGGGTGTGGCCGGTTTCGACCACGCTGTCCTCAAGAAACTGCCCGGAGCTGTCCTCATCCGGCCCCCGGGTATCGGATACGGTCAGGATGGCAAAATTCAGCGGCTTGAGTTCGCCGGTGGGCTTGCTGCTCATTGCAATGGTTCCCCAGAAAAACATTTGATGGTTGTCAGTATCCGAAACAGCAGGGGGGATTGGAAGGGGAGTAACCCATCAGGGGGAGGTAACAGCGCCCTTGGGCACCCCTTCTGGAGATAATCTTGTCAAATTGTCGCAATTTTGCGCAGCAGGCTTGACATTCGCCGGCAAGGTGGCCGATGATCCTTCTTGCCCGGCGAACGGTTGTTCCCACTCTACTGGCTTCAGTACCTTTAATTCCGGATTCCATCTATACCGGTTGCTCCACCAGGCCAGCAACTTGTCTAACGACGACTGTATTTGATCAATCCGTTCAGGGGCGCCCCTGTCATTCCAACATTCGTTTACTTCCATTCCTGAAAATCCAACAAACTATGAACCTTACTGAACTCAAGCAGAAGTCCGTACCCGAGTTGCTCGAAATCGCGCAAGAAATGGGTCTCGATAACCTGGCTCGTTCCCGTAAACAGGATGTGATTTTTACCATCCTCAAGAAACACGCCAAAAGCGGCGAAGACATTTACGGCGACGGTGTACTGGAAATTCTGCAGGACGGTTTCGGCTTCCTCCGTTCCGCCGATGCATCCTACCTGGCCGGCCCTGACGACATTTACGTGTCCCCCAGTCAGATCCGCCGCTTCAACCTGCGGACCGGTGACACCATTGCCGGCAAAATCCGCCCGCCGAAAGACGGCGAGCGTTACTTTGCCCTGTTGAAAGTCAACGAAATCAATTTCGACAAACCGGACAATGCCCGCAGCAAAATCCTGTTTGAAAACCTGACGCCGCTGTTCCCACAGGAGCGCCTGATCCTGGAAGCGGGTAACGGCAGCACAGAAGATCTTTCGTCCCGTGTCCTGGATCTGGTGGCGCCGATTGGCAAAGGTCAGCGTGGACTGATCGTCTCCCCGCCCAAAGCCGGTAAGACACTGCTGATGCAGGGCATCGCCCAGTCCATCACCCGGAATAATCCGGAATGCCACCTGATGGTGCTGTTGATCGACGAGCGTCCGGAAGAAGTGACTGAAATGCAGCGCACCGTGCGCGGCGAAGTGGTTGCCTCAACCTTCGACGAGCCGCCTGCCCGTCACGTTCAGGTTGCTGAAATGGTGATCGAAAAGGCCAAGCGCCTGGTTGAGCACAAGAAAGACGTCGTTATCCTGCTCGACTCCATTACCCGACTGGCCCGTGCCTACAACACGGTAATCCCGTCCTCCGGCAAGGTGCTGACCGGTGGTGTCGACGCCCACGCCCTGGAAAAGCCCAAGCGCTTCTTCGGTGCTGCCCGTAACGTCGAAGAAGGCGGCAGCCTGACCATCCTGGCAACCGCGCTGGTGAACACCGGTTCCAAGATGGACGAGGTCATCTACGAAGAGTTCAAGGGTACCGGTAACATGGAAGTCCACCTGGACCGCCGTATTGCCGAGAAACGCACCTATCCGGCCATCAACATCCGCAGCTCCGGCACCCGCCGTGAAGACCTGCTGATGAGCGAGGCAGACATCCAGCGCGTCTGGATCCTGCGTAAGCTTCTGCACTCCATGGACGACGATACCGCTGCGATCGAGTTCCTGCTGGACAAGCTGAAAGATACCAAGACCAACGACGAATTCTTCCAGTCCATGAAGCGTCGGTGAGCGTAAAGGTTAGTCTGGCGCCCATCTGACTGATGGGGGAGGCGTTGACGGCGACAATCTCCAGAGACACGCCGTGAACCCATCCCTGGGGGCTTGGTCTTGCCATCCATGGCAAGACACAGTCTCTGGAGATTGTCGCCGCCAGCGCCAGCTATCTTTTGTGCGCGCACGTTAAACAGCCAGTTCCCTTGATCGGTGAACGAAGCCGGGAGGGGGTTCCAAAACAATCAGGGAAACCACGTTTTCCGTTTTGGAACCCCCTCCCGGCTTTGTTCAAACTCCGATGACCGGCCAAGATCAGACGGAGCCAGACAATGAAATACAGCGACCTGCGGGACTTCATCAACCAGCTGGAGAGCCTGGGTGAGCTGAAACGGATCGCCGTTGAAGTCGACCCCCACCTGGAAATGACCGAAATCTGCGACCGCACCCTGCGGGCAGGTGGCCCGGCGTTGCTGTTTGAAAACCCCAAGGGCTACGACATGCCCGTGTTGGCCAACCTGTTTGGTACCCCCAGACGCGTTGCACTGGGCATGGGGCAGGACAACGTCACCGCCTTGCGGGAAATCGGCAAACTGCTCGCGTTCCTGAAGGAACCGGATCCCCCCAAGGGCTTCAAAGATGCCATTGAGAAGCTGCCCCTGTTCCGGCAAGTGATGAGAATGAGCCCGAAAGTGCTCCGCTCAGCCCCCTGTCAGGAAGAAGTCATTGAAAAGGATCAGGTGGACCTCTACCAGATCCCGGTGCAGAAATGCTGGCCGGGAGACGCCGGGCCACTGGTGACCTGGCCTCTGGTGATTACCCGCGGGCCGCACAAGGAGCGTCAGAACCTTGGTATCTACCGGCAGCAAGTGATTGGTCGTAATCGCCTGATTATGCGCTGGCTCAGTCACCGTGGCGGTGCGCTGGATTTTCGTGAGTTTCAGAAGGCCAATCCCGGTAAGCCTTACCCGGTTGCGGTTGCGCTGGGGGCAGACCCGGCGACGATTCTGGGGGCGGTTACTCCGGTGCCGGATACCCTGTCGGAATACGCCTTTGCCGGACTGCTGCGAGGCAGTCGGACGGAGCTGGTCAAGGCGGGGCTGAGCGATCTGCAGGTCCCGGCCAGCGCCGAGATTGTTCTGGAAGGCTTTATCTATCCGGACGATATGGCACCGGAAGGCCCGTTTGGCGATCACACTGGCTACTACAACGAAGTGGATCAATTCCCGGTGTTTACGGTGGAACGGATTACTCGCCGCAAGGACGCCATCTATCACAGTACCTACACTGGCCGTCCGCCCGATGAGCCAGCGGTGCTCGGGGTCGCATTGAACGAGGTGTTCATCCCGATTTTGCAGAAGCAGTTTCCGGAAATCGTGGACTTCTACCTGCCGCCGGAGGGCTGCTCCTATCGCCTTGCTGTGGTAACGATGAAGAAACAGTATCCCGGCCATGCCAAACGGGTGATGATGGGCGTATGGTCGTTCCTGCGTCAGTTCATGTACACCAAGTTCGTGATTGTCACTGACGACGACGTAAATGCCAGGGACTGGAAAGACGTGATCTGGGCGATCACTACCCGCATGGATCCGACCCGGGATACGACACTGGTTGATAACACGCCCATTGATTACCTGGATTTTGCCTCGCCGGTGTCCGGGCTGGGTTCCAAAATGGGCATGGATGCGACCAACAAATGGCCAGGGGAAACCGATCGTGAATGGGGTGAGCCCATCGTGATGACCGATGAGGTTAAGCAGCGGGTAGACGATATCTGGGATAGCCTTGGCATTGAATTCCCGGCTGATCGCCCCGACTAACAGAGGCACACGGTGTACAGGGTAGTGATTCGACCGGCAGGGCTTGGATATTTTGTGCAGCCTGGAGATGACCTGCTCAGTGCGGCGGCCCGGGCGGGCATTCGGGTGCCCGCTGCCTGTCGCAATGGGGTGTGTGAAATCTGCGAGGCCCGCCTGCTGGCGGGGGACGTGGTCAATACCCGAAACCAACAGACGATTCCGGTCAACGGGCGTGTGATGCTCTGCAGGAGCCAGGCGCTTGGGGACCTTGAACTGGAGATGACCGCCGTTATGGCAGCCGGAAAGATTGAGGCGCGCAAGTTTCAGGCGAATGTCGTAGATGTTCGTTCTATCAGCCACGATGTGTATCGGGTGGAGCTGCAGCTTCCTCGCCGACGCGAGCTGACGTTCCATGCAGGCCAGTACCTGTCCGTCAATCTCCCCGACGCGGATCCCTGCTATTTTTCAATTGCCAGCAGTCCGTCTGCGCAGAACATCGAACTGCACATCCAGGCGTCGCCGGAGTGGGTGTCTGCCCAGAAGGTGATTGACGCCTTGGTGCCGGGCAGCAGCGTGACGCTGGAGCTGCCCCACGGCAAGGCCTGTCTCGCCGCAACGCCTGAGCGGCCGCTGCTTTTGGTGGCTGCGGGTACCGGGTTTGCCCAGATGAAAAGCCTGGTGGATTATCTTCGGGAGACCGGGTTCGACCAGCCGGTCACGCTGTTCTGGGGCGTTCGGCGGCAGCAGGATATGTATCTGCGTAGCCTGGCTCAACAGTGGGAATCTGACTGGGCGCCGTTTACCTTTGTACCGGTGGTCGGAGACAGCGAGGACAATGACTGGGCTGGCCATCATGACCAGTTGGTGCGGGCTGTTCTGGCGTCCGGTGTGGAATGGGGTAACGTTGAAGTGCATGCCAGCGGATCGCCGGCCATGGTCTACACACTCATGGATGCCTTGGTCGAAGAGGGAATGCCGGAATCGGCGTTCTTCTCAGACGTGCTGGAATACGCCCCCCGCGCGTGATTGACGAGTGGATGAGTGCTTCATCCACTCATGAATAACCCCCTTTTTTCAGGCTTTTGGCATCGGCAGTTCGGGGAGGCCGTTGTCGTTGGACAGTCCCTGCATCATCAACTTGATGCTGGCCTCTTCTTCGCCCATGTGAGCGCTCAGGCGGCTCAGCTCGGCCAGGGTTTCCCGGTTGCGCCGAAGCCTGAGGCTGGTTTCGAAATACTCTCTTGCCTTGCCCCAGAGTTGGTTTCTCAAGCTTAGCCGGCCCAGAGCCAGCAGCAACTCGGGGTTGTTGGGGCGATCCTTGAGCCACTGTTCAGCCAGCAACAGCTGTTCGTCAGGTTTCTGGCCTTCAATCCGGCCATACAGATTGACCAGCTCATCGCTCCAGTGATTACGAAGCACCTTGCGGAGCAAGGTTTCGGTCTGGGCCTCGTCACCAAGATCGGCCAGCAGGCGGGCGTAATCCTTGATGGTCTGTTCGTCGCGGCGCAGGAACCCGGGTAACTCGTCCCACAGTCGGGTAAGGGGGGCGAGGGACGCCTCCGGATCTTGCTGACGTTGGCGACGACAGTCATCAGCCGCCTGCTCCAGCAGGTTGTGCCAGACCTGGCGCTGGAGCTCGTTGAACTCGTCGTCGGCCATGACGTTGCGCTTCTGCAGTTCCGGCAGAATCTTCGAGAGTTCCCGCCAGTCTTCCAGCCGCAGATAGGTGTTCTTCAGCAGCTTAAGGACAAACGGATGGTGTGGTGATTGCTTGCGCAGGCGCAGCAGGGTCGCCAGTGCCTGTTCCAGCCGGTTTCCGGCCAGCTGCAATTGTGCCTGGGTAATGCCGACGGCCATGTCTGACCCGGGTGTACTCTCGAAGGCTTTTCGCAGCAGTTCATCCACAGCTTCATGGTCACCGGACTCAAACGATGCCTGGGCGGCTGCCAGATAGTTGATCAGCGGTGTGTCGGCGTGGCTGGCGGAAGAGGCCAACAACTTTCGGGCTCTGGGCCAGTTACCCTCGGCCAGTGCGAGTAGTCCCTGGGTGGTACGGCGTCGGGCGCGTCGTTCGTTGCCCCGGGCAAGCCAGCCGGTGACCACGCCGGAACTCTGGCGGAAACGTCGGAACAGATTCATTGCCACGACGATGAGGGCGACCATCGCCACCAGCAGACCAAGACCGACCCAGAAATTGGTTTCAATCAGGTAGTTGCCAAGGCTGATGCGGATATACCCGAGATCGTACTCGAGTCCCAGCGACAGGCCCGTTCCGATCAGCAGTGCCAGCAGGACAATGAGAAGCAGGCGGATCATGAATCATCGCCTCCGTTGTCGCTGTTGCTGGCAGCCTTGTCTGTGTCGCTTGCGTTGGTGCTGGCGAGGCGGCCGGCGAGGCGCTCCTTGAGCAGGTTCAGTGACTGGCTGATATCCGGAAGTTCCGGATCCACATTCCGGTCGGCCAGTTCGGACAGGGTCTCTGACAGCGCCCTGACCCGGGGTTCCGTGCCGTCATACCAGCTGTCGATGGTGCTCCGTGCTTTGCCCAGGGCGCGTTCGAACAGCGGCTGATTTCCTCTGAGAACGGCCATTTCGGCTTCTTCAAGCATCAGTTGGAGGTTCAGTCGGGCGTAGGCGCTCTGGTCCGGGGATAGCAGCGGTTTGACCGGCTCATCCATCCGGCGTACCACGACAACCTGCTTGAGAGTCGCTTTGAAGCGGTCCCACGCACGGGCGACCATGTTGCGGCCTTCGGCGTCCGCGGCGGCGCCGTCATCCGCCGCCATAAAACCGGGTGCGCGTTCGCTGATCAGAGCCTGGTCGGTCAACTCGTGGACCGAGCCGATGGCGGCCTCCAGCTTGAGATAGAGGCCGGTGCGGTCGACGCCGCTGATGCCTTTCAGGGCGAGGATCTCACGGGCAAGCTGCTGGCGAACGGGGTAGACACCGATGTCGTCGGATTCGTTGAGAACGTCGTCCGCAGATTCAAGCGCCGACAGCGCGCCGCGAATATCCTTTTCAATCATCAGGCGCTGATTGGCGATGCGCAGGAGGTACTCGGCTTCTGCAAGCAGCCAGTCGGTTCGGGTCCGGTTGCCGGCTTCCAGCAATTCCCGCGCGGTGTGATCAATCTGGCGTTGTTGAGTGGCAATCAGCTCGCGCTGAGCTGCCAGTTTGTTTTCGAGTGCCTGAATGCGCTCGCTTTGCAGGCTGCCACGGTCGCTGTAGAGGTCTTCAAGGCGGTTGGTGCCCTGTTGCAGGGACTCGATGGTCTGCATGACCGCCTGGTGATTGTTCCACTGCTGCCAGCTCCAGAGTCCCAGAGCCGCGGTGCACAGCAGTGCCAGCGATGCGATCAGCCAGATGGGCCAGAGTTTTGGACGCTTGGGGGCGTCCTTGGAAATAGGAGCGGGCAGTTGGTTTGTCGTGTCAGTCACAGGCGTCCTTACTTGGCTTCTCCGGCCCCTTTGTCGTTGGCAGCAAGCTGTGCCGCCACGGAGGCCACAATGTCTTTGTCGGCCAGGCTGTCCGGTATGCAAAGATTCGTGAAACCGGCACTGCGGGCCTGTTCAGCAACCCGATCAGCCGGGACAATCAATAACCTATCGTATAGATTATGGCCGGTCTTCGCACATAGTGCGATGAGATTCTGCAGGGTTTCTCCAGACAAGGTGACAATGGCCTCGGGAGCAAAACCGCCGAGAACCGTGTTGGCCTCGTCCGCAGTATAGTCCGGGATCCGCCGCCGATAGAGGGGAAGTGCCGTGACCCGGGCGCCCCGTTTCTCCAGGGTCTGGCGGATCAGTTCCCGGCCATCCTCGCCGCGGACCAGCAGTACTTTCTCGTTTTCCATACTCGCCAGTGAGGGCAATGCCAGCAGTGCTTCGCTGGTCCACCCCAGGGCGGGCTTGCGGGTGTTGATTCCGTGTTCCGCGAACACGCGGGCGGTGCCCGCGCCGACCGCGTACCAGCGGATGCCGGAGGGAATCTGGGGCCACCATGTGTCCAGCTCTTCCATCAGGAGTCTGGCAGCATACGGACTGACCGCGATGATGTGGGAAAACTGATCGATATCGAGAATCAGAGTGCGGCGTTCCGGGGTTTCCGGCAGCGGCTGGCGATCAATCAGGGGGAAAACCCGGGCGTCGGCCCCGGCTTCCCGGAATTGTTGTGCAAGCCGGGTCGCCTCGGGCTCGGGCCGGCAGATCAATACCCGCCGGCGATTGAGGGCATTCATATCAGCTGGGGGTATGGCCATAGATTTCGGCCAGTACCTTGTCCGCTCCGAGGGCGAGCAGTTTTTCCGCCAGTTCTCGGCCAAGGCGTTCGCCTTCGGCTCGGGGCGCACGACCCTCAACCCGGAAGATTTCTGTGCCATCCACGGCGCCGACCAGTCCGCGCAGCCACAGGGTGTCGCCTTCCAGCAGAGCGTAAGCCGCGATGGGTACCTGACAGCCACCTTCGAGGCGCCGGTTCAGCGCGCGTTCGGCCGTTACCCGGTCCCAGGTGTCCTGGTGGGTGAGTTTGTCCAGCATGCCCCTGAGTTCCTCATCATCCAGGCGGCACTCGATGCCAAGCGCGCCCTGGCCGACGGCAGGAAGGGAGACCGTGTCGGGGAGGCAGTAACGGATGCGGTCGTGGAATCCGAGGCGTTTGAGGCCGGAGCTGGCCAGAACGATTGCGTCGTATTCACCGGCATCCAGTTTGCTCAGGCGAGTATTGACGTTGCCACGCAGGACGTGAATCTTCAGGTCCGGACGATAGGCCCGCAACTGTGCCTCACGGCGCAGGCTGGCAGTACCGACAATGGCCCCTTGAGGGAGGGCATCAATGTTCTCGTATTGGTTGCTGACGAACGCGTCCGTTGGATCTTCACGCTCGCAGATGGCGACCAGGCCGAGGCCTTCTGGGAACTCCATGGGCACGTCTTTCATGGAGTGCACCGCAAGATCGGCCCGCCCGTCCAGCATGGCCTCTTCCAGTTCCTTCACGAACAGGCCCTTGCCGCCAATCTTGGCCAGGGGAACATCGAGGATTTTGTCACCCTGGGTCTTGATCTTGACCAGTTCGACGCTGATGTTGTCGTTCATCCGCTCAAGTTCAGACTTGATGAATTCGGCCTGCCACAGAGCCAGAGCGCTGCTACGGGTTGCGATGCGAAGGGTACGTTGGGACATGGTGCTCACTGTCGATAGGGAAAATGTCCGCCAAGGTTACCTTGTGACGGAAAAAAAGTCCCGCTGACGAAGCCTTTATACCCCTAAGGTGGCAGGTCTTACACGGGCTGCTGTTCCTGCAGCCACTGGCGGACGTTGCTGGCGTGCCGACGGCTGACGTGCAATGTGCCGAGGTTATCCCTGAGTACAAGTTCGCTGTGGCCTTCCGCGGATCGCTGCAAAGCCTTGATAAAGCGGACGCCCACCAGGGTATGGCGGTGAATTCTCAGCAGATGGTCCGGATAGGTGTTTTCCAGTTCTTTCAGGGTGTAATCGCACACCGTATCGCCCCGGGAATGATGCACAGTGACGTATTTCTGGTCGGCCTCACAGTAGAGGATGTCCGTGAGGTCGATCAGTTCGGTACCGCGGTGGGTCTTCACGGCTATCTGCTCATCGTTGCGTGAGGCCTGGTTGGTGAGTGCCTGGAGCTGAACCCGGTTGACGCGTCCGGCCCGGGCGAGGGCATCAGCGAGTGCTTCCTTGCGCACCGGTTTGAGCAGGTAGGCAACGGCATGGACCTCGAATGCCTGGATGGCGTAATGATCGTAGGCGGTACAGAAAATCAGGGCAGGCGGGTTCGCCAGCTGCGCCAGCCGCGAGGCGGCTTCCATGCCGTCCATGTCGGGCATGCGGATGTCCAGCAGCAGGATGTCCGGCTCCAGCTCGGCCACTTGTTGCAGAGCTTTGTTGCCATCGGAGGCCTCGCCGCAGACCCGGTAACCCGGCAGGGCTTCAACCAGCCTTCTGAGGCGATCCCGGGCCAGGGGTTCGTCGTCGGCGATCAGGATAGAGCGGGCTGCGTCGGTCATGCCAGTTTCAGATCCTTTGTGTTGGCGGTTTCCGGGTATTGGCGTTCAGCCTGGGGAGCCTGAGGGTGACGGTGTAAATGTCGTTATGCTGACTGTGTTTCAATACCGCTGGCTCACCAAACAGGGCCCTGAGGCGCGATTGCGTATTGCTCAGGGCGATCCGGTTGCCCCGGTGCTGGCTGTTTGTCTGTGCCGGCTTGGGGTTCTGGACCAGTAAGTATACAAAATCTCCCCGAGGCCTGACTTCGATCCGGACTTTACCTCCTTCCTTGAGGGGCTGAATTCCATGGTAAATGGCATTCTCGACCAGGGGTTGTAGTGTCAGCGGTGGGATGGCCTGGTTTTCCAGTCCTGGCTCCACGTCCCATTCCACCCTCAGCCGATCCCCCAGTCGAAGCGCCTCGATGGCCAGGTATCGGTGGCAGAGGTCGAGCTCGCGGCTCAGTGGGATGAGCTGGTCGCCGGTTCTCAGGCTGGCCCGGAACAGTTCTGACAGATCCAGTACGGCCTCTTCGGCCTGATCCGGGTTGCTGGCAATCAAGCTGGCGATGGTGTTCATACTGTTGAACAGGAAATGGGGCTGAATCCGGGCCTGCAAGGCTGTGAGGTGTGCCTGCATTTCTGCTTCTCGCTGCTGTTGCCACTGGTGTTGCAGATAAAAGTAGCGCAGCACCATCAGGATGATGAGCAGTGCCAGCAGGAGCTTCTTGGCCACCCCATGCCATACCGCAATGCCTTCCTGGGGATGCAGGACATTGTCTGCGAACAGGCTGAACGCGAGAACGTCCAGCAATACCAGGGCGACAATGCTGAAGGTTGCCCGGGCGACGCTCATCCGCGCCAGCCGCTTTCGGAGCAGGCAGATCAGGGCGGCGCTGGTCAGTGTGGTCCACTGCACGAACAGGGAGAGCAAACCGAAGTAGTTCCAGTCGATCCAGCCGCTTTTTGCTTGAACCACGGCCAGCAGAAGCACAAGCACCTCGCTGGTAACCAGCAGCAGGAACACGGCTCGTACCTTGCACAGATCCGGCACAAAAAAATCCGTGCTGCCCGGTTGGCTGTCGCTACGTTCTGTCTCGCTCAGGGATGTCTCCTTTAGATCGGTCAGAATGGTATACTCACGCCACGTTCAATGTACCCAGTTCCCGCCAGATGATGCCGGGCTGTCAGCAGGAAAGATAGACCATGACGGATCAGAAAAAGTCGGACCAGACCACAACCTCCGAAAAACCCTGGGGCGGACGCTTCAGCGAACCCACCGATGCTTTCGTCGAGCGGTTTACGGCGTCGGTGGGATTTGATCAGCGGCTCTACCACCACGATATTACCGGATCCATTGCCCATGCCACCATGCTGGCTGCGGTGGGTGTTCTGACCGAAGAAGAACGCGACACCATTATTGACGGCCTGAACGCCGTCAAGGCAGATGTCGAAGCCGGCACGTTCGAGTGGTCCGTCAGCCTTGAAGACGTGCATATGAACGTGGAGGCCCGCCTGACCGACCGGATAGGGATCACCGGCAAGAAGCTCCACACCGGGCGCAGCCGTAACGATCAGGTGGCTACCGATATCCGACTCTATCTGCGGGACGAGATTGATGTCATCGCCGAGGAGCTGAACCGCCTGCAGGCCGGGCTGCTGGATCTGGCCGAGCGTGAGGCCGACACCATCATGCCGGGCTTTACCCACCTCCAGACTGCTCAGCCAGTCACCTTCGGCCATCACCTGCTGGCGTGGTACGAAATGCTGGTGCGGGATGCTGACAGGCTTCAGGACTGCCGCAAACGGGTCAATGTCATGCCCCTGGGTGCCGCCGCGCTGGCGGGGACCACCTATCCGATTGACCGGGACATGACCGCGCGCCTGCTGGGCTTCGACCGGCCGACGGAAAACAGTCTGGATTCGGTCAGTGACCGCGACTTTGCCATTGAATTCTGTAGCTTTGCTTCGCTGCTGATGACGCACCTCTCACGGTTCAGCGAGGAGCTGGTGTTGTGGACCTCGGCGCAGTTCGATTTCATCGATCTGCCGGATCGCTTCTGCACCGGCTCCTCCATCATGCCCCAGAAAAAGAATCCGGACGTTCCGGAACTGGTGCGTGGCAAGACCGGGCGCGTGAATGGTCACCTGATCAGCCTGCTGACCCTGATGAAGAGCCAGCCCCTGGCCTACAACAAGGACAATCAGGAAGACAAAGAGCCGTTGTTCGATACGGTCGACACAATCAAGGGCTGCCTGAAAGCCTACGCCGACATGATTCCGGCCATCCAGTCCAAGGCCGACAACATGCGTGAGGCGGCCAAGCGCGGCTTCTCAACGGCAACCGATCTGGCCGACTACCTGGTGAAAAAAGGCGTACCGTTCCGGGATGCCCACGAAATTGTCGGCAAGTCCGTCGCTTTTGGCGTTGCTGAAAGCCGCGACTTGTCTGAAATGACCCTGGACGAACTTCGTCAGTTCTCCGATGTGATCGGCGAGGATGTGTTCGACGTGCTGACCCTCGAGGGTTCCGTGCAGGCCCGTAATCATCTGGGTGGCACGGCTCCGAATCAGGTGCGTGCCGCCGTCGAGCGGGCTCGACGCCAGCTGGGCTGACAAGGCTCACCGGGCGCGAGGCTAGCCGCCAATGCGCCCGGTGCTGAGGTCAACCGCTACCGGCTTCAGCTCTGCCAGGGGCTGGGGTCGCGAAAGCCGGAACCCCTGGCCGTAGTGAATGCCGAGGGTCCGGACTTTCCTCAACGTGTCGTCGTTCTCGATGAATGTGGCTACGGTCGTTTTCCCCGCCGCTTCTGCGATTCGGTGAAGGGCTTCCACCATAACCTGCTGCACCTCATCTTCCTCCAGATTAGCGACCATCCGTCGATCAAGCTTGATTATATCCACCGGCAGTTTCGCTGCCAGGCTGTAACTCTCCACCGAGGCGCCAGCGCCGTCCAGCGCAACCTTGCAACCAACCCGGTGAAGGGCATCGCACAGGACGGCAACGTCGTCCGGATACTGGGTGGCGTGGGCTTCGCGGATTTCCAGGCAGAAGCAGGATGGATCGAAACTGATGTGTCGCAGCGACTGTTCCATGAAATCGGCGAAGGTGTCGTCGAGCACGCTCGCAAGCGACAGATTGAAGCTGCAGTATTTCAGTCGCGGCTCCAGAAGTTCATGCTGGTTAAGCCACTCCAGAGTTGTACTGATGACCTGTCGGTCGAGTCGCTTCGCCAGGTCGTATCGCTCGGCGATTGGCAGGAATTGGTCTGGGCGCAGAAGCTCCTGATTGTCCTCGCTGCCGGGAATGCGGCAGAGAATTTCGATGTGGTCGCCCCAGGTTGCGCTCGCCACCGGTTTCAACGATTGATACTCGAGAATGAGGCGACCCTCATCGAGCGCGGCGCGGATTTGGTCGACCTGTTGCCCGGCGGTGATATCGTCCGCCTGCCGGACAATAGCGCTGGCTGTATGGATGCGGTTGCGCCCTGAAGTCTTTGCGGTATGGCACAGATCGGCGGCCTGGCTCAACAGCTGCTCTGGTTCTCCGGGGGCGTCCGTATCCATGACCAGCAGGCCACCCGAGGCGGTGGTCTGAACGGTCTGCCCCTGCCATTCAAAGACAAAATCGGCAATCAGGGAAAGAATCTCATCGCCCAGTTGGCGGGCTCGGTTTTGCGGGCAGTTTTCAATCAGGATGGCAAAGGTGTCACCCGAGAGGCGGGCCAACGCATCCCGCTGGCGCACCCGGATGCCGAGGTTGCCGGCCAGTTCCCGAAGGTATCGGTCGCAGGTGCCGTTGCCGACGCGTTCGTTGACACTTTCGAAATCGTCAAGATCCAGGAACAGAAGGCTGTCACAGGATTGCCGGCGCTTCTTCTGCTCCAGGGCCCGTTGCAACCGGTTCATGAATTCCCGCCGGTTCATCAGTCCGGTGACCGGGTCATGACGAATGCGGTAATCGCTGCTGCCCGCGTGATTGGTGCGGCTGGATACATCCCGGGCGACGTGCACCGCTCCCTGCGGCTCGCCCTGTTCATCGGTCATGCGTTGATAATGAAACTCAAAAACAGGGAGGTCCCGGTTCAGGTGCGCCATCGGCATTTCGACCACAAAGCTGTCCCGCTCGAAGGCTTTTTTCCACAAACGTTCAGCGAGCCTTCGTTCGTTGGGGAAGTCTTCAAGGAGCGTTTTCAGGTTTTGTCCGACTGCGGGAACCACGCCAAATAATTTGGCGAACTGACGGGCGTAGGCGTGGTTGCAATGCAGCAGGTTGAGGTTCGTGTCGACCGCGGCAGTCAGGTCTGAGGTCGCCTGGGTGGTAGCGGCCAGAAGCGTTTGTGCTTTCCGGAGATCGTTGTCCCGGATCATGTCCCGGGTATGGTCCACCAGGATCCCGCCAAGTTTCGGGGCCCCGGTATTGTTGCTGAGGCGCTGCCCGTTCAGCGTTACCTGGCGAACATGTTGCTTGGCGGTCAGAATGCTCAGGCTCAAGGAGAACGGCCTGCCATCCCGGATGCAGCGGCGGAACATGGCTCTTACCCGGGGCTGCCCAGTCTGGCAGTAGTACAGTGCCTGTTCAGGAGTGATCTCGGTGCCGGGTTTGAGCTCAAGGATCCTGAACAGGCCTTCGCTCCAGGCCATGTCGTTTTGGGATACATTCAACTCCCAGGCACCGAAAGCCGCAGAGCCCTCGGCTGAGCGGACCAGGATTGGATCGATGTTTGCGCTGGAGCGATAGGAAATCGTGGCGCTGGCGGCTTTGTCGGAATCCCGGGATTCCTGCCGCAGACTCAGGCTGGCGGTGTAGAAAAAACCTTCCTTGTGACGGAAGGTGACCAGTGCTTTTTGTCCACGCTCGATCTGATGCCGGTTTGCCGGGGCGAAAGGGTCGTCCTGACGAGAGGCCAGTACGGTCTGGACGGGGTGGCCCTGCAGTTCACTGGCCTCGTAACCGAGTACCGCCTCGGCGTGTTGATCGGCATGCAGAATCCGGCCCTGGTCATCGATGCTCAAAAGGGTAGAGCGCGATGGTGGGCTGGACTGATCTGGCCGGCAACGGCTGATAACGAATTCTTTCACTGAGAGTGAGCCTCGATATTCTCGGAGCGCATTGGCCTGACAGCGGGGGCGCAAGCGTCCCTTTTATTTTATGATCGGTTTTGCCACGATGCTTGCATCATAATACCGATAGTGAATCTTAAAAGAACCTCTCGCCGGAGACACCTTGACTGCTCACGCTGCCCCGATTGCCCTGGATTTTGAGGAGGGTATTGATCGCAAGACCCTGCGCCGCCTTCGGGACCGATTCCTGGCGGTGAATGGCCAGCGTTGGGAGCGGGCGCATTCGGCTTTGACCTATCGGCAGCAGCGAGTATTGGAAATCCTGCCGTTGGTTTTCCACATCAATCACCCGGCTCTCCCCGGCTACCTTGATGGCGACTGCCCCTACGGTTTTAACCATTATCAGCCGTCCGAACGGACACTGGAGTCGGCCCGCCGGTTGTCACGAACCTTCAGTGTTCGCGATGAAGGCCGTCGCAAGCCGGACCTGGACGCGCTGTTTTTGATGGGGAGCCCTGGAACCCTGGGGCACTCTGTCGCGAGTGATCTGGATGTCTGGTTGTGCCATCGCGGAGGCTTGTCGGAACGGGGTGTCCGCTGTTTGGAGCGCAAGGCGGAGAAACTTTCAGCCTGGGCAGCCTCACTGGGCGTTGAGCTGCACGTCTTTGTATTTAGCGCTCAAGACTGGCGAGCCGGGCGCCAGCGCGCCGAGGTGACTGGCGAAAATTGCGGCAGTGCCCAGCATTATCTGCTCCTGGACGAGTTCTACCGGACCAGTATTCACCTTGCCGGGCAATACCCGATGTGGTGGCTGGTGCCCGCTGAGGAAGAAACTCGCTATGACGAACGTATGCGGCAGTTGGTGGACTGCCGATTTGTTCGAGGTGATGAATACATTGATTTCGGACCGGTGCCGAGTATTCCCGAGGCGGAATTCCTTGGTGCAGGGGTGTGGCAACTTTACAAGGGTATTGATGCTCCCTGGAAGTCGATACTCAAGCTTCTGTTGATTGAATGCTATGCCCAGACGCCCGAACAACCGCTGTTGTCAGCCCTTTTCAAGCATTCTGTGTATCAGGGGGAAACCCGGGCAGACAATCTGGATCCCTACCTCTTGCTGCATCAGCGGCTCGAAGCCTGGCTGGCAGAGAGCGGAGCCGAGACGCGGCGGGATCTGGTGCGTCGAAGCTTGTATCTCAAAGCCGGCCTGCCACTGACCCGCGTGGAAGCGAGCACCGAAAAGTGGCGGGTGCTGGCGTTGAGACAGCTGACAGCCCGTTGGGAGTGGTCCGAGAAGGATCTCGCCCAGCTGGACAATCGCCAGAACTGGCGTGCTGAGGACGTTACGTCGCTGCGTCGAGCGATAGTGAGGGAGCTGACCCACAGCTATCGGCTGTTGTCGAAGCTGGCCAGGGAGCATGGGACCAGGGCGTCGATCAGTCCTGCTGATATCAACTTGCTCGGCCGAAAACTGTACGCCGCGTTCCAGCGCAAAGCGGGTAAGATCGAGCAGATCAATCCCGGCCTTGCGCCATCGCTGGCAGAGGAGAATCTGGCGTTTCACCACCAGTCAGAGCAGGGCAGTGATGGTGAAGGCTGGTTGCTGTTCCGGGATCTTGAAGACCCGTCTGATGCGTTCTGGAAACCTGTCATCCGGCGGTCAGGCAATCTGGCCGAACTGATGGTCTGGTGTTATTGCAACGGTCTGCTGACCCGGGCAACCCGCTTGAACGTGAGGGCCGGGAGCAGCATCGCCTCGGTGAGTGAGCTTCGGGAGATGCTGGATGCCATCTCCGGTTTCCTGCCCTCGCCGGTGAAGCCGGCCGAACGGGCGGCATTATCCCGCGGTGTGCGTCCGCTGGGGCACCTGTTACTGATCAATGTCGGGGTAGACCCGCAATCACACCTCACCGAGCTGGGCCTTCACAAGCTCAGCGCCCGGCACGATTCCCTCGGCTTCAGTGGCGGACGTGACAATCTGGTGATCACCATCGACCAGATTACCTTCAATAGCTGGCATGAGGTCAGCCTCCAGCATTACGCCTCCGGAGACACGCTCATTCAATGCCTGAAGAATGTGCTGGCGTCCATTGCCGACGATCCGACGGAGATGCCGGATATCCAGGTCCATAGCCATAATCGTGGCCACGGTTCTGCCATTGCCAGACGAGTCAATGAACTGTTTTCGGATGTGGTGAGACAGTTTTTTGCCGGCAGTGCCGGGCCGCACCCGTTACGTTATGTCATTGAGATGGATCGGCGCTACTTCCTGCTTCAGTTCAATGGCAATGAGCCGGGCTTTGTTGCGGTGAACAGCTTTGGAGCGTTGCTGGATCAGCTGGCGCAGCCGCTGGACCATTATCTGCCTGTCGTATTTGACCGCTATGCCATTCCGGAAGACCCGGCTTTGCGGGCTGTGTGTCACGCCAGTGAAGCCGGAAATATTCAGGTGTTTTTCCGGATCATGGGGGAGCGGGCACGTATCTGGGTCATTGATGAATTGGGTTCGGTGCTTGAGTGGGAACAGCCGGCCAGTGGTCGCCGCTACCTGTTGACACCCCTGCTGCGGTTCCTGGAAAACCTGGCTGAGCGGCGCATGCTCCGGCAGGGCGAGGCACCGGGGATGCAGGGGGGAATTCAGTGTTATGAAGTGGTTGCCCGCGAGGGCGGGTGTCGGGTCGAGCGCCGGTCCGATGCTGATACGGGAGTTTCGTTGCCGGGCCTGGAAGTGCAGGCCGTTGGAGTGCAGGAAGGAGATAGCCGGGTCCGCTTCGATATCTTCTGTGGCGATCAGGAGTTTACGGTTCAGGAGTACGGTGATCGTCTGATCCCCGCCGTGGCCCACTATATCCGTTCTCTTCGCCGGACCTCAGATCGATACCCGGTGTATCTGACCGATGTGCATCTGCCCCATGACCTGAATCCTCAAGTCTATCAGCAGGATATCCAGACCAGCCAATATCTTTATTACCGCTCGGAACTGGAAGCGGCCCTGAACCGGGAGCTCCGGGAGCTGGGTTAGCCGTTTGGGGGGGCTGGCGTTCTCGCCGCGCAGGTTCTCTCTCAGGTATACTTCGCCCATTGCAAACTTTTGGGGTGGCAACGATGCGTGCTGGAAGAATGATGGTCAGTGCCCTGATCCTGATGGTGTCCCTGTCCGGTTGCGGCCAGAAAGGCCCTCTGTACCGGGATCACCAGGCCGCGATGTCAGGCGGGCAGCCTTCAGACATCACTGATGGTGCCAATGACCGGGAAACGGCCAGCAACAACGACGATGCTGAACAGTAACGCGTCCGCCTCCTTCACGACGATTCAGGAACAACATGGACCATTTTAATTACCGCAACGGTGAGCTGTTTGCCGAAGACGTACCGGTTTCCGAGATTGCCGAGCGCTTCGGTACACCGGCATACGTCTACTCAAGGGCCACGCTGGAACGCCATTATCGGGCCTATGATGAGGCCCTGAGCGGGCATCCTCATCTGGTGTGTTATGCCGTCAAAGCGAATAGTAACCTGGCCGTTCTGAATGTGCTGGCCCGGCTGGGCGCCGGCTTTGATATCGTGTCTGCCGGTGAGCTCGAGCGGGTTCTTCGTGCCGGCGGCGATCCGGAGAAAGTCGTGTTTTCCGGGGTTGGGAAACAGGAATGGGAGATGAAGCGGGCGCTGGAGGTGGGTGTTCGCTGTTTCAATGTGGAATCCGACACCGAGCTTGATCGCCTTAATAAGGTGGCGGGTGATCTGGGTGTCAGGGCGCCAATTTCGCTGCGGGTCAACCCGGACGTGGATGCGGGCACCCATCCCTATATCTCCACTGGTCTGAAAGAAAACAAGTTTGGAATCGATATCGCGGATGCACCTGAGGTCTATGCCCGAGCAGCCAGCCTGCCGAACCTGGACATTCAGGGTGTCGACTGCCACATCGGTTCCCAGCTGACCTCGGTTTCGCCATTCCTGGACGCACTGGACCGTGTGTTAGCGCTGATCGATACGCTGGCCGACCGGGGCATCAAGATCCAACACCTCGATATGGGGGGCGGGCTCGGTGTTACCTATAATCAGGAACAGCCGCCACAGCCTTCTGATTATGTGCGCGCGCTGGCTGAACGGTTGGGCGACCGCGAGCTGGAGCTGATCATGGAGCCGGGTCGATCTATTGCCGCCAATGCCGGCATCATGCTGACCCGGGTTGAGTTCCTCAAGTGCACGGAGCATCGCAACTTCGCCATCATCGATGCGGCCATGAATGACCTGATTCGGCCGGCGCTTTACAGTGCCTGGCAATCGATTATCCCGGTCAAACCCCATCAGCAAGGCGAGGAGAAAACCTGGGACCTCGTGGGACCGATCTGCGAAACCGGCGATTTCCTCGGCAAGGATCGCACCTTGCGCCTGCAGGCGGGTGATCTGTTGGCGGTGCGTTCTGCCGGTGCCTACGGTTTTGTGATGAGCTCGAACTACAATACGCGCAATCGCCCGCCTGAGCTGATGGTGGATGGTGATCAGGTCCATGTGATCCGTCGCCGGGAAACTCTGGAGGACCAGCTCGCTCCAGAAAGTTGCCTGCCGGAATGAGCGGAGAGCCGGAAATGAGCCAGCAGCGTCGTCATCAGGGGCCGCTCCTTCGTTTTACCAAGATGCATGGCCTGGGTAACGACTTTATGGTGGTGGATGCCATCAGTCAGCCGTTCCGGCTGCGCCCCGACATGATCCGGGGACTGGCAGACCGGAATTTCGGTATCGGTTTTGATCAACTCCTGGTGGTTGAGCCGCCGGGGCTGCCGGATGTGGATTTCCGGTACCGCATTTTCAATGCGGATGGCTCCGAGGTCGAACAGTGCGGAAACGGTGCGCGGTGCTTTGCCCGGTTTGTCCGTGATCAGCGCCTGACCAACAAGCGAGTCATCCGGGTCCAGACTGCCAAGGGGGTGATCGAGCTCCGGGTCGGCAAGAATGGGTCGGTCCTGGTAAACATGGGCGTGCCCGAGCTGAATCCACCCGCCATCCCGTTTGCGGCGGATCAACGGAAAGATGTCTACACCGTTGAGGTAGACGGTGAAACCATCGAGCTCAGTGCAGTCTCTATGGGCAATCCCCACGGTGTGCTTCTGGTTGATGATGTCGACTCTGCGCCGGTTGCGACTCTGGGACCACGGCTGGAAAACCATCCCCGCTTCCCGGCCCGGGCCAATATCGGCTTCCTGCAGATCATCGATCGTGGGCGCGCGCGTCTGAGAGTGTTCGAGCGTGGGTCTGGCGAAACCCTGGCGTGCGGCAGTGGCGCCTGCGCTGCCATGGTTGCTGGCCGTCTGCGGGGTCTGCTCGATCAACGGGTGGAGTTGGAGTTGCGTGGCGGGCGCCTGGTCATCGAATGGAAGGGGGAGGGTGCCCCTGTTATGATGGAAGGCCCTGCGACCAGCGTGTTCGAGGGGCAGCTGAGGTTGCCCGCAGAGAACACCGGTCGCCGCCGCAAGAGCAGTGGCCGATCAACTAAGAGTCGGTCCTGATAGCCAGGAGAGCGTAATGACAGAACAAACGGCCCGCGAGAAGGTCGGAGAGCCTACCCGGGAACAGGTCGCAGACTACCTTCGCGCCCACCCCGATTTCTTCGTGGAACAGGACGAGCTGCTTCGCAGTTTGACCCTGCCCCATGACAGCGGCCGTGCCATATCCCTCGTTGAACGTCAGGTGCATCTGTTCCGGGAACAGCGCGATACACTGCGCCGCGAGCTGGTGGAGCTGGTCTCCATTGCCCGTCACAATGATCGGCTGTTTGAAAAGAGCAAGCGCCTGCTGATGCAGGTGATCGAGGCTCGCTCCCTGAACGACATGGCGGCAGCCATTGACGACAGTGTCCGCGGCGATTTTGGTCTTGATGCCGCTTCTATACTGCTGTTCAGTGAGACAGAGCTGCCCGATGCCGCGCAGGGGGCGCTGCACGTGGTGAATCCGAAGGAGGCTCACGAGCGTCTGGGGAATTTCCTCGAAGGTGAACGAGCGGTGTGTGGCCAGTTCCGTGAAAGCGACCGGGAGTTTCTGTTCCCTGATCGAGAGGAGCCTATTGCCTCAGTTGCCCTGGTTCCCTTACGGAACGAGGAACTTGTTGGTGTTTTCGCCATCGGAAGCTGTGAGCCCGGTTACTTCGACCAGAGCATGGGCTCCCTGTTTCTGAGCTATATCAGCGATACCCTGAGTCGGCTATTGCCTCCGATGATTGGTCGGCACACCTCGGCTGCACCGGTAACCGACATTGCCTCGGAGTCCCGCTAGGGTGTCAGAGCCCGATACTGTCCCTCCTCTGCCGGCGTGTCTATCTGTACCGCTGGCGGACTTCATCGAACACCTCGCTTCCGAAAAGCGCCATTCTCCCCGAACCTGTGACAATTATCGTCGTGACCTTCTGAGATTGAGCACGTGGCTCGTGCAGAGCGAGAGTCCGCATTGGCAGGATCTGGATAGCCACGATTTGCGTCGTTATGTGGCCAGCCTCAGCAGGGAAGGGCTTGGCGGTCGAAGCATTGCTCGCCATCTTTCGTCGATCCGCCGGTTCTATCAGTACCTTCTGCGAGAAGGCGAGGCCAAAGACAATCCTGCGCTGGATCTTCGCGCCCCTAAAGGGGCCAAACGGTTGCCCCGTGCGGTTGATGTGGATCAAATCAATCAATTGTTGGACTCGGAAACGGACGATCCCCTCGAAGTTCGGGATCTCTGTATGTTCGAACTGATGTATTCTTCCGGGCTGCGCCTGTCAGAGTTGGTTGCGCTGGATGTAGGCTCCGTCGATGATCGCGGGCGTGAGCTCCGGGTCGTGGGTAAGGGCGGTAAAGAGCGGATTCTGCCGGTTGGTCGCAAGGCACTTGAGGCACTGGAAGCCTGGCTCCAAATAAGGGCCGGGTTGGCAAATGAAACAGAGTCTGCGCTGTTTGTCAGCCGACGCGGTGACCGGCTCAGTGCCCGCAGTGTGCAGGCTCGTCTTGCTCGGTGGGGCGTAGCGAACAGTGCTGATCAGTCGCTGCATCCACATATGCTCAGGCACAGTTTCGCCAGCCACATGCTTGAATCCAGCGGGGATCTGCGTGCCGTCCAGGAACTGCTGGGGCATGCGGACATTGCCACGACACAGGTCTATACTCATCTTGATTATCAACATTTGGCCCGGGTTTATGACCAGAGTCATCCCAGGGCGCGTCGCCACAAACGAAAGCAGAATCTTCTGGATGATCCGCATGGCGACTGATCGGCAGGGCAACTTGTTCTCACAAGGAAAGCAAAAGAAAGACGGGAGCGTTAAATGACATCGGATCAGTCCTGGAAGGAGAAGTACCTTCAGGAACTAGAGTCGGCAGATCAAAGGGAGGAGCAGTGGAAGGCGGAGCGCAATACCCTTGAGCGGATGCTGGTCCGAACCTGCCTCGCGTCGGAGGGACAAGCTCCGGAACTGGATAAACTCCTCGCCCGGGTTCGGAAGGATCTCCGGAAGAAGAAGGTGGACGTTGAGGCATGGCGTGAGTTGCAGGAGCAGATTGATCGGCAGGTAACGCTGCTTGACGATCAGCAGCCCGCCCGAAAAAGTCTGTTCAGCTGGAAGAAAAAGTCTGAGCCGGATCCTGAACCCGATCCAGTAATGGCCGACAATCAGGCGGAACTGTCCGGCGTCGTCAGCCGTGGCGATAGCATCGACCTGGCGGACAACGTCCAGCGTTTGCGTATTGCACGGCGTGTTGGTCAGTTGCTTGGTCAGTTGCTCAGCCAGGTGTCCCTGGAGTCTGGCGCTGAGGCACAAGCCCGGACGCTTCAGCAGTCACTGCTTTCCTCGAACAATTGGGACGATCTTCGAGAGGGCCTTAATCAGGTAGCGGATCTCGTTATATCGGCCATAACGCGGAGCCAACGCGAATTTGAGGCCTTTCTGCAGCGCCTCGATGAACGCCTGCAAGCTTTTCAGGAACACTTTGCCAGCCAGTCTTTTGCCCAGGAAGCGCGTGTTCGCGCCACTGAACTACTGGATCAGCAAATACGTCATGGCATTGAGCGGGCGGGTGAGGATGTCCGGGCGAGCAACGATCTGGGGGAGCTGAAAACCTCGGTCAGTGCCCATCTGGAGTCCATTGGTGTCGCACTCGACCAATTTCGTGCTCAGGAAACCGAGCGGGAAAGGGAGCTGGCGGACCAGCTTTCGGCCATGCAGGAAAAAATGGCTGCGATGGAGGCCCACTCTGAGCAGATGCAGGATCAGATTCGTCGGGAGCGGCAGAAGGCGATGACGGATCTGCTGACCCAGCTGCCGAACCGGGAAGCCTGGCAGGAAAGGCTGTCTTTTGAGTACAACCGTTGGCAACGTTATCAGCATCCGCTTACGGTCGGTGTTCTGGATATCGACCTGTTCAAAAGGGTCAATGACTCATACGGTCATAAGGCCGGGGATCGGGTACTGCAATTGGTGGCGAGGGAGTTGAAAGAGCGTCTTCGCAACACCGATTTCATTGCCCGCTACGGCGGTGAGGAGTTTGTTCTCCTGTTTCCTGAGACGAGCCCGGAAGATGCAAGAGCGGTGCTGGATCAACTCAGATCACATGTTGGCAAGCTGCCTTTCCACTTCAGCGGAGAACCAGTCACGATAACGTTTTCAGCGGGGCTCGCCAGCTTTGCCAAAGGGGATTCCGGGGAGAGTGTATTTGACCGCGCCGACCGGGCCCTGTACCAAGCCAAGGACGCCGGCCGGAACTGTGTGTGCCTTGAATCAGAGTCGCGGGTTTAGTGGCGCATCCTGGCGTCCAGTTCGTCGATGACTTCGGCCCAGTCGCTGTCTTCCTCCAATCCTTCCTCGAGAAAATGGGACTGGCTTTCAGACCAGAACGGGGCATCCTGCAGAGCAACTTCCCTGGGGAGCGGGGAGTACCGGGTAATGAAATCCTCGATGCCTGCATCGTCGGAGGCCAATCCGAGCTGCTCAAACAGGGTGGCAAGAGAGTGTTTGCTGGTATCCATGGTCGAAGGACTCCTTATTTGTGGTTGCCCGAATGAAATCGGCTGCAATTGCAGGTATTGTTCCCTGAAATGTAGCGGAACCCTTGAGGATATCCAGTGAAGGTTGCTCTACCTGTTTTACTTTGCTGTCTGCTGATACTGGTCCATGCGCCGCTGCGTGCTGAACCGCCGCAACCCTCTCCCGCGCCTGTCCTTGGCAACGATGAACTTCTCTGGCTGGCCCAGCAAGAGCGCTTCCGGATCGGTGTGCAGATTGGCCAGGTACCGCTGATTTTTGATACCGGTGATGGATCGCTTGCGGGCACCTACATCGATTACCTTGCTCGTTTATCGGACAAGTTGGGGCTACCTCTTGAGCCGGTCGTCATCGAAGGTCGCTCAGGGCGGGGCGGAGAGTTGGATGCTGTGCTCACAACACGGCTACCGAATGCCCCGGTAACCCCCGGGAAACGCTACACCCAACCCTTGATGTCTCTTACCTACGGGCTGTTTGTCGGTGCCGGGGATGCGTCTATTCGCGGCATGGAGGATCTCGAGGGTCGACGTGTTGCGGTCATTGACGGTGACGCCAATCAATACCCCATGCTCGACCCGGTTGAAAGTTTTACACCAATTACTGCAGAGAGTATTAGCGAGGCAGTGAGCCAGGTTCTATCCGGACAGGCTGATGCTTTCCTGGGGCCTATTCCGGTGGTTTCGGATTACCTGCAGTCGGCCATGGTCAATGGCATCGGACTGTCCGCGCTGCTCGATCAGCAGACGGTTGACGTGGTTCTTCAGGTCGACGTCGACAGCGACCGTATTTTTGAAGTTCTGGATCAGGCAGTCTCTGCGATCAGTCACAATGAACACCGTGTCATCCGTCAGTCCTGGCTGCAGACGGACGTTCCTGCGTTGGAGCGCAGCGGTCTGGAGTTGTCAGCTACTGATGTGGAATGGCTCAAGCGACACCCCAATCTCAATGTTGCTTTTCGCGCTGACTGGCCGCCGTTCGAGTACAGCCAGGATGGCCGCCCCACCGGGCTTGTGCCGGATCTGGTCACTCGGCTGGAGAGCCAGCTCAACATTCGTTTTACCCGCACTCAGGTTGCGGATCGCCTTGAAGCGGAGCGGCTGCTTCAAGATCGTGAGGTGGATATCCTGCCGGGGCTGTCCAAAACACCTCGTACGGAAAACGACTATCTGTTTACCCGGACCTACCTGACGGTGCCTATCGCGCTGGCGATACGGGATGATGGCCGATTTATCGGTGATCTCCGGGAGCTGCGAGCAGAGCGTGTTGGCGTGGTGAATCGGCATGCTGCCCACGATTACCTGTTGATCAATCACCCCAATCTGGATCTGTACCCGGTAGAGACGGTCGAGGAGGGATTGTTGGCACTCTCCAATGGCGACCTGGACGTTATGGTGACCCACATCCCGGCGGTCAGTTACACCGTTGCCCGGCTTGGGTTGTCCAACCTTAGAATCACCAGTATCACACCCTATCAGTATGATTTCCGGCTGGCCGTCAGGAAAGATCAGCCGGAGCTGCACCGGATCCTGAATAAGGCGCTCAGCAGTCTCAATGCCGATGAAACCGAGGCGATCTACAATCGCTGGATTCATCTGGATATCGAACAGGAGCCGGATTACACCGTTGTCCGGCGGGTGGTCCTGATCGCTATTGTGGTGGTTCTGATTTTCCTTTACTGGAACCGGAAGCTGTCACGGGAGGTGGATGAACGTATCCGCTCCGAGAACGCCTTGCGCAGAAGCGAGGATGAGCTTCGGGCGGCCAAGCTGGAGGCTGAGAGGCTGGCGCGGGAAGCCGAGGCAGCGAGCCGTGCCAAGAGTGAGTTCCTTGCCAATATGTCTCACGAAATCCGGACCCCCATGAACGCGGTGATCGGCTACAGCGATCTGTTAAGCAACACGGTGACCGACCCCCAGCAGCGGAATTATCTCGATGCCATCCGGGCCGGCAGCCGCAGTCTGCTGATGCTGATCAACGACATACTCGATCTGTCACGGATTGAGGCCGGAAAGATGCGCCTCGATTATTCGGCGGTATCGGTTCGACGCCTGTTGGACGATGTCCGGCATATCTTTGATCTCCGTGCCCGTGAGCAGGGAATCTCCCTGGAAGTGAGCGTTGATTCCAAAATGCCCGCGGCAATGATGCTGGATGAAACCCGTCTGCGTCAGGTGCTGTTCAACCTGGTGGGCAATGCCATCAAGTTTACCCACGATGGGGTGGTTAATGTTCGGGCAATCGCTACCCTGATGACGCCGGAAGCTGATGAGAACAGCGTGAGTGCGGAGCATCAGTATTACCAGTTGGTTGTCACGGTCAAAGACACGGGTATTGGAATCGCCAAGGATCAGCTGGAGCGCATCTTTGATGCCTTTGAACAGCAGGAAGGACAGAATACCCGTCGATATGGTGGCACGGGCCTGGGCCTGGCCATCAGCCGGAAACTGGCTCAGATGATGGGCGGGACGCTGGACGTGGAAAGTGAGCTGGGTGCCGGCTCGGTCTTTACCGTGACGTTGCCGCAAGTCGAGGCGACTGTTGAGCAGGCCGGGGACGAGGGCGAACCCAAAGAAGAAGAGCGTTTATTGGCCCAGACTCTCAGCATCCAGGAGCGGGGCTGGCTTTGTAAGCAGTTGGCGTCGGACTTCGGGAACGAGTGGGAAAGCGTGCGGGAGAGTGGTGATCCGGAGAAGATGAGAGACTTCGCCTGCCGGATCATCGAGTGGGGGCAGCGATACCGGTCACGATCGGTCACGCGATACGGTGAAAAGCTGCTCGCGGACGTGGAGGCGTTCAACCTGGATGCGGTCAACAGCGCGCTGGAAGCCTTTCCCAAATTGTTGGGGCGGTAGGCCGGGATCGGTGCTGTATGGTTGGCGTTACAGGCAGTCGAATTGGGAGCGGCGGTCAAAGGCTACCGAAACCATATCGTAGCCTGAATCGGACAGGTGCCGGATCAGATCACGATCCTTCAGCAGCGTCATACAGACCTTGTGTACGCTGGCCTGCAACTGTTCGCTCTGGAGTTGACCGGATTGGAGGCGGAAATCCACGATCAGGTACTTGCGCTCAACCGCTGCCGATACGGGAATATCCTCCCGCTCGACGCTCTCGAAGCCGATATAGGTAGCCTCGTCCGGGGGAAACACGGAACTCATCAGAATATCGATGTTCTCGGCGTGGGCATTAGTGGCCGACAACACAATGGTGGCGAGCAATGAAGCTAAGAGGTTCCTGTGTGCCATGGCGGTTGCTCCCGTGAGACGAGTCGGATTCCGTGTAACCAAGTGTAACGATTGGTTACGGTAGATTATTGCAGAGTCTGTCGTGCTTTGCGCGATATCACGGCGGGAATTTTTCAATTGTTTGCAGTTTGCATGCGAATTTCGGCCTGCGCACGGACTGCCTGGCAAGCGTCTGATCAACTATTATCTGAGAAAAATACGGAAAAGGGGAAAGGTCATGTTTCAGCTGGTTTTCAAGGGTGAGTGTGAACCGGGCACGGACATTGCGACAGCTCGTAACAACGCAAGGGCATTGTTCAAGGCCAGTGTTGAGCAGGTCGATCGTATGTTCAGTGGGCAGCCAGTCGTGATCCGGAACAGGCTGGAGGAAGCACAGGCTGCGAAATACCAGGCTGTGCTGAAGAAGCATGGCATGGTCGCCTATGTTCAACCCATGCCCGGTGCGGCCCCTTCGCCCGGGCCGGCTAAACCGACACCGGTTGCGTCTGCGCCGGCCTCTGCTGAAGCGGCCAGTCCGGAGCCGGCCCCAAGGGGCAGTGAGGCGAAAGCGCTTCCGGAAGTTGAGCCGGGTGATCGTCTGCCAGTCGCCGGCGAAAAAGTGGACGACATCCTCTCGGGCACCGGGCTCGGACTGGATCCGGTCGGTGTCACGCTTGCGGAGACAGAAGAGGTGGAAGCCCCCATGTTTCAACATCTTGATGAGTGGAGTCTGGCTCCCTCAGGCAGTGACCTTGGTGTCAAACGGGATCTGCCGCCACCGGTCGTACCCGACGTGTCCCATCTTTCACTGGCGGACGAGAAAGACGCTGACAAAGACTGACGTGGTCTCTGGCTGTTGTCGCTGGCAGAAGGAATGTTGCCCTTTGAAAAAACTATTTCTGCTTCCGCTTCTGTTCGTGTCCCTGATGATTGGACCGGCAGAAGCTACCGAACGCCCGCGGGTGGGCCTTGTGCTCAGTGGTGGTGGGGCCAAGGGACTGGCTCACGTGGGTGTGCTGCGTGTGCTGGAGGAGATGCGCATCCCGGTGGATGTGGTTGTTGGCACCAGCGCCGGCTCCGCGGTCGGGGCGTTGTACGCCTCGGGTATGCCGGTGGCGGATATCGAACGGCGCTTTATTGAACTGGATTGGCTGTCCAGCTTCAGAGATGATCCGGGGCGAGTGTACAAACCGGTGCGGCGCAAACTGGAAGAATCCTACTTTCCGTTAACCCCAGGTATTGGCGTTCGAGCCGATGGTTTGCATGTTGGCGGCGGTATCATTGCTGGCCAGAACCTTGGCTTTATCCTGAATGAGTTGACCTGGAATGCCTCGCTTGTTGAGGACTTTGATCGCCTGCCGATTGCGTTTCGGGCAGTGGCCACCGATCTGGAAACCGGTGAGCAGGTTGTGATCGGAGACGGCAATCTCTCCGAGGCCGTCCGCGCCAGTATGAGTATTCCCGGAGTCTATGCCCCGGTAGAAAGAAATGGACGACTGCTGGTTGATGGTGGCGTTGCCAATAATCTGCCGGTCAGCGTGGCTCGTCAGTTGGGCGCAGATGTGGTCATCGCGGTGGACATTACGGATCCGTTGATGGAAACCGACGAACTTCGGGAGGCGTTCTCGGTCGTTGGGCAGCTCACCACGATCATGACCCGCCGTAACACCGATGAGCAACTTTCCCTGCTCGATGATCAGGATGTGCTCATTCATCCTGACCTGGAAGGCTACACGTCGGCCGACTTCTACGATGCCCCGGTGCTTTACGAACTCGGCGCGACCGGTGCCCGTGCACACGCAGTGGAACTCAGCCGGCTGTCTGTGTCCCGGAGTGACTGGACGTTTTACAAGGCAAGGCGGGCCTCTGGGGCGTTGGGTGTTGGTCCGATTGCCCGTATCGAGATTGATCAGAAAGGCAGCCTGGCCCGGGCGTTCCTGCGCGAGAGGATCAGTCAGAGAACCGGTGAGCCTCTGGATGTCGTCGCCCTGGAGGCCGATCTCAAACGGATATACGGACTCGGCTACTACGAGACTGTGTCTTACGCATTGTCTCCGTCACCGGAGGGAACGGTGTTAACGGTTCGTGTTCGGGAGAAGAGCTGGGGCCCAAATTATCTATCCTTCGGCCTCAATTACGAGGATAACTTTGACGGTGAAACCCGTTTCAACCTTGCTTCGGCCCTCCGCATGACGGAACTCAACGCGTTAGGGGCCGAGTGGCAGACTGGCGTCCAGCTGGGTACCGAACCCTGGGTGAGAACCGAATGGTACCAACCGCTCGATTATGGCTATCAGCGGTTCCTGGCGGCGGGTGCAGACTTCAGCCGAGAGAGCTTCAGTCTCTATGATCCGGAAGGCCTTCGTATTGCCGAAGTTGAGGTGACCTTTCGCCATGCCGATCTTGCTCTGGGCATGGAATTGGGCAGTAATGCCGAGATCCGGCTTCGATACGCGAGGGGGTACGCCACCATTGACGATCAGGTGGGCCTGCCGGTGGTGTCAGATGACTCTATCCACCAGGGAGGGTTCACCCTTCAATTGCTCCATGATTCCCTGGACGATGCGTTTTACCCCAGACATGGCGGTTTTGTCGGAGTGCGTGGAAAAATCGAAAGAGCGGATCTGGGCTCTGATCGGCATTTCGATTCTGTAACCGCGATGGCGCTGGGAACCGATAGCTGGCGAGGCTTCAACCTGACGGGGTTGCTCTATGGCCACGCTGTGACCAGTGGAGAGCCGGGTATTGAGAACGCTGTCAGGCTCGGTGGTTTTCGTCGGCTGTCTGCGTACGCTCCTGGGGAGATAACCGGCGACAATGCGTTGATGGGGGCGGTGTATGCCAGGCAGACCTTTGGTGGGCCCCTGATATCCTGGTTTGCGGGCGCCGGGTTCGAGGTGGGAAACGCCTGGGAATCGCTTGAACAGGCAAGCTGGGGGCGCACCGTTCGGTCCTGGAGTGCTTTCGCTGGCGCTGACACCTTCCTGGGGCCTGTTCAGCTCGCTGCGGCCTACAGTAACAAGGATGACTGGGCGGCTTACCTCAATATCGGTTTCTCGTTCACCCAGCTGTTCTATGACTGATCGGCGGGGATCGCGTCCAGAACCTGCTGACACTGTTGCAGGGCAAATCGGTGCAATATATCTGTCAGCCGATCTTCATCCCGGGATTTGATGGCCTCAATGGACTCCTGCATGTGCGCCAGGTTGTCTTCGAGGATCTGCTTGCCCCCGTGCTGGAAAGCCACGAACGCGCAACGCCTCGCGGACGGCCAGAGATCATCGATGGCGGACACGATGAAGTAGTTGTCGGCATAGGCCAGAGAGGCCTGGGTATACTCGACGCCCAGCTCCAGAAAAGTCATCAGATCGTTGTTCTGAAAGGAATCGTTCATTTTCTGATACAGCGATTCCAGCCGCGCCATATCCGCCGGCTGCCAGAGCCTCGCCAGCTTGCGCCCGGTATGGGTCAGGTAGAGCTCCAGGGTTTCGTGCAGGCTGCGAACAAAAAACTCGTCCAGCGGGGTGACGAATGCGCCTTTGCGGGGCACGTTGCGCACCAGGTGCCGCTTTTCCAGTAGCAGCAGCGCCTCGCGGACCGAGCCGTGACTGACGTCCATCTGCTTCGCCATGGACGCTTCAAAGATGCGTTCGCCGGAGCCCAGTTGGCCAAAAACAATCAGGTTTTCAATATGGCGGGCGACCTGTTCGGTCAGGGTCTCTTTGGGCTTGAACGCATTCATGGTCATCAATCGCTACTGCAGACGGCGGTGTTTGGTCAGGCATATTCGCACAGAAATGTCATTATAGACCAGTGCCTGCGCTCACTTAGAGCAGTGGGGCAAGGAGGCGGACAGCCCGGCAGCTGAGGCGGAAAAAGACGGATCGGCGCTGGTAGTCTTCCTTGACCATCAGGCGGCTGCTGGCCAGGTCTTCCTCAAGCATGGATTCAACACTACCGAGAAAGTGCCGTGCAGTTGTGACTGCTGTGATCTCAAAATTCAGCCGCATGGATCGGTTATCGAAATTGGCGGTGCCCACCGCACAATAGCGGTCATCGACCAGAATGACTTTCTGGTGCATGAATCCCGGCTGGTACTGGTAAATCTGTATGCCCGTCCTGCAGGCCTGAACGAGGTAGGAGTACGCGGCCAGCCGGATCAGGCGATTATCGGTTTTCTCGGGGATCAGTATGCGCACGTCGACACCTCTGAGTGCCGCCAGCTGGAGGGCGTTGAGTATCTGTAGGTCTGGTACGAAGTACGGCGATGCAATCCACAGGCGCGAGCGCGCGTTGTTGATGCAGTTCAGAAAGAACAGCGTGCAGGTTTCCCAGTCATCAGCTGGCCCGGTGGGCAGTACCAGAACTTCATCGCTGCCGGGCGGGGGGCTTTGGGGTGCCCAGTCCAGTTGGGGAGCCTGGTCGCTGGCCCAGTTCCAGTCCTCCATCCAGGCCAGTTGCAGGCCGGTGACCGCCGGACCTTCGATGCGACAGTGGGTATCCCGCCAGGGCTCCTGATCGATGTAGGTGCCAAGGTATTCGTCCCCGAGATTGATGCCGCCAATAAAACCGACCTTGCCATCGCAGACCAGGAGTTTTCGATGATTGCGGAAATTGATCTGGAATCGACGTCGGCGAATATTGCCATTACCAAACGAGGCAACCTTTGCTCCTGCTGCCGATAGTTGGTCCAGATAGGTTTGCGGAAGCCAGACACTGCCAATGTCGTCATAGAGAAACCAGACTTCCACACCCTGTGCCAGTTTTCGCTCCAGGATCGACTTGATGCGCTGACCGACGCGATCAGAGCGGATAATGTAAAATTCCAGAAGGATGTAGTGTTCGGCATCTTCCATTGCTTCGAATAGAGCTTCAAACGTAGCTTTGCCATCCCGAAGCAGAGAACAGTGGTTGCCATCGGTGAATGGTTGCCGTCCGAGCTTGCAGAGTACCTGAAGTTCATCCTGAAAATGCCCGGTGGCCGGCTCCGGGATGGACGTGGTCTGTTGCTCGAATCGGTTCAGCAACTCGGTCAGGCGTTCGTCCCCCATGCGGCGCGCCTTGACGTAGCCTCCAAACCGGTAACGACCGAAAAACAGAAATAGCGGGACCGTCAGATAGGGCAAGCCGACCAGTGCGATGATCCAGGCGATGGCTCCCTGGGCCGTCCGGTAACTCAGCAGGATGCGATAGATGCAGCCAAATGCCGCCAGGTAGATCAGCCCGACCGCGACGGCGACAAGGGAGAAATCAGCCATCACGACTCCCTGGTCTGGGCTTCGGAGCGATCAGGATATTCTTCTGTCGCCAGTTTCCGATGGTTCGCCCGGTACTGAGCCGGTGCGGTTCCGGTCCAACGTTTGAACGCCCGGCTGAAGGCGCTGAGTTCTGAAAAACCCAGCAAAAAGGCGATTTCGCCAAGCGCATAGTGTTCCTCCGCCACATACCGCAGTGCCTTGTCCTTGCGTACCTGTTCTACCAGCTCGTGAAAACTCAGACCCTCTTTTTTCAGCTTGCGGTACAGGGTCTGCCGGCTCATGAAACACTGCCGGGCCAGGCTGTCGGCATCAATCCGGTCAGTGGCCATCTGGCGTGATATCAGCCGGCGAACCTTGCGGCTAAACGAGCGCCGGGACTGTAACCGCGCCAGCACAGTGTTGACCTGTTTCAGGACAGCGGAGTACACATACGGATTACGCCGGGGGATTGGCTTGGCCAGATAGCGACAATGGAAGGCCAGGCGGGTGATCCCGGTATCGAACCTGACCGGGCCTCCCAGCAGCTTTTCATATTCATCGCCGTATTCTGGCCGGGGGTGAGCGATTTCTACCCATTCGGCGCGCAGGTCGGGCTCGATAAAATGCCGGGTCCGGCTCATGGCCGCTGCCAGTGTTCGGTCCATATCCTGCCGGCTGTAGTGTGCCGGGGCGTCCGGTTGCCAGCTCAGAATCGCCAGGTCGCCAGTCTGTTCGAAACTGAGGATCACCGATTCATTGATCAGGCGGTGCAGTCGCACGTATTGGGTGACGGCTTCGCCGAGGGTATCGCAGTTAAAGAATACGTGCCCAACCAGCCCCATTCGTTCCGGGTCAACCACCTGGCCGGCATGGAGGCCAACCCCCGGATCACCCGTGACGGCTTCTGCATGTTCCCAGAGTTGATAGTGTGCGTTGGCGGGCACCCGCAGGTCGGGATCGGAGAGCATCTGGATGTCGAGCCCGGTGAGCTGTTCCACGCGTTCAGTGTCCAGAACCCCCTGGCGTTCCAGATAATGAACGAGGGCAAGGGTGCTGGAGGCGGCAACGCGCGGGTTTTCGGGTGGATCAAGCTCGGCCGGAATCACAGTGTCCGTTTCCAATGTGAACAGGTTGTCATCGACAGTGATACAAAATGTCAAGTAGATGAGTCGGTCTGTCAACGGGTTGTCATGGTAGTAACGATAGCATGGAAGTCACCAGGTTGGAGTGAAGTGGAAACCTTTTCAGGAGGTGACTTATGGAACAGGAAATTTTCGTACCGCACAGTACTTATGAGCGGGAGAACGTTGTCGCATTAGCAGAGTATCTGAACAGCATCTTCTATTGCTGATCAGTCAGGCGTAAAGTCTATGACCTTGAGGCCGGGGATTCCCCGGCTTTTTTTGTGCTTAGAAACCATGCGTCGGTGGCGTCGGTCTTGCCTGATCCACTACAGGCAGTGGTAATGTATTCCGCCTGACAACGTTAACGTCCATTCGGAGATCCACTGTTCATGAGTGTCGAACTGAACCATCGAATTACCGGGGAAGGTGCCCCGTTGATCCTGTTGCACGGGCTGTTTGGCTCGCTGGAAAACCTGGGTGGTATTGCCCGCAAGCTGCAGGATGAGTGGCAGGTACATGCCCTGGATGAGCGTAATCACGGCAGCTCGCCCCACTGCGACACCATGGATTATCCGGCCATGGCCGGTGATGTTATCGCCTACATGGACAAGCAGGGCATCGACAAGGCGAGCCTTCTGGGCCACTCCATGGGCGGCAAGGTTGCCATGCAGGTGGCGCTGATCGCTCCCGAGCGGGTGGAGAAAATCATTGTGGCGGACATTGCCCCGGTGACCTACAAACCCCGGCACGATGCCATCCTGGAAGGACTGACCTCGACCGACCTTGCAACCGTAAAATCACGGGCCGACGCCGACCACCACCTGGCGGAGTATGTCGACACACCCTCGATCCGTCAGTTCCTGCTCAAAAATCTCGTCCGTGTTCCGAAAGAGGAACAAACTCCGGATGGTCCGGTGTTTCGGTGGCGGATGAACCTGGCGGTCATCAACGATCTCTATGGGAATCTGGCCAAGGCTCCCGAGGGCGAAGGCCCCTTCAATGGCCCCGTATTGTTTATCAAGGGCGCGGATTCGGCCTATATCCAGGAGAAACATCGGGACGAGATTCAGCGTCTGTTCCCCAAGGCTGAGCTTCGCATTATTCGTGATACCGGCCACTGGCTGCATGTTGATAAGACGGACACGTTTACCGCACTTTGCCGTCGCTTTCTCCGGGGTGAAGGCTAAACAGGTCAACCCGGAAAGCTCTGTACACGGTGCTTTGCCCTTCTGCTAAGGTAAACCCAACTCGATACATCCAACCAATCAATAACAATCGGATATGAATCATGAAGTGGTTGATGGCGGCGGCGTTGGTATTGTTTGTTCTGGGTGGCGGTTTTCTGCTGAGCCCTTCTCCAATCGACAGTGAGGCCTGGCAAGCTCCAAAACCCCGGAGCCTGTCGGGACCGCTGGCTCCCAACGAAATACTCCAGCAGGCGGACCTGCTGGCTCTGGGTGAGGTCTACGGACCTGAAGACACGACGGTCAGTCAGAATGGGGTAATCTATGCCGGGACACAGGATGGAAAAATCATCCGGGTACGGCCTGATGGTCAGGTTGAGTCCTGGTTGGACCTCGGCACCCGGCCTCTGGGTATGGTGTTTGACCGTAATGGCAACCTGATCGTCGCCGATGCCTGGAAAGGCCTGATCTCGGTTGCCCCGGACCGGACTGTGTCAATATTGACCCGAGAGGCGGAGGGTACCCTGTTCCGTTTCACGGACGATGTTGATATCGCGCCCGATGGCCGGATTTATTTCTCCGATGCCAGTTCCCGTTTCCACCAGCCGGATTACCGGCTGGATCTGCTGGAAATGCGCCCTCACGGCCGTCTACTTCGTTACTCGCCAGGGAACGGAAAAACCGAAGTGATTCTGCGGGATCTGTACTTTGCCAATGGGGTTGCGGTATCACCGGATGGCGAATTCGTGCTGGTGAATGAAACCTGGAAGTACCGCATCCTCAGGCATTGGCTCAAAGGGCCGAGAGCCGGGCAGACGGAAATCTTCGCGGATAATCTGCCAGGTTTCCCGGACAACCTGGCGGTGGACAGTGAGGGGCGCTTCTGGGTGGCATTCCCGACACTCAGGAATCCGCAGGTGGATGCACTTCACAAACGGCCGTGGCTCAAGAACCTGGTGGCCAAGCTGCCGGAAAGCATGCAGCCGGTTCCCCAGGAATACGGTCTGGCTGTTGCGTTCGATCGTGATGGCCAGGTCCTCACCAGTCTTCACGATACCTCGGGCACGCACCTGAAGGAGATCACGTCCGTCAATCCAAATGGTAGCTACCTATACTTTGGTTCACTTCACAATGACCGGATCGGGCGGTTACCGTTACGGGCCATTCCGGGGCTTGGAGACGAGTGATGACAACCGTAAAGCCAATCCAGTGGGATCTTCCAGATCCATTTACCATCGACCTCGTTGTGCGCGCGGAAGATACCGATCGCCTGGGCCATGCCAACAACGTGGTCTATGTGCGTTGGCTGGAAGAGGTCAGCTGGGCACATATTGATAGCCTGGGCATGAACTGGGATCTGCACGAGCAGACCGGTAAGGCGATGGCGATTACCCGCACCGAGATCGACTACCTGATGCCTGCTAACGAGGGGGATCGCCTGGTTCTGGGCACCTGGCTTACAGGCTACGATGGCAAGTTCCGGTCGTCTCGACAGTTCCAGCTGGTACGCCCAGCGGACGGCAAGACGCTGGTTCGGGCCGTGTCTACCCACGCTTGTGTGGATCTGAAAAGCCAGCGTCCGTCCCGGGCACCAAAGGCGTTTGCCGATATTCTTGGTGGCGCCGTCGTGTCAGGTGGTAGGGACGTTGGGTTCAATTGAGCGCTGTCTTCCGTAACTTCTGCTAGTCTGAACAAAATCCTGTATCCCGTTAACACTGCCGTCTGGAGAGCACCATGGAACAGACCGAGCCGAGAATTGAAACCATGAACCACGTGGTCTATGACCAGTTTGGTGACCGTGATGTCCTGAAAGTTATCCGGTCGGCGCCGCCGGCAATTGAGGCGGGCCAGGTGCTGGTCCGGGTCCATGGTGCCGGGTTGAATCCCATTGACTGGAAGACCCGCAAGGGGCTTGGTTTTGCAGCCCGCCAGATCGAGAATTCGCTGCCCTGGACACCGGGGTACGATATGGCCGGCGAAGTCGTGGCGGTGGGCGCGGACGTGACCACGCTCGAGCCCGGTGACCGGGTTATGGGAATGATCGGGTTTCCGGCCTCAGGCGGAGCTTATGCTCAGTACGCGGTGGCCGGCGTGGATGAATTGGCGATCGTCCCCGAAGAGCTGGACCTGCTGGTTGCCGGTGCCGTGCCGTTGGCGGCGCTGACGGCGTGGCAGGCTTTGTTCGAGGTAGCCAAGCTCGAATCGGGCCAGAAGATTCTGATTCATGCCGGGGCCGGCGGCGTTGGTCACTTCGCCGTCCAGTTCGCTCTGGAGCGGGGAGCTCATGTCATTGCCACTGCCTCCGCGAGCAATCGCGACTTCCTGGCGGGGCTGGGTGTGCATGAGGTTATCGATTATCACACCACGGATGTGGGTGAGGAGTGTTACGGGCTGGATGTTGTGCTCGACCTGATCGGTGGGGAGGCCGGGAAGCGTTCCCTGCATACCCTCGGGGAGCACGGTGTACTGGTGACCATTCCTACGGTGACGGCGGACGACATTATCAGTCAGGCGGAGTCTATGGGTCTGAAAGCGCACGGTATGACGGTGCGGCCTGACGCTTTCCATTTGGACGAGATCGCCGAGCTGATCGAGGACGGTGACGTCAAGGTTCATATCGACCAGACGTTTCCGCTGGCAGCCGTGGCTGATGCCCACGAAAAGCTCGAGGGCGGCCACGTGCGCGGGAAACTGGTGCTGGATTGCCGGTAAGGAGCCTCGGCTCCTTATTCCTTTTCGGCGGTCTCGTCAGCTTCCTTTTCTTTCTCTTTCCGTTCTTTCGGTGGCTGAGGTGGAACCAGGCTGATCAGACTCCAGCCTTTTTCCGGCTTCAGCGCATCCATATCCCGCACCGGTGAGATCCGGTCCTTGTCGTCGAATACAAACAGCACCAGGGCCTGATTCTGGTATTTCTCCCGGAAATGCTCAAAGCTGAACTCTTCGCTGAGCTGTGTCGACTTAACTGAATACCCCTGGCTCGCCAGGCTTGCCAGTTTGGCGTAGCTGACTCCGTCGAACAGTCCGCGGGTCATCTGGATTTTTTCTGCCGTCTGGTGCCGCGCTTTCTGATCCTGGTCACCGTCCGCGAGGGTAAATACGGAGGTCGTTCCGAACCAGTCCAGGAAATGATAGGTAGCCAGGGAATTCATGTGCTTGTAGGGGGATATGACCAGCAGGTTGCCGATGCCGGTCAGATCGAGATGGGTTGAGGCATGCTCGGAGACCGGGTTGCCGAAGTAGGTGGGCAGATTATCCATTCGGGCTTGGCGCACGTTCTCCCAGTTGGTATCCGCGAGCATCACTGGTACCTCATGCTTGTTCAGCGCCTGGGCGATCATCCGGGCCACCGGGTTGGCGCCCAGAATCAGAAAGCCGAATTCGGCGGGTTCAGCAACACGAAGTACGCGGGCCAGAGGTCGGGCGGTCAGACTCTGCAGGGTCACCGTGGCAATGATCAGCATGAAAATCAGTGGCACCAGCGTTGTCGCGCCTTCGTAGCCTAACTTTTGCAGCTGGAAGGCAAAAAGCGCGGAAACGGCGGCAGCAACGATACCGCGAGGGGCGATCCAGCTCAGGAAGAGCTTTTCCCGCCAGTTGAGCGTTGTTCCAATGGCGGACAGGAAAATGCTCAATGGACGGGCGACCAGCATCAGAATTGCCAGCACCACGACCAGGCCCCAGCCCAGATCCGC
The DNA here is from genome assembly GCF_000708045.1 of Marinobacter nitratireducens. Lineage (GTDB taxonomy): Bacteria > Pseudomonadota > Gammaproteobacteria > Pseudomonadales > Oleiphilaceae > Marinobacter > Marinobacter nitratireducens. The sequence goes on from NZ_ANIE01000009.1 coordinate 481,811, forward strand.
AATCGCACTGAATTCCACCCGGGCCGCGAGAATGATAAACAGCGCCGAGATCAGCAGGACGCTCAGGGATTCCTTGAACTCGAGGATGCTCTCAATGGGGACCTGTTTCATGTTGGCCATCCAGATGCCCATGATGGTGACGGTGAGCAGTCCGGACTCGTGTGCCATTTCGTTTGAAATGGCGTAGACGCCGAGCATGAAGGTCAATGTACCGGCGTTGTGGAGATACTGGGGAATAAGGTGTTTGCGGAGTACCAGGCCGTTGAGATAGCCGGCCACGGCCCCGATCAGGAACCCGACCAGTAGGGTTTTGCCGAAGATGTAGAGGGAGTGTTCGAAGACATTACCCTGACCCCAGGAGACAATTCCCTCGAAGACCAGTACGGCCAGTAGTGCGCCGACGGGATCGATGATGATGCCCTCCCAACGCAGGATGTTGGCGAGCTTGGCGTCGGGGCGGACCGATCGGAGCAGCGGTGCAATGACGGTCGGTCCCGTGACGATGGAAATGGCGCCGAATAGAAGGGCAACAGGCCAGGAAACATCGAGCACCCATTTGGCAGAGAGTGTGCCGATGATGCAGGTGACGATGGAGCCCACCGGAACCAGGTTGCGGACCATCTTGCCGTGGCCGCGGATCTCGTCATACCGGAGAGTCAGACTGCCCTCGAACAGGATGATTGCGACCGCCAGGGAAATCACCGGGAACAGCAGATCGCCGAACACCGCTTCCGGAGCAAGAAACCCCAACACCGGTCCGGCGGCGATACCGCCCGCCAGCAGAAAGAGAATGGCCGGCATCCGGACCCGCCAGGCGAGCCACTGGCAGAACAGGGAAAGGACACCAATGCTGGCGAGGAGCATGACGGTACTGACAGGCATAGGAATTTCAGTTCCTTTGAGTTACTGGTTGGCTCGACGGGCGATCCGGTTCAGTAGCCGGGATGCGGCAAAAAAACCAAAGCTGGCGGTGACCGGACTGGCGGCGCCGAAGCCCGACGCGCAGTCCAGGCGAACAGGGCCGTCTGTTGTCGGCTTCTGGAGGCAGACTTCGCCATCACCGGCAGGATACGTCAGCTGTTCGAGGGAGTATACGGCTTCAATTCCGAAACGGCGCTTTGGATTGCGTGAGAAGCCATACTCACGCCTAAGCATGTTTCGGACTTTGGCCAGCAAGGGGTCCTGGGTGGTCTTGCTCAGGTCAGCCACCTGGATCTGGGTTGGATCCATCTGGCCTCCCGCACCGCCGGCGCACACGATGGGCGTTTTATGGCGCTGGCAATGGGCAATCAGGGCAGCCTTGGCCTTGACGCTGTCGATGGCATCGATGACGCCGGAGATCTCGTCAGAAATAAGCTCGGCGACGTTCTTGGGTGTCAGGAACCCGAAATGGACGCGAATGTCCGCCTGGGGATTGATCGCTCGCAAGCGTTCGGCCATGGCATCGGTTTTGGTCCGTCCATACTGGCCTTCGAGAGCATGAAGCTGGCGGTTGGTGTTGGAGACGCAGATATCGTCCATATCGATCAGGGTGAGGGTGCCGATGCCACTCCGTGCCAGGGATTCGGCGGCCCAGGATCCAACGCCACCAAGCCCGACAATGGCGATATGGGCGTCGCGAAACGCACCAAGGGCTCTGCGACCATACAGGCGCTCGATACCACCAAAGCGGAAGGCGTAGTCATCGGTGTTCATTGCGGGCTCCGTCATTGCCGGCCAGCGGGGGGCGCTGGAGTCAAAGGGCGACATTGTAACCCAGTGTTTTGGGGTCACAAAAAGCGGGCATAAAAAAAGCCACGCAGAGCGTGGCCTTAAGGAAGCACCCAGTCCTGTCAGGGAGCTGGGCTGGACTAGTTCAGAGACACTAATCAACGTGCCTATTGTCTCTCCGTCTTGTGTCTTCAAGAAGGTCACAAGATGCCAAAGATCGGTCATTTTCGGTCAGCTTGGACAAGTCTGTGACCGTTTTGGCCAATCAGGCCGCCCAATGGTCATCGGCGAAGGCCATCAGGCTCTCCTTCCCGGTTTTAATGTCGTCCAGCAGCCAGTGGATCTCCGGCAATAGCTTTTCGAAGTAAAAGCGAGCGGAAACCTGTTTGGCCTCCAGCAGAGGCGTGTTGCCGTCGCCGGCGTCGAGTTTGGCCGACGCGACTCCGGCCATCCGTGACCAGAGATAACCAATGGTGGTCAGCGCCATCAGTCGCAAGTAAGGGCTGGCTGCGGCTCCTGCCTGTTCCGGATCCTTCGGCGCGTTACTGGCGAGCCACAGGGTTGCCTCCTCCAGCGCCTTGACGGCACCTTTCAACTCATCTCGGTAGGGCGCCTCGGGGTTATCTTTCAGGTAACCGGTCAGTGTGGCGAAGAGGGTTCTCACCAGTTGTCCTCCTTTCAGACTAAGCTTCCGACCCACCAGATCCATGGCCTGGATGCCATTGGTGCCCTCGTAGATTCTGGCAATTCGGCCATCACGGACCAGCTGCTCCAGCGGCCAGTCAGTTGTGAAGCCGGAGCCGCCCAGCACCTGCAGGCCTGTGTTGGCGTTATTGAAGCCCTCGTCGGTCAGGAAGGCCTTGACCACGGGGGTTAGCAATTGCACCAGATCATCCGCCGACGCCCGGACCGTTTCGTCCGTGTGGGCGACTGAGAGATCCAGTTGGTGCCCCGTAAACAGGGCCAGGGCTCGCATACCTTCATTCAACACCTTTTGACGCATCAGCATGCGGCGTACGTCCGGGTGCACAATGATCGGGTCGGCCGGCCCATCCGGGTTTTTGGGGCCGCTCAGAGACCGGCTTTGCAAGCGCTCACGGGCAAAGCCAAGGCTTTCCTGATAGGCCATCTCTGCCAAACCAAGCCCCTGCATGCCGACCATAAGGCGGGCTTCGTTCATCATGGTAAACATGGCACGCATTCCGTCATTGGCTTCTCCGACAAGCCAGCCTTTGGCTCCCTCGAAGTTCATGACACAGGTCGCTGAGCCCTTGATGCCCATCTTGTGTTCCAGGCCGCCGCAGAATGCCGGGTTACGCTCACCGGTGTCGGGCAGGAACTTGGGCACGATGAACAGCGAGATGCCTTTGGTGGTGTCTGGTGCTCCGGGGAGTTTGGCCAGCACCAGGTGCACGATGTTGTCCACAAGGTCGTGTTCGCCACCCGTGATCCAGATCTTGGTCCCCTCGATGGCGTAGCTGCCGTCATCATTGGGCGTCGCCCGGGTCCGGATCAGGCCCAGATCGGTACCGCACTGAGGTTCTGTGAGACACATGGTGCCTGTCCACTCACCGGAGATGAGCTTTTCCAGATAAGTCTGCTTGAGTTGATCTGAACCATGGGCATGGAGGGCGCTGATCGCACCGTGGGTCAGTCCAGGGTACATGCCCAATGACAGGTTGGTTGAACACACCATTTCATCGACCACAAACTTCAGGGTGTGGGGCAGCCCCTGGCCACCGTATTCAAGAGGCGCATCCAGGGCCGTCCATCCGCCTTCCACGAACTTCTTGTAGGCTTCCTTGAAGCCGGTGGGGGTGGTAACCGAGCGGGTGTCAGGGTCGTACTGACAGCCTTCGCGATCTCCCGCCTGGTTCGTGGGTTGAATCACTTCCGCAGCCAGTTTGCCCGCTTCATCAATAACAGCCGACATCAGGTCGGGTGTGGCATCGGCATACTGCTCCAGTTCATGGAGTCGGTCTGCCCCCAAAACATCAAACAACAGGAATCGTAAATCGTTCGCTGGAGCCTGGTATTGCATGGAGTACTCTCCTCAGTGTGCTTCAGTATCGGTCGGGAGTCACCCGAACCCTTGGGTTGGTGCAATCACCGATTTCATACGGTTGTTTTAATTTCGTGGTTCACTGGGCAGAGAATCAAATCCAGAGAATCATCGTATGACTTTGGGAACGTGTCGGTCCCTCGCGCTGAGAGGGTGTAACACTGCGGGTCAGGGAATTATGATGAAACGAATACTTATTGCCGGTGTATCGGGCGCGATTGGGAGGGCCCTGACTGAGCACTTGCTGGATCAATACCCCGATTGTTCGATTGTTGGCCTTTGCCGGGTTCCGGAAGAGGTGCGAGAGGAAGTTGCGCACACTCAACGTTTGCACCTGATTTCCTGGGACGCCTGGGATGAAACGTCATTGGACCAGGTTGTCCGCCGCCTGCAGGACATTTTTTCTCCGAAAGAGGGGCTGGACACCGTGATCTACACTGCCGGCTTGCTGCATTCGGAGTCCATGCAGCCGGAAAAGCGTCTGGAGGATGTGGGGCGCCAGAACATTGAGCGGTCGTTCAGGGTAAATGCTTTCGGATTCCTGGGGCTTGTCCAGGCGCTGGTGCCCTGGTTGACTCATCGTGAGTTCAAGCGCGTGGTCGCAATCTCAGCGAAAGTGGGTTCGATCTCGGACAACGGTATGGGCGGATGGTATGCCTACAGGGGCGCGAAGGCGGCCTTGAACATGTTTGTACGTAACCTGTCGATCGAGCTTCGCCGTCGTAACCGGTCAGTTGCCTGTATTGCCTTGCATCCCGGAACCACAGCCACACCGCTTAGCGAACCCTTTCAGCGGTCCCTGGCGCAACTGACGGTGCATTCGCCCAGGGAAACGGCGACTAATCTGGTTAAGGTGATCTCATCGCTGTCGGAGCAGGATAATGGCAAATTTCTGAGTTGGGATGGCGCTGAACTGCCTTGGTGAGGTCGAAGGCCCAAGGGCCCCTTAACAGGGCCCGAGTTGCAATGAAGAGCCGAACTAACGGATAAACGGGTTGAGTAGTCGGGTGAAGCGACCGGTTAGTTTTACGGGCGCACTCAAAATCGACAGGGTAATACAGTCCTCGCAACCAACAGCAACCGGCTTGTGGTCATCCTGATCGTTCAACACCACAAAGTCCCATTGATTGAAGACGCCTTTCTGGTCGGCGAAAGCTCCTTGCAGGACAATAGTCGTCTCCTCGCCGCGATGGGTGTGAGCCGGGGCCTTGCCACCCGCTGCAAGCTTCTGTAACACCACCTGCTCGGACTGGCCGGGAAACTTGTCGGTAATATCAAGAACGCTCACATCCCCAAGCTGCCGCTTCCAGGGCAGATCATTAATGTCGGCTCCAAGCAATTTATGGAGCACGCTCTCTCGAGACGGTTGAGGCGCAGGCTCGACGCCTTCATCGATCTTAGCCAGGATGCTGTCGAACATGTCCTCGGACAGGCTGACCTTCGGCTGATGGTCCATGATCACGGCCCCGAGTGCCTCGAGCGAATCCACCCGGCTCCGACAGTGAGAACACTTGTCGAGGTGTAGCCGGATGCAGAGCGCGTGAGGTTCGCTCAGGTTGCCCGCGCTGTACTCAAGCAAGCTTAAGTTGTCCGGGTGGTGCCGTGTCATGCGTTCTGATCCTGCAAAATCACTTTCAGTTTATTCAGAGCCAGGCGCACCCGACTCTTGACCGTCCCCAAAGGGATATTCAACTCGTCTGCAACTCGCTGGTGGGACTTATTCTCCATGTACACCTTTGCAATCACGGTGGTCTGTTCCTCGGAGAGCTGTCCCAGGGATTCGCGGATTCTGCGCTCGGACATCAGCCGATGCAGAGAGGTGACCGGTTCATCCTCGTTGTCACCTGGGACCTGCCACAGGTCCTCAGTCTCCACGTTCATCTCGGCGCTGGTACGTTGCATCTTTCGGAGCATGTCTATGCGCTGGTTCCGGGCAATGGTGAATATCCAGGTGGAAGCAGCAGCTTTGCGCCAGTCGTAGAGGCAGGACCGTCTCCAGATGGAAACGAATACCTCCTGAACCAGCTCTTCGGCGTGGCTGGAAAGCCCGTTGGCCATGGCAAAATATTTGATCTGCGGACCAAAGTGCTCAAAGAGAGCATGGAACGCCTCGCGATCCTGGTGTTTGCCGACTTTTTCGAGCAAACGGCTCCAGGGATCCTTGGGACCCTCGGAGTTTGCTTGCTTCTTATCCAGTGTGGCCACCGGACGCTCCTTGACATTCACGTGATTTGAGCGGATTACAGACATCATTCTATGCACTCGTCGTGGGTTTGTCAGTTTGACTTTCTACGACGAGGCCGGGCCGGTGGATCAGTTTAAAGCAGATTTATTCGTCATTGCTGGCTGGTGACAGGAATGCCGGTGCGTATGCGTCTCGTCAGTGATTGCCGTCATCGCCGGCGCGGTCTAGTCTTGAGATTGAATGGAATCCGGAGCAGTAAAAACCGATGAATGCCCCAGGTTTTAACGGCAGCCTACCCGTTATCAGGGCTCACTACGCAGACATACTCTGCGAGCTGTGCGAGGACATGGATGTACCGAGATCAGCCCTGATGGCTGCGGCCGGTATCCGACCATCCATGCTTGGACATCCCGATAACTTCATTACCGTGGATCAGTTCACCCGGCTGTGCCGTGAGGCGCTGGAGCGGTGTGGCGAAGAAACCCTTGGTCTGGAATTTGGCCGGCGCCTGAAATTTACGACCCATGGTTCGCTCTCCCAGGCCGCGATCAGCTGCGATAACCTGGAAGAAGCCCTGTCGGTGCTGATCAAGTATTTTCGCATCCGGTTTGTCTATATGGAGCTGTCGTTCTTCATTGAGGGTGATGAGGCCGTCTTGCAGTTGGACCTGAACCACGGTCTGGATGACCTCTATCGTTTCAATATCGAGGTGGTCATGGCCTCGCTGATGGATGTGAACGTACTGCTGTTCGGTGATCGGCTGATTCGTGGGGGGCGTCTGCGCCTGGACTATGAGCCCCCGAAGAAGCTCTCTGGCTACAAGGCGTTGTTCGGTGAGCGTGTAGAATTCAACAGCGGGGTCAATCAGCTGCGGTTTGCCAAGGCATCTCTGGATCTTCCCATTTCGCTCTCTAACCCGGTCACCCGGAGGGTGGCAGAAGCCCAGTGTGAGGAGGAGATGCGTTCTATTGAGGCTGCGGCTTCGGTTTCCGGTCGGGTGACCCGGCTGCTGGAGTCAGTTCGTGACGGGCGGTTGCCGGGGTTGGAGGAAATTGCAGGCCAATTGAGAATGTCGGCCCGAACGCTGCGCCGACAGCTGTCCGCCGAGGGCGTCCGGTTCCAGGCGTTACAAGATCAGATCCGCCATCGGCGTGCCCTGGAATTGTTACAGCGCCCGGATCTGCCGATCGATGTGATCGCCGATCAGCTGGGCTACAGCGATCCATCCAACTTCGGTCGTGCCTTCCGGAAATGGGAGGGGATGGCGCCCAGCAACTGGCGTATCGAACACACCCGGAAAGATCACTCCTCAAGGTAGGTGTAACCCTCAAGCCCGGCCGACAGTTCCGCCAGTAGCTCCGACTGCAGCGGGCCGGGCAAGCCACTTTGTTCGAACTTCCGGCAATAGGCATCCAGCAGGGCTTCAGGCTCAAAGTTAACGTAGCGCAGAACTTTTGCCACGGTGTCACCGGTGATGGGGGGGCTGATGGAAACATCTCCGTCATTGCTCAGGCGTACATCCACCGAGTGGGTGTCACCAAACAGGTTGTGCATGTCCCCCAGAATTTCCTGGTAGGCGCCGGTCATGAAGAAACCCATCAGAAGCGGTTCGCCGGCTTTATCTTCCGGCATGGGCAGCGTCGTCTCGGTGCCTTGCCCATCCACATAATGGTCGATACGACCATCCGAATCGCAGGTGATGTCCTGAATCACAACGCGGCGGTTCAATGGACGGTTCAGGCCATTGATGGGCATCACCGGGAAAATCTGATCGATCCCCCAGACGTCAGGAAGGGACTGGAACAGGGAAAAGTTCACGAACAGTTTCTCGGCCAGCTTTTCATTCAGCTCATCAAGGATTTCCCGGTGGGCACGATTGGCCGCATCCAGTTGGTTCTGCAACAGCCGACAGCAGCGGGTATAGATGGTTTCGGCGTTGGCGCGTTCCGGGAGCGAGATCAGCCCATGGGCAAACTGGGCGTGGACATCGGCCATGGCGTGCATGACGTCATGATAGATCTCGGCCAGGGATCTTGGCGTGTCGGCATCCTCCAGGCTGTTCAAATCGCGCCAGAGGTCCTGGAGTGGCGCAGATGCATTGTCATCCGGAGTTTGCGGGTATGTGTTCGCCGGGGCTTCACGGTCGATAACATTGGTGACCAGTACCGAATGATGTGCGGTGAGCGCACGTCCTGACTCGCTGATCAGGTTGGGGTGTGCAATGCCATGCTGGTCGCACTCGGACTGAAGTATGTGAACAACGTTATAGGCATATTCATCCACACTGTAATTCATGGAACAACTGCTTCGGGAGCGGGTGCCCTCGTAGTCCACGCCCAGACCGCCCCCGATATCCACCGTGTCGATGGGAGCGCCGAGGTGGCGGAGTTCGCCATAGAAGCGGGCACACTCACGCAGCCCTGTCTGGATATCCCGGATATTGGCGATCTGGGAGCCCAGGTGGAAGTGGAGCAGTTGCAGTGTCGATAACGCATCTGACTCACGCAGGGTATTGACCACATCCAGCACCTGGCTGGCGGAAAGGCCAAATTTGGATTTCTCACCCCCCGTATTCTGCCAGTTACCTTTGCCTATCGTTGCCAGGCGGGCGCGAATGCCGATCAGCGGCTCAACGTCCAGGCGTTGTGCCTCTTCCAGAATCAACGGCAACTCGGATTGCTTCTCCACCACGATAAAAACGCGGTGTCCCAGCTTCTGGCCAATGAGCGCCAGGCGAATGTATTCCCGGTCTTTGTAACCATTGCAGACAATGACCGAACCCGGGCGCCGGGACATGGCAAGCACGGCCATCAGTTCCGGCTTGCTGCCGGCCTCGAGACCTACCTGGCCATTGCTGGCTGCGGGGTCGGTGGCCAGTAGCTCCTCAACGACCCGGCGTTGCTGGTTGACTTTGATGGGATAAACGGCGGTGTACCGCCCCTTGTAGCCCTGATCGTCAGCGACCCTGTTGAAGGCGTTGCACAGAGTGTTAACCCGGTCATGGAGGATATCGGTAAAGCGGATCAGCACGGGGAGCTGAATACCGGAGTCCGCAATGGAACGGCACAGGTCAGGAAGATTAATCCGGGCAGGAGAGTGGCCCCGGTCCGGGCGAATCAGTACTTCACCGGCGTCGTTGACACCGATGTAGCCATCGCTCCAGTGCGAAATGTTGTAGACCTTGTGAGCGGGGGTTCCGCTGGCTTCACTCATACTTGCTATCCTGTCAGGAAACCGGGCCGGACGGGTGCCGGAAACATGGGCGCCATTGTAGGTGCAACCTTGGCTGGCGGAAAGAACCGGATGCGGAAAATACCTGTATCCGCACAGGGATAAAGGCTTCTTCTGATCGCCGCCGGGTCCTACAATACGCCCTTTCTAACATAGCCCATGGCGCATACGGAGAGACAAAACATGACAGCGTTGAACGACGGGTGGTTTACCGAGGTCTTCCAGGACCAGGGCACGGCGTTTTCTCTGCAGGTGAAACAGAAGCTGCACGAAGAACAGACACCGTTTCAGAAGCTGGAAATATATGAGACCGAAACCTTCGGCAACCTCATGGTGCTCGACGGCTGTGTCATGCTGACAACCCGCGACAACTTCCTGTATCACGAGATGATGACTCATCCGGCCCTGTTTACCCACCGGGATCCCCGGAAGGTGGTCATAGTGGGTGGTGGTGATTGCGGTACGCTCAAAGAGGTACTCAAGCACCCGGGCGTTGAAGAGGCCTGGCAGGTGGAGATTGATGAGCGGGTGACTCGCATGTCGGAAAAGTACTTTCCGGAACTGTGCGAATCCAACAACGATCCTCGTGCCAACTTTTTCTTTGGTGATGGTATCCAGTGGATGCGTGATATCGAGCCGGGAAGTGTCGATATTATCATCATCGACAGCACCGATCCGGTCGGACCCGCCGAGGGACTGTTTGCGCTGGATTTCTACCGGGATGCCATGCTGGCGCTCCGGGAGGGGGGCATCATCGTGCAACAGAGCGAGTCTCCACTGCTGCACACCAACACCATCATCCGGGATATCCATGTTGATATGAAGAAGGCAGGGTTTGAGCACGTCCAGACACTGCCATTTCCGCAGCCGGTTTACCCGACGGGGTGGTGGAGTTGCACCATGGCGAGCAAGGAAAACCCGGTCCGCTATTTCCGTGAGGACGACGTGAATAACCGGCCGTTCATTACCCGTTACTACAATACTGGAATTCACCATGGTGCCCTGGCGATGCCGCAGTTCATGCTGGATGCGCTGGAGGATCCTGTGGTTCCCGGCGAAGCCTGAGTCGTCAGAAAAGACCGATTGGGCGGTCAGTTCGACAACCTGTAATCCTGCACTACACTAAAAGTTGTGTTCAATAAATGAACAAGCCGCAGTTCGCTTTTTGTGAGGTATAGGGATATGGGTGTACGCAAAGGTGAGGCCGACCAAAGCTGGTTCCGCAGTGATCGCTTTTCCGTGGTGAATGGTCAGTGGTTCTTCCAGACCCGTGAGGGTTCAATGGAAGGGCCGTTTGATAGCATTCACGAAGCGGAAATGGAATTGCTTTTGTATCTCCGTCACGTTGAAGACCACCTGTTCGGCAAGGTGAGTTGATCAGGCAAAGACAAAAAGGGCGCCATTCGGCGCCCTTTTTGTCAGTGCTATCAGCTGGCGATTACTGCTTGCCGCTGACAAACTCCGGGTAGGCTTCCATACCACACTCGGACAGATCCACGCCTTCGTACTCTTCTTCTTCGCTGACCCGCAGGCCCATAACAGCCTTGAGGATGCCCCAGACGATGAGGCTGGCAACGAATACCCAGACGAAGATGGTGATTGCGCCGATGATCTGGCCAGAGAAGCTGACGCCGTCGTTGGTAACCGGTACCAGCAGGAGGCCCAGCAGACCGCAGACACCGTGAACAGAGATGGCGCCGACCGGATCGTCGATGCGCAGCTTGTCCATGGTTACGATGCTCAGTACGACCAGGATACCGCCGAAGGCACCGAAAATGGTGGAGGTCAGAGCGCTCGGAGTGGACGGCTCAGCAGTGATGACGACCAGGCCTGCCAGTGCGCCGTTGAGAAGCATGGTCAGATCGGCCTTGCCGAACATCAGGCGAGCGGTGATCAGAGCGGCAACTGCGCCACCCGCCGCGGCGGTGTTGGTGTTCAGGAAGACCATGGCTACGGAGTTGGCACTGGCGATATCGCCCAGTTTCAGGACAGAACCGCCGTTGAAGCCGAACCAGCCCATCCACAGGATGAAGGTACCCAGTGTGGCCAGCGGCAGGTTGGCGCCCGGGAAGGCACGGATTTCACCGTTCGGGCCATACTTGCCTTTACGTGCACCCAGCAGAAGAACACCAGCCAGAGCCGCAGCGGCACCCGCCATGTGAACGATGCCAGAGCCGGCAAAGTCGCTGAAGCCGAGGTCGCCAAGAGTGTACATGCCGAACACGGAAGCACCGCCCCAGGTCCATGCGCCTTCCATTGGGTAGATGAAGCCAGTCATGGCCACAGCGAAGATCAGGAAGGCCCAGAGCTTCATGCGCTCAGCGACGGCACCGGAAACGATGGACATCGCAGTGGCAACGAAGACAACCTGGAAGAAGAAGTCAGATGCGCCGGAGTAGATGGAACCACCCTCGAAGCCGTCTTCACGGCCGGCGAAGTCACCCAGCGTGCTGGCAACGTCTACGTCAGCAATGCCGGAGAGGAACACGTTTCCGCCGTACATGATGGCGTAACCGCACACCAGGTACATGATGCAGGAAATGGCGAACAGCGCCACGTTCTTGGTCAGGATTTCAGTGGTGTTCTTGGCACGCACAAGGCCGGATTCCAGCATGGCGAAGCCCGCTGCCATCCACATCACTAATGCGCCACACACCAGGAAATAAAAGGTGTCTATAGCATACTGCAGGTGAAAAATGTTGCTTTCCATTTGAAGCCCTCCGCACGAGGCTTTTCAGGTTATAAAGTTTTTTGCGTTGGCTGGTTGTAAATCAGTGTCGGATCAAACCGCTTCTTCGCCAGTCTCGCCAGTCCGGATACGGATGGCCTGTTCCAGCTCGGTCACGAAGATCTTGCCGTCACCGATCTTGCCGGTGTTGGCTGCTTTGGTGATGGACTCAATCACCTGATCAAGCAGGTTGTCGCCGATGGCAACTTCCACCTTGACCTTGGGCAGGAAGTCCACGACATATTCTGCGCCACGGTAGAGTTCTGTATGGCCTTTCTGCCGACCGAAGCCTTTGACTTCAGTGACGGTGACGCCTTGGACGCCAATCTCGGATAGTGCCTCACGGACATCATCCAATTTGAAAGGCTTGATGATCGCTGTCACAAGTTTCATTGCTTTCTCCTTGGTAAAACCGTCCCAACAGTGAGGGCCCGTCGGCCGGTTGTTGAGTTCGGGATGCTGCTACCTCGCACACCAATTGTGCGGATTGCGTACGTAGGCTTTAGCATCGGGTGTGCCAACGCAAAAAAATAAAACAAAAACAATATGTTATTTGTTTTGTGTCCCAGATTGGCGCAAATAAGCGCACCAAAAAGGGGCAGTGTGTCCAATAGTGATCCAAACCGGAGCAGGTACACTGGGTGGACGCGCCAACCATTATACTGTCGACCGCCTACAGTATGGCAGGGCCTTGGGTGTGATACACTCCCGCAAACCGGTGACAGGCCCTGTCTTTGGTCTAAACCGGCCAATTTTTGAGCCAGTGAGGTGATGCGTGAAAGGTCCGCAGGATATTTTTGCCCAGTTGCAGGGCCAGTTTGGCCAGTTCGTTCCGGATATGGCCCGTGCCGCCCGGGAAGATTTTGAAACCCAGGCCCGTGCTACCGTGATGACAGTGCTGTCCAAACTGGAGTTGGTTACCCGAGAAGAATTCGATGCCCAGCAGGCGGTACTGATGAAAACCCGGGAAAAAGTGGAAGCCCTTGAACAGCGGGTTCGTGCGCTGGAGCAGAAACTCCAGGGCTAATCCCGAATGATAGCCAAGCCGGCAGGATGCCGTGGCTTGACCGGCCATAATTGTCTGAAAACCATGGAAGGTTGTCATGCTTGCCATTGTCCATTCCCGCGCCAGTATTGGCGTGTCTGCACCATCAGTGACCGTGGAGGTGCATCTCTCCGGCGGTCTGCCCGCGCTGTCCATTGTCGGATTACCGGAAACCGGCGTTCGCGAGAGCCGGGAGCGGGTTCGCAGCGCGCTGCTGAACAGTGGTTTCGAGTTCCCCGCCCGACGCATCACCATCAATCTTGCCCCCGCGGATTTGCCCAAGGAAGGCGGGCGCTTTGATTTGCCTATTGCGTTGGGAATCCTGGCCGCGTCTGGCCAGATTCCGGCGGAAAGTCTGAGCCAGTGCGAATTTGTCGGAGAATTGTCCCTCGATGGTGCACTGCGCCCGTTGCGCGGCATTCTCCCGGCAGTTCTGGCCGCCCGATCCGAGGGGCGTAAACTGCTGGTGCCCCAGGCCAATGCGCGGGAAGCCGCGTTGGCCAGTCGGGATGATGTCTTTTCCGCCAGCCACCTTCTGACCGTGTGTGAGCACCTGGGTGGTCAGGGCAAGTTGGTTCCCATTGAGCCTTCATCGCCAGAATTCCAAGGCGTTCAACGTGATTCCGGGCCGGACTTGTCAGATGTTCGCGGGCAGCAGGTACCCCGGAGAGCGCTGGAAGTGGCTGCGGCTGGAAATCATAACCTGCTGTTTTTTGGGCCGCCGGGAACGGGGAAGAGCATGCTGGCCAGCCGGCTCCCCGGAATCCTGCCCGAGCTGGAGGATGCCGCCGCCATGGAAGTGGCCAGTGTGCATTCGGTCGCCGGTCTGGACATCCGTGACGGACAGTGGCGTCAGCCCCCTTTCCGCTCCCCCCATCACACCGCATCGGCGGTTGCCATGGTCGGCGGCGGCAGCAGCCCACGGCCGGGAGAAATCTCCCTGGCGCATTGCGGCGTACTGTTTCTCGACGAGCTACCAGAGTTTGAGCGAAGAGTGCTGGAGGTTCTCCGGGAACCCATGGAAACCGGGGAGATTGCCATCAGCCGAGCGGCCCGACAGGTGAGCTTTCCCGCGCGGTTTCAGGTCGTTGGTGCGATGAACCCATGCCCCTGCGGATACAGTGGTCATCCGAGTATTGAGTGCCAGTGCACCCCGCAACAGGTCATGCGTTATCGGTCAAGAGTGTCCGGGCCGTTGTTGGATCGCTTCGATCTGCATGTTGAAGTCCCTGTGCAGACCGGAGACGTATTAATGCACAACGACGGTGACGGCGAGCCCAGTGGCGTGGTCAGGGAGCGTGTTGCTGAAGCCCGGGCTCGCCAGCGTAGCCGTGGGCAGCTGAATGCGATGCTGGCCGGCAAGGACCTGTACGCGGCCTGTCAGGTCGACTCGGAGGGCGAGCGCCTGTTGGCAGGATCAATGGACAAGCTCGGGCTGTCGGCACGGGCTCTGCACAGGGTTCTGCGGGTGGCGAGGACGTTGGCGGATCTGGGGCAGAGTGACCGGGTGAATTCCCGGCATCTCGTCGAGGCCCTGGGTTATCGCCAGATGGATCGGAAGCAGGGCCACAGTCCGATGGTATCCTCCTGAAACGGCCGTCTCTGGTAAACTGTCGCGCAATGACGTTAACCACTTCCCGCAGGCTGCGGATGAGGACCCCAGATGACTGATCAGAACGGACCGCAAGATACCAAAGAGCGCTCCGAGAGCTCGCCGGTAACCACCCGCAGAGGCATTCGAAGTTTTGTGTTGCGCCAGGGGCGCATGACGGAAGGCCAGAAGAAGGCGTATGAGAGAAGCTGGCCAAAGTACGGCCTGACCCGTGAGCAGGGGATGATTGATCCCCGGGAAGTCTTTGGCCGGGACGCCATGCTGAACCTGGAAATCGGTTTTGGTATGGGGAAATCGCTGGCGGACATGGCGGAAGCTGCGCCAGAGCAGGATTTCATCGGCGTGGAGGTACACCTGCCCGGTGTTGGTTCATTACTCAAGGAAGTTGAGGATCGTGGCCTGGAAAACGTCCGGGTCTACAACATTGACGGCAATGACGTGATTGATTTGTGTTTGCCGGATGCCTGTCTCGATCGGGTAATGGTGTTCTTCCCGGATCCGTGGCACAAGAAAAAGCATCACAAGCGACGCCTGATTCAGCATGAGTTTGTTCAGCGTATCCGTCACAAACTGCGTGTCGGTGGCGTTCTTCATCTGGCGACTGACTGGGAAAATTACGCCGAGCATATGATGGAAGTGATGAACGAATCCGAGGGATTTGCCAATACCCAATCCGACGGAGGCTATTCGCCGCGTCCGGAGGACCGTCCGATCACCAAGTTCGAAAAACGTGGTGAGCGCCTCGGTCATGGGGTATGGGATCTGCTGTTTAACCGTACCAACTGAACTAAGATGCTGTAACGGCCAGGCTGCAGGCCTGGCCATCGCTTGTTAGCCGTGAGCCAGCGGGTGCCGACGAGCGGCCCGAATGATTACCAGGCCACCCGCGCCGAGGGTGAGGCCGGTGAATTTCGCCAGGGCGCAGATGGTGGCACTGAGGCTGACCAAGTCGGTGGGTGGATCAAAGTTGTTCAGTAGTAGAATGTTTTCCGCCATGTCGCCGAGCCCGGCAGCAACAAACAGGGCGCGTATCCAGCGGGCAACCATTCGCTCGCGGACACCGGGCCTGTCCCTGGTCAGATGGCGCGTCAGCAGGATCATGCTCAGCACATAAGCCGGGATGAACAGGAAATCCACCCAGAGCGAAACTCTGGCCCAGAAGCTGCCGTCTGCCCCCCAGTCCTCAATGATCGCGAAAGCCTGGTCGGAACTGCCGGCCAGTTGAAAGCTGATAATGCCCTGCGGCGCGGCACTGGTTGTCAGGGGTTGATTGATGAGCAAGAGCAGGCCGAGCAACGCCCCGGTTGTGATCAGGCAGGTTTTCAGGCTGGTTGCCAATGCTGCTGGCCCATGTTCCGGTTCCATCACAGAAAGCGCTCCAACAGGCTGTTGAGATACCGGTGTCCCAGGTCGGTGGCCTGGATCCGGTGCTTATCCAGAAGCTGTTCCTTACGCAACTGTTCAAGTTTTACCGCAATGGTGGACAGGGGTAAACCCGTGCGCTCTCTGAAAAGTGCTTCATCAACGCCCCCGGAAAGCCTCAGAACATTCATCAGGAACTCAAGGGGCCGTTCGTCCAGCTCAATGATTTCAGTACCTGCGGTGCGGCTACCGATCCGGTTCAGATAGGCCTCCGGCTGCCGGGTTTTCCAGTAACGCGACACATTACCGTCCGGTAAACTGATCTTGCCATGGGCTCCGGCGCCGAGGGCGAGGTAGTCCCCGAAGGTCCAGTAATTCAGGTTGTGTCGGGATTCCCGCCCCGGGCGGCACCAGGCCGATACTTCATAATCGCCAAAACCGTGGCTTCTGAGGAAATCTGAACCCTGTCGATAAATCTCCCAGAGGCGGTCGTCATCGGGCAGGCTCGGCGGGCGGCTATAAAACTCAGTGTTGGGCTCCAGGGTCAACTGATACCACGACAGGTGGGGAGGCTGGTGGTCCAGAGCGGCGGCGAGGTCAGCCAAGGCATCGTCGGGGGTTTGCCCCGGGAGTCCGTGCATCAGATCGATGTTGAAGTTATCGAACCCGGCCTCTCGCGCCGTCTCGATGGCACGATGTGCCGCGTCCCGGTCATGGATCCGCCCCAGCGCTACCAGGTGCTCGGGGTTGAAGCTCTGAACCCCAATTGAGAGCCGGTTGATGCCGGCCTCGCGGAAGCTTTCAAAACGTCCCTGTTCGAGTGTGCCAGGGTTGGCTTCGAGGGTGATCTCGGCATTGGGATCCAGTTCGAGGCGGGCGCGAAGCTCGCTGAACAGGCGTTGGTAGAATGGCCCGGACATCAGCGACGGTGTGCCGCCCCCGATAAACACAGTCTTGACGGAGCGCCCGGCCGTCAGCGCCAGATCCTGATCCAGATCCTCAAGCAAGGCCTGGAGATAACGATCTTCCGGGATGTCCTGTTTTTTGAGGGCGTGTGAGTTGAAGTCGCAGTAGGGACACTTGCGAACACACCAGGGCACGTGGATGTAGAGACTCAGCGGCGGGCGAACCGCCGCTGCGGGGGATGTGTTCACTGCCTCAGGCTCCGGCCCTGAGCTGCTCAATCAGCATTTTCAGGGCTCGGCCCCGATGGCTGATGCGGCTCTTCTCTGAGCGGCTGAGTTCAGCCGCGCTGCAGCCGTGCTCGGGAACGAGAAAGACCGGATCATAGCCAAAGCCGCCTTCGCCGCTGGGTTGTTCCAGGATCGATCCTGGCCAGCGCCCATGGCAGATCACGGGTGTCGGGTCATCGGCATGGCGCAGGTAGACCAGCACACAGTGGAATTGAGCCGTACGTTCCGGTTCGGGGATGCCGGACATTTCAGCAAGCAAGTGGTTAACGTTGTCCTGGTCGCTGGCCTCGGCGCCGGCGAAGCGCGCCGAGCGCACGCCAGGTCGCCCGCCCAGGGCATCGACGGCCAGTCCGCTGTCATCAGCGAGGGCTGGCAGCCCGGTTGCGAGGGCCGCGTGCCGGGCCTTGAGGATCGCGTTCTCGACAAAAGTGACCGCCGGCTCCTCGGCTTCGCCAACGCCTAGCTCGCCCTGAGCTACCGGTTTTATGCCCATGGGGGCCAGAAGATCCGTCAATTCAGCAATTTTGCCTTTGTTATTGCTGGCAATAACCAGTTGTTGGGTCATGTCGGGCTCAGTCGCTGAACAGCGTGTGGGCAAACCGCACGGGCAGGTCCTGCTGATGTCCTGTCGGTCGTGCAGTCACATTGAATGTCATCAGCTCGCCGGAGAGATACTGATATTCGGCGATGAAGTATACGGCGTCGCCTTCCTGGATTCTCCGAAACGCCAGGAACTTGACCTGCTGGATGTCATTGGCGACCTTTCCTTCTACCTGCCCGCTGACAGGCACCAGCTGGCCGTTGTCACCTTCTTCCATAATCGAGATGTTGATGATGCCAATGCCTTTGCTGCGCTGCAGGTTGTTGGCGCGAGCGACCTCCGGAGCGAGAAAGGTGCTGGGCAACACGCTCCAGTGAACCTGATACTCGCCGAAATCTTTGCTGCCCGCCGCCTGGGTTTGCAGACTCGTAGCCAGCAGCAAAGCGGCCAGCGCCAATTGAACGAGAGTCATGGGTATGAGCTTGGTCATTGTTCGTTCTCCCTCGTAATACGGTAGATGGCAATTTCACCCAGCAAGTTGGGCCACAGACGAGCCAGCCAGCTGTTCTGGTGCTGGCCGTCGACAACCCGGCGACTGGTGATCCGGATACCCTTTTGCCGGCACAATGCTTCGAAATCCTTGAACGTGCAGAGCCGGATGTTCGGGGTGTTATACCATTTATACGGTAGCGCGTCGGATTCGGGCATTCGACCACTTAACGCCAGCCCCCAGCGCAGTCGCCAGTGAGCAAAGTTGGGGAAGGTGACGATGCCCTCCCGGCCTACCCGCAGCATTTCGTCGAGCACTTTGTCCGGGCGTCGGACAGCTTGCAGCGCCTGGGTCATCAGCACCACGTCGAAACTTCCATCATCGAAATTGCCCAGCCCCTGGGTGTCCAGGTTTTGCTCGATGACGGCAACGCCGCGCCCCATACAGGTAGTGATGTGATCGGGATTGATTTCCAGGCCGAAGCCGCTGGCGCCCCTCTCACGCTGCAGGTAGTCCAGCAGGGTGCCATCGCCGCAGCCCAGGTCGAGGACATGGTAGCCGGGACGGATCCACTGTTGGATGATGTCGAGGTCCGGTCTCACGCGCCCACCTCCCGTGCAATACGATCCATATAGGCATGAAACACGTCGGTATACCTCGGTGTCGGGATCAGGAACGCGTCGTGGCCCCAGGGCGCATCAATCTCCGCGTAACTGACCTTGCGGCGAGCGCCGATCATAGCATTAACCAGCTCTTCAGAACGTTCCGGGGCGAATCGCCAGTCCGTACTGAACGACACTACGAGGAATTCGCAACTGGCTTCCGCCAGCGCCTTGGAAAGATCGCCGCCGTGATCGTATGCCGGGTCGAAGTAGTCCAGCGCCCGGGTCATCAGCAAATAGGTGTTGGCGTCAAAGGTCTCGGAGAATCGTTCACCCTGATAGCGCAGGTAACTTTCAACCTGGAACTCGGCGTCGTAGCCAAAGGTGTAGGCCTGGTTCCTGAGCTCCCGGCCAAACTTCTCCCCCATGGAGGCGTCCGACAGGTAGGTGATGTGGCCGACCATCCGGGCCAGCATCAGGCCACGACGGGGAACCACGTTGTGGTCGTAGTAGCGGCCACCATGGAACTCCCGGTCCGTGGTGATGGACTGCCGGGCCACTTCGTTGAAGGCGATGTTCTGGGCGGTTAGCCGAGGCGTTGAGGCAATCACTACGGCGTGCTTCAGCCGATCCGGGTAGTCGAGACTCCACTGCAATGCCTGCATGCCACCGAGTGAGCCGCCGACTACGGCCGCCCAGGTGTCGATGCCGAGGCGATCGGCCAGCAAGGCCTGACTCTTGACCCAGTCACTTACCGTGACGACAGGAAAGTCCGGGCCATACTGCTTCCCAGTAGCGGGATTAAGGCTGTTGGGACCGGTGCTGCCGTGACAGCCGCCCAGGTTGTTCAGTGCGACCACGAAAAAACGGTTGGTATCGATGGGTTTGCCCGGGCCAATGCAGCTGTCCCACCAGCCAGGCTTCCGGTCTTCCTTTGAGTGGTAGCCAGCGGCGTGATGGTGGCCGCTCAGGGCGTGGCAGATCAGTACCGCGTTGCTGGCATCGGCGTTGAGTTGACCATAGGTCTCGACCACCAGGTCATAACTTGGCAGCGTCTGGCCGCAGGCGAGATCGATCGGTTCATCGAAATGATAGGTCTGCGGGGTAACGATCCCGACAGAATCCGCAGGCAGGGAATCGGGCATTGGCGCGACAGGTTCCTGATCCGGTCCATAGGTGTCATGCGGCAACGAGATCCTCATTGCCAGCCCAGCAGTTTAAAGCCGGGCTGCCAAGCCTGCAACTGCCTGCCTCACACGGACAGGGGCTCACAGAACCCCAGAGATATTCACCACTTTCTGCTGGATCATGGTCGGGGCCGGTTTGCGAATCTGGCGTTGCATGGTGTCGGCCAGCTCCAGCTGACGGCGGAGGTCGCTGATGGTGTTGTTGAGACGCTCCCGTTCGGCGCGCCCATCCCGGTCATTGCGGACCATGTCCCGCAGGCGCCGAATCTGGTGTTCCAGTAGCTGCTTTTGCTCCATGGAATATTGCATGATCGGCAGCAAGGCTTCGTTGGGCCAGCGCTCGACGTCTCTGCGTACCCGGGCGTGCAATGTCCGGGCCTCGCCGACCATCACGTTGAAAAAGCGGCGAACCAGCACGGACTGCTCGGTCAACAGGTTTTTCGGGCTGATCCGGAACCGACGGGCCTTCTTGCGCAGCTCGCGGATGGCAATGACATGTCGCCCGGCCCTGAGGGGGATAGGCTCCAGGTGCCGGGCTCGAGTGTCTTCGTTATAGCGGCGATAAATCGCGCCCACCATTTTCTCGGCCAGATGCCCTTCGCTGAGGAGGTTGGTCAGATCGCTTTCCAGTAGCTCGAAGAACTGATCCATGGCGCGGTTCATGCCGGCTGTGGTCCAGCTCTTGGACATGTTCTTGCGGATTCGTTCGGCGTGACCTTCGAACCGGTCCTGGCTGACCAGCTGCTTCAGAAGGTCACCCTGAGAGTCCATCAGGCGACGGCTGGATCGCAGGGTGATGAGCTTCTTGTAGTAAAAGTCATAGTCCTGCTGTGCCCGGTCGGCCAGTCGCTTGAGGGCGGCCTTGTCCAGCGTTGCGCCTGAACAGGCCTGCAGTTCCTCCTCCAGGGATTCAAGCCGTGTCTGCATGGCGGCCTGACTGTTCTGTAGCATACCAAGGAGGTCATTGATCAGGCTTTGCGTAATCAATTGTTCCTTGTGCATCAGGATGCGTTGAATGATCAGCTCTTCCAGGTGCCCGATGTTGGAGCGATCAAACAGAGTCTCGTCCTTCCGAACCCTGGAAATCAGTCCCTGCTTGGCTGAGAGAGGAATAACATCTTTCTGGTGCATGCCAAGGTGGTCCGCGGTGTAGTTGCGGACGCGTTCAATGGCTTCCTGAGTGTGGCTTTCGCCCTGGAGATCGTCCCATAGGATGTCGATCTTGTTGAGCACGGCAAACCGGCCTGCGCGATGATCCGCGTGTTCGGTATCGATGTGCTCTTTCCAGATGGTCATGTCGCTGGCGGTTACGCCGGTGTCTGCGCTGAGCACAAAAATCACGGCGTGAGCGCGGGGCAGCATGCTGATGGTGAGCTCAGGCTCGGAGCCAAGTGCATTCAGGCCCGGAGTGTCCAGAATGCGCAGGCCGCGTTCGAACAGTGGGTGCCGGATGCTGATCTGGGCATTCCGCCAGGCTGGAACCAGAACGTGGCCTGGATTGTTGCGATCGGCCTCAAGCATGGACTCGTCAAAACCGAGTTTGCGTGCTTCATCGGGGGGCACGCTCTTGACCCGGGCCACTTCTGCCAGGACGTCACGCATGACCTCCGGGTTGCGCTCGTCCAGCTCGTGCTTAACCCAGCGCTCGGGTTCTTTTCGCAGTTGCTGGAGCGACAGGTCGCCGATTCGCGTCTCTATGGGCAACAACAACAGGTAATTTTCGTTGGCGGTGCGATCGAAGAACAGTTCGGTGGGGCACATGGTTGTGCGGCCTGCCTGGGACGGCAGCATGCGTTGACCATACTCCGAGAAAAACAGGGCGTTAATCAGTTCGGTCTTGCCACGTGAGTACTCACCCACGAAGGCAATGGTGAGCTCATCTTCAATCAGTAATTCCAGCCCGTGCCGAATTCTGGTGCTGACGTCTTCCGAGAACAGGTTGTTGTCCTGCAACCACAAGCGGTAGCGGCCGATCTGGCGGATCAGCTCTTTTTTCCAGTTGTGGTAGGCCTCTACCTGCTGCGACAGAGTTCCCTGCGGGTTCATAGGATTTTCCTTCTGCGCGACTTCCGGGCTGCCCGTAATCCTGAATCTGGCAAGGGCGACGGATTAATTAGTAGTAATACTATCCTGTTGTTGGGAGCTTTGCGCTAGCGGCCGGGCGTTAAATGGAGCGGTTGGGGAGGGTGAGGCTTTTTAAAAAGCCTGACAAATCAAATGGTTGATCTGCCAGGCGTGCAAGATTTGTTTTCGTGGCAATGTGTTACGAAGTGTTTCAGTGAGAACCGGTTTACATTCCCAGGCCGATGGCGCCCAGGCCTGCAGCCAGCTTCATGTGTTCAATCACGACAGAAAGCACGTTCAGGATCAGAAACACAATGATGGGTGACAAATCCAAACCGCCCATGGCTGGCATGATGTTTCTAACGGGGCGCATGACCGGCTCGGTGATCTGCGCCACCAGCTGGATCGCCGGGTGGCCACTTGCCGGAGCAATCCAGCTCACGACCACGACGGCGATAACGGACCAGAAATAGATCTTGACGATCAGGTCCAGTACGTTCAGCACGGCCCATACCAGGAGCGTGATGGGATTGATCGCAGGCATCCCACCATTGAGTGCAATCAGGATCAGAAAGAAGGTGATCGCCTGGATGATGATGGCCAGCACCAGCGAAGCACCGTCGATACCGCCCCAACCCGGGATGAACCGGCGCAGGGGGCGAAGCAGCGGGTTGGTGGCCTTGACTACGAACTGGGAGATCGGGTTGTAGAAGTCGGCCCGGGCAAGCTGCAACAGAAAACGCAGCAGGACAATCGTCATGTAAAAGGTGGATGCGATCAGCAGGATGGTAATCAGGATGTCTGCCAGCATGAAGCCGTGTCTCCGTTATCGGTTACTGTTTGCCTGCGAGTTCTTTGGCCATTTCTTCGGAACGCCGGAAAGCCGCATTATAGGCTTTGCTGACCAGTTCGCGCATGCCGCCCTCTTCGAACGTATTGATGGCCTGTTCGGTTGTGCCGCCCGGTGACATGACGTTGCGCTTGAGCTGCGCCGGGTCGTGCTCGCTGCGGGCAGCCATTTCCGCAGCGCCGGCCATGGTCTGTATTGCCAGTTGGCGGGCAGTGTCCGCGGCGATGCCAGCCTCTGTAGCCGCAGCTTCCAGCGCTTCCAGCATCAGGAAGAAGTAGGCGGGGCCGCTGCCGGAGAGGGCGGTTACGCCGTGCAGCAGATTTTCGTCGTCCACCCAGAGTGCGGACCCGATGCTTTTGAAGACGGACTCTGCCAACGTCTTCTGCTCGTCTTTTACATGCTCGTTGGCAAACAGGCCGGCAGCACCCTTGCCGACCAGCGACGGGGTGTTTGGCATGACTCGTACGAGTGGCAGGCCGCCTCCCAGCCAGTCATCGAGGGTTTGCGCCGTCAGGCCGGCAGCGATGGAAACCATCAGCGGTCGTGTATTTTGCACAACCGGCGCAATATCCCGGCAGACATCCGCCATGACCTGCGGTTTGACCGCCAACACAACCATATCAGCCTGCTGTGCGCAGTAGCGGTTGTCGGTGGTCACGCTTACACCGAACTTGTTGCGGAGGTTCTGGAGGTGGCCGTCATCCGGTGCGCTCACCCAAATGGCGTCCGCCTGATGACCGCTTTCCAGCATTCCGCCGATGATGGCGCTGGCCATGTTGCCGGCGCCAATAAATGAAATAGTGGGAGATGTGCTCAAGGTTCACTCCAACGGTTGATCGGTTAAACGTCCGGCCCTGATCATAGCAGGAACCGTGGTATTCAGCTCTTCACAGGTCGCGCACCAAAAAGGGCCGTTCCTACCCGTACCCAGGTCGCGCCCTCGGCAATGGCAAGCTCAAGATCCCCGGACATACCCATGGACAGAGTGTCCAGCGGGCCGGCATCGGGATGGCCAGCTTTCAGGGATGCCAGTGTCGTCGCCAGTATATGGAAGCTGTTCCGCAGATCTGTTTCGCTCTGGCTGGGGTCGGGGATCGTCATCAGACCCCTGAGTCTGATTCCCGGAAGCTCCGAGATGTCGGCAATCAATTGTGGCAGCTCGTCCAGGCGGCAGCCGGATTTGCTCTCTTCTTCGTTAACGTTGACCTGTAAACAGATGTTCAGCGGAGGAAGCGATGGATCTCGCTGTTCGCTGAGCCGGCGGGCAATTTTCAGGCGATCGACACTATGGACCCAGGCAAAACTGTTGGCGATTTGGCGGGTCTTGTTCGATTGTATCGGGCCGATGAAATGCCATTCGATATCCAGAATGTCGTTCAGCGCTTCGATCTTGTCCAGGGCTTCCTGCAGGTAGTTCTCTCCGAAGGCTCGTTGTCCTGCCAACACGGCCTCACGGAGTTCGTCCGCGCTGCGGGTCTTGCTCACTGCCAACAGCTGCACAGAATCCGGTTTGCGCCCGGCCTGCAATGTTGCTTTTTGTATGCGTCGGGTTACGCTCCCGATGTTGTCTGCTATGCTGCTCATAGTGTGAGATTGCCACGTCCGGTCCTGTCACTTGTACGGTGACACGTTACCCGCAGGTCACTGAAATGCCAAGTGAACTACAGTGGAGTAGCACCGGGCTGAAGCGCCAGGATAAAAGAAGAACGCCTTCCGAGGACCCCTATGGATATTACTGAACTGCTTGCCTTCTCGGCCAAACAGGGTGCGTCTGACCTGCACCTGTCTGCTGGCCTGCCACCAATGATTCGTGTTGATGGTGATGTTCGCCGGATCAATTTGCCGCCGATGGAACATAAAGAGGTTCACGGGCTGATCTACGACATCATGAATGACAAGCAGCGCAAGGACTTTGAAGAGTTCCTGGAGACTGACTTTTCCTTCGAAGTTCCCGGTGTTGCCCGTTTCCGTGTCAACGCGTTTAACCAGAACCGTGGCGCGGGCGCAGTGTTCCGGACCATCCCATCCAAGGTTCTTACTATGGAAGATCTGGGCATGGGCCAGGTTTTCAAGGATATCTCCTCGGTTCCCCGGGGGCTGGTGCTGGTCACGGGGCCGACAGGTTCTGGTAAATCCACCACCCTGGCGGCGATGATGGATTACATTAACGATTCCCGCTACGAGCATATCCTCACCATTGAGGATCCCATCGAATTCGTGCACGACTCCAAGAAATGCCTGGTCAACCAGCGGGAAGTCCACCGCGATACCCTTGGCTTCAATGAAGCGCTGCGATCGGCATTGCGGGAAGACCCCGATATTATCCTGGTGGGCGAGCTCCGGGACTTGGAAACCATTCGTCTGGCACTGACGGCAGCAGAAACCGGTCACCTGGTTTTCGGCACACTGCACACCACCTCCGCGGCCAAGACCATTGACCGTGTGGTCGATGTGTTCCCGGCCGAAGAGAAATCCATGGTTCGCTCCATGCTGTCGGAATCCCTGCAGGCGGTTATTTCCCAGACCCTGATGAAGAAGATGGGCGGCGGCCGGATTGCGGCTCACGAGATCATGATTGGCACCTCAGCGATCCGGAACCTGATCCGTGAAGACAAGATCGCGCAGATGTACTCGGCGATACAGACCGGCGGTTCCATCGGTATGCAAACGCTCGATCAGTGTCTGGAACGCCTGCTTCAGAAAGGTCTGATTTCCCGGGAAGCGGCCAAGGCCAAGGCCAAGATGCCGGATAACTTCTGATCGGGCTGGATAAACAGGATAGGTAACAACAATGGAATTCGAAAAGCTGCTTCGGCTGATGGTGGAGAAGGGTGGTTCTGACCTGTTTATCACGGCAGGCGTTCCCCCGAGCATGAAAGTGAACGGCAAGGTGCTTCCGGTCACCAAGAATGCCCTGACACCGGAACAGACGCGGGAACTGGTTTACGGTGCGATGAATGATAAGCAGCGCGCCGAGTTCGAGGAAAGTCACGAGTGTAACTTTGCGATCAGCGCCCGCGGTGTCGGCCGATTCCGGGTCAGTGCCTTCTTCCAGCGCAACCTGTGCGGTATGGTGCTGCGTCGCATTGAGGTCAAGATTCCGCAGATTGATGATCTGGCCCTGCCTGAGATCATCAAGGACCTGGCAATGACCAAGCGCGGGCTGATCATGTTCGTGGGCGCAACCGGTACCGGTAAGTCTACGTCCCTGGCCGCCATGCTGGGGCATCGGAACCGCAATAGTCGTGGCCACATTATTTCCATTGAGGATCCGATCGAATTCGTGCACCAGCACCAGGGTTGTATCGTGACCCAGCGTGAGGTGGGAATCGACACCGAAAGTTTCGAAGTGGCACTGAAGAATACCCTGCGTCAGGCTCCGGACGTGATTCTCATCGGTGAGGTCCGGACCCGCCAGACCATGGAATACTCTGTGCAGTTTGCCGAGACCGGTCATTTGTGTTTGGCAACGTTGCATGCCAACAACGCCAACCAGGCATTGGACCGGATTATCCAGTTCTTCCCGCCCGAGCAGCACAACCAGGTCTGGATGGATCTGTCGCTGAACCTCAAGGCCATCGTGGCACAGCAACTGGTGCCGACGCCGGATGGCAAAGGCCGGAAGGCGGTTATCGAAGTGCTGATCAATACCCCGCTGGTGGCGGACCTGATTCGTAAGGCGGAAGTGCACAAGCTCAAAGAGTTGATGGCGAAGTCCAACGAATCCGGTATGCAGACCTTCGATCAGGCCCTGTACAGGCTTTATGCCGAGGGCTCAATTACCTACGAGGACGCATTGGCTCATGCGGATTCCGCCAACGATCTGCGCCTGATGATCAAGCTCGGTGCGGATGCCCAGGGAGCGGACCAGTTGTCTTCAACGGTCGATAAACTGTCCATTCAGGATGATTAGACCAACGTCGTAAATCAGTAGGCTTTCAAACCAGTAGTTTTGGCATTTGAGGCCTTTGGCCTGTGCTGCGTATACTCCGCGCCGAGAAAAATAGGAGATACCATGCACAACCGACTCAACAATCTTACACGCGCTGTTCGCCTGGCTTCGTTGGCCGCCATCGTCACACCTGCAACGGTGGCCGCAGGTGGCTTCTCCCTGAACGAGCAGAGCGCCAGCGCCATGGGCACCGCAAATGCCGGTGCCGCCGCCAACCCTGAAAATGCAACCACCGTGCTATTCAACCCGGCGGGCATGAGCCAGTTGTCCGGTACCAATATTTCTTTTGGTGCCGCAGTCCTTGATATTGACGCAGAGGCGAAGGACGGTACGACGTCAGCGACCAATCAGCTGGGTGGGACCGTAAACGGTAGTACCGGTGGCGACATTGCCGACCCTGCGGTTCTGCCAAATGTCTATTTGACCCATGAGGTCAGTGAGGCCATCGATGTTGGTTTTGGGATTCACGCTCCCTATGGCTTGGCCGCTGATTACGAAAATGATTTTACTGGCCGATATTTTGCCGACAAGACCGAGTTGACGGCGATTTCGTTTTCTCCCTCGGTGTCTGTGAATAATGGCGAAGGCCTTTCCATGGGCGTGACCATGAACATCATGTACGCGGAGGGACGTCTCTCCAAGCTCCAGGATGTCCGTGGTGGAATCTACCAAAATCTTGTTCTTGGCGGCGCGCCTGCGGGGGCGGCCACAGCCCAGCAGGCATCGCAGCTGGGGGATGCCTATGAGGCGACCTTTGGTGCCCCCTATGCGGATATTGAGGGCGACGATGTCGCTGTCAATTTCCGGGTAGGCTTCCTGTACGAGCTGTCTGACAAGACGCAGTTGGGGCTGACGGCCCAAACCGGAACCGAGTTTAATCTCGATGGCGACATCAAGATCAGCGGGTATCCGGTTGCGGATGCCAACTCACCGATTGGTCTGTCGCCGACCACGCTGACCGAACAGGTCAGGGTACCGCTCGCGATTCCCGAAAGCGCGACATTCGGTATCCGCCACCAGCTAACGGATAAGGTGACGTTGCTGGCGGGCGCCACCTACTCGCGTTGGAGCCGCTTTGAGGAACTGGACATCAACAGCACTGAAGGTGCTGGCGGTGAAGTTTCAACGGTGATCGGGCGTACGGGTGACACTCCCATTACCCATATCACTGAACAGTGGAAGAATACCTGGCAATTCAATGCGGGTGGCATCTGGCAGGCGACGCCTGAATGGGCATTCAAGGCAGGCTATGCCTGGGATGAGTCGCCGGTGGACCAATATGTGACCGCCCGTATCCCGTCAGAAGATCGCCATTGGCTGACGCTCGGCACACAATGGCAGGACGCGCAGTCTGGCTGGACCGTCGATGCAGCCATCGGCACTTTGATATTTGCGGATGATGCGAAGGTGGATGAATACTCCTACCTGCATGACGCACCCGATACGGTTGATCCGGCCTCAGGTGCTTCGAACTACAAAGGGACCTATGAGCTGAGCGCCTGGAGCGCATCCTTCCAGGTCAGCAAGGCGTTCTGAGGACCTTGCGGGATTTGGCTGATCAGAGCACTCTGATCAGCCAATCACCTGGCCGCGGTAGATGACCTTTTTCTTCCGCGCCAGCTCTTCCGGGGTCGGGGCAGCGGCTTTCGTTTCCGGCTCGCTCTCCGCAATAACCTGTCCCCGATACATCCGCTTTGGGGTGTCTTCCACTTCGCCTTCGGTCGTCTCTTCTTCCAACTTCAGCTGTGGGACCTGCTCTTTGAGGGACTCCCAGGTACGAACCAGATGGCTTGAGCGGGTCTTGCTCGCATAGCTTGCCAACTGTTTTTCCAGATGCTCTTCGGTGAGATGGAGCTTTACGCCGAACTCGGTGTGAATCAGGCGGCGGCACTGGTGCACCAGCTTGAGCAGGCCGGGATCCAGAAGCCAGCTTCGTTCAGACGCCAGAGAAGTCATGTTTTAACCTCGGAGTGATGTGTCACAACATGGCGCAGCCTGCCGACGGGTTCGGAGGCATATAGCCGACATCTGTTACAAGCGAGATTCGTGCCGGTTGCGTCGTCTGCTGGCCGGCGGCGCTATGGCAGGGGTTGAGGGGTGTGATGGCTACTTTTGCTCCCGAAAAGTTGCCATATTTCAGTGCGCTATTGAATGCCTTGCCCGATTTTGGGGTGGCTTGGGCCGGAGTTCGGGCTCCGGCCCAACGTCGCCTGGCCTGCTAGTGGGCCTGGTCCCAGTTATCGCCGACGCCAGCTTCAACGATCAGAGGGACATCCAGATCGGCTGCGGCAGACATGCGTTTGATCAGCCCCTTCTGAATCGTGTCCACGGCCGATTCTCTGACCTCAAGAATCAGTTCGTCGTGGACCTGCATGGTCATCCTGGCATCGGCAGGGTGTTCGCTCAGGAGCCAGTTTTCCACGTCGATCATGGCCCGCTTGATGATGTCGGCAGCGGTACCCTGCATCGGCGCATTGATGGCTGTGCGCTCCGCGGCCTGTTGCAGTTGTTTGTTGCGGGCATTGATCTCCGGCAAATAAAGCCGGCGGCCGAAGTGGGTCTCGACAAAGCCGTCTTCGTGAGCCTGTTTGCGGATGTTGTCCATGTATTTCAGCACCCCGGGATAGCGCTCGAAATAGCGATCGATGTATTCCTGGGCAACCTTGCGCTCCACATCCAGTTGGCGGGACAGCCCGAAGGCGGACATTCCGTAGATCAGCCCGAAGTTGATCGCCTTGGCGCTGCGACGCTGCTCTCCCGAGACGTCGCCAACCGGCACTCCGAACACTTCGGCAGCAGTCGCTCTGTGAATATCTTCACCGTGCTCAAAGGCGGTCAGCAGGCCTTTGTCTCCGGACAGATGCGCCATTATGCGCAGCTCGATTTGCGAGTAGTCGGCTGCGATGAGCTTGTAGCCCTCCGGCGCGATAAACGCCTGACGAATCCGGCGTCCCTGTTCGGTGCGAATCGGAATGTTCTGCAGATTGGGCTCCGATGAGGACAGCCTCCCGGTTGCGGTAACCGCCTGATGGTACGACGTGTGGATACGGCCGGTGCGATGGTTGATCAGTTCCGGCAAGGTGTCCGTGTAGGTGGACTTGAGTTTGCTCAGGCTCCGGTGTTCCAGGATCAGACGCGGCAGTTCGTGTTCGTGGGCCAGTTCCTGAAGTACCGGCTCCGCGGTGGATGGCGCGCCCTTCGGTGTTTTCTTGATGACCGGGAGCCCCATTTTCTCGTAAAAGATCACCTGCAGCTGCTTGGGTGAGCCCAGGTTGAAGGCTTCTCCGGCGACGTCGTGGGCTTCTTTTTCCAGCTCGGCCATTCGCTCGGCCAGTTCCTGACTGTGTTGTTTGAGAGTGCTGGCGTTGATCAGGGTGCCCCGCTGTTCCATTCGGGAGAGTACCGGCACCAGGGGGAGGTCGATGTCCCGGTACACGGCTGCAAGCTTGCCGGTTTCCGCCAGCATGGGGCTCAGGGTCTGGTGCAGCCGCAAGGTGATATCGGCATCTTCTGCGGCATAGGGGCCGGCTTGTTCCAGTTCGATCTGGTTAAAGGTGAGCTGCTTGGCGCCTTTGCCGGCGATGGACTCAAAGGAAATGGTCTTCTCTCCGAGATACTGTTGCGCCAGGCTGTCCATGTCGTGCCTTGTGAGGACTGAGTTCAGCACATAGGACTCAAGCATCGTGTCTTCCGCGATACCCTCAAGATTGATGTCGTGGTTGGCCAGTACATTTTTGTCGTACTTCAGGTTCTGACCAACCTTGGCCTGCTTGGGGTTTTCCAGCAGAGGCTTGAGCTGCGCCAGTACCTGGTCCCGGTCCAGCTGTTCCGGCGCTCCCATGTAATCGTGGGCAAGGGGGACGTAGGCCGCTTCTCCGGGAGTAATGGCGAAGGAAACGCCGACCACCTCGGCGTCCATGTAACGAAGGCTGGTCGTTTCGGTATCAAAAGCAAACAGGTCGGCGTCAGCCAGACGTTTTATCCAGCTATCCAGTGTTGCCTGGTCTGTGACGATGGTGTAGGTCTTCTCAACGGGTTTGGGGGTGTCGTTCGATGCGGATTTTTCTTTGGTTTTGTCTTCGCCCCTCTCCAGTTCGGCGACCCAGCTTTTGAACTCGTATTCCTTAAACAGCGCCAGCAGAGCAGTGTCATCCTGTGTCGGGTAACCGAGGTCTTCCAGGCCGAATTCCAGATCCACGTCCGTTCTTATGGTCGCCAGCTCCCGACTCAGCGGCAGGATGTCAGTGGCTTCCCGCAGGTATTCGCCAATCTTGCCCTTAATCTCGCTGGAGTGATCAATCACGTTGTCCAGATTTTTATAGCTGTTTAGCCACTTCACGGCGGTTTTGGGGCCGCATTTGTTCACGCCGGGAATGTTGTCCACCTTGTCGCCAACGAGTGCGAGGTAGTCGATAATCTGTTCCGGCGTCACGCCGAACTTTTCGATCACTCCGTCGCGGTCCATGGTGGTGTCGGTCATGGTGTTGTTCAGGATGACGTGGTCACTGACCAGCTGAGCCATGTCCTTGTCGCCGGTGGAAATCACCACGTCGATGCCCTTGCTGGTGGCTTCATGAGCGAGGGTGCCGATCACGTCATCCGCCTCGACCTCGGGAACAATCAGCAGGGGCAGCCCCATGGCGCGGACGATCTCGTGAATCGGCTCAATCTGCATGGCGAGATCTTCCGGCATCGGAGGGCGATTTGCCTTGTACTCCTCATACATCTCGTGGCGAAACGTCTTGCCCTTGGCGTCGAACACCACAACCACTTTGGATCCAGGGAAATCCTGTTCCAGGCGTCGGAGCATGCTGATCACGCCTTTTATTGCACCGGTCGGGTGATTCTTGCTGGTGGTCAGGGGTGGAAGTGCATGGTAGGCACGGAAAAGATAGGACGATCCGTCCACAAGAACCACGGGTGGGGTCTTTTGCTCAGTCATGTCAAAACAGGTCCGGATTCTGATTGAAGCGTGGGTTGGCTTGTGCAACTCTGTAGTCAACTTTGGATGCACGAAAGGGTACCACGAAAATGAAACGAATCACCCGCATGGTCCCGGTCCTCGCGTTGGTGTCTGCTTCCGCGCTGGCTCAGGATGAGGGCGCTCTGGACGAGACGATTGTTGAAACCCCCGATGAGCCGGTCGTGATCTCGGATTACCAGAGCAACTCTGAGGGGCCGCAGATTGTCATCCGGCCAGGCGACAACGAGGTGTTTTATGAATATCGGGTGAACGGACAGCTGATGGAAATAAAAGTTGTGCCTGAGGCCGGTCCTGAGTATTACCTGGTCCCTGCCGATGGCGGAGGTTGGATCCGGGAGACCGATTCCGACATGCTGGTTCCCAGTTGGGTCCTGTTCCGCTGGTAATTTCCCTTCTGTCCCAGCGTCAGATCAGGTCCGCCAGGACCGGGTCTGAGCGCTGGCTCTCCAGACCATTCAAATCCACGGTTGTGATGGCAAACTCGTACGCGCCGGCCGGGAAGTTGTCCAAGACATAGCTGGTTGTTGAGGGGTCTTCAATCAGGATGGTGTCGAAACTCTGCTGGTGTCTCAGCCGGAAATAGATTCGAAAGCCTGCGATCTGGCTGTGAGTCAGTGCGCTGCCGTCTTCCCGTGTTAATGGTGGGGTCCAGGACAAGGTCTTTGGTTGGTCTGTTTCCTGCGCTTGGGTCTGATCCGGATCTCCATCGGTTTGACCAAGTGCATCCATCAAACCGCCGGTCGCATCATCCAGACGATTCTGTGCCAGTTCAGATGCCTGGGATGTTGAGGTGTGGGATGCTCTGTCATCCTCCTGGCAGCCGCTGAACAGGCCGGCCAGCGAGAGGATAATCGCGGACAATAAACAGGCCTGGCTGCGCTGCTTCCAGCGTCCTGATGTGAAAATAGTCATGGCTCACTCGCACGTGGGCGCATTCACGAACTTACGTTGCGCCCTTCTTTTCTTTTTACAAAGGATCGTATGGAGCCTGAATAAAACGGGGAGACCGGCTTCAAATAAAACCGTTGAGCATTATGCCGGAGGTTCTCTCAGGATCAAGTGAAGAATCTGTAAAACTACCTATGGGCAGCTTGTCCGGTTTTAGTATGAACATTCTAATTTTTGTCCGTAACTTTGTAGTTGAAATTTGAAGAAAGGCCCGAGTGAGGCTCAATCAGCCCAAGGCCTGAGAACTTTCAGCAATCAAGGAGATGTGACATGGGTAAACTCAAGAGCTATCAGGAACAGATTCAGGACATCGTCGAGAAGGGTATCAACGCTGCAGAAGAGCAGCAGAAGAAGCTGTCTGCCAAGCCTTTCGAGTACGCAGAAAAGCTGGAGAGCGAAGTGCGTGAATACAGCGTCAAGACTCTGCGCGACCGTTACAACGGATACAGCGATAACCTTTTCGAGCAGCTGCGCAGCCTGAACAGCCGTTTTGGCAACTTTGCTGCCGAGCTGGTAGCAAAGCTGGAGAAGGAAGCTGCTGAAGGCGCGGACGCCGTATCGGAAGCTGCTGAAGAAGTTTCTGAAGCCGCTCAGACTGCCAAGAAGTCTGTTGCTGCGAAGAAGCCGGCTGCTCGCAAGGCGCCTGCCCGTAAGAGCACAGCTGCGGCGAAGAAGACAACGGCATCAGCCTGAGTCGGGTGAGCGGGCACCGACTAAGGCGCTCGCTTAGTCAAAAAAAGGAGGCCAGCTGGCCTCCTTTTTTTGTGTTTGTGTCTATCTGTTTGCGGCAGCCCTAGTCGCCTGGCGCTTCTGCTGTCTGGGGGTTCAGAGGGAGTGTCCGGCTCTCTCCGGTTATCTCTTCCAGGCGTTTGATATCGTGGACGAAGCCCTCTTTCAGTGCCTCGATATCCTGACTCTGGGCACGGATTTCTTCTTCTATGTCGCGAATTTGTGATTCCAGTCGCCGTATTTTATTGAGGCTGGCTTCCGGGATCTTGCGGCCGGCCCGCTCCATATCGGCAGCTCGGCTTTGCTCATTATCCAGTTGGCTGGAAATGACCGATATGTTGCCGCGTTTGAGCTGGATCAGGCTCTCGAGCTCGCCGATTTTTCGATGCATGGCCTGGACGGCCTCATCGGGATGGCTGAAACGCTTCAGTAGCAGGCGATCGTTCTCCCGTTGGGTTTCCAGCTCTTTCTGGCGCTGCTTTTCTGCTTCTCTTGCGGCGATTTCTTCCTTGGTGGGTGCCGGGGCGATTGTGTCGACCACGCGGCCGTTGGGGCCCAGGATCTCATATCCACGCTTGGTGGCTTCCTGGGGGATGGTGTTGCTAATAACCAGGCGACCGTTTTCGTCCTTATAACGATACATACCCGCATCGGCCGTAGCCACAATGCCAAGAACCAGGGTCATGGCTGAAACGATGGTGCGTGTAGTTGAACGGTCGGTCATTATTCAGACTCCGTAACGATCCCGATAAGCGGCCACACTCGTCGCATGGCCCGAAAAGTCCGGGTTGGCCTTCAGGTAATCCAGCACCTGTTCCAGGCGGATGATGCTGACCACGGGGATGCCAAATTCCTGCTCGACTTCCTGGATTGCGGACAGCTCTCCGTTGCCTTTCTCCTGCCTGTCGAGGGCGATAAGAACCCCCGCAGGTTCTGCGCCGGCTGCGCGGATCAGGTCGATGGATTCGCGAATAGCAGTTCCGGCTGTGATGACATCGTCAATAATCAGGATTTTGCCTTTTAATGGTGCGCCAACAATGTTGCCGCCCTCTCCATGATCTTTCTTTTCCTTGCGGTTAAAGGCAAATGGTTTGCTGTTACCGTCTGTAGCCAGGGCCATGGCGGTGACGGTTGCCAGCGGAATGCCCTTATAGGCAGGTCCGAAAATGATGTCATAATTCAGGCCACTGCGTTCAATGGCTGCGGCATAGGCTTTGCTTAGCTGGAGCAGGTCTTCTCCAGTATTGAATAGCCCGGCATTGAAAAAGTAGGGGCTGGTTCGGCCCGACTTCAAAGTGAATTCGCCAAAGCGAAGTACGTTCCGGCGGATGGCAAATTCGATGAAATTCTGCTGATAGTCGTGCATGACAAGGCTTCTGGCGGGTGTGGATCTTTAATTAACGCTTAAAACCGGTATCATACACACAAACCGAATCAGGGAACACGTATGCGGGTAGTAACAATCAGCGTCAATGGTCTGGCACAGGCCGTCGACAAAGGGTTTTTTGACTGGCTGGCCGACCAGGATGCCGACGTTGTCTGTGTCCAGGACCACCGCATGCGCGCCTATGAGATCGAGGATTACAACCTGATTCCCGAAGGCTATGAAGCCTACTTCATTGATGGTGAGCACAATGAAGACGGCGGGGTCGGTATCTATACCCGTCATTTCCCCAAGGCGATCATGTACGGTTTTGCCAACGAGCAGGCTGATCGCGAAGGGCGTTTCATTCAGGCCGATTTTGACAAGGTGTCGGTCGCTTGCGTTCTGGCCCCCTGCGCCCTTGGGCGCGAGGAAGAGGTGACAGGTGAGGATGATCTCACCGTGCTGGACCACAAAGATGAGTTCATGGACGGCTTTGGGTTGCATATGCAGAAAACCCTGCGCAAGCGTCGCCAGTTTATTTTCTGCGCCAACCTCCAGACAGCGCACCATGTAACGGATGCGAGTCCGCTGTATCACAAGTCCGATTTCTCGGGTTTCCTTCCTCACGAGCGGGCCTGGCTGGATCGTCTGTTTGATGAGATGGGCTGTATTGATGCCTTCCGCGAGATCAACAAGCAGAGCAATCAGTTTACCTGGTGGCCTGAGCAGGCGGGTGGTGCTCGCCGGAATGCGGGTATTCGCGTGGACTACCAGCTGTTGACGCCGGGGATTCGCAAAACCATTGAGGATGGCTGGATCGATGATTCGGTGCGGTTTTCGGACCATGCGCCGGTGATCATGGACTACGACATCGAGATTGGTTTTTAAGGATTTGGGATTTGGGGGAGGTCGCCATTGCGGCACCAATCCCCCAGAACCGCTGCAAGTACATCCGTGTACGCTTGTTTCCGGCCATCCATGGCCTTCAACATTCTGGGGGATTGGTGCCGCAACGGCTCCCCAAGCCCTGATTTATCCTGCTAAAGCTTCTTTCTGAATTTCAAACAGCTTCTCAATTCCCTGCTTGGCCAGATCCAGCATGCTGTCCAGTTCGGTCTTTTCGAACGGTGCGCCTTCAGCGGTGCCCTGGATTTCGATAAAGCCGCCCTGGTCAGTCATGATGACGTTCATGTCGGTTTCGGCTTCGGAGTCTTCCGGGTAGTCCAGATCAGCCACTGGCGTGCCTTTGTAAACGCCAACCGAGAGGGCGGCGACCATTTGCTTCAACGGGCTCTTCTTGATCCGTTTTTCGGCCACCAGGTAATTCAGTGCGTCCACCAGGGCAACGCAGCCGCCGGTGATAGCTGCAGTGCGGGTACCGCCGTCGGCCTGGATGACGTCGCAGTCGATGGTGATGGTGTGTTCGCCCAGAGCTTCCAGATCAACGGCTGCGCGCAGTGAGCGGCCAATCAGTCGCTGAATCTCAACGGTGCGTCCGCCTTGTTTTCCGCGAGCGGCTTCGCGGCCCATGCGGCTGCCGGTGGAGCGGGGGAGCATGCCGTATTCGGCGGTGATCCAGCCGCGCCCTTCACCGCGCAGGAACGGCGGGACTTTGTTTTCGACGGAGGCGGTGCAGATCACTTTGGTGTCGCCGAACTCCACGAGGACGGAGCCTTCGGCGTGGCGGGTGTAATTCCGGGTGATTCGAACGTCTCTTGGTTGTTCAGGCGTTCTGCCGCTGGGTCGCATAATGATTCCTGCTTTCTGTGAT
Source organism: Marinobacter nitratireducens (assembly GCF_000708045.1). Classification (GTDB taxonomy): domain Bacteria; phylum Pseudomonadota; class Gammaproteobacteria; order Pseudomonadales; family Oleiphilaceae; genus Marinobacter; species Marinobacter nitratireducens. The sequence continues at coordinate 518,423 of NZ_ANIE01000009.1, forward strand.
GAGTGTCCGAAGCCTGGGCTTCGGTTTCTGGTGATGTGAAAAGTCGGTGAGTATAACATGCCAATCCCTCCCGGTACGGCTAGGCCTTTTGTCCAGTTCGCCGGGCATTGTCAGAGCCTGATACACTCTGAGACTACAGTGGTATAACCCTCATTGATCAGGACCGGAGATATCATGATCCGAAGTATGACTGCGTTTGCAAGGAAGGATGTCCAGGGCGACTGGGGAACGCTTACATGCGAGATCCGCACGGTAAATCATCGGTACCTGGAACCGTCGTTTCGTTTGCCGGAGGCGCTGCGAGAGCTGGAAAACGGTTTTCGGGAGGAGCTGCGCAAGCAGCTGAAGCGCGGCAAGGTGGATATCTCCATGCGTCTCCAGTCTGTGGACAAGGCGTCCCAGAGTTTTGAGATCAACGATGAGATGGCAAAGGCCGTCAACGAGGCTGCTAATCACATCAATCGCATGCTCGATAATCCAGCACACCTCAGTGCGCTCGATATCATGCGCTGGCCCGGCGTGCTGTCGGTGCCTGAGCAGGATTTTGGGCCCGCCAAGGCGGCGGCTGACGCGCTGTTCAAAGATACGGTGGCGGAGCTTGTGACTGTCCGCGAACGTGAGGGGGAGAGACTGCGACCGCTGTTTGAGGAGCGTCTGACGGGGATGGCCGAGTTGGTCGCTCAGGTTCGTGAAGCGATGCCGGAGCTGCTTCAACTCCAGGAGAAAACGCTCAGGGAGCGTTTTGAGAAGGCGCGAGTGGAGCTCGACCCGGAGCGCGTGTCCCAGGAAATGGTCATGGTTGCTCAGAAAAGTGATGTGGCAGAGGAACTGGACCGTCTGGATGCCCACATCAGTGAGGTGTCGGATACCCTGGCAGGCGATGGCGCGATTGGCCGGCGTCTGGATTTCCTGATGCAAGAGCTGAATCGGGAAGCCAATACCCTGAGCAGCAAGAGTATTGATTCCCGGGTGACGCGGGCTGCTGTCGATCTGAAGGTTCTGATCGAGCAGATGCGCGAGCAGGTGCAGAATCTTGAGTGATTGCCTGGCCGGCATTGGTCAGGGTGCGGGGATATCGCAAACTCCGTATAATCCCCGACTTTCCGGCCGGTCACTCGGCCGCCCAGTCAGTTCCGGAGAGTTTGGATAATGAGTCAGGCTGTAGAACAGGGTACCCTTTTCGTTATTTCTGCGCCGTCGGGAGCGGGCAAGACCAGCCTTGTTGCTGAAATGCTGCGCAGCGACAGCAAGCTGGGTGTCTCTGTTTCTCACACAACCCGGGCCATGCGGGATGGCGAGCAGGACGGGGTCAACTACCACTTTGTAAGCCGTGATGAGTTCGAAGCCATGATCGCCCGGGGTGATTTCCTGGAGCATGCGGATGTGTTCGGCAACTATTACGGCACCTCCCAGGTTTGGGTGCGGGAAACCCTGGCAACAGGTCGTGATGTGATTCTGGAGATCGATTGGCAGGGCGCTGAGCAGGTGTGCCGGCTGATGCCCGAATGCGTCAGTATTTTCATTGTTCCGCCGTCTGCCGAAACCCTTCGGGAGCGGCTGACCGGTCGCGGTACAGATGCACCTGAGGTGGTTGAGCGCCGGCTGGCCGAGGCTGTCGAGGAGTGCCGGCACGCTGTTGAATTCGATTATCTGGTGGTGAACGACGATTTTGCCGTCGCACTGGCCGACCTGCTCGCGGTGACGCGCAGCCAGAGGCTGCGGATGCCGGTGCAGCAGGAGCGCCACGGAGACTTGTTAGCGGCGTTGTCGGAACGATCCTGACGCACGTTTCCTGTATACAAATTGAGCCGGCCTTAGTAAACTACGCGGTCTGCTGAATCAGTCATTTTTATTTTCGGGGAAGTTATGGCACGAGTTACCGTTGAAGATTGCCTGGAGAACGTTGATAACCGCTTCCAGCTAGTGATGCTGGCTACCAAGCGCGCTCGCCACATTGCCACCAAGGGCGCGGAGCCAATGCTGCCAGAAGAAAACGACAAGCCGACGGTTATCGCTCTGCGCGAAATTGCCGAGGGCAAAGTCAGCCGTGATCTTCTGAATGAAGAAGACGAGGATTGATCGTCAGTCGGGTTATACCTATGCCTGAGTGACAAGCATTGAATTCTGTCCCCGCGGTTTTATAGTGTATCTATAGAACGTTGCTGGAAGGACTGAGGAAGGACCCGAATGCGAGCATTCGGGTTTTTTTGTCCCTGATTTTTGTTGATATGTGGAGGCGCGGTGTCAGTAGAGGCTTCGGTTGAAGGTCTGGCGAAGGAGCTAAGTACCTATCTGGATACCAATCGCATCAATCAGGTGCGAAGGGCCTACTATTATGCCGAGCAGGCCCACGAAGGGCAGATGCGTAAAAGTGGCGACCGCTACATTACCCATCCCCTGGCGGTGGCGGGGATTCTTGCTGAGCTGAGGCTGGATCACCAGAGCCTGATGGCGGCCATGCTTCACGATGTGATTGAAGACACGGGTATCCCCAAGGATGCCCTCGCCGAACAGTTTGGCGACGACGTAGCCGAACTTGTCGATGGCGTCAGTAAACTCACCCAGATCGAATTCCGCTCCAGAGCGGAGGCACAGGCTGAAAACTTCCAGAAGATGACCCTGGCGATGGCCCGAGATATCCGTGTCATTCTGGTAAAACTGGCGGACCGCCTTCACAACATGCGAACGCTCGGTCCCATGCCCTATGAGAAGCGCCAGCGAATCGCGACCGAAACCCTTGATATCTATGCCCCCATTGCCAACCGCCTGGGCATGCACTCGATTTGTACCGAACTGGAAGATCTTGGGTTCTCGTCGCTGTTCCCGATGCGCTCGAAGTACATTTCCAAGGCGGTAGACAAGCTACGCGGAAGCCACCGTGAAATCATCGAAGAAATTCGGGGCAAGTTGCAGGAAAAGCTGGAGGAGCGGGGGCTGCCAGGTCGAATTCTTGGCCGGGAGAAACACCTGAACAGCATCTACAATAAGATGAAGTTCAAGCAGAAATCCTTCCATGAAATCATGGATGTCTACGCCTTCCGGATCATTACCGACACCGAAGATGACTGCTACCGCATCCTTGGGGCGGTTCACAGTCTCTACAAGCCGCTCCCCGGCCGGTTCAAAGACTACATCGCCATGCCTAAGGCGAACGGTTATCAGTCCCTGCATACCACGCTGTTTGGCATGCACGTCAATATCGAGATCCAGATCCGTACGGAAGAGATGGAGCATATCGCCAACAACGGTATTGCTGCCCATTGGATGTACAAGAACGAGCCCAGCAGCGTGACCTCGGCCAATCAGGCAAGGGTGGATCGCTGGGTGAAGGGGCTGATGGAAATGCGGGAGCGCGCCGATGATTCGCTGGAATTCATTGAGCACGTGAAGGTGGACCTGTTCCCGGATGAGATCTACGTATTCACGCCCAAAGGCAAGATCATGGAGTTGCCCAGCGGGGCGACCCCGGTTGATTTTGCCTACGCCATTCATACCGATATTGGTAATGCGACAGTTGCCTGTCGTATCAACCGTAACCTCGGATCGCTGAGTCAGCCCCTGCAGAGCGGTCAGACGGTTGAAATCATCACGGCACCGGGCGCCCGACCCAATCCGGCGTGGCTGAGTTTCGTGGTGACAGGCAAGGCACGGAGCAGTATCCGCCACGTGCTCAAAGGCCAGAAGCGAACCGAGTCTCTCGAGCTCGGCAAAACGCTGCTTAAGAAATCCCTTAAGGGCTTTGGTGCCCGCCTTGCCGACATCGGCGAAGCCCAGATCGAGGCTGTGGTCAATCACAATCAGGTTGGCAGCCTGGATGAGCTGATCAGCGACATTGGCCTGGGTAATCGCATGGCCTATCTTGTGGCGCGGCAGTTGCTAAGCGGTGCTGAAGTTCAGAGCGAGCCTGAGACCATTCGCGATATGCGTGGTGGTGATGGCAGCCCGGTTACCATTCGAGGTACCGAGGGACTGCTGGTGCGGTTTGCGAGCTGCTGTAAGCCGATCCCCGGTGATCCGGTTGTCGGTGTCATGGACTCCGGCAATGGCATGGTGATTCATTCCGATTCCTGTGTCCGGTTGCCGGAAGATGACGAAGGGCGGGCTCGCCTGACCCATCTCAAATGGGCGAAGGACATTACTGATGAGTTCTCGGTGGAGCTGCGTGTCGAACTTGAGCGGCAGCGTGGTGTGATTGCCGAGGTGGCCAATGCTGTGGCCATGGCGGACGGCAACATCGAACGTATTAACGTCGAGGACCAGAACGCCAAGTTCGGCGTGGTCAGCCTTGTCCTGCATGTGAATGGGCGCCGACACCTTGCCCGGGTCATGCGCCGAATCCGGAACATCAAGGCGGTCACCTATATTGGTCGGGTGCGCAGTTGATCGACCATTGACTGGTTGACAATGGTGGCGCCTAAGGTTGACGATTGGCGTTTTGGAACAGAGGAAATTCCGGAACATGACCAACAAGTCCGTTATCCAGACTGAAAACGCTCCCCAGGCCATCGGTACCTACTCACAGGCTGTGAAGGCTGGTGATACTGTTTATCTGTCCGGCCAGATTCCGCTGGTGCCGGAGACCATGGAAGTGGTTGCGGGAGATTTCTCCGCCAAGACCCGTCAGGTGTTCGAGAATCTCAAGGCAGTCTGCGAGGCTGCAGGTGGTGAGCTCAAGGATATCGTCAAGCTGAACATCTACATGACGGATCTGGCCAACTTTGCCACCGTCAACGAGATCATGGCAACTTACTTCCAGGAGCCGTATCCTGCCCGGGCTGCGGTCGGTGTGGCGGCGCTCCCCAAAGGGGTCCCCATCGAAATGGAAGCGGTTATGGTGCTCAGCTGAGTCTGCACACATCTGCTCTATCGAGAATAAAAAGGCGACCTGAGGTCGCCTTTTTGCGTTACTGCTGCCCTGTTTCATCAATCATGGCCCGGTAACCTGAGCGGAAGTCCGGATATCGGAACGTGAAGCCGCTATCGAGAAGCCGCTGGTTGCAGCAACGCTTGCTGCCTGCGCGGCCACCGGTACGGGCACCTTCCACCGGCGATGCGCAGGGAATTTGCTCGCGGACCCAGTTGACCACGTCGTCAAGCCGCACCGGTTCACAATCAGTACCGATATAACAATCCGCCAGAGTGTCCCCCTCAAGTGCACGCGTGGCCAGGTGGTGTACTGCGGCCGCAGCGTCTTCCTCGTGGATGCGGTTGCTGTAGGGGGCTGGTGAATGCGGATTCATCCGGCCCTCGATGACCTCTTGCAGGAACCGCCGCCGGGATGGCCCGTAAATGCCACTGAAGCGAATAACGGTTGCCGGGAACTGGCTGTTAAGAGCCAGGGTTTCTCCGGCCAGAATCTGCTCGCCGCTAAAGCGCGCCGGTTGGGTGGGGCTGCTCTCGTTCACCCAGCTGTCATCGTCCTGCGAGTAAACGCCGGTGCTGCTGATGAAGATCAGACGCTTTACAGGTTGTCCGCTGAGTGCCGCCAGTAAGTTCTTGAGGCCACGAACGTAAGCGTCGTGGTAACCCTGATCATCGTAGCGTGAGGGCGTCAGGCAATAAATCACGATATCAAGGTCGTCAGGCAGGCTATCTGTCAGCGATGCTGGATCTGTCAGGTCTGCAGATACGGGCCTGATGTCATCGGCAAGCAGGTTGGTCCGGCGGCGAAGCCCGAAGACGGTAGCGTCGGCTGTCAGGAGGCTGGCGATTGCGCCTCCCAGTTTTCCGCATCCGGCAACCAGTACCCGGGCCCTGTCTTTGCTATCAGTCATTGCCATAGACAATATCAATCCTTATCCTTTACCTCATAAATTAGTGATACTTCGACCGATACGATACCTACCTGACCGGAGCTCACCATGACGCTTACCGAGTTACGATACGTCGTTACGCTTGCCCGTGAAAGGCATTTTGGCCGTGCGGCAGAACGTTGTCATGTTAGCCAGCCAACCCTGAGTGTGGCTGTGAAGAAGCTCGAAGATGAGCTGGGTATTCCCCTGTTCGAGCGAAGTAAGAGCAGTATCCGGGTGACCGAAACCGGGCAACGTATTGTGGAGCAGGCCCAGCGGGTTCTGGATCAGGTTGGCTTGATCAAGGATCTTGCCCAGGATGGCAAGAACCAGCTGAATTCTCCGCTGAAAGTTGGCGCGATCTACACGATTGGCCCCTATCTGTTCCCGCACCTGTTACCGGAGCTCCGGCGCGCGGCACCGGAAATGCCGCTCTACATCGAGGAGAACTATACCGCGAGCCTCAGGCAGAAGCTTCGTCAATCCGAGCTGGACGCGATCATCATTGCGTTGCCATTTGAAGAGCCGGAAGTGGTGACCTTGCCGCTGTATGACGAGCCGTTTGTCGTTCTCCTGCCTGCCGGTCATCCGCTTGCCTGCAAGGACGAGCTGACTGCGGACGAATTGGCGAAAGAGCAATTGCTGTTACTGGGGCCAGGTCACTGTTTCCGGGATCAGGTGCTGGAATCCTGTCCTCCCCTGGTCGATGCCATGACCAAACGCTCGGACACCGGATCGCCATCCCTGGTGACCGAGGGCAGTTCCCTGGAGACTATTCGCCACATGGTCGCCTCCGGTTTGGGGATTACAGTGCTGCCGCTATCTGCCGCAACGGCCATGCAATACCATGAAGATATTCTGGCCGTTCGGCCATTTGCGACTCCGGTACCTTTCCGGACGGTGGCCCTCGCCTGGCGGGTAACCTTCCCAAGGCCCAAAGCCATTGATGTCTTGTCTCTGGCTGCGAGCCAATGTCGGGTGATGGAGAAGGCCAGGACTGAGACACCTGCTGTTGCCGAAAGCGCCTGAGAGGAACCATGACGTCACTGGATGACATCCCCGTCACCCAGCTTAAGGGCGTAGGAAGCGCTCTCGCGGAGAAGTTCGCCAAGCTGGGTATCCATTCGCTCCAGGATCTGCTTTTCCATTTGCCCCATCGCTACGAAGACCGGACGCGGGTTACCCCGATGGGCCGTCTCCGAATTGGTGATCTGACGGTGGTGGAAGGCGAGGTCATGAAGTCGGACCTGGTGATGGGGCGTCGTCGGAGCCTGCAGGTCACCCTGAAGGATGATAGCGGTTTCCTGGTGATGCGTTTTTTTCACTTCAACGCCGCCCAGAAGAATCAACTGGCGGAAGGCGCGCGGGTGCGTTGTTTTGGCGAGGTCCGCCCAGGCCGTGCGGGCTATGAATTCTACCATCCGGAGTACCAGGTAAATCCACCGCCAATGCCCGCGGATGGCGAAGCCACTCTGACCCCGGTCTACCCGCTGACGGAGGGTATCCAGCAGCCAAGGGTTCGGGGTCTGTGCCAGCAGGCGCTGGTTTATCTCCAGCGTTATCCGATCAAGGATTGGCTTCCTCCCGAGCTGCTTTCGGATTACCAGCTTCCGGGTATTACAGACGCCGTTCAGCTTGTGCATTCGCCGCCGGCCTCGGCTCCGGTCCATCTGCTGATGGAAGGCCGGCACCCGGCCCAACAGCGCCTGGTCATGGAGGAGCTTCTGGCCCATCAGCTCAGCCTCCTGCAGGTTAGGGAACAAATCCAGGCCCGAGAGGCGCTTCCATTGTTGCCGGCGGGGGATCTGGTACAGCGTTTTCAGGAATCTCTCCCATTTGATCTCACGGGCGCCCAACGTCATGTGCTCAGCGATATTCGTCAGGACCTGAGCCAGCCGGTACCTATGCTGCGATTGGTGCAGGGCGATGTGGGGTCAGGCAAGACTGTTGTCGCAGCTCTGGCGGCATTGCAAGCCCTGGGGGCGGGTGCCCAGGTCGCGCTCATGGCACCGACTGAGATTCTGGCAGAGCAACACTACCGGAATTTTCAGGAGTGGATGACGCCGCTGGGCATTCAGCTTGCCTGGCTCTCTGGAAAGGTGAAGGGCAAGGTGCGCCGTGAAACACTTGCGGCCGTGGCCTCGGGCGAAGCCCAGGTGGTTATTGGTACTCACGCGCTGTTCCAGGATGACGTGCAGTTCCAACGACTTGCTCTGGTCATTGTGGACGAGCAGCACCGGTTTGGAGTACACCAGCGTCTCGCCCTGCGGGAAAAAGGCGTTGGGGGGGCTCTGGCGCCCCATCAGTTGATCATGACGGCCACGCCGATTCCCCGCACCCTGGCCATGAGTGCCTATGCAGACCTTGATACGTCGGTGATTGATGAGCTGCCCCCTGGCCGCAAGCCGATAGAAACCATCGTGATTCCAGACAACCGACGAGAGGATGTGGTCGAGCGGGTTCGCAAGGCGTGCCTGGAGGGTCGCCAGGCATATTGGGTCTGTACGCTCATAGAAGAGTCCGAGGCTTTGCAATGCCAGGCGGCGGAAGCGACGGCTGAGGAGTTGGTGGAACGATTGCCCGAGCTCAAGGTCGGACTGGTGCATGGCCGCCTGAAGGCATCGGAAAAAGCCGATGTGATGGATCGCTTCAAGCAGGGGGAGCTGGATCTTTTAGTGGCGACAACCGTGATTGAAGTAGGGGTCGATGTCCCCAATGCATCGCTCATACTGATCGAAAATCCCGAGCGCCTGGGGTTGGCACAATTACATCAGCTTCGGGGGAGGGTTGGTCGGGGGGAGCAGGCCAGCTTCTGTGTTTTGATGTACCATCCCCCCTTATCCCTGAATGGTAAGGCTCGATTGCAGGCTTTGCGGGATAGTCAGGATGGTTTTTTCATCGCTGAAAAGGATCTGGAAATTCGTGGTCCCGGCGAAGTACTGGGTACAAGGCAGACCGGCATGATGCAGTTCCGACTGGCGGATTTTGAACGTGATAAAGGGTGGATTGAGCCGGTCAGGGAAATGGCCCCCTCCCTTATGCGTTCGCCCGTCATTGTTGAGGGACTGATACGCCGTTGGTTAGGCGAGAGAATCCGATACGGCGATGTATAACGTATAGCCGTTCTTAGATATTCAAGAGTACGCCCGTTGAGCTGTCGTGAGCGTATGGAAACAGTCCGGAAACAGGCATGGGTCAATTTGCCAGAGTGGCGCCCATTTTAGACTGGACAGTGAACGATACAGGGCGGGGCCGTGATCCCGCCATCAGCATTATTCGGGAGAGTGTTATGGAATTACCTGTCGCAGTTCAGCAGGCACTTGGGGAGTCGGCGTCTGGCGTGTCGTTGCGGGACGCCAGTCAGGCGCCTGGCAGTGAACTGTTGCGTATGGTCTTGCTGAGTGATGGGGAAGGCAATATTCAGGCGATTTGCCGCAAGGGTGACCTGATTGATCTTGATCGGCTCAATAAGCAGCTGGGGCGGGACCTTCGACTGATGAAACCGAGGGAGCAGTTGCGGGTGCGTGAACGGGCTGGGTTGAGTGTCATGCCGGCCCTGCCATCGCTGACGGGGTGGCCGACAGTGGTTGATCACAGGGTGGATGAGCTGACGTCGGTCGCCATTGAGCTGGGTGAGCAGAACCTGGCCATGGTCATGCCCGCTGATGATTTTCGCTCGCTCACGGCCAAGGCCAACCATGTGGTATTTACCGTGGATCCCCGGTCCATTGAGGTGAACCTGAACGATCATGGCAAAGACCGGGACCAGTTCAACACGGCGATCAAGAAATTTACCGGGCTTCGTATTCAGCAGCGGCTTGAAGACACGCTTGAGCTGCCGCCGTTGCCGGAAACAGCCCAGCGCATTATCCATCTGCGGGTGAACCCGAATGCGGTGATGGGAGACCTGGTCGATATCGTCGAGAGTGATCCAAGCCTTGCCGCGCAGGTTGTCAGCTGGGCATCCTCCTCTTTCTATGCGGCGGCTGGCCAGGTGCGCTCGGTTCATGATGCCGTGTCCCGTGTACTCGGATTTGATCTGGTGATGAACCTGGCCATGGGTCTATCCCTGGGGCGGGCATTGAAGCAGCCCCAAGATCACCCCGAGGGTTATGTCGATTACTGGCAGCAGGCGATTTGGCAGGCTCAGTCAGCGGGGATCCTGGCCAGTATGATGCCCCGAGGCGAACGGCCGCTGTTTGGGCTGGCCTACCTTGCCGGGTTATTGCATAACTTCGGTCATCTGGTGCTAGCTCAGGTGTTCCCTCCGCATTTCAAGCTGGTTTGTCGTTCCCTGGAAGTAAACCCTGAGATCGACTCGTCGGTTACCGAGCATTATCTGTTGGGAATCACGCGGGAGCAGATCGCCAGTCAGCTGATGGAAAACTGGGGCATGCCGGACGAAGTGACGCTATCTATTCGATATCAGAAAAATCCGCGCTACGACGGTCCTTTTTGCGTGTACGCAAAGCTGCTCTGGTTGGGACGTCAGCTGCTGACAGAGAGGGGCGTAGCACTGGGCGCCGGGCAAGAGGTGCCGCAGTCGTTCTACGATGAACTTGGCCTGGATCGCGAGAAGGTGGAAGAACAGTTTGATCAGCTGGTTGAAAGCAAGGACAGCATCATGGCGATGGCCGGGATGATGAATCAGTAAGCCTCTTCGTCGTACTCACCACCAAAAAAAGCCGGCCATTTTGGCCGGCAAGCTCACCCGCTTGTTGCAGAGTCGTCCAGACTTTTCAGGAGAAAACAACGATAGGGCAATCACCGCCGCTGGTTGGGTTGCGCCCTGTCTTTAAAGTTAGACAAAGCGCCGAAAAAGGAAAGCTGTCTGGCCAAACTCGTTGACTGTGAAGGCGGCGTCACACTTGGAGCGGTGTGGAACCTGTTGTTTTACCGTGTGAAATGCTAGTGTGTCTGGTTAGGCCAGTTACAAAATATTACAAAAAGGTTGCCCGGTAGGCTCTTCAGTTGTCGAAGGCGTGCAGGCGAATGGCTGTCGCAGCCCGGCGAATCTCATCGGCGTATTTCTTCTCTATCTCGAATCGCTCTTTGTCCATCTTCTCGACGAAGCGCGTTTCTGTTGCCTGCCGGGCACGGTGGGTCGGCATGTGCTGGAGGTGCTCATGGACCTCCAGGAAGACCCGGTAGGGCGACTGCTCCAGAAGCTCGGGCGCCAGATGATCAAGCAGGCCCTTCAACCGGAGGCAGGCTTCAGAGTATTCAACCTGGTCCGCTTCAACGGCCAGGGCGATGACTCGCACGCTCTCGACCATGTCCTGCCGACGTTGCTCCAGGAAGGCGGTCGCCTTGGCCTGTCGTCGTTTCCCATCGGCCAGAGCTTTTGCCTGACGAAAGATGAATACCAGAAGCAGGGCGATGACTCCCAGCCCTGCCGCAATCAATGTCCATTGGAGCCAGATCGGCATCGAGTTCTCCCTTGATCCATCATGCCCGTTTCCGTTGGCGGGTCGGCCGCCAGACTTTGACATTGACCGACTGGCCATTCAATACCGAGGTTCCAACCAGATCATCGATCTGCGCGTCGCTGATCACATCATTGATGCTTGCTCCGGCGTGGCTGGATGCGATGGATTGGCCGCTACCTTCCCGATCGTGGCCCCAGCCGTGGGGAATCGAAACAACACCGGGCATGATATCTTCGGTGATCTCCACCGGCAGAACAATTTTTCCAGCGGAGGAATTCACCTCGGCGGAGTCGCCGGTTTGCAGGCCCAGTCGTGATGCTTCTTTCGGGTGAAGCATCAGGGTGCACCGATCCTTGCCTTTTACCAGGCGCTGGCTGTTGTGCATCCACGAGTTATTGCTGCGAACGTGTCGACGGCCGATCAGCATCAGTCCATCCTCGGGGCTGAGCTCCAGCTTTTTATGAAGCCGTTCAAGATCATCCAGAAAGCGTCGAGGTGCAAGGTTGATCTTGCCGTCCCTGGTAAACAGCCGGTCCGGGAGTGTCGGCTTCAGTGGGCCGAGATCGACGCCGTGCGGTTGATTCCGAAGCGCGCTCAGGGAAAGGCCTTTAGGAAGATCCTCCCAGCGTCGATTCATCGAGCTCAGGTTGGCGAGTCCCCGAAGCGGGTGGCGTTTGGGGAGCAGGTCGATGATCAGGTCAAGGGCCGGCTGCGCCAGACCTCGCAGAGGTTGTCCGGAAGCACCATAGGGACCGGAGCGCAGCATCAGGTCCAGAATGGGATCGGGGCCGAGCTTCTTGAATGTGCGCCAGCCAAGTTCCGATCGCAGCGGTAGGTTCCCGCCTTTGCGGAGCTTCTCCAGGCGGTGTGCCAGTTCCAGGAGTATTTGCCAGTCGTGCCGGCTATCAGGTCCGGCATCAAAGAGTTTGTCGCTGTATTTGGCGGTATTGCGGACCGCAAACATGCTGAAGATCAGGTCGTAGTGACTGCGCTCCAGTGCGGCAGTGGGAGGCAGGATCACATCAGCGTGCCGGGTGGTTTCGTTCAGGTAGTAGTCGACGGACACCATGAAGTCGAGCCCTTCAAATGCCTCGTCCAGACGACGTCCGTTGGGGTTGGACAGTATCGGGTTGCCGGCCACGGTGACAAACGCGCGGATCTGGCCATCGCCTGGCGTCAGTATCTCATCGGCCATGGTGCTGGCGGGGTATTCGCCGGCGAACTCCGGCAGCCCTCGAACCCGGCTGTGACGTTTGCCGAAGTGGCCGTTTTGTCCGGACATGGCACCGATGGCGACCAGATCAATGGCGGGCTGGGTGAACAGAACGCCTCCGGGGACGTCGAGCTTCCCGGTCAGAATGTTGAGGCAGTAGGCAAGCCAGGTGGCGATGCCGCCGAATGCCTGGGTGCTGGTTCCCATTCGGGTATAGAGTGCCGCTTTGGGTGTGGTGGCCAGTTGCCGCGCCAGTTGTCTGATCGCATCGGCCTGAATGCCTGTATGCTCGGCAACAGCCTCTGGAGAAAAGCTCAATGAGGCGAGGCGGAGTAGATCCACATCCTTGACCAGTGGGCCGGCTGGGCCGGTATTAACCAGCTCTTCCTGAAACAGGGTGTGCACCATCGCCATGAGCAGGAGCGCGTCAGAGCCTGGTCGAATAAAATGGAACTCATCTGCCAGCTTGGCTGTTTCAGTGCGGCGGGGATCCACCACAATCATCTTGCCACCACGACTTTTGAGGCGCTTTAGCCGGCCACGGAAGTCTGGCACCGTCATCAGACTGCCATTGGAAGCCATCGGGTTGGCACCGATGCAGATAAACAGGTCTGTCTGGTCGATATCGGGGATCGGGAACAGAATCTGATGCCCGAACATCTCCAGGCTGGTCAACATGTGGGGAAGTTGATCGTTGGAGGTGGCAGAGAACCGGTTTTGGGAGCCAACAGCTCGCAGAAACGGCATGGTCGCAACCAGTGAACCATGGTTGTGGACATTCGGGTTGCCCAGGTAGACGCCTATGCTGTTGCGGCCATGGTCGGTGCGTGTCCGGTGTAGTTTACGCGCGACCAGATCAAAGGCTTCATCCCATTCCATTTCTTTCCAGCCATCAGGCGTCTTGCGAACGGGCTTTCTCAGGCGCTCGGGATCTTCATGCAGATCCTGAAGGGCAACGGCTTTGGGGCAAATGTGTCCACGGCTCAGCGGGTCGTTCTCATCGCCCTTGATGGAAGAAATGTGGCCATCCTTCACTTCAATGGCAACGCCGCACATGGCCTCGCACAGATGGCAGGTTCGAAAGTGGGTGCCGTTCTCCATGGACTTGCTCTCCCGGGCGTTGTTGTTCTGGAATTAATGGTTTTTTAATGAAACCAGATTAACAGGATTTGAGGGCGATGGGGAAATTGTGTGGTTTTATCCGGATACAAAAAAGGCCAGCCCAACGGACTGGCCTCTGGTGCCAAGGAAAGGAACTCCTACTGGGAGGCAGGGATTTCCTTGATGGGGTTTGAAAGGAAATTGAGGTAGGTCCCCTCAGCCGGAATTCGAAGGGGAATCTCGACGGGGACAATACCAAAGGATACCGCATTGACGGTGATGTCCTCGGCCACCGTATTGCGCTGCTCTATCTGCATCCGGCCATCATCAAAGAATGTGATGGGGCCTTCCAGGTTCAGGGTAAGCGGCTTGCTATACAGGTCATGGCTGGTGACACCATCCAGGTTAGGCGCATCAAGTGTCAGGTTGGCAACGGTCTGAAAGACCGGTCCGCCATTGGCGCCTTCTACAATGCGGCCCTCGACGAGTCCCATCGGGTTGTCTGCTGTCGGTTCACCATAAGTCATCCGCAAGATCTGGGTTCCGGTGTTGGAGTTGATATCCGCTCCGAAAAGTAGATCTGCGCTTACGACGACCTGTGCTGATGTCGTGGTCAGCATCGTTGGGTATAGCAGAACCCGAACACCAATGACTTCTCCGGCTTCATTGGTGGCAGGACCTATAACTTCTGTGTCCAGTCCATAGGTCTGGTAGATAAACTTGTTGGCCGGACAGTCACCATTGTCTGGCGAGCAACCGACTCTGGCTGCGCCGGCAGAGCTTTGACCATTGACCACCGTCAGCTTGCTGGAGTTGGCCGACGGCAGGATTTCTCCGTTGACGATCTCGTGATCGAAAGGCTCAAGACAGTTGGTGCTGTCTGCAGCATCGCAGTCGATGACATAGTTTGAGTTTGTGTCGCGGATCGGCAGGTTCCGAAGCGGTGTAAATACGCTTTCCTGCTGCTCCGCGCCGACGAAGTAGATCGATAGGTCCGGACCGCCAATATCGGAAGGGTCGACCAAAAGGTCTGTCTGCAAAGGCAACCCCTCTTCCGAGCAGATGATGGACCCGGAGTTGCAGTCGCCGTTCTGCGCAGAACGCATGGTGTAACGGTAAGTGGTTCCGATTTCCCAGGCGCTATCCGGATAGAAGCGGATTTGCTGATTGTTCTTTTCGATCCTGCCGGCAACCGGAGCTTCGGACCCTACATTACCAGGGCTCGATGGATCGGCGATGGCTTCGACCACCAGAGACTGGTTGTTAATGGTGGCAAGGTCCATTGACTGTGAGAACTTGACCACGATAGGCCGATCCTCGGGCATGGACATGACTGGAATCTGATCACGAACAGGGTTGTTTGTCGCGGCATCCACACAGGTACCGTGTTGGCCCGCTGCGATATCCTGACCAGTCGTCACACAGGGATAGCCTGGGTAAGTTGTCAGAGCGAACGGAGACACCGGCGCGGCCTCGGAGCCATCTGTGAGGGCTGGCAGGGCAAAGGTCAGTGCCTGTTGAGTTGCCCCGTTTCCAGCGAGATCCGTCAGTCCCGAGCTGATGTTCAGGGTGTATTCGACGCCATGCACAAGGCCGCCGACCTGATTCAGAGCCACAACTGTGCCATCGAGTTTGGTTTTGAAATCAACGCTGGTGTTGCCCTGGAACAGGGTAAATGCAGAGTCCAGAGATTTCGGATCGAGAGGCTCATCAAAGTTGAGCACAATCGGGTCACCCGGACGTTGCATCTGATCCCGGTCGCCTGGGACCGCTGAATCGGGGCCCGGCATCCAGCTTACCAGGGCTGGCCCGGTGGTATCCGACGTCCGGTTTTCCAGTGCGTCCAGTTGGACATCGGCGTTGGTATCAGCCTCGATGCGGAAGGCGATAGTCGCATCCGTGGTTTCCTGACCAAGAAGATTGGGCTCGACCATGCCGATTGCGTCGATGGTCAGAACCCCTTCCTTGACGATGGCAATACCGCTAAGTTCTACGTGCATCAGGTTCTGGGACAGTGACGCGTTTGGCTGCGGCGCCTCGGTGTTCATGGACACGTCCATAAACAGTTTCACATGACGTGGGGCCTCGGCCGAATCCGAATAAGGGTTCGGGTACAGGTAGCCGGTCGCATCGGTCAGCATGGTGACCTTGATGGCGCCGGTTTTCTGAATGGTTCCAGTTGCCGGATCCAATACGGGGACGGTGCCATTCACTTTGACATCCAGGCTGCTGCTCTCCAGCAGGCTGCCCTTGGGTACCCTCAGGGGGACTGGCTCATCTCCCGGAAAACTTGGACCATAAGCCAGCTCGGCATACAGTGCGCCAGTCTGTTGGGATACATCAGTGGTGCCCTGTAGCACGGAATTGAGGCTGACACCGTTGATGATCTGCCCGTTGAGTACGGAGCGCTGGGGCTCCGTGCCTGCCAGAAGCCCGGAATCAATGGTTTCCTGGTAGAGGATAACGGTTGGACTGGTGTCCTTCGGAGAAAACTGTGCGCTGTAGTCCAGGGTCTCTCCTGACAGGGAGGGCAGAGCGCCAATGTCCAGCGTGTAGGTCTCACCGGGTGTCAGTATGTCACCCGGCATGCCGCAGGCATCGCGGGTTTCTGCGATGCACGGATCGAGGGTCAGGTATCGGCCGTCCACATAGACGTCACTGGCGACCTCGCTTCCCTGGCTGTCCAGCAAGCGAATGCTGCCGCCCATGGCTTTCCAATCGGGGTGCACCGGTTGGCTCAGAGTCAGCCTGAAGGAGGAAAAGTCCATGGGTTTGAAGAAGCCGTCAGCCGAGGGAATCATGTTGGTGACGGCAAAGCCGGATTGCAGGGAGTCCAGCGACTGGATGCCCGTGAATCCGGCACGGGTGGTGAACTGGATGCCATCGGCTCCTACTGCATTGGGTGTGCCAATCGGCCGCGATCCCGCATCCAGAGGTTCCGAGAACGATATGTTGAAGTCGGAACCGAGACTCAACGGCGCATCAGGACTGAGAATCAGACTTTTGCCCCCGTCGGTCGTGGTCAGCGTGTAGGCCACGGGGCCTTGATCGTTCGTGAGCTGGATCTTGGATTCCGGAGCTTCGTCGGTAATGGCATCGGAGAAGCGAAGAACGATATCGGCCTCCGGGCTGACCGTACTTTGTCCATCAGCCGGGAACGAGTAAATCACGCTTCCCGGAGACGAGGCATCGTTATTTATCTGTTGCTGATCACCGCCACAGGCGGCCAACAGGATCGCCGGTACCAGAGCGAGAGTTTTGTTGTAGTTCATGGCTCAGCCTCCGATCAGAATTTCAGCGTAATGGAACCGCTGAATACATGTACGTCACCGTCAGTAGAGACAACCGTACCGTTGTTTGTGGCATCGGGATCGGTGGTGTTAATGGTGAAATCCCGGTCCTGAAGCATCTGATACTGGTAGCCCAAATCCAGTCGAACCGGATAAGCGAGGATTCGGGTGCGCTTGTATTCGGCACTCACGCCGAGACCAACAATGTACTTGTCGTTGTCGAAGTAGTTGACGTCCTGGGTCGAGGTGCTTTTCAGAGCTGTCGGCTGGAATGCGAGACCACCGGTCACAGCAAAGGTATCACCCAGCTTCATCTCACCACCAATACGGGGAATCAGGATGTCGTCGAACTGGGCTGCCGCCTGATCTTTGATGTCGTCACCGGCAAACTCATCTTCCAGATCTGACCAGTTCTGCTGCTCGAGGGTCAGACCGACCCGCCAGTCGGATGCGCTGTACTGGACGCCGACGGCATAAACAGTTGGCTGATACGAGTCGTAGGTGGAAATTGCAAACTGGAGTGGGTCGCTGGCCGGGATCAGGCCGGGAATCACCGTATTGGCCTGGACGGTCGTGCGTGTGTTGGAGCTGCTCCGGTAGACAACGGCCGTTTCGAAACCGTCAAGGAAGCAATCCGAGTCTGGACAGAGAGTTTCACCAAGATCAACGCTTGCACTCAGGATAGATCGGATTGAGGGCTTGGCGTTCACCGACAGGCTTTCGTATTGAGTGTTGCCCGCCAGGTCAGTGGTGGTTGAGAGAGCGGCTTCGGAGTGTAGCGTGATACGGGTGGCAAAACCGGCATCAATACCCCGCCAAAGTGTGGTTGCACCACCAAGGTTCAGAAACAGCGGCTGACGCTCGTAGGTCAGGAACTGGCCAGAGTTCGAGGTTTCTGAGTTAAAGGCAAGAAGCTCCTTGCCGAGCTTTTCGACACCTGCAACGAAGCCCAGGTATATAGGGTGTTTGACCCGAGTGAGCGACGACAGATTGGTCTTCATACCGATCAAGACGTTTTGACTCGGGCGGTCAGTGACGATAGATCCTGTCCGATCCGCACCCTCAGCTCTCAGTTCATGAGCACCATGGAGAAAGCCACCGGTCAGCTCACCGCGAGGATCTTTGGCAAGATAGGCCGGGTTGTAGTAGGTCGCTGAAACCTGAGTATTAAACATGGACAGTGCCTGAGCCGAAGCAATATCGGTTGGCAGGAGCCCATAGGTGGTGCCGATGTTGCCCATGTTGGCTGTCGCCGTTGCGGAGGCGAGGGCGGTTGTGGCGGCAATGCACAGGGAAAGTGACCGAATTGAGAATCGGGAAGTTGAATCCATGGACTTACTCCAAAAGCTCGTTGTTTTTTTAAGTGCCTTTCCAGGCCCGACTGAACGCGACTGGTACTTTTGTTCTGTTTTTAAGTGTATGCGGCTTGTCTTTTGGGGACTTTGGCTTTCGTGACACGAATTGATGTCGGTAAAACCACGTATGCTCAATCATGGTCGAAAAACAGGTAGATTGCCTGCTCTTAAAGGGCTGACACTGTTTGATTTTGTTGAGGAGTGTTGCGATTTTTTACGTCGGGAAACGAAAAAGCTCCCCGGGAGGGGAGCTTTAGGGTGTAAATAAGTCTGACATGGGGTGTCAGGCTTTGGTTGCGCGCCTTCTGCTGGCAACAAGGCCGGTAATGCCCAGCGCGAGAAGGGCAAGGGTTCCGGGCTCCGGAACAGTTACGGGCGATGATCCCCAGATGGATACGTGGGAGATGGAACCCCGGACGTTGCTCCAAAAGTCCTCAAGCACGATGGACTCCATGCCGTCCCAGATGTTGCTGATGTCATAAAAATAGTAGCGCGGGTCGTTGTTGCCATCTTTCACGGCAATGTAGCAGTCCCCACAAACAATGGATGAAGTGCCGAGGATCCATTCCAGTGTGCCGCCATCATTCCCGACTGTGAAACCAAAGTCATAGGAACCGCTGAAGCTGCCGGATTCGGTGGGGCTTCCGCCATCCTCTGCTGCGTCTGCTTTGTACAGCAGGTTGCTCGCGTCGTAGGAGGTGCCGAAAATATTGTTAATGCAGGTGGGCTCGCAATTATCTGGGCCGTAAGGTCCGGAAGCATGATTGCCGTCGGCATCCGCCGTTGACGGCGAGATTACAAGCGCATTTGCGGAAGTCGAGAACAGCAAGATGCTGAATACTGCCATTGCCGCCTTTAAAAACATTCCCTTTTTCATTTTTTGCTCCTCGGGCATAGGCCCTTTACTTCTACTTCCTGGCATCCTCTCGTTAATCCGGTGACTAAAGTTCAGTCACATGCATCAACGAAGGTGTCGTTTGTCTGTGCTTTAACGATTCAAGCGATAGTCATGCCAACTTAAGAAAATCTATAGATTACAACCAAGTGGAAGGGCAGTTGGGTGTGCGGTGTAAGAAAATTCGACACAAGTAGGGCGCCCTCACTGAAGGGTGAGGGCTTACCCAGTAGAGGAGTCAGGTCTATGCGGTTTTTCGGCTCTTTCGCGCTAAACCCAGTCCGATCAATCCGAGGCCGAGCAGGGCAATGGTGCCGGGCTCGGGTACGGAGACTTCCTTGCTATACAGGGTCAGGTGGGAAAGGCCTCCACCTGTTTTTTTGGTGTTCTGAAGTCCATAAAGGAAGGTCCAGTCACCCCCTGTCGCTCCACTTTCAAGGGAATAGACAAACCATTCATCCGGAGTGTTCCCGGTGCCGAACTTGAAGCCAATGGCTCCGGCGGAGAACGAATCCCAGAAGGTGGGGTCGATAGACCATGTGCCTGCGGTCGATACCAGAGGGGTGCCACCGCTCTGGCTGAAACTCATGGAGTACGAACCGGACACATCGGTGTAACCGGCGCTCGCTGCGGTTTGGAGGAAATCGTCATTTATCCCGTTGCCGATGTTCCCGAGACCAGATCCAAGGCAGGCCGATACCAGTGTGTCGTCCACCTGCATGTAGTTGTTGTTTATGTCTGCACCGCACTGAATCGTTCCGCCTAGTGCGATGCCGGAAAAGAGTAGCCCAGCGGTGAGGCTACCAATGGCTGTCATGCTTTGACGCTGATTCATGGCTAATCACTCCTGTACCTGTAGTTTCAGGCTGTGTTGCCTTCATCGGTAGACGAGCATATTCCAGACCAATTGATAAAATGGATTAAAAAATAAACAGTTGGGGTTTGCTGTTTTGGCAGGGGATAGAGGTGTGTAAACAAAGCCGACAGCCCTACGTCGGGTGGCTAGGTTACCACTGAGACACATTGAAGCGGCTGGTTTCGGTGGTGTAAAGATGTATCTGAAATGGTGGGCCCAGCTGGACTCGAACCAGCGACCAAGGGATTATGAGTCCCCTGCTCTAACCAACTGAGCTATAGGCCCGTGCAGCGTACGCTGTTTTGAAAGGGTGTTCCCGGGTGGGGGAAACAAAGCGGGCGCCATTATACCGGTGAGGTGAGGCGCCCGCTAGTATTCGGGAGATTATCCCTGGTTTCCCTGGTCGTCGATGAAACCGCGCAGGTGATCGGAGCGAGACGGGTGGCGCAGTTTGCGCAGGGCCTTGGCTTCGATCTGACGGATCCGCTCACGGGTAACGTCGAACTGTTTGCCGACTTCTTCCAGAGTGTGGTCGGTGTTCATCTCGATCCCGAAGCGCATCCTCAGAACCTTGGACTCACGTGCCGTCAGGCCGGCCAGGACAAGGCGGGTAGATTCTCGCAGGCCTTCGGCGGTGGCTGAGTCCACCGGCGACAGGGCCTGGATATCCTCGATGAAATCGCCCAGATGGCTGTCTTCGTCATCGCCAATGGGAGTTTCCATTGAGATCGGTTCCTTGGCGATCTTCAGAACTTTGCGGATCTTGTCTTCCGGCATTTCCATGCGTTCGCCAAGCTCTTCCGGTGTGGGCTCACGGCCCATCTCCTGCAGCATCTGCCGCGAGATGCGGTTGAGCTTGTTGATGGTTTCGATCATATGGACCGGAATACGGATCGTGCGGGCCTGGTCCGCGATGGAGCGGGTGATAGCCTGCCGGATCCACCAGGTCGCATAGGTGGAGAACTTGTAGCCGCGACGGTACTCGAACTTGTCCACCGCCTTCATCAGGCCAATGTTGCCTTCCTGGATAAGGTCCAGGAACTGCAGTCCACGGTTGGTGTACTTCTTGGCGATGGAAATAACCAGACGAAGGTTGGCTTCAACCATCTCCTTCTTGGCGCGGCGAGCCTTGGCTTCACCGATCGACACGCGACGGTTGATCTCCTTGATGTCGGCTACGTCCAGATCGACTTCGGTCTGCACGTTGTGGATGCGCTTCTGGAGACGAACGATCTCGTCGATACGCTCGCCGATGGCGGCGGCATACGGCTTTTTGGTGTTGGCGATTTCGCCGGCCCACTCAAGGTCCACCTCGTTGCCAGGGAACCACTTGATGAAATCCTTGCGGGGCATTTTGCATTCGCGTACGCAGATGCCCATGATCGCACGCTCGTTTTCACGTACAAGATCGTTGGTGGAGCGAACAACGTTGACCAGTTCTTCGAAAGCTTTGTTGGCCAGTTTGAATGGGGCAAACACCTGGCCCAGTTCATTCAGAGCAGCCTGGGTCTTCTTGTCGCCACGGCCGTGCTTGGCGAGAGCCTTGTCGGCAGCGTCGAGCTTCTCTTTCAGAAGTTCGAAACGCAGGCGCGTCTCTTCCGGATCCGGGCCGTTATCGTTGTCATCTTCGTCAGAATCATCGTCATCGTCGGAGTCAGAGTCCGAAGTGTCGGACGTGTCTTCTGTGGACGGAGTCTCTTCGCCCATGAACGGCTCAGCGTCGTCCGGGTCCAGGAAGCCGGTGACGATGTCGCTGATGCGGCCCTCGTTCTCAATGATCCGGTCATAAGCCTGGATGACGGTGCCAGCGGTTCCGGGGAAGTGGGCGACGGCCGCCATGACGTCCCGGATGCCTTCCTCGATACGCTTGGCGATCACGATTTCGCCTTCCCGGGTCAGCAGCTCTACGGTGCCCATCTCCCGCATGTACATGCGAACGGGATCCGTGGTGCGGCCGGCATCGGTCTCGACAGCGGCCAGCGCTGCGGCGGCTTCCGCAGCGGCAGCTTCATCGGCGGTAGAGTCGCCTTCGGTCATCAACAGGGTATCTGCATCCGGTGTTTCTTCGCACACCTGGATACCCATGTCGTTGATCATGCGGATGATGTCTTCCACCTGATCCGGATCGGCTATGTCTTCCGGAAGGTGATCGTTTACCTCGGCGTAAGTCAGGTAACCTTGTTCTTTGCCTTTTGCAATGAGGTCTTTCAACCGTGATTTCTGCGAATTGCCTGACATAGACACCCTGTAAACTCGCTTTATAAGGAAAAAAGTTAAACAGCCATTATAGCTGCCGCTCGGTTGCTCTGCCACCGATAGGTTAGATGGTGATCAGGGCTTCAAGTTTCAAGTGCTGTTAGCTCTGGGTTCCACTGCTCAGAGTCTTCAGCTCTTTTCGCTCCTCCGTTGAGAGGTTTGAAAAGTTTCGGAGTAACGCTGCCAGTCGTTGTTGCCGCGTTGCTTCCTCGTTCGGATTCAGCATTTCCCTGGCTTGAGCCAATGTATTCTCACGTGACGGGATGTGCTCAATGCCATCAAAAAGATGGTAGAAGCGTTCCCGGGCTCGTCCATCAAGGGCCAGTTTCCGAACCAGTGTTCGCCGGTCGCCGGCTTCCTGACTCAGTATCCAGTTAGCCAATTCTCGGGCTTGTCCGTACTGTCTCGAACGGGTGGTCAGCTCGCTGATTTCGCTTGCCAGCTCGGGAGCTTCCAGAAGAGCCAGGCAAAGAACGCTGTCTTTGCTGAGCTTTACGTCGATGCGTTCCTCACTGACCCGGTCCCGACGCTCACCTTTCCAGCTCTTCCATTCTCCTCGCTGCGGTTTCTGCCACTGGCTCCGGCCGCCGCACAATCGGAGCATTTCGTGCCACATGGCATCCCGGAGGGTGCTTCTGGGCATTCTGTTGAGCAGAGGCTCTGCTCTCGCTCTGAGCTCACCCCGGTGTTCAGGAAGTTGAAGGTCGAGACCTTCACTCTGCCTGTCGAACAGGAAGCGTGACAGCGGCGTTGCGCCATCCACTCGTTTCTGAAATGCTTCCGGCCCTTCTTTGCGAACCAGTGTGTCCGGGTCCTCGCCCTGGGGGAGCATCAGGAACTGCAGGTGCAACCCGTCAGTCATCAGCTCCAGTGCATTCTCCATGGCTCTGTCGGCAGCGCGAAAGCCTGCCTGGTCGCCATCAAAGCAGAACACGATGTGTCGTACCTGTTTGAGTAGAGCAGTCAGGCTGTCCTGATTAGTTGCAGTGCCCAGCGTTGCGACGGCGTAATGAATGCCATGTTGAGCCAGTGCGATGACGTCCATGTAGCCTTCGACAACCAGTAGCTTATCGAGTTGCTTGAGCGCCTGCTTTGCCTCGAACAGGCCATAAATCTCCCGGCTCTTGTGGAAAACATCCGATTCCGGAGAATTTATGTATTTGGCCTTGTCGTCACCCAGTGTTCGGCCGCCGAAGGCGATCGTTCTGCCGCGGGTATTACGGATCGGGAACATGACCCGGTTGCGGAAGAGATCCCTGGGGCGTCCGTACTTGTCGGATACCGTTTTGGTCTCAACAAGTGGTGTTTTCAGGTCTTGGCTGGCCGCGTCAAACAACGCCGTGCCGGTGCCCGGGGCGAAGCCGATCCGATACTGGCCGACAATGGCGTCGTCCAGGCCTCTCTGCTTGAGGTAATCGCGGGCGTAGGAGCCTTGCGGGCCGGACAGCGCTGACTGATAAAACGTGCTGGCAAAATCCAGTGCGTCGGTCAGCGTCCTGGCCTGCTGGATCTCCTGCTTGGCCGCCCGGTCATAGGGGACTTCCAGTCCTGCTCGTTTGGCCAGGTCCTCCACTGCCTCGGTGAAGCCCAGTCCATCATATTCCCGGATGAAACTAATGGCATCGCCATGGGCCCCGCAGCCAAAACAGTGATAGAAGCCCTTGTCCGGCCTCACGTTAAAAGACGGTGTCTTTTCATCGTGGAACGGGCAGCATGCCTTGTAGTTGGCGCCAGCCTTTTTGAGCGTAATGCGCGACCCGATCAGCTCTGCCAGATCAATCCTGTCCAGCAGATCTTCAACGAAACGTTGAGGGATCAGTCCGCTCATGGATACTCCAGGTCAACCGGGCTTTATCAGACTTCGGCCATAGCCAAAAATGCCGCCGAAGCCAGGCCTCGGCGGCATTTGTGAATCGCTCTGTGCGGCCTGTGGCTGAACAGGCGATCAATACTTCGCAGTCAAGCGGCGTCAGCTGTAACTTAGTACAGACGCTCGAACTTGCGCTGTTCCCGCTGAAGCTTCTTGAGATGACGCTTAACGGCAGCGGCTGCTTTGCGCTTGCGAACGGCTGTCGGCTTCTCGTAGTGCTCACGACGACGCACTTCGGACAGTACACCTGCTTTTTCGCAGGAACGCTTGAAGCGACGCAGGGCTACGTCAAACGGTTCATTCTCTTTCACTTTAACAGCTGGCATTCGAAAATCACCTACCTGATAGATTCGGTTTCAATTTGGTCCGTCTGGAATGGCCAGATCGGCTCGATCCCTGGTCAGATTGGCTAAAACTCGACCAGTGCATATTTTAGGGCGGCAATAATAGCGCCTGGGCTGCTGCAAGGTCAATGTTTGTTCGATGAATCTGCCAGCGGATTTCGGGTTTCTGCTAAAATGGCGGCTTTTCTCACCAGGCCAGTTGGGGCGGCGAAGATATTATGTTGGTACTCGGGATCGAAACCTCTTGCGATGAAACCGGTGTGGCGCTGTTTGACAGTGAGGCGGGGCTGTTATCCCACGCTCTGTTCAGTCAGATCGATATGCATGCGGATTATGGTGGCGTTGTTCCGGAGCTGGCGTCGCGGGACCACGTGCGTAAATTGCTGCCCCTGTGTGATCAGGTGTTGTCGGATGCGGGCAAAGAACGGGCGCACATCGAAGGTATCGCGTACACGGCAGGCCCGGGGCTTGTCGGTGCTCTGATGGTCGGCGGGTCGGTGGCCCATGCTCTCGGGTATGCTCTGGGCGTGCCGGTGCTCGGGGTACATCACATGGAAGGTCACCTTCTGGCCCCTATGCTGGAGGACGCACCGCCCGCGTTTCCGTTTGTCGCCTTGCTGGTCTCTGGCGGGCATACCCAGTTGGTTCGAGTCAACGGAATCGGTGAGTATGAAATGCTCGGTGAATCCGTGGATGATGCAGCGGGAGAGGCATTTGATAAAACGGCCAAGATGCTTGGGTTGGATTACCCCGGCGGGCCGCGGGTCGCCGCGCTGGCGGAGAAGGGAACGCCAGACAGGTACCGCTTCCCAAGACCTATGACAGATCGGCCGGGGTTGGACTTTAGCTTCAGTGGTTTGAAGACCTTTACCTTGAATACCGTGAATGCTGCCAAAGACGCCGGTGAATTCGATGATCAGGTTCGTGCGGACATTGCTCTGGCCTTTGAATCGGCAGTTGTCGATACCCTGACCATCAAATGCCGTCGGGCGCTTGAGCAGGCTGAGTGCAAGCGTCTGGTCATTGCCGGTGGTGTAAGTGCTAACAAGCGTCTGCGGGCGGGTCTGGAGAAGATGGCTGCCAAGCTCAATGCGGAGGTATTCTACGCCCGGCCTGAATTCTGCACCGACAATGGCGCCATGATTGCCTACGCGGGGGCTCAGCGCCTGGTTGCCGGGCAGCGGGATGGAGATCGGATCGTGGCGGTGCCGCGTTGGCCGATGAATACGCTGCCTGCGGTATCCGAGCCGCGCCAAAATGGGTTGGCGGACTGACCTCTGGGTTAGAGTCCGGCTTCCCGGCCCTGGGCCAGCCGGATCAGGTTATTGCGATGTCGAACGACAATCAGAAGGGCCAGAAGCCCAAACAGTGGCAGCGTGTTCGGCTCAATAAAGGCGCTGATTAACGGCCCACAAACAATGGCGATCAGGGAGGCCACTGCTGAAATCCGCCAACGCCACATGGCCGCCAGCCAGATGGTTGCCATGAGCAACGTTGTTACCGGGGCGAGTGCGAGTCCCGCGCCAAGGGCGGTGGCCACACCCTTACCACCCTTGAAGCGATAGAATACCGGAATCATGTGTCCGGTCACGGCAAACAGTGCCACGATGGCCTGCACCATCACCGAAAGTCCTGCTGAATGGGCAAGCCAGACCGGCAGGCCACCTTTCGCCGCATCCAGTATCAGAGTGGCCGCAGCTGGAGCCCAGCCACCGGTTCGGTAGACGTTTGTGGCACCTGGGTTGCCAGAGCCCTGCGCTCTGGGATCGGGGAGCTTCCACAATCGACTGACCGGCAATGCAAACAGAACCGAGCCGGCAAGATAGGCGGCGGTGCAGAGCAAAACGGTAATGATTGGATCGCCGGGTTGTGTCATAAGCAGGTTCGCGGGCGGAGACGTCCCAGTGGATTATGTGAGAAAATGCCAGCCTCGAAACCACTGGCCAGCCTTGTTTGTACATTATCCGCTGGTTGTGCGTTATTCAATCAGCAAAGAGTTTAATGCCCTGGAGTTTTCTTTGACGGACAGCGTGCTTATAGAAGGTCTGGAGGTCGAGACGGTGGTTGGCGTCTACGACTGGGAGCGGACGATTGACCAGCGACTGGTCGTGGACCTTGAAATGGCCTGGGACAATCGGATTCCGGGCCGTTCGGATAACGTAGCGGATGCTCTGGATTATGCGGCTGTCAGCGAACAGGTCAACGTTTGCCTGAAGCAGCTCCAGCCTCAGTTGCTGGAGCGCGGTGCCGAGGTGCTGGCTGCAGAGCTGCAGGACGTGTTTGGTATCTCGTGGCTGAGACTCACGCTTCGGAAGCCGGGCGCGGTTCCAACTGCTCAGTCGGTTGGGGTCCGGATCGAGCGAGGAGTACGCTAATGGCCAACGGCAACAAGGTTTTCATCAGTATTGGCACCAACGTTGATCGCGAACGGCATGTGGCCGCAGCGCTGGACGCGTTATCCGAGTGGTTCACAGACCTGGAAATCTCCCCTGTCTACGAAAGCGAGGCCGTTGGCTTCGACGGCTCTCCGTTCTACAACCTCGTGGTCGGTGTTCGTACAGACTGGTCCGTTGGCGAGCTGTCTCAACGGTTCAAACAGTTGGAAGCCGAGAATGGACGGCGCCGCGATGTGCCAAAGTTCAGCGCTCGTACCCTTGACCTGGACATCCTGACCTATGGAGGTGAGGTGGGTACGGTGGACGGAGTTGAGCTGCCCCGAGGGGAAATTCTGAAGAATGCGTTTGTGCTTCAGCCCCTGGCCGATATTGCCGGGCTGGAGTGTCACCCGGTTTGCGGAAAGAGCTACGGTGAACTCTGGTCTTCCTACAACCGGAATCAGAAGCTCTGGCCCGTCGATTTTTCCTGGCGGGGTCAGCAAATCTCACGGGCGTTGAGCTGAGCGGAAAAGCGCAATCAGGTGGTCGGTGGAACTGTCGCTGTCAGTGCTTGAATCGCCAGTGCCAGTAAGCCGGGGCATGATGCGATTGCCAAGCTGTTTGCCGAGTTCCACGCCCCACTGGTCGAACGAATCAAGATTCCAGATGGCGCCCTGAACGAATGTCCGATGTTCGTAGAGCGCAATCAGCGCTCCGACCGTCTCCGGAGTGACGCGATCCATAATCAGGGTGTTGCTTGGTTTGTTGCCGGGTATCACCTTGTGTGGTGCGAGCTTTTCAGCCTCTTCCTCGGAAAGTCCGTCAGCCAGTAATTCAGCCTTTGCTGTGTCCAGGGATTTGCCTGCCATCATGGCCTGTGACTGGCTAAGGCAATTGGCGAACAGGTTGGCGTGGTGGTTGGCCACGGGGTTGTGGCTTTGTAACGGGATGATGAAATCCGCCGGAATCAGCCGCGTCCCCTGGTGGATCAGCTGATGATAGGCGTGTTGACCATTTGAGCCCACGCCACCCCAAATCACTGGCCCGGATTCATAGTCCAGGGCGCTGCCTTCCTGCGTCACCCGCTTGCCATTGCTTTCCATGTCGAGCTGCTGCAGGTGCTCGGGCAGGCTCCGCAAGTAATGATCGTAGGGCAAGATGGCATGGGTATCGGCACCCCAAAAATTGTTGTACCAGACACTGAGCAGGGCCATCAGTGTCGGCAAATTCTGCTCCAGCGGCGCCGTCCTGAAGTGTTCGTCCATGGCATGAGCGCCGGCCAGCAGGGCTCTGAAATTATCCATGCCAACAGAAAACGCAATTGGTAGGCCAATGGCTGACCACAGGGAGTAACGCCCGCCAACCCAATCCCACATCGGGAACACGTTGCGTGCATCAATGCCAAACGCTTCGGCAGCGGAGACGTTGGCAGTTACGGCAAGGAAGTGGTCTGCGATATCGGTCTCGGTACCCCCCTGCGACAGAAACCACTCTCGGGCGACCTTGCCGTTTTCAAGGGTCTCCATGGTCCGGAAAGACTTTGACTGGATCAGAACGAGGGTGGTTTCGGGATTGACGCGACTCAGGGTCTCATGAATGTCAGTCCCGTCGATGTTGGCCACGTAATGACACTGGATTTTTTGATTCCAGTAAGGCTGAAGGGCCTCGGTGGCCAGTTTGGGGCCGAGATAGGAACCGCCGATGCCAATGCTCACGAGGTCGGTAAAGGGCTTTCCGCTGTATCCCTTACGAGCGCCGTTGACAACGCTATCGACGAAGCGTTGCATGTGATCGAGCGTGCGTTGAACCTCGGCGACTACATTGACCCCATCCACGAGGATCCTGGTGTTACCCGGATTGCGCAGGGCGGTGTGAAGGGCAGGGCGTTGCTCGGTTATATTCACCGGGGCGCCCGATAGCAACGCGTCACGGCGGCCCTCGAGATCGCAGGCGCGGGCCAGGCTGAATAGCGCCTCAAGCGTCTGGTCTGTGATCCGGTTCTTGGAGTAATCCAGGGACAGGCCCGCGCCTTCAGCGAAGTAGCGTTGGGCCCGCTCCGGATCCTGCTCAAATAACCGGGTCATTGGTACCGACTGGAGCTCCGACCTCTGCTGCTTGAGCGCCTGCCATTCCGGCCGTGAGGTCAGTGCTGTCGAAGTTGCCATCCCGGGCTCCTGTTTTGGTGGGGCATTCGTCCTATCGGCTAACCGTCAGGTTGTCTATCAGTCGTGTTGTACCCAGGAACGCCGCAACCAGAAGCGTGATGTCATTGTCATCGGGTTTTGCCGGCTTCAATGTCAGGCTGTTGACGATGTTGAAGTAGTCGGGGCGGAGGCCTGCTTGGGTCAAGCTGGCTTCCGCTTCCTGCTCCAGAGCCTCAAAATCCGCTCGTCCGTCGGACAGTTTTCGGGCGGTGGCCTGTAGTGTCTGGTAAACCGCCGGAGCAATTTGGCGTTCCTTATCAGAAAGATAGCCGTTTCTTGAGCTTTTTGCGAGGCCATCGTCCTCGCGCACCGTCGGTGCTCCGATGACTTCCACCGGCATCATCAGATCGCGGGTCATCTTTCGGATCACGGCCAACTGCTGGAAATCCTTTTCACCAAACACCGCCAGGTCTGGCTGAACCATGTTGAACAGCATCGTCACGACCGTGGCAACACCCTCAAAATGGCCCGGGCGGCTGGCGCCACAGTGGCCGTCGCTGACATCCGGTACCACCACCTGGGTCTGGCTGGCCAATCCCTCCGGGTAGATTTCGTCCACGGTAGGCGCGAACACAAGCGTGTTGCCTGCGGCCTCCAGTTTTTCCTGGTCGTCAGCAAGGGTGCGGGGGTAGGTATCCAGGTCCTCGCCGGCGCCGAATTGCATGGGGTTGACGAAAATGCTGGTGACAACAATATCCGCCGCTTCGGACGCTTTGCGCACCAGAGAGATGTGCCCCTCATGCAGGTTGCCCATGGTGGGAACCAGGCCGATGGTTTTGCCTTGCTGGCGATAGCCGCGAAGGATCGTGCGAAGTTCTTTCAGGGAATGTACGGTTCTCATGCCTTGAACGTATGCTCCTCGGCTGGAAAAGTGCGTGCTTTGACAGCTTTTACGTAGGCTTCGACAGCTCCCTGAACGGAATCGGCCTCGGCCAGGAAGTCCTTGACGAAACGGGGCTTCCGGCCCGGGGTGATGCCCAGCATGTCGTGGACAACAAGCACCTGACCGTCCGTGTCGGCGCCCGCACCAATGCCGATAACCGGGGCTTTGACCGCCTGGGTGATGCGAGCGGCCAGTGGCGCCGGAACGCATTCCAGCAAAATGACATCTGCGCCGGCATTCTCCAGTTCACAGGCGTGTTCGATCATCATTTCGGCCGCTCTCTCGTCCCGGCCCTGAACTTTGTAGCCACCGAATTTATTAACGAACTGAGGTGTCAGGCCCAGATGGGCGCACACGGGTACGCCGCGTTCACTCAATGCGCTGATGGTTTCTTTCATCCAGTCAGTGCCTTCCAGTTTGACCATGTGAGCGCCAGCCCGCATCAGCTCGGCCGCATTTTCCAGGGCGGCTTCTGTGGTGCCATAGGTCATGAATGGCATGTCGGCCATGATCAGGGCGCCCTTGTTGCCTCGGGCAACACAGGCCGTGTGGTAGACCATCTCATCCAGAGAAACCGGCAGGGTGCTGTCATTTCCCTGGAGAACCATGCCGAGAGAGTCGCCGATCAGAATAACGTCGACGCCGGCCTCGCTCACCACCTGGGCAAACGTGGCATCGTAGGATGTCAGGACGGAGAATGCTTCGCCCTTCTCTTTGAATTCCCGAAGGGTATTGATGGTAACAGCCATAGGATCCTAACCTCTGGTGGATGTGGCTCGTATTTACCGGGGTTGCCGGTGTACAGGTGCTAAGGGTAATTCGGGGGTATGCCATAGGCAATAGCGGCGTGATGCCGGCTCGGGGTTATCCGCTCATGGATCATCCCCGGACTGCTTCCTACCTTGGCAGCGGTGGGAGCAGTCTGAGGCCATTGTCAGGGCACCGTTTCCTGAGTGTACGGATGCTGCGGCCATCCGGAAGCGTCAGGTCTGGTGCCAGATCCAGTAGCGGCTGGAGCACGAAATCCCGGTTGGCGAGCTCCCGGTGAGGAACCGTCAGTCGTTCATCGTCCAGCGTCGTCTCACCGTAGATCAGCAGGTCAAGATCCAGCGTGCGGGGCCCCCAGCGGCGTGTGCGCTCCCTACCATGCTGCTGTTCAATCGTTTGAAGGTGGTCGAGCAGATCGTGGGGCCGAAGATCCGTATTCAACCAGACCGCACCGTTGACATAGTCCGGCTGGTCCTGGGGGCCAACCGGACGGCTGGCATAGAACGGGGATTGCGCCACGAAGGTGGTGTCGGGAAGGGCTGCCAGTTCGGCAACCGCTCGGGCCAGTTGAGCCGCCGGATCTTCCAGATTGCTGCCTAGACCAACAAAAACGTTTGTCGTCATTACTGCACCGGTCGTTTGACAGGCTTGCGTCGGCGGCGGCGTTTTTTCGGGCCTTCACTGCCCAGCTGGGACAGCATGCGCTCCTGATGTCGTTCATCGCCCTTCTGGAATTCGGTCCACCATTTGCCCAGGCCCGGTTCGATCTCGCCGGCGTCTTCCCGCACCAGCAGGAAATCGTAGGCCGCCCGGAACCGCGGATGGCTCATAGTGGTAAACGCCCGTTTGCCCTGGCGACGAGGCAGGCGCATTTGCAATTCCCAAATCTCCTTCATCGGACCTGAGAAGCGTTTGGGGATGGAGGTTGCCTGAACCTGGCGCCCGATGACCTTGCCAATGGCACCATGGAGGGCGGGCTGAACCGGATCGCCATTATCCTGACGTCGACGCCATTCTGCCTGCAGTGCCGGCCACAGCATGGCCGCAAACAGGAAATAGGGGGTGACGGATTTGCCCTGGGCAATTCGGGCATCGGTGTTTCTCAGAGCCTTTCGGATCAGGTCATCCGGCTCGCCGGCTTCCAGGGCTTTAACGGTTTCCGGGAACAGTGGGGCCAGCAGGTTGTACTGTGTCAGGAGGTCGTAGGTGGCTTCGCCGTGGCCGGCGGAGAACAACTTCAGAACTTCGTCAAACAGGCGCGCAGCAGGAATATGGGTCAGTAGTGGTGCCAGCTCTTTAATCGGTGCTTCGGTTGCAGGCTCAATATCGAATCCCAGCTTGCCAGCAAAACGGATGGCTCTGAGCATTCTGACCGGATCTTCCCGGTAGCGGGTCTCCGGATCGCCAATCAGGCGAAGCTGACGGTTGTTAAGATCGTCAACGCCGTTGGCAAAATCAATGACGGTGAAATCGCGGATGCAGTAGTAGAGTGCATTGACCGTGAAGTCACGGCGCAGGGCGTCTTCTTCCATACTGCCGTAGACGTTGTCGCGCAAAAGCAGGCCGTGTTCGCTGGTCTTGCGATCGTCCGCGTCCGCCGCATCGTCGGTCTGGCCAGCGTTGCCCCTGAATGTGGTGACTTCAATTATTTCGCGACCAAATACCACGTGCACGATCCGGAACCGACGACCTATGAGTCGGGAATTCCGGAATAGATCGTGAACCTCTTCAGGGGTGGCGTTCGTGGCGATGTCGAAATCTTTGGGTTTTCCGCCCAGCAGGACATCCCGTACGCCGCCACCAACCAGGTAGGCTTCATAGCCGGACTTGTTCAGTCGATGCAGTACTTTTTTGGCTGCCTCGCTGATCATGCTCCGGGACACGTTATGCTGGTCCCGGGGGATTTCCCTGCGTTGGTAAACGGGAGATTTCTTTTTTCCGCTACCAGGCATGATGGAGCGGATTCTGTCGACGAGTCGTTTTGGCATTGAATTCCGTGAGTGCGATGAGCAAAAACCGAGAGTTTAACGGTTTGGGCAGGATTTGCACACGTTTGCCGGTTGGAGCTGGCTTTAAAAACGCAGGGGACAGAAAATCAAAAGGCGGATCCGTTAAAACGAATCCGCCCTGAAAGCGTTGACGATCTGCATTGTTTTTATTTTTGCCGGGATTTTTCTTAATTCTTGTACCCCACTGTGCATCCCCAAGGCGGGGCATCAGTAGTGCAAACGGAAAGCTTTGAATACACAGAGTAGTCAGAGACATCGGGCGAGTCATGAGTATCTGCAGTGTCGCCTGGAAGACGATTCTTCTCTACATCTACAACTCACACGTGCCGTGGGACCACTAAAAAGCAAAGCACCCAAAACACTCAGTTCGCTCACGTTCTGTTCTTGTTTTTGTTACCGAACGTCTTTCTGCAGCTTTTTGTTCTTGTTGTTGGCGCTGCGTTGTCACTCTTGTTTTTGTTGTCGTGCGCTTATTAGAGTGCAGACCGTGTGCCAGTTTTTGAAAATCCTTTATTAACAATGGTTTAAATTTTTTTAGTTCGTAAGTGTTACCCCGTATCCGACCTAAGTGTTACTGAGGTCGCGGTTGATTTTGGGGGAGTGTTACCGAGGGGAACATGGGGTAACAAATGAGTGGGTGTTCACATTTTGAGGCGGTTAGCTGGTCCTTTCAGGCCAGCCAACCGTCTTGCAAGTTAGTTGCCTGAGGACTTTTTACGGGGGATGCCCAGCCGCTGGCGGCGCTCCCACAGAGATTTGCGACTGATGCCTAGTTTTTGGGCCAGCTCGGTCTCGCTCATGCGATCCTGGTTTTCAAGGACAAAATGCTGAAAGTAGTCCTCAAGGGAAAGGTCATTGGCAGAGTCGGCATCGCTGGCACGGGTCTGCTCATGGTTTCCATCAACCAGTGTTTCCGGGATGTGTTCTTCGTGCCCTTCGCTTTCAAGGTCCAGTACGTAGGGGGTGATCACATCACCGTCGCAGAGAATGGTTGCGCGCTCTATGGCATTCTCCAGTTCTCGGACGTTGCCGGGCCAGCGGTGTCGCTCCAGGGCGCGCATGGCTTCGGGGCTGAGATTTAGGTTGGGTTTGCCCATCTTCTCGCCCTGGCGTTTGAGGAAACGTCGCGCGAGCCCAAGAATATCTCCCTGTCTCTCTCTCAACGGGGGGATACGGATCTGCATGACGTTTAGCCGGTAATACAGGTCCTCCCGAAACTCACCGGTGCGGGTCATTGCCTTGAGGTTCCGGTGGGTTGCGGCAATCATGCGCACATCCACTTTCTGACTCTGGGTAGAGCCTACCCGCCTGATTTCGTTTTCCTGAAGTACTCTGAGCAGGCGCGCCTGAGCTTCGGCAGGAAGTTCTCCGATTTCATCCAGGAACAGGCTGCCCCCATCGGCTGCTTCAATGAGGCCGGTTCGGGCCGAGACAGCTCCGGTAAATGCACCTTTCTCGTGACCAAACAGCTCGGATTCAATCAGGCTTTCCGGGATTGCGGCGCAGTTTACCGAGATCAGCGGCTTTGATGCTCTGGGGCTGAGCAGGTGAAGTGCGCGGGCAGCCAGCTCCTTACCGGTTCCGGACTCTCCCTGAATAAGCACGGTGGTTTCAGTGGGAGCCACCTTGCGAATCAACGTGAATACGCGCTGCATGGGTTCGCACTGGCCAAACATGATGCTGGCCGGATCACTGTGCTCGGCGTCTTCGCGGGTGCTCTCTTTTTCTTCGGGCGAAACGGGCGTTTTGGATGAGCGCGCGAGAATGTTTTCAAC
This sequence comes from Marinobacter nitratireducens, assembly GCF_000708045.1. Classification (GTDB taxonomy): domain Bacteria; phylum Pseudomonadota; class Gammaproteobacteria; order Pseudomonadales; family Oleiphilaceae; genus Marinobacter; species Marinobacter nitratireducens. The sequence continues at coordinate 552,838 of NZ_ANIE01000009.1, forward strand.
GGCCGCCAGCATTTCATCGTGATCGAACGGTTTGGCGATGTATTCAACCGCCCCCATTTTCATGGAGTCCACCGCGGACCTCAGGCTGGCGTAACTGGTCATGATCAGTACTGGCGTGTTCGGGGCGCGGTTGATCAACTCGGTGCCTGCTGCACCCGGGAGTCGCAGATCCGAAATAATAAGATCGAACTGATCGGGTTCAAACTGGTCGGCCTCTTCCACAGAGCCGGCGTCGGATACTTCGTAACCGGCATGCTGCAGCAGTTTTCGCACTGCCGAGCGGATAATGTCTTCGTCTTCTACGATCAGAATGCGAGGCATAGCAGTCTCATAACCCTTGGTTCTGGCTGATGGTGTCGGTGCCGGGTTCAGCCTGATAGGCCGGTAGCCTCAGCCGCACGCGTGTGCCCGCGCCGGTTTCAGCGTTGGCTGGGCTTTCCACCTGAATATTGCCGTAGTGTTCTTCAATGATGCTGTAAACCAGCGACAGGCCTAGCCCGGTACCCTTATTTGGCGCTTTGGTGGTGTAGAACGGCTCGAAAATGTGATCAAGTTGTTCTTCGGGGATGCCGGAGCCCTCATCAGTGACTTCGATAATAGCGGAGTAGCCGTCGCCGTTTCCACTGATCTGGATGGTAGAGCCCTCCGGAGAAGCATCCCGGGCATTGGCCAACAGGTTAATGAACACCTGAACCAGACGTTGCTCGTCCCCCAGAATTTGAAGCTCTGGCGGGCAGTCGTTGATAAAGCGTATGCCATGCCCTTTGTTGCTCAACGACAGCAAATTGATGGATTCTTCGACACAGCGGCGGATGTCCACGGGCTCATATCGATTGGCGTGGGCATGATTGCCCGTGCGCGCAAAGTTCATCAGGGATTGCAGAATGGTGGAAATACGCCGGGTCTGCTGCTGGATCTGGTCGGCGGTATCGAGTATGTCAGGGTTGTCGGTTTCCAGCTTGAGATTCTGGGCCAGAGAGGATATCCCGGTGACCGGATTGCCGATCTCGTGGGCAACACCGGCCGCCAGTCGACCAACCGAGGCCAGTCGTTCGCTGTGCATAAGCTCATCCTCCAGCAGCCGGGTTTCGGTCTGGTCTTCCACAAGGATGATACTGCCGCCCTCGGGATGGTCCGGACCGCTGAGCGCTGCTTTGTGCAGGTTCAGCCAGTGAGGCTTACCTCGGAGGTCCAGTCGGTGCTTGTAGCGGTGTAATTCTTCGCCCCGGTTGAAATCGTCCAGAAGCAGGTGCCAGTGTTCCGGCAGCGCCATCAGGCGGGCGCCCACGACATCGTCGGCGGTGATGCCAGTCAGCGCCTCCATGGTGTTGTTCCACATGAGAATCTCGCCGTCTTCCCCGACTGAGCAGGCGGGAATTGGGAGGTTCTGTAACGTTTGCCGGTAGTGGCGCCGCAGGTTGTCCAGTTCGCCTGCAAGGCCGGTCAGGCGGTTCTGGTAATCACCCAGTGCCCGCTCAACGTAGCGGATATCCTGGGCGGCGCCGCCTCGTGCAAGGGGCTTGAAGCCCAGGTGCCGTTTGACCATGTCCCGGGCGACGGATGGGCCCAGCAACCCGGACAGGTTGATTTCCACCTGATCCCGCAGCCGGCGCAACTGGTAGGGACGATACTCCACGTTGGGCAACTTCAGCTGAGTCAGGGCCCGGTCGACCTCCCGGCGAGCCACGCCATAACCGAGCGGTTCCGAAAGGTGTTTAACGAATTCGTTCGAGGAGGCCGCCAGAAGCTCTCGACGCTGTGGGCGCGATAGGGCACCCAGGGAGCACGCCTGTGCTGCACTGGCCTCTTCATTGGTGGTGCCGCTGACAATAGAAATCAGGGCAAAGGTCATCACGTTTGCGGTCAGTCCGGCAAAGGTGAATATATGCCAGTTGCTGTAATCGGGAACCAGAGGCGCACCAAGAATCTCCAGCAGATTGATCGTATGGGAGAACGGCAGAACGATGGTGGCAATCCAGATTCCAAGCCCTATGATCAGGCCGGCGATCAGGCCACGGCGATTACCTTCGGGCCAATAGATCACGCCGAGGGCGCCTGGCAGCAGGTGCAGCATGCCCGAGAGCGAAATGGCGCCGAGGATGGACAGATCCAGGTTGGAACCGACGGTCTCGTGGAACAGCAGGGCCAGGAAGATAATGACCGCAATCAGCAGGCGCTTGATCCATTGCAGCCAACGGTAAATATCGCCTTGCTCCCGGGGTGTTTTCAGTGGCAGGACCACGTGGTTCAGCACCATGCCGGCCAGGGCCAGGGTGCTGACGATCATCAGGCCGCTGGCCGCTGACAGGCCGGCGATGTACATCAGGAGCGTCAGTGCCGGGCTCCCCAGAGCCTGAGCGGTGCCCAGGCTGTAGAAATTGGCCCCGGTGGTCACACCCAGCTCCTGGCCTCCCCAGAGAATCAGAGGGACCGGGATGCTGAGTAACAGCAGGTAAAGCGGCAGGCCCCAGCTGGCTTTGGCCAGCGCCTTGGGCGAGGGGTTTTCAGCGAAGATCATGTGGTACATGTGAGGCAGTACCAGGGCCGCGGCAAAGGACATCAGCATTAGCGCCCGCCAGCTGCCGTCGTCAATATTGAGGGTCATGGTCCGGGCCGGGGTGTTGTTTTTCGCCAGCCAAGAATCCAGCCCCTCCATTCCGCCAAAAACGCCGAACAGAATGACGCCGCCGAGAACCAGCAAGGCGACCAGTTTGACCAGTGAATCAAAAGCGATGGCCAGTACCAGTCCCTGGTGATTCTGGGAGTGGTGGTCACGTCGGGCGCCAAACAGCATGGCAAACAGCACCACGGTCAGGCTGAACATAACGCTGATCAGGTTTGGCGAGGTGTCCGGCGCGAGAATGCTGGCGGAGGTTGTCACGGCCTGTATCTGCATGCTCAACAGAGACAGGATGGCGCCCCCGGAGCAGAGGGTGACCAGGGTGCCGGCCCACTGACTGCGGTAGCGGTAGGCAAAGAGGTCTGCAAGGGACGTCAGCTGGTAGGCGCGGCCGATTCGAAGGATCGGGCTGAGCAGGACCGGCGCAAGCAGGAAGGCGCCGCTGATGCCCAGGTAATAGGCGAGGAACCCGTAACCGGATTCCGCTGCGACGCCAACCGCCGCATAGACCGCCCAGATACCGGCATACACACCCAGGCTCAGGGTGTAGACCAGAGGATGTCTGACCCAATGCCGCGGGATGGAACCCCGCTCGGTAATCCAGGCCACCCCGAACAGGAGCATCAGGTAAAGAAGGCTGGCAAACAGTAGTCCGGTAGCGCTAAAACTCATTTGGATCCCGTCGCCACTCCAGCCAAAAGCCGATGGCAATAATGCTGGCCCATATCAGGTAAGGGCTGTACCAGGCATTCCCCGGAGCGGTCCACCAGTCAAGGATGTTGGGGGAAAAGATATAGATGGCCAGAACCAACAGAAAGACCAGTCGGTAGATATACATCAGGCAGAATGTCCGTGCCAGCGTGTTAGAAAAGCTTTATACCATGGCACTTAGCGCAATGTCAGGTGAATGGCGCTCCTGCACCAGTTCGTCGAGCCCCAATCGAGGATGCGCTCCACCGACTTCAGTGCAAGGTCTGCTGGGGGATTCTGCCCCAGGGCTTTGAGGGCCTCAAACAGGTTTTCGGGGGCGTTGGCGTCAACAAGTGCAGGGGCATGAGTTTGCTTGCTGAGCTTCTGGCCGTCTTCGTTGAGGATGACAGGGATATGCAGCCAGTGGGGTGGCTCTGCGCCCAGGGCCCGGTAGATCTGTTGCTGCTGGGCCGTCATGTCGAGCAGATCGGAGCCGCGAACCACATCGGTAATTCCCTGGTCGATGTCATCCACAACGACGGCGAGTTGGTAAGCGTAGAAGCCTTCCTTGCGGAGGATCACCGGGTCGTCCAGCTCGCTTTGGACTTCCTGTGTTTGCGGACCCAGCAGCAGGTCCGTCCAGCGGGATGTTTCGTCTTCCAGGGCGAAACGAACTGCAAAGGGGGTGTCGGTCTTCGTGAAATCTTTGTCCCGGCAATGGTTGGGATGCCTGCCGCCGTTATTGAGTAGTTGCTTTCGCGAGCAGGTGCAGCGATACGCTTTGCCCCGACTGGTCAGGGTATCGATGGCCGCCTGGTAGGCTTCGTGTCGGGCAGATTGGAAACGGATCTCGGCGTCAGGAATGAGGCCGTGTTGTTCAAGGCTTCGGAGAATCTGGCCTGTCGCTTCAGGAGGTTCCCGGAGTGGATCCAGATCCTCAATTCGGATGAGCCACTGACCCTCTTGGCTCCTGGCTTCCAGATAGCTGGCGACAGCGGTTACCAGAGAACCGAAGTGCAATGGGCCGGTGGGAGACGGGGCAAATCGCCCTCGATAGTGTGTTGCCATGAAGGTTCTGACGGCCGGCGCTGCGATGTCAGGCGCCGGCTCGTGGCAGGTCTGGGGTCAAATACCTGTCTGACGCTCGCGAATCTCGGCAAGGGTCTTGCAGTCGATGCAGAGAGTCGCTGTCGGGCGCGCCTCAAGGCGGCGGATGCCGATCTCGACACCACACTGATCGCAGAAACCGTAGTCGTCTTTGTCGATACGATCGATGGTCTGGTCAATTTTCTTGATCAGCTTGCGCTCTCGATCCCGGGTGCGCAGTTCCAGGCTGAACTCTTCTTCCTGGGTTGCGCGATCGCTGGGATCCGCGTAGTTTGCCGCATCCTCCTGCATGTGGTGCATGGTGCGGTCAACTTCTTCCATCAGCTCCTGTTTCCATTGCAGAAGCAGATCCTTGAAGTGCTGCAACATCTCAGCACTCATGTATTCTTCACCCTTCTTCATTTCATAAGGAGTGAAGTTGGTAAAACGTTCGCGTGGTTGTTCTGCAGTATTTGGCATTGAACCCGGCCTCTAGTCTGTACTTCACAAGAACGCTTTGCTTTCCTTCGCGTGAGCCCCCGTGGCTGCGCGTTTTAAACCCTGGATGAAGCAGTCGTCCTGAAACGGGAATTTGCGGAAAATAGCAGATTAGTCACGGGGGTGCCAGCCTTGTGACGTCGACTTTTGTACGGAGATCACATGAAGTTTCCAGAACCTCTGGTTGAGGGGCGCCTGATTCGGCGATACAAGCGCTTCCTTGCGGACGTGCAGCTGATGGACGGCTCAGAAGTGACTGCCCACTGCCCGAATACCGGTTCCATGCTCGGTTGCAAGCCGGACGGTGCACGGGTATGGCTGAGTCAGAGTGATAACCCCAAGCGCAAGCTCAAATACACCTGGGAATTGGTTGAAACCGCCCCTGGTGAATTTGCATGCATCAACACCGCTCGTCCGAACAGCCAGGCCCGGGAGGCCATTGAGGCTGGACGGGTGAGAGAGCTGGCAGGTTACAGCCAGTGCCGTGCAGAGGTCCGATATGGCGAAGAAAAAAGTCGAATTGATCTGTTGTTATCGGGGCATGACAGTGCGCCCGACGCCTGGGTGGAAGTCAAGAATGTCACCCTGGCGGAGAATGGAAACGGGTATTTTCCGGACGCGGTAACGACCCGCGGCCAGAAGCACCTGCGTGAGTTGATGGGGCAGGTAGCCAACGGAGACCGGGCCGTGTTGTTCTTTCTGGTGAATCACACCGGTATCAACACAGTGCGCCCGGCCGACCATATTGATCCGGCCTACGGGAACCTGCTGAGGGAGGCGTGCGCAGCGGGTGTGGAAGTGCTCGCTTACCGGGCGTCGCTGGCAGGGGAGGGTGGTAGTCCCTCCGGATCGCTCAGTCTGGGTGAGCCCGTTGAGGTCATTCTGGCGCCCTGACCAGAATCATGCCATTGGTTACCCGAACCTCCAGTGCGGTCAATGCATCGCCCTGGCAGGGGCCAGCGATGCATTCGCCGGTGCCGGGTTTGAACAGGGCGCCATGGGTGGAACACTGGATGAACAGGTTATCTGCATCCAAAAAGCGGCCGGGCATCCAGTTCAGTTCAATGCCCAGGTGAGGGCATTGATTGAGGTAGGCTCGGGGCTTGCCATTATCGAGGAAGACAAAGCCGGTTTGTGGGAGGGTGTCCGGCTCCTGCGTTTTCCGAGGCAAACGAAACTCGGAGAATTGTCCCTGCTCAAGGTCAGCGATGGCACACGCGGGCTGCCAGCAAGCGTTATCCTCACTCATTTCGGCAGAATGGCGTAACGCATGCGGGTGCCGTGGTTCAGTGACATGACGATTTCCTCGGCGTCTAGGCGATGTGGGAAATAGCAGCCCGAGATCTTGGCGCTGGCGATGCTGGAACCTTCCATTCTCGATTTTGCAAAATTGATGCCCCGCAGGTCGGCTCCACGAAAGTAAGCATGTCGGAAATCCAGCCCGGTCGCATCCAGGCCGCGTAAATCCAACCCGCGGAAATCACCGTGCGCAAGGCTCGGAAGCTCGCTCAATTTTGCTTTTTCGCTGTTGAAGGTCTTAATATCTTCCGCTCGCAGCAGGTCGTAGAGCGGGTGATCAATCGCGTGTACTTCGGGCTCGTGATGTTCGTCCATCCTGCACCTCACACTTGTCAGGCCAATGTCTCAAAGGTCTGCACCCAGTGTAGCCGGCCTAGTGGCCTGTCACACCCAGGTGCTGTCGAATCCGGTCCGCCACCGCTTCAGCCACGTGTTCCTCATCAGTGTGCAGATGGATCGTGTGGCTTTTCTCTTCCGCCGTCAGCTCTTCAAACCAGCTTTGCTGGGCGTCAAGCAGTTCTTCCGTGGCTTCAGAGGCATCGCCTTTACGTTTGCGCACCCACTCTCGACGCAGTTCCTCAGGCGCCTCGCAATGAAGCAGGGCGAAGGGCACGCCTTCGTTTTCAGCGATGCCGGCAAACAGGTCGCGTTCTTTCTGTTTCAGGCAGGCGGCATCAATGATAACGGACAATCCACCGGCAAGCAGTTGATCCGCCAGTTCCGCCAGTCGCTGGTAAGTCTGCTCGTTGGCTTCCGGGCTGTACAGGTCGGCGCCAATCCCGGATTTGCTGTCGTCCAGCGGGCCAAGTCCATGAAGCCTCTTGCGCTCGACATCTGAACGGAGCCGGATGAGTCCCAGTTCACCGGCCATGGACGCACTGACGCAGGTTTTTCCACTGGCAGAAAGCCCGGTGGTTGCCAGCAGGTAATGGTTGGGAATGGCGGTGTAGTCCTCGGCCAGTTGTGCGTAGGCGCGGTATCGCTCCATCAGCTCGACCTTCTCTGCATCGGAGAGCGACGGATTGCCGAGCGTGAAGAGCGCAATTTTCGCGCGCACCAGCGCCCGGTAGGTTTTATAGAGCGGAAGCAAAGGCAGGGCCTCAAAATCGCCCCGGTACTCCAGGTAGGTGTTGAGCACCAGATTGGCCAACCCATCCTCGCGCCGGGATTCCAGGTCCATCAGCAGAAAGGCCAGGTCGTTAATGACGTCAATCCAGCGGAATGGTTCGTTGAACTCGATGCAGTCGAAAACGGTGGTCTTTCCGTCAAAGCAGGTGATATTGGCAAGATGAAGATCGCCGTGACACTCCCTGACCATCCCTTCCGCGCGGCGTTTGGCAATGAGGTCGCGGTGACGCTCAAACGTCGATTGGGTCCATCCCTCAAGGTTATCCAGCTGCGCAAGCAGCGCTTTGTCATCGATCATTGGCCGAATCTGATCGAAGTTCTCCTGCATGGCGGCGTATACGGCTTCCGGTGTGCCCAGCGGTTTGTCTTCGGCCACGGGGGGGAGCTGGTCATGGAAATGGGCAACCTGTTGGGCGAGGCTGGCGAGTCGTTCGGACTCCAGGGCGCCGCTTTCCTGCAGTCGATCGAACAGCTGATTCTGACCAAACTGGCGCATTTTGATCATGTACTCAAAGGCTTCGCCAGAGCCTCCGATAACCGGTGCCTCAGGTGTGCCGGTCAATGGGATGACTTCCAGGTACAGTTGCTCTGCCAGGCGCCGATTCAGTCGCAATTCTTCCTCGCAGAAATGTTTACGGCGCGCCAGCGTGGAAAAGTCCAGAAAACCGAAATCGACCGGTTTCTTGATCTTGTAGGCGTAGTCGCCGGTCAGGATGACTTGTGAGATGTGAGTTTCGATAACCTGAAAGTCACGGACGGGGTGATCGTACAGATCGGGGTTCTGTAATGCTTTAATCAGCGTGTCCGGTGTTGCCTCGCTCACAGTGCTCTCCTCGCATTCCCTGAAATCGGTCGTTATTGTCGATCTATCATAACGGGCAGATTACAGAAATAACACATACTTGCCCTGCCTTCCGAGCACCAGCCTTCGTTATAATCGCGGGCATGAAAAATAACCGCACTTCCTCTGGATCCAAAAAGAAATCGTCTCGCAAGTCCTCCAGAAACGGCCGGCGCCCCTGGTTCTGGCGGCTGTTCCTCCGTGTCGCCGTCATCGGGCTGGTGTTGTTGGCGGGGTGGATGGTTTACCTGGATGCGGTGATTACCGATCGCTTCGAAGGTCGCCGTTTTGAGGTTCCCTCACGGGTGTTTGCCCGGCCGTTGGAGCTCTACGACGGTGCTGGAATCAGTTCCGGGGCTTTGGAACGGGAACTGGAGCTGGCGGGATTCCGCAAGGGCGATGGTAACAAGCCTGGAAGCTACCGGCGCAACGGCGGGCACTTCCTGATCAGCACCCGAGGATTCCGTTTTCCGGATGGCGATGAACCACGGCGTCGGCTGTCGTTGAACATTTATGGAGACCGGATCCAGGATTTTTCCGTGCGTGCCGGAGACCCCGCGGCCATTGTTCGTCTGGAGCCGGCCCAGATTGGGGGCATCTACCCGGCTCACAAGGAAGACCGGATACTGGTGCAGCTGGATCAGGTGCCGGCCTTGCTGCCCGCCACGTTGATGGCCGTTGAGGATCGCAACTTTTACGACCATGTTGGCATTGCTCCGCTCTCCATTGCCCGCGCCATGCTGGCCAATATCCGGGCCGGCGAAGTTGTGCAGGGCGGCAGCACGCTGACTCAGCAGTTGGTCAAAAACTTCTTCCTGACGCGCAAGCAGACGCTGGTCCGGAAGGGTAACGAGGCCCTGATGTCGATCCTGCTGGAGCTGCACTATGACAAGGGCGACATTCTGGAAACTTATCTCAATGAAGTCTATCTGGGGCAGGCGGGCACCCGGAGTATCAACGGCTTCGGTCTGGCCAGCCAGTTCTATTTCGGGGAGTCGCTCCGGGATCTAGGCGTCCATCAGATCGCCCTGCTTGTAGGCATGGTCAAGGGACCCAGCTACTACAATCCCCGTCGTCATCCGGAGCGAGCCACGGCGCGTCGTAATCTTGTGATCTCCGAAATGGAAGAGGCTGGGCTGATTGAGCCGGTTCGTGCTGCCCAGGCCCGGGGCCGGCCGTTGGGTGTCAGCGAGCGGCCTTCCTACTCGGAAAACCGCTACCCCGCATACATAGACCTGGTTCGCCGACATCTGGCGCGGGATTATCGCGAAGAAGATCTGCGCAGTGAGGGGCTGAGGATTTTTACCACTCTGAATCCGGCGATCCAGTACGCCGCTGAATTCGCTGTTAGCAACACGCTGCCAAGGCTCGCAAGTGGGGAAACCCGGAAGGCCCTGGAGGCGGCTTTGGTGGTTACCGCGAAGGACAGCGGTGAAGTACTCGCGTTGGTGGGTGGCCGGGATCCTCAGTTTGCCGGTTTCAACCGCGCGCTTGATGCCAGCCGTCCGATCGGGTCACTGGTGAAGCCGTTTGTCTATTTGTCAGCGTTGTCGCGGCCAGACCGTTACACCCTGATCACGCCCCTGCAGGACAAGTCCTTTGTTCTTGAGTTTGATGATGGCCAGCGCTGGCAACCGAAGAATTACGATGAGAAGGAGCGTGGCGAGATACCCTTACACACGGCGCTGTCCCATTCCTACAACCTGCCCACGGTCCGACTCGGCCTGGATGTGGGAGTGGATGTGGTGCGGGAAACCTTGCAGGCCTTCGGGGTAACGTCCCCGATTTCGCCGTATCCCTCAATGCTGCTGGGCGCGGTATCGATGAACCCGGTAACCGTTGCTCAGATGTACCAGGGGCTTGCGACGTCTGGATTTAATACGCCGTTGCGGACGATTCGGGAAGTGACCGACGCGGGAGGTGAGCCGTTATCCCGTTACAGTCTGGAGGTCGACCAGGTTGCCGATCCTGCTGCTGTCCACCTTGTACAGTACGCCATGCAGGAGACCATGCGGGAAGGGACCGGGAAGTCGGCCTACTATACCGTTCCGGACGAGTTGGCGCTGGCAGGCAAGACCGGAACCACCGATGATGGCCGGGACTCGTGGTTTGCAGGTTTCAGTGGTGACCTCCTGGCGGTCGCCTGGGTCGGTCGCGATGACAATGGACCCACCTCCCTCACGGGGGCCAGTGGTGCCTTGCCGGTCTGGTCCAGATTCATGGCGCAGATTCCGCAGCATGGGTTTTCACCGGTCATGCCGGATGGGGTGAACTACCACTGGGTGGATTCAGAGCGCCAGGCATTGACGGATGAATACTGCGACAATGCCCGGCTCGTTCCCTTTATCGCAGGCAGCGAACCAACCCGTGAGGTTTCCTGTTCCGGGGCTCTGCAACGTCGAATTCAAGGCTGGTTTGAAGGATTGTTCCGATGAAATACCGTGTTATTGGTCTCGCAGGTACCTTTTCTGCACTTCTCATTCTGTCTGGCTGCGCGTCCAGCCCTGGCGGAATCTATGTGCCTATTGGCGGTGAACGTCGAGCGCCCGCGCCGCCCCCGCCCAGTACAAGTACAGAACCAACGGGTTCCGACGAGGCGCCGGTGTGGCGCAAGAGTGAAATCCCCGATGAGCCAGAACCCTCTCCTGAGGCCGGGGAGAGTGCCTCTCCCAGTTACAGGGATAGCGGGGAGAGCCTGTCTCCGGCGGCGCTCAGCTTGGTCCGGGAAGCGGAGAGCTACCTGCGGCAGGGGAATACGTCTGCTGCGATTGCGCATCTTGAGCGAGCTCAGCGCATTGCGCCGCGGTCCGCTGAAGTCTATTTCAAACTGTCTGAGGCCTACGTTGCCAGTGATCGGCTGGGCGCTGCCGAACAGTTCACCCTGAAGGGGCTTTCGGTTGCTGGAAGTGATACCCATCTGCAACGGTCGGGCTGGCGATTGCTGGCGGATATTCGTCGGGCGAGGGGGAATATTGCCGGGGCGGATCAGGCCGAGGCGCGAGCCTCGGCACTGTGAAGTGGGCACCCTGGCCTGGACGGCCAGGGTGATTGCTTATGGAGCGAGAGGAATATCCTCTGCCGTTACTGTCTCACCGGCCGTCACGATGACGGTTTGCTTGCCATCGAACTCCAGGGTGTTGTCTGCTTCATTGTCATCGAGCTGACAGCTGTAAGCGACGGTGTATGGCCCTTCTGTGAGGAAGCCAGCGGTGTAGCTGTAGAGCGCTGTTTCCTGATCGTAAGTGACCGGTATCACCATTAGCGGATTGTCTTCGTTGTTCACGTTCAGATCGGTCGGTGTGGCATCCTCTCCCGAGAAGACATATGCCGCTCCTTCGTAGCCTTCGCTGCAGTCGGCCAAGGTCTCATCATTGAGACGGGTAGAGTTGATGGTTGCGTAGTCAACCAGGCCGGTAATGGCCCCCACCTCGAGGTTGTTCACCAGCCGTAGGGAAGGCTTCAGGAGGTAATCGGCCAGCGATTGCCCCTGCGGGTTAACAATCGACTTGCTGACGTCGAAGTCGATGGTGAAATCCGTAGTGGTATCCGCAGCGACGACAAAGCCGCCTTTCAGCTTCAGGCCGCTCTGCTCACCTGAGGGCACGGCGAGTGATTTTTCGACGTCCGGCTCGGACTCCAGCTTCACGTAGGATCCATCGGTGTCGACCATCAGTCGCAGCTCGTCATACTGCCCGGCAGGAACTTCCTCATCGGTGATCAGTGGTTCGCTAACGCCACCCTGCAGATCCAGCAGATTCCAGGTTTTCGGCTGATCGAACGTGAATTCCACCCAATCACCGTCTTGTGGCTTGAGGCGGATGCCGGTGAACGACACCGTTACGTCGATAAACTCCATCGCCGGAGCATCGGTGACGTCAAAGGAAACCTGGCCTGTAGACGAAGAAACGGAACCGTCGCCGCCACCGCATGCCGCAATGCTGGCGGCCAGTGCCGAAATGGTAAAAAGGCGAGTGGTACGATTCATGTAAACCTCCTTGGGCTGTCGATTGCGCCGCAGCAAAATTTGCTGCCAGTCATGGTTCAAACGAACAGCGGCCGTGGAGGGTTCCGGCAATTTTATTAACATTGTCTCATTCTGTGTCCATATGACGGAACGAATCGCCCCTGTAGCCTGTGCAGTCCGCCGACAACTCGGATAGACTGAAGTCTTTCATAACGCCCCTGACAGGTCTTATCGGTTTGACCCTGATTCCCTTCAGACTTTCAAAAGCCAAACGCTTCGAGCACCTCGTTGAGCCTCATCTGGACTCGCTATACCGGTTTGCCTACCGTCTCACCGGTGTTCAGCACGATGCCGAAGACCTGGTTCAGGATGTGCTGGTTAAACTGTACCCGCGGTTAGCCGAGCTTGAAGGCGTCGACAAACCCCGGCCCTGGCTCAAACGGGTTCTTTATCGTCAGTTTGTCGACCAGTTTCGGCGTCGAGGACGACAGATTGACCGCCCGGTGAGCGAACTGGTCGATGCGGAAAGTCAGATTGATTGGCTGGACAGCCTGGAATCTGACGCCGCAGGCCCTCAGGCTATTTTTGAGCAGAATCGACTGGGGCCCGCGCTGGATCGTGTGCTGTCCTCATTGCCGCCGGATCAAAGGACGTTACTGCTGCTGCACGACGTGGATGGCTGGCGACACGACGAAATCGCGTTGGTGCTTGATATCCCGGTTGGCACCGTGAAATCCCGGTTACACCGCTGTCGTGGGCAGTTGAGAAAAAAACTGCAAAGAGAATTGGAACCAATTCCTCCATCCGGGCGTGTGGAAGTTTGAGGTGATGACTATGTCCTGTCGGGAAATCCGCATAAGCCTTACGGCCTACATACATGATGAGCTTTCGGAAGAGCAGACCGCTCGGGTCGACGAGCATCTGCACCACTGCGAGAGCTGTTCGGTTCTGTTTGCTGCCGAGCGCAAGTTGGCCGAGGAGCTGAACCGTCGAACCGCGATACCGGAGCCTACCTCGGATTTCCGACAACGAGTTCTCGCGAAGGCCACGAAGCAACCCCAGGTGGCCGGCTGGAGTCACGGAGTGCTGGCTGGCGCAGTGGCGGCCGCAATGGTGTTTGGCGTGGCAGTCGGCATCTATTTTACCGAGCGCTCTGTCGATACCATGCCGACAGTCGCGGAAGAGACCCTGAAGCCAGTTGAGCAGACTGTCCGGCTGGCGTTTCATTCTGGCGAAGCTCTGGAAAATGTCACGCTGACGCTGGAGCTGCCGCCCCATGTCGAGTTGGCATCCATGCCCGGTCGCCATGAAGTAAGCTGGGAAGTCAGCCTGGATGCCGGCGAGAATATGTTGTCATTGCCTCTCAAGGTCCTTTTTCCCGGTTCCGGGGAACTGGTCGCACACATTAATGCGGGAGATCGCCAGAAAACGTTTCGGGCGGCTATCCCAGCGTTCAATAACCTTCAAACTGGGAGTCCTGCATCATGAGCAGTCGTGATTCCGGTTTTGTCATGCTGCTGCGGTCCGGCGTTTGCCTGGTTGGGCTGTTGTTGGCGTTCTCGGCGTCAGCTTCGGACGATCTGGATGTAACCATGAGAATGGTCATGGACGGGGATGCGCTCACGGATCAGGTGGTTCGTGAAATTGAGTTGCCCACTCCCGATCTTGAACATTCCCGTACTCGGGATGTCATGCGTGGACAGGACCAAAGCGAAGAAGCTCGCCAGTCAGGTCGTGAATTTGGTCAGTCGGTTTCGGAAGATGCCCGGAGTGCCCGAGAATCGTTGGACCAGGTGAGAGAGCGGCCGGAAAAGCCGGAAGTGGTTGAGGAAATAAAGGAAAACGGACCCCCGGGTCTCAACCGCTAGGACACGAATTCTTTTACCCGGTCCCGCCATAGCCGGCTCCACCCTTGCTATACTTCCCGCCATAGGTTTTCCAGGTGCGGCACTTTGCTGCGCCTGTCCGTCTTTATTCTCCAGTCGCGGAGTGCTCTGCTTGCATTTCAAAAGGATGGCCGTCTGTCTGCTGTGCCTTGTTTTCAGCGCTACGGCGACGTCGCAGACGGATGACAAGGCAAGGGAAAGCCTGGCCGCCGGTATTGCTCATTTTCAGTCAGGCGATCTGGACGCTGCGCGGGATGAATTCCTGCGGGCGGAGGCGCTTGGTATGCGGTCGATCTCGCTCTCCTACAACCTGGCCGTGGTCTATTATCGTCTGGGTGAGTATGAACTCGCTGAGCGCCGATTCCGATCCCTTCTAACCACCGATGATCGTGCTCTTGCTGCCTACAACCTCGGTTTGGTGGCCCTGGCAAGAGGCGAGCAACGTGTTGCCAGAGCCTGGTTTTCCGAAGTCAGCGAAGGAGGGGCGGCCCCGAATAAGCTCCAACAAATGGCAAAGGTACAGCTGGATCGGCTCGCAGCAGACAACGTTCCTGCCGGGCACCGAGGACAAGGGTCGGGCGTTCTGAATCTTGCGGGTGGGTATGACAGCAACATCGCCGGCTTACCTGATGGTGAGCTCTCCAGCAAGGGCGGCAGCTTTGCCGAATTGTTTGCCGTAGGCTCATACCGCGTTGATTCCTTCAATGGCAATACCCTTGGGCTGGAAGGCTCAGCCTACGGCCGCCGGTATCCAGATGACAGCGGCTATAACTCGTCGTTGGTCCGGGGCAGTGTTTTTCTGTTTGAGCCGCTCTCGGAAGGATACCGGGAAGCTGAGTTAACCGTCAGCCAGTCATGGTTCAGTGGACAAAGTTTCGAAACCCGTTATGGGCTGGAGGGTAAACGGGGTTGGCGGCCATGCGCCATCGAGGATGCAAATTGCAGTATTGCGCTGGCGGTGGCCCGTATTCAGGGCGCGAGTAATTACGATGCTTACGACGGTCAACGGTATCGGCTGACTCTTGCCGCAGGTAAGCAAATCGGGCATTGGCGGCTTGATAGCCAGTATCGCTGGGACATGGAGGATCGACGTGATCTCAGCGTCGGAGACCAGTTCTACAGTCTGTCCCCTCAGCACCACCGGTTGCGGATTGCCGCGAGCGTTCCAGTGTCCTCCAATCTGTTGGCGGGCCTGAGCGGCTCGTTCCGTTACAGCCGGTACCGGGATTCCCACACAATCGATACGGTTGGCGGACTGGTGACAGAACGGCGAACAGACCGTCGCCTGAGCACGACGATCTTTGCAGAGCAGTGGTTGAACAATCGGTGGCTGGTTCGGGCGGACTGGCAGTATCGTCGGTCGGATAGCTCCATTGCGCTCTATGATTATCGCAGACACACAGTGATGCTGAGCATTGAGGGAATTTTTGGCTCCGGCTAAAGATACCGGAGCCAAAGCCAAGGATTCGTGCTATCAGAGCCCGGCGTTTTTCAGTCGGTTGGCGTGTTGTTGGAATACCGCCTTGGGGTCGGTCTCGAAAAGGCTATGCAAGCCAAGAGCCTGATTGACCTCATCCAGATGGTTCATGAAATAGTTGTCCCGGATGACCTGGCCGAAGTGGTTGCTGCAACGGCCAACCAGACCATCGTCAGCACCCCCAATCACCAGGCTGGTCACTCCAAGGAGGGCGTCTGACGGATCCAGCGCGTTGGTCAGAACCCCGGTGCCTCCCCAGGAATAGAAACGAACGCCGTTCGCCGAGTACGCGCCTTCTCCGCAGGATGTGGTCGGAATGCCTGCAGGTGCGAAATTGTTGAACTCTGCGCTGCCCTGTGAGGTCAGCGATTGCAGGCTGGCACGCATGTCCTGATTGTAACCGCCACCGGAAAGCAGATCGATCAGGCCGGCAAGGGCATTGCCAAGGCCTGCCGCCGCGCTTTCGGCGGGAGAGCCGTATATCAGGTCGGCGACCGGCGAGCCTTTATGGGGCGAGCCAACTGAGGTAACCGATGCAACAAGGTCAGGACGCACACGGGAGATGTAGCGTGCGGTCGGGCCGCCATGGCTGTGGCCAATGAGATTTACCTTGCCATACACGGCTGCGATGGCCTCTACCTGAGGCAGCAAGGCTTCACCCCGGGCGATGGTGCTGTCCAGTGCAGGCACTTGCGTGGTGTAGACGTCGGCGCCATAACGACGCAGATCTTCGGCAACGCCATACCAGTAGTCTACTCCGACAATATCGTCGAAACCGAACATGCCATGAACCAGCACGATGGGGTAGCGGGTGTCTGTGTAATCCGAGGGAGTCGAGTCCCACCACCAGGCGGCAGAGGGGGCTGACCATGCAACGGTGCAGGCCAGGGCGAGGGCTTTTATCCAGGTTTTCATTGTCGTTCCTACAGTTTGTTTTTGTGTTTGTTATCAAACTGCGGCTCAACCTAACGGGCTGCTCCAGAGACTGCTTCTCGTACTGCATCCGCCCCATTCGGGCAGAAAGAGGTGCTTCCTTGCGCTGACTACTTTTGTGATTGTTAGATTGCCGCTGTCAGAGCGTCTCGTTTGAGACCTGACCATCATTTGATCAGTTGGCAATGAGAGTCAATGCAATGGGAGGACGAGACGGGGGCTTGTTTATAAATCTGTGAGGTGGATCACGACGACTGGCCTGCCATGACACCAGAGGCATGGCAGGCCAGAAAAGCATCAGATGATCAAAGTGTTGCCATCACTCTGCGAGCAGCATCAACGGTTTCGTTAATGTCCGAATCGCTCATGGAAGCGCTGGTAAAACCGGCCTCGAAGGCAGAGGGCGCCAGGTAGATGCCTTCCTTCAGCATGCCCTGGAAGAACTTCTTGAAGCGCTCAACGTCGCAGTTCATCACCTGATCGAATCGGGTGACCTCCGGCTCATCAGTGAAGAAAATGCCAAACATGGCGGCACCTGCCTGCTGAACGGTCAGGGCAATATTGTTGGCTTCGGCTGCTTCTTTCAGACCGTCCAGGAGTTTGCTGGTTTTCTGCTTGAGACGGTCATGAAAACCCGGTTCGGAAATCGCGTTCAGTGTGGTCAGCCCTGCGCACATGGCCAGTGGGTTTCCGCTGAGAGTGCCGGCCTGGTAAACGGGGCCGAGCGGGGAAATATGCTCCATGATCTCGCGCTTTCCTCCAAACGCGCCAACCGGGAGTCCTCCACCAATTACTTTACCGAGTGCAGTGAGATCCGGGGTTACGCCGTAAAGACCCTGGGCACCGCCCAGGGAAACGCGGAAGCCGGTCATGACTTCGTCAAAGATCAGCACGGAGCCGTGGTCATCGCACACGTCTCGCAGCCCTTCGAGGAAACCGGGAACCGGCGGGATGCAATTCATGTTGCCGGCAACCGGTTCAACAATGATGGCGGCAATCTGGTCGCCGAGGGAGGCAAACGTTTCCCGGACGCTGTCGATATCGTTGTAAGTCAGTGTGATGGTGTGCTCGGCCAGGCTCGCCGGGATGCCGGGGGAGTTGGGAACGCCAAGGGTCAGGGCGCCGGAGCCCGCTTTGACCAGCAGGGAATCCACATGCCCGTGATAACAGCCTTCGAACTTCACGATCTTGTCCCGGCCGGTATAGCCCCGGGCCAGGCGGATGGCGGACATCGTCGCCTCGGTGCCGGAGTTGACCATCCGGACGAGGTCAATGGACGGCACGAGTTCGCACACTTTTTTTGCCATTTCAGTTTCAATGGCTGTTGGCGCACCGTAGCCGACACCCAGATCCACCTGTGCGTGCAGGGCATCCTTGATGCGTTGGTCTGAGTGACCGAGAATCATCGGGCCCCAGGAACCGATGTAATCGATGTAACGGCGATCGTCTTCATCGTAGAGATAGGCGCCTTCGGCGTGTTTGAAGAAAATGGGTGTGCCACCCACGCCCCGGAAGGCACGAACCGGTGAATTGACGCCGCCGGGGATGTATTTCTGAGCTTCTTCAAAAAGGCTTTCGGAATGGTTCATGAATGCTTTCCTGTCAGCTGGGTAGTGTGAAAAGTGGATGATGCTGTTCGAACAGCCGGACAAAGTGTTTCGCGCGTTGTTCTATCTGTGCCGGTGTGCCGCCAAACAGGCCGCCAACCACTGCCAGTAAATCGGCGCCAGCGAGTATGAGTTCCGCGCCGTTGTCTGCGGTGACGCCGCCAATTGCCGTAATCGGCTTGCCAAATTGTCTGGCTTCCCGCAAAACGGCTGGCTTGGCGGGAGGCGCTCCAGGTTTGGTCGACGATGTGAAAAACCGACCGAAGGCCAGATAATCGGCACCGCTGGCATCAGCGGAGCGGGCCAGATCAAGGCGATCGTGGCAGGTGATGCCGATAATGGCGTCTGCCCCGAGAAGGGTTCTGGCATCGATCAGCGCCTGGTCATCCTGCCCGAGGTGGGCACCGGCTGCCCCGACCCGGGCTGCCAGTTCCGGATCATCATTGATGATCAGCGGGACGCCTGCGTCCCGGCACAGCCGCTGCAGGTCCGTGGCTTGTCTTAGCCGCTCTGGCCCTGGCGCGAACTTTTCACGGTATTGTACCAGAACGGCCCCCCCGCTCAGAGCTGCCTCTACCGAGGCAGCCAGCGTGTCTGGGGGAGTCAGTTTGCTGTCTGTGATGGCATACAGGCCGGGCTTCAGTGGATGGCTTAACGTTCCCACAGAATACCCCGATCAGGGACGGGTTGGCCTTTACCAACCTTAAGGGCGTGCAGTATGGCGTGGTTCACATAGTTCTGAGCCTGAGAAATGGCCGCTCGTGGTGACAGGCCGCAGGCTCTCCCGGCTGCTATGGCCGCCGCCAGTGTGCAACCTGTGCCATGGTATTCGCCGCCAACACGCTCTATCTCCCAACGCATGGGCTCAGGGGCATGGTTATACAGGGTGTTGACGATGTGCATGCCGGTTCCGTGGCCGCCGGTGGCCAGCACGGACGAGCAACCGGTGTTCAGAAGTGTGCTGGCGGCCTGAGCCGGATTGCTGTTGTCACCGAGAATGGCGAGCTCCTCGCCATTGGGGGTGATCATTTCCGACACCGGGAACAGCCGGGTCTTCATGGCGTTGACGAGTTCATCGTCTGCGAGATCACCGCCGCCTGCAGCTTTGATGACCGGGTCGGTGATGACCGGGATTTCAGGGTGCTGTTGAACGAAGTCCACCAGCACGTCGACGATGGCTGCGCTGCCCAGGGCGCCTGTCTTGATGGCATGGATGGGCGCGTCTTTCGCCACGCACTCGATTTGTTGGCGGATTAACGCCGGATCAATGGCTTCCGCGCCATAGACGTTGGTTGTGTCCTGTACGGTCAGGCAAGTAACCACGGGCAATGGGTGACACCCCAGCGAGGTGATGGCCTGGATGTCGGCCTGGATGCCTGCGCCGCCGGACGGGTCAAGACCGGAAAGTACCAGAACCTGTGGGCGGTTATAGAGTTTGATGGTGCAGCTCCTTAAAACGGTTTGACGACGGCCAGGATTACAACGGCCAGCAACACCAGTACTGGCAGTTCGTTGAACCAGCGATAGAACACGTGGCTGCGGGTGTTCTGCTCATCTCTGAACACTCTGACCAGGTGGCCACAATAGAAATGGTAAACGATCAACAGGGCCACCAGAACAAGCTTGGCGTGAATCCAGCCCTGGCTGAAATACCCGGACGCATTGTAACTGATCAGCCAGAGCCCAAAAATCACGGTAGCGACCATTGAGGGAGTGGTGATGCCTCGATACAGCTTGCGTTCCATGACTTTGAAACGTTCACGACCGGGCTGGTCGTCGCAGGCAGCGTGGTACACAAACAGTCGCGGCAGGTAAAAGAGGCCGGCGAACCAGCACACCATGGAAATAATGTGGAAGGCTTTGACCCACAGCATTCATCAACTCCGTCGGTATTGGTAATAGCTTTCAATATCGGATTTCAGGACAACGCCGTACACCCGCTGGATCATGGGTGCGACATGCCTCTGTACATACAGGGCCTCGGCATTGCTGGCTTCGAACTCGTTCAGCGCTTCTTCGAGGGTCGCCTGGTACTGCACTGGTGCCAGATCTCTTCGGTTGGCCGGTATCTCCATCAGATCCACGGAATCCGGCAGCTCGATTTCCTGCTCGGCGACCTGTTGATCGGTGTCCTCGAGGTATCGAGCCAGGTCCACCGCCGGCAGCAGTGCAGTCGGGCCGTTACTGCCCTCGACAATCAGCCATTTGGGCTCCGCCTTGAGAGCCTTGCGGGCTTCGTCGACCGTCAGGTGGCGCTCCGTGCGCATGATACTCCGATCCATGATAGCGCCAACAGACACTCGTCTGAGAGCCTGGATAACCGGGGAGTTCTGATAGCTAAGCCCCTGGCTTTTAAGAATGGTCAGGAACAGGGATTTTTTCCCGAATGCCTCGCTGGTGATCAGCGTCGAGGTGGTGATAATCAGCATGGCCGGGAGGATGATGTGGGAATTGCGTGTCAGCTCCAGCAAAGCCAGCAGTGCGGCCAGCGGAGCTTGTAGCACGGCCCCCATCATGGCGCCCATGCCCAGCATGGCATAGAAGCCAACCGATGAGGCCTGTTCCGGCATGATCTGTGAACCGACAAGGCCCATCGCTCCGCCCAGGGTCGCGCCCATGAAAAGTGTGGGCCCGATGACCCCGCTGGGCATGCCAAGGCCGATGGTCAGCGAGGTGACGAGGAGCTTGGCGACGCCGACACCAATCAGAATCCACAGACCCAGTTCGCCGTTGATCGTTGCGTTGACCGTGTCGTACCCAATACCCATGGTTTCAGGAACAAGTATGGCAAACGGAACCATCAACAGGCCGGCAACACTGATGCGGAGTAGTACGGGGCGATGGTGATGACGCCCGGCCGTATCAACCATTTGGATAAAGGCGGCTGCAGCGATGCCTATGATGATGGCAATGACCAGAATCCAGGGTATTTCCAGCAGGGAATTCATGGTCAGGGCTGGCACGTTAAACGCAGGTTCGGGCCCGTAAACCGCCTGGGTGACGATGGCCGCGCTGACCGCTGCGAGAATGATGGGCGTAAAACCGGCGATGGTGTACTCCATCATCACCACTTCCATCGCGAAGATGACGCCGGATATGGGGGTGTTGAAGGAAGCGGAGATCGCCGCCGCGCAGCCACACGCCACCAGCGTTCGAATGCTGTTGTTCGGGAGTCGCATCCACTGACCCATCAGGCTGGAAAAGGCCGCGCCCAGATGGACTGCGGGCCCCTCCCGCCCTGCCGACTGGCCAGTGACGACCGTAGCGACGCCAGAGATGAACTGGACAACCGCGCTTCGGAAGGAAATGTACCCCTGGTGGTAGTTCAATCGCTCCATGATATGAACAATCCCGACCTTGCGATCGTGAATCGCCAGGCGGTGTAGCATCAGCCCGAGCCCGAGTGCACCGGTAAGTGGTAACAGCCCCCGAGTCATCCACTCCAGCTGTTCAAACGATTCCGAGCCAGCGCCAGGGAGGAAGTGTTCCAATGGCCACTCGATTGCCAGCCGGAAAAGCAGGATGACGCCGCCGGTCACGATACCGGAGAGTAGGCCCAGGACAGCCAGTTGGGGCAATGCATCGACACCAGACAGCCTGCGCCGGAACAGCGGGATCAGGTGCTCGGTAATCTGATGCCATGGGTTTCGCATGAACGGCGTGATTCCGGTTGGATGGAGGCATGTTGGACACTTTCTGTCATCATTGTAACTGTCGCCCCGGTAGCTGCAATAAGTCCTTGGTTTATCATGGTAGACTACGGGGTCAATCCTAAAGAAACTGATACCACGTCGCTGGAGTGCAAGGTGATAAAAGTAGGCATCGTTGGTGGCACCGGATACACCGGTGTGGAACTGTTGAGAATCCTGGCGGTTCATCCTGAGGTACAGGTCAGCTGTATTACGTCTCGTTCGGAGGCCGGTATGCCGGTGGCCGATATGTACCCGAATCTGCGAGGCCACTACGACCTTGCGTTCTCCGAACCGGATGCCTCTGTTCTCAAGGCGTGTGATCTCGTGTTCTTTGCGACACCCCACGGTGTGGCCATGCGGATGGTGCCCGAGTTGATGGCCGCAGGTGTCAGGGTCGTGGACCTGTCAGCGGACTTCCGGCTCAAGGATCTTGACGTCTGGGCTGATTGGTACGGCATGCAGCATGAGACGCCTGAATGGAACGAAAGAGCCGTGTACGGCCTCCCAGAGGTTGCGCGGGAGGTCATCAAAGAGGCTCAGCTGGTCGCCAACCCTGGCTGTTACCCCACAGCAGTGCAGCTCGGTTTCCTGCCGTTGCTGGAAAATGGACTGGTCGATCCGGGCCGTTTGATAGCCGACGCGAAATCGGGCGCCAGCGGTGCAGGTCGTCAGGGTAAGATTGGTGTACTTCACGGCGAAATTGGTGAAAGCTTCAAAGCATACGGAGCGTCCGGGCATCGCCATCTCCCGGAAATCCGACAGGGACTGACCGATGCCGCAAGCGGGAGGGTGGGCGTGACCTTCGTTCCTCACCTGCTGCCCATGATCCGGGGCATTGAGGCGACGCTGTATGCGGAGATCAAGAATACGGCAGACTTTGAGCGGCTTCAGGAACTGTTTGAATCACGCTATCGGGACGAGCCATTTGTCGACGTCATGCCTTATGGCAGCCATCCGGAAACCCGAAGTGTGCGGGGTGCAAATCAGTGCCGGATGGCTCTGCATCGCCAGGAGGACAGTAATATCGTTATCGTCTCCTCGGTGATCGATAACCTGGTCAAAGGCGCTGCGGGGCAAGCCGTGCAGAACATGAATATCATGTTCGGGATGAAAGAAACTCAGGGGCTGGAAGCTCCGGCTCTGTTACCCTGAGGCGTGTCTGTGAGTAAAGAGCAGAAACCCGCTGAAGAGTATGTCGTCATCCGGCACAGGCCGGGGTATCGTCTTCGTCGTACAGCCATCCTTTTGGCATTCACCGTGGTTGCGGCCATAGCAGGCTACGTCGCGGGGCTTTCGAAAGGTGGCTTCCGGTTTTCCAGTGTCGAGGCGTCCAATGAAGTCCTTGAGGAAGAGCTGGAGACGTTGCAGGAAAACTACACTGAGGCTCGACAGCAGGTAATTAATCTGGAGCGAGGGCGAGCGATCGACGAGCAGGCTCTGAATCAGGCCCGCCGGATGATCGTGGATCTGGAAACACAGATTGTTTCACTGAAATCAGACCTGACTTTTTACAAAAATATCATGGCTCCGTCGGAGGTCAGCAAGGGCCTGCAGGTGGATAACTTGTCCCTGGTGGATGAACGTGAGCCGGGCGTTTGGGGGTTCAAGCTGGTGCTGACCCAAGTGGGTAACAACAAGAACTATGTTTCTGGTCTGGTGGCGGTTAACGTCATCGGCCTCCGTGACGAAGAAAAAGAAGTCATCGCGCTTCGTGATCTGTCTGAGGAGATTGAAGATCTTGGTGTGAAGTTTCGCTTCCGCTATTTTCAGGATGTGGAAGGAACGCTGGTGTTGCCGGACGGTTTCGAGCCTCTCGAAATTCAGGTTGTGGCCCAGTCCGAAGGACGCAATTCTTCCCAGGCCGAGAGAACGTTTGACTGGGATGAGCTAACGGAGAATTGAGATGCTTGGCAAGAAGAAGCAGAAATCTCGTCGCCCGACAGGGCACTTTGACACATTGATTTCGTCGCGGACGAGCGTGGAGGGTGGTATCCACTTTTCCGGTGGTTTGCACGTTGATGGCAAGGTTCGCGGCAAAGTGGCGGCGGATGAGGGCAGTGACGCCGTTCTTCGGATTTCCGAAGTTGGTGAAATCACCGGAGACATTGTGGCACCGCATGTCATCATTAACGGTACGGTTAATGGTGATGTCTATGCGTCTTCCCATCTGGAGCTGGCGGAAAAGGCCTCGATCAACGGTAATGTTTATTACAACCTGATCGAAATGGCGATGGGGGCCGCGGTGAATGGCAATCTGGTTCACCAGAAAGAGCCCGTTGGATTGCTCACCAGTACGGAACGCAAGAATGAATCGGCTCGCCGTGACGAGAGCAAGGCGCCGGTTGATTCCGGAGAGCCTGTCACCGAGGATGGTGGTAAATCCGAATAGTTGATTGTTTTAGTCAGGAATAACATAATCCTCCTTGTGATACAGAGTTAATCCGGAGGCGAGCTTGAGTGTAGTTCAGCAAATGGCCACGCCACTGTTCTTCAGTGACAGTGCGGTCGCAAAAGTACGTGAGTTGATCGAGGACGAGGGCAACCCGGACCTGATGTTACGTGTTTTTGTCACCGGCGGTGGTTGCTCCGGTTTCCAGTATGGCTTTTCATTTGATGAGGAGCTGGATGACGAAGACACCGTGATCGAGCGAGATGGAGTGAAGCTGCTGGTCGACCCGATGAGTTATCAGTATCTGGTTGGCGCCACGGTCGAATATCAGGAAGGATTGCAGGGGTCCCAGTTCGTGGTTCAGAACCCGAATGCCAGTTCTACCTGTGGGTGTGGCAGCTCATTCTCGATTTGACGGTCAGGTTTGTGACGCCATAAAAAAGGAGAGCATTGGCTCTCCTTTTTTATGGCTGTCTATTGAACTAAGCCGGATAGATAGCGCCGAGAATGCGTGGCCCGGAGGCGCCTGTAACCTCTGGCAGGTTGCCGGGCATTCCTGCCATCGCCTGTTTTGCCAGCCAGGCGAACGCCACCGGTTCTACCCATTGAGGATCTAGGCCAAGTTCATCGGTGATGGCTAATCGGGCCGGCTGAATGGCCTTGCCGAGAGCTTCCATCAGCAAAGGGTTGCGGGTACCACCACCACAAGCATAGACGGTCATGTTCCCCTCGGAAGGAAGTTGTTCGCTGATACTGCTCGCCGTTAATTGCAGGAGTGTCCGCTGGATGTCTGCCGCCGGAACATCGGGGTGGCGGCGTGCCAGGGTTTTAACCCAGTCCAGGTTGAAACGTTCTTTGCCGGTACTCTTGGGAGCCACTTTTGCAAAGTAAGCATCGGACAGCATGTCGCGCAACAGCTCGTCATTGACGGTACCTTCGCTCGCCCAATGCCCATCGGTATCGTAGGGGCGTCCGGTCTGATCGAGACACCAGGCATCGAGAAGCGCGTTGGCCGGGCCCGTGTCGAATCCGGTAACGGGCGACTGATCGGCCGGAATCCAGGTAATGTTTGCTATCCCGCCGAGGTTAAGGATGCAACGGTTCTCAGTCTTTGAACCAAAGAACGCCTTGTGGAAGGCTGGTACCAGTGGTGCGCCCTGGCCTCCGGCGGCCATGTCCCTTCTGCGGAAGTCCGCGACCGTTGGAATTCCGGTTCTTTCCGCAATGATGGAAGGATTTCCGATCTGCATCGAGAAAGGGGCGGCGCCGGCGGGCTGGTGCCGTACGGTCTGGCCATGGCTGCCAATGGCTTTGATTCTGGATGCCGGGAGGCCTGAAGATTCAATGACCCGGTTGGCTGCTGTCGCAAACAGGCAGCCTGTCAGGGTATCCAGCTCGCCCAGTTCATCGGGCGAGCCCTGGTTTTGGCTGACGGCGATCAGGCGATGCCTGATCTCGTCCGGGTAGGGCAGGCTGATCGTGGCGTGAATGTGGGCGGTGTTTCCATCGAAGGACACCAGTACAGCATCAATGCCATCCATGCTGGTGCCGGACATCAAGCCGAGCCAGGTGTCCATCCCGGTTATTCTTCCGAGGCCAATGCCAGTTGCTGGTAGTTTTCGCGGAACGTATCAAACTGCGCCAGTTGCTGCTTGGTCACATTTTTGAAACGCGCCATTTCCGAAGACGGTACCGGCTTGGCATCTGGGAGTTTAACCTTGCGCGAATTGCGGGGAACACCGTTTACGCGGAACTCGTAGTGCAAATGTGGACCGGTCACCATGCCGGAAGAACCCACATAGCCGATGGTTTGCCCCTGCTTGACCTTGGTGCCGTTTCTCATCCCTTTGCCCAGCCGGCTCATGTGAGCATACAGGGTGGTGATGTTGTCTCCGTGTTGCAGAACAATTGTGCGCCCGTAGCCGCCTTTCCAGCCAGCGAAACGAACGCGACCTGCGCCAGCCGCCTTGATTGGCGTACCCGGGGGGGCGCCGTAATCGGTACCTTCGTGCGGGCGAACGACATCAAGAACGGGATGACGGCGCTGCAGGTTGAACGGCGAAGAGACCCTGGCATTGATCGGCGTGCGCAGGAATGCCTTTCTCATGCTCTTGCCGTCCGGCGAGTAGTAGTCGCTGTCGCCATTGGAATCGGTATAAAGCAGGGCGACGTAGTCTTCGTTCTGATTAATGAAGCGGGCTGAGAGGATGCGACCAGTGTCAAAACGCTCGCCATCCAGGTAGAGCTCCTCATAAACAACTTCAAACTGATCGCCTTTGCGGACGTCATAAACGAAGTCGATGGTCCAGCCGAAAATTCCAGCCAGCTCCATGGTCAGGCGATCGTTGAGGCCAGCTTCCCGGGCCGCCAGGTAGAGGGATCCATTAATTGTTCCAGACGCGAAAGCGGGTCGGGCTTCAGGTTCTCTCAGCGCTGTCTTGCCAGTGAAGCCTTCGTCTGTTTTTTCGATCTTCAGGGACTCAAGCAGGCTTCGCTTAAGTTCGATGGCGGCAAGGCTACCATCATCGTTGGATGCAAAGCGGATTGTTTCCCCTGCAAACAGCTTCTGCAGGTCGGTCGCTTCCCCTTCGCCGTGAATGACCGACAGCATGATGCGGTCGTTGAAACCTGCATCCTTGAACAGGGACGACAGGGTGTCGCCGGATTCAATCTTGAACGATTGCCAGTGAAGTTCTGGTTCGGCCGGCACTGTCTCGGCGGCTGCCTGCATTTGAGTCGGGGACTTTGCGGAGCCGGAATCCGTTTGCAGGTTGCTCGAGGGCGCGGATGCAGAAGGCGCAGTTTCAGCCTTGCCTGATACGGTGCCCTGTTCGAGGTCCAGCGAATAGGACATGCGCTTCGCTTCAACATCCGCGCTGGGACTCATTAAAATGGCGGCCGTCACGACAACCGTGGCTGCGGCGGCAATGGTAATGTGTGTTTTTGGAAACATTTTAAACACGTATCGCACCCGTTTTAATCGGTATTCCGGTAGGTTGTACTACCTAATTAAAGCTGTTGATCAAGTATAGACCAACAAGATTACCGTATAAAATGCATGCGGGACAGCGTGGAACATTACGGTTTGATGTTCCTACCTCCGGATTTCTGCGGGCGTCATTGCTATAATGCGTCGCCCGCTGGACTCGGTGATGCTCAAAATATGAGCAGTTGTACTTTACCAGTTAGGCGGGTAACTGGCAGATTTCTTTTGTAGAAGTCTGTAACCGAAAGAATCATTCAAGACAGAACTGGGGATGTGTTGTTCATGGCATCTATTGATGAGGCGTTGGCCGTTATCAAGCGCGGCGTTGACGAGCTGATTCCAGAGGACGAGCTGGTCGAAAAACTGAAGCAGGGGCGGCCGCTCCGTATCAAGGCCGGTTTCGATCCCACGGCGCCGGATCTCCACCTGGGCCACACCGTCCTTATTAATAAGCTGAGACAGTTCCAGGATCTGGGGCACGAAGTCATATTCCTTATTGGTGACTTCACCGGCATGATCGGCGACCCAACCGGTAAGAGCGCTACGCGCCCCCCGCTGACAGAAGAGCAGGTCAAGCAGAACGCCATTACCTACCAGGAGCAGGTGTTCAAAATCCTGGACCCCGCAAAAACCCGCGTCGTCTTTAATTCTGAGTGGATGGGGAAGATGTCGGCGGCCGATATGATTCGCTTGGCGGGACAGTATACGGTAGCCCGGATGCTTGAGCGTGATGATTTTACCAAGCGTTATCGTGCAGAGCAGTCGATTGCCATCCACGAATTCCTGTATCCCTTGGTGCAGGGTTATGACTCAGTAGCCCTGGAGGCGGATGTCGAATTGGGCGGAACTGACCAGAAGTTTAATCTTTTGATGGGGCGCATTCTTCAGAAACACTATGGGCAGGAGCCCCAGGCCATCCTGACCATGCCCATCCTGGAAGGTTTGGACGGTGTCCAGAAGATGTCCAAGTCGTTGGGCAACTATATAGGTGTTAATGATGCGCCGGGCGAAATGTACACCAAGCTTTTGTCCATGCCTGACGAATTGCTGTGGCGTTACTTTGAGCTGCTGAGCTTCCGTCCACTGGCCGAAGTCGAAGAATTTCGTGCGGCTGTATCGGCAGGTGCCAATCCCCAGGACTACAAGAAGCTGCTGGCTGAAGAGATCATTACCCGCTTCCATAATGAGGAGGCGGCGAAAACCGCTCATAAGTCCGCCGGTAACCGTGTTGGTCTTGGAGAGATTCCGGAAAATGTCCCGGAGGTAAATGTATCGCTCGATGGCCAGGATGGGCTGCCGATGGCGGCAGTGCTTCGTTTGGCTGGGCTGGTCAAGAATGGCGCGGCGGCAAGGGACGTGCTGGGGCGCGGTGCTGTGTTTGTGGACGGCGACAAGTTTGAGGGCGATCGTCAATTTGTTAAGGGCGACGACTGTGTCATCCAGGCAGGGAAGAAGAAGATTGCCCGGGTTTTGATTACGGAGTGATCGAATTTCGCCGATTTTGAAGTTTTTTCAAAATCGGCGTTGACAGTTTTCCTGAGGGCTGTAGAATGCGCACCACTTCTG
>NZ_ANIE01000010.1 GCF_000708045.1 Marinobacter nitratireducens
ACTGTCAACGACCTTTTTCATTTTATTTTCCAAAGGCTCGGTTTCCACCTATCCAACGCTCAAAAAGCGATCAAAAAAGGCGGAAACCGACCACTCATCACTGAGCTCGACGGGGCTTTCTTCGAAACAGCGCTCGCACCGGACCAGAAAGCGCGTAGATTAGAAAGCCGACGAACAGGACCGTTGCCGGGTCCAGGGCGACAACAACAAAGACCAACACAACCAGGAGGATGGCCGCAAAAGGAACCCGCCCGCGAAGGTCGAGATCTTTAAAGCTGCGATAAAGCACGTTACTGACCATCAATACACCAGCTCCAGCAACTACTACCATGGTCAGAAGCGTAAGCCATGTCGAAGACTCAAACTCGTGAAAACACCAGACAAGCCCTGCAACGCAAGCAGCAGCGGATGGACTGGGCAGCCCAACAAAGAATTTCTTGTCGACAGACCCAATCTGGGTATTGAAGCGCGCAAGTCTCAATGCAGCACCGGCCACATAGATAAAGGTGATAGCCCAACCAACTTTCCCAAACCCGTTCAGGGACCAGAAAAATGCAACCAGCCCCGGCGCCACACCAAAGGCGACCATGTCAGCCAGCGAGTCGTACTCTTCCCCGAACTTGCTCTGGGTATTGGTCATCCGGGCCACGCGACCGTCTAGGCCATCAAGGATCATAGAGACAAAGATGGCAATGGCCGCATTATCGAAAACGCCATTGGCAGCTGAGACAATGGCGTAAAAGCCGGAAAAAAGCGACGCCGTCGTCAGCGCATTGGGAAGAAGATAAATTCCTTTGCGCCGCACCGGAGCTCCCCCTACCAACTCTTCCTCTATAACCTCGCCAGCCTCAACTTCGCATTCGGGGTTTGTGTCGGCATCCTTTTTCAACGCATCACCTTTAACGGCAGATTCGTGTTGTTTCTTTTCGTCAGTCATTTCCCATTACTCCGGAAAGCATTTGGGCGGAGTATATACGAAAAACGCGGCCTCTCGGGCCGCGTTTTTCTCAGAACAAGCAGGATACCCGCTTAGTTCTTATCCTTATCCACGATCTTGTTCGCGGAAATCCACGGCATCATGCCACGCAGCTTCTCACCAACCGTTTCGATTTCGTGGGCTGCATTTTCACGACGACGCGCCGTCATGGACGGGTAGTTCAGGGCTCCTTCGGAGATGAACATCTTGGCGTACTCACCACTCTGAATGCGCTTCAGCGCATTGCGCATAGCTTCACGGGACTGCTCGTTGATCACCTCAGGGCCAGTCACGTACTCGCCGTACTCAGCGTTGTTGGAGATAGAGTAGTTCATGTTAGCGATGCCGCCTTCGTACATCAGGTCAACAATCAGCTTGAGTTCGTGCAGGCACTCGAAGTATGCCATTTCAGGCGCATAGCCGCCCTCAACGAGAGTTTCAAAGCCAGCCTTAACCAGCTCAACCGCACCACCACACAGAACAGCCTGCTCACCAAACAGATCGGTTTCAGTTTCGTCCTTGAAAGTCGTCTCGATGATACCAGTACGACCACCGCCGATACCGCTGGCGTATGACAAAGCAACGTTCTTGGCGTTACCGGAAGCGTCCTGGAAAATAGCGATCAGGTCAGGGATGCCGCCGCCGTTGGCAAACTCGGTGCGAACAGTGTGGCCCGGCGCCTTCGGTGCAACCATGATAACGTCCAGGTCTTTGCGCGGAACGATCTGGTTGTAGTGGATCGCAAAACCGTGAGCGAATGCGAGAGTCGCACCTTCTTTCAGATTCGGCTCGATTTCGGCCTTGTACAGCTGAGACTGGAACTCGTCTGGCGTAAGAACCATTACTACGTCGGCTGCAGCAACAGCCGCAGGCACGTCACTGGTCTTCAGACCGTAGGCTTCGGCCTTGGCGATAGAGGAAGAACCCGGACGCAGACCAACAGTCACATCAACACCGGACTCCTTCAGGTTGCACGCATGAGCGTGGCCCTGAGATCCGAAACCGATGATGGCAACTTTCTTGCCCTGGATGATTGAGAGATCACAATCCTTATCGTAATAAACCTGCATGAGAAACCTCTGTGTTTTGTAATGCCTCAAAAGGCATGATGTTCAATTCGATTCGCTGCCCCGTTAAAGGCTCAGTACTTTTTCACCGCGGGCTATTCCGGAAACGCCACTGCGCACTACTTCCAGAACCCCGGCTGTTCCAACCGCCTGAATGAAGCCATCAAGCTTTTCACTGTCGCCCGCCAACTGAACCGTATACACGGAGCTAGTGACATCCACGATCTGGCCGCGAAAGATATCGACAGTGCGTTTGATCTCGGCACGCTGAGAGCCGGTCGCCTTGAGCTTGACGAGCATGAGTTCACGCTCGATGTGAGACCCTTCAGTGAGATCCACAAGCTTCACCACTTCGATAAGCTTGTTCAGTTGCTTGGTGATCTGCTCGATAACCTTGTCAGACCCGGTCGTTGTTACCGTCAGACGGGACAGGGTTTCGTCCTCTGTCGGTGCGACGGTGAGGGTCTCAATGTTGTAGTTGCGCTGAGAGAACAGACCAACCACACGAGACAGAGCACCGGGTTCGTTCTCAAGCAAAACAGAAATGATTCGACGCATAATCACACCCTCTCCGTTTTGCTGAGCCACATGTCCTTCATGGAACCACGGGCGACCTGCATTGGGTATACATGCTCGAAACGGTCAACATAGATATCCACAAACACCAACTCGTCTTTCATCGCCAGCACTTCTTTCAGCTTGGACTCCAGATCCGCTTTCTTGTCGATCCGGACACCCTTGTGGCCGTATGATTCTGCCAGCTTGATGAAATCAGGCAGCGACTCCATGTAGGACTGTGAGTGGCGGGATTCATAGTTCATGTCCTGCCACTGTTTCACCATCCCGAGAGCCTGGTTGTTCAGATTGATAATCTTGACCGGCAGGTTGTACTGCTTGCACGTAGACAGTTCCTGAATGTTCATCTGGATACTGCCTTCGCCTGTGATACACAGCACTTCATCATCGGGGTGTGTCAGCTTGATGCCCATGGCTGCCGGCAAGCCGAAGCCCATGGTTCCCAGGCCGCCGGAATTGATCCACCGGTTCGGCTTATCAAACTTGTAGTATTGAGCGGCAAACATCTGGTGCTGCCCCACATCGGAGGAGACAAAGGCTTCCCCGTTGGTCAGCCTGCAGAGCATCTCGATGACTTCCTGAGGCTTAATGACGTCGTCACTGGTTTCATAACGCATGCCATGGAACGCCCGCCACTCTTCGATCTGCTTCCACCAAGAGGCCAGTGCATCTGCATCCGGCTTCTCTTTACTCTCCTTGACGAGGGACAGCATCTCCTTGAGAACAGCGTCCACCGGGCCAACGATGGGCACATCGGCATCGATGGTTTTGGAGATGGAGGCCGGGTCAATGTCGATGTGGATGATCCGGGCACCTGGACAGAACTTCTCGGTGGCGTTGGTCACGCGATCATCAAAACGCGCACCGACAGCGAGAATCAGGTCAGAATGGTGCATGGCCATGTTTGACTCATAAGTACCATGCATCCCCAGCCAGCCCAGGTGCTGCTTGTCGCTGGCCGGATAGCAGCCAATACCCATCAGGGTGTTGGTGATCGGATACCCCAGCATACGCACCAGCTCGGTGAGCTGATCTGACGCCTTGCCCAGAATGACACCACCACCGGCATATATGACCGGACGACGGGCCGCCAGGAGCATGTCCACAGCCTTCTTGATCTGACCGGCATGCCCGCGAATCGCAGGGTTATAGGAGCGCAGCTTGACCTTCTTCGGATACGCGTACTCATACCGCTCGTTGGGCGTGGTCATATCCTTCGGGATATCGACGACGACCGGACCGGGACGGCCTGTAGCGGCAATGTAATACGCCTTACGGATGACTTCCGGAATTTCCTCCGGATGACGAACGGAAAGGTTATGCTTAACAACGGGACGGGACACACCAATCATGTCCGTTTCCTGGAACGCATCCTCACCAATCAGCGTGGACGCGACCTGACCGCACAGAACCACCATGGGGATGGAATCCATAAAAGCGGTGGCAATGCCGGTAATCGTGTTGGTGGCTCCAGGACCCGAGGTCACCAGTACGGTACCTGGTTTTCCGGTTGCACGGGCGTAGCCGTCGGCCATATGGACCGCCGCCTGTTCGTGCCGTACCAGAATATGCTTGACTTTGTCCTGCCTGAACAGCGCATCATAAATATGAAGAGCCGCACCACCCGGATAGCCGTATATGTATTCGATGCCCTCATCCTGCAGGGAACGAATCAGCATATCGGCGCCAGACAATAACTCCACGGTTTTCTACCCTCTTCTACGAGTGAATGAGCCGGGAATACTCCCGGTTGCCTGGATTCGCGGTGTCCTTGCTTCTTTTGAAAGCGGAACCAGCTGCTCCTCCACACCTTGAACTAAAGAGGTTGTCTCCTGGCCGGTCGGCCTCCTGAGGGTTGCGGAGAACGACCAATCAACGGGTTGCACGTAAGCAACAACCAACAAGCACCGGGAACCGGCGCCTAATAAGTGTGGTGATTAACGGGGATACTCGCTCGGGATTGCCTGCCGAATTAACCCCAGTTTCAGGCAATCGCCAATTCTGACAGCGCGAAACTCCCTGTCAATAGGCGACGGAGCTTTATCGCTTCAATATCGCCAAAGGTCTGCCATACTTGAGGTAAATTTTGTATGGAGTTTTGAAACAGGCGGAGGAAAATTGCCCGTCGCAATGGCACTATACAATCTCACAAGGAAACAATGGTCCCGGAGAGACAGGCTCATATTGCCCCGGGGAGCAGTAACCCACGATGAGTAGATCCATGAACAGAAAGATCCTGACGCTGACCCTGTTACTGGCCGCCACACCGGGTATTGCCATGAGTGCCTCGGTATACAAGTGGACCGACGAAGATGGAGTAACCCATTTCGGGGACAGACACCCGACTGGCAAGAAATCCGAATTGGTGAATGTGCGCTCTGGCACCTCGTCCAAGTCCGCTTCTGACAGGGCCACGCCCCAGGAGCGTGTGAGCGAAATGGAAGAACGGCAGAAGACTGAGGCCGAACAACGCCGCGAAACCGCTCAGGAAGAGGCTCGCAGAAAACAGCGCGAAGCGAACTGCGCGACGGCTCGATCCAACCTCGAGATGATTAACAGCAATGCCCGTATTCGTGTAGAGGAAAACGGAGAACAACGGTACCTGTCGCCTGAAGAAATCGCGGAGCAACGCCAGCGATTCGAGGAGATCGCGGACGAAAGCTGCGGCCCTGAGAAAACCGGCAGCGAATAACTGCCAACACAACCAGAAAGGCCGGCTCTGAATCAGAACCGGCCTTTTGTCTCCCTGGTCTGTCAGGCCTTGCCAAATTCCAGCTTGTGGTCCTTGACGGTCCCGCGAATGGTATCACCGGGCACGAACTCTCCCTGTAAAAGCATCTGAGCCAGTGGATTCTCGATCATCCGCTGAATCGCCCGCTTGAGTGGCCGCGCACCGTATACCGGGTCGTAACCAACTTCGGCAAGCAACTCCATGGCCGCGTCGTCAAGCGCAAGCTTCATGTCCTGATCTTTGAGACGCTTGCTCAGCGATTCGATCTGTATCCGGGCAATGCCCTGAATCTGGCTTTCGGCCAGAGGATGGAAAACAACCACTTCATCCACACGGTTGATGAACTCCGGTCGGAAGTGAGTGCCCACTACCTCCATCACCGCGTTCTTCATGGACTCGTAGTTCTCTTCTCCCGCCTGCTGCTGGATGATGTCTGAACCCAGGTTAGAGGTCATCACCACAACGGTATTCCGGAAGTCGACCGTTCTGCCCTGGCCGTCAGTGAGCCGACCGTCTTCCAGGACCTGCAACAGGATATTGAAGACATCCGGATGCGCCTTTTCCACCTCATCCAGAAGGAGGACTGAATAGGGACGACGACGAACCGCCTCCGTAAGGTAGCCGCCTTCCTCGTAACCAACGTAGCCCGGGGGCGCACCAATCAGCCGTGCCACGGAATGCTTCTCCATGAACTCCGACATATCGATCCGGACCATGGCCTCTTCGGTGTCGAACAGGAACGATGCCAGCGCCTTACAGAGCTCCGTTTTACCGACACCCGTTGGCCCAAGGAACAGGAAGGAACCATTTGGCCGATTGGGATCCGCCAGCCCTGCTCGGGAGCGACGAACGGCATTGGAAACCGCTTCGACGGCTTCATTCTGACCGATGACCCGGCCATGGAGGGCCTCCTCCATCCGCATCAGCTTGTCCCGCTCTCCTTCAAGCATCTTGGACACCGGGATACCGGTCCACTTGGAGACAATCTCAGCAATTTCTTCATCGGTCACCCGATTACGGAGCAGCTTCATTTCCATCATTTCAGCCTGGCTGGCCATATCCAGCTGACGCTCAAGTTCCGGAATCTGCCCATACTGAAGCTCGGACATCTTGCCCAAGTCCCCCGAGCGACGGGCATTTTCAAGGTCGATACGCGCCTGCTCCAGCTGACTCTTGATCTTCTGGGAGCCATGCAGAGCCGCCTTTTCCGTATTCCAGACTTCCTCCAGATCAGCGTACTCACGCTCCACGTTTGAAATAACGCCACTCAACTCTTCCAGGCGCTTCTTGGAAGCCGCATCCGTTTCCTTTTTGAGCGCTTCCCGCTCAATTTTCAGCTGGATCAAGCGACGCTCCAGACGATCCAATGCTTCCGGCTTGGAATCCATTTCCATACGGATCTGACTGGCCGCCTCGTCCACCAGATCAATGGCTTTGTCCGGCAACTGTCGATCAGTAATGTAGCGATGAGAGAGCTTGGCGGCTGCAATGATGGCGCCGTCTGTAACCTCAACCCCGTGGTGGACCTCATAGCGCTCCTTCAGACCGCGCAGGATAGCGATGGTGTCTTCCTCGCTGGGCTCCGTAACCAACACCTTCTGGAAGCGACGCTCCAGGGCGGCGTCTTTTTCAATGTTCTCGCGATATTCATCCAGGGTGGTTGCACCCACGCAGTGAAGCTCACCACGCGCCAGGGCAGGCTTGAGCATGTTGCCCGCGTCCATGGACCCCTCGGCTTTACCGGCCCCCACCATGGTGTGGATTTCGTCGATAAAGAGAATAATCTGACCTTCCTGTTTGGCCAGTTCGTTAAGTACCGCCTTCAGGCGCTCTTCGAACTCGCCGCGGAACTTGGCACCAGCAATCAGCGCACCCATGTCCAGCGACAGAACTTTCTTGTCTTTCAGGCCATCCGGCACCTCGCCATTCACAATCCGCTGGGCCAGTCCTTCAACAATGGCGGTTTTACCCACGCCCGGCTCGCCGATCAGGACCGGGTTGTTCTTGCGACGGCGCTGCAGAACCTGAATGGTCCGTCGAATCTCGTCATCACGCCCGATGACCGGATCCAGCTTGCCGGACTCTGCACGCTCAGTCAGGTCAATGGTGTACTTGGAAAGTGCCTGCCGGTTTTCTTCAGCACCCGCGTCATTGACGCTCTCGCCACCCCGAACTTCGTCAATGGCTTTCTCCAGGGCCACCTTGTCTACGCCCTGCTCCCGCAAAACGCGCCCGAGCGTTCCCCGATCTTCCAATGCCGCCAGCAGCATCAGTTCGCTGGAAATAAACTGGTCCTTACGCTTCTGAGCCAGCTTGTCCGCAATATTGAAAAGCCTTCCCATGTCGTTGGACATGGAGACATCGCCCGCGGAGCCTTTGACTTCCGGAAGGTTTTCTATTTCACGGGCCACCGCCTGGCCAATGCGACCCGGTTCAGCGCCCGCCTGCTTCAACAGCGGCTTTACCGAACTGCCGTCCTGATCCAAGAGCGCCTGCATCAAGTGCAAGGGCTCGATGAAATTGTGGTCTTTGCCGACGGCAAGAGACTGGGCATCCGCCAAAGCGGTCTGTAGCCGACTGGTCAGTTTGTCGATTCTCATACACTCTTATCCCCAATTCCTGGCGAATGTTCGGGCGAGTCGAGTTGACTCGGGCGACATCCGGTTTGATATGCATTTAAATGTAGGGGCAAGTCGAGGGACTTCAAGCGGATCAACACGCAAACCGTCAGAAAGTTGACGGACGTCAGGTAGGGAGCCGGACGCCCGCATCAGGCACGAAGCCAGATCAGCGACGCCATCCGACCCGTCCGACCATCACGGCGATAAGAGAAAAATCGGGGAACATCCTGCACGGTGCAATAGCCACCACCCGAAATAACGTTAACGCCGGATCGGGTGAGCCGTTGCCGGGCCAGCAGATAGATATCAGCCAAGTAGTGGCCGGGACGCACGTCTGAGGCGGTAAACGCCCTGTCCGCATCCGGATCATCAGCCACAAAGGCTACCCTGACTTCCGGGCCAACCTCGAACGCAGCCGGTCCGATCGCCGGCCCGAGCCAGGCCATGAGCCGTTCGGGTGGCACATCCATGGCCTTCACCAGGTTCTCGACAACGCCTCCTGCGAGACTCCGCCAGCCCGCATGGGCAGCACCAACGACCGTACCATCGCAATCACACAGCAAGACCGGCAAGCAGTCAGCTGTCAGGATCGCACAGACCATTCCCGGGGTCCTGGTATAGGCCGCATCGGCATCAGGCTTAGGCTTACCAGTGAACGATGCCTCGATTTCAATACCATCGGTTCCATGCACCTGGTTCAACCAAGCAATACGGCTTGCCTCAACACCTGCGACCCTGGCGAGGAGTGCTCGATTACATTCCACATCCTCCAGGCGATCACCCACGTGATCCCCCAGGTTCAGGCTGTCCCAAGGCGCACGGCTGACGCCACCGAGCCGGGTCGAACACAGTGCTCGGACATTATCTGGCGCTGACCAGTCCGGTCTCAGCAACTCAGGCTCAGAACTCATGGCTTTCCAGCACGTGCACGTGCTCTCTCAGTGCGGCGAGAAGCTTGACCATATCCTCCGGCAGCGGAGTTTCCCACGTCATCTCTTCGCCGGTCTCCGGATGTTCCAGGGTCAGTTGCCTGGCATGCAGGGCCTGCCGATCAAATTCACCCAGGGCTTGCCGCAGCTCTTCTGTCGCACCTTTGGGCAGCCGCATCCGTCCGCCGTACACCGGGTCTCCCACCAATGCATGCTTGATGTGGGCCATGTGCACCCGAATCTGATGGGTACGGCCGCTTTCCAGTTTGCAGCGAACATGGGTGTGGGCGGCGAATCGTTCAATCAGACGATAATGGGTAACGGCGGATTTGCCAGAAGGAACGACTGCCATTTTCTTACGCTCGCGGGGATGGCGGCCGATTGGCGCATCGACGGTCCCGCCACCGGTCAGCGTTCCGACAACCACGGCCTCATACACACGCCCCATGGTCCGATCCTGCAGCTGGTCAACCAGCGAGGTGTGGGCAATCAGGCTGCGGGCGACAACCATGATGCCGGAGGTGTCTTTATCGAGACGGTGCACAATGCCCGCTCTCGGCAAATTTTCCACCTCCGGCGCGTGGGCCAGTACCGCATTCACGAGGGTTCCGGCTGCATGACCGGCCGCCGGGTGGACCACCAGGCCAGCCGGTTTGTTGATAACCAGCAGGTGCTCATCCTCGTAGACAATATCGAGCTCTATTTCCTCGGCTTCCCAGGTAACCTGGACTTCCGGTTCAGCATCCAGCACCAGCTGATCATCCAGCATGACCTTGTCTCTGGGCTTACACTTGCGACCGTTCACCGTGAGCGATCCGGCCTTGATCCATGACTGGATTCTGGAGCGGGAATGTTCCGGCATCAGTTCAGCCGCTGCCTGATCCAGGCGACGATCACTCAGTTCCGGTGGCACGACAAAACTGGCGGTAATTCGATTTTCAGATGACATTGAGCCCCCGGGGCCAGTGTGTGTTACGTTTCAGATAGAATTTTCCAAGAAATCGGCCACGCTCTGCACATAGGGCGTCTTCCCCGCTACAATGGCCGCTCTTTCGAATTTATCGACATTATACGGGAATCCGGCATGAGTTCAGTTGTCCGTTTACTGCTAATGAGCACATTGGTGGCTATGATCAGCGCCTGCGCCTCAAACAATCAGGAAGAGGTACTGCCGGAGGAGACCTATTACGACAACGCCCGCGAAGCGATGGATTCCGGCAACTTCAACGAAGCGGAACAGAATCTGGACGCTCTGGAAACCTACTACCCGTTCGGTCGCTATGCGGAGCAGGCTCAGCTCGATCTGATCTACGCCCGCTACCAGAATCTCGACCTTGAAGGAGCCCGGGCTGCTTCGGACCGATTCCTTCGATTGAACCCCCAGAGTGACCATGCCGATTACGCACTTTATTTGCGGGGGCTCGCCTCCTACAACCTGGATGTAGGCCTGGCTGCCAGGTACTTCCCTGTCGATGTGTCCGCCAGAAATCCCGGCGAGCAACTGCAGTCATTCCGGGACTTTTCCGAGCTTCTCAACCGTTACCCGGACAGCCAGTACGCGGCGGATGCACGCCAGCGCATGATTGCTATCCGCAACCGGATGGCAGAGCTTGAACTCCATGTCGCCCGTTACTACATCAAGCGGGAGGCCTACATCGCCGCCAACAACCGCGCCCGCTATGTGGTGGAAAAGTTCCCGACCTCACCAGCGACAGAAGAAGCGCTGATCATCCTGGCCGAAACCTTCCGCTTCATGGACCTTAATAAAGGGGCTGACGATGCGGTCGCCATGCTGAAGAAGAACTTCCCCAATAGCGATGCCTTCGACGAAGATGGATCCTTTAAAGCTGACATGCTGAAGCGGGAGGATCGCTCCCTTTCCAGTGTTGTTACCTTTGGCCTGATGGGCGACGAGTAAAACCGAGAGTGCCAGGCGCCGATGCCGCCTGGCTTCACTGCCCACCTTATTCAGCTACTTACCGCTTTTCCAGCCGTTGGTTATCGGATAACGGCGATCCTTCCCAAACCCACGCTCACTGATACGAACCCCGATGGGTGCCTGGCGGCGCTTGTATTCGTTGATATCCACCAGTCGGACTGCGCGGTCTACATCGGCTCGTGAAAAGCCCTCGGCGACGATTGCGTCTGCACTGAAGTCCCGCTCGACATAAAGGTTCAGAATCTGGTCCAGCACATCATAACCGGGCAGACTATCCTCATCCTTCTGGTCCGGCGCAAGCTCAGCCGAGGGCGGACGGGTGATAACCCGCTCGGGAATCACCGGCGATAGCGTGTTCCGGTACTGCGCCAGGCGGAACACCAGGGTCTTCGGCACATCCTTGAGGACATCAAAGCCGCCGGCCATGTCCCCGTAGAGGGTGGAGTACCCCACGGCCATCTCGCTCTTGTTACCGGTTGTCAAAACCAGCGACCCAAACTTGTTGGAAAGCGACATCAACAGCACGCCCCGCAACCGGGCCTGGAGGTTTTCTTCCGTCGTGTCCGGTGTCGTTCCCTCAAAAGGCGCGGCCAGCGTTGCCATGAAGGCGTCATACATGGGCTCAATGGAGAAAACATCGTATTGGACATCCAGCGCCACCGCCTCGGCTTCCGCATCCTCCAGACTCATACTGGAGGTATATCGGAACGGCATCATGACCGCACGCACCCTGTCCTTACCCAGTGCATCCACCGCGACCGCCAGGGTGACTGCCGAGTCGATACCGCCGGAAAGCCCCAGAACCACCGATTTGAAGCCATTCTTGTTGACGTAATCACGAACGCCAACCACCAGAGCATCGTATACGTTCTCCTCCAGAGAGGGGGTATCGGGCAAGGACTGGGACACCGGCTGACAATGGTGCTCACACAGGAAATCGACTGGAAAAAGACCATCGCGAAACTGGGGTGCTTCGGCCACCAGGACACCCGAGTGATCGAACACCATGGAGCCACCATCGAACACCAGCTCATCCTGGCCGCCAACGAGATTCACATAGACGATGCTGACCATGTTCTCCCGGGATTTTCGCTCCAGCAAAGCCTTCCGACGCGCCTGCTTGTCGGTGTCAAAGGGTGAGGCATTAAGGTTCAGGATCAGGCGGGCACCGGCCTTCGCGGCATCTTCCACCGGCCCGTCCTTCCAGATGTCTTCGCAGACGGTAATGCCCACAGGGACACCCCGAATATCCATGACCAGTACCTCTGCCCCTTCAGCAAAATAGCGCTTTTCGTCGAACACTTGGTAGTTGGGGGGGAAGCGCTTGAAGTAGCGCCCGGTAATGGTTCCGTTGTCGATGACAACCGCCGAGTTGTAAAGCAGAGATCCACTGCGCAGCGGGGCCCCGACAACGATGGCCGGAGCCAGCTCTTCGTCCTGCAGGCGTTCAAGCGCCTCGTTCACGCGGAGCTCAAGACTTGGGCGCAACAGCAAATCCTCCGGCGGGTAACCGGTGATACACAGCTCCGGGAACACCACAATATCCGCCTGGTGTTCTTCCGCTGCACGGCGGGTGGCGTCGATGACCAGGTCTGTATTTCCGGGGATATCCCCCACGAGGAAATCAATCTGGGCCATCACCACCCGTAGTTTTCTGGGTGATGTCCCGGTGGAAGATGGCTTCCCGGACGCGGTCATAGAATGGCTCCTGTAACTTATTGCCTTTAAAAGGCTATTATAACCCCGCAAAGATCAGGATTTCTTCCGACCAACAGCGGATTCTCGAACCATGGCAGTGGATACAATACCGGAAACCGAGCCAAGCCCCAGCCCTATTGCCCCGACCCGCCGTCAACAATTCAAGCTGTTCCGCGTTTACAATCACTATCGCCTGGTTGTCAGTCTTGTACTTCTCGGGCTGCTGCTCGTCGATCCGGAAAACTTCTATTCCCGCTTTCGACTGCTGGAATATTACCAGGCTGGCGTGTCCGGTTATCTTTCCCTGAATGTGTTCGTCGGACTGATCATGTTCGCGGGCTTCAGACCCAGCCAACGGCACATCACCCTTTCCATTCTTCTGGACATTCTGGTGATGCATGGTTTGCTG
Source organism: Marinobacter nitratireducens (assembly GCF_000708045.1). Lineage (GTDB taxonomy): Bacteria > Pseudomonadota > Gammaproteobacteria > Pseudomonadales > Oleiphilaceae > Marinobacter > Marinobacter nitratireducens. The sequence goes on from NZ_ANIE01000010.1 coordinate 12,947, forward strand.
TTCACCAGTACAGGCATTACCAATGGTCTGGCGAATCTCGTTATTGTTTCCGTAGCAGCGGGAAACATCCTAACCCCCAGCCGTGTCGGTACGTTCTACGCAGCCCTGGCAGCCATTTGCTCGCTCGGCATATCCGCCTGGGCTTTCATTACCCTCGGAGAACCAGCCGACGACATTGTTCGTGCCGGCTCTCTCGGAATACTCTACTTTGCAGCCGCGTTCGTTCTGCAGTATATATCCCGACGGATGATGCGTAGCGAGGCGCTGGCTACCAGCCGCGCCAGGAGCATTGCAGAGCTGGAGAAGATCAATCAGCAAATCATCCAACGTATGCGTACTGGCATCCTCGTTCTTGATCGCTATGGCTCAATCCGTCTCGCCAATGCGGCTGCCGAGGAGTTGCTCTCCGGGGCCAGTGCAGAAGATCATGCCCACCCGGAGCATCTGATGATACTGCCGCAGCCCCTGAAGCTCGGGCTGGAAACCTGGTTAAAGGATCCCAGAAAACGTGTTGAGCCCTTTCAGCCTTCACCAACGGCGCCGTTCCTGCAGGTCAACTTCACTCAGCTTGATGAGGAGCGCGGAGATCATATCCTTGTGTTCATCGAAGACATGAGCAAGGTCACACAGCAGGCCCAACAGATGAAACTGGCCTCCCTGGGTCGCCTGACGGCGGGCATCGCCCATGAAATACGGAACCCGCTAGGTGCGATCAGCCATGCTGCACAATTGATGGAAGAATCCCCCCATCTCGATCAGGGTGATCATCAGATGCTTGATATCATTCGCCGCCATTCCCGCCGTGTAAATGGCATCATTGAAAACGTTCTGGATCTCTCCAGACGCCGCCCTGCGAACCCGGACTTGCTCGAGATAGGCCCCTGGCTTGAGGAATTTCGGGAAGATTTCCTGCAAACCCGCGATGACTCCGCGACCAGCACCCGAATAAGCCTGGAGATCGCACCCGACCTGCCGCCAGCTCGCTTTGACAAAAGCCAGATAGAGCAGGTGATGGTCAATCTCTGCGACAATGGACTACGGTACAGCCAGCAACAAATTGGTGAGCCGCGGCTTCATCTTCGTGCCGACGTCACCGATGATGGCGAGCGCACCTACGTGGATGTGCGGGATTTCGGACCCGGCATTGAGCCTGGAGAACGCAGCTCCGTGTTCGAACCCTTTTTCACAACCGACAAGAGTGGAACGGGCCTCGGCCTTTATCTGGCACGGGAACTGTGCGAGGCTAATCAGGCTCATCTCTCCCTGGTGGTGGATGACCAACCCGGATGCTGTTTTCGCATTACCTTTGCCCATCCTGGCCGAATGATCTGATCGGGCTCCGGCGACTATCGGGTGTCTCACTTATGACAAGGAACCGACAAGAAAAGAATGACAACGCATACCGCCCTTATCGTTGATGACGAACCGGATATCCGGGACCTGCTGGAGATTACCCTTGCTCGCATGGGCATCGGCACAAAAACCGCACCGGACGTCGGCTCAGCCCGTGAACTTCTCTCTCAGCAGGAGTTTCACCTGTGCCTGACGGATATGAACCTGCCGGATGGCAACGGCATTGAACTGGTGCAATGGATTCAGCAGCACTCCCCCACCACGCCCGTCGCAGTCATTACTGCCTATGGAAACATGGATACGGCCATTGAATCCCTGAAGGCCGGTGCCTTCGACTTTGTTTCCAAGCCGGTCGAACTGCCTCGCCTGCGGGAGCTGGTCAGCAGTGCATTGAAGCTGTCCCAGCCCAAGCCAGAGAGTGAACTGAGTCAGGATGAACCTGGCCTGCTACTGGGCAACTCACCACACATCAAAAAACTGCGAAACCAGACTCGAAAACTGGCTCGCAGCCAGGCCCCGGTCTTCATCAGTGGCGAGTCCGGCAGTGGCAAGGAGCTGGTTGCGCGCACCATCCACATGCAGGGCCCCCGCTGCGACGGCCCGTTTATCGCCGTCAACTGTGGTGCCATTCCTTCCGAACTGATGGAAAGTGAATTTTTCGGCCACAAAAAGGGGAGCTTTACCGGTGCGGTCGAGAACAAGGATGGCCTCTTCCGATCCGCCAATGGCGGTACGCTGTTTCTTGACGAGGTGGCAGATCTCCCGTTAGCGATGCAAGTCAAACTGCTCAGGGCGATACAGGAAAAGGCAGTGCGCCCTGTGGGTGACACCAAAGAAGTGCCAGTGGACATTCGGGTTCTGAGCGCCACCCACAAAAACCTGCCCGAACTGGTACAGGAAGGCAGTTTTCGACAGGACCTGTTTTACCGGATCAATGTCATTGAACTGGCGGTCCCCCCGCTCCGAGATCGCCCGGAAGACATACCGATGCTGTCAAAGCACATCCTTGATCGCATTGCCAAGGAATACGAGTGTGACCCGGCAACACTGTCTGCGCAGGCGATCGACCGCCTCAAAGTTTACGACTTCCCCGGCAATGTCCGGGAGCTCGAGAATATTCTTGAGCGCGCCTTTACGCTCTGCGACAACGATCAGATTGGCGAAGAGGACCTTCACCTGGGTAATGGCGCGCCGGCTCCCTCAGGTCCTTCTCTAGTGCATCCGGAACACGGCGACGACAGCACGTCGATAGCCGTTCCTGAAGGGGAGATTGATCTGGAAGGTTACCTCGAAAGTATCGAGCGCCAGGCCATAGAGAAAGCATTGGAAGCCACGCGCTGGAACAAAACGGCTGCAGCCAAGCGACTGGGAATCAGTTTTCGGGCTTTGCGGTATCGGTTGAAGAAATTGGGGATGGAGTAACGCTATAATATTGCCCGACTCTGGCAGGACGCCGGAGCGCTTCTCTGAACAGACAAGGAACGTTGACTATGCTGACCAACAAGCATCAGGCAGGGTTTACCCTGCTGGAACTGATCATCACAATCATCATTCTGTCGATAGCAACCGGGATGACCTCCCAAGCTTGGGGGTGGTGGGCCGCCAAATCCCGCCAACGCGCCATCCTTGAGAATTACCACTCACTGTTTTCGTTTGCCCGATGGAACGCCGCGAGTTCCCACACTCTGGTCACCGTTTGCCCCTTATCAGCAGCCAGCCAGTGTGTCGATGACTGGCAACAACCGGTCTCCGTATTCATCGATGCGAACAATGACAAATCACCGGATGGAGGTAGCGTGCTCAGGCAAATGAACGCAAATCTCGGTTCATTCACCCTAAGATCCCGAACCGCTGGGCGCGGGTACTTTCAGTTCAACGCAAAAGGCATGACCCATGGTGCCATGGGAAGCCTTGTCCTGTGCCCGAGAGATCCCGCTTCCGGGACCATGACCTACATGCCGATCAATATTGCAGGGCGTTTCCGGGTCGAGTACGACAAAGATGGCGACGGCATCATGAAGCTTCCCTGGGGCGCGAAAATCAGCTGTTAGACGGCAAGAAAAAAGCCGATCCAAGCGGATCGGCTTTTTCGGAAGGCAGGACTATCACTGCCAATCGTTTTCCCCCGTACCGAAGCCCCCGCTATTGTCCTCGTCCCAACGCCGAGCTCCCGTCGAGTCCAGTTCCAAGATACCGTTACCTGCTTGAACCCCTTTTGGGGTCGCCCTCAGGGTATAGCCAGTTCCAGACGCAGCGGTAATCGTCAGATCATAAAACTTGTTATTACCTTCCAACGGAGCCTCGTCTGGGAAAATCCCGGGGCTACCAGTATCACCCCCTCCGGTCGCTGCGCCCTCATAAGAATTCGCCGTAGCATAATGTCGCTCCATAGCTGCGGCGAACTCCAATAGCGCACCCTGGGCATCCGATCGTCGCGTACGTTCGCCATACTCGACATAGCTCGGGTAGGCGAACGCGGCTATAACACCGATGATCACAACAACAATCATCAGCTCAATCAAAGTGAAACCTTTTTGCCTGATATCTAAATACATCAGTGGTCTAATCCTCATACCAGTAGGTTTCAACGACGCCCTTGATGGACTTGATGGTCTGACAGTCTGTACCGACACAAATGACATCTGTGTCGTCCACCCTCATCCGCTGCGGGTTTGAAGGCAGAGGTACATCGAGCTCTACATAGCGATCAGGGCGAGTCAGCTCGTCGTCACCTTTGCCGTCAGACGTGTAGTAGTTCCTTACCGCACTGCCGTCCAGCACGGAAATATGATAAAGCCGCGAAGTGCCTGTCGGAGGACGACAAGGGTCTGAGCTGGCCTTGGGCTCATAGGTGGTGATGAACACCTCATTGTTCACCGTCACACTTTCAGACAGCACCTTTTCACCTGGATTGTTGTCCAGCTTGATAAACCAGCCGTCCGCCGTTGCCAGTGCAGATGCAGCCGCAGTCTTTTCAGTCGACGTGCCCTGTTGGATCAGGTTATCGGTCGCATCGTACAGATCCGACTCGGTCAAACTCTTATAGAGCACCGTTGTCTGAGTGGCATCGGTTGGATCTAGCGGCGCAGAACTGACCGCAGAGATTTTCATCATATAGATCCTGTCATCAACATCCTTGTTAAGAGGATGGGCCTGGAACCCTGAGCCGATGATGAGGCCAAGGTATCTAACACCGCCCAGCTTGATACCGAACAGATCCGGAGAATGATAGAAACGACGGTTGCTCGCCGTAGTGGAACCGCCGAAATCGGCAATCCGGCCACCGGTAACAAGGTCAGTCAGCTTAGCCGTGTTGCTGATATCAAAGCGGAAAATCTGGCCGCCCATATCACCGACATAAATCTGATCGGCAAGGCCGTCGCCATTCACGTCCAGCACCTTGGGCGCGGCAGGAATGCTGTAGTCCATGTCTGCCATTTCCATGTCGGCGCCACTACCCGTCGGGCCGGCCCACCATAGAACATTTCCGTTGGTTGCATCGACAATGTAAACAGCACGGCCTTCATCGTCAGCCGTCCTGACGGTCGCGTTATCCTGGTCGGGATCATAGCCGCCGCCAAAAATCAGAACGTCATAGTTGCTGTTACCAATGGCAATTTTGGTTTTTACTGGAGTCGACCAGGTCTGCCCCATCTCTTCATAATCAGTACCGGATACACCGCCGGTGATCTGCCAGAGTAATGAGGGCGCCGTGCGGTCGGTTACATCCAGCGCATAGTAGCTGCGCCCACCCCGACGCATGCCTGAGTAGATGTATACGAAATCATTATCAGCGGCTTTGATCTGACCGTCGAAGTTATCGTCATAAATCCAGCTAACAACGGTGCCATCCATGCCATATTCCTTGGCTGACGCCGATGTACTGTTCATCATTGCAGGTTGATTTGACAGCAACTCTTTCGGAATAAATGAAAAATAGCTGGAACCATCTTCACCATCGACTGCATGAATATAGCCCTGATTGTCACCGTAGTAGATTGTGGTGTCTTGGTTAGCAACAGTGGTGCCTGAATAGATGACTAACTGAGGAACTGAGTGCAGCGGATCCGCCAGCAACTTCCTGGCATCCGTTGTGTCGTTATCACCATCCTCGTCATTGACGTCAACGCCACGAGTCCAGCTGATCAATTTGGAAAACTCCGCATCCGTCATGGTGCTATCGCCAAAATCAGCTTTGGTCAAATTGTTGTTGTTGGCTACAACGGAGTTCGAGTTGTCAGAAAGATCTGATTTCCTGGAGTTCAGGTTCGAGAACACATTACGGGCTGATGTCGTGTCGGGGAGCTGGGAAGCAGCACCACCTTTCGCGACGTCAGGGCCATCCGGGCCATCAGCGATTGGCGTCCACCAACTTCTGGCTGTTTTCTTGAAGAAACCAGTAGCCTGGTCAATTGCCGCATTACCATTGACATCAACAATAACGGCTTCGTTTTCGCCAGTCGTCGCATTCTTTTGGATATCCAGCTTGTAACGCTTGAGGTTGCCGTTCCAAATAGCGCCTTCTGCAGACTCAAATAACGCATAGTAAAGCGTGTCTAGATGATTGAGGCGGTCAAAGGAGTTAACGGCAATGCCCGGCGCCACATAGGTTGTGGACTGGGCCTTCGCATCATCAAACACTTGCTTAAGCGCAGCAGTCAGTTGCGAAGCATTATCTGCAACGAAATAGCTCCCTCCGCCTTTTCTCGCGGTATCTTCAAGAAGCGTCTGCTGTGATTTTAAGCCTATGGTATAGGTTCGTACTTTCTGATCCCCGGGAAAATCGCCGTTAGGATCACTCGCAGACGGAATCATGTCTTCTGTCCACATGTAGTCGGCGATTTCATCAAGGCAGTTGTCTGAACATGTCCCAACCGCACTTTCGATGGTTGTTTCGTGGTTGCTATCGTTGGTGGGAGCACCATCCGTAAGCACCAACGCATAGTTGGACTGACATGAATATTCGATTGGGCTATCGAATTTGGTGGAGTCACTGGAGTCGACAATACCAGCGACTTGCGTTCCATCTTCGTCATGACTTCTAATGAAAACGCTGCCCCCCTGATAGTACCGCATCGCCTCAAACAGGCTTTCAGAGAGAGGAGTCCCCCCCGAATCGACAAGTCCATCGATTTTGTTAATTAATGAACTTCTCTGAGTTGAAATGTCAGCTATTGGTGCCTTGAAATAAGCCCCCTCGCTACCACCAAAAATCATTAGACCAACTTTGACATCAGTCAGACTATTGACGAGGTCTTTAGCTGCCCGCTTCATCGCCGCCAATCGTGTTTCGGTTGTGCCGGCTGCGGCATCAACTACCACATCGTCAGTACCCATACTGCCAGATACATCCAATATGAGCATGACGTTCGGTTTGACGATCTGCTGGGCGTTGTTGAAGAATATCTCAGTATCGTCACCAAGAGCGGCTGTGCCCGCCATCGAAAGATAGGCAGCCGTCAACGTTGTCGTTAAAAAGCGGCTGTAAGATTTCATTTCTCACCTCCTGAAACGCCACGGACGCTCCAAAAATCCACGCTCCGAGCCATCCCGGTGCCAACGTTTTCCACAACGTTTCCACCCTGTCCATTTACGCGGGAGAGCTGTCCCCCGCTCACCGGTCGACCGGCCACAGAAACTGACAGCCCCCTCGCAGGGAGGAAGCTTTGCTGCTGGCATGTTTCACATCCATCCACCCGAATCTGCACAATCTCTCCGGATGAGTCCAAAACCACTTCAACCTGACTGACTTCATGAACAACAACATCACCAGTCAACATTGAACGGGCCTCTTCAGCCTGCACCGGCCCGGCCGCCAGGGCTACAACCAGTGCAACACCGCTCCAATAAAGATTCTTCGCATTCATGCTGCATCCTCCCCAAAGAATTGGGACTCAGTAATATTCAATACCTTTAAACACCCGCGATTCAGCGCCGGTGTTTGCCATGGTCGCTTCCCCAATCAACTCGTAGCGGTAGCCTTTCAGGTCACTGGAGCTCTCGTCGGCATTCATGGAGCTGCCACTCGTAATAATGATTTCCCCCAGGTATCTCGCCTGATAACTGCCGGTAATACCGTTTGCTGAATCCAGAGTGGTCACACTAATAACACTGGACTGGTTGTTCTGGTCTTGCATGGACTCCCGCAACAACGTCAGGTCGTTGGCATAAAGCTTGTTCGTGAGCGCGCTCACCGTGCTTTCTGCAGCCTGGAAGGTACGGTTCGAGTTCTGGGCATTAACCGCCATCCGCTCCTGCATCACAGAGGTGTTCATGCCCGCGACGCCGATCAATGTAAGCACCAGGAGCACAATCAGACTGATAATCAGAGCGGCACCCCGCTGTTTACTCTGGCCTGCGATCGCTTTTTTATATCTATTCATTGTCGTTTTACCTTTAACTCAGGTTTCAATCCCGATTGCGAAGCATAATCGTGGAAGTGAAGGCTCGACGAAGCCGCGCATCCTCGGGATGCGTCACTGCATTTGCCCCAGCACCGGTAGTGCGAACGATGGTCTCACCGGGCAAGTCGTAGGACGCCGCATCGACGCTATTCCTTGCCCCATCCGCATCGCTGATAAGAAGCCCCATCCGGATAGCAACCACATTGGTCATATTTCCGACCGTATCGGCAGTGGCGTAGCGGATGTTCCCGGTTGCCAACAGCTCTCCGTATTCAACCTGCATACTCTCGACCCCTTCAACAATCTCATCGACCTGAAAAGAGGGGGTTGCCGAGTTCAGGAGATTGTTCGTTCCCCTGTAAAGTGCGCGGATATCATTGCCTTGAGCATCATCTCGGCCAGTATCGGCTACGAAATATACGGTTGCGGAAAAACGCATAATCCGAGCGGAGTCTGTATAAGCCTGGCTCAGCCGATTATCGGTATTCACGCCTTTGGCATGAGCCCAAGTCCCGGACGTCGCGGTGCTTGAGATACGGAAAAGATCCGCAGCTTCGCAGTCAGATATCATGACAATATCGTTCTGAGAAAACAGACCTACATCGGAACCCGTAACCTGAATATTCGCGTTGTCGGCTGTCATGTTGCCCGTCAATTCAACTTCGACCGACTCCCCACGTTGAACAGCCAGAACATCACTGCCGATAACGGCTCCCGACTCAATCGTCGTGTTGTCGAATTCAGTTCCGTTCGCCCAGGTCGCATCATCGACTTCCCACCCACGCAGCGTGGACGAAAAGAAATCAGACGTAGGAGGGTTCTTGGCAATAACATTCAGAGTCACATCATCAGGATCTGCACACCCCTGAAAACCGACCATACGAAGATCCCTCGCCATGATGTCGGTGGAGATACGCCCGGACTCCTGAATTCTTGCCAGGGATGTAGCCAGCCGTGATGTCTGACTGGAGTCCATGTACACGGTAAAGATACCAAGAATAAGCGTAGTGCTGAGCGCCAACGCTATGATCAGCTCGACCAGAGACAGTCCCAACTGGCTTTGAGCGGAGCCGTTGGCATACCTCACATTATCAACCTTGTTCATCCAGCACCTCACAGCGAAAACCGAACAGAGTAGGAGTTATCACCAGCGATGGCTTCACCGGCGTCGCCGCCGCGACTGGCCTCATCCCACTGCACGGTTACCGTGTAAATTCCTGCCGTGCCATCGTAAAAAATCGTACCGACACCACCCGGCAGCATCGCCATATCGTTTCCCGTGCCCTCGACAAGAAGGGTCCACTCGACAAAATCCAGAGTTACCTGATCTGCGGGGGTGCAGCCTGCAGCCTGACTCGCACAGGCAGGGGGAGTCTTGGACTTGATCTTAGCTGTCGAAAAACCGCCATAGTTGCCGGCTTCGGCCTCACTCTTGTTCGCCCTCATCCGGTCTGCCATGTCATAGGCCAGGATGCTGGCCTGCGTGCGCAGATAAGAGCCCTGATTGTTACGCATCCCTTCGAAAAGCAGACCGGCCAGCCCCAGCAGTCCGATTGCAAGAATGAACAATGTCACCAGTATCTCGATCAGGGTAAAGCCTTGCTCACGCTGAGCTCTGGCTGATCGGGGGCCAAAAACTATTGGTCGGGCTTTAATTCCAAGCATATTTATCTCCAACCTCACGGACAGGTAACGTCGGTATCGTCATGGTCGTTGAGTACACCCGCTGTGCCACCGGTATCTCTTGCCAGGCGGGTTTGACCAGAAACATTGATCACAACAGCCCTGGCTTCAATGGCTCCTCGATCGTCGCAAATCACAAACGTACCGGCCGCGTTTCCCGTTGCGGACGGAATCGGGAAACCATTACTGGCGAACTGAACGTAACCGCCGCTGTCGCTCGTCAAATCCACGATCCGGAACGTATTCCCTCCAGACAGCGCACCACCCACCTTGAGGAGTTCGTCCCCATCTCCATTATCAACGGTGCGATCACCGTCAAAATCACTGAATATGATCCAGCCTGTCTCCCAGGCGGAAGAACCAGCACAGGACGCGCTGTCAGTCGATGAACACGCAGTTATGACTCCGCTACGGAGTTTTGAGGCTTCACTCCTCGCATACGCAATAAGGCTGGAAACCTCATTGATTTGAGAGGTCAGCCGATTATTCATCACGGTCTGCTGGAATGATGGCACTGCGTATGTCGCCACAATCGCCAGAATGATGATCGCGATTATCAACTCAATAAGAGTGAAACCCGAATGTCGCCGGAGTCCAGACATAATCCAATCCTTTTATTAACCAAGTAAAGGCTACAAAGGGAGGCGTCCAGACACCAGCGGCAAGCGACAGGCGGTCGGTGAAGATGGATGAATGGTCAGGAGTTTCAGTTTTGTGGGAAGAGTTCACAAAACGGGGTGAGTAGAGGCGCGATTTAACCCACCTCTACCGCATCAATCCGCAGTTCTTTCGGCATGGAGAACACAATATTTTCTTCCCGGCCGTCAACTTCTTCCGGGACCTCGCCCCCCAGCTCACGCAAGCGGGCAATGACATCATTCACCAGCACTTCCGGTGCCGAGGCGCCGGCGGTCACACCTATGGCCCGCTTGCCTTCCAGCCACTGCGGATCAATTTGGGCAGCCTCGTCGATCAGATAGGCAGGCGTCCCCATCCGCTCCGCCAGTTCACGCAGGCGGTTGGAGTTGGAACTGTTTGGCGAGCCCACAACCAGCATCAGGTCACAGTCACCAGCGAGTTGTTTGACCGCATCCTGACGGTTCTGGGTGGCGTAGCAAATATCATCTTTGCGGGGCCCCTGAATGTCCGGGAATTTCTGGCGCAACGCGTCAATGACCAGAGAGGTGTCATCCATGGAGAGGGTGGTCTGGGTCACGAAGGACAGTCTTGACGGATCTCGAACCTCAAGGCTGGCGACATCTTCTTCATTCTCAACCAGATAGATCTCGCCACCGTTGCTGTGGTCGTACTGCCCCATGGTGCCTTCCACTTCCGGGTGGCCATGATGCCCAATCAGAATGCACTCGCGGCCATCCCGGCTGTAGCGCATCACTTCCATATGGACTTTGGTAACCAACGGGCAAGTTGCGTCAAACACTTTCAGACCCCGGCGGGCCGCTTCGTTCTGAACGGCCTGGGACACCCCGTGGGCACTGAAGATCACCAGCTTGTCGTCAGGCACTTCGTCCAGCTCATCCACGAAGACCGCACCGCGATTACGCAGGTTGTCCACCACAAACTTGTTGTGCACCACCTCATGTCGGACATAGATCGGAGCGCCGAACACATCCAGCGCACGATTGACGATCTCAATGGCACGGTCGACCCCGGCACAAAAGCCTCGTGGGTTGGCAAGTCGGATCTGCATGGTGATATCCCGCTAATTCCAGTGAATGGGCAGAGGTCAGTGTGTCGGCTTGGCTGGCTCGACGTCGATGATTTCAACATCGAAAATCAGTGTACGCCCCGCCAGGGGATGATTGAAGTCCACCTCGACCTCATCACCTTCAACCCGGCTGACAACGCCGGGCAGCTCACTCTGGCGAGCGTCTGCAAACGAGATCATCACACCGGGCTCCAGCACCATATCAGCACTGAATTCATGGCGCTTGAAGGTCTGAACGTTACTCGGGTTGTGCTGGCCAAAAGCCTTTTCTGGCGGAACCTCATAGCTCTGGCGATCACCAGCCGACATACCCATCAAGTAGACTTCAAAGTTTTCTGGCAGGTTGTCGTCGCCAATCTCCAGAGTCGCCGGCTCCTTCTCGAAGGTGGAATCAATCACCTCTCCGCCCCGGAACTTAAGAGCAAAATGAAGTTTGACCCGCGTGCCTTTATCCACAGCAAGTTCTTTCATGAGTGTCAGTTGCTCCCTTCCGCGCCGTCGTCCGGCTTGCGGAACATGTCGAGAATCATCATGGCAGCACCGATGGTGATCGCGGTATCTGCCAGGTTAAACGCTGGGAAATGCCAGTCCTGCCAGTAGAAGTGCAGGAAATCCACCACATACCCATGCACGACGCGGTCATACACATTGCCAAGGGCACCGCCAAGAATCAGAGCGACCGCAATCGCAATCCAGGTCTCGTGGTGCTTGAGCCGCTTTAGCCAGACAACCAGCACCACACTCACGACCAGGGCCAGAGTGACAAAAAACCAGCGCTGCCAACCGGCCGCCTCAGCAAGGAAGCTGAACGCCGCACCGGTATTGTGAAGCAGGGTCAGGTTGAACATCGGCATCACCGGAACCGGGTCTCCGTAGGTCAACATGGCCGTCGCCATGGCCTTGGTACCCAGGTCAATGACCACGACAAGCACAGCGAGCCACAGCCACTTGAGTTTGCTTCCGGTTGTCGATTCACTCATTGCGGCGTCCATCAGGCGAAAGTGCGGGCTTCACCGGCACCGTCCACATTGGTCACGCAACGACCACACAGATCGTCATGCTCCGCACTTTGCCCCACATCTGCGCGATGATGCCAGCAACGCTCGCATTTGGCATGAGTCGCCGGTGTTACCTTGACTCTAAGGCCCTCATAACCTGTCGTTTCCGCATCACCCGCTTCAGACGCCGGCCTCACCGTTGCCTCGGAAGTAATCAGGACAAAGCGTAGCTCTTCACCCAGATGCTTTAGATCAGCGGCAAGATCGCCTTCGCAGTACAGGGTGACTTCAGCACTGAGCGAGCCTTTGATTTCACCACGAGCCCGAGCCTCTTCCAGGCACTTGTTTACGGCCTCCTTGACGCCGTAGATCTCTCGCCAGTAGTCCCGGCCCAGCTCCATGCCTTCAGGCAGTTCGGTCAGACCTTCGTACCAGGTTTCATAGAACACGGTGTCGCCACGCTCACCGGGCAGGTGCTGCCAGATTTCGTCCGCGGTAAAGCTGAGGATCGGTGCAATCCAGCGCACCAGTGCCTCAATCACGTGATACAACGCAGTCTGGCACGAGCGCCGGGCCAAACTATCGGCCTGTGTGGTGTACTGGCGATCCTTGATGATGTCGAGATAAAAACCACCCAGGGTAGCTTCACAGAAGTTATAGACTTTCTGATAAATTCTCAGGAACGCGTAGTTGCCAAAATCTTCATGCAACTCTTCCTGCAACTGCAGCGCGCGATCGACCATCCAGCGGTCCAGCGCAATCATATCTTCCGGAGCGACGAGGTGCTGATCTGGATCAAACCCGTTCAGGTTGCTCAGCAGGAACCTGGCGGTATTCCGGATACGACGGTAACCGTCGGCCGTCTGGCGCAGGATATCTTTGGATACCGTCATTTCTCCGCTGTAATCCGTTGCAGCGACCCACAAACGCAGGATATCGGCGCCCAGCTCGTTCATAACTTCCTGGGGCGCGATCACGTTACCCAGTGACTTGGACATCTTCCGACCCGAGCCATCCACGGTAAATCCGTGCGTCAGTACCTGCCGGTAAGGTGCCACGCCGTTCATGGCGATGGACGTCTTGAGCGAGGACTGGAACCAGCCGCGATGCTGGTCGGAGCCTTCCAGGTACAGATCAGCGGGGAATTGTCCCAGTTCCGGGCGTACCCGCAGGACAGAATCGTGGGTCACACCGGAGTCAAACCACACGTCCAGGGTATCCAGAACCTTCTCATACTGATCCGCATCGGCGCCCAGCAGTTCGTTCTGATCAAGGTCATACCAGGCATCAATGCCACCGGTTTCCACTGCGGCAGCCACCTTCTCAAACAGTGCCTGGGTGTCCGGATGCAACTCCTGAGTATCCTTGTGGATAAACAGCGTGATGGGCACGCCCCAGGTACGTTGACGAGAGATGCACCAGTCCGGGCTCTGCTCAAACATGGCTTCAATTCGGTTCTGCCCCCAGGCGGGCACCCAGCGGACGCCCTTGATCGCCTCCAAGGCATCGGCACGCAGATTGAGCTTGTCCATGCTGATGAACCACTGTGGCGTGGCACGGTAAATCAAAGGCGTTTTTGTACGCCAGCAGTGCGGGTAACTGTGCTGAAACTTCTCGGAGCGAACCAGCTTGCCTTCCCGGGTCAGGGCAGCACATACCGGCTCATCGGCTTTGTAGACGTGCACACCGGCAAACTCGCCGGCGGCTTCCGTGTAGGTACCGTCGGCCTTCACCAAGTTGATGGTGCCAATGCCGTATTCCCGGCCCACCTCAAAGTCTTCCATACCGTGATCGGGCGCGGTATGGACGGCGCCGGTACCCGCGTCCGTAGACACATGATCACCGAGAATCACCGGAACCTGCTTGTCGTAGATGGGGTGATGCAGAGCAAGCTTCTCCAACACGGACCCTGCCGCATGAGCCAGAACCGTGTAGTCCTCAATCCCCCAGCGAGCCATGATGCCCTGAACCATTTCCGACGACAGCACCATCCGCTCGGGACCCTGTCCCACGTCAAGCTGCACCAGGGCGTATTCCATATCTGCGCCCAGGGAGACCGCCTGGTTGGCCGGAATAGTCCAGGGCGTAGTTGTCCAGATCACAACAGAAACGTCACCCTCGCCCTGGTCGGTACCAAACAGGTCCAGCACCCGAGCCTGATCCACAAACGTAAAGCGCACATCTATCTGAGTGGAGGTCTTGTCCTGATACTCAACCTCGGCCTCTGCCAATGCAGACTGCCCGACCACACTCCAGTAAACCGGTTTGTAGCCCCGAACCAGGTGCCCCTTGGCCACGATCTTGCCCAGAGCACGAACGATGCCAGCTTCTACCTTCGGATCCATCGTCAGGTAAGGCTTGTCCCATTCGCCCATGACGCCAAGGCGAATAAAGTCAGCCTTCTGTCCGTCAACCTGCTTGGTCGCGTAGTCGCGGCAAGCCTGACGGAAAGTTTTGTAATCCACTTTGACGCCAGCCTTGCCGATTTCCTGCTCAACCTTGTGCTCGATTGGCAGACCATGACAGTCCCAGCCCGGCACATAGGGGGCATCGTAGCCCATGAAGCTGCGGGACTTGACGATCATGTCCTTCAGGATCTTGTTGACCGCATGACCAATGTGAATGCTGCCATTTGCATAGGGAGGTCCATCGTGCAGGATGAACTTGTCCCTACCCTCACGCTGCTCGCGCAGGTTGCCGTAGACATCGAGATCCTGCCAACGCTTGAGCATCTCAGGCTCGCGCTTGGCCAGGTTTCCGCGCATCGGGAAGGCGGTTTCCGGCAGATTCAGGGTATGCTTATAGTCGCTCATGGTCTGTGTGCGTACTCTTTTGGTCGGTATGGGTCAATAATCACTATGCCAAAACCATCGCAATCAAGCGGTGGTTTTTAATGAACCGTTATCAGTAATCCAGTCCCGGGCGTCGTCAAAATCCCGGGCAATCTGTTCTTTCAGCGCGTCGACGGAGTCAAACTTGATTTCTTCCCGCAGGCCATGCCGAAACACGACTTCTATGTGCTGACCGTAAAGTGTGCCAGCAAAGTCAAACAGGTGCACTTCCAGTGCCGGTTGCTTGCCATCGACAGTGGGTCTCAACCCGATGTTGGCAACACCGTCATACACCTCGCCATCTTCCAGCATCGCGGTGACCACATAAACGCCCTGTAAAGGCGCCATGCGCTGCAGCAGAATGTTCGCGGTCGGAGCGCCGATTTCACGCCCAAGCTGACGCCCGTACACCACCCTGCCACGGATGCGGTAGGGCCGCCCAAGAAGTGCCTCGGCCTCCTCCAGGCGATTAACCGTGAGCCGCTCGCGGACCCGAGTACTGCTGACCCGCTCTCCGGCAACCGTCACCGTGCGGGTATTCTCTACCGTAAATCCTTGCTGGCGCCCCACCTCCCGAAGCAACATGAAGTCGCCTGTCCGGTCGCAGCCAAACCGGAAATCATCGCCGACAACCAGATGACGAACACGCACCCCCTCAACAAGGACCGTATCAATAAATTCGTGGCTGGTCAGGCGCCGTAAACGGCCATTAAAGTGAAGGCAAAGCACATGATCGATGCCAAGTGCGGTTAACGCTTCAAACTTCTGTCTGAAAGACATCAGTCTTGGGGGGGCCTCGTTCCCCTGAAAAAATTCCCGGGGCTGAGGCTCGAACACCATGACAACCGAGGGCACACCCAGTGCCGCTGCTTTTTCTTTGACCTGCTCAAGAATGGTCTGGTGCCCGATATGGACGCCATCAAAGTTCCCGATGGTCGCGACACACCCCTGTGCGAAAGGAAAATCCTCCCGCTCAGACAGCGTATTCAGATTGATCAGACCACGGATAAGACGCATGGGGCGCAAACCTTCATTGCCATTTGGCTTTCAGCATTGCAATGCCCTGGAAGCCACCCGGCCACTCAGAGCGAAGACAAACGCTGGCGAGAAAACGCGCGATTATACCTTACCTCTGGCGGAAATGTCTTACCCGCACCCCAACCAGGACAAGCGCAGCAAAATATCCCCCCACGCCGGCAGCAACCATAACCGTCATATCCAGCGCCCGCCGATAGCCATCCATCGCCAGCCACTCACTTACGGGCCCATTCAACCAGAGGATAATTCCAGCCAGCACAGCATTTGCGAGCAGCAGCCGAAGCATAAACACTGGCCAGCCAGGTTGACTACTCCAGGCTCCCTCCCGCCGCAGCCCTCGCCACAGGAGAAAGCCGTTTAGCCAGGCCGACAGCGACGTTGCCAACGCCAGTCCGGCATGCGCGAGAGGAACAATCAGCGCCAGGTTGAAGACCATATTGGCCACCATCGCGATAACACCGATTTTTACCGGTGTGCGGGTGTCCTCACGGGCAAAAAATCCAGGCGCCAGAACCTTGATCAACATAAAGGCCAACAGTCCGGCCGAGTAGGCCCGCAGACTCTGAGCGGACATCAGAACATCGCGATTCGTCACTTCCCCGTAATGGAACAGCGTGGCAATTAACGGCTCAGCCAGAAGCGCCAGCGCAAGGGCCGCAGGTACACCGATCAGCAATACAGTGCGCACCGCCCAGTCCAGGGTCGCAGCAAACTGATCCGATGAAGCCGCTGCATGTTTACGGGACAAGCTGGGTAGAATGACGGTTGCGATGGCAATCCCGAAAACACCCAGCGGAAGTTCCGACAACCTGTCCGAATAGTAAAGCCAGGACACGCTTCCGGTCTGGAGAAAGGAGGCAAGCACCGTATCCAGCAAAAGGTTGATCTGACTAACCGAAACACCAAACAGTGCGGGCGCCATCAACTTCAATATTCGCTGGACACCTTCATGGTGGTAATCAATACGCGGCCGGGGCATCAACCCCAATCGCATCAGAAACGGCAATTGAAAGAACAACTGCAAGGCACCGGCAATAAAGACACCCCAGGCGAGCGCCATTACAGGCTCTGCCATGATCGGCGTTAAAAACACCGCCGCGGCAATCATGGACAGATTCAACAGCACAGGCGTAAATGCCGGCACCGCGAAACGGTCGTAGCTGTTGAGGATGGCACCGGCAAATGCTGTCAGAGAAATGAGAAGCAGATACGGAAAGGTAATCCTGAGCATCTCACTCGCCATCGAGAACTTGGCCTGATCATCCAGAAAACCCGGGGCGAACACCGCCGTCAGAACCGGCGACCCGAGTACGGCCAGCAGCGTGACCGCCAGCAAAATCATCCCTAGCGTGCCCGCCACCGCATCCACCAGATGTTTCACGTCGGATACTGACTGCCGCTCACGATAGGACGACAAAACAGGCACAAAGGCCTGCGAGAAGGCCCCTTCTGCAAACAGCCTGCGAAGAAAGTTCGGAATTTTGAAAGCAACGAAGAAAGCATCGGCACCGGCACCGGCACCGAAATAACGAGCAATGACCATATCCCGAACAAGACCGAGCACCCGGGAAAGCATGGTCATGCTGCCGACAACGCCAGACGACCGAAGCAGCCCTGGCGCTTTGGGGAGGGTTTTGTTCTCGGTGCTGGATTCAGGTTCCGGTGACATGGGGGCTCTGGGTAATTGTTGGTAAAAACCGATACCTATCAGGGACGGCAGCACATGCTGAACCCTCCCCGTAATCGGCGAGCGGCGAGTTTAACACACCGCTCGCACACGGGGGACAAACTGGCTTTTGCGCTTGACATTTCAGGCTTTCAGCGGCATAGTTCCGCGTCATTTATTTCGACGCGCTGGTTTTGGCGCGCCCGCGATGTAACGAATCATTTAGCAACGTATTTCAGATTTTCAGGAGTTTTACGGTGGCAAATTCCCCGCAAGCCAAGAAGCGCGCACGTCAGAACGAGAAAAACCGCAAGCACAACGCAAGCCTGCGTTCTATGGCGCGCACGTACATGAAGAAGATCCAGTCCAAAATCGAGTCTGGCAATTACGACGAAGCCCAGGCCGCATTCCAGGAGGCTCAGCCGATCCTGGACAGCATGGTTAACAAAGGCATCTTCGCCAAGAACAAGGTTGCTCGCCATAAGAGCCGTCTGTCCGCCAAGATCAAGGCACTTAAAAGCGCCTAATCCCAGCAGACGAGCATAAAAAAACCGGCCAATGGCCGGTTTTTTTATGCTCGGTCATTAAGATCCGGAAATTGACCTAGACAATCACCAGATTGTCCCGATGCACCATCTCTTCATCGGAAATGTAGCCCAACACTTCCGCAATGCGATCACTCGAACGCCCCGCAATAGCCCTGGCCTCATCAGCATCGTAGTTAACCAGACCGCGAGCAACCTCCCGACCAGTCTCGTCGACACAGGAAACCATCTCCCCACGGCGAAACTGCCCGACAACACCCTTCACACCGACCGGCAACAGACTGCGCCCACCCAGACACAACACCTTCACCGCCCCCTCATCCAGAGTGAGCTTCCCCCGGGTTTGCAAGTGACTGGCCAACCACTGCTTACGGGCAGCCACCCGGCCCTGCTCAGGCAACAACAGGGTACCAATCACATCGCCCTGACGAAGCCGAGTCATGACCCCCTCGATACGACCACCAACAATGACTGTAAACGCACCAGAACGAGCCGCAAGACGCGCCGCTCGCACTTTGGTCTGCATACCACCACGCCCGAGAACGCCTGCGCCACCACCGGCCATGGCATCCAGCTCATGATCTCCGGCCTTCCGCTCTGTGACCAGCCTGGCATCCTCGTTCTTACGGGGATCCTTATCGAACAGCCCCAACTGATCCGTCAGGATAATCAGACCATCCGCCTCGATCAGGTTGGCAACCAGCGCCCCAAGCGTGTCGTTGTCGCCAAACCGGATTTCGTCGGTCACAACTGTGTCGTTTTCATTAACGATGGGCACGACACCGAAATCCAGCAACGCCCGGAGCGTACTACGACCGTTCAGATAACGCTTTCGATCCGACAGATCGTCATGGGTAAGCAGAATTTGCGCCGTATGAATGCCGTGACGCTTGAACTGAGCCTCCCAGGTCTGCACCAACCCCATCTGGCCCACTGCAGCGGCGGCCTGGAGCTCATGCAACTGTTGCGGCCGGGCCGTCCAACCCAATCGACTCATGCCTTCTGCAACAGAACCGGAAGACACCAGCACCACCTCGACACCGTCTTCAATCATGGCGGCTATCTGGTCGACCCAAAGCCCCAGGGCGGCCACATCCAAGCCCTTACCATCATTGGTAAGCAAGGCACTTCCAATTTTGACCACCAAACGACGAGCCTGGCGCAACTGAACACGTTCACTCATTGCGATGAAAATCTCTCGAACTAGTACGGGGCGTATTCCACTTCAACGCCGTCATCATCGTCATCGTCGTCATCGTCATCCTGACGAGCAGCCCGACGGGCCTGGCGTTCGGCCTCAATCCTGGCGCGCGCCTCCTCATCCATCTGAAGACGACGCTTCGCCTCACGCTCGGCAAATTCGGGGTTCTGAGCCTCTTCTTCGGCACACTCCTCGATCCACCGCATCACGGCCTGCACCAGGGGCTTGGTGCCTTCGCCGCTGAGAGCGGAAATATGGAAGACAGGACCTTCCCAACCCAACTCATCAACAATTGCCTGACAATGGGCCTCACGGTCTTCTTCCGCAACCATATCGACCTTATTTAGAACCAGCCAGCGATCACGATTCGCCAGGGTTTCACTAAACTTTTCGAGCTCGCGCTCAATCGCCCGCACAGACTCGACGGGCGAAGAGCCATCGTAGGGAGCCACATCCACCAGATGCAGCAAGAGACGGGTCCGCACCAGATGCTTCAGAAACCGGATACCCAGCCCGGCACCTTCTGCCGCCCCCTCAATCAAACCGGGAATATCCGCGATCACAAAACTCTGGTGCGCCTGAACGCTCACAACACCAAGGTTGGGAACCAGAGTGGTGAACGGGTAATCCGCCACTTTCGGGCGAGCCGCGGAAACGGAACGGATAAATGTGGATTTACCGGCATTCGGCATCCCCAACAAGCCCACATCAGCGAGCACTTTGAGCTCAAGCCGAAGGTTCCGCAACTCACCTTCAGAGCCTTTGGTTGTCTGCCGGGGCGCCCGGTTGACCGAAGACTTGAAGCGGGTATTCCCCAACCCATGGAAACCACCCTGAGCGACCTTGAGCCGCTGCCCCACGCGGGTCAGATCCCCAAGAACTTCATGGGTATCCATGTCCACCACGGTCGTGCCGACAGGAACCGGCATCACCAGGTCTTCCCCCTTGGTTCCGGTACAGTTCCGCCCAGAACCCGGCTCACCATTCTGAGCCTTGTGCTTGCGCTGAAAGCGATAATCGATGAGCGTATTTAACCCCTCATCCGCTTCCAGATACACGGAACCACCATCCCCGCCGTCACCACCATCGGGACCGCCCTTGGGAACGTATTTTTCACGCCGAAAACTGAGACAGCCGTGACCGCCTTTACCGGCTTCGACAATGATGGTGGCTTCGTCTACGAACTTCATGATTTACCCTTTGCGCATAGCGCATAAACTAAAAAGCCCCGCAGCCTCTAGGAAGCTTTGCGGGGCTCCGAATAACGCGACTGACTCACTATATCAGGAGTTTCGCGCTATCCAAGGTCCTAAAGAACCGGATCGCCGCTGCTTAAGCAGCCGGAACGATGCTTACAAACTTGCGGCTCTGCGGGCCTTTGACCTCGAACTTCACCTGACCTTCCGCTTTTGCGAAAAGGGTGTGGTCCTTGCCAATGCCTACGTTGCTACCAGCGTGGAAGCGGGTTCCGCGCTGACGAACAATGATGCTACCTGCAGATACAGTCTCACCACCGTAGCGCTTTACACCAAGTCGTTTCGACTCGGAATCGCGACCGTTACGGGTACTACCTGCTGCCTTTTTATGAGCCATTACCAGCCTCCTTATCTAGGGGGTAATTCGAGAGCCTCAGCCCTTGATACCCGTGATCTTTACTTCAGTAAACCACTGACGGTGGCCCTGACGCTTCATATGATGTTTCCGACGACGGAACTTGATGATCTGCACCTTGTCGTGACGACCGTGGCTAACCACTTCCGCTGTCACTTTGGCACCTTCAACAACCGGCGCACCTACTTGAACCTTGTCGCCGTCAGCAACCAGCAGAACGCGATCAAACTCAACGTTACCACCAGTTTCAACTTCCAGCTTCTCCAGCTTCAGGGTTTCACCTTCTTTTACACGGTGCTGCTTACCACCGCTAACAATAACTGCGTACATTAACGTTCTCCGCGATTGACCCATCCCTGCTCTTATCCACCTGGTTCTAAGGGAAGCTCTCTGGCAACCCTATAGCAGGGAGCGCAGGTTGGGATGAGTTGGGCGCGTGATTCTACGAAAAACGGCCACTCAATACAAGCAGGATTACCAACCAAGTTGACAGTGTAAGCAGCAATACCTAGCATTGCCGCGACCTCCCGTTTTCTAAACAACGCAGCGCATCATCACACCATCGCATAAGGGATCCTGAAGCCGCATGACTGTCCAGCGCATCAACGAAACCGTGGCCGACGACTTCAGTCGCGTTAACGAACTGATTCTCCAGCGGCTTTCTTCGGACGTCCCACTGGTCGAAAAGATAGCCCAGTACATTATAGAGAGCGGCGGTAAACGCCTGCGCCCACTACTGGTCCTGCTTTCCAGCAAAGCGCTGGGTTATCAGAAGGACGACCACCTCAAACTGGCTGCAGTCATCGAATTCCTGCACACCGCGACACTTCTACATGATGACGTGGTGGACACCTCTGACATGCGACGCGGCCGGAGCACGGCCAACGCCCGGTGGGGGAACGCCCCGAGTGTTCTGGTCGGCGATTTCCTCTATGCCCGGGCCTTTGAAATGATGGTCGAACTGAAAAGCCTGGCAATCATGGATGTGCTGTCTCACGCCACCGCGGTCATTGCCGAGGGTGAAGTGATGCAACTGATGAACGTCAAAAACCCGGATCTGACCGAAGCCCAGTACATGAAGGTCATCCACAACAAAACGGCCATGCTGTTTGAGGCTGCCTCACATACCGGCGCCCTTCTCTCCGGCGCAGAGGGAAGAGACGAGACCGCGCTCAGGGACTACGGCAAACACCTTGGCCTCGCCTTCCAGCTGGTCGATGACGTTCTGGACTACCGGGGCGACGCAGACACGATGGGCAAAAACGTTGGAGATGATCTGGCCGAGGGTAAGACCACCCTTCCACTGATTCACGCCATGGCGAACTGCAGCAGCGAAGACTGTCAGCTGATACGGCAGGCCATTCGCAAAGGGGGACTGGACGACATGCCCCGTATTCTGTCCATCGTAGAAGACTCAGGCGCCCTGACCTACACCATGAATAGAGCCAAAGAGGAAGCAGAGAAGGCAGCCAATTGCTTGACCACCCTCGCACCGTCGCCCCATAAAGAGGCACTGGAACTGCTTACACAAGTCGCGGTTGCCCGGGTCAGCTAAGCTGCTCGCGGCCATGGGGCGCACTGAAATCAAGTTCTGGCCCAACCGGGACAATTTGGGTGGGATTGATGGTGCGCTGGCTCACGTAGTAGTGGCGCTTGATTTGTCCAATATCGACGGTATCAGCCACACCATCGACCTGGTACAAGTCTCGCAGAAAGGCTGATAACGCCGGATAGTCATCAATGCGCTGCCGGTTGCACTTGAAGTGGCTGAAATACACCGCGTCAAACCGGATCAGCGTCGTAAACAGACGCCAGTCCGCTTCTGTGGGCTGGCTGCCGACCAGGTATCGCTGAGCCGACAATCGCTCCTCCAGCCAGTCCAGGGCACAAAACAGTTCCCGGTAGGCTTCCTCATACTTGTCCTGAGCCGTGGCAAATCCGGCCTTGTACACACCGTTGTTTACCGCTCGATACACGCGATCATTAACCGCGTCAATGTCGGCACGAAGCGGTTCCGGGTAACAATCCAGACCTGAGTTGACACCGTCAATCTCATCGAACGCGGAGTTAAACATTCGGATGATATCGGCAGATTCATTGCTCACAATGGTCTGCGTCTGTCGGTCCCACAATACCGGCACGGTCACCCGACCGGAATAGTCAGACGCGGCTCTGGTGTATAGCTGATGCATAAACTGGAAATCATGCAAATGATCCCTGTGGCGGTCATCGCCCGGACGGAATTCCCAGCCGTTCTCGACCATATCCGGATGCACCACGGACACTGACACATGCGCTTCCAACCCTTTCAGAGCCCGGAATATCAGCGTCCGGTGCGCCCAGGGACAAGCCATGGAGACATACAGATGATATCGACCGGACTCGGCCCGGAAACCACCTTTCCCAGTCGGTCCCGGTGCCCCATCGGCAGTGACCCAGTTCCGGAATCTGGCAGCTTCGCGCTCAAACTTACCGCCAGTTTTATCCGTGTCGTACCACTGATCGTGCCACTTCCCATCAATTAACAGGCCCATGCAACCAACACCTCAATGAATCAGAACCGCAAGAATATTTAAGGGAAGAATAACGGCCACCCTGCTACCCTCTCAAACAAGAGATTCTGGCCAACTACCTCAGATTATTCGAACATGCATACAGCAATCACCATTGATGCCTTGAAAGTGCTTGATGCCATTGACCGCAAAGGCAGTTTTGCCGGCGCTGCCGGCGAACTCTTTCGGGTCCCCTCAGCCGTCAGTTACACCGTACAGAAACTGGAAGAAGATCTGGGTGTTGCGATTTTCGACAGAACAGGCCACAGAGCAGCTCTGACACCCGCAGGACGCTATTTGCTTGAGGAAGGGCGCGCTCTACTGGAAGCCGCCGAAAACCTGGCTCATACAACAAAACAGGTCGCCCAGGGCTGGGAAACGCGTCTGCGAATAGGCTTCAACTCACTTCTGCCAGCAAACTGCCTGTTCCCGGCCATTCGGCAGTTCTATGCCCTGGGCGTCCCGGTGGATGTCCAGGTGATCGAGGAAGTGTTCGCGGGCGCCTGGGATGCCCTGCAAAGCCGGCGGGTCGATCTGATTGTTGGTGCCGACCACTTCAGCAAGCCTTCAGGAAACTTCATCACCCACACCTTGGGCGAAATACCCTTCGCGTTTGTTGTCTCGGCGGACCACCCCCTTGCCTCGGCCACACATGCCCTGTCAGAGGCGGACATCTCAAAGTACCCTGCAGCCGTTGCGGCCGACACCTCGAGAGCTCTACCGCCCGGGCATGCCGGAATATTCCGGCGGCAAAAGACCCTCACTGTCGCCAACATTGATCAAAAAATTTCAGTCCAGGCATCCGGGCTGGGGGTTGGATGGCTCCCACTGCCACGAATACGGCAGCAACTTAAAACCGGCGCATTGGTTGTCAAAGAGGTCCATGAACCAAGACAACCGGTGGTTCTGCTTGTCGCCCGGCATGCCGAGGATCAGGGTAAAGCCCTGATGTGGTTCTGGGATTACCTGACTTCAGACCCGGAGATAGGAGATTGGCTGGCACACTGAGCGTTCCCCGACCGCTCTGGCCTCAGGGAAAACCCGGCAAGGGCACAATGGTCAACAGAATTGCAGCCTGCTTCGTTTATACTGCCCAAAACCTATCGCCGAATGGAGTTCACTGATGCGGCAGCTGTCTGAATTGGATGCATCGTTTCTGTACCTGGAGTCAGAGACCGCCCCGATGCATATCGGTGGCGTCTATCTCTTTGATGCCAGTGAACGGAAAGAGCCGCTGCCTTTCAGTACCTTCGTTGCGTACTTGCGCAGCCGACTGCACGTGGTGCCGGTTTTTCGCCAACGCCTGAAGGAAATCCCACTACGGCTGGGGCGCCCCTACTGGATCGACGATCCCAATTTCAGCATCGAACGTCACCTCGCTTACGTGAACCTTGGCAACCAGGGCCGTAAGGAAGGGTTGACTGCCCTGGCCTCCCGCATTCTCGAAGAACCACTGAAACGGGACCGTCCACTCTGGCACATCACCTTTGTCGACGGTTTTCGGCTCGACGAGAGCAACCCCGACAGCGAAGGCTTCGCTCTCATTGTGAAACTTCACCATGCGGCCATTGACGCGTTCAGCGGCGAGGAGATTATCGGCAAGCTACTTGAGTATACGCCGGAGCCACGCTCGATCAGTGCACCGAAGCCCTGGACCCCAAAACCCCAGCCATCGGAGGAGCGGGTTGTGCTGCAGGCGGGTGCCAATATACTGCGCACTCCACTCCAGTTCACCTCACTTGCGGTCAGTGCGGCGGAAGCCACGGCCCGGGGCCTGATCCACAAACAACTGAGAAAACTGCCGCTTCCGTTCCCGCTGTTTTCCGCGCCTCATAGCCCGTTCAATCGTCAGATCACCGGCAACCGCGAGATCGTATCCGCCAGTGTCGAACTCTCCAGACTCAAGTCCGTCAAGGCGTCACTGGGAGACGTTACCCTGAACGACGTGGTGCTCGGCCTCTGCGCGGAAACACTTAAACGATACATGATTCGTCAGGGCGCCGACACGGAACGCTCACTGGTGGCGATGACCCCCATTTCCGTTCGCTCCAACAGCCTTCGAAGAGCCACGGGCAACCAGATGTCAGCCATGCTGCTGGAACTCGCCACAAACGAGCCTGACCCGGCCCGCCGGATCCGGAAGATCCACTGGAATGCCGTTGCTTCCGAACCCTACCGGGAGGCCATCGCGGCAGACCGGTTAACGGAGTTGCTACCATCTACCATGCTGGCCCTTTCCGCCCGACTATACTCGGAGCTTCAGGTGGCGCAGCGTTATCAGCCGGTCTTCAACATGCCGATTACCAATGTGCCAGGACCTCAGGTACCGCTTTATCTCCAGGGAGCCAGACTCGTACAGCAATACAATACCGCACCACTGTTTGACAGTATGGGGCTGGTGATCGTGGCGGTCAGCTACCAGGGGAACCTGACCATCAATTTCACCCTTTGCCCGGATGTTGTGGCCGATGGCCAGTCGCTGGCTGATGATATTGAGGACAGCCTGACGGCCATTGAGGAAGCGGCTCACAGTCTGGAGCCCTGGGATCAGTCGGACGAAACACCGGTTCTTGCCCCGCAGTCACTCTCAGAAGAGGCACTGACTGCGCTGGAGAAAGTTCTGAAAGGCGCTTTGAGCCGGTTCCGGCTGTGAGGTGGGAGCTGGGGGCCACTCAAGGGCCCCCACTGACATTCTGCGTTATTCAAAAGCCCAGCGCAGGAAGGCCTTTTTCTCTTCGTCGGTTGCGGTAGCCCAGACAGACTTCAACCTGTCCAGGGCATTCCCGGACTGCCCCATATCCCCTGCTGAAGCTGCTGAGGAAATGGGGGTGCGTTCCCTATCCTGTTCAGGTTCCCAAAGGGTCGACTCAGCGACTTCGTCGCCCTGCCCGGTTACGATCAAAGCCGAGAAGTCCTGACTCAACGCTTCCGCCTCGCCGCGGTTTTCCGCCTTCGCAAACTGAAATTCGTACACCTGCCCAGGCTTCGCATCAAAGGTCACCACCTGAGGCTCACTCTCATAGACGTGAACTTTGGACTCTCCGTTATCCACCACACCGGACTTGGCCCAGATGGTCTTGTGGGAGAACACAACCTCGTTTCTGCCTGGCAACAACGCATAATCCAGCGCCAGGTCGTCCATCAGGTAATTGGTCATGCTGCGCCCGTTGACTTCGGCAACTTTGATTGCCGCCGGAGCCTTCAGTACTGCGGCATCGGCAGCGGAGGCCGGTGCCCCCTCCCAGGTTTCCACCCGCGACATGGTCGATGAACAGGCTGCCAGCCCAACGGCCAGTAGTGCGGCGAAAGCAAGTCTTGCTTGACGGATATTCATCTAATCTCCTTGATTTAAAATGAAAAAAACACGGTAAACTCTGGCAAAGTTTTATTGCATTCTGACGAGAGCGCCGGGCATCGGCAAGCCCCTGTGAAGCGGTCCCGATCACTTCCCATTTGAGACTCACACCGTAAAAATGTAAAAAAATGTTGAATTCGCCGACGTTTTGGTTAATTTTAAACCAGTCGGCACAACAAACGCGGCGCCCGGAAAACGAGAATCAAAAAAGGGCACAGGAGTCATCATGGATATCCAACGAAGGCACGGTGAAGAAGGCCCTGCGCCTTTTCGAAGCAGTCGATTCTTCTGCGTTGGTAGTAAGTGGTACTTTACCACACGGGAAGGTTTTGACAGCGGGCCTTTCGCGTCCAGAGAGCGAGCTGAAAACGGCCTCAAGCGTTTCCTGAACGTGGTACGAATGTTACCAGAGGAACCACAACTGCATTGAGAATGCTGCTCAACTCAACAAGCCTCCGAAGAAGGCAAAGGCTCACCCCACTAACGGCATCATCCAGCGATCAATGCCGTAAAAACATGCTAATGCCATAAATCCGGCCACCACATCATCGAACATGATCCCCAGGCCTCCCGGCAGCCTGGCATCAAGCCAATTGATGGGCCATGGCTTGACCACATCGAATAGCCGAAACAGCGCAAACGCGATCAATACTCCGTAAATGGTTGCCGGTATCAGCGCGAGCGCAATCCACATGCCCACAAATTCATCCCAGACAATGCCCCCATGGTCATGCACCTTGAGGTCATCCGCTGTTTTTCCACAGAGCCAGATACCGGCCAGAAAGGCTATCAGGACGATCAACCAGTAGACAGGCACTGGTGTCCAGGAGAAGGCATACCAGACCGGAATGGCCGCCAGACTACCCCAAGTGCCGGGCGCCCGCGCCATCGCGCCACTGCCAAAGCCAAAAGCCAGGAAATGGACCGGATGCCTGAGAAAACCTGGCGGAAGAATAGCGGCGGGATGATCCGGCTCCGGAATTTCCTGTTCGTGACTCATTTGACGCTCCTAAAATGATCAAAACCCGACAGATTGACAAGCTCCTGTTGACCAGTACCGCTGGCCCGCAGCCCCGCGCGCTCCTCAATGCGACCAATCACCGTCAGGGCGCTCCGGACAGATTCGTCCAACTCGTCCCACTTTCCCGGGGGTAGGGTCACGCAGAGTTCGTAATCGTCGCCACCATGCAGCGCGAATTCTACCGCACGCTCACCGGCCAATCTTTTCAGAGCGGATGACAGAGGTAACCGATACACATCCACTTCCGCCCCGACGTCCGATGACGCGAGGATGTGCCCGAGATCCGCGATCAAACCATCGGAAACATCAATGGCCGCCGAGGCAACCCCGATCAGCGCTTCTCCTAACTCCAGGCGAGGAACGGGATGATGATAACGATCAAGGAGTGCTGAAACGTCACTTCCCCCGATCTCCGAATCCAGATAACGGAGCGCGCCGGCAGCATCGCCAAGCGTGCCCGAGACACACACGAGGTCGCCGCCCTGGGCACCGGAGCGGGTTATCGCTTCGCCGCAGGGCACGGTGCCATGCACCTGAATACTCAGACTCAAGGCTCCGCGGGTGGTATCACCACCCGCAAGGGCAATCCCGAAGGCCTTACTTGCCGTCGCTAGCCCTTTGGCAAAGGCATCAAGCCAGGGCTCGCCGGGCTCAGGAAGAGTGAGCGCTAACGTGAAGCATACGGGGTTGGCGCCCATTGCCGCCAGATCACTTGTGGCAGCAGCCAGGGCTCGCCACGCGAGTTTTTCCGGGGCGTAGCGGGTGGGAAAATGAACGCCTTCCACCATGGTGTCGATGGAAAAAACAAGGTCCCGGCCTTGCGGAATTCGCTGCACAGCGCAGTCGTCACCAATCCCGAGAACGAGGGCTTCTGAGCCCCGGTTATGGGAAAGCGGGCGAAAATAGCGCTGTATCAGCTCGAATTCACCCATTACCGGGAAGGGCGGGTCTCAGCAAGCCTAAGCCTCTGGCTGAGCTTGTCCAGAATGCTGTTCACGAACTTGTGACCTTCGGTACCACCGAAGCGCTTTGCCATCTCGATACCCTCGTTAATCACTACCTTATAGGGTACATCAAGGCGATGCTTCAGTTCGTAGGCTCCCAGACGGACAATGGCAAGCTCGATCGGATCCACTTCGTTAAGGGGACGATCCAGAAACGGCTCGAGGATCTTGTCCAGCTCAATCTGCTCACGCTCAACGCCGCGCAGGACATCCCGGAAATACAGAAGATCGACCTTACTCATGTCATTATCGATCATGAATTCGGCTTCGATGTCGGAGATAGGGCTTTTGCTGAAATGGCGCTGGTAAAGCCCCTGCATCGCCAAAGCCCGGGCCCGACGTCGATCACCGGCCTTGGGCTGGCCTGAACGGCCCGACTGAGACGACTGTTCTTCGTTTGTGCTCATCACTCACCCAGCTTCTTGAACAGGCTAACCATTTCAAGCGCGGTAACCGCAGCTTCGGCACCCTTGTTGCCAGCCTTAGTACCTGAGCGCTCAATGGCCTGCTCAATGGAATCCACCGTCAGAACCCCAAAGGTAACCGGCACGTCGGTATCCAGACTGACCGCACCCAGACCACTCGACGCTTCACCTGCCACATACTCAAAGTGAGGCGTACCTCCACGGATTACCGCACCCAGCGCGATAATGGCGTCGTAGTTGCTGGTTTCAGCAACGCGTTTAACCGCCAGCGGCATCTCATAGGCTCCGGGAACACGAATAATCGTGATATCGTCCTCGGAGATACCATGACGGCGCAAGGTATCTACTGCGCCCTCGACCAGGCTTTCCACAACAAAACCGTTAAAACGGCCCACAACCAGCGCGTAACGACCGCTGCACTCGGTGAAATCACCTTCAATTACTTTGATGTCTGCCATGCATGGCTCCTTCACTGGCCGGGGCAACGATGCCCCGGCCGGGTTAATCATTCTGGGGTGTAGGGAACATACTCAACCACTTCCAGGTCAAAACCGGAAATGGCAGAGAATTTGACCGGCGGGCTCAGCAAACGCATTTTTCCAATGCCGATGTCCCGGAGAATCTGTGACCCGGTACCCACCGTGAAATAGACTCCTGAGCTGCCCTTTCCTGCAGATGCCTGACCATCATCGAAAAATTCGTGAATACGGTCTTCCAGGTTGTAGCTGTCTTCAGCGCTGTTAAGCAAGACAACGACGCCAGCGCCTTCCTCGGCCACCTTCTCAAGCGCATGATGCAACGGCCAGCTGCGGGAATCCTTACGGCGAGCCCCCAAAAGGTCACGCAGGGTATCGGTAATATGAACCCTCACAAACGCGGGCTCCTCCGGCCGGATATCTCCCTTGATCATCGCCAGGTGCGTTGCGCCCTGAATGTTGTCGCGATAGGTGCGGAGCTTGAACACGCCGTATTCCGTATCCAGCTCGTTCTCTTCCACGCACTCAACAGTCCGCTCATTCATCGTGCGATAGTGGATCAGGTCAGCAATGGTGCCAATCTTGAGATCGTGCTCCTCGGCAAAACGTTCAAGATCCTCTCTTCGCGCCATGGAGCCATCATCGTTCATGACCTCACAAATCACGCCAGCGGGTTCACAGCCAGCCAGTGCGGCCAGGTCACACGACGCCTCGGTGTGCCCTGCACGGCTGAGCACACCGCCCGGATCAGACATCAGCGGGAAAATATGACCAGGCTGAACGAGGTCGGACGCCTTGGCATTGCGGGCAACTGCTGCCTGAACGGTCCGCGCCCGATCCGCTGCGGAGATGCCGGTAGTCACTCCCTCCTTCGCTTCGATGGACAAGGTAAACTTGGTACCGAATCCGGAGGCATTCTGTTGCACCATCAGCGGCAAGCCGAGCTGGGCACAGCGATCACGTGTCATCGGCATGCAGATCAGGCCGCGCCCGAACCGGGCCATGAAATTGATCGCTTCCGCCGTGCAATGCTCGGCGGCCATCACGAGATCGCCTTCGTTTTCGCGATCTTCGTCGTCCATCAGGATAACCATTTTGCCCTGACGGATATCTTCAATGATGTCTTCTACGGTGTTCAGTGCCATACGGATATGAACCTTTCGGCGTGCCTGCTGGAGTCAATGAGGGCAGGCCGTGAATTTAATGATTACCGGCGTGCCAGGATCAGCCTCTGATCCTCACCCACCTGACGTCGATCCAGCACCTTCCATTGTACCTTATCTGCCATGCTTTCCAGTGGCAGGTTTGCCGTCGGTCGACCGGTGCTACCGAGAAATACCGGGGCCTGGTAGAGCCAGAGTTCGTCAACCAGGCCTTCGCTAATAAACGTTCCAGCCAGGGTCGGCCCCGCTTCCACCAACAGCTCGTTGATGCCGAGTTCGCCAAGGGCATCGAGCAATTCTGCGACATCGATGCCATTATCCTTCCACGCCACACCGGTCAGACTGATCCCAAGAGCAGCCAGATCCTGCGCCGGTGCAGTCGCCAGGGTTGAAGACGCACAAAAAACCTGGACGTTGCCGCCCCGAAGAATCTTCGACCCGGTCGGTGTGCGGGCATCCCGGTCTGCAATGACCCGCAGGGGCTGTCGGGACGGTTCGGTAGATTCCCCGATATCTCCGAGCTCTTCCCGGCGAACCGTCAACGAAGGGTCGTCAGCCAGCACCGTACCAACGCCGGTCAGAATTGCATCACTCATGGCCCGAAGCCGCTGCACATCACGCCTTGAATCGGCACCGGTTATCCACTGACTTTCACCGGAAGCCATGGCGGTACGTCCATCCAGGCTGGCCGCCATTTTCAGGCGAACCCAGGGGCGGCCGGTTTTCATGCGTTTCATGAAACCGGGATTCAACTGCCCGGCTTCATCGGACAGAAGCCCCTCGGTGACCTTGATACCTGCATCACGAAGCATGGCCAGACCACGTCCGGACACCGAGGGGTTGGGGTCCGTGGTCGCAGCGAAAACATGGGTGACTCCCGCGTCGATCAGGGCTCTCGCACAGGGCGGCGTTCGGCCGAAGTGACTGCACGGCTCAAGCGTGACATAGGCTGTTGCGCCCCGTGCATCCTGGCCCGCCTGACTCAGCGCTCGAACTTCCGCATGCGCCTCACCGGCGCGCTCGTGCCAACCCTCTCCGACGATGGTTCCGCCACGGGCGATCACGCACCCCACCCTGGGATTCGGATGTGTTGAATACTGGCCGCGCCAGGCAAGCTGAATCGCCCGCGCCATCATGGCCCGATCGCGGACCGTGATCATGACTTTCCTTTCGATGAATGGTTATCAGCCAGCGCCTTGGCAACATCAACAGCATTTTCACCGCTGTTGGCGGAAAGTCGCTCGATTTCTTCCTTGAACTCGTTGATGTCCTGAAAACTGCGATACACCGACGCAAACCGCACGTAGGCGACTTTGTCGAGCTGTCGCAGTTCCGTCATCACTTCCTCTCCGAGCTGCATGGATTTGATTTCACGCTCGCCGGTTGCCCGCAGCCGATATTTGATCCGGTTCAACGCCGCATCGATTTCCTCAATGCTGACCGGGCGCTTTTCCAGCGCCTTCATGATTCCGGAGCGCAGCTTTTCCTCATCAAACGGCTGGCGCGTGCCATCCTGCTTGACCACCCGAGGCATGACCAGCTCAGCACTCTCGAACGTGGTAAAGCGTTCGTGACAGGACAGACACTCCCTGCGGCGACGCACCTGATCGCCCTCGGCAACCAGCCGGGAATCGATCACCTTGGTATCTGCTTCACCACAGAAAGGACAATGCATAGTCAATGACTCCGGAGAGAGTTGGCGAGGGATGCACGATCGCAGACCTCGCCAACGGGACTTACGAGGCGATTAACCGTATACCGGGAACCGGGCACACAGGGCCGCAACCTGCTCACGGACACGATCATTGATGGCATCGTCTTCGAGGTTGTCGAGGATATCGCAGATCCAGCCCGCCAGATCACGGCTTTCCGACTCACCGAATCCACGAGTGGTGATCGCCGGTGTGCCAATACGCAGTCCGGAGGTCACGAACGGGGATCTGGGATCGTTCGGAACGGCATTCTTGTTGACGGTAATGTGGGCACGCCCAAGCGCGGCGTCCGCATCCTTACCCGTGATATCCTGCTTGATAAGACTAACCAGGAACAGATGGTTCTTGGTGCCGCCCGAAACCACGTCGTATCCGCGAGCCACAAACACCTCAGCCATGGCAGCGGCGTTCTTCACCACCTGCTTCTGGTAGGCCTTGAATTCGTCGCTCATGGCTTCCTTGAAGCATACAGCCTTGGCCGCTATCACATGCATCAGAGGGCCACCCTGGCCGCCCGGGAATACGGCGGAGTTCAGTTTCTTCTGAATGCCTTCATCGTCACATGCCAGGATCAGGCCGCCACGGGGACCGCGCAGGGTCTTGTGGGTGGTGGTGGCAACAACATGAGCGTGAGGAACAGGGTCCGGGTACACGCCAGCGGCTACCAGGCCGGCAACGTGGGCCATGTCGACAAACAGGTAAGCACCCACTTTATCGGCAATCTCGCGGAAACGGGCAAAATCCAGCTCCTGGGAGTACGCGGAAAAACCGGCAATAATCATCTTCGGCTTGTGCTCAACCGCCAGTGCTTCCACCTCATCGTAGTCGATCAGGCCAGTTTCCGGGTTCAGGCCATACTGCACGGCGTTATAGATCTTGCCAGAGAAGTTGACGCTGGCGCCGTGGGTCAGGTGACCACCGTGGGCCAGGCTCATGCCAAGAACGGTGTCACCCGGCTTGACCAACGCCATGAACACCGCGGAGTTTGCCTGCGAGCCCGAATGCGGCTGCACGTTGGCGTAAGCCGCGCCAAACAGCTCTTTAGCCCGCTCGATCGCCAGCTCCTCAGCGATATCCACGAACTCACAACCACCGTAGTAACGCTTACCCGGATAACCTTCGGCGTACTTGTTGGTCAGCACGCTGCCCTGTGCCTCCATAACCCGCGGGCTGGTGTAGTTCTCGGAAGCGATCAGCTCGATATGAGCTTCCTGGCGCTTCTCTTCCGCCTGCATGGCGTTCCAGAGTTCGTCGTCAAAGCCGGCGATTTTCATTTCACGATTAAACATGGATACGGTGCCCCTGTGTGCTTGGCTGGCCCGGAGAGCCCTGGACGTCACCACAGGCTCCCTGAAAAATTGGGCCGCTATTCTATCCCACAAATGGGTGAAAAATCATCCTCTAAACCGCCCCACGAGCCTCAGGAGAAACCGCCATATGGCATATCCCGGTTTCTGCTCAATTGCTATAGCCTGCTGGTTTCGCTACCTTACGGGGCTAATCCAAGAGTTCCCTTTTTTACCTCCGAATACAACAGAGGACGCCGCCAGTTATGGCTCAGTATGTATACAGTATGAACCGCGTGGGCAAAGTGGTTCCGCCCAAACGCGAAATCCTCAAGGACATTTCCCTGAGCTTCTTCCCGGGCGCCAAGATCGGCGTACTCGGCCTGAACGGTTCAGGTAAATCCACCCTCCTGCGCATTATGGCGGGAGTTGATCAGGATTACATCGGTGAAGCGCGGCCCCAGCCGGGCATCAACGTCGGCTACCTGCCTCAGGAGCCCGAACTGGACGACGCCAAAACCGTCAAGGAAGTTGTTGACGAAGCCGTCTCTGGCGTCCACGATGCCCTGGCCGAACTGGACAAGGTGTACGCCGCTTACGCCGAACCCGACGCCGACTTCGACGCATTGGCCAAGAAACAGGGTGAACTGGAAGCCTACATCCAGGCGACCGATGGCCATGACATCGAACGCAAGATGGAAGTGGCCGCCGATGCTCTCCGCCTCCCGGCCTGGGATCAGATGGTCAAAAACCTGTCCGGTGGTGAGCGCCGCCGCGTTGCCCTGTGCCGCCTGCTGCTCTCCGGCCCGGACATGCTGCTGCTCGACGAGCCGACCAACCACCTTGACGCAGAGTCCGTCGCTTGGCTCGAGCGCTTCCTTCACGACTATACTGGCACCGTGGTTGCCATCACCCACGACCGGTACTTCCTGGACAACGTCGCCGGCTGGATCCTCGAACTGGACCGTGGCCAGGGCATTCCGTTCGAAGGCAACTACAGTCAGTGGCTGGAGAACAAGGAAAAGCGCCTGGAGATGGAGGCCAAGCAGGAAGCCGCCCACCAGAAAGCCGTCAAGCACGAGCTGGAATGGGTACGATCCAACGCCAAGGGCCGCCAGTCCAAGAGCAAGGCTCGTCTCGCCCGCTTTGAGGAAATGAGTTCCCAGGACTTCCAGAAACGGAACGAAACCAATGAGCTGTACATTCCGCCCGGACCGCGCCTCGGCGACAAGGTCATCGAAGTGGATGGCATCAGCAAGTCCTTTGACGACCGCCTGCTGTACGAGGACGTATCCTTCCGCGTTCCCCAGGGGGCCATCGTCGGCATTATCGGTGGTAACGGTGCCGGTAAATCTACCCTGTTCCGCATGATCGCCGGCAAGGACCAGCCGGACTCCGGCACCATCACCGTCGGTGAAACCGTTGAGCTGGCCTACGTTGACCAAATGCGCGACCTTGACGGCAGCAAGACCGTCTGGGAAGAGCTGAGCGACGGCCAGGATATCATCAAGGTGGGTAACTACGAGACGCCATCTCGCGCCTACGTCGGCCGCTTCAACTTCAAGGGCACAGACCAGCAGAAACGCGTTGGCGACCTGTCCGGTGGTGAACGCAACCGCTTGCATCTGGCCAAGCTTCTCAAAGAAGGCGGCAACGTTCTGCTGCTGGACGAACCAACCAACGACCTCGACGTGGAAACCCTGCGAGCCCTGGAAGAAGCCTTGCTGAACTTCCCGGGTGCTGCACTGGTGATTTCGCACGACCGCTGGTTCCTTGACCGGGTCGCAACCCACATTCTGGCGTTCGAGGATGATGGCGACGTCGTGTACTTCGAAGGCAACTTCAGCGAATACGATGAAGACCACAAGAAGCGCAAAGGCGACTCCGCTATGGTGCCGCAGCGCATGAAGTACAAGAAACTGGCGTAAGCCGGACAGGGCCAGCCCGGTCGTAAGGCTGGCCCTTCTTTCCCCTCCACCCGGACATGTCTTATCCCTATGGCAAAAGCAAAAACGGCGTTTGTTTGTACCGAATGCGGTGCTGATTACTCCAAATGGCAGGGGCAATGTACAGCCTGCCAGGCGTGGAACACCGTCAGCGAGGTGCGCGGCATCAGCGGCAACGCCAAAGGCGCCCGTGGTGCCCGATTTGAGGGCTTCGCAGGCAGCCTGGCCGAGGTGCAGAGCCTGGACGACGTCAGCCTGGCCGAACAGCCGCGAATCAGTACCGGCATGCAGGAGTTTGACCGGGTTCTTGGCGGAGGTCTGGTGGAGGGATCAGCCGTCCTGATGGGGGGGCACCCTGGTGCGGGCAAGAGTACGCTATTGCTTCAAGCTGTGTGCCACCTCGCCGCCAGCACTCCAGCTCTTTATGTGACCGGTGAGGAATCTCTGCAACAAGTCGCCATGCGGGCCAAACGCCTGGGTTTACCCACGAGAGACCTGAAGATGCTTTCCGAAACCAGTGTTGAACGTGTCATGCAGGTGGCGGAATCAGAGAGGCCGAGAATCCTGGTGGTCGACAGTATTCAGGTCATGCATGTGTCGGATATTGAATCTGCCCCGGGCTCAGTTTCCCAGGTCCGCGAGAGTGCTGCATTTCTCACCCGCTTCGCCAAGCAGACAGGCACCATCCTGTTCCTGGTCGGCCACGTCACCAAAGATGGCAGCCTTGCAGGCCCGAAGGTACTGGAGCATATGATCGACTGCTCGATCCTGCTGGAAGGGTCCAGCGATAGCCGATACCGGACCCTCCGAGGGATTAAGAACCGCTTCGGTGCCGTGAATGAACTCGGCGTTTTCGCCATGGTGGAGCAAGGGCTGAAGGAAGTTAAAAACCCCAGTGCCATTTTCCTTAACCGGGGCGAAGAAGCCGCCCCAGGCAGTGTGGTTATGGTGGTCTGGGAAGGCACTCGCCCGATGCTCGTGGAAATCCAGGCCTTGGTGGACATGGCCCAGGGTAGCTATCCGCGCCGGGTAGCCGTTGGCCTGGATCAGAACCGTCTTGCGATGCTTTTGGCGGTGCTGCACCGTCATGGTGGCATGCATGTGGCGGATCAGGATGTCTTTGTGAACGTGGTTGGCGGCGTGAAGGTTGCCGAGACAAGTGCCGACCTTGCCCTCCTGGCCTCAATCGTATCGTCATTCAGGGATCGGGCACTACCGCAGGACCTGGTGATCTTCGGCGAGGTTGGACTGTCCGGAGAAATTCGGCCGGTACCCAGTGGGCAGGAAAGGATTTACGAAGCCGCAAAGCATGGTTTTACCCGGGCTCTCGTTCCGAAGGCTAACGCGCCACGAAAGGCGATTGAGGGGATGAAAGTGATTCCTGTGACAAAGCTGAGTGAGGCTCTTACGGCTCTTGAGGATCTATAAGGCCGCGTTCATTCGAGTTTACGGTGATGCTGGCTGAGTTCACTTCCAAAAATGTTGAAGGCCAGGGATGGCCGTAAACAAGCGCACATGGATGTGCTTGTAGCGGTTTTTGGAAGTGAACTCAGCCAGCATCACCTACGAAACAGTTAGGGGGCCTGCCCGCTCAATCAATCAAATGCGCAAATTCACGCTCTAGTAACGCTTGATCCCCAAGATTCAGTTCAACAAGACGCTTGAGATGGGTCGCACTCTCCAGATCAATGTACTGGCATTTGAACCCCAACCGATGCTCCTCAATGTGGCGTAACTCCACCGCCATAACAATCGCCACCTCGTGATCGTTAAGATGAATAATCACCTCACTGGGCTGCTTTAATGGCACATCCCAGCCTTCCGGACGCTTAACCAGAACGCCTTTCAACGAGATATCGAGCACTTCCGTGGTCCACACGCGGTCGAGACAGTGCAGCTCGCATGGTGCATCGAACTCGATGCGATGAAATCGACGCTTTTCAGACGACTTGGCGGTCAAGTGGTTACTCCTGTTTACCGGTCTTGTTTAACGTGACTATAGACCTGACAGGATACAACATCCACCAGAACTCACTGGTGATAAGCGGGACTCAACTCCACCACAGCCTCAATAAACGCCCGCGCATGCTCCGGATCCACGTCCGGCGTAATACCATGTCCGAGGTTAAAGATATGCCCGGTTCCGTTACCGAAGCGACGCAGGATGTCAGCCACTTCGTCACGAATACGCTCTTTCGGCGCATACAGCATTGCCGGGTCCATATTGCCCTGAAGGGCTACCCGATCGCCGACCCTCGCGCGGGCATTGCCGATATCGGTGGTCCAGTCCAGGCCGACGGCATCGGCGCCGGAATCGGCGATTGCTTCCAACCACTGGCCGCCGTTCTTGGTGAACAGGATAACCGGGATGGTCTGGCCGTCATGCTCCCGGATCAAGCCAGCGACAATTTTCTTCATATAGCGCAGCGAGAACTCTTCGTATGCCCAGCTACTGAGCACACCACCCCAGGTATCGAAGATCTGAACCGCCTGCGCACCGGCCTTGATCTGACCATTCAAGTAATCAATGACCGAATCTGCGAGATGATCAAGCAGCTGATGCATAACCTCAGGTTGCCCGTACATCAGCTTCTTGGCTTCACGGAAGTCTTTTGAGGATCCACCTTCGATCATGTAGGTGGCCAGTGTCCAGGGGCTACCGGAGAAACCGATCAGTGGCACGCGGCCATTAAGCTCACGACGAATGGTGGACACGGCGTTCATCACGTAATCCAGGTCCGTTTCCGCGTTCATCTTGGGCAGCGCGGCCACGTCGGCGGCAGAGCGAATCACGTTCTTGAACTTCGGTCCTTCACCGGTCTCAAAGTAGAGGCCCAGCCCGAGGGCATCCGGAATGGTCAAGATATCGGAGAACAGGATCGCGGCATCAAGCGGGAAACGCTCCAGCGGCTGAAGGGTCACCTCACACGCCAGCGGCGTGTTCTTGCACAGACTGAGGAAGTCGCCGGCCTTGGCCCGTGTGGCCCGATATTCCGGGAGGTAGCGGCCAGCCTGGCGCATCATCCATACCGGGGTGCGGTCAACGGGCTGGCGCATCAGGGCGCGCAGGAAGCGGTCGTTCTTCAACTCGGTCATAGGGATTCCAACGATCTCAGTCGGTGAATGGTGATCTACAATTGGGGAGCAATGATACCCCGTTTGTGACAATAAAAAAGGGCGGCATACCCTTAGGAAGCCGCCCTTCTGATCGGGATCAAGCCCGGGATCAGATATCCAGGTAGTCCAGGATGCCTTCGGCAGCCTGGCGGCCCTCCCAGATGGCCGTTACGACCAGATCAGAGCCGCGGACCATATCGCCACCGGCAAAAATTTTCGGGTTGCTGGTCTGGAACGCGTATTCCGCTTCTTCCGGCGCGGTCACACGGCCTGAATCGTCGGTATTAACCTTGAGCTCGTCGAACCAGTCCGCCGGACTCGGACGGAAGCCGAAGGCGACCAGAACTGCGTCTGCCGGGATGACTTCCTCACTGCCCGCAACCACTTCCGGACGACGGCGGCCATTTTCATCGGGCTCACCCAGTTGGGTAGAAACCACCTTAACGCCCTCAACGCGATCTTCGCCGATGATGGCGATCGGCTGACGGTTGAACAGGAACTTGACACCCTCTTCCTTGGCATTAGCCACTTCCCGACGTGAACCCGGCATATTGGCCTCATCCCGGCGATAGGCACAGGTGACACTCTCTGCCTGCTGGCGAATGGAGGTACGGTTACAGTCCATTGCAGTGTCACCACCGCCAAGAACCACAACGCGCTGTCCCTTCATATCGATAAAGTCCGCCTCGTCTTTCTCAAAGCCGAGACGACGGTTCACGTTGGAAATCAGGAACGGCAGAGCGTCGTATACCCCTGGCAGGTTTTCACCCGGGAAACCGCCCTTCATGTAGGTATAGGTTCCCATGCCCATGAACACCGCATCGTACTCGTCAATGATGTCCTGCAGCATGACGTCTGAGCCCACCTCGGTGGAAAGACGGAACTCCACGCCCATCTCTTCGAACACTTGGCGACGGCGTGACATAACGGATTTCTCAAGCTTGAACTCGGGGATGCCGAAAGTCAGCAGACCACCAATCTCCGGGTAGCGGTCAAACACAACCGGCTTAACGCCATTGCGCACGAGAATATCGGCACAACCAAGACCCGCAGGGCCAGCACCGATCACCGCAACTTTTTTGTCCGTCCATCTTACGGCAGACATATCCGGCTTCCAGCCGAGCGCGAAGGCGGTATCGGTGATGTACTTCTCAACCGAACCGATGGTGACCGCACCGTAGCCATCATTCAGGGTACAGGCACCCTCGCACAGGCGATCCTGGGGGCATACGCGGCCACAAACCTCGGGCAGTGAGTTGGTCTGGTGGCACAGCTCGACCGCCTTCATCACATTGCCCTCTGACACCAGTTTCAGCCAGTTCGGAATGTAATTGTGAACCGGGCACTTCCACTCGCAGTAGGGGTTACCGCAGGCCAGACAACGGTGTGCCTGGGAACCGGCGTTATCCGCTGTAAACGGATGGTAGATCTCACCAAATTCTTTCTTTCGCTTGTTGGCCGGTACCTTCTTCGGATCGATTCGTCCAACTTCGACAAACTGGAAGTCGTTACTCAGTCGTTCTTTCATCATGATGCTCTCATCAGCTCAATTTCGACAGGAGTGGGCCGCCTTGGCGCACCCACTCCGAACCCTGTTCACCCGGCTTGTTATTCAGGACGCGCCCGGGTACTGGCCAGCAGGCTACGGAGATTGGCAGCCTTGGGTTTAACCAGCCAGAAACGGCCGATGTAATCGTCGAAATTCTCAAGAATGTGCTCAGCCCACTCACTGCCGGTTTCGGAGATATGCTCGCGAATCACACCACGCAGGTGGTTACGGTAGGATTCCATGTCCTCACTGGAAATCCGCTGGATCTCCACCAACTCGTGGTTGTACTTGTCCACGAAGGTGTTGTGCAAATCCATGACGTAGGCGAAACCACCCGTCATACCGGCACCAAAGTTGTGCCCGGTGTTACCGAGAACAGTCACCAGACCACCGGTCATGTACTCACAGCAGTGATCGCCAGCGCCCTCGACAACAGCGTGGGCACCGGAGTTGCGGACCGCGAAACGCTCACCCGCGGTTCCCGCGGCAAACAGTTTGCCGCCGGTGGCACCGTACAGGCAGGTGTTACCGACAATGGACGTCTCGTTGGTCTTGAAGGAGCTGCCACGGGGCGGCTTAACGACCAGTTTGCCACCGGTCATCCCTTTGCCCACGTAGTCGTTGGCATCGCCTTCGAGCACCAGGTTCAGGCCGGAGACGTTCCAGACACCAAAGCTCTGCCCGGCAGTGCCGGTGAGATCAAGGGTAATCGGGGCGTCGGACATTCCCTGATTGCCGTGCTTGGCAGCAATTTCACCGGACAAGCGGGCACCAATGGAGCGGTCACAGTTCGTGACCTTGTAGGTCCAG
The DNA here is from genome assembly GCF_000708045.1 of Marinobacter nitratireducens. Lineage (GTDB taxonomy): Bacteria > Pseudomonadota > Gammaproteobacteria > Pseudomonadales > Oleiphilaceae > Marinobacter > Marinobacter nitratireducens. The sequence continues at coordinate 54,419 of NZ_ANIE01000010.1, forward strand.
GCGCCACCACTCTTCTCGGCAATCGCCGCCGCGGTATCCTTCACCATCTGTTCAGCCAGGGTTCCCTGATCAAACGGGTGGTTGCGCTCGACCTGGCAGGTTTGAGGCTTGTCGGCCGGAATGTGGTCATTAGACAACAACCGAGTGAGATCCAGCTTCTTCTGACGCTCGGTATCGCCAGGAAGACGTTCCAGCAAATCGACACGACCAACCAGCTCTTCCATGGAGCGCACACCCAGACGGGCCATCCATTCGCGGGTTTCCTCCGCCACAAAGCGGAAGAAGTTCATCGCCATTTCGACGGTGCCCTTGAAGTGCTCCTCACGCAGATGGTCGTTCTGGGTCGCGACACCGGTTGCACAGTTGTTCAGGTGACAGATACGCAGGTATTTACAACCCAGCGCCACCATAGGCGTGGTGCCGAAGCCGAAGCTTTCCGCGCCGAGGATCGCCCCCTTGACCACATCCAGACCGGTTTTGATACCACCGTCTGTCTGCAGACGAATCTTGCCACGCAGGTCGTTAGCCCGAAGCGCCTGCTGGGTTTCCGTCAGCCCAAGCTCCCAGGGGGAGCCAGCGTAGCGGATTGACGTCAGCGGGCTGGCTGCCGTGCCGCCGTCATAGCCGGAAACCGTGATCAGATCGGCATAGGCCTTGGCCACACCCGCAGCGATAGTGCCAACGCCCGGCTCAGAAACCAGTTTTACAGAAACCAGTGCCTTTGGATTCACCTGCTTCAGATCGAAAATCAGCTGGGCCAGATCCTCGATGGAGTAGATGTCGTGGTGCGGTGGCGGCGAGATCAGCGTCACACCCGGCACCGAGTACCGCAGGCGTGCAATCAGATCATTAACCTTACCGCCGGGCAGCTGGCCGCCCTCACCCGGCTTGGCACCCTGTGCAACCTTGATCTGCATGACATCAGCGCTGCGCAGGTATTCCGCGGTCACGCCGAAACGGCCAGAAGCCACCTGCTTGATCTTGGAGCGTTTGTTCGTGCCGTAGCGCGCGGCATCTTCGCCGCCCTCACCGGAGTTTGAACGACCGCCGAGGGTATTCATGGCAACAGCCAGTGCTTCGTGAGCCTCAGGGGACAGCGCGCCGAGAGACATTGCGGCGGAGTCAAAGCGCGGGAAAATATTCTCCACCGGCTCAACTTCAGAGATATCAATCGGCGTAATGTCTTTACGGAACCCGATCAGGTCACGCAGAGTCGCCACCGGCCGCTCGTTTACCAGCCCGGCGTACTCCTGATAATGCCCATAGTCGCCGGAGATCACGGCATCCTGAAGCTTGCCAACAACATCCGGGTTGAATGCATGGTATTCCTGCCCATGCACATACTTCAGCAGACCACCCTGACTGATCGGCTTACGCGGTTTCCAGGCAACGTTCGCGAGCTGCTCCTGGTCCTGCTGGAAGTCATAGAAATCAGCGCCCTGGATGCGACACGGCACACCCTTGAAGCACAGATCCGCCACTTCGTCTGCCAGACCAATAGCCTCAAACAGCTGAGCACCACGGTAAGACGTGATGGTCGAGATGCCCATCTTGGAGAGAATCTTGAGCAGCCCCTTGTTGATACCCTTGCGATAGTTGTTCTTCGCTTCAATCGGATCCATCAACACTTCGCCAGTACGAATCAGGTCATTGAGCACCTGATAGGCAAGGTACGGATACACTGCGGTAGCACCAAAACCAAACAGGACCGCGAAGTGGTGCGGGTCACGGGCCCAGCCGGTTTCGACAATGATGTTGGAGTCACAACGCAGACCGACCGCAACCAGATGATGGTGCACAGCACCGGTGGCCATCATGGCATTGACCGGCAGTTCGCCTTCCTTGAGATCCTTATCGGTGAGGATCAACAGAACCTTGTTGTCCCGAACCGCCTGTTCAGCCTCGGCACAAACACGGCGAACTGCCTGTTCCAGCCCCTCTTCCGGACGATAGCTCATGCTGATACGGGCGACTTCAAATCCGGGGCGCTCGTTGTTTGCGATGCGAAGGAATTTCGCAGGCGACAGTACCGGCGTAGTCAGGATAATCCGGTCTGCATGTTCAGCGGTCTCTTCAAAGACGTTGCGCTCGGCCCCCAGACAGGTCTCCAGGGACATAACGATCGACTCACGAAGCGGATCAATCGCTGGGTTTGTCACCTGGGCGAATTTCTGGCGGAAGTAGTCCGCAACGTGCCGGACCCTGCTGGACAGAACGGCCATCGGTGTATCGTCCCCCATGGAACCAACAGCTTCCTGGCCGTTTTCGGCCAGGGGACGCAACACTTGGTCCCGCTCTTCAAAGGACACCATGAACATCTTCTGGTGCACCAGCAGCTCCTCAGAATCCATCAGCTTGAATTCCGGGGTATCCTGATTGAGCGTGGTTTCAACCCTGAGGGCGTTTTCACGCAACCAGCGCTTGTATGGCTGGGACGACTTCAAGCGTTGATCCACGTCCTTGGTGTGCAGCACTTCACCGGACTCGGTATCGATCGCCAGCATCTGACCGGGCCCGACACGGCCCTTGGCAACCACATCATCAGGCTCATAGCCATAGGTGCCGATCTCGGATGCCAGCGTGATGAAATCATCCTTGGTAATAACCCAGCGAGCCGGACGCAGACCGTTTCGATCAAGCATGCAGACCGCATAGCGGCCGTCGGACATTACCAGCCCGGCCGGGCCATCCCACGGCTCCATGTGCATGGAGTTGTACTCGTAGAAGGCACGCAGTTCGGAATCCATGCTGTCCACGTTCTGCCACGCAGGCGGAATCATCATCCGCACCGCACGGAACAGATCAACACCGCCAGCCAGCAGAATTTCCAGCATGTTATCCATGCTTGAAGAGTCGGAACCGGTGAGGTTCACCAGCGGCTGCAAGGTTTGCAGGTCTGGCAGATCCGGTGAGCTAAACTTGGCCGCCCGGGCAATCGCCCAGTTCCGGTTACCATCGATGGTGTTAATCTCACCGTTGTGCGCGAGGTAGCGGAACGGCTGCGCCAGGGGCCAGCGGGGCATCGTGTTGGTGGAAAAGCGCTGGTGGAACACGCAAATAGCCGTCTGCAGATCGGGGTCACCCAGATCCTTGTAGAAATTCGCAAGGTCGGCCGGCATCATCAGACCCTTATAGGCCAGTGTGCGGTGAGACAGACTACAGATATAGAACTCGGAATCGTCCGCCATATCACGCTCAGCGTGACGTCGGCCTACGAACAGACTGATCGCAAATTCTTTTTCGGCCTTGCCGGCAGGAACAACGAAAACCTGCTCGATACGCGGCAGGCAGTCGAGTGCCATGGGCCCCAGGCAGCTGTCGTCTACCGGGACTTCACGCCAGCCCAAGATTTCCAGACCTTCATCGGTCAGGCGTTTCTCAATAGCAGCCCGACCGGCCGCCGCCTTGTTTTCATCCGGGTTCAGGAAAACCTGGCCAACAGCAAACAGTTCTCCGGGCTCCTTGCCGAATGCTGCCTTCGCGGCCTTTCGCAAAAAGGCATCCGGGCTCTGAATCAGCAGGCCACAACCATCGCCGGTCTTTCCGTCTGCAGCGATACCACCTCGGTGGGTCATGCAGGTCAGCGACTCGATGGCAGTTTGCAACAATTTGTGGCTGGCCTCGCCCTTCATGTGGGCAATCAGACCGAATCCACAGTTGTCCCTGAACTCGTCGGGATGATACAAACCTGTCATCATAAGCGTTCTCTCGCGTAGAAATGCTTTTCAATCAGAGGGTTATCCGGCCTCAAGCCGACCCAGCACCCTCTGACACTGAAAATGGGGGCTGGCTATTTTACACACGTAGAAATACGTACTCAAATCGAAGCGGTATTACTTTGGCAGGCTAAGCACGCAAATAAGCGGCCAAAAACTTATAGAACAACAACTTATTTCAAAATTTGGGAAAATCACAGCCCTGCGGTAGAGCGAACCCACACTCCCCGCTCCCTGATTTTATCGGGCAACCCCGAGACCGCCTCAGCAGCAGCGGCCTTGGTTGGGAACGAGCCATAGAGTACCATAAACCAGTCCTCACCTTTACGCTCGCCCCTTGTATACACAAGGCCAGCCAACTCAGGATAGCGTTCAAGAACATTGACGGCTGTGTTTTCGAGCTTTCCGGCAATGACCTGAATTGTCCATCGGTTATCGCCCCGGATTTGTGCAACAGGCTGGAACCTGTCAGGCACCGCCGGGGAGAACTGCAGAACCTCCTCAGCTGGCTCTGGCTCTGGCTCTGGCTCTGGCTCTGGCTCTGGCTCTGGCTCTGGCTCTGGCTCTGGCTCTGGCTCTGTAAGAGTGAGCTCTTTGGACTCAACATCAAGAGCCCCGCTCTCATCAGGCGCAGCGGCGATAACGTCCGCCTCAGACCGGACCTCAAGCACCTCGTCGTGATTAGCAACCGCTTCAGATATGGCTTCCGGCCCCACCGTCACGCTTTTACGTACGGGCTCGCTGACAACAACAGCCCTACCTTCGTTGGCCATGGAGCTGTCATATTGCCTGGCCACAAACATCCACGAGAGCCCCAAAAGGACAAGCGCAGCCACAGGCCACTTGCTTTTCGACAACAGCGATAACGGGGTCGATACTTTCGCACCGGCATGCCTGGGAACCATATCGAGCCAGACGCTCGGCGTAACGCGCTTCACCCCCGAAAATGTGCCCTGCCCCAGGTCACGGATACGGGAAAGTTTTCCGGCACTCAACAACTGGCTTGCCTTCCCTCCAGCCTGATGGACCCTTGGCTCAAGGAATGCAAAAACGTCTTTCTCGGTTAAAGGCGGCAGATGTATCTGGTGAACATTCGCTGAACTCTCGTCACCCCCTAAGGCCTTTACGAGCTCGTCTGTTCCAGAAAAAACAGGAACAGCGGCAGAGCCTTTTTCAGCCGCAAGAAACGCGGCGAGTATCAAGCGCAGGACCTCAGCAGGTGCACGATCCCCGTCGTCAATCAAAAGAACTTGGCGCCGCCCTTTCCGCGCCTGAGCCTCGGTCCAGCGAAAGAAACGATAGACGGCATCCCGCGCACTGGCAGGCTCCCCAATAGCGGTGCGGGCAAGAGAACCCAAATACCGGGCAAGTGCCTGCGCGCTGGTCAGCGCAGCAGACGGAACGCGATGAAAATCCAGTCGGGACGACTCACTCCGGACCAGCTCAGCAAGCAAACGGGTTTTACCGGCTCCGGGTGCACCTGTCAGAAGAAGAGCCAGGTCGCCAAAACCGCAAAGGTGACGCAAAGATTCGAGTGCATGCTGGCGCATGGCATCCGGAAAAAACGGCGCTTCCATTTCCAGCGGATTTGAACGCAATCCGTAACGCTGCTGCAGCCTGGGAAACAAGCCGCCGCTATCCAGACTGTTCAGGGGCTCATCCGTCACACGCACTTACCATTGTTTATCATATCGGCAAAGGCTATCTGCTCATTGCAGCCGACAAAAAGACGTCAGGGTCTTGTCCAGGTTTTCTGGATCAGCTTTGTCGGTAACGATAGCATTACCCAGAGACTTGAGCAGTACCAGCCTCAGCCTGCCGTCGACATTTTTCTTGTCAACCGCCATGAGGTTAAGGAAATCATCGGCGCCCATTCCAATCGGAGGCGCCTCAGGCAAACCAGCCCGACCGATCAACACTCTGACCTGTTGCAATTTCTCTGCCGCAATCATCCCCTCACGAACGGAGAGGTCAGCCGCCATAACCATGCCAGCTCCTACGGCCTCACCATGCAACCAGTTGCCATAACCTGCGAAGGTTTCGATAGCATGCCCGAAGGTATGCCCGAGATTCAGAATGGCTCGAATCCCTCCCTCCCGCTCGTCGAGAGCCACCACCTCAGCCTTACAGAGGCAAGAGCGGAAAATCGCCTCAGCGAGAGCTCCTGGCTTTCTGGCAACAAGGTCATCGACACTCTCCTCCAGCCAGCCAAGGAACTCGGTATCGCGTATCAGGCCGTACTTGATGACCTCGGCAAGCCCCGCAGACACTTCTCGGGAAGGGAGCGTCAACAGGCTATCCGTATCAATAAGGACCGCCTCGGGCTGATGAAACGCTCCGATCATGTTTTTCCCAAGCGGATGATTTATACCGGTTTTTCCGCCCACAGAGGAATCGACCTGGGAAAGCAATGTTGTCGGGATCTGAATGAACGGGACACCCCGCTGGTAACAGGAAGCGGCAAACCCCGTCATATCACCGACAACGCCACCACCCAGCGCCACTAGCGTCGTTTTCCGGGTATGCCGCTTCTCCAACAACGCATCAAAAATGAGATTGAGCGTCTCCCAGTCTTTGTATCGCTCACCATCCGGCAACACCACTGAATCAACAGTTTTTCCCGGAAAACATGAAACCGCCTGTTCAAGATACAGAGGCGCGACCGTCTCGTTGGTCACAATCATAACCTGAGAACCGGCGACATACGGTGACAGGTCATAGCTGCCAAGCATCCCCTGCCCAATAATAATCGGATAACTACGATCGCCGAGATCAACGGTTAGCTCGTGGCGTATCTTAGACATGACTCCGTCCTTCCTTTCGCATTTGCCGCCGTTGCCTGGGGGTCCTTGGGTTAATCTTGTTAACGAGCTGACGAACCACCAGCCTCGGGCTCTTGCGATCTGTGTGCATGACGATGTCCGCCAACTTTTTGTACAGAGGATCCCGAATCTTGAACAATCTCGTCAAAACACCAACCGGATCATCGTTTTGCAGCAGCGGCCGGTTCCGGTCCTTCCGGGTTCGTTCCACTTGTTGCTCAAGAGACGTCTTGAGGTAAATCACCACGGCGTCTTTCTTTAACAACGAATGGTTCTCAGGCTTCATAACGGCACCGCCGCCGGTTGCCAGTACGGTGCGCTCCTCCAGAGACAACTCATCCAGCATAGCGGTTTCTCGCTGACGAAACCCCTCTTCCCCCTCAACATCGAAGATCCAGGGGATATTTGCACCACAACGGTCTTCAATGATGCGATCAGAATCCAGAAACCGGTAGCCCAACTCCTTGGCAAGCATTCGACCGATCGTACTTTTTCCGGCCCCCATCGGGCCTACCAGAACAACGCGTTTGGGCAAGGGCATAATTTCCGCTCACAATTTCTCAGGCGGGTGAGAATATCATAAAAAAAGCCGCCGGTTTTACGCGGCGGCTTCTTGTTACCCAGCGACTGTTACTGGATCAGATCACTCTTGACGATTTTCGGGGTGATGAAAATCAGCAGTTCACTGCGCTCATCAATGTGTTCCGTGCGCTTGAACAGACGGCCAAGGTAAGGAATATCACCAAGGAACGGGGTTTTGGTGGTTTGCGTCGCCAGTTCGGACTGGAAAATACCGCCCAGAACAACCGTCTCCCCATTTCCTACCAGCACCTGAGTGGTCACCTCGTTGGTGTTGATGGACGGTATACCTGCGGTCACTTCACCACGAGAGTCCTGATTCACAACCAGATCCATGATGATCTTGTCGTCCGGCGTGATCTGAGGAGTCACCTCCAGGGACAGTACGGCTTCCTTGAAGGACACTGACGTGGCACCGCTGGAGGATGCTTCCTGATAAGGAATCTCCTCACCCGACTTGATGGATGCAGTCTGACGGTCAGCAGTGACAACTCGAGGCTGGGAGACAACTTCCGCCTGGCCATCACTCTCCAGAGCCGACAATTCGAGATCAACGAGGAAGTCATCGCTTCCCCAGCCAATGGCAAACGAGGAGGCGCCCTCGCCAGTCACACCCAGATCAACAGCCAGGGCCCCCGGGAAGGTGATGGTGTTGTTATTACCAGCCGCGGCTTGCCTGGCTTCTTCAACAGACTCCTGAGAACCGCCAATGGCGAAGACGTTATCACCACTGACGTCATAGGCAGCGCCACCCCAGCGAATACCCAAATCCTCCGCGACGTTGGTTTGTGCCCGCACAATCCGCGCTTCGATGGACACCTGGCGGACGGGCACATCCCAGGTAGACACCAGCCTACGGATTTCTTCTAACTTGTCGGAAGTTTCGCGAACACTGATTGTGTTGGTACGAACATCCGACGAGACAAAGCCGCGCTCGGAAATCAGCTCTGCGTCAGCTTTGATCAGCGCTACAATGTCACCAGCCTTGGCGTAGTTGACCTGAATAATGTCGAGGCGAACGGGAGCGAGCTCCGCGATCTGCTTGGTTGTCTCCAACTCCAGTTTCTCACGCGCGGCAATCTCATCCGCCGGTGCAACAAGAAGTACGTTACCAATTTGACGCTTATCCAGGCCCTTGGTTTTGAGGATCAGGTCCAGAGCCTGATCCCAGGGTACGTTCTGAAGCCGCAAGGTAATGCTACCGCCGACCGTATCACTGGCTACCAGATTCAGACCGGTGAAGTCTGCAATCAACTGGAGGACAGAGCGTACTTCGATGTCCTGGAAGTTCAGAGACAGCTTTTCGCCAGAGTATGGGAACTTCTCTTCCCTGCGAGCCTCGGCTTCCTGCTCGGTCAGCTCCTCAACACTCACGGTAAACTCGCTACCTGACTGGTAAGCAATATAATCGTAATTACCCTGCGGTCGGATCTCGACGATTGCGTCGCCACCTTCAACAAAGGTGTCGATGCGTGTGACAGGAGTGGCAAAGTCGGTGACATCCAGACGGCGCCTGAGGTTATCCGGCACTGCCAGGTCTGGCATGGTCAGCCGGATTTTGCCACCCAACTCGGAGAGGTCAACCGCTGCTGCAGCGCTACCCAGATCAACAACAACCCTGCCCTCGCCATCTTTTCCCCGGCGGAAATCAACACCCGCGAGGGTGTTCGGAGCTGAAACAGCCCGGGTAGTCGCAGGCTCTGCCGATGTCGACATTGCGCCACTGCCGCCGGCGACGCCCTCGCTACCAATCGTCATAACCAGTGAGTTGTTTGCCCGCGACGTATCGTAGGGTACCAACTCAACCAGGTTGAAGATCAGACGGGTACGATCCTTGGTTTCAACTACCGTCATGCTCTGAGCATTACCAGAGCCGAGAGGGATGCTGCGGCTCTCAAGACCGCTTGTCGTATCTTTGAGATCGACAGCAATACGAGCGGGCTTCTCAATGGTATATCCCGTCGGCTCCGGCGGGGCACCATCAAACTTCAAGGTCACCTCCAGGCGCTCCCCTGGTAGCGACGAGAATGACACGTCTTCCAGCGTGACCGCCTGGGCCAGGCCGGACAACAATCCCAAAGCAACTGCGCCGACGTATACATTGAGTTTTCTGAACATCGCTAGCCTCGACCCCAAACTTTTTTGTTCATGCATGTTTCTTTCAATCATCACTGCCGCTCCTTAGCCAGCTTCCTCATCCAGTGTCAGGGAGCGAGGACGCTCAACCCATCCACCCCGGCCATTTGGAACGATCTCAATCAATTCGATCCGGGTTTCACTGATTCCGACGATTCGGCCATAGTTTTGCCCCATGTAGTTTCCGGCACGGACCCGGTGAATTCCACCAGTACTATCCTTGATCAGGGCGAACAGGCCTCCTTCAACCCTCTGGAGAGTGCCGACCATATTCAGCGACTTGAGATCAAAATTCTCAAGGACCTCACGAGGCCGATCCAGATTCGGCTCCACGTCACTGACTGGCTCGTTATCGACCATCGTCAGTTGAACATCAATCGGCGGCTCAAAAGGTGCTCGTCGATCCGCGGCAGAGTAGCTAAATGCCTCGTATGCTTTGAATTCCGGCAGCGGCTCAACGTGGCCTCTTGGTTTGGCCCGAGTGTCTGCCATGAACTTATCCAGATCCGCAAAGCCTCCGCCTTGGGAACAGGCCGTAAGAAACGTCACCAGACAGACACCGAACCAGGCTTTAACCGCATGTTTTCCTTCCATGCTCATTCTCCAGCCCGGTAGCGGTATGTACGAGCCAAAACCTGCATATCCAGTCGCTCTCCGTCTCCGCCAGTTGGTTTGATAGTAAGGTCGTGAAGCGTAACAATCCTGGGAAGGGCCGCAACGCTGCTCACAAATGATGCAAGCTCGTGATAGGAACCTGAAACCTGAATATTGATGGGCAACTCAGCGTAAAAATCACGGCGCTGCTCCGCCTGCAACTTCACTTGCTTCAGAGCCAGGCCACTGCCCAGCGCTGTGTTGGTAATATCTTCAAGAAGCCCAGGAACCTCAGTCTCGCTGGGAAGCTGCCGCACCAAAGCACCAAACGTTTCCTCCATCTCAGCCATCTGGGCTTTGAACACTTCCAGATTGGCTACCTGGTAGGCCTTTGCTTCGTATTTTTTTCGAAGATCCAGTTCAACTTTCTCAACGCGATCAAGCTGCATGTACTGATCCTTGATGAAGAACCAGTAACCGCCGCCGGCGATGAGGCCAAAGACGATCAGAGCCACAATAATCTTGACCGGAAGAGGCCAGATACCAGCGTTATTAACGTCTAGGTCGTTGATATCAAATTCATTGAGACTTTTCAGAGAGTCCGCGAGGCTCATTATTTATCCTCCCCTTCGGGCTCAGGTGTTTTCTGCTTAACAGACATGTTGAACTGACTGTATCCAGCCCGCTGCTTGTCTGCCGCCGACACATTCGACAGGTTCGGATCAGCAAACCAATCCGACTCCTCGAACTGTCTCATCAACCCGGAAATCCGGCTATTCGACTCGGCCATACCGACGATGCTAACGGTATCGCCCTGCCTCTTAAGGTCAGTGTAGAACAGGCCATCGGGCAAGGTCCTGACCAGCTCATCGAATACACGCACGATGACAGGACGCTTGCCCTGAAGGTCCTGAATAACCTCCATCCGCGCAAGCAGCTCATCCCGCTTCTTCTTGAGCGCCTGAATTTCTCGGATCTGCTGATCAAGTTTTTTGGTTGCTGTTTCAATGTAGGCGTTGCGGGATTCCTGGTAAGCGATCCGGCTGTCCATATCCGTTTTCCAGAGGAACACAAGCCCGGCCGCCACGATCGCTGCACCGAGGATCATCACCACAAACTGTTTCTGTTTCTCTGCCCTGAGCTCTTCGCGCCAGGGTCTGAGGTTGATATTTGCCATCAGTCAAAGCTCCTCATCGCCAGGCCACAAGCGATCATCAGCGAAGGAGCATCATTACCAAGGGCAGATGCGTTTACCCGCGAGCCGACCGCCATATCTGCAAACGGATTTGCTACCACCGTGGGAGTCCCGGTCTTTTCCTCGACCATCTCAGTCAACCCCTGAATCGAGGCTGTTCCCCCAGCCAGAACGACGTAATCGACTGCGTTGTACTGGCTGGCACCGAAGAAGAACTGGAGTGCCCGTGCAACCTGCTGGACCACGGCCTCACGGAATGGTGTCAGGACCTCGGACTCGTAATCGTCTGGTAGGCCACCCTGTTTTTTGGCAAGCCCCGCTTCCTCCAGCGACAAACCATAACGTCGCTGAATTTCCTCGGTCAGCTGTTTACCACCAAAAATCTGTTCCCGGGTGTAAACCGTCTTACCTTCAGCGAGAACGCTCAGAGTCGTCATGGTCGCACCGACATCGACAATCGCCACAACGAGCTCTTCACCCTGGGATTCAAGCTGAGGCTCGATCAAGGTGTAGGCTCGTTCCAGAGCATAGGCCTCAACATCCACGACCTTTGCAGACAAAGAAGCAATCTCCAACGCGTCTTCGCGAATATCGACGTTTTCTTTGCGACATGCCGCAAGAAGGACATCAACCTGATCGGGGTTTGTTTCTGAGGGACCCTGAACTTCAAAATCGATCGCAACCTCATCTAACGGATATGGAATGTACTGATCAGCCTCCAAGGCGATCTGGTCTTCCATTTCAAATTCGTTGAGGCCGCCATCCATCTCAATCTGTTTCGTGATAACAGCCGATCCCGACACAGCAACGGCCACCTGCTTGACGCTTGTGCGGGATTTGGATGCTACGCGTTTGAGGACCTCACCAACCGCCTCAACATCCGTGATATTTTTCTCGACAACAGCATTCGCCGGCAACGGCTCAACTGCGTAGCTCTCGACCTTGAAACGGCCACCCTGCTTCGACAGTTCCAGCAGCTTGACCGAGCTGGAGCTGATGTCCACGCCCAACACAGCACTGGATTTCTTCCCAAACAATCCGAACACGCGCTCACCCTATACCTGGTTAGATGCACCCGGTTACGTTACTTATGTGTTTTTAATTTAAGAGAATTTCTTCTGTTTTCCGTCTACAATGCCATTTCTTCGTTTTATTGAGAGGCTTTGCAACAGAGAAGCGATTCTTCCTTCCTAAAGCAATTTCTCAAATGATAGACCTATATCCAACAGTTGTCAGAAAAAAATGTCCCATTTGTTGCGCACATCTCGCCTTTTAGCCTGGCTATTCCTTACCGGACTGAGCATCTCAGTTATCGTCACTGCCGGCTTTTATCTATACCTTCGCCCCGGGCTTCCACCTGTCGAACAACTTCTCGACATCAAACTGCAGACACCGCTGCGGGTATATAGCGAAGACAGCAAATTAATAGCAGAATTCGGTGAAAAGAGAAGGGCACCTATCACAATAGAACAGATCCCAACAATTCAGTTACAAGCCTTTATGGCTGCGGAAGACGCACGTTTTTATGAGCACTTCGGAGTCGACATCAAAGGCCTGGCGCGGGCTGCCATCCAACTCGTGTCCACCGGCTCGATCCAGTCCGGCGGCAGCACCATCACTATGCAGGTTGCAAAAAATTACTTTTTGTCACGCGACCGGACCTTTATTCGCAAGTTCAATGAGATACTTCTGGCACTTCAGATCGAGCGTGAACTGGACAAAAACCGGATACTCGAGCTCTATCTGAACAAGATTTACCTGGGCAACCGCGCCTATGGTATTGCCGCAGCTTCGCAGGTTTACTACGACAAACCCGTCAATGAGCTGAGCCTTGCCCAGATGGCGATGCTGGCCGGTCTTCCAAAAGCACCCTCAGCCTACAACCCGCTGGCAAACCCGGAAAGAGCCATGATCCGCCGCAACTGGATACTTGGCCGGATGCGAGACCTGGGCTACATAACACCGGACGCACACGACCTGGCCGTTACAGCCCCCATTACTGCGACCTACAACGCGACGGATGCCGAAGTGGATGCCGATTACGTAGCCGAGATGGCCCGATCCGAAATGGTCGAACGCTTTGGCGAGGCCGCCTATACAGACGGGTATACCGTTACCCTCACAGTCAACAGCGTGAAACAACAAACGGCAACGGATGTACTTCGAGAGGGTCTGGAAGCCTACGACCGCCGCCACGGATTCCGGGGCCCTATTGGACACCTGGACAAGACCCAACTTGGCAATAACGAACTCTCCGACCTGATACTCAATTACCCGAGAGTGGAGACTCTGGTGCCCGCAATCGTGACAGGCGTCGACGACAAGCAACAACTCGCTACCGTATTTACGAGAAATGTTGGCGAGACCATCATGCCATTTGAAAGCATGACCTGGGCCCGGCGTTATAAAACGGACAACCTTACAGGTCCTGAACCCGACAAGCCCTCAGACATACTTAGCACCGGCGATGTGGTGTACGTACACATCGATCAGAAGCCAAACACCGAGCCCAGGGCCAATGCAAAGCCCAACGCCAGGTTGGCACAAGTGCCCAGAGTGGAAGGCGCCCTTATTTCTATTAAGGCTGATACTGGGGCCATCGAAGCTCTGACCGGCGGCTATAGCTTCAGACAAAGCAAATACAACCGGGCGATTCAGGCTCGCCGACAGCCAGGCTCAACCTTCAAACCCTTCCTTTATCTGTCAGCCCTTGAGAACGGGAAAACACCTGCAACCATTTACAACGATGCCCCGATCGTTTTCGATGACGAAGAACTCGAAACAGCCTGGCGCCCACAGAATTCATCCGGTCAGTTTTATGGCCCGACACGACTTCGGGAAGCGCTTTACCGCTCCAGAAATATTGTTTCCATACGATTGCTGAGAGACCTCGGCATCCAGAACACCCTGGACTACCTTAAACAACTCAAGATCCCGACAGAGAACATGCCCAGCAACCTCTCTCTGTCACTTGGCAGCGGCCAGCTCACCCCCATGGAACTGGCACGGGGACTTGCTGTCATCGCCAATGGCGGCTACGACGTGCAACCTTATCTGATCAAAAGCATCCAGGATGTTCACGGAGAAGTGCTCTACGAAGCTCCCAGAACCATTCTGTGCGATCAGGACTGTGACAACATCGAAAACAAGGTTACCGCCACGACAGACATCGACTTCACCGATCGCTCGCCGGAATATTCAGACGACGCCGCAAAAAGCGACAACGATGCAACCAAACCTGAAACGCGAGTCATGCGTCGACTCGCAGACAAGCGCTCCGTCTATATCCTGCACTCAATGATGAGAGACGTGATACGGCGAGGAACAGGGCGGCGAGCACTGGCACTTGGCCGGGATGACATCGCCGGAAAAACCGGAACAACTAACGAGCAAAAAGATACCTGGTTTGCCGGCTACAATCACGAGATTGCAACCACAACCTGGGTAGGCTTCGACCAACCAGCCCCTCTGGGCCGCAGGGAATTTGGAGCCAGCACCGCTCTGCCCATCTGGATTGACTATATGCGAGTCGCGCTCGACGGAACTCCGCCAGCTTTCATGCCGCGCCCTAACGGCATCGTTAACATTCGCATCAACCCCGAAACGGGCAAACGCGCAAGGCCTGGCGAAGAAGCCGTTTTCGAGATATTCAAAGAAGAGGACGCGCCACCAGCTCTCGCTCCTGAGGATGACAATCAGGGCACTGGAAATGGCGCAGGTGAAGACCTATCCAGGCAGATCTTCTAAACCAACAAGGCATAAAAAAACCGGCGGGATCACCGCCGGTTTTTTTATTACGCCAGAACGACCTCAGATAATGTCATCCATGGACTTGAGCGGATAGTGCGCCGGATACGGATCGCGAGCAACACCTGAATCAACCGCTGCACGAGCGACCGCTGCAGGCACTACCTCCAAAAGACGAACGTCCATCGGCTTCGGAATGATGTATTCCTTGCCAAATTCGAAGCGCTCTACCCCGTATGCTTCACAGATTTCCTGAGGAACAGGCTCTTTTGCCAGCTCACGAATAGCGTGAACCGCGGCAACCTTCATTTCCTCGTTGATCGCACTGGCGCGAACGTCAAGCGCTCCACGGAAAATGAAAGGGAAGCCCAGAACATTGTTCACCTGGTTCGGGTAATCAGACCGACCGGTAGCCATGATGAGATCATCACGAACCTCAAGAGCAACCTCGGGACTGATTTCAGGATCCGGGTTGGAACATGCGAATACGATAGGATTCGGGGCCATTTTCTTGAGCTGATCGGCACTCAGCAGATCGGGACCAGACAGGCCAACGAAAACATCTGCACCATCAATGGCATCGTCCAGAGTACGCTTGTCAGTATCGTTGGCGAACATTGCCTTGTACTGATTCAGATCCTCACGACCAGAGTGGATCACACCCTTACGGTCAAGCATGAAGATGTTCTCAGAGCGAATACCGCAACTGATCAGCAGCTTCATGCACGCAACAGCAGCAGCACCCGCACCGAGGCACACCACTTTTGCTTCTTCAATCTTCTTGCCCTGCAACTCGAGGGCATTGATCATGCCTGCTGCAGTAACAATCGCTGTACCATGCTGGTCATCATGGAAAACCGGCACGTTACACTTTTCGATCAGAGCTCGCTCAATCTCGAAGCACTCAGGTGCCTTGATGTCCTCGAGGTTGATACCACCAAAGGTATCGGCAATACGCTCGACCGTCTCAATAAACGCCTGCGGGCTTTCGGAATCAACCTCGATATCGAAAACATCGATTCCAGCAAAGCGCTTGAACAGTACGCCCTTGCCTTCCATTACCGGCTTACTCGCCAGCGGACCCAGGTTGCCCAGACCAAGAATCGCAGAACCATCAGAGATCACAGCCACCAGGTTACCCTTGGCGGTGTATTTGTATGCATTCTCCGGGTCCTTTGCGATCTCGCGGACCGGCTCGGCAACCCCGGGGCTATACGCCAGCGAAAGATCGCGGGAGGTCAGAGTCGGCTTGGTAATCTCGACGCTCACCTTACCAGGCCGCGGCTTGGCGTGATATTCAAGGGCTGCTTCTTTCAGATCTTGAGACATTGCCACTGTTCCGTTTTTCACGTTTAAAGGTTAAAACCGCTGGACGCTCCGCCCAACGGAGCGCGCCATTATGGCGCGCCAGACCTGAAACGACAAGTGGCAATCGAACATTTTTCGAACAGTCAATAAGGCAAATTGCGTACACAGACGCTCCGCCTTCCCATATCGCCCAGACACAAAAAAAGCGCCTGACGGCGCTTTTCCGGTTTCGGAAAGACTTATCAGTCTTTCTTGCCACCAATCCGGCCACCGAAACGCTTGTTGAAGCGATCGATACGACCACCTGTGTCCATGACCTTCTGCTTGCCGGTGTAGAACGGGTGGCACTGGGAGCACACGTCCAGCTGCAGATCGTGGCCCACGGTTGAACGGGTCTTGATCACATTACCGCAGGAACAGGTAGCGGTGATGTCTTCGTACTTGGGATGAATACCTTCTTTCATGGCGAACCTCGTTGGGTCATGCCGCTACCAGATCACGCAACTGATGCTTCAGCTGAAGTGTCAGGCACCGCATGTTTGAATCCATTAATAAGACGGGGCACAATCATGCCCTGCCGAAATCAGACCGCGAATCTTACTTGCTATTTCAGTGGCAGGCAAGCATCACAAGCCCATGAGCCACAGTGACCCGCGGAGCCGAGGCCCTGGAGCGGCGACCACAGGATAAGCAAATACCGTGATTCACCCCCAACATTGGAACGTCTTGTGCTGAAAACGGCCCGCATCGCAGTTAACCGCCCCCTTCGCCGGCTCTTTGACTACACCATCCCGGATGGCCTCAAGCTCCATCCGGGGCAACGAGTGCGAATCCCGTTCGGCCGCCAACAAGCCATCGGCCTGGTAGTGGATACAGAGTCATCCCCCACACCGGGGATCGCCCTCAAACCCATACTCTCAACGCTGGAGGAATGGTCAGCACTTCCCTCCGAAACTCTGAATCTCCTCAAATGGGCCAGTACTTATTACCAGCATCCTACTGGGGAGTGCCTGTTTACCGCACTTCCTCCAGCACTCCGAAAAGGCCGCCCGGCCCATGAAAAAAAACAACAGTGGTGGCAAGCGCAAGCCAGCACCAATCCGCTGCCAGCAAATGCCCACAAACAGAAAGCCCTGTACGACTGGCTGTCCTCGAAAGAGGAAGGGGCCTCTACCCGGGACATCACGGAGGCCGGCTTTACGCGGACGCAACTCGATTCACTGCTCAACAGAGGACTGGTGACCGAATCCACTACTGACGCACTCGAAGCCGTCGAAATAAATAAGCCCCCCCCCCTTCCAGGCCCTGAACTCTCACCAGTTCAGCTCGACGCAGCAGCTCAACTTCCCACACTACAGGAAGGGTTCAGCTCAACACTCCTTTATGGCATCACGGGAAGCGGCAAAACGGAGCTCTATCTCCACCAGCTGAAACGCCAATTACCCGATGACAAGCAAGCGCTGGTCCTGATCCCTGAAATCAACCTCACCCCACAAACAGTCTCCCGCTTCCGGAGATATTTTGGAAACAGGGTTGTACTCTGGCATTCCGCGCTCAATGACGGCGAGCGGCTCGCGACCTGGCTGCGAGTGCGCAACGGCGAACCCGTGATACTCATCGGGACCCGCTCATCCGTACTACTGCCATTTACTTGCCTGAAAACCATCATCGTCGACGAAGAGCACGACAGCTCGTACAAACAGGGAGAAGGCTTTCGATATTCGGCGCGGGACCTGGCGGTCTACCGCGCACACCTCAATGACTGCCCCATCATTTTAGGCTCAGCCACCCCCTCTCTGGAGTCCTATCAGAACGCAAAACAGGGAAAGTACTCGCTGGTTCGGCTCGAAGAACGAGCCGGCAATGCCCGCCCTCCCGAAATCAGCCTGCTGGATATTCGCAGCCGCCCGCTGGAAGGCGGCCTCTCGCGACCAGCCATTGAGGCAATCAGGAGGACGATCGAGAATGGAGAGCAGGTTCTGGTATTTGTGAATCGACGCGGCTTTGCTCCCGTGATGATGTGTTTTGACTGCGGCCACACCATGGAGTGCCCCAGGTGCGACTCAAAGCTGACCTACCACCGCAAAGACCGAGCCATGCGCTGTCATCACTGCGACTTCCAGATGGCGGCACGAGACCATTGCCCGGAATGCCAAAGTGACGCATTCAAGCCGGTTGGCCAAGGCACAGAAAGAACAGAAGACATTCTGGCCGACACCTTCCCCGGCACCCCCGTGGTCCGGGTCGACCGCGACAGCACCCAACGTAAGGACAGCATCCACAAGATCCTGGAGCGCGTGAACTCTGGCGCTCCATGCATACTGGTCGGTACCCAGATGCTGGCCAAAGGCCATGATTTCCCCAACGTCACACTTGTGATTGTCGTAAACGCCGATGGTGGCCTGTTCAGCGTTGATTTCCGGGCCCCCGAGCAACTAGTGCAGACGGTACTTCAGGTCAGCGGACGAGCAGGAAGAGGTGAAAAAACGGGGCGCGTACTGATCCAGACCTGTCACAGTGACCACCCGCTGCTGAAAACACTTTGCCATGGAAGATACCTTGAGATGGCCGACCAGCTGTTGAACGAGCGGCAGAACTGCCACCTTCCACCATTCCGCTCCATGGCAATATTCCGGGCCGAATCGCCCACCATGGAGGGAAGCCTTCAGGTACTTGACCATATCAAGAGCCTCACTCAGGTGGCCGGGATTGAAACCTGGGGCCCCTTACCTGCAATCATTGCCCGAAGAGCCGACAAACATCGCGCTCAGCTCGTTCTCAACACGACAAACAGAAAGTTGTTAAATACTCTTTTGTCAAAAATCTGCAACAAACTCGAGCAAACGAAGTTCCCTGTTGGCGTTAAATGGATGATTGATGTCGACCCCATGGAAACGGGATAAGCCATCAGAAATAAATGGAATTTCACACTTTTTTACAAGAAAGGCCAGCCACCCTACCAGCCTCTGACGCACCCTGTGCTAAGATCCTGACAGACTTTTAATAAAGAAACATGAAAAAGTCATATAATCGGATCCCCCCTATATATCCGATTTACGGACAGCATCAACGACCAAATGGAAACCATGGAGATTGGAAATGTCAGGGAAACTCATTGCTCGAACGGCCGCGGTGTCGTTTGCACTCATTCTTGCCGCCTGCGGTGGCGATGAAAACTCCTCAGCACTGGCCGGTTCAGGTGGATCCTCAGGCGGTACATCATCCGGCGATAGCTCATCTAGCGGCGGCACGGGTGACGGCGATTCTCAGCAAACGGTCACGCTTGAACTTGGCACAGGAAGCGGAGGATCCTTCCAATCCGGCCAGATGAACGTATCA
This sequence comes from Marinobacter nitratireducens, assembly GCF_000708045.1. GTDB lineage: Bacteria > Pseudomonadota > Gammaproteobacteria > Pseudomonadales > Oleiphilaceae > Marinobacter > Marinobacter nitratireducens. Next base: position 73,855 of record NZ_ANIE01000010.1, read on the forward strand.
GCGAGCTCTCTATCTGCCGGGGGATCTACCCGACTCGATTTCAACGTTGTTAATGCCTCTGATGGCAACGCGATGTACAACGCAGCGGAAACAACAGCGACGATAGCTTCGCTCTGCTCCAGCGCCTCTTTTGACTCATCCATCACAACCACCTCAGGGTCATTCAGTACAACCTATGAAGCAGGTTGTGCCGGAACAGATACAATCACTGCCCGACTATCAAATGGCTCGACAGCAACCGCGAACATTACCGTCGCAGCTCCCGAAATTGGCGAACTGGAGTTCGTAAGCGCTACGCCTGATTCGATTGCACTGAGCGGGAACTCCAACGGAACCCGCCCGAGCGTTTCAGAAGTTACCTTTAAGCTTACCGACAAAAACGGAAACGCCATTACTACCGGAGAGGACATTACCTTCAGCCTCTCCACAACCGTCGGAGGCATTTCCCTATCCCAAACCTCAACAGTGACGGATGAGGAAGGATTAGCGACAACGAGAGTCAGCGCCGGAACGGTTCCGACAGTCGTCAGTGTCACAGGCACCTTCACGCCGGACAGCGGCACTCCGATCCAGACAACTTCCGCACCGATCTCAATCAGTGCCACGATTCCAGACCAAGATAGCTTCTCGGTTTCCATTGAAAACAACTTCCTGCCAAACGCCAGGAATTACGATGGGGTGACCGTTCCCATTACGATCAGAGCAGCGGACCGTAACAACAATCGAATCAGCGATGCGGTTGTTAACTACCTCACGAATGCTGGATCAGTTCAAAGCGAGTGTATTTTGCAAGATGGAGCATGCTCTATAGAGTGGATTAGTCAGTCTCCGCGGCCTGACAATGGCATCGTGCTAATCCTTGCAAGAACTGTTGGCGAAGAAAGCTTCCGCGACTTGAACAGCGACGGTGTTTATGTTGCTGCCGACGACCAGTTCAACACAACAAACGATGACAAAGGCGAAGCCTTCCTTGACCGGAACCTGAACGGATCTCGCGATGGTGATGAGGAGTACTTTGACTACAACAGTAACGGTCAATACGACACAGCAAACGGCATATACAACGGCACCGCGTGTGCTGATGACGCCAGTAACTGCACAGAAAGCCTTCTTGAGATCACTCAGACTGCCCGCCTCTTCATGGCGAGTGACTCCATTGTGATCTCGACTCTAACGCCGACCCCGGTTGCAATCCCTGGAGAGATCTGCGTCCAAATCGGCGGGGCGTTCCGTGACGGAAGCGGGGCATTGGTTCAAGGCCCACCGCCTGGCGGGACTTCAGTTAAATACTCCACAACAAATGGAGCCCTAGTGGGCCCCTCCGAACTCACGACGACAACCGCTTATAGAGAAACCGCTATTACACAGTGCGTTACTCTCGAGGCAGACGATACATCTTCCTCCGGTACGTTGACGGTAGAGGTTACTCCTCCTTCGCCCTTCAATGACGCACCATTTGTCGAAAACATATCAGTCACCGACTGAACGAAGGCAGCCCTGCCTCTGTCGGCAGGGCTGCCAAATTTGAGAACAAAGCCCCTTTCCGCGATAATACCCGCCTTCTACATGACAACGGGCACCCCGCCCCAACCCCAAACTTCCAGCAAACCGAGTCATCTGACAGCATGAAAGAGACCGTTTCCGAGCTGCTCCAGTCCGCGCTGGCCAAGCTTCAGTCCGAAGGCACCCTTCCGGCGGATCAAACCTTTACTCCACAGGTGGGCAACACCAAAGACAAGGCCCATGGCGATTACGCCTGCAATATTGCCCTGGTGGCATCCAAGTCTGCGGGTTGTCCACCCCGACAGTTGGCTGAAGCCCTGATTGCAAGATTGCCGGAAAGTTCAGCGGTGGATAAAGTGGAAATCGCGGGTCCCGGCTTTATCAACTTTTTCATGAGCACCTCCAGTGCATTCGCCATCGTGGAGACCATCCTCAAGGAGGGAGACGCCTTCGGCCGGAACCGTTCCGGTCAGGACCAAAAGGTTCAGGTTGAATTCGTGTCAGCAAACCCGACCGGCCCACTGCACGTTGGCCACGGCAGGGGAGCCGCCATTGGCGATTGTCTGTGTCGATTGCTGGAAGCCAACGGTTATGACGTAACCCGCGAGTTTTACTACAACGACGCCGGCGCCCAGATCAACAACCTGGCGCTGTCCGTTCAGTCCCGCGCCAAAGGCCTGACCCCCGATGATGAAAGCTGGCCTGCCGACGGTTACCGGGGCGACTACATTATTGACGTGGCCCAGGCCTACCTCGCAGGCGAAACAGTCACCGCCGATGACCGCGAAGTGACCGGCAAGGGCGACGCCGACGACAGCGATGCTATTCGAGAGTTTGCCGTCGCCTACCTTCGCCGCGAACAGGATCTGGACCTTAAGGCATTCGGCGTCCAATTCGACGTCTATTTCCTCGAGTCGTCCCTGTATGAAGACGGCAAGGTGGAAGCAACCGTCAATCGCCTACGGGATAACGGTTTCACATACGAGCAGGACGGCGCCATGTGGTTAAAAACCACTGAATTCGGCGACGATAAAGACCGGGTAATGCGCAAGAAGGATGGCGGATACACTTACTTCCTGCCGGATGTAGCCTACCACCTGGACAAATGGCAGCGCGGCTTCACAACCGTGATCAACGAACAGGGCGCCGACCATCATTCAACGGTTACCCGTGTGCGAGCAGGCCTTCAGGCGCTGGACGCAGGCATTCCCGCCGGCTGGCCGGATTATGTGCTGCATCAGATGGTCATGGTCACCCGCTCAGGGCAAGAAGTTAAGATTTCCAAGCGTGCCGGAAGCTATGTCACGGTCCGGGACCTGATCGACGAAGTTGGCCGCGATGCAACTCGCTTCTTCCTCGCAGCCCGCCGCGTTGACTCTCAGTTGACCTTCGACATCGACTTGGCCCGCTCGCAGACCAATGAAAATCCGGTCTACTACATTCAGTATGCCCATGCCCGAATCTGCAGCGTGCTCAGGAAGCTCGCTGCGGAAGGTGAGGAGCGCGGCGCGAACGAATGCCGTGGCGACCTGTCAGCACTGACACTTGATGAAGAGAAAGAACTGGCCAATCAACTGGCGAAATACCCGGAACTGATCGCCAACTCGGCGCAGCAGCGTGAGCCGCACCACCTGACTCACTACCTGCGGGATCTGGCGGGTCAGTTCCACACCTATTACAACGCCCACAAGGTACTGATTGAAGATCAAAACCTGCGCGATGCCCGAGTGAGCCTTTACCTGGCGGTACGCCAAGTGATCGCCAACGGCTTGGACCTGCTGGGCGTCAGCGCACCGGAAGAGATGTAAAGCCGCCCAATGTCCCGAGATTACGCCCGCAAGGACCGACAGGCCAAGCCTTCGGCTACGCCACGAAAGAAGCAGAGTAAGCCCGTGCGCTCACCCAAGCCAAGGTCTAAGCCTGCTTCTCCGGCACACCGCCAGCAGGGTGGACTGTCGCTCAAATGGATTCTTTCGCTGGCTGCAGTGGGCGGTTTCATTGGATTCATTGTGTATCTGAATGGCTTACCCACAAACAACAGCCAGAAGGCAGACCGGCAGACAACCCAGCCTGAAGTGCAGGAAACACCCGCACCAGAAGCAACCGCCCAGCAGGATGGCAAAAAACAGAACTTCCGTTTTTATGAAATGCTGCCGGAATCCGAGGTGATTCCTCCGGATGTCGAGGAATACACCCCAGGCCCGGCAAAGCAGAGCTACAACTACCTCGTGCAATCCGGCTCATTCCGCAGCAAGGAAGATGCCGAACGACAGCGTGCCCAGATAGCCTTTCAGGGGCTCCGGGCCAGCGTTCAACGCATTGACCTGGATAGCGGATCGATCTGGTACCGGGTCAATGTTGGGCCATTTACCTCGCGCAGCCAGATGAACTCCGCAATCGACAAACTGGTCTCCATCAACATCCAGCCCCTGATCCGGAAAATCCCTAAAGAGGGCTGATTCCGGATTTCCGGGAGGCGTCATTCCGGGCCAAAACGAAACCGTGCGAAGCAATGGATGGCGAAGCCGAGCCTACACGGACGCATTCATGGCGTGTTTCAGTTTGGTCCGCAATGATGCCGACGTCCCCCGCACTTGAATTCTCCCCCAGCGCCTCCATAACTCCCTGAATACCGATTTCAATCAGGCAATTGGAGCCCAAATGACTACCATACTTTCGGTCCGCCGCGATGACGAAGTTGCCATGGGAGGCGACGGCCAGGTTTCCCTCGGCAATACAGTAATGAAGGGCAACGCCCGCAAGGTACGCCGCCTCTATAACGGCCAGGTGATTGCAGGGTTTGCCGGAGGCACCGCAGACGCATTCACATTGTTTGAGCGATTCGAAGCCCAACTGGAAAAACATCAGGGCAACCTCACCCGGGCAGCCGTAGAACTGGCGAAAGACTGGCGCACGGACCGTGCTCTGCGAAAGCTTGAAGCACTCCTCGCCGTCGCTGACAGAACAGCATCGCTGATCATTACTGGCAACGGCGATGTTATCGAACCCGAACAGGGCCTGATTGCCATTGGTTCCGGCGGCCCCTTTGCCCAGGCGTCTGCCAGGGCGTTGCTTGAAAACACGTCCCTTTCCGCCCACGAGATAGTGGAAAAGGGTCTCGAGATTGCTGCCGATATCTGCATCTACACCAACCAGAACCGCACCCTCGAAGTGCTACCCATCAACGAGTGATCCGGAGCAAACATGTCTGCAATGACTCCCCGTGAGATCGTCCACGAACTCAACAAACACATCGTGGGCCAGGAAGAAGCCAAGCGCGCGGTGGCAATTGCCCTCCGGAACCGGTGGCGCCGTATGCAGCTGGACAGCAGCCTGCGCGACGAAATCACACCCAAGAACATTCTGATGATCGGCCCGACCGGTGTCGGTAAAACGGAAATTGCCCGTCGCCTGGCGAAGCTTGCTGACGCCCCTTTCCTGAAAGTGGAGGCCACAAAGTTCACCGAAGTCGGCTATGTTGGCCGCGATGTCGAGTCCATTATCCGCGACCTGGCCGACATGGCGATCAAGATGCTTCGGGAAAAGGAAATGAAGCTGCATGAAAACCGGGCGCTCGATGCTGCCGAGGAGCGTATTCTGGATGCTCTGCTGCCACCGGCCCGGGATTTCGAGGAGGACAGCCAACGCTCCCAGGACTCGTCCACCCGCCAGCTTTTCCGGAAAAAGCTTCGCGAGGGCGAGCTGGATGACAAAGAAATCGAGATTGATCTTCGAAGCAGCAATGCCGGTGTTGAAATCATGGCCCCCCCGGGCATGGAGGAAATGACCAACCAGCTCCAGAGCATGTTCTCCAACCTCGCCTCCGACAAGCGCAAGACACGAAAGATGAAAGTCTCCGATGCGCTCAAGCATGCCAAGGATGAAGAGGCCGCTAAGCTGGTCAACGAAGAGGAAATCAAGCAGAAGGCCATTCAGGCGGTCGAGCAGAACGGCATTGTGTTTATTGACGAAATCGACAAAGTGGCGAAGCGTTCGGAGAACACATCGTCTGATGTGTCCAGGGAAGGTGTCCAGCGCGACCTGCTCCCGTTGATTGAAGGCAGCACCGTCAGCACCAAATATGGCTCGATTCGGACAGATCACATCCTGTTCGTTGCCTCCGGTGCGTTCCACCTGTCCAAGCCGTCAGACCTAATTCCGGAGCTGCAAGGCCGGCTTCCCATCCGGGTTGAGCTTCAGGCCCTGAGCCCGGACGACTTCAAACGCATCCTCACCGAACCTGATGCATCACTGGTGCAACAATATGAAGCATTGATGGCCACGGAAGGTGTCAAACTGACCTTCGCAGACGACGCCATCGCCCGCATTGCGGAAGTTGCTTGGAAGGTCAATGAAACCACTGAGAACATCGGTGCCCGGCGCCTGCATACTGTGCTGGAGCGCCTGCTGGAAGTGCTCTCCTTCGATGCCGGCGACAAAGTTACCGATGGTTTTGAAGTGACCGCAGACTACGTGAACGAAAAACTCGGGGAGCTGTCTGAAGACGAGGACCTGAGCCGCTATATCCTGTGATAGTCGGTTTGCCAGGGCCCGCCAGGGCTCTGGCAGCCCCGGACGGCATGAGAAGAGAACTTACTGCGCCTTACTGAACAGGTGCGTGACGTTTTCAAGGCCTGAAGCCAACCGGCCTTTTTCAGCGTTTTTCTTTCGTCCTTTGGCAACGTACAGCGGCAGCATCTCACCATAGAGGCTGGTGCTGATTGTCCGCTGTTCGTCCTCAAGGCGGTCTCTCCTCAGCTTGATGCCATACTTCGCCAACGTCGGCTCCAACTGATCTGCCCGCGCCAGCAGATCTCTCCGCGTCATCTGATAGGCATGCTCGCACACCATACGCCGTGACTGGAAGCTGAACACGTTAGAGAAGAATAGCTTGGCGTCGTCCCGGGTCGGCTCGAACAGGAGTATGTCCTTGTCCGGATAATCACGACCGTACTGGGCGATCCCGGACTGCATCCGCGAGTACACCATCGTCCGGAACATCTGGGACAGAAGGTTCGGCATTCCGGAGCGGGTAAGCTCCCCGGGCTTCATAGAACCCGCCCTCACGGCGGCACTGGCATCAATGGGCACCTGCGGGTTCACTGCGAAGACCAGGTCCGCCCCATCTTCAAAGGCCACTGACGCATGCAGCCCCTTGCGAAGGGTCCCGTCCACGTAATAGCGGCCATCGATCTCAACGGGCACGTACAGGCCGGGAGACGCCGTGCTGGCCTGAATCGCCTTGGAAATGGACACATGATCAAAGCCTGGCGCCCCAAAGCATACCGCTTCGGTACTCTCAACGTCGGCCGCAATGATATAGAGGCTGCGTTTCAGTTGCCGAAAGTCGTTCGTTCGCCCCAACATGGTGAACGCCCGCTTGAGATACTCGTGCAGCGCTTCATTGTCGAAAAAACCTGCCGGTGCTGCCTGGGCCAGAATCGTAAGGGCTTCCAACAGGCTCTGATCGTATGGGTTGTTGATAAAGCGGCGAAGCGCCGTGCCCATCAGGCCAGGCACTGCCAGCAGCCGGCCACCAATCTCCCGCAATGCTGGGCGATAGAACACTTCGGGGTGGAAGGGATGAACCTCAGCCTCATTGCGCACAAAAATCCGGCACAACTGGGCGGTCGTCATCTGGTTTGCCAGATTGGCGGCAACGAACGAGCCCGCATTTACGCCGACATAGACATCAATGTCATTGAAGTCCAGCCCCTCCAGAGCTTCATCCAGCGCTCGCAGGGCTCCAATCTCGTAAATGCCACCCAGTGGACCGCCGCCCCCGAGAGCGAGGCCGATTCTCGGCGAAGATTTGACTTCAGTTGGCGCTGTCATGTCCTGTCCCTTAGTGCTGGACGCCGCACTGGCATCGCGTTATATCCTGTCTGCTAACCAAGATAACAGGCCATTCTAGAATACACACCCTATAACCGGCCTGTTCAGCGACCAGCTCAGGAAACGGCCTGTTCGGCCAGGGCTGCAGTCGTCGATTTTCCCGGCCGCAAATAACGCCCAAATCCGGCATTACGTAGCGCCAGATCAACACAACTCTTGATCACATGAGGCGAATCCAGCAACAGCACGTCTTCCAGCAGCTGTATTGCCCATTCCCGACTCACGGAGCGTATCACCGACTTGACCTTGGGCAGGCTGGCCGCGTTCATGGAGAGCGAGTCATAGCCCATCGCCATCAACAGAAGGGCGCCACCGGGATCGCCAGCCAGCTCGCCACAAATCCCGACCGGTTTGCCCACCGCATGAGCGTCCTGGGCGATGCGAACCAACGCCTGCAAGACAGCGGGATGGTAAGAGTGATATAGCTGGGCGACCCGGGGGTTATTGCGGTCGACTGCCAGCAAATACTGGGTGAGGTCGTTTGAACCTACAGAAAGGAAGTCTACGCGATCCGCCAGTTCACGAATCTGGTAAACCGCCGCAGGAATTTCGACCATCACACCCACCTTGGGCATATGGATGTCATATCCCTCTTCACGGACTTCGTGATACACCCGGTAGATCAGGTGCAATGATTCCTCAACTTCTGACACGTTGCTGATCATCGGCAGCATGATCTGGAGATTGTTCAAGCCCTCACTGGCCTTGAGCATGGCACGGACCTGAACCAGGAAAATCTCCGGGTGATCGAGGGTGACCCGGATACCCCGCCAGCCAAGGAACGGGTTTTCCTCGTGGATCGGGAAATAGGTCAGGGATTTGTCACCGCCCACGTCCAGCGAACGCATGGTCACAGGGTTCGGCGCAAAGGCCTCAAGCTGCTCCCGGTAGTATTCGCGCTGCTCCTGCTCAGAAGGGAACCGGTCCTTAATCATGAACGGAACTTCGGTCCGGTACAGGCCAATGCCCTCAGCACCATGGGAAAGCGAGCGCACGACGTCTGTCATCAGACCGGTATTGACCAGAAGCGACAGCCTGTGACCGTCGGTCGTCTCGGAGGGCTTGTCACGCAATGCCTCGAGACCACGCACCAACTCATCTTCTTCGTCGCAGATGGCTTGATAAAACGCTCTCAGGTCCTCTGAGGGGGACGCAAAAATCTGTCCCTCGAAACCGTCGACGATCAATTCCTTGCCATCAAGTTGGTTGACCGGAATATCCACCAACCCCATGACGGTCGGAACGCCCATCGCCCGTGCAAGGATGGCAACGTGAGAGTTACTTGAGCCTTTCACCGACACGAGTCCGACCAGACGTCCCTTGGGCACCTCCCCCAGCATGGCTGGCGTCAGCTCTTCGCTCACAAGTACGGTATGCTCTGGATACTCCAGATGCCGCTGCTCACCTTCCTGCAGATGTGAAAGCAGCCGGCGCCCCAGATCACGGACATCCACCGCCCGCTCCTGAAGGTAATGATCATCCATCATCTCGAAGTGGCGTACATACTGCTGCACAACCTGCTTCAAGGCTCCGGGCGCCCAGATCCCCTCGCGAATCCGGTTGGCAACTTCGCCGGGCAGCGCTTCATCCCCCAGCATCCGGAGATAGACATCAAACAGGGCCTGTTCCTCTGGCCGCAACTGGCTCGCCAGACGCTTTGCCACCCGCTCGATATCCTCCCTAACCGCCTTGACAGCGCCCCGGAACAGTTCCAGTTCCCGGTCGATGTCATCGGCCGGTTTTTCCGGGACCACATCAAGATCAGCCGCGGGGTATACGACGACGCTGTTGCCGATGGCCACGCCGGGCGCTCCCGGCACGCCATTAAAACTGACATCGTGGGCTTCCTCGCCAGTCAGCGACATGCCGCTAATGGCGCCCGTTGCCTCGCTGTGCGCGATGACACCGGCCAACTGCGCCGAGACCGTTACAAGAAATGCCTCTTCACCTTCGTCAAAGCAGCGTGAACTCTCTCGCTGCTGGACCACGAGAACACCAAGTACGCGGCGGTGGTGAATAATCGGTACACCGAGGAATGAGCGAAAACGCTCTTCCCCGGTTTCCGGAAAGTAGCGATAACGGGGATGGGAGGGAGCATCTTCCAGGTTAAGCGGTTCCTCGCGGGAGCCAACCAGGCCGACCAACCCCTCAGAGTAGCCCAGACTGACCTGACCAACCGCCTTTCGGTACAGACCCTCGGTGGCCATCAGCAGATAGCGGTTGCTGCCAGGATCCAGCAGATAAACCGAGCAGACCTCCGTGCCCATGGCCTTTTGCACCCGCGAAACAATGATATCCAGCGCCTCCTGCAAATCACGGGCGCTGTTTACCTCTTGTACAAGACTTCGCAGTATGCTCAGCATGGCCATGGCCGGGTCAGTCCATCATTTCCTGGATTCCTTTGCACGCCGGGGTTGTTCGTTTCGCTGCCACTGTTCCATGTTGTAGAACAGTCGCGGCGCCAACTCCCTCAACGCACGCCTGTATACCTCGCGTTTAAACGAGACCACCTGTCCCAACGGATACCAGTAACTCACCCACTGCCAACCGTCGAATTCCGGTGAATCAGTGCCATCGACGCACACTCGTGCGTCTGGCGATAACATCCTCAGCAGGAACCATTTCTGTTTTTGGCCCACACAAACGGGGTGGGAGTTATGACGTACCATCCTCCTCGGAAGTCGGTACCTGAGCCAGCCCCGGGTACAACTGATGATCTCAACATCATTTGCCCCCAGACCAACTTCTTCTCCAAGCTCCCGGTAAAGTGCCTGCTCAGGTGATTCGTTATGCTTGATACCACCCTGCGGAAACTGCCAGGAGTCTTGCCCTATGCGCCTTGCCCAGAGAACTTCTCCTCTGTGGTTGGCCAGAATGATTCCGACGTTGGGTCTGAAACCGTCTGAATCAATCACGGCACAGTCCTCTCAAAAGTCGGTTGACCAGTACAAAAATCAACCGGTCAGATTTATCCAAGTTGTTCTCATTCTTGCAGAAACCCAAGAGTTGGGCAAACACAGCCGCGCCTGGATGAGCGTGTTAGACTACCGATCTCAACGCTAGCCCGGCGATCACTGGAGGAAACAGCTTGACGCTCGCAATTTTTGATCTGGACAACACCCTGCTGGCAGGCGATAGCGATCACGCCTGGGGCGATTTTCTCGTCGAGGAAGGCATCGTCGATGCAGAGGAATATCGAAAGGCCAACGACCAGTTCTATCAGCAGTACCTGAACGGCGAACTGGATATACTTCACTATCTCGGGTTTGCGCTCCGGCCGCTGGCCGATCATGGCATGGACGACCTGCTGGCTTGGCGAGAAAAATTCATGGCCAGCAAGGTACAGCCTATGATGCTGCCCAAAGCCACGGCCTTGCTGGAGAGCCACCGGGAACAGGGACACACCCTGATGATCATCACCGCAACGAACCGTTTCGTCACAGAACCCATTGCCAACGAACTGGGCATTGAACATCTGATTGCCACCGAACCGGAAATGGTGAATGGCCAATACACTGGTCGAGTTGCAGGCGTCCCCAGCTTTCAGGATGGGAAAGTCATCCGACTCAAGGAGTGGCTACAGGCGCACGGCGAGGATTTGACGAGCGCCTGGTTCTACAGCGATTCCCACAACGACGTTCCGCTATTACAGCACGTTGCCAACCCTGTCGCCGTTGACCCGGATCCCAAACTGGAAGCCCTGGCCCGGGAAAACGGCTGGCAAGTTCTGTCATTGCGGGGCTGAAGGCAGGCCAAAAACGGGAACCGAATCGTCAGAAAAATCCGGTCAGGGAGCGCACAAAGCAGGATTTAATGTAATCAGTCTCCGGAATACCGGGTATCACCGGGTGGTCCGGGGCCTGATGCCCCTGCTCCAACAACTGCACAAAGCGATCAATTTTCCGGCCACTGCCGCGGATAATATCTACCAGCTTTTCCTGGGACAGGTGCATAGAGCAGGATGCAGACACCAATAGGCCATCTCGATCCAGAAGGCGCAGCCCCAGCTGATTGAGGCGAGCGTAGGCCTGCTCACCAGCCTTCTGGTCGCGCCGGCGCGGGATCAGGGCCGGCGGATCCAGCACGACAATATCGAACTTTTCTTTTTCGTCGCACAGTGCTTTCAACGCCTCGAAAGCATCGCCTTCCAGGGTTTCCACGTTTTCGAGGCCGTTTAGACCCGCATTGTGATGCACAGCGTCAATCGCCGAGGACGAACTGTCCACGCAGGTGACGTGCGAGGCGCCGGCAGAAGCAGCTTGAACCCCCCAGCCACCAACGTAGCTAAACACATCCAGCACACGCTTGCCCGGCGCATAGGCCTGCAGTCGCTGACGATTCATTCTGTGGTCATAAAACCAGCCGGTTTTCTGGCCGTCAGCCAGATCCACCTCGAAGCGGACGCCATTCTCCTCTACCCGGAGCAACGACGTTTCCGGCCCTTGAGCCTGCTCCACGTAGGAGTCCAGCCCTTCAACTTTCCGCATCTTGCCGTCGTTCTTCAGCACAATAGCGGCAGGATGTATCAGCCGCTGCACGGCCCGCACGATCGCATCCTTCAACAACTCCATGCCCGCCGTCGAGATCTGGATAACAACGGTATCGTCAAACCGATCAATCACCAGCCCCGACAACCCATCACTGTCGCCAAAGACCCAACGATAGAAAGGCTTCTGAAACAACTTCCCCCGCAGAACCAGGGCATTCTCAAGGCGCTGCTCGAGGCGCTGAGGTGTCATCCCGTGCCGGGCATCCCGGCTGATCAGCCGGGCACAAATGAGCGTATGGGGATTTACAAACACCGTGCCCAACGCTTTATCGTTGGCGGCACGCAGTTCTGCCTGAGATCCGGCCTCAAAACCGGCCAGCGGACTACGCCGGGTATCCACTTCATTGCTGTAAACCCATAGATGGCCAGCCCGAAGGCGCCGCTCAGCGCCTTTGCGCAGGTATAACACAGGTAAAGTCATATCAGTTCCTGAGGCAAGGGTCATTCTTCGGCAGCAACATGCTCTGCATAGGCCGCTGCGTCCATCAGCCCTTCAAGCTCTCCCTCGTCTGCCAACTTGACTTTGAAGAGCCAACCATCGCCATAGGGATCCTCGTTTACCTTTTCAGGCTCGTCTTCCAGTGATTCATTCACAGCAATCACTTCGCCGGTAACCGGGCTGAATACATCTGATGCTGACTTGACGGATTCCGCCACACCGGCCTCCTCACCGCCATTGACCGTCGCGCCCATATCGGGCACACCAATATAGACCACATCGCCCAACTGCTCCTGCGCGAAGTCGGTTATGCCAATGGTGGCCGTACCATCGTCGGAAACTCGGGCCCATTGATGGGTTTCAATGTACTTAAGATCTGCCGGTATATCGCTCATGTTTGGATCCCCTGATTGATTTTTTCGCGCAGTTTACCGTAACGGCCGCGCGCCAGCGACACCCGGAGGGATTCACATGAAGGAAAGAGAGAAGGTCAGTAACCGGTACTGTTTCGATCCAAAGTGAACTCAAAGCCATCCGCCCGATGGACCTCTGTGTGAAAATCTCCGGCGGGTCCCAACTCAAACCATCGGTAGCCAGGGGGCAGAGGTTCAACAGAAAAGTCACTGGACCCTGCCGTGAACTGGATACAGGTCGAGGGCGTTGCGAGCAGAGCAACGTCACCCCGCTCCTGTTGCAGGTCCTGATGGATATGCCCCCACAGCACCACCTTCACCTGAGGAAACCGATCGACTACCCGCCAAAATGCCTCCCGGTTCTTCAGACCTATTTTTTCCATCCAGTCAGAGCCAATATCCACTGGATGATGGTGGAGGGAAACCACGGCGGGGATTTCAGGGTGTTGATTCAGGCAGGATTCCAGAAATTCCAGCTCCGACGGCGCAAGATCCCCAAACACCTTGCCGGGCACGGAAGAATCCAACAACACGAATTGCCAGCCGCCCTGGATGATGTGACGCCGGTTGGCGCAAAACTCAGATGCCACTGACTGAAGAATCTCTGCGTTATCGTGGTTGCCGGCGATCCAGGCAGAACCACAGCTGAAAGCACCAAGGTTGTTTCCGAATACCCGGTAAGCCTCCTCCGAACCATCCTGGGCAAGGTCGCCTGTCGCCAGGATAAGGTCAGGCTCCCCATGACGTTTCAACACTTCAGAAATAACCGCGGAAAGGCTTTCACGGGTATTAACACCCAGCAACTCGCCATCCGGGTTTGCCATTAAGTGAGGGTCTGTCAATTGTAATACCCGCAGAGGCCGGGTGTCTGCCGTTGTGGTCATGGTACTCGCAGTCAGTTCTATGCCAAGGATTGGAGTATGACGCAAGTGTACGCCGACCGTTCCCTATTCGATGACCGATTAATGGAACGGCTTCACATTATTGCCAACCTATGCTTCTTGGTTCCGTTTTTTGACAACTATGACACAAAGTCAGTCAACACCCTCGCCCGCCGACCAGGCGGCGTGCTCCATCGGCAAATGACCAAAGCGCAGGCAGTAATCCAGCCAATCAGCCAGGAAACCGTTAACCTGCACCTTCTCGTCGGGATGATGCATAAATCGGTTCGGATAATCATTCACAGGCGCAATTCGACGGTCTCGATAACAACTGATTACCTCAGCCATCCCGGCATCATGGTAAACCCTGACCGTCATCTGAGGATTGTTCAACCAACGCCCTGAATTATGAACCTGCTCAAGCAACAGCGTTTCTGTGAAGCGAGCTCCCTGGAGCACCTCGATGCGTACCCGACCCAGGTACTGATTTTCCCTGTGAAGCTCAAACTCACAGACTGGTTTGCCATCCACTTTCAGATTACGCAACTTATTCAAGCGCTGGTAATTACCATCGCATAACGCCCCCAGCTGCCGGAGATCCGGAACGTAGCGCTTGGGTTTCATCGCCCATTCAGTCATTGATTTGCCTCACGTCTTAGCCTCGAACGATTAAGCTCAAGCCACTGCAGGGCGATAATAGCGGCAGCGTTATTGATCCTGCCATCGTGGATCATGGCAATAGCGTCATCAGCGGAGACCACATGGGCCCGGATATCCTCATGCTCATGCTCGATGCCAAACAGCCCACCGGCAGATTCGGCGCTGATCTGGCCGTAAAAAAGGTGGATCATTTCGGTGGTGCCGCCCGGGGAAACGAGGTAGTCGCAGATTTTCTCCAGCTTCGAGAACGTAAGGCCGGCTTCTTCCTGCCCTTCACGCTGGGCTACTTCTTCTGGGGATTCTCCATCTTCGTTCATCCCGGCGACGAGTTCGAGCAGCCAGGGCGATTGTGCCCGCCCGAGCGCACCGAGGCGGAACTGCTCGAGGAGCACGACTTCCTCGCGGACGGGATCGTAGGGCAACACACAGGTAGCGTCGCCACGAATGAACAGTTCGCGGGTAAAGACCGGCATCTCCTGACCGTCAAACCGCGGATGCGTCAACCATAGCTTGTCCATCCGGAAGAAGCCCTGGAAGACGGTTTCACGCTTTTCGATGTATACATCGCTGGCGCTGAACTGGAACGGTTTGGTCATTGCTCATCCCGATTTATAATCGACTTTGAACGATAGCCGTTACTGCGGTGTGCCTGCAAGCTTCCCGAGCCTGTATATCCGATGGTGGAGGCGGTGAGCATCCCTGCCGCCCAAAACCCGCTCCTTGCGGCACATCCATGTGGCGCTTGGGCTTCGCCATCCATGGCTACGCACAGTTTTGGGCGGCAGGGATGCTCACCTTCCAAACTCCACAATGGCCTTCCAAAGCCGCAGGCCATCCGGATACCTGAGGAGCAGGGCGGGGACGACTGTTCTGGACTGTGCGGAGCCATGGATGGCGAAGCCCAAGCGCCCCATGGATGGGCTTGAGCGTGTCCTGAACAGTCGTCCCCGCCCTGCTCAGCCACCGAAAGTCAGAGGCCCATCAAATCAGACCTTGTCGTAAATTTTGCTACCTGACTCCACAAACTCCCGGGATTTTTCCTGCATCCCGGCATCGATAGCCTTCACCTCATCCAGACCATTTTCCGCCGCATAATCCCGAACTTCCTGGGAAATCTTCATGGAACAGAATTTAGGACCGCACATGGAGCAGAAGTGAGCTACCTTCGCCGATTCTTTGGGCAGGGTCTCGTCATGGAAGGCTCTTGCCGTGTCCGGATCGAGACCAAGATTGAACTGATCCTCCCACCGGAACTCAAATCGCGCTTTGGACAAGGCGTTGTCACGTACCTGAGCCCCCGGATGGCCCTTGGCCAGGTCCGCGGCGTGGGCTGCGATCTTGTAGGTAATGATGCCGGTTTTAACGTCGTCCTTGTTCGGCAGCCCAAGATGCTCCTTCGGTGTCACGTAGCAAAGCATTGCGCACCCGTACCAGCCAATCATGGCCGCACCGATACCGGAAGTAATGTGGTCATAGCCAGGTGCAATGTCTGTAATCAGGGGCCCCAGGGTATAGAACGGCGCCTCATCACAGCACTCCAGCTGTTTATCCATGTTCTCTTTGACCAGATGCATTGGCACGTGACCCGGGCCTTCGATCATTACCTGAACATCGTGTTTCCACGCGATCTTGGTGAGCTCTCCCAGGGTTTCCAACTCGCCGAACTGCGCCGCGTCGTTGGCGTCTGCTATTGAGCCCGGGCGCAGACCATCGCCAAGACTGAAGGACACATCGTAGGCCTTCATGATCTCGCAAATATCTTCAAAGTGCTCGTAGAGGAAGCTTTCCTTGTGATGCGCCAGACACCACTTGGCCATAATTGATCCGCCACGGGAGACGATGCCTGTGGTTCGGCTTGCGGTGAGAGGCACATGGTGCAACCGCACGCCAGCATGGATCGTGAAGTAATCGACGCCCTGCTCCGCCTGTTCGACCAGCGTATCCCGGAAGATTTCCCAGGTCAGATCCTCGGCAACACCGCCAACTTTTTCCAGCGCCTGATAGATCGGCACGGTGCCGATGGGGACCGGGGAGTTACGAATGATCCACTCGCGGGTCTCGTGGATATTCTTGCCGGTGGACAGGTCCATGATGGTGTCGGCACCCCAGCGGATCCCCCAGGTCAGCTTTTCCACTTCTTCCTCAATCGAGGAGGAAACCGCCGAGTTGCCGATATTGCCGTTGATTTTGACCAGAAAGTTGCGGCCAATGATCATTGGCTCGGATTCAGGATGATTAATGTTGGCCGGGATTATGGCACGCCCCCGCGCAACTTCATCGCGCACAAACTCCGGCGTAATTTCTTCCGGGAGATTGGCTCCGAATGACTGCCCTGGATGCTGGTCCTTGAGCAATCCCCGTTCACGGGCTTCCTGGAGCTTCTGGTTTTCGCGAATCGCGATGTATTCCATCTCCGGAGTTACAATCCCCTGGCGGGCGTAGTGCATCTGACTGACATTACAGCCGCTTTTAGCCTTCAGGGGCTTTCGCTCATCCATGAACCGCAATGGATCAAGCTGCGGGTCCTTCATACGGCGGCGAGTGAACTCAGAGGTGTAGTCCGCCAGCTGTTCAACGTCGTCACGCTCTGCAATCCAGCCTGCACGGATTGGCTTTAGCCCCTTCCTCAGATCAATCGACGCGTCCGGATCCGTGTAGGGGCCCGAAGTGTCGTAAACCATCACCGGCGGATTCTTCTCACCGCCCATTTCGGTCGGCGTATCTCCAACGATAATTTCGCGCATGGGGACACGCAGATCCGGGCGGCTGCCCTGCACATAGATTTTGCGGGATTTGGGCAAAGGCTGGACTGCGGCTGAGTCTACCTTTGCGGAGTCACTGAGATAGGACGGTAATTCGCTCATCATTCGCTCCCGTTCGTTGATAGTGTCGGGCCGCGCATGACGGAGCTGTCGCAAGACGGTTTCTGCCTTTGAGGAGCAGGGGAATCTCGTGTATCAGCTGCATAGTCTCAATTCCTACGCCGGTATTATCCGGATCAGGTCGCGGGTTCTGCGTTGCAATCTCAGCCGGTTCCCAAAACTCTGGGATCCAGCACCCCGTCAAGACGCGATTCTGTATTGTGTGGCCCCCGAAATGAGTGCCAAATGCAAGTGTAGAGCTGAGCATGATTATTGTCCATAATGGCCAGCCATAGACTTCGGACAACGCGCGACCTGTATTGACTGCTACACCGGAGTGTTAAGCGGGACGCTTACGTGCATAGGTATTCAGGAGAAACAATGAAGAAACGACTGCTTTCCGGACTTGTTGGCCTCTTGGCGGCCCAGCCCGCCCTTTCCATGGATCTGGTTGAGACCTATGAGAAAGCACTTTCCTACGACTCCGGCATTGCCGCGGCCAGGGCCAGCTTTGAAGCCCAGCAGGCAGCCAGTGACGTAACCAAGAGCGCACTGCTTCCCCAAATCGGCGCTTACGGCGAGGCGAATCATACTGACGTGGATGGCGACATTCAGGACGAAAGCTACAAGAGCTTCAACTATGGCGTTCAGCTCACTCAGCCCCTGTTCCGGGCGGACTCCTGGTTTTCCTACGACGCCAGTCAGTTCCAGACCGAATCTGCGCGCGCACAATACAACCTGGCGCAACAACAGCTGATCCTGGATGTTGCTAACGCGTACTTTGCAGTACTGAGAGCTCAGGACACTTTGACCACAGCCCTGGCGGCCGAGGCGGCAATTCAGCGCCAGTATGAACAGGCGCAGGAGCGGTTTGATGTCGGCCTGATTGCAATAACGGAAGTGTATGAAGCGCGCGCCAGCTATGACGACACCAGAAGTCAGCGTATCGCCGCAGAAAATCAGCTCAACGTTGCGCGCGAGCAGCTGGCGCGACTGACCGGGGAGTACACCGAAGATCTGGAAAATCTCCGTCAAGCTTTCCCTCTCGGACGCCCGGATCCAATGGACCCATCGCAGTGGGAAACCACAGCCTTGGAGCAAAACTGGTCAATCCAGTCGGCCATGTTTGACCTGAATGCCAGTGAAGCCAACCTGAAGGTTGCCAAATCCGGCCATTACCCGACGCTGGATCTCACTGCCTCGTACGGTGACAACAACATTGAAGGCGGATCACTAAATCAGTTCGAGGGCACTCAGGGCGTGATTGGCCTGACCCTGAACGTCCCACTGTACACGGGCGGCGGTACCCAGGCGGGCGTCCGCCAACAGCGCTCCCGGGTAACGGTTGCGGAACAGAGCCTCAACACGGTGCGCAGGGACGTCCGGGTCAACACCCGCAGCCTGTTCCTCACTGTGAACAACAACATCGAAACGGCTTCGGCGCTAGAGCAGACCATCATCTCCCGGCGCAGCGCCCTGGATGCGACCCGCGCAGGTTATGAGGTGGGAACAAGGAATATCGTCGAAGTGCTGGATGCAGAACGCGCCTATTATGTTGCGCTGCTGGATTATTCAAATGCTCGATATGACTATGTCATTAATTCGCTGCAGCTCAAGCAGTCCGCTGGCATTCTGAGCCCCCAGGATCTGATTGATCTGAATAACTGGCTCAGCGAGACCGCACCGGGCATTGAAGCGATCGCTAATGAGAAACAGACCCTCGAAGATCCTGCCCAGTAACGGCTGTCCTCCTGAAGGTGGGCGCAGTAAAACGCCTGCCTTCAGACTCTCTCTATGATGCCGTCCACCACCCGATCCAGGGCGCCGCGATTCTTCTCAACAACCGACAATGCCCGGCTACCAATCGCCTGACGCTCCGCTTCATTTTCGAAGAGCTGGGTGACGTGATTAGAAAGCTCATCGGAATCTGCCACCAGCTTCACCCCCGAATCGTTCAACAAGCGTTGGTAGATGGTCTCGAAATTGAATACGTGGGGCCCGGAAAAGACCGGTATTCCCCAAGCCGCCGGTTCCAGGGGGTTATGGCCGCCGCGCTCAATCAGAGAGCCCCCAACAAACGCCATATCGCTTGCACCGTAGAGCATCATGAGTTCCCCCATGGTGTCTCCGAGATAGACAGCCGCTTCGCTCGGATCGTCTCCACGGGATCGGCGAGCCAGGGAGAGCCCGGCTTTGACGATCTTCTCCGCAACCGGTTCGAAGCGTTCAGGATGACGCGGGACGATAATCAGCAGCGCCT
Source organism: Marinobacter nitratireducens (assembly GCF_000708045.1). Taxonomy (GTDB): domain Bacteria; phylum Pseudomonadota; class Gammaproteobacteria; order Pseudomonadales; family Oleiphilaceae; genus Marinobacter; species Marinobacter nitratireducens. The sequence continues at coordinate 93,316 of NZ_ANIE01000010.1, forward strand.
GCGGGTGTACCTTCAAAACCTTTTTATGGGCCGCCAGCAATTGCGCATCTTCTCCACCATGGGTACTGCCCGCGACCCAGACAGGTCGGCCCTTGAGCCTTTCCCTGAGATCAATGGATGCCTGCCTGACGGATTCGGGAATATCGACGTCAAATTTCACGCTTCCAGTGACATCCACCTTGCCGGGCGCGACGCCAATACGCCGAAAGCGTTCTGCATCTTTCTCGGCCTGGGCTGCAACCCAGCTTATACTCTTCATGATTGGCGCCGCCAGGCCTTTAACCCTCTCATATCCCCTGGCCGATCGCTCCGACAGCCTGGCATTGATCAGAAAAACCGGAACCCTCAAGTTCCGGCACTGGCGGATCATATTGGGCCAGATTTCCGTTTCCATGATCACGAGAATTTTCGGCTGGGCGCGATTGAGAAAGCGGCGTATCGCTCCGGGCGTATCATAAGGCGCGTACGCGTAGCGAACCTGGTTCCCGAACATTTTTTGGGCCTGGGCGAGTCCGGTGTCGGTCATCGCCGTCATGAGAATCGTAATGCCGGGGTTGCGTGCCAGCAGCCGCCTGACCATGGGACCTGCCGCGATTGTTTCACCGACGGAAACGGCGTGCACCCACACGACGGCTCCTTCAGCGGGGGAAACCATCCCCAACCTCTCCTGCCAGTTACGACGGAGTTCCGGAGCACGGCGACCATTCCACCAGAGGCGGACAAGAATAAAGGGCAGAAGTAGCCGAATGAGTTGGGAATAGATAAATTGCAGCACACAGGACTCCAGACAAAACAGTGCGTTATCATAGCGCAAAACCCGATGGTTTGCTGGTTCCGGGCAGCCGCTTGAGCGCCAGTGAGGATCAGCCCCAGACACCGGCAGGATCGATTTCAAGTGAAGAAAAAGTATCGCAAGCTTCCACGAAACACAGATTACTCGGCTTACCGCCATCCAAGGTGGTGGCCAACCTGGATACTCATTGGTGTTATGTGGTGCTTCGCACAGCTCCCAATCCGTTTCCAATGGTGGCTGGGGAAGGTCGCCGGTCTTCTCGCGCTACAGATGGCAGGCAGCCGCCGGAGAATCACAGAAACCAACATCTGCCTGTGCTTTCCCGAGCTGACGGCCGATCAGCAGGCGGCGCTGGTTCGCAATGCGTTCATCGCCAATGGCATCGGGCTACTGGAATTGGGCATTGCCTGGTTTCGTGACCCCGCGAAACTGACATCGATTACCGAGGTGCACGGTCTTGAGCATTTTGAAGAGGCTTTAAGCCACGGAAATGGCGTGCTTCTGCTGGGAGGCCACTACAGCACGCTAGACCTCGGCGGCAGCCTGGTGACGCAGTACATACATGCAGATGTCATGCAAAGAGATCACAATAACCCCCTGATGAACGCGGTCATGACTCGCGCCCGGGAACGTCGGTACGGGACGGTACATGGAGCCCGGGATTTACGAGGCCTGTTCCGGAGCCTGAGGAAAAACCACGCGGTCTGGTACGCAACGGACCAGGACTATGGACGCAAGGACATCGTCTTTGCGCCCTTCTTCGGGATCCCGGCGGGCACGATTACAGCAACTTCGAGAATTGCGGAGCGCAGCGGGTGCCGCGTTGTACCTTTCAGTCATTTCCGCCGCGATGACAAGCCGGGATACGACATCTATTTCCACCCGGCTCTGAGAGACTTTCCGAGCGGCAATGATCTTGAGGACGCCACCCGGATCAACAGCGTTCTCGAGCAGGAAATACGGCGTGCACCAGATCAGTATCTCTGGATGCACAGGCGGTTCAAAACCCGCCCGGATCCTCATGATCCCGGTTTCTACACACGCAAATAATAGATGCACCCTCTGGCCGGCCTCACTCCCTGGGTCAGTCAGTGCAGGCTCAAGGCGCTTATGGCTAAACGGCAAGTAAATTCTGAATCCGCACCGGTGGTGTGGCTTCTGACTGACAACAAGGCGGGCCACAGGAACCAGCTGAAGGGGCTCGGAAACCGGCTGCGGGTGCTTGCCGGCGCTAGCCTGCACTGGCTCGAAGCGTCTACGGTGAATGTCCCGCTTTGGAGAGCTTTGACAGGAATTCCACCCGGTCTACCTGACGACTTGCCGCATCCCGATCTGATCATTGCCGCTGGCTCCGGCACTCACAGACTTCTGTTGTCACTCAGGCGCCTTCGAGGGAGCCGCACGCTCGTCATTATGAAGCCAGCATTCCCCACTGGATGGGTGGACGCTGCCATTATCCCCGCTCACGATAGCCCTCGCCCAAACCGGAACGTGTTTATATCCCAGGGCGTCATCAATACCATCACACCACTGGCCAGAATCACCGACAAACCGGAAGCCCTGATCCTGATCGGCGGCCCCTCCCGGCACTTTAAATGGGACGATGATGTGGTTCACGAGCAGGTCACCGGCCTGATCAGCACCTACCCGCAATGGCGGTGGACTATCAGTGACTCAAGAAGAACCCCAACGGTATTGCACGCTCGGCTGGCAGAGATGGCTAACCTCAAGGTCACCGTGGTTAACAGCCAGCAAACCCACGAAAACTGGCTGAACCACCAGTTGGCAGCCTCCCGGGCAGTCTGGATAACCCCCGACAGCATGTCCATGGTGTGCGAAGCCATTACATCCAACGTGCCTACGGGCGTACTGACACTGACGCCATCGAGGGGTAGTCGGGTAGCAAATGGCGTTGGACAACTGGTGCAATCCGGGCACCTTGCCGAATGGTCTGACCATGCGGCAGTGATGACCGGCAATAAGAACCATCACCCGGTGCTCTGGGAAGCCGATCGGGCAGCCCGCTGGGTTCTGGCAAAACGGCTTCTGCCCAAGACACACCAAACCGGTTATCCCGAGATAGGAGCTGCAGGTTGAGAATACTCCAGGCATTGCCCGCACTCTACAGCGGCGGAGTGGAACGGGGCACGGTTGAATTCGCTTCGGATCTGGCCAAACGCGGTCACGAGTCCTTTGTGGTATCCAACGGCGGCCCTATGGTCGACACGCTGAGAGCTCAGGGCAGCACGCACATCAAAATGCCCATCCACCGAAAATCTCCCGCGTCTTTTGCCCAGATCCGCCCCATGCGCCAGCTGATCCGGGATATCAAGCCGGATATCGTCCATGTCCGCTCCCGCATGCCCGCCTGGATTGTGCGCCTGGCCTGGAAGGGACTGGCAGAGTATGAACGCCCGGCCATCGTATCCACGTTCCACGGCATGTATTCCGTCAACCCCTACAGTGCCATCATGGCCAAGGCTGATCGGATCATCGCAGTATCAAACTGCGTACGGGATTACGTGCTGGAGAATTTTGATGTTCCGGAGCAGAAGCTGACGGTCATCCACCGCGGCGTCAACGTGGACTATTTCCAGAATCGGCAGTTAAACGAATCCTGGCGTCAGAATCTGCTTCGGGACTACCCGCAGCTGGAGGGCCAGAAGATTTTGATGATGCCGGGGCGGATCTCCCGCTGGAAAGGCCAGCTACAGTTCCTGTCAGCCATGGCCGAGATCCTGAGAACACGTCCCGACACTCACGGCATCATTGTCGGCGGCGTAGAGCCTGGCAAAGAACGTTTCATGAATGAGCTGGAGCAGCGCCGGACAGAGCTTGGACTGACCCAGAAGGTCACTTTCCTTGGCCAACGCAATGATATGGCCGAGCTTTACCTGTTTGCTGATGCGGTCTGCCATATGTCCACCAAGCCGGAACCCTTCGGTCGAACGGTCACTGAAGCGCTTGCCTCCGGCACACCGGTCGTCGCATTCAATAGAGGCGGCGCCGCCGAGACATTGCAGGCCTGTTTCCGCGAGGGCCTCGTGCCGGCGGATGACATCAGTGCTTTTGCCCGCACGGCAATCCGGGTTCTTGATGCCGAGGTGCCAGCGATCGAAATCCCCTACCAGTTTCGGCTGCAGGCGCAGACCGAGGCATCGCTAGCGGTTTACCAATCCTTGCTCGAATCAAGGTAGCCAGCGAATGACCGAACAAGGACCGCTCACGATCGCCTTGCTTCTGGCAACCCCGGGCACGCAATGGGGAGGCATGGAAAAACACACAGCGGATCTCGCCGGGATGCTGGCGACCCGGGGGCATGAGGTTCACGTGCTGGCCTACCCTGCTTACAGTATGCAGTTCCCAGCGTCGGTCAGGTTTCACCCGCTGCCTGTGCAGCTTGGAAGGAGAAACCCTTGGCTGGCATATCGTCTCAAGCAGACGCTCCGCAACATCACCCCCGATATCGCCCATGCACAGGGCAACAAAGCGGCGCGATTACTCAGTCGACTGAACTCTGACGCTGCTACTATCCGCATTGGCACTGTGCACGGCATAAAATCAAGTCATCGCGATTTCGAAGCACTGGATCATGCGATCGCAGTCAGCCGGGCGATCTATGATCGACTCGAGCACCCCAACCGGATTTTAATCCACAATGGGGTCTCATGGGGTCAGGAGGCAGCCCAACTCGTTTCTGACGCTGCACGTTGCCCGGAATTGGTTCCCGGCAAAACGAACGTCATCGCGGTTGGCCGGCTGGAGTCAGTCAAAAATTTCTCGCTACTCATCAGAGCCTGGGCCGACGTGGCGTCGGCGAACTTGAACGCACACCTCACGATATTCGGCGAAGGTTCCGAGCGCCAGAAACTGGAACGCCTGATCCAGGACACCGGCACTGCCGGCAGCATCAGCCTGCCGGGGTATGTTACCCCTATGGAGCGGGCCTATAAGCAGGCGGACCTTACGGTCATCAGCTCCGACAGGGAGGGATTTCCCTACGCGCTGATCGAATCTCTGCTCGCAGGCTGCCCAGTCATTTCAACACCCGTTTCTGGGGCCAAAGACATTCTGCCGGGATCCGCACTGAGCCCGGACCATCAAGTAGAATCCCTGCAAAACCTCATTACCCGGTCATTGGGCGATCTGGCTCACCTAAAGGCATCGGAGGCGGCAGCCATAACGTTTGCACGGGAACATCTGACCCTTGAGGCGATGGCCACAGAAACGGAAAAGCTTTACCGGGATGCATTAGCACAAACAGCGCAACCCTAGCTCCGAGCATCTTTCTCCAGCTGTTCGAGCATCTGCAGCTCCCGGGCTTTAGCCAACCGCATGAAATTTCGGTTAGCCGCCGTAATCGCCACGCTCAGGCCAAACCACCCGTTCAGAATTTGCCGATGGATCAGATAGTACTTGAGGAACTTGAGTGGAAACTCCACAAACAGCCTGGCACTTGAAATACGCCGCCCCTTGGCGACCAGGTGTCGGGCCTGCTCGGAGGACAGTTGGCAATATTTTTTTTCCATCTGTTCAAGGGAAATAAGCGTCCGGTGCAGAACGTCGCCTTTGAGCTCCAGCACCTTGCCATCACGGACTCTGGGGCGGTCGTCGTTGCTGTCCCGTTCAGGCTGGATAGCCGCACGCGTTCGATTGTACAGGCGCAGAATTTTCTTGCTTTTATCGTGGCGAAACGGATGCCGCGGATCCGGTTGGGACAGCACCCAGCGCATCCGGAAGCCGGCAACGTCATCGGATATCGGGTGGGCAAAACAGGCCTTTATGTTCTCAACCAACTCATTCGAAAGGACTTCATCGGCATCAAGGTCCAGCACCCAATCGTTACGGCACAGGCTCGCTGCAAAGGCTTTCTGCACTGAAAACCCCTGCCAGTCATTGTGAACAAACCGAGCCCCTGCGGCCTCTGCGATCTCCCGGGTTCTGTCTGTGCTGCCCGAGTCCACGACAATAATCTCATCCGCCCAATCGGCTACTTTGTCCAGGGACTCCGGCAACCGGACTTCCTCGTTCTGGGTGATGTAATACACAGACACTGGCAGCTTCATCGGTACTCCTGACAATCGCATTATATTCGGGATTCCCCAAGGGCAATATTATCAATTGCCTGTGTTAAGATGGCGCTTCCCAAAACAGGGTTTTCAAGGAATTTATCACTCTAGTCCGGAGCAGGCTCATGATTCATCCCGTCATCATGGCTGGAGGCACAGGTTCAAGGCTTTGGCCACTGTCCCGCCAGCTCAATCCCAAGCAGTTTCTCAAGTTGACGGATGGTCCGCTATCCATGCTCCAGTCTACCGTTGCCCGACTGGACGGCCTGAACGCAGACAACCCTTTGCTGATCTGCAATGAAGAGCACCGCTTTCTCGCCGCAGAGCAGATGCGTCAGTCCGGCCACGAGGAAACTCGTATCATCCTTGAACCCTGCGGCCGCAACACAGCGCCGGCCATCGCCCTGGCAGCACTCCAACTATGCAACTCCAGCGGTACCGATAACCCACTGATGCTGGTATTGGCAGCAGATCATCTGATCAAGGATGTTGAGGCTTTCCAGCAAGGCGTTATCAGGGCCATTCCCCTTGCTGAACAGGGAAAACTGGTGACCTTCGGCATCGTGCCCCATCACCCGGAAACCGGTTACGGTTACATCCACCGGGGTACCGATCTCGCCAAGGGGTGTTTCACCGTGGATCGCTTTGTCGAAAAGCCGGATTTGGAAACCGCCAAAGCCTACCTGGAATCCGGTGAATATCTCTGGAACAGCGGCATGTTCCTGTTCGGCGCCAGGGACTATCTCGACGAACTGGCGACTCATCGCCCCGACATTCTCTCCGCCTGCAAGGCCGCCATTTCCGATGCATCGGAGGACTTGCACTTTACCCGGGTCAACGCCGATTTGTTTGCGGAATGCCCATCCGATTCGGTCGATTACGCCGTCATGGAAAAAACCGACAAAGCGGCCGTAGTCGCACTGGATGCCGGCTGGAGTGACATTGGCTCCTGGTCAGCACTGTGGGACGTCAGCGAAAAAGACAAGCAGGGCAACAGTCTGACGGGCGACGTGATCACCCATGACACGACCAACACGCTGGTCCGCGCGGATAGCCGCCTGGTGGCGACGGTAGGCGTAGACAATCTCGTCATTATAGAAACCAAGGATGCTCTGCTGGTTGCGCACAAGGATCGGGTACAGGATGTCAAAACCGTCGTCGAACAAATCAAGAGCGATGGCCGCCACGAACACATGAATCATCGCGAGGTCTATCGTCCCTGGGGCGTGTATGACTCGATCGACAACGGCACCCGCTATCAAGTCAAACGGATCACCGTCAAACCCGGCGCCAAGCTCTCGGTCCAGATGCACCACCATCGCGCAGAACACTGGATTGTGGTCAGCGGCACCGCACAGGTCACCAATGGCGAGGAGACCTATCTGGTCACGGAGAACCAGTCCACGTTCATTCCGGTGGGCCAGGTGCATTCCCTCGAAAACCCGGGGGTTATCGACCTCGAACTGATTGAGGTGCAGTCCGGCTCCTACCTCGGTGAGGATGATATTGTCCGTTACGAGGATCGGTACGGGCGCAAATGAGCAGGTTAAAGTATCTCTTCATCGCCGGCCTGCTCCGAATCGTGGGCTGGCTCTCGCTCGCCGGAGCCCAGCGCCTCGGGAAATCGGTGGGATGGCTGGTCTGGAAGCTGCCAACCAAATCTCGACAGGTCACCGACATCAATCTGGACATCTGCTTTCCAGAGCTATCGGGGAACGAGAGGACGGCCCTGTCCAAGGCCTCTCTCGAGCAAACAGGTATGACCATGCTTGAGGTTCCCCTGATGTGGGAATGGCCCGTCGATAAGTGCCTCGGCCTGATTCAAGAGACCGAGGGGCTTGAGCTGATTGACGAGTCCATGGCGTCTGGTGAGGGGCTGATCCTGCTCGCGCCGCATCTCGGCAACTGGGAACTTGCCGGACTGTTTTTTTCGTCCCGATACAAAATGGCCGCGCTGTATAGCCCGCCCAACATGCCAGAGTTCGAGGATTATATGATCCGGGTTCGCGGGCGTCTGGGCTCGGAACTTGTCCGTGGTGACCGGCGGGGCCTCGCCCGCCTCGCCTCCATCCTTCGAGAGGGCGGCGTTGCGGGCATACTGCCCGATCAGTCCCCTCGCGGCAAAGGCAACGCATTCGCGCCCTTTTTCGGCATGGAGGTAAAAACCATGACACTGGTCTCCAAGCTGATCCAGCGTACAGGCGCCAACGTCCTGATCACTTATGCCGAGCGCCTGCCAAACGCAGAGGGCTTCCGCATAGTCGTCCGAAGAACCGAGCCCGGCCTTGGAGACAAGGATCCGGTCGCTGCCACAAGCGCGATGAACCGCTCCATTGAGGATTGTGTTCGCCGGATTCCGGAACAGTACCAGTGGGAATACAAGCGCATGCGCCATCGTCCACCTGGAGAAATCAATCCCTACAAACCCGACCGCACCTGCTAAAGAGCCGGACATGACCGACACTCACGCCAAATCCCGACCGGTATTTCACGCCCTGCTCATCGTAGGGCTGGGCGGAGGGCTGATCTCTTCCAGCCTAATTGCCGCCAGCACCCTGCTCCTTGCCATTGGCGGTATGGTCATCAGCTACCGGAAATCACTTTATGCGCGGGGCTGGGACAAGCCTAAAGAACTGCGACTGCTGCACTTTGCCTTCTGGTTTTTCTTCGTAGTCAGCCTCGCGTCCTGGTTTGCGGAAGGCTTTGATTACGAAGGCGGCAAAAACCTCGGCACACACGCGCGGTTCATCCTTTTCTGGCCACTGATTATTGCGTTGACCTCGGCTCGCATTCGGGCAACCGGTGTTTTCATCGCATTCGGCGCGGCGTCGATATCGATACTTGCCCTCCTCCTGGCAGCGATTGCAGCTCGTCAGGGCGCCCTCGGGGCCGTCATGAATCAACGTTTTGGCGGAGGCATCAACCCGATCAGCTTCGGGAACCTCGCGCTATTGACAGGAATCATCACGGTAGCCGGCAGTCTTCATTTCTTCAGAGCGAAACGTCAGGCGCTCGGGACTGCGCTGCTGATCGGAGGCATTTCCGCAGCGCTGGTTTCCATGCTCTCCGAAACCCGCAGCAACCTGGTAGCTCTGCCATTTCTTCTTCTGCTTCTGGTACCTTTGTTCAGCAAAAAACTGCGCGTCGCAGCTATCGTCCTCGTTCCTCTTGTACTGGTTACGGCAATCGCCACCAGCGATCGCATGTCTGACTCCCTGAACGGCTTGATTAACAACGGCTACCTGGATAAGGGCATGGACATTCGCCTCGATATGTGGCGTCAGGCCAGCGATCTGTTCCTGAACAACCCAGGAATGGGGGCCGGGCTCGGCGGTTATACGCACCTCATTGAATCAGCCGTTGAAGACGGCAATCTTCCACCGATGTATCTGGACTGCTGCACGGGCCACCCCCACAACGACCTTCTGAACAATGCAGCGACCAGGGGCATCCCGGGTATTCTGAGCTGGGCCTTCCTCATTTTCATTCCTCTGGGGCTGTTTGCTCGCCATCTGTTCAGTGGGCACGCTCCCGCTGCGCATCTGGCGGCAGCCGGTTCCATGGTCAGCATCGGCTACCTCATGTTCGGCCTGACCGAATCCACCTTCGACCGAAGCCTTCTCCTGACGTTTTACCTGCTCGCCATCGCCACCATCGGCTCGGCCCTGTACACCGAACTGAGCGCGTCATACCAGCGTCAGCGCAACCGCAAAGTGTCGGCCACGATCATTACCAAGAACGAAGAAGACCACATCGCAGACTGCCTCAAGTCTGCCCGCCTGGTAGCCGACGAAATTATCGTTCTGGACAGCGGCAGTACCGATCGCACGGTTGACATTGCCAGGGAATACGCCGACATCCTGGAGGTAACAGACTGGCCGGGTTTCGGCATTCAGAAACAGCGGGCTTTGGAGAAGGCAACGGGCGACTGGGTACTGTCCCTCGATGCTGACGAGCGGGTCACACCCGAGCTTGCCCGCGAAATCAATCACCACCTCGCCGCCCCGGATGCCGATGCCTACAAGCTTCCCTGGGCTGTCACCATCTACGGATCACGGCTGGATTTTGGACGCAGCGGACGAGCACCTCTGAGACTATTCCGCCGGGAGGGGGTCAGTTTTTCAGATGCGCTGGTGCATGAGCGAATTCTCATTCCGGAAGGGCGCAAAATCAAAACGCTGCGCGGTCGTCTGACGCACTATACCCACCGGGATTTTGGTCATTCGCTTGAGAAAAGCGCCAAATACGCCTGGCTTGGCTCACTGGAGAAGCATCGCAGGGGCAAAAAGACACGGACGATGCTCTACCCGACCCTGCGCGGTTTGATGACGTTTATACAGGTTTACTTCATTCGCTTCGGATTTCTGGACGGCGCGGTTGGCTACCTTACCGCCGTGACGTACGCCCAGGTGACGTTCAACAAGTACGCGGGGCTCTGGACGCTGGAACGGCCCGGGCGCGAGCTAAATAGCTGATTCCAAGAGCGATGTCCGTTCCACTCCGACTGACTGGAACATAGACACCACTTCGTCATAGTAAGGTAACTGAGCACTCAGAGCACCGTCATCAATCTGGAACACCCGGGTCTCAGGAAACATTTTTTTAAGGGTAAACAAAGCCGTCGATGCGAAGCTGTAAAATGCCTGATAACGGGCTTCGGACAAGGCAACCTCAACCTCGATTGGCCTGCCAGCCTGCCGCAACTCCACCGGCAGGCCTGATAGCAGCGGCTCAAGCTCTCCCCGGCTTTCCTTACGATGCATGAAGTAGACGATCCGTTTACCAGGGTGTCGCTGCACCACGTGCTCTACCTGATGTCGCAACCGGTTAAGCCGAATATCACCGCCAAAGGGTTGGCCCAGAAAGCCGACCATTGGGGCGTCCTGGCGCTCCGTTGATTTACAGGACTGAAAGGTTTCCCGGAACACCGGAAAATCATGCACCACGGTTCTGACCTTGTTTGTGCTTTGCAGAGGGAAAAACGTAAAGAAGGCGATCACTGTCGGTGCTGATTGATGAAGCAGGATCCCCAAGACTCGGAGCAATCGGGCCTTACCCCGTGATATACGTGATGCCAAACCCTCATCATGAATGGCGTGGTAATAGGTCACGGTCGCAAGGCCGTCGTCCACAAAGACCAACTGCTCAGTATCAAATCCACGATAAAACACCTCGTGAATCCAGCTCGCCTTGTTACCAATAAACATCCGTTTGATCGCACGCCGCGACAACGCCCGCGCCACACCACCCAGCCTGAAGTAAAAGGTGGTTTTTTCCAGCCGGATAGTTTCTGTGCCTTGCCAGCCGAGAACCCCGGACAGAAATGCCATCTGGGATTCCGTTTCTTCGTTGTCCGGCCTGGCAATGATCAGTAGCGAGTCCTTTGCGCAGCAACCATAGTGGTGCCTCGCCTCAGAGCAACTGATCAGCTGCAAAGGTGTACTCGCCACAAACACATTAAGCGCACGATCTGGAGTCTTCAAGCTGTTGGTTTCCGGAGCATTAGGGCTATTTCCCTGGTTTCATCCGTTTCAACTCCTTTTGAAGGCGGCGCCTCACCTTGAGTTTACGGAGCAGGTTCAGAGGCTTTCTCTTAAGCGTTCCGTGCGTTTCCTGCAAAAACGTTTCGACCGCATCCAGAACCCTGGCGCTGGATTTTCCATCCCGGTAGCTGTGAAGGTCATCGCACAGCTTCCGGGTTTCCGACATCAGATCCTCAGGATAGGAAGCCGCCCTGAGCAACGCACCCTCCACATCCTCTAGCCGGTCGACATCGATCAAATAGGGGCCCGGCATTTTGGTTCTGAAGGTGACAACGGGGCGGTCCAGAAACATGAATTCGAACATGATGGATGAGGTATCACACAGCATGATGTCTGCTTCCGGCAAGATTGGCAGCAGATCCTCATCGCTTTCCACAAATCTGAGATTGTCGCCGACCAGATGTCGATACTGTTCGACTACATCAGCATCCATCTTCGGGTGCAGCGTCACAATAAACCGCCACCGCCCGCTTCGAGACAACTCGGCGATTTTGTCCACCAACGCGGGTGCCGAAGTCACAGAACGGCTGAACGTTGAGGCATAGAACACCACAGGGGGCTCGTTATCCTGCTTGGCTCGACGGCCGGCGGGTGAAGATGTCAACAGGGGATCAAGCTTTGGCCAGCCGGTGTGTTCGACGGCAAAGTGCCCGTGCTCATTCGCCAGTTCCCTGAACTTTGCGGTGTCTCCCCTGGCGTGCGTGCAATACAAGTCGAACCAACCACGAATCCGGTAATGATCGCTTTCGTCCTCGCTGCTATGCCCTCGCTTGTTCCGAGCCATTCCGTGAAAGACTTCCACTTTGATGCCCGGAAAAAAGTAGGGAACCCAGTCACCCGGCACAAAAGTCGCGTCCGCATTGAAGGCCATAACCTCTTGTACAGTGACAAGCCGCCTTTCATCTGGCAGCAGCGGATCTGTTGAGCAGCCTGCAACAAACCAGGCTGCCTCATCGCCCCGCCGCCGGATTTCGTCCTGCAAGGGGCGCAAGATGGAGTAGGAATAGGGCTGATTGACGAAAAACAGGTATCGGCGCATTCAGCTCTTTCCCGTTAATGATTTATAAAGGTCACCGGTTTCCCGCACGGTTTGCGAGGTATGGAAATGATCAGCAATTCGCGCACGGGCAGCCTGACCAAGCCTGTGAGCCAGCCCGCGGTCACGAATCAACCGCGCAATGGCCGCAGCCAGGGCCGCAGGATCTTTCGGCTCTACCACAAGGCCACTGACTTCGTTTTCAACCAGCTCTGGCATCCCGCCAACGCCGGTGACAACCGGAGCAACGCCATACGCCATGGCTTCAATGACTGCCCTCGGCAATCCCTCCCGATCTTTCGAGGGCAAGACAAACACATCGCTGGCAGCGGCAATGGCAGGCGCATCATTACGGTAGCCGGTAAAATGGATCCGGTCGGCAAAGGGAGACTCATCCACCAGGGCCCTGATCTCCTCATTGTCTATCACATCACCCACAAGTAGCAGATGTACATTCGCATCTCCCGGTAGGTGGTTCATGGCATGAATCAAATCGTCAAAGCCTTTCCTCGGACTATTACGTCCGGTACAACAGACGGCAAGCGCATCCCCTGGAACCCCAAACTCACTCAGGTCGGCGGGTTCGGCCTGATACCAACCCAGGTCATGCCCCTTGTATATGCGCTGCAGCTTGCGCTCCGGAATACGCATCCACAGAAAATGAAGACTGGCCAGGTAATCCTTGATGGCGTCCGCCACGCATACAATCTTGCTGACCCTCGGGTGCAGGAAGGTAATCCAGGATTCCGGGTTCAGGAAGCTGATGTTTCCGATGACGCCTCGATAAGCCACAACTTTGATATCGCGACCTTTCGAAGCCCTCAGACCACAGGCGAGCGCTCTGGGGTTATAGGCATGGATGACATCGTAATGTTTTCGCGACAACTGATCCCGGATGGCGGCCGTCCCGTCTTTGTCAAAACGATTCTTCAGCGCCATGGGTTGGGCCACCAGACCTTCATCAACCAGGCGCTGATAGTTCCGGCCCTTGGGATTACACATCACATCGACATCGAAACCTGCGTTTCTGAGCCCGATAAACAATTCGGATTCGGGGCGATCACAGGCATCGGTCAGACAGAGAACAGCAGGCAATGGCTGTTCATGGCGTTGATTGGTCAAACAGTTCGACTCCCATTGTATCCAGTCATAAAAGCATCCCAGACTCTGGCCTGAACCGCTTCCCCTCCGACCTTCTTGATCGAGCGGGCAAAACGTTCAAGGTTTCCAGACTTCCAATCCGAAGACGATGTTTCGGGCATGATACAGCCTTTGTCGAAATCGATGAGGAAGTATTCCCCGCCCCGGACAAGCACATTGAAGCAGTTCAGGTCGGCATGGCGCACGTTGGCATCGTGGAAACGTCGAACCAGGCGGCCCAGCGCTTCCCACGCAGAGCCCTCGAGCTCACTCAGAAGATCGGCCAGGGGGACTGTCTCCGGCAGACGCTCGATAATGATCGCAGCCTGATACTGAAGCGGAGAAGTTTTCCGATACCAGGCCGCAACCGGCTTGGGCACTGGAAGCCCCATGCGATAAAGGTTGTCCAGGAGCCGGAACTCCGAAAACGAGCGGACTTCGTTTTCACCAGTATAGGCGTAGGTTTTGCGGGAAACTCTCGCTGCGAGACCACCTCGACGGTATTCCCGTAAGACCAGATCCGCGCTGTCTGCTTTGAGAAACCAGGCCCCTCCACGCCCACCACTGCTGACAGGTCTGGCTTCATCACCCCAGTATAGGGGATCAAACCAGTCTACCGTCACCCGTTCACGATAATCCGGGTGCACCAGAATGGCAGAGCCATTGCTGCGTTCAACAATCTCGGACTCGACCATGGTACTCCATTCAATGCGTGTTAAAGGCGACTACTCGCGCAGGCATCAGGACGTCTGATGGCGAGTGGGTTAGAATACCGGCCAGTTTATCAATGAATGGCCATCCAGCTCCACAAATGGGCGGATGAACCCACAATGGATACCCGTTTGATGAAGTCTATCTGCATACTCCGCCTCTCCGCTATTGGCGACGTCACTCACGTGATTCCGGTTGTTCTGAGCCTTCAGGAACAGATCCCCGGTGTAAACATCACCTGGGTGATCGGCAAGATCGAAGCCAAACTGATCGGAGATCTGCCGGGCGTGGAGTTCGTCATTTTTGACAAGAAAGCCGGGCGACAGGGATATTCGGACCTTCGAAGAAAACTGAAGGGGCGTCGCTTCGATGCTCTGCTGCATATGCAGGTAGCCTTTCGCGCCAACCTCGCCGCAGCCTGCATTCGCGCCAACGTGCGCGTCGGTTACGACAAGACTCGCAGCAAAGATCTGCACAGCCTGTTTATCAATCGGCGCATACAAGCAGCGCCGAAGCAACATGTCCGCGACTGCCTCGCCAGCTTTCTGGAGCCGATCGGTCTGGAGGCGGCGCCACCCCGCTGGCATATTCCCGTGAGTGAGGCAGATCATGAGTTCGCCCGCCAGCATCTGGCCGGCGATCGAAAAAATCTGATCATCAGTCCCTGCGCCAGCCACACCTTGCGTAACTGGCCGGCGGAGCGATATGCGCGCCTGGCGGACTATGCAACCCGGCAGTACGGCATGAAGGTCATTCTGGTAGGCAGCCCCGCTCCGTTCGAGAAGGACTATTGCGATAGAATCGAAGCGTCCATGACCGAAGACTCTCTGAACATCTGCGGGCAGGACACCCTCAAGCAGCTGACAGCCATGATGACCCACGCGGATCTTGTCGTCGCTCCAGACACGGGCCCAGCACATATTGCCAGTGCCGTGGGGACCGATGTGCTGGGTCTGTTTGCGGCCAGCAACCCAAACCGCTCTGGCCCCTACAACTCGCTGCAGTGGTGTGTGGACCGCTATCCCGAAGCTTTGCAACAGTTTACGGGAAAAACCGTCGACGAGGCCCGCTGGGGGGCAAAGGCAGAATTCGAGGGTGCAATGGAACTGATTACCGTCGAGGACGCAACCAATATGCTGGATAAATGGTGGTCCAGCAAAAGTGATGAGTGAGTGCGCGCCTTTGCCAAGGCGCCGCACTCACGTTGCACGGCTTACTTTCGGGCCGTGTAGTCCTGATAAGACTTCTCTTCCACAAATCGCGAGCCCAATGCCAGGTTGACCTCTTTCTTGATCGCGGCACGCTTGTCGTTCGTCACGTAGACAGCCCGGGCCAGTTCAATGAACCTTGAGCCAAAATCCTGCGCAGCTTCCTGGTCGCGGATATCGTCTTCAATGACCCAGAGCTCTTCATTGACGGCTTTGAGCTGCTCGCGCAGTTCAGCAATAGCACTCTGATCAGCGACCGCCTCATTCCAGGTTTCACTGAGCTCATCCAGCTCAAGGCGAACATTCTTGAGCTTGGCCTCGTCCTTGATCCGTTCTGACTTGATCTCAAGGATGGTGATCTTGTCGAGGACTTCCCCAAAGGAAACCGGGACTTTGATGACGTCTGCCATTATCTGTTCCTGCCCATTATCAGAAAAACAAAAAACAGAAGCCGCCAGCCTGCAGGAAAACAGACGGCGGCCTCACGCAAATAAACCCATTAGCCCTTAACCGGCGTCAGCCAGTCACTGTGCTCGGCCAGCTTGCCTTTGACCGCATCGAAGTACAGTCCCTGAAGCTTTTCCGTCACCGGCCCGCGCTTTCCGGCACCAATCTGGCGACCATCAAGCTCACGAATTGGCAAGACTTCAGCCGCCGTACCGGTAAAGAACGCTTCCTCGGCAATGTAGACCTCGTCGCGGGTAATCCGGCGCTCACGAACTTCGAGCCCCTGGTCTTTCGCGAAGTCGATGATGGTTGCCCGAGTGATGCCTTCCAGGCAGGAAGTCAGCTCCGGCGTGTGCAGAACGCCATCACGCACAATGAAGATGTTCTCCCCGGACCCTTCTGCAACGTAGCCTTCGTTGTCGAGCAGCAACGCTTCTTCTGCCCCACCCGAGATCGCCTCATTCAGTGCGAGCATGGAATTGATGTAATTACCATTGGCCTTGGCCTTACACATCGTGATGTTCACATGGTGGCGGGTATAGGAAGACGTGCGCACCTTGATACCCATTTCCTTGGCTTCCGGCGACATGTAAGACGGCCAGCTCCAGGCGGCAACCATGACATGGACCTTCAAGTTGTCAGCACGCAGGCCCATCCCCTCAGATCCCAGGAACACCATGGGGCGCAGATAAGCTTCGTCCAGATTGTTCTCACGCACAGCCGCGCATTGGGCCGCGTTGAGTTCATCCTTGCTGAACGGCATCGTCATATTAAGAATGTGGGCGGAGCGGAACAGACGATCCGTGTGCTCTTTCAGGCGGAAAATCGCCGGACCATTCGCGGTGTTGTACGCACGCACACCCTCAAAACAGCCAAGGCCGTAATGCAAAGTGTGTGTAAGTACATGGGTTTTTGCTTCCCGCCAGGGAACCATTTCACCATCCAGCCATATAAGGCCATCGCGATCAGCCATCGACATTCTACGTTGCTCCTAAAAAAGCGTTGTTCGGGGAACCGGCATTCTAGCAGGAAAATTCGCCGGAATTGAATTTGCCTCAACGGTCCAGCATCACTTTTTTCCACATACTATGGATATAGGCACGCTCCTCTGGGAAGGCCTCGCCATCAACCTGACTGTTCAGGTTCTGCAACGCCCGGCGGTGGATCGTCGAGCGCAGAGCGATGTACGCTGCCCGCAATTTTTCTGCGTCTTCTACCGGAATAATTCCGGCATGCCCCAGCGCTTCCATCTGGCGAATATTATCGGACCACTGGGTCAGTTCCGGATGTTCGGAACACCAGGCAAGCATCAGGTACTGCACCATGAACTCGATATCCACAATGCCCCCGGCGTCGTGTTTAATGTGGAAAATACGGTCCCGGCGCCCTTCCGGGGTCCCCAGGCTGGCACGCATTTTTTCCCGCATATTCACGACTTCCTGCCGAAGGCTCGTACGATCCCGGGGCTCACAGAGGGTTTCATGACGAATCGCCTCGAATGCCTCCAGGGTTTCCGGACAGCCTGCCACGCCTCGAGCCCTTGCCAACGCCTGGTGTTCCCAGGTCCAGGCATCGTGTTTCTGATACTTACCGAATGCCTGCAACGTGCTGACCAGCAAGCCGGAATTGCCGGATGGCCTGAGCCTCATATCGACCTCATAGAGCTGCCCGGAAGGTGTCTGGGTATTAAGAATATGGACGATGCGCTGCCCGAGTCGGGTGTAGAACACGGCATTATCGATCGGCTTGTCACCGTCCGTGGAGAGGTCGGGATCGCCTTTGTGCACAAATACCAGATCGAGATCGGATGTGTAGCCAAGCTCAATCCCGCCGAGCTTGCCATATCCGATAATGGCAAAATCCATCTCGCAGGCGGAGCCATCTGGCCGAAGAGGATAGCCATGGCGACTGACCAGGTTGGCGAACGCCACATCCACCACGTGATCCAGAACCACTTCGGCAATCCACGTCAGGTAATCGCTGACTTTCATCAGTGGCAGGGTGCCCTTGAGCTCGGAGGCAGCGACTCGCAGGATATGCGCTTTCTTGAAGTGACGCAGGGACTCCATCTGCTCTTCCAGGTCCTCGTAGGGGATCCTGAGCATCTGTTGGCGAAGATCATCCTGCAGTTCTTCCTTGGCCGGGGGATGATAGAGACTCTCGGCATTCAGCAGCTCATCCAGCAGCAGCGGTGTCTCCGCCAACTGTCGGGCAATCCAGGGACTGTCGCTGCACAACCTGACCAGTTGGGTACAGGCACCCGGGTTTTCCAGCAGAAGCACCATGTAGGCGGTTCGCCGCAAAATGGCTTCCACCAATTGAAGCACTCGGGACAGGGTTTCGGACGGGTTTTCCACTTCGGCCAACGCCGCCAGCAACATGGGCATAAACTGGTTCAGCCGCTTGCGTCCCTGGGTCTGCATGATTCGAACCGTGCGGTTGTCTCGCAAGTTACAGAGCTCGCGGTAGCTTTCAGAGGCCGCCTCATACCCATGCTCCTCCATCCATTGGAGCGCATGCGTCTCATCGATTTCTTCCAGCCATAACTCCTGCCAGCCCTCGTCCAGGGTGGCCGAAGCGGTCTGATCTTCGTCTTCCGTCGCGATGATGTTTGCGAAGTGTGTCGCGACCCGCTCTCGATGCGCCCCAAGCTCATCCGAGCAGTCCTGCCAGCAGTCAAATCCCATAATCAGGGCCACGCGCGCCTGGCTCAGTTCGTCATCCGGCAGGATCTGGGTTTGCTTGTCTTCCATACCCTGCAGGGCATGCTCAAGGTTCCTGAGGAACACATACGCTTCTCTGAGTTCCTTCACGACCTGCGAAGGCAGAAGCTCCAGGGCCTCCAGCTCGCTGAGGATGACCAGCAATTCGCGGCGCTGAAGTTCACGATCTCGCCCACCCCGGATGAGCTGGAACGCCTGGACCACAAACTCGATTTCCCGAATTCCACCGCTGCCCAGCTTGATGTTGTTCTCCAGGCCCTTTCTGCGAACTTCCCGGCTAATCATGGACTTCATGCTTCGCAGAGATTCAAATGCGCTGAAATCGATGTACTTGCGATAAACAAATGGCTTCAGACTGTCCATCAGGACCTGGCCGGCCGCCTGGTCTCCGGCGACGACCCGGGCCTTCACCATGGCGTAGCGCTCCCAATCCCGCCCCTGATCCTGATAGTAGGCTTCAAGGGCTGCAAAACTGAGAGCCAGGGCACCACTCTGACCGTAAGGCCTCAAGCGCATGTCCACTCTGAAGACAAAGCCGTCTCCGGTGATCTGATCCAGAGCCTGTATCAGGCGCTGACCAAGGCGGATAAAAAAGGTCTGGTTATCGATCGACCGGCGGCCGTCACGGGTCTCTCCTTGACTGGGAAACGCAAAAATAAGATCAATATCGGAAGAAACATTGAGCTCACGCCCACCCAACTTCCCCATTCCCAATACGACCATCTTCTGTATGGCGTCCTCACCGGTGACCGGATCAGCGCCCCAGGGCGTTCCCGATTGCTCACACGCATCGTCATACAGCCAGTCGAGCGCTCCCTGGATGCATGTATCGGCAAAGGCACTCGTTGCCGCCACGGTCTCCGCCAGGTCCGCCCAACGCATCAGATCCCGCCAGATAATCCGGAACTGGGTTTCCCGCCGGAACTGCCGCAATGCGGCATGCAGCTCGGATTCACCATTCACCGTCCCGAGGTAGTGCTGCCAACGTTGCGCCAGATACTCCGGCGTTGTGGGCTCAGCGAGACTATGCGATGCCATCATTGACTCAACTTGCTCAGGATGGCGTTCCACGGTTTGCCTCAGAAACAGGCTGCGGGCAAATGCACTCGCCACGGTCTCTTCCGTCATCCCTTCCTCATTGGAAAACCATTCCGGGAATCCATCCGGAAACACCGACGCCCAACAGGCTGAAATTTCATCGGCCAATGGCGGCGGGAGGGAATTCCATGGCTCAGACATAATGCAAACCCCTGTCTCTCTGTTATATTTCCGGTACTGTATAACGAACTTACCCGCGACTGAACAGGCCAACCCCAGGGATGCAGAGAAATCGCCGACCGCTTAATCCAGAGCACCAACAGCCTCATCTGTCCATGGGAGGACTGATCAGGCATCGCATGAAACGCCTTTTCCTGATTCTCGCCGGCCTGCTGTTAGTACAGATACTGGTGATCTGGAGCGTTGAAGACCTGGATCTGTTCGAGTCCATCTGGATCACCATGACCACAGTGTCCACGGTTGGCTACGGTGACTTCTCTCCTAAAACAACCGTTGGCAGGCTCAGCACCATCCTGATCATGTTCGTCGGTGCCATCACCCTGCTGACACTGATTGTCAGTGACTTTATCGAATACCGGTTCTATCGCCGGGAACGCATTCTGACCGGAAGGTGGATCTATAAAATGAACGACCATATCGTCATCATCAACACGCCCCGGAATGGTGGCGAACAATATTTTATGCGCTTTGCCTCCCAGATTCGCTCTGTTCCCGGCTACGAAACCATTCCGATTATGCTGCTCACACGCCAGTTCCCCCAGGGGCTACCCAGCGAATTGTCTGACGTTGGCCTGGTCCACTATCACGGAGCAGGCTTCGATCCACAGGCCCTGAGGGCCGTTCACGCAGGTAGTGCCAGACACATCATTGTCCTGGCCGCTGATGAGTCCGACGCTTACTCCGATAGCCTGACCTTTGACATATCCCACCGCCTGAGCGAACTGAATCTTGCCAATCACGCGACCGTGGAATGCGTCAGCGATGAGAACCGGAGCCGCTTCAAGGCCCTGGGTATCCGCACCGTCATCCGTCCCGTGCGCACCTACCCGGAAATCATGGTGCGCTCTGTCGTCGCACCAGGCTCTGAGAAAGTGCTGGAGGATCTGTTCAACTACGAGCATGACCACCCACACCGCTACGATCTGATACTGGACGACCTGAACTGGGCCGATATCGTCAGCGCTCTCGTTCGCCACGGAATCGGCACAGCCCTGGCTTACATTGACAAGGATGACGAAGTGATTTGCCACCCGCCGACAACGGAGGAAATCGAAGGAAAGGGGCTCATTGTTCTGGTGAAATCGACCAATACACCGGATGTGGACATGGTGAAGGAGGCGCTGGATCGCTACCGTGCCTTCATCGCCAGCTGGCACAGTCAGACCAACAACAAGGACACCGAAAAGGAAACGTCCTGAGGCCGGCTCAGGCGGTCGCCAACGCCAGCTGCAACTGCCCTAGCTCGCCTGAATCAATCAGCTCTGACAACGTCGATCCTTCAGACACAGCCTGAATACATTCAGACCAAAGCTGCCCCACCCCGGCCCTGCGAGCATGCTGCTCAACAATAGAGACGTCCATAGCGCCAAAAGACAACGGCTCGCCTGTCAGCCAGAGCACACTTAGGCCAAACAGAAAACCGTTGATATCCAGCGGCGCTTTAGCATCGCCCGTTGCGATCGTCGGCTGATAAAGGCCAGCCAGAAAATAACCCTGTTCTGCCTTGCTCACCAGATTCAGGAACACCGGCACTTTAACGGCAAGCTTCATCGCCCATTCGATAAGCACCGACGGGTGGCCCTGCTTCAATTCAAATTCCACCTCGGCAAGCGGACGAACCGCGTCACCACTGATGACCTGTCCCTGATCAACGGCGACCTCGATGGCCGTGTCCGCACCGTTTTCATCGGTATGGCTCAGCATGACTACACGGCGCCTGAAATTGGTTTCGAACACGGGGCGCAGGCGTTTTAAATCCACCGTATCGGCGACCGCAGTTCCAGCCAGCAGGGAGAGATCCAGGTCTGCAGTCGGCAACGGCCATTCCCACTCCTGACGCTTATGCGCTCCATCAACAAATTCTCCCCGGGTCTTCAGTGTCTGGATATACTGATCCCCGGCCTGACGCACCCTGAGCGCGGCACGTTCCCGGTTAAGTTCGCAGTCCGGGGTATCGAAATACCGGTTCACCAACAGCTTCTCCGGTCCCTCGCTTGCTTCCGGCTGGGCAAGCAGCCACCGAATAGCCTGTTCAAGCGCCTGATCTGTCAGCGTCAGTTTTATTTCCAGTTCTTCTGCCACACGAAACTCCGGGTCCAGGAAAAAATCAGCATACATAAAAAAACCGGCGACCCGAAGGTCACCGGTTTTCGACTACGTGATTAGCTGGTTAGCTGATCAGAAGTAGTAAACGGCACCGACAACACCGACAGACTCTTCGCTCTTGT
Source organism: Marinobacter nitratireducens (assembly GCF_000708045.1). Classification (GTDB taxonomy): domain Bacteria; phylum Pseudomonadota; class Gammaproteobacteria; order Pseudomonadales; family Oleiphilaceae; genus Marinobacter; species Marinobacter nitratireducens. The sequence continues at coordinate 115,492 of NZ_ANIE01000010.1, forward strand.
CTGCAACGCCGTATACGCCGTCATCACCACCACCCAGGTAGCCTTCAACGTAAACGTACATGTTGTCAGACAGGTTGTGCAGAGCCTGCAGAGTAACAGTGTTCATTTCAGTGTCATTAGCGTCGTCAGCAACGCCCATTTCGTAGGACAGAGCGAACTGGTTTGCGCCCATGGTGTAAACACCCATCACGCCGTACAGATCACCAACGTCTTTGCGAGTCTGGTACTCACCGGTCACGCTCAGGTCACCCGCAGTGTAGGTACCGCGCAGACCGTAGGTGTTTTCGTTGTTGCCGTCAGCTGCAACGTCGTTGGAGTCAACTGCGAAAGCAACTTCCAGAGCGTCTACAGAGTAGATCGCAGCCAGCTGGTAGGGGTAAGACTTGGCGCCACCGTTGGCATCGCCATTGATCTGTACCGCAGCACCCAGGGTCAGGCCACCGAAAGACGGAGTTTCGTACTGAACCAGGTCACCTTCGCCAGTTTCGTAGTCACCACCGATGCTCAGATCAGCCGCTTCGTAGAAGTTAGCAATGGTGTCGATTGCACGCTCGTAAGTAGAGTCGTCGGAACCAACCCAAACCTTACCGAAGTCGTCGCTCTTAACACCGATGTAGGCTTCGTCGAGATCGGTCAGACCGTTGCCACCGCCTTTCTGATCAGCAGTAAACTCCATTTCGGCCTTGAAGAAACCTTCGATGCCCGGAGCGATTTCGTGAGAGTGCTTAACACCCAGTGTGCTGCCGTTGTCGCGGTGATCGATGCTGGAATCACCACCGTCTACGTTGTCGTAAACCAGGGCGTACTGGATGTTACCGTATACAGTCGGCATTTCTGCAGCAGCGGCAGCGCCAGAGAACGCGGTAGCAGCAGCGATAGCAGATGCGATGAGCGTTTTTTTCATGTTGCGTCTTCCTTTTTGAGTTAACTCAGGTTTTAGCGACGGGTTCTTATCCCGATTTTGTAAGGCATCACCAGTCAGGCTGGATGTGCCCGATTCTGCATTACCCTTGTGTCAGTTTTGTGACATCAAAGATAACTTTTCTTCTGATCCTGAAAATCTGCACTCCAGCAGATCTTTGCAGGTCAATCACTTACAGAGCTTTCTTAATGCCCCGCATGATGAACCTGTTTTAATACAACCTGCCTTTTTTTGCAAATATTAGGCGGTGCATTTTTAGCTCTTTTCGCACCAGAAACGCAAGTGATTATGCTTTCCAGTGCTCAGGCGGCTTCGTGACAGCAATGTTTCAATTATGAGGCCATCTAATATTAACTCATTATAATTCAACACGTTAAAAACGAAGATCCAACCCAAAATCACGCCAAGGGATCAATATAAGCACTAATACGCACATTCCGTGCACCAGCAGGATTCACCGCCTCATTCGCTGCTTCACTTTGGTGCATTAAATCACCCCTGACGTTTCGATCCTGTTTGTAACATGAAGGTTACTGGACCATCATTGATCAACATCACCTTCATATCAGCACCGAAGCGCCCGCGTCCCACGCATTCCGGGCCAATTGCTGCACAGGCTTGTTCGACAAACGACTCAAAAAGAGCATTGGCAAGGTCTGGTGCTGCCGCCAGCGAGAACCCGGGCCGGGTTCCAGAAGACGTATCTGCTGCTAGCGTAAACTGGGGAACAATCAGTAGAGAGCCCTTCATATCCCTGAGGCTCAGGTTCATTCGTCCATGACTGTCGGGGAAAACACGATAAGTCAGAATTTTTCGGCATAGTTCCCTTGCCTCCGCTTCGCCATCGCCTCGCTCAACCCCGAGCAAAAGCAATAATCCCTGGCCTATTGATGCAACTTGTTCGCCGTCTACCTTGACGCTGGCTTCCGAAACTCGCTGGATCAGCCCTTTCATTCAGATCCCTGACATTGATGGGTAAAGGCACTCAAACCGGGCGAGAGTGTATCGCCGCATCCATGGCATCGCAACTCCGGGCCCGCACCTTTGGGACGCCTATCCCTAACCCGCACGATCCTGGGCCTTGGCCACAACCTCCTCAACGCCGCGCATCAAGGCATCGATAATCGCCGGTTCCGAAGCGGAGTGGCCGGCATCACGAATGATCCTCACATCAGCTTCCGGCCAGGCTTCACTGAGAGCCAGAGCATTGTCGAGAGGGCAAACCATGTCATAGCGCCCATGCACAATAATACCCGGAATATCCGCCAATATGCCCGCATCGCGCACCAGCTGATTGGGCTCCAGAAACGCATTGTGCATAAAAAAATGACACTCAATCCGGGCCAGCGCAATGGCAACATGCGGGTGACCAAAATGCTCAACCACTCTAGGGTTAGGATGCAAGGTGGCACAACGCCCTTCCCAGACAGACCAGGCCTTTGCGGCCTGAATCTGCTCCAGCTCGTTGCTGCTGGTAAGCTTTCGATAATAGGCCGATACCATATCATCGCGCTCCGCTTCGGGAATCTGCGCCTCGAAATCGGCCCAGTAATCCGGAAACACTCGACTTGCCCCATCTTGATAGAACCACTGGATATCTTTGGGGCGACAGAGAAAAATCCCTCTCAGAACCAAACCAAGAACCTTTTCCGGGTGAGCCTGTGCGTACACCAGACTCAGCGTTGAACCCCAGCTGCCCCCAAACAACAACCAGCGATCAATGCCGAGGAATGATCGCACCGTTTCCATATCACGCACCAGAGCAGCCGTGTCGTTGCCCGACAACTCGGCCAGCGGCGTGGAGCGGCCAGCACCCCGCTGATCCATCAGGATGATGCGAAAACGCTCAGCATCAAAGAAACGACGATGGTAATCCTCACAACCTCCACCAGGCCCCCCGTGAACCACTAGCACCGGGATACCATCGGGGTTTCCGCTTTCCTCGACATAGAGCTCGTGAGGTTTATCGACCGAGACCCGGTGCACGACATTTGGCTCGATTTCAGGATAGAGAGTCAGCATGAAAAACTCCGGAAAAGTTATACATCGAGTTTAGCTGAACATAAAAAAAGGGGCAGATCATCGCGACCCGCCCCTTTTTTGTGAACGCACCAATCAGGATTACTTCTTGTTGGCCCGCTTACGCTCGTTCTCCGTCAGCAGTTTTTTGCGAAGCCGGATGGAGGACGGTGTTACTTCCACCAGCTCGTCATCATCAATAAACTCAAGCGCCTGCTCCAGAGTGAACTTGATCGGGGGAACCAGACCAATTACCTCATCCTTACCGGACGCCCGCATGTTATCGAGCTTCTTGCCCTTGGTCGGGTTGACCACGATGTCGTTATCACGGCTGTGGATACCGCAAAGCTGGCCTTCATAAATCTCCTGCCCCGGATCCAGGAACAACTTACCGCGGCTCTGGAGGGTTTCCAGTGAGTAAGTCAGGGCGGTACCGGTCGCCATCGAAACCAGGACACCGTTCTGGCGGCTGGTCACTTCACCGCCCTTGATCGGACCATAATGACTGAATGTCGAGGTCAGAATCCCGCTACCCGACGTCATGGTCAGGAAGGTATTCCGGAAACCGATCAAACCACGAGCCGGAATGGTGTACTCAAGACGCATGCGCCCCTTGCCATCCGGTGTCATGTTGGTCAGGTCCCCGCGGCGCAGCCCCATCTGCTCCATCAACGGCCCCTGATGCTGTTCCTCAATATCAACGATAACGTTTTCGTAGGGCTCCTGCTTTTCACCGTCAACTTCACGAATAACAACCTCGGGGCGACCTACCGCCAGCTCGAAATTCTCACGGCGCATGTTTTCGATCAGAACGGACAGATGCAGCTCACCACGACCGGATACCTTGAATTTGTCCGCCGACTCACCGTCTTCCACGCGCAACGCCACGTTATGCAGCAGTTCCTTATCGAGACGCTCCTTGATGTTCCGGCTGGTGATGTATTTGCCTTCCTTACCAGCGAACGGGGAATCGTTGACCTGGAAGGTCATCGAAACCGTCGGCTCATCGACCGTCAGCGCAGGCAAAGCTTCCACAGTACCCTGATCGCAAAGCGTGTCGGAGATATACAATTCATCCAGCCCGCTGACGCAAACAATATCACCTGCCTGGGCCTGCTCGACTTCTACCCGCTGCAGGCCGGAGTGGCCCATGATTTTGAGAATACGACCGTTGCGTTTCTTCCCGTCAGCGCCAATGGCTGTGACCGGTGAATTTGTCTTGATCTTGCCGCGCATGATCCGGCCGATCCCGATAACGCCCAGGAAGCTGTTGTAGTCCAGCTGGGAAATCTGCATCTGGAACGGCCCATCAAGGTCAACGCTTGGTGCGGGCACATGATCGACGATGGCCTGGAAAACCGCATCCATGTTGTCATCGAGATTCTCATGATCTTCACCGGCAATTCCGTTCAGAGCACTGGCGTAGACAATCGGGAAATCCAGCTGCTCATCGGTCGCACCCAGGGCATCAAAGAGATCGAAAACCTGATCAATAACCCAGTCCGGACGGGCTCCCGGGCGGTCAATCTTGTTTACAACCACGATCGGGCGAAGCCCTGCCGCAAAGGCTTTCTGAGTCACGAATCGGGTCTGAGGCATGGGACCGTCGATGGAATCGACCACCAGCAGTACGCAGTCAACCATGCTCATCACCCGCTCAACCTCACCACCGAAGTCAGCGTGGCCCGGGGTGTCCACGATATTAATATCGTAGTCCTTCCACTTGAGAGCGGTGTTCTTGGCGAGAATGGTGATGCCCCGCTCTTTCTCCTGGTCATTGGAGTCCATGACCCGCTCGTTCTCCAGCTCCTTGCGATCCAGTGTTCCGGATTGACGCAACAGCTGATCTACCAGAGTGGTTTTGCCATGGTCGACGTGGGCGATGATGGCGATATTACGAAGATTCTCAATCACAACAATAATCCTGCGGCATGCTTTCATTGACCTGAGAGGGTCTTCAGGGGGCAACCCCACACATGCCGTCTCAAATCTGTAAAATGAACCCATTGTCCGGTGCCGGGCGGCACCAGCTCCGGCTGGTGCAACCAGGCCGGCAAAAAATGAGGAGGCGCGCAGTATATCCGAAAGTTGATGTCGTTAATATGAAGAATAGCGCCTATCCTACGATCACCTCCATCACCGCACGCACCACAATGTCGCAAACCCGAAATTAATGCACCATATCTGTGCACACCATGCCCTTTTTTCAGGCGCCGCCCCACCCACTTATGCCTCAACCGCCCCCGAAGTCCTTGTTTTCCCGAAACTTGAGGTTATGCCCCAAAAATTGGCAAGGGCCTTGCTTTGCTCAATGCAGCCGAAATTTGCAGGCCACTTGCTCAAGTTTTTGATAAGCTGCGCAAACCTGAAAACAGATCGGGACTCGGGCTTTCTGAGCGATCCGGCACAACGAACATGAAACAGGCCCGCCAGAGCGGGATAACCGATGGAGCATGCACAATGTCCAAGACAGTTGATTTGATCAAAGAACACGAAGTCAAATGGGTAGATCTGCGCTTTACCGACAGCCGTGGTAAGGAACAGCACGTTACACTGCCCGCCACTGAGGTCGACGAAGATTTCTTCACCGATGGCAAGATGTTCGACGGCTCCTCAATTGCTGGCTGGAAGGGCATTAACGAATCCGACATGATCCTGATGCCGGATGACGAAACCTCCGTACTCGATCCGTTCACCGAAGAAACCACGATCAACATTACCTGCAATATCGTAGAGCCTTCTACTATGCAGGGTTACGAGCGTGACCCGCGCTCCGTCGCCAAGCGCGCAGAAGAGTATCTGAAGTCTACCGGCATTGCAGACGGCGCCCTGTTTGGCCCGGAGCCCGAATTCTTTGTTTTTGATTCCGTAAAATGGGAAGTGGACATGAAGGGCGCGAGCTACTCCATCCACTCCGAGGAAGCAGCGTGGGTTTCCGGCGAAGACTTCGACCGCAACAACATCGGTCACCGCCCTGGCGTAAAAGGCGGCTACTTCCCGGTTCCGCCAGTGGACAGCCTGCACGACCTGCGTGGCGCCATGTGTGCCGCCATGGAATCCATGGGTCTGGAAATCGAAGTACATCACCACGAAGTAGGTACTGCTGGCCAGTGTGAAATCGGCGTTGGCGCCAACACCCTGACTCGCAAGGCTGACGAAGTTCAGATCCTGAAATACTGCGTACACAACGTTGCTCACGCTTACGGTAAGACCGCCACCTTCATGCCCAAGCCAGTTGTTGGCGATAACGGTTCCGGCATGCACGTGCACATGTCCCTGAGCAAGGACGGCAAGAACCTGTTCGCAGGTGACAGCTACGCTGGCCTGAGCGAAGCAGCACTGTACTACATCGGCGGTGTCATCAAGCACGCCAAGGCTATCAATGCCTTTACCAACAGCTCCACCAACTCATACAAGCGTCTGGTTCCTGGCTTCGAAGCACCTGTTATGCTGGCATACTCTGCCCGTAACCGCTCTGCCTCCATCCGTATCCCGTACGTGAACAGCCCGAAAGCGCGTCGTATCGAAGTGCGTTTCCCGGATGCTTCCGCCAACCCGTACCTGGCTTTCGCAGCCCTGATGATGGCTGGCCTCGACGGCATCCAGAACAAGATCCACCCTGGCGATGCCATGGACAAGGATCTGTACGACCTGCCGAAAGAGGAAGCCCTGAGCATCCCGACCGTCGCAGAGACTTTCCAGGAAGCTCTGGACGCGCTGCAGGAAGACCACGAGTTCCTGACCCGTGGCGGCGTGTTCACTGAAGACATGATTGCCGGCTACATCGACCTGAAGCGTGGCGAAGTTGAGAAACTGAACATGACCACTCACCCGGTCGAGTTCGATCTCTACTACTCCTGCTAATACCTCCCGGGACACCGGGTTATGAAAGCCCCGCCTTGTGCGGGGCTTTTTTTGTGACCTGGGTCTCACCCATCCGCAGCCCTTAACGATATGTAACCTACAACCTTCCGCGCAGGCGTTGAAATGACAACGGGGGCCACCGATAATCGAGAAAAATCTTAAAAAGGTGTGCGTATGAACTCGAGTCACGGCCTACTTGCGGCCACATTGATCGCACTGAGCGGCCCCGTCTCAGCCGAGGTCTACCGCAACGTTGACCAGTACGGGAATGTCACCTATTCCGATGAGCCCTCAAAGGGTGCAGAGACCGTTGACGTCAAACCCGTCACCACCATCACCCTGCCAAAGCCTCAGAATGTGCAAAAGACGGACGAACTTCGGAAAGAGGTTGAGCGAGAGGGCTCCGTGTACGACAGCGTCTCCTTTGTGTATCCGGAAAACAATCAGGCCTTTCAGAGTGGCAGTGGTGACGTTCAGTTTGAAATCCGGAGTACGCCCGACCTGCAGAAAGGCCACAAATACGAAGTGACTCTGGATGGCCAGCCCGTCGGACAAACCGCTGCAGGCTCAATCACCGTGAACAATGTCTTTCGCGGCACCCATACAGCCAGAGTTCATATCATCGATGAAAATGGCATCCAGGTTAAAACCGGGCCATCAATCACGTTCACCGTACACCGTCCGGTCGTAAACAAGCGCCAACCGAAACAATAACGCTCCATTTTGGTGCGCCCGCACCATAAAAAAGCCATACTGTGACCAGCAACAGGGCGACTTTCCCGGGCTGGTCCTTCCCCTCCTCCGGAATTGCACCAGCTTACGGCACGCTATCGCTGGCGCAGGCACCCATGCCCGCACTTCGCTCATTAATTTGTCCAACAAAATGGAAAGTGGTTCGCTTTTTGCAAAATCACTTAGGTCATCAAGTTCACCATGTCGGACGTACGGAACGCATTCATGCCACTGCCCAAGGCCTACAGCAACGGATATAAAAGCATTCTCGATAGCCTGACGACGGCAGTGCTGGTTCTGGAAGATAATCTCAACATCCGATATCTGAACCCGTCAGCAGAAAGCCTCTTTGAAACAAGTCTGACTCGCAGCCAGGGACTGCCCTTCTCTGACATCCTGGTCGACTCTGAAGATGCACTGAAAACGCTGCGAGCAGCTTCGCAAAACGGCCAGTCCTACACCCGAAGAGAGGCCGAATTTCTGCTCACCAGTGGCTGCCGTCTGACAGTCGACTATTCAGTAACTCCCATCAGTCTGGAGCCCACCGAGCTCCTGATCGAGATTCAGCCCAGGGATCGCCTACTGAGAATCAGCCGCGAAGAAGACATGATTTCGCAACAAGAAACCACCCGGATTCTGGTACGCGGTATGGCCCATGAGATCAAGAACCCGCTTGGCGGCATCCGGGGCGCCGCCCAACTGCTGGACCGCGAATTGAACGACGAGGATCAGCGCGAATACACACGGGTGATCATCGACGAAGCTGACCGTCTGAGAAGCCTCGTTGACAGAATGCTCGGCCCGAACAAAGCACTGAAGCTTGCCGAAACCAACATTCATGAAGTCCTGGAGCGGGTCGGCACTTTACTGGAAGCGGAAAGCAAAGGGCGTCTCGTATTCCGCCGAGATTACGACCCGAGCATCCCGGAATTTCTTGGCGACAAGGAACAACTGATTCAGGCTTTCCTCAACATTGCCCGCAACGCCATGGAAGCGGCGTTCGAAAACCAGTCCGGGCCCAGCAGCGACGAACCACCGACCATCACGTTTCGTACCCGAACACTTCGACAGTTTACGATCGGTCATCGCCGTCACCGACTGGTATGCCGAGTTGACGTTATCGATAACGGTCCCGGTATTCCGCCGGATCTTCTACAGAATATCTTCTATCCGATGATCAGTGGCCGTGCCAGCGGTACCGGCCTGGGACTATCCATTACCCAGAGCATCATCGGACAACATCACGGCCTGGTTGAATGCGAGAGCGAGCCAGGCCAAACCGATTTCATCATCTTCCTGCCCCTGGAGGACACCCCATGAGCCAACCGGCAAACGTCTGGATTATCGACGACGACAAGAGTATTCGCTGGGTGCTGGAGCGCGCCCTTACCCAGGCCGGTATGGAGCCCCGCGTTTTTGACAGCGGCGAAAGCATCATGATGCGCCTTGAACACGAGCAGCCTGATGCCATCATCAGCGACGTCCGGATGCCGGGCGTCGATGGCATCACCCTGCTCTCTCAAATTGTCGATGCTCACCCGGACGTCCCGGTGATCATCATGACCGCCCACTCCGATCTCGAGAGCGCCGTAACCAGTTACCAGACGGGTGCGTTTGAGTACTTGCCAAAGCCCTTTGACGTCGACGATGCTGTTGCCCTGGTGAAACGGGCCGTCGCCCATAGCCACGAAAAACGAGCAAATGCGGAACCACAACCCGAGAATGTCGCCCGTAGCGCCGAGATTATCGGCGAAGCACCGGCCATGCAGGAAGTTTTCCGCGCTATCGGCCGCTTGTCACACTCCAACATCACCGTCCTGATCAACGGCGAAAGCGGCACTGGTAAGGAACTGGTTGCCCAGGCGCTTCACAATCACAGCCCTCGGGCGAAGCATCCGTTTATCGCACTCAACATGGCCGCAATCCCCAAGGATCTGATTGAATCGGAACTCTTCGGCCACGAGAAAGGCGCCTTTACCGGCGCCGGGGCGGCGCGCCAGGGCAGGTTCGAGCAATCCAACGGCGGCACCCTGTTCCTTGATGAGATCGGCGACATGCCCGCCGATACACAGACTCGCCTGCTCCGTGTACTTGCTGATGGTGAGTTCTATCGGGTCGGTGGCACCACGCCAATAAAAGTGGATGTTCGAATCATTGCCGCAACGCATCAGGACCTGGAAAAGCTCGTACAGGACGGTTCTTTCCGGGAAGACCTTTTCCACCGGCTGAACGTGATCCGCGTCCATCTGCCAAAGCTGGCTGAGCGAAGAGAGGACATTCCCAGGCTCATGGAGCATTTCCTCAAGCGAGCGGCGAAGGAACTGGCGGTGGAACCCAAGATTCTCCGCCCGGATGCCGAGGAATACCTTACAACCCTGCCGTGGCCCGGCAACGTTCGACAGCTGGAAAACACATGCCGCTGGCTGACCGTCATGGCGAGCGGCCGTGAAATCCATATCGACGACCTTCCACCCGAACTTTTACATCAGGCTGAAACGCCAGCCACCGGCGCGACGTGGCAGGAAGGATTGCGCAGCTGGGCCGAGCAGGAACTGAAGCGTGGCAAGAAAGGCATTCTCGACACTGCGGTTCCGGAATTTGAGAGGATTATGATCGAAACGGCCCTGAAACATACCGGTGGACGCAGACGCGACGCATCGGTGCTACTGGGCTGGGGGCGGAATACACTGACCCGAAAAATCAACGAACTAGGGCTTGATCACCCTGAAAGCGACGAAGACTGAGAGACCGCTCTATTCCTTTTGGGGCGAGTCCACCTGACTCGCCCTCTCTTCAATCTCCGCTCCATCGGCATTACCGCTCCCGCCAGTAGATTACCCGATCATGCCCGCGGTACACGCCAAACGTAGCCAGCCCAGTGGGATCCTCGTTGGCGCCATCCCCATCCCAGTCATACTCCAGCCAGCTATCCACATCCCAGACCAATGTGTCAGTCCCCGTGGTCCCATTAGGAATCAGGCGTAAGGGCGAAGCCTGACCCAGCGAGAATATGCCACTGGAGGGCGCCGTCGAATCCAGCGCATGGTGGTTTTCTGTGTTGCTGAGAAACGACGTATCCCATCCCGAGCAGCTATCAGCCGCGTGCCGTGCAAACCGCGCTCCGTTCCAATATTCGAGACGATAGGGCATGGTCAGCTCAGCAATGTTTTCGGGTCCGTATACATTCTCCATCGCCCAGCGACCATACCGGATCTCAAAGTTAGCCAGGGGTGAGAATACATAGGGCGCACCATCGGCACTGACCCCATCCGAGTCAGAAACATCAGTGACGCTCCAGCTGAGTTGCGGCCTGAACGGTGCGACCTGAGCCAACGCTGTTTTGTCGAACACAAGCCTATCCGCAAGAGAGAAGTCATACCGTAATTCTCCGTTGCCCAACGTGGAAGTGGGCGTCGTGAGGGTTCCGATTGCCGGAACCGTCGTTATAGTCGTCAAAGCCCCTGACTGGTCGGTGGCCATCTGATCTGTTACCGGGTACAGGCGATCGATGTCTGAAGCAACCAGTTTCTGAAAGCCCGGGAACGTGTAATTCCGCGTGACACCACCCTGCACAGACAACGGCTGAATCCTCAATTGCGGGGGCAGCATCCAGGTAAAACTCTGCCCTGTGTACACAAACGCTACGCCCGAGTTGCAGGCCGCACCTAGTTCTCCTGCATCAATCGCTACATTGAACCGATCCGGATAGAAGCGCCCAACAGGCAAGCTCGTCCCTCCAGGAACATCCCGGCCCAGATAGCTCCCAGCCGCTGGCTGTGCATCAAATCGGAAGACACCAACCTCTGAGACCTCGGTAGCCACGGTCTCGGTGGCGGACACCGAACGGGTATGAGAATAACTTGCCGGGCTCACCACACCTGGAGCGCCACCAACCGGGGCTTCCAGGCTCGCCGAAAGGGGGATCGTCAACAGGCGGAAGTTTGGCGTCGCTGGGTTTCCCGTACACAAAGCCGAATCTGCATCCGATTCCCAACCGACCGCTGTAATCTTAAGATCAAAGACCTGCCCGGCTTTACGGAAGGCCGCGCAACTGGCATCACCGGCGGCGCAGTCGCCCGCAGACGCCACGCAGAATCCGGCCGGCACACTGACAAAGCTATCAGCTCCCGGGAGGATCAGACCATCGTCTCCGGTCGCTGTCGACCCCACGTAACGAGCGTCAAGGTTAAGCAAACCTGCATCAGGGTACTGCACCTCAATTTCCGCTACACCGCCAGCACCGAACTGCAAATCCACACTTGTGGCACTGCCCTGTCCAGAACCAATGGCAATACCGTCAATGGACATTTGCCGTGACACCGGTCGACCGTTCGGGCCTGGATCAACATAGGTCGACCAGAACTTAACCGATTTCTGCTCATTCTCGAAGGCCGGCACACAGGCATCGCTCTGATCATCCCTGCGGACCGCCCGGACCTGGACAGGAGATTCAGGCCTGTGTGACGTCAGGTCAGGAATATCAAACGCCAGACCGGCATCAAAAAATTCCAGTCCACAGTTTCCACTATCCAAACCGCTGCCGTTGTCACACAGTGTCTGGGAGAATGCTCGAGCCGGTGGCCTGGATGCAGCAACACCCAGTAAAACGGTTCCCGGCGAGGTCTTCTGGAGCTCGCGAGTCGCCTGGCCGCCGGAAAACGTAAAGCTGTCACCCCCAACCCAACCGTTCGGACTCAAAGTCACATCCACGGGATCGGTAAACAGGGTATTACAACTGGCGTCGCTGCAGGCGCGAACCATGACACTTTCCGGCTGACACGTCAGCGCCACGCCATCGTGCACGATTTCAAAATGATCGACCCGGGCTCCCATCGGGTTGAGCTGCAGCGCGCAGAGCTGAAAATCATCAAGTTCGTGTATGTTGGTGCTACCCCCGGTCGAACCAGTCAACGACAGCAGGAAATTCTCGGGAACTGCCGCCTGTCCGGTTTCGGCCAGAGCATTGAACGGTGCAATCAATTCCTGATAGCCACTACCAATGTCCCGCTCCACAGACACCAGCGCCTGCCCCGTGGCCCGTGAATCCACAACGATCCGATATCGATGTGGCGAGTTTGCTCCCGTGGCATCAATACCAGGGTTCAGAGAACCGGTACCGGCCAAGTAACGGTAACCACTTGTTCCAGATCCTGACCCGCGAATAGACACAGAATCCTGAATGCGGCGCGGACCACCCTGGCGCCCTTCCGTAGGGGCAGAAAAATTGCCATACTCATCAATACCAACTCCGAGCCAGCCGCCGGCAAAACCGCTATCGCCATTGTCACGTTGGGCATACCCGAGCGACCCACCAAAGCTCCCCGGCTGAGGCGTAACGGCCGCATCCGATAACACCACGGCAATACCATCTGCCCCGCTACCGCCATAGGCGTAATAATCAAACTCGAGAATAACCAGATTATTGGCACCGGGCAGCAATCGTTGCAGCGTGGCTGCGGTTGACTGATTGGCCCGAGCTTCGGTCATGCGAAGACGTCCATTAACGGCAGTCGGTGTAAAACTGCCGCTTGAAACCGACGTAATCCAGTCCGCTGGATCCAGACTGCCGACCGAGTAATCTGCCGAAAAACAGGTCGTCGCGCGTCCAGCAACCACATCCATTCGGTCCTGCCCGTAGGGTTGGGCAGCCCCGCAGAAAAAGCCCAGAAAGCAATCCCGATACTCGACCTCAACCGCCACCTCGAACGTTCCGGCAGCCGGAAACGACGTAGTGAGCGTCACCGGCGAGCGATCGCAACTGCTGGCTGTTGTGTAATTTGTCTGCGACAGAAGAGCACCGTCGACCGTCCAGACCTCTCGCCATTGCCGGGAGTACAATGCGCCTGGGTCGGTGCATCCAATCGTTTCAACCGACAATGACACCGGGTCACCCACGTTCACATTGACCGGCCCCAGCGACTGGCCTTCAACCAACAAATCCACGAGGGGACTGCACAGGTCACCCAGCAGCTCGGGCGTAACTGCACCCTGATCATGAGTGAATACGGTATTTTGCCGCAGGACAATCCCCGCCTCGCTGGCAATCACCCCTTCAACGTTTGAATTGTTCCGTAGGTCAACATCATTACGGGCGTAGATAACCCCGTTAAAGAAACTGTTGTTCCGAATACTCAGAGCGCCGTCGACCACCAGAAGCAGTTGCCCGGCCGTGCCTGCACGATTGATTTCCGAGTCGTTGCCAAAGCTCAGGTCACTATCGACAAAAATCCTAACCGTTGCACCTGCCTGAACACTGAGCGCATAGTTGTTCGGAAGCACACCACCCTGATAATAATAGTCGCCGCTGCTCAGCGCCGTACCCGATGATGGCCAGGCCTGCGCGACAGGCCAACCGGTGGGGTCGATATCCAGTTGCTGATCCGTTCCAAGGTTCTCGTTCAGGCCATCAGCTGCTGAAAACACATCCTGACAGGCCGCGCCGAGGACCACATTGCTGAACACCAAACACAGGATCAGCACAAAACACTTTCGGACCATCAAACTGTTCATCGCACTCGCACCTCAACACGACGCACCGACTGGTCCGGGCCGGCACCACATTGACCAACGCTGGTGATCGTATAAACCGTATTTCCTCCCGGACCACTGATATTTGCGGTGACTGACTCGCATGTCAGATCGGACCGACATCCAGAAAGAGCACCGGTATTGAATACGAGAGGCGTCGAAAGCGCAGAGCAACTGGCGCCATCCAGCACTCTCGCAACCGCCACCTGGGCACCACTCTCGGCCGAGTAAAATGCTCTCTGGGACTGGATCTGCAGGCTCACTGACTCCCCCGTTGCCTGCTGCATCTGAGCCATACCGACCACCACCAGCGCCAGCACTGTAATGACAAACAAGGCGATGGGTAGTCCCGCTCCCCCCTGACGGAGCGGTCCAGAAAAACTATGGCACATTTCGGACCTGAACCTCCTGACTGATAGCGGTCGACTCACCGGTATCCGGGTCTTCGAGCACGAAACGGAAGGACACGACGGCACCACGCTGCAGGCTGGGCGGCGTGACCTGAAACCTCAGCGATCCACTGCTCAGGTTTGCGGCAATGACCTCGCGCCCAGGAAAGTTGGCCGGCAGCCCACTCGCGGGTATCGAGTTGATGCCATAGTTGCGATAGCGAAAAAGAAAGCCCCCGGACTGACAGACCGACACCGGGTCCCCAATCACATAGAAACGCCGTTGTGGCGACTGGGTCGTGAAACGGTGCGTTGCTCCGGAATCGAACGTGACCGTCACCGGTGAGGGGCCAGATGGCACCGTGGCAGGCGGCGACACAGGACCGGGACTCCCCGAGCTGTATACATCTGCACCGTAGCCATACACAACAACTCGTCCGGATGCCGAAGCCCCACCCGGTAGAGGAACCGCCTCAAACGAATCCGGGGTTGGGCCCGCCGGCAAGTTAAGGTAGTTGGATGCAGCAAGAACGGGCATCCATTCGAGGCACGTACCGCTGGCATTGGTCCGAAGGGACGTTGGCAAGGCTTCCCGAACGCTCCGGGTCAGTTGCTCGCTAACCACAACACCCGTCAATGAACGCTGTTGGCGAGCACTTACATCAAGTGCTCCCCGCGTCGACAGGCTCACGAACTGTACGGAAATGGTAGCCACAATTGCCAGCAGGACAATCACGATTACCAGTTCGATCAAGGTGAATCCCGATAGGCGACGCATCAGAAATTGGCCCTGTAAGCAGAGAAGGCAAAAGAGTGACCACCGGGCGCAGCAATTTGCAGGTCAATCCGTTTGGCGTCCGATGAAGCCAGTCCGACCTCAACACCAGCACAGCTCACCCTGATACTGATGGAGAATCCTTGGTACCCGTTAAGCGACGCTCCCGTTGCAGAAGAGGGCGCCCCGGTCAGCCCGTCGTAGTCATCCACATCATCAAACGTTGAACGGCTCTCAGCACCTTCGGGTCCAATGGTGCAGGCGCCGGAGTACTTTGGCACACCGCCCTGCGGCGTCTGTTCATCGTACTTGCGAGCCAGAATTTCATCCATGTAGAGCTGAGCCAGCTTGATGGCCCGGGTCTCATTGAGTGGATCGGCGCTGCGGCCTGCAATCAGGGAAAAGGCGCCAACGACACCGGCAATGGCAACGCTGATGATCACAATGGTGATCACCAGTTCCACAAGCGTTGCTCCCTGCTGAGTGCGTCTCAAGGCTGGCACCCCCCGGAATAGACCGCTCCACGGGAGCTGATACAGGACTGGAAGGTCGAATCTCCGGAAAATGTCAGCGTCAGGTTAGTTCCGGAAGCCGGAACACCATCGGTTCCAAAAGAGAGGGTACGTGGCAACCCACCGGCGACGGACAGGGACGCTCCCTCCCGAGCGATGGTGAACACCCGGGGCGATGCCGAAGAGGGGCCGACCGTGAACCGGAAGGCATCGCTCGTCTGCGATATCAGCAAATCGCTGCCGGCGTTGCCCGCCAGCGCTGCTTGCTGAGCAAGCAGCGTGGCGGAGGCAAGTTGCTGACTGGCGAGTAAAGGCGAAAAAGCCCTTTTTGATGCGAAAAGACTGACACCAAGAGCTGACAGGGTCCCGACAAGAATGATCACAACCACAAGCTCTACTAGGGTAAAGCCTCTGTTTATTGTAGTGGCCACTCTGAACATGTATGGCACTCTATAACAGCCGCTGACTTTTTCGCCCGATAGTCTCACCTTCTAGCCCACCCAAAAGGAAAGCGAGGTATCAGCAGTCATCCACATTACGACTATCAACAGTTCCGTCTGCCTGATCGTACGCGAAGGAACACTCCCCTGCGGTACTGTCGCCATCCCGATCGGCTGACACGCTGTCAGCGACTGTAATCGTCACGACACCACCGCTTGCGGTACCAACGGTAAAGTCGTTTGTATCGAGCTGAGCTGCCGCACCGATTCCTCCGGTCGCCGCTGTCGGAAACCCATTCCCAGTGGCAGAGTTATCGATTGCCACAGAAACACCATCAAGCGAAACCGTGGCAGCACTATTGCCATCGGCTAGCCAGCGAGCATGAGCGATCGCTGCTCCTGATTTCACGGCGCCAATTGCTCCGTCAAGCGTGGCGACTCGAGCATCGCTGCCCAGATTTGCAAACCTGGGCAAGGCAAACGCGGCCAGAATACCCAGAATAACAATCACCATCACCAGTTCGATGAGTGTGAAACCCTGCTCTTTTTTCGCTGATATTGCGTTCATGGTACTTCTCCGTTTCTATGTCGGTTATGTAAATGCTCAATTGATCGTTGTGCTGATTTCGCCATTGTCGGCGTCGTATTCGATGGTGCTGCCCTGACCGTCAGCCTGGTATGTGAACACACAGTTTCCGCCGGTTACTGTGATTGCGTAGTCCGGGTCCGTACCGGCCACGGTTGGTGCATTGGACTGAAGCACCCCCTCCCAGACTTCCTGGCAGGTCGCTGCAGTCATCGTTGAGCTGGTACTACCTGCCGTTCCTGTAGGCCAGCCCTCATCGCTGACATCAATGTCATCGTTTCCAAACCCCTGAACATTCGTTGTTGCAGCGGTAAAACCGTTGGAGACCCATTGCGTTTTCGCCAGAGCGACACCCGCCGCCAGAGCGCCCGACGTTGCCCGAATACTCGACTGGTGGGCCTGTTCCGACAATTGCGCAAACCGGGGCAGCGCAAACGCGGCGAGAATCGCCAGGATGGCAATCACAACCACCAGTTCTATTAAGGTGAATCCCTGGTGCCCGTGCTTTACTCCAACTTGCCTCATAGTCTCCCCACTCATGCGTGTCTGCTTCATCAACTCGTTTATACCTGTCAAGCTCCGATTGCCGACTTGGCAACCAGTATTAACCCTGTCGACCGCTCCCCCGGATCCCTGAGTCCGTTGTGATTACGATCAGAAAACGCCACTTCAACAGTCCAGGCCAGCAGCTCACCAGGCTCCGCCAAGCGCCCGGCAACCTTAATCTGACTCCGGGACCGATAAACCACCTGTCCAACTGGACTCTGCCCCACCACATCCGGTTCAGTCTCACGGAAACACCAGAAACCTGGCTCCGGCAGCGAGCCTTCACACCCACCCTGATAATTCGGCCAGTGGTGCTCCAGCAACACAAAAGGGTTGCGCCCCTCGTAGCTACTCAGACTCACATCTCTCGCCAGCAAGATCTCCGCTCCCTTGATGACCAGCGCTGATCGCAGCTGAGCCATTACCAGATTTGCAGCCTGCTCCTCCATTTTCCGGGCTTCCCGGTCCAGGGTATCCAACAGGAACCAGGAAAACACAGCGAGCACGGTCACAGCAAAGAACAACCTCACCCGGCGGGCATTGGTCATATCGTCAGCACTGCTGTATAGCCGCCGCTTCACTCAGCCCTGCCCCAGCGCGGCAGCCCCAAGATCCCAGATCGGGAGGAAGACGCCGAGAGCCAGAATCAGAACCAGTACCCCCATCGCTACGATCAGAATCGGCTCAATGGATTCTGCCAACCGTTTCAAACCGAAGTCCACATCCTCATCATAGAAATCTGCAACGTTATTCAGCATCTCGTCGACCGAACCGGTCTCCTCACCAACCGCAATCATCTGCAGGATCAGCGGAGTGAACATTTCGCTGTTTCTGGCGGTTCGCAACAGGGTCTCTCCGCGCTCGATACCCGTCCGCATATCCCGGATATGGCTGGCGATCCAGGCATTGTCCGTGGCGTCAGAGACCACACTCAGTGCGTGGGTAACGGGCATACCGGCCGTCAACATGGTTGCCAGGTTCCGAGCAAAACGACTCAGTGTGATCAATTCCAGCAGAGGGCCAATGATTGGCGTCCGCATTTTGTAGCGATCCCAGGTCATACGCCCCGCTTCTGTCTGCTTCCATTGTCGTAGCGCAAGACCGGCTGACGCGACGGCAAACAACGCCAGATACCAGTATCCAATCAGAAAGTCAGACGTTCCCACCAGCACCTGAGTCAGGAATGGTAGGTCGGCACCGAGTTTGTTGAACACTGCAGCAAACTTGGGAATCACAAGAAAATTCACCACCATGAGCGCCGATAGCAAGGCGACAACAACGAACGTCGGATAACGCATTGCTTGTTTCAAACGACGTTTGGTGTCCCGCTCCAGCTCCAGAATCTCCGATAGCCGTTTGAACGCATCGTCCAGCATCCCGGTGTTTTCACCCACGTGGATCATGGCCACAAACAACTCCGAGAATACCCTGGGGTGAGCCTGCATGGCGGTCGCCATGGTGGTTCCACCCTCCAGCCTCGAGGTTACGTCCTCAAGTACCCCAGCAAGGACAGGAGAGCGCGAGGTTTCCGCCAGTCCGCGCATCGTGCGAATCAACGGAATGCCTGCCTTGGTCAGGGCGTGCATCTGACGACAGAACACAATCAACTCATCGAGGGACACCTTCTTCTGGAACAACGGCAAGGCATTCAGACGATCAGCCAAGCTGGCCCGAACTTGCTGTTCGCGTATTGTCAGCGGCGTAATTCCCCTGCGCATCAGCTCGGATGCTGCAGCCTCAGCCGAGGGCGCGGCCAGCGTCCCATTTTGCACATTTCCCCTCTGATCCTTACCGCGATAGCTGAACTGCATCAATCACCTCCACCGACAGCCTCATCAGGCAGAGGTATTTCATCCTCTGGAGAGAAACTGCCCTCCGAGGTGGCCGCAACCCGGGCGACTTCTTCCAGCGTTGTAACGCCACCGAGGGCATAATCCATCGCGCCCAGGCCAAGCGGTCGATACGTATCGCTGATACGAGCGGCCTGGGTGAATGCGGCAATATCCTGGCGCCGAAGGGCATCCAGCATTGCCTCGTTCATTTCCAGCAATTCATAGACACCGATCCGCCCTTTATAGCCGGTATTGCTGCACTGATAACAACCGCGCCCCTGCACAAAGCCTGCCTCGAGATCGATCGGATCCAGATCATAGCCCGCCAGCCAGGCCTGCTCCTGCTCAGTTGGCTGATACGACTCTGAACAGTTCTCGCAAACCCGTCGAACCAGGCGCTGGGCGATGACCCCCAAAAGTGAGCTGGCCACCAGAAAAGGCTCTGCCCCCATGTCGATCAGGCGCATGGCGCTGCTGATTGAGTCATTGGTGTGCAAAGTCGAGAGCACCAGATGGCCCGTCATCGCCGCACGCAGGCCGATCTCCACGGTTTCCCGGTCCCGCATCTCGCCGATCAGAATGACATCGGGATCCTGTCGTAAGGCAGCTCGGAGTACGTTAGCGAACTCGAGACCAATCTTTGGGTTCACCTGCACCTGGGTGATTCTGGAAAGACGATACTCCACCGGGTCTTCGGCTGTGATCACTTTGACTTCCGGACGGTTAAGCTCGGTCAGGGCTCCGTAGAGTGTGGTGGTTTTACCACTGCCGGTAGGGCCTGTGACCAGGATCATCCCGTGGGGTTTTCGTATCATTCGCCGGAATCGTTCCAACAGATGCTCAGGCATACCGGTACCACCGAGGTTCAGCATGCCCTGACTCTGGTCCAGTAGCCGCATCACAACGGACTCACCGTACTGTACCGGCATGGTCGAAACCCGCACATCAATGCTCCGCCCTTTGACCCGGACGTTGAATCGACCATCCTGGGGCAACCGCTTCTCCGAAATGTTCAGGCCCGCCATCAGCTTCAGCCGCAAGACCAGAGCTGAACTGACCCGTTTTTCTTTCATTACCTGTTCCTGAAGAACACCGTCCACTCTCTGACGGATACGAACCACCGTCTCATCGGGCTCGATGTGTATATCGGAGCTACGCGCCTGGACAGCATCCTCAAACAGCGTCTGAAGCAGTTTGACGACGGGCGCCTCGGCACTCTCAGAATCAGCAGACAGGTCGGCCAGATCGAAGGCATCATCGCCAAGCTCGTCCTCCAGTTCCTCTGCCAAAGACGCAATTTCGTCAGTACGTCGATAGACCAGATCCAGAGTGTTGAGAAGTTCGCTCTCCCGCACCACGGCCTGTTTTATGGGCTGCTTGAGAATACGAACCAACTCGTCGTAGGCGAAAATATCCAACGGATCGGCCATCCCTACGAGCAGTTCCCCAGCCTGCTCAGCTAGTACGATACTGCGAAAACGCCGGGCCATGGCCTCAGGCAGGCGCTTTACCAACTCATTGTTGAACTGATAGTGGCGAAGCTGAACGAAAGGCACCTCGAGCTGACGGGACAGGATATTGAGCAGGCTGTCCTCGTCTACGTAGCCCAGATCAATCAGGGTCCGCCCCAGCTTGCGGCCGCTGCTCTTCTGTTCGCGGAGCGCTGTCATCAACTGCTGTTCAGTAATGACATCATTCTGAACCAGCAGATCCCCCAATCGGACTTTTTTCTTCGGCTCGCCAGTCATTATCCCGCCCGCAAGTTCATTAAACGTTTACGCACATATTCCGCCAGCGCCGTTGACAGGCCGGGCAGCGCCACAGCCTGCTGATAGGCCTTTACGGCTCCGGCAATCTCTCCGCTGTCCTCCAACGCAATAGCCAAACCGACCCACCAGGCCGGACGACTATCGTCCATCGCCAACAACTCCGACCAGTGTCTCGCTGCCTCCTCGCTCCTGCCATCCTGTTGCAAAAGGGTGGCCAGGGTTACCCGGTATTGAGTCGCTTGCCGTACCGGCGGCGTATCCCGCAGCAATACCTCCAAGGCTCCGGATAGCTCCCCTTGTGAGAGCAGAGCCCTTGATTTCAGAAGCCGCAGATCCGGATTCTGCTCTACGGTCACGCCGGACAGCCACGGCATCGCGCGATCCAGGTCACCCTCCACAATCATCGCGCGGGCAAACACCGACCGGGACGATGGCGCGAGCTGATTCTGTGTGACCTCGCGCAGCAATGCCTCAGCCCGCCGGGTCTCTCCTTCTGACAGCAACACCGCAATCTCTCGACTGACTTCTCGATCAATGGCTTCTGGTGTTTCTCGTATCTGCTTTACGGCGGGTACGGGCGTGGGTTCATCGGGGGCTGCTTGGTCCGATGGTGCCGACTCCGCGTTCGCCAGCTTACTGACGGCCATCGGTTCTGGTTTCGATTCGCTTATCTCAAACGGCTCTTCCACAGCCACTGGCGGCTGAGTTTTCCGCGCGGTGGTTTGTTCGGGCTCCGGCTCCGCGGCCTTTTCAGTGACAACAGTTGCGCCGGCCCCGGGGACCGAGCTCTCATCATCGGCGCTATCCGGCTTCCCGGCGTTTGGGGCCAACTTGGTCAGACCAGGGTCGACTTCCGGAGATGATGCCGACTTAAGCTGCACGGCAGTTGCCGACACGGAGCCCTCATTCCGGAGTTTCATCCCGTATACCAAAGCCATCAGCAATACTGCGATTATCAGTAGCAGCGCGGGCACCAGCCAACCACGCCTGCCCGGGGTCGACGGAGCCACTCCGGCGTACGCGGAAGCCACGCCGGGTTTACTCTGCCGTTTCTCGGCAGCCCTGAGCGCATCGTTCAACAGACTCATAACCACCTCCCGAGCAAGCCGGGAGCACGGATACTCTCGGTATCCCGTACGGCCCTCAAGACATGATGCCTGGCCACTGTCGTGTTTCCTTCGCCCCAGGCCGCCAACATCGCCTTGTGAGCCAGGATATTAACCAACCGCGGAATCCCCCCCGAAGAGCGGGTTAACAACCTGACCGCTGCGGGCGTGAACAGATCCCCGCTGTTATAACCGGCCTGTCCCAGGCGATGCCTGAGGTAGTCGGCAACCGACGTCTTTTCGAGTGGCGCCAGTTGGTAATGGAAGGTAATCCTCTGCCGCAACTGTCTCAGGCTGTCACGGCTCAACAGTGCATCCAGCTCCGGCTGGCCGAACAACACGATCTGCAGCAATCGAGTCGTTTCCGTCTCCAAATTCGTGAGCAGGCGAAGGGCCTCTATGGCTTTTTCCTCCATGACCTGGGCTTCATCAATGACCAGAACAACCTGCTTCTGATCCGCCGCGAGGGAGATCAGGCGTTCATTAATTGCCTTTAGCCGCTGATGCGTATTGGAGCAGTGCGACACCTCTATCTCCAATTCTTCCGCCACGGCTTCATACAAAGCCTCGGGCCCCAGGTGGGGGTTTGGGATATACGCGGTGTAGGCATCATCCTCCAGCTCATTCAGCAATAACCGGCACAACAGCGTCTTGCCGGTACCCACTTCGCCGGTAATTTTGATGAACCCCTCCCGTTCTCTCAATGCCACCAGCAATAGCTCCAGCGCATCGCCATGGCTGGGAGCCCGAAGGAAATATCGGGTGTTGGGCGTCAATGCGAACGGTGCTTCCTGCAGTCCGAAATGGGCTTCGTACATGCTAGCGCGATGCTTTCTCCGGGGCCGGTGTCACTGATTGGGATGACTGCAAAAGCTCTCTGAGAACCTGCATCCGCTCCCGGCTCGCGGAAATATCCGAGCTCATTCCCCTCGCTTTGGCGACCACCGGACGCAACAGGATAACAAGCTCACTTTTCCGAGACTGGAAGTCACGCTGTTTGAAGAGCTCGCCAACTAACGGAATGTCGCTAAAGAAAGGAACGGCTGCGTTACTGTCTTCGCTGGAGTTCTGTATAAGGCCACCAATCACCACAATCTGACCGCTCTCGGCACGAATCACACTGTCG
Source organism: Marinobacter nitratireducens (assembly GCF_000708045.1). Taxonomy (GTDB): domain Bacteria; phylum Pseudomonadota; class Gammaproteobacteria; order Pseudomonadales; family Oleiphilaceae; genus Marinobacter; species Marinobacter nitratireducens. Next base: position 138,638 of record NZ_ANIE01000010.1, read on the forward strand.
GTTTCACGAACTGTGCTCGCCGCCAGCGGGAGCGTCACATCCCGCTCGCCAATGGTGATGACCTTTTCCTGATCGTTTACCTCGCTCACCGACGGGTGCACATGCAGTGTGATACTGCCGCTTTCGGAAATCTGGGGCGTCACATCCAGAGAAATTCCGGAAAAGAAGGGCGTCAGCTCAACCGACGTGGAGGTACTGTCAGAACCTGTCACGGTTGAGTTGTCGTCATCGAAATCTATGTCGGTCACGAAGAACTCGTCCGTTCCAACCTTGATCACCGCCTTCTGGTTGTTCACGGTCGAGATCCGAGGGCTGGAAAGAATCTGGACATTTCCCTGTTTGCCAAGCAGCTGAATCAGCCCGGTAAAATCACCCGCTCTGACACTGGCGGAGAACAGGCCCCCGATGTCTGAAGTCTGGATGGCCTGCCCTGCCAGGGCTTGAGCTGTAAAATCTTCCGGCAGACCATCTGAGGCCGTAATACTCGAAGCACTCTGCACATCCGACCAGTTGATTCCCTGCTGGTATCCCTCATTCAGGGTGATCTCAAGAATTTTTGCTTCCAGGATGACCTGCCTCTGCATGATCAGCTCAGTGCGACGGAGATAATCCTCAACCAGCTGGAGCTCGTCACTGCTGCCGCGCACCATGACCAGCCCCGCTCCCGGGTTGACGATCACCTGGCTGTCGCCCCCCCCTGTAATCATGCGGAGCGCGGACGTGATATCGGTCCAAAAATCCGACTCGGTTTCCGTAGAGATCGTGGTGCCCACCAGGTTACGAGTGTCAGTGCCAGCGTCACCTGATGCAGGCCCCGAGGCGGCCCCGGCACTACCCGAACTCGTGACCTGCCCCGAACTGACGCGGGTTTCAGAACCGCCCTTACGTTTGAAGTGGAGGTAATCAATCGGGAACATCCGGGTTTGAATCCGGTCGGCATCAACCTGGTACAAGCGCCCCCGTTTCTGAATATCCAGGCCATAGAGATCCGCCGCAATATCCATGACTTCTGGCACCGTTACATCTCTCAACCTCAGGTCGACCGTGCTGGAAACTGCGGGGTGAACCACAACGTTATAGCGAGTACCTTCAACCAGGGATTCAAAAAAAGCACCTGCCGGGATGCCCCTGGCATTCACATCAAACCGCTCCTCGGCCTCTGCCGGGGCAACCAGTGGCGGCAATAAGGCCGCACTCACCTCAGCTGGCAGCTCGGAGCTTCCGGAAGGCTTGCCGCCGGCATCACCCGTCGCTACCGTTTGCTCCGCATCTGCGAGGCTCTGTTCAATGGCATCCGCCACATCGGTGGAGGTAGCGGATGAGCTCCGCATCAGCGGATTGTTGCTACACGCGGTCATCACTGCAGCCAGTGCCACCAACCCTAGTCGCTTAGTTCCTGTCATAGTCGCTCGTTTGTCTGTCATTGGGTCCCCCGCACCTGCGGTAGCTGGTCCAGGTAAAGCACTCTGGCCCGGCCATGGTCCACAATGTCTACTCGATTGTCGTGAATACGCAGCACACGGATTCCGTCAAAACCCTGCCCCTCGGATCGGGCTCGACCGTTAATGACGGCTACCCGCCTCGCCTCACCAACCAGAATGGATTGCAGTTCCAACGGAGTGACCGGGCGCGCATCAGGAGATACGACACGGTTATCGGGCGGACGCGTCGGATCCTGCAAGGCAAACACGGGAGACACCCCGGCAAACAGCGCCATCGACAGCACGGTCACAAACACGGATGCGCCCCAAATTGATCGATTCATATCACACTCCCAGCCACATCGGTTCCAGGCTGTACGTGCGTACCCGGATCACTGCTTCGCCCTGCGGCCACTCTCCGGTCCTGTAATCGAAAACCTCCCAGCCCAGGCGTTTATCTACCGACTCCAGGTGCTGGAGGTAGCGGAATACCTCGAGGTATCCACCTTGAACGATCAGTTCGGCATCATGGGCATAAAGAAGAGGTGGCGGATCCGAAGGCACAGCCTCCTCACCGCCGGCTTTCGGACCGGGCTCGGGAACATAAATGGGCGTCGGCTGTTTCAGTTCCAGCGAAATCAGCCGGAGTGATTGCTGCTCCTCCAACATGACTTTCAGCAGAGATACCATGGCCTTGGGCGGAATCAGCCGTCCGGTCAATTCGGCGATCTGATCGTCCAGCCGGTCTAGCCGTGCCTGCCGTTGCTCCAACCGATTCCTCAATTCCTTTGAAGGGTCGGAGTCCAGCAGAGCATCGAGCGCATCCTGTTGGGCGAGCAAACCATCCCGACTGTTCTCCAGCGCCGCCTCACGGGCTTGCAGGCGCTCCTCCATGACAAGGCGCGGGCTCACCGCCAGCTCCCACCCGACGAACACAATGAACACCAACGCGGTGACCGTTATCAGAACGCGCTCGCGAATCGGCCGCTCATTGAAGCTGCCGCCAACGCGCCCGAGGGTTTCACGCCATCGATTACCAGACATCACTGGCTCTCCCCTGAATGCTCTGTTGCCACCGTGAAGGCGATTCCCCGGGAGTCTTGCTGGCGATTCAGTCTGAACTCACCGAAGGTTCTGCCCGCGAACACTGGCTCCTGCCCCAACCTTTCAAGATAAACCGGGACCAGATCCGCAGTTCTGGCTTGCCCCTCGAACCCAACGGTCCCCTCGCTGGCCTCCAGCCGAATTCCCGTCAACCAAACTCCCTCGGGAATACGCCGGGCAAGGGCCGCCATGGATGACGAAAAACCTTCCCCCCCCTGAAGCACCAGACTCTCAACCCGGGCAAGAAGACGCTGACGGCGACTGATTGTGTGGTTGATTCGCTCCAGCGCATCCATAACGGCGGGATCTGGCTGACGCGATTCAACCGTCGCTGAAAGCTCGGCAACGGTTTGCTCTAGTTTCTCATTCTGCTGCTGCAGCGCACTCAGGCGGTCTCTTGCCTCGCCATTCTGGAAACGAAGCAAACCGCCTATCACCAAAACCATCGCCACGGCGAGCCCTAACAGAGCCAGGGCACCACCGGCCTGAAGTCTCTCCTTGTGCGGCCGAAGTTCCTGAACATACAGATTGACCGTCTGAGTCATCAGCGCCTCCCACCCGGATCAGCAACGCCGGCACTCCAGGCGACCAGGCAACGGCTGTCCAGATCCGCCTTGCGCCCCAGCTCATGCCAGTCAAGTGGCTCCAACGTAGCGGCAACGTAGGAAGACAGCATGGAAGACAGCGGCAGCACGTTGTTTCCTGAGACCAATCGGATCGTTGCCGGTGGTACCTGACCGAGTTGGCTTTCGTAATAATCGAGGGACCGCTGCATTTCCAGCGCCAGTGACTGAATGGCCGCATCCTGACTGGCGGCATCCTGCAGGTCGTCAAGGGTCACATCCAGTCGCCTGGACAGATACAATGTGCCGCCCCGACAAACCACCATTTGCCCGTAGCGCTCCCGGAGCACAACCAGCGCCACACCCCTTTCGTCAGCATCAATCAGTGATACCACATTCCTCAACGCGAGCTCCGCGATATCAATCGCCTCCAGCTCAAGGCCGGCCCCCTGCACGAGGTTAACCAACTCGATCACGAGTGGCTTTCTGGCCGCGACGACATTGACCAGGTCACCGCGACCACGGGCGGCATCTTCTGGAAACGGGAACACATCAGAAACGGCCTCAGACGGGCTGAAGTCCAGAAAGTCCTTGAGTTTCCATTTGAGGGCATCGGCCAGTTCAGAATCTTCAAGCCCATCGGGACGCTCCATCTGGAACACCTGATACTGATCCAGGGGCAACACCAATGAGGCTCTTGCCCCACTCCATCCATGCTGATTCACGAGTGCCTGTAGCGTCGCCTGCCGTTTTGCCGGGAAACACTCGGAAAACCCAGTTGCCAGGTTTCCAGCGGCGGTCGACGCTGCCCACGCGATGCCATCCGGACGCACCTCAAGGTAGACATGCCGACCGGCTTTGGACCACGTGAACAAGCCTGTCAAAGATTGAACTAGAGAACGTATTGTCATGGAGTACTTGGTGCCGGTCGCTCACCGCTCGCGCGGTCCAATCATTATTATTGGCCCGAAGGCATATTGTCTTTACACATGGTTACATCTTATATGAGAAAACGTGGCCAACTCTACGTTGTATAGAAGGTTTTACGCCGCTTTTTCAATACTGATACAAAAAAGCCCTGCATCACGGCAGGGCTTTTTTATCATCAATCCTGGATCACTCACCAAGACCTAGAAGGGAATGTCATCATCGAAGTCATCCACAGGCTCAGGCATGCTTCCCTGAGCGGGCTGACTGTATCCACCGGATTGCTGGGGCGGGGGATTATTGCCCTGCTGCCCGCCGGCTGGCGCATTATAGCTGGACTGCTGTGGGCGGCCCGCTGGTGCGCCCTGCCCCATACCGGCGTCACCACCCCGGCTGTCGAGCATCTGCATCTGGCCGTTGATGTCCACGACAACCTCGGTGGTATATCGATCCTGGCCATCCTGCCCCTGCCATTTGCGCGTCTGCAGTTTGCCCTCAATATATACCTTGGAGCCCTTGCGGAGGTACTGACCGGCCACTTCGGCGATCTTGCCGAACATGACGATGCGATGCCACTCGGTTTTGGGCACCATCTGCCCGGTCTGACGATCCTTGTAGCTCTCGTCCGTCGCCAGGGTCAGATTTACTACGGCGCTGCCGTTGGGGGTATAACGGGTATCCGGATCCTGCCCCAGATTCCCGATAAGAATTACCTTGTTTACACCTCGTGCCATTTTCTGCTCCCGACTGTCATTTCGTGAAAGCCCGCCATCCCTGCAAGCCTCCTGATTTCATCAATGGCTACCTTGCCGGACAAACGAAAAGCCCGCAAGTAACCCCTCATCAAAATACTGCCGATCCACCTTGAGGTAGGCTGTGGCAGCATCTTCGACGATGACCACATCTTCAACGCCGGGCAAGCGGCGCAGACTGTTATCAATCTCGTCATATTGGTTCGCAACAACTTCCTGCAACTGTACCACGAAACTGGTGGTATAACCCGGGGCCGGCATGGTGATGGCCACAATCAACCAGAGCGCCAACACCACCACCATAAACCAGAGCACTCCGGCAATCCCAAGACCGCCCATCAGCGCGCCGCCAAGTGCACCACCGAGAAAGGCCCCCAAAAACTGGGAGGTCGAGTACGCCCCCATCGCGGTCCCTTTGGCGGCAGCCGGCGCCTCTTTACTCACCAGTGACGGCAGGCTCGCTTCGAGCAGATTGAACGCCATGAAGAAGCAGAAAAGGACGCCCCAGGCCGCCCATAGGCTGACTGAAACTTCGGCCAGCCCTGCCGCTGAGATCGTCATTAGCCCAATGGCGCCGCAGAGCACCGGCTTCATCTTTCGCTTCTTCTCACCGATGATAATGAACGGAACCATTGCAAAAAAGGATGTAACCATCACGCTGAGATAAAACCACCAGTGAGAACTCCCGGGGAGCCCAAGTTGATCGCGCAGCATGACAGGAAAAACAAGAAACAGTGCCGTCAGCACCAGGTGCAACGAGAAAATGCCGAAATCGAGCCGCAGCAACCGACCGTCCGACAAGACCTTCCCCAACATCGCCTTGGCAGGATGCGTATCCGCGCTCACTTTGTTCTGGTGGGGTGTCGGTACGACACGATGCACCACAAACAGCGCAAAGCATGCCAGCACGGCCGTCACATAGAAAAGACCGGAGAGTCCCCAAAGAGATCCGAGTAGTGGCCCAAGCACCAGCGACACCGAGAATGAAAGCCCAATAGAGATTCCCACGGTTGCCATGGCCTTGGTTCGCTCCTGCTCCCGGGTCAGGTCACTCAGCAGCGCCATCAAAACACTCGCGATCGCGCCCGCCCCCTGCAAAATCCGCCCAGCGATGACAACGTATATTGAGTCTGTGGAGGCCGCCACAAGACTGCCAGACGCAAACAAGACCAGACCGATATAGATCATTCGCTTGCGGCCAACGCGATCCGAAAGCAAGCCAAATGGAATTTGCAGCAGAGCCTGGCTCAGGCCGTAAGCGCCGATTGCGAACCCCAGCAGTGCGGGCGTTGCATCATCAAGATCGGACCCCAGCAGCATGAACACGGGCATGACCATAAAGAGCCCAAGCATTCGCATCGCGTAAACCGATGCAAGGGCCAGTACGGAACGTTTTTCCAGGGCGTTCATGTTGGCAAGTACCTCAGCCAGGGTTAAAAGCAAAGCGACACCGGGCGACTATTCCCGCAGGCGGCGCATTGTAACAGAACGCGTGTTGAGGACACATAATCCAGATCATCCGCATAATCCGCTTTTCACCAGCGGCCGGATAACACGGTATACTTTCCGTTTTTCTTTGAGCGAGGTTTTATGGACCGCATCCAGATCAAGGGCGCACGCACGCACAACCTGAAGAACATCGACCTGGACATGCCGCGGGACAAGCTCATTGTCATTACCGGCCTTTCCGGCTCTGGCAAATCGTCGCTCGCCTTCGACACGCTGTATGCCGAAGGTCAGCGCCGCTACGTTGAATCCCTGTCGACATACGCCCGGCAGTTCCTCTCAATGATGGAAAAGCCGGATGTCGACCACATCGAGGGCCTATCCCCGGCGATTTCCATCGAACAGAAGTCCACCTCTCATAACCCGCGTTCAACCGTCGGCACGATTACCGAGATATACGATTACCTGCGGCTCCTGTTTGCTCGAGCCGGCGAACCCCGCTGTCCGGATCACGGTCAACCGCTTGAGGCCCAAACCATCAGTCAGATGGTCGACCAGGTCCTTGCCATGACCGAAGGCAGCAAGCTGATGATCCTTGCGCCGGTTATCAGGGACAGAAAGGGCGAGCACCTTCAGGTCATCGAGACCATGAAGAGCCAGGGCTTCATCCGCCTGAGGATTGACGGCACTGTTTATGATATCGACGAGGTTCCCCCCCTCGACAAGAAGCGCAAGCATCACATTGATGTGGTCGTGGACCGCTTCAAGGTCAAAACAGGCCTCGAACAACGACTGGCGGAAAGCTTCGAAACCGCCCTGGAGCTGGCTGATGGCATTGCCCTGATCGCCCCGATGGACGGCGACGGCGAAGAACACACGTTTTCCGCGCGCTTTGCTTGCACCCAATGCGGTTACGCGCTCAGCGAACTGGAACCACGCCTGTTTTCCTTTAACAACCCGGCCGGCGCCTGCCCTACCTGCGACGGGCTCGGCGTCCGGCAATTCTTCGATCCGGAGAAGATCATCCAGCATCCGGAAGCGACGCTTGCCGCCGGTGCCATCAAAGGCTGGGACCGCCGTGCAGTCTATTACTTCCAGATGCTCGGCAGCGTCGCGGAGCATTACGGCGTTGATCTGGAAACCCCATGGGAACAGCTTCCCAGTGACTTCCAGAACACGCTTCTGAACGGGTCAGGCAAAGAGGAAATCAGCTTTCGCTATGTCAACTCCCGTGGCCACATCATGGAAAAGGCGCACCCGTTTGAGGGCATCCTGCCCAATCTGGAACGCCGCTACCGCGAAACTGACTCGCAAAGCATGCGCGAGGAACTGGCCCGAAACCTGAGCACCCAGCCCTGCAAAGACTGCCATGGCTCGCGGCTGCGCCGGGGCGCACGTCATGTGTTCATAGAAGAACGAACGCTCCCGGATATCACTCATCTGCCAGTAGGCGAAGCTCACGATTACTTCGACACTCTTACCCTGCCGGGTCGCAAGGGCGAAATAGCAGAAAAGATCCTGAAAGAAGTCCGCCAACGCCTGCAGTTCCTGGTCAACGTTGGCCTCGAGTATCTGACCCTGGAACGTAGCGCAGACACACTATCCGGGGGCGAGGCCCAGCGAATACGCCTCGCTAGCCAGATTGGCGCGGGGCTTGTCGGCGTGATGTACATCCTGGACGAGCCATCCATCGGACTTCACCAACGGGACAATGATCGCCTGCTCGCCACTCTGAACCACCTTCGGGATCTGGGGAATACCGTCATTGTGGTCGAACACGATGAGGACGCAATCAGGGCCGCCGATCACGTCATCGACATCGGCCCGGGCGCAGGCGTACACGGCGGTGAAATCATCGCCCATGGGACACCCTCGGATATTATAAACACTCCGGAATCCCTGACCGGTCAGTATCTCAGCGGCAGCAGAGAGATCGCCATTCCGGAAACACGAAATACCGGCGCGGGAAAAAACCTCTCGCTTACGGGCGCCACTGGCAATAACCTACAGGATGTCACGCTGACAATACCGCTTGGGATCATGACCTGTATTACCGGCGTATCCGGTTCCGGCAAGTCCACCCTCATCAACAGCACGCTGTATCCGGTCGCCGCGACCAAGCTGAACAAGGCGACCAGCCTGAGCCACGCGCCGTATCGAACACTGAAAGGGCTCGACCACCTCGATAAAGTGATCGATATCGATCAGAGCCCGATTGGCCGAACACCTCGCTCGAACCCGGCAACCTATACCGGACTGTTTACGCCGATCAGAGAACTCTTCGCCGGAACGCAAGAGGCGCGCTCAAGAGGCTACAAACCCGGACGTTTTTCATTCAACGTCAAAGGCGGGCGATGTGAAGCCTGCCAGGGTGACGGCGTCATCAAGGTTGAAATGCACTTTCTCCCGGACGTCTACGTCCCCTGCGATGTCTGCAAAGGCAAGCGCTACAATCGTGAAACCCTGGAAGTCCGCTACAAGGGCAAAAACATCAACGAGGTCCTGGAAATGACCGTGGAGGAAGGCCGGGAGTTCTTTGATGCCGTGCCCTTCCTCGCGCGGAAGCTCCAGACCCTGATCGATGTCGGCCTCTCGTACATCCGCCTCGGACAAAGCGCTGTGACCCTCTCCGGCGGCGAAGCTCAGCGGGTAAAGCTGGCTAAAGAACTGTCAAAACGGGACACTGGAAAAACACTCTATATCCTGGACGAACCCACCACCGGCCTGCACTTCTACGACATCCAACAACTGCTGAATGTCCTGGAGAGGCTCCGCGACCACGGCAACACCATCGTGGTGATTGAACACAATCTGGACGTCATCAAAACCGCAGACTGGATTATCGACCTCGGCCCCGAAGGCGGCTCTGGCGGCGGCCAGATCATTGCTGAGGGAACCCCGGAGGACGTTGCCAAGAACCCGGCCTCCCACACCGGTCGCTATTTGAAACCAATGTTGACGAAGTGATCAGCGGGCAACGAAGTGCTATGTCGGCGCGGGGGTGAGGGTGTATTTTCTGCCGGGAAAAGATGTCTGAGCGAAGCGAGTTGTTTTCCCAAAGAAAATACACCCTCACCTCCGGGCCAGCCCCCTAAACTGTCAGACTGCAGATTTTCCAAACACCCAGACACAAAAAAACCGGGAACCTCACGGAACCCGGTTTTTCTGATTGGCCGAAGCCGAGGATCTTACTCCTCGTCTTCGTCCACCTCTTCCGCTTCAATATCCAGCGGGCGACCAACCAGCTCAACAAACGCCATAGGCGCATTGTCGCCAGCACGGAAACCGCACTTCAGGATACGAAGATAACCACCCGGACGCTCGCTGTAACGGGGACCAAGCTCATCAAACAGCTTGGCAACCGCCGCATCGTTACGCAGGCGAGAAAACGCCAGACGACGATTCGCGACCGAATCATTCTTGGAAAGCGTGATCAAAGGCTCTGCTACCCGACGAAGCTCTTTGGCTTTCGGCAGCGTTGTTTTGATCAGCTCGTGTTCAACCAGTGACGCAGTCATGTTACGGAACATGGCCTTGCGATGCGCACTGGTCCTACTGAACTTACGACCACTCTTACGATGACGCATTGCTCTGATTCCTTACCTTAAACTAATCGGCGATTAACCGCCCAGAACCCGGTCGTCGCCACGAAGGCTAGCCGGTGGCCAGTTATCGAGCCGCATGCCAAGAGACAAACCACGGGACGCCAAAACGTCCTTGATCTCGGTCAGCGACTTTTTACCAAGGTTAGGCGTCTTCAGCAGCTCAACTTCTGTGCGCTGGATCAGATCGCCGATGTAGTAAATATTCTCAGCCTTCAAGCAGTTAGCTGAACGGACAGTCAACTCAAGATCATCAACCGGGCGAAGCAGGATCGGATCAATTTCCTCTTCCTCTTCTACTCGCTCAGGCTCTTTTTCATGATCGAAGTCGACGAACACAGCCAGTTGCTGCTGGAGAATGGTTGCCGCCCGACGAATTGCTTCCTCAGGATCGATCGTGCCATTGGTTTCCAGATCAATAACCAGCTTGTCCAGATCGGTACGCTGCTCAACCCGTGCGCTTTCTACGGCGTAGGCCACACGGCGAACCGGGCTGAAAGTCGCATCCAGCTGCAGGCGTCCGATGGCGCGGGTTTCGTCTTCATCGAGACCGCGCTGATCAGCAGGCTCATAGCCGCGACCGCGTGCAACCCGCAGACGCATGTTAACTTCACCGTTCTCACTCAGGTGACAGATAACATGGTCCGGATTGGCGATCTCGACATCATGATCGAGCTTGATATCACCGGCTGTAACGGCTCCCGGACCTTTTTTGCTGAGCGTAAGCTCCGCATCATCCCGACCGTTCATCTTCACGGCAACGCCTTTGAGGTTCAGAAGAATCTCAATGACGTCCTCCTGGACACCCTCAATGGCGCTGTACTCGTGCAGGACACCGTCAATCTGCGCTTCAGTTACAGCGCAGCCCGGCATCGAAGACAAGAGGATACGGCGCAGCGCGCTACCCAAGGTGTGACCAAAGCCCCTTTCGAGAGGCTCAAGAGTCACCTTGGCGCGCGTGGCGCTGGATTCCTTCACGTCAATGGTACGAGGTGTCAATAACTCATGTACTGAACGCTGCATAGACGCCCCTATCTGCTATCGTTGCTAACTGGGCTTTACTTGGAGTAAAGCTCGACGATGAGGTTCTCGTTGATGTCGGCCGGCAATTCAGTACGCTCAGGCACTGACTTGTAAACGCCGGACATCTTGCTGGCGTCGACCTCTACCCAGCTCACTTCTGCACGACTTGCAGACAGCTCCAGTGCACCTTTAACGCGCAACTGGTTCTTAGCCTTTTCGCGCACGCTCACAACATCACCCGGTTTTACCTGATAGGACGGGATGTTCACCGGCTTATCATTGACCAGGATGGCTTTGTGAGAAACGAGCTGACGAGCTTCCGCACGAGTAGAACCAAAACCCATGCGATATACAACGTTGTCCAGACGGCCTTCCAGCAGCTGCAGCAGGTTCTCACCCGTTGCACCCTTCAGGCGTGCCGCCTCTTTGTAGTAGTTGCGGAACTGCTTCTCAAGTACGCCGTAGATACGACGAACTTTCTGTTTTTCACGAAGCTGTACGCCGTACTCGGACAGACGACCGCGACGCGCGCCGTGCATACCCGGCGGAGTCTCGATGTTGCACTTCGAATCGAGCGCGCGAACGCCGCTCTTCAGAAAAAGATCTGTCCCTTCACGACGAGACAGCTTGCACTTCGGGCCTATATAACGAGCCATTTTTCACTGTCTCCTGTGTTAGACGCGGCGCTTCTTGGGCGGACGACAACCGTTATGGGGAATCGGCGTCACATCAGTGATGTTAGTGATCTTGTAGCCACACGCGTTCAGCGCGCGAACTGCAGATTCACGTCCGGGCCCAGGACCCTTAACCTCTACGTCCAGGTTTTTAAGGCCGTATTCAGCAGCCGCATTACCGGCTCTTTCAGCTGCTACCTGCGCAGCAAAAGGTGTACTCTTACGCGAGCCGCGGAAGCCGGAACCACCAGAGGTGGCCCAGGACAGGACGTTGCCCTGACGGTCCGAAATGGTCACGATAGTGTTGTTGAAGGACGCGTGAATGTGCGCGACGCCATCAACAACCGTCTTTTTCACCTTTTTACGGGTACGTGTACCTGGCTTTGCCATGTTTGCCTACCTGTTACTTGCGAATAGGTTTGCGAGGACCTTTACGGGTGCGGGCGTTGGTCTTTGTGCGCTGACCGCGGACCGGAAGTCCATGACGGTGACGCAGACCACGGAAGCAACCGAGATCCTTCAAACGCTTGATGTTCATCTGTACTTCACGACGCAGATCGCCTTCAACAGTCACCTTGCCCACTTCAGTACGAAGTGCTTCAAGCTGATCGTCGGTAAGGTCTTTGACCTTGACGTCCGGCTTAACGCCGGTTGCATCGCAAAGCTTCTGGGCTGTTGTCTTGCCAACACCAAAGATGTAAGTCAGCGAGATAACAGCATGTTTGTTATCGGGTATATTGACACCGGCTATACGTGCCATCCAAATTACTCCGCGTTCAAAGCTTTGCTGTGTGAATTTTCCGCCACAAAAAGGGCGCGAAATAATAGCGCTTGACCCTATACAGAGTCAAGCGCCACTATTCCGAACCCCTGCAATGTCAGAACATATTCCGTTAGGAATTAGCCCTGGCGCTGCTTGTGACGAGGCTCCGAGCAAATGACCCGTACTGAGCCATTGCGACGAATTACTTTGCAGTTACGGCAAATTTTCTTTACCGAAGCGCGTACTTTCATTGTCGACTCCAGTTTCCAAGGGGAACGGGATTAACCGTTCCGACCATAGCCTTTGAGATTGGACTTCTTCATCAGCGATTCATACTGATGGGACATCAGGTGCGACTGGACCTGAGCCATGAAATCCATCACCACGACTACCACAATCAGCAGTGAGGTACCGCCCAAATAAAACGGCACATTCCCAGCCACCATCAAAAACTGAGGGAACAGGGATACTGCTGCAATGTACATTGCCCCAAACAGTGTCAGACGAGTCAGAACGCCATCAATATACTTGGCTGTCTGATCCCCTGGACGAATGCCCGGGATAAACGCTCCAGAGCGCTTGAGGTTATCCGCAACTTCTTTCGGGTTGTACATCAGCGCCGTATAGAAATAGCAGAAGAACACCACTGCTACTGCAAACAGAATGATATACAACGGCTGGCTAGGCGCCAGAGCCTGCGAAACATCGCTCAGCCATTCCATGCCTTCGCCCTGTCCGAACCATTGCCCCATTGAGGCCGGGAACAGCAGGATTGAGGACGCAAAGATCGGCGGAATAACACCCGCCATATTGACCTTCAGAGGCAAATGACTCGACTGCTGCGCAAAGACGCGACGTCCTTGCTGACGCTTGGCGTAGTTTATCGTGAGGCGACGCTGTCCACGCTCCATGAATACCACGAAGCCGATCACCGCCACGGCTACGATACCAATACCAAGCACAAACAACAGGCTCATTTCGCCGTTGCGCGCCTGTTCAAGCGTCTGCCCGATCGCACCGGGCAAACCAGCGACGATGCCTGCAAATATCAGTAGGGAAATGCCGTTTCCAACGCCACGCTCGGTGATTTGCTCACCGAGCCACATCATGAATACAGCACCACTGACAAACGAAACAACCGCAACGAAATGGAAGCTGAAGCTGTCGTTGAAGGTCACGCCCTGAGACGCCAGGCCTACTGAAATTCCTGCACCCTGTACAAGGGCAAGGATAACCGTACCGTACCGCGTGTACTGGCTAATCTTACGACGGCCAGACTCGCCTTCTTTCTTCAGCTGCTCAAGCTGCGGACTAACCGCAGTCATGAGCTGCATGATAATCGAAGCCGAAATGTACGGCATGATACCGAGTGCGAAGATACTCATGCGCTCAAGCGCACCACCAGAAAACATGTTGAACATGCTCAGGATGGTTCCCTGATTCTGCTCAAACAGTGCCGCCAGTCGGTCGGGGTTAATTCCGGGCACTGGGATGTGAGCACCGATCCGGTACACCAACAATGCCAGGAAGACAAACCAGAGCCGAGATCTCAGCTCCGCCAGTCCTTTACCCGCGCCCGCAGGCAATGATGCTGTCTTGGCCATTTAGTCCTCGACTCGCCTTAGTCTTCGACTTTACCACCCGCGGCAGTGATTGCCTCGCGTGCGCCTTTGGTTACCCGAAGTCCTTTTACGGTTACCGCACGGCTCAACTCACCGGACAGAATAACCTTCGCTTCGCGAATTTCTTCACGAACGATATCAGCTTTCTTCAGAGCGTCCAGGTCGACCACGTCGCCATCCACTTTCGCCAGTTCATTCAGGCGGATCTCCGCCACATAACGCTGCTGACGGGAAGTGAAGCCGAACTTCGGCAGACGACGAGCCAATGGCTGCTGACCACCCTCGAAGCCCGGTGCTACGGAACCACCGGAACGGGACTTCAGACCCTTGTGACCACGACCACCGGTTTTACCGAGGCCGCTACCGATACCACGACCAACGCGCTTTGCCGAAGGACGTGAACCGGGTTCTGGAGCAAGTTCGTTCAGACGCATCTTAGTTCTCCTCAACCCGAACCAGGTAATTTACCCGGTTGATCATACCGCGAACGGAAGGAGTGTCCTCCACCTCAACAGTGTGACCGATTTTACGAAGACCCAGGCCCTTAACGCACAGCTTGTGCTTCGGCTGACAGCCGATCGGACTACGGGTCAGAGTTACTTTGATCGTTTTTGCGTTCGCCATGACTTCAACCCAGAATATCTTCCACGGTCTTACCGCGCTTGGCTGCGATATCTTCCGGCGCTTGCATCGCCTGAAGGCCCTTGATGGTGGAACGTACCACGTTTACAGGGTTGGTAGACCCGTAACACTTGGACAGTACGTTCTGAACACCAGCCACTTCCAGAACGGCGCGCATTGCACCACCGGCAATGACACCAGTACCCTCGGAAGCCGGCTGCATGTAGACCTTGGATCCGCCATGCTGCGCCTTGACCGGATACTGAAGCGTATTTCCGTCAAGTGCGACATCAACCATGTTCTTACGCGCAGCTTCCATGGCTTTCTGGATAGCGACAGGCACTTCACGCGCCTTGCCACGACCAAAACCAACGCGACCTTTACCATCACCCACCACAGTCAGTGCGGTGAAAGCGAAAATACGGCCACCTTTAACCACTTTGGCGACACGATTTACCTGAACCAGCCTTTCCTGGAGCTCAGGCGCTTTCTGTTCGTTAACGCTCATCTTCTCCACCTCTTAGAATTGCAAGCCAGCTTCACGAGCCGCGTCGGCCAAGGCCTGGATACGACCGTGATAACGGTAACCGGAGCGGTCAAAAGCAACCTGCTCAACACCTGCCGCCTTGGCGCGCTCAGCGATCAGCTGACCGACCTTCTTGGCGGCGTCCACGTTACCGGTTGCACCCTGGCGCAGTTCCTTATCCAACGTGGAGGCAGAAGCCAGCACCTGGCTGCCATCTGCGGTAGTGACCTGGGCGTACATGTGACGCGGTGTGCGATGCACGCACAGGCGATTGGTACCCAGCTCACGGATCTTCATGCGCACTTTGCGTGCGCGACGCAATCTTTCGTTATTCGCGCTCATAGTCCCGCCTTATTTCTTCTTGGCTTCTTTGCGTCTGACCTGCTCATCCGCATAACGAACACCCTTACCTTTATACGGCTCGGGCGGACGGTAAGCGCGGATTTCCGCAGCGACCTGGCCAACCTGTTGCTTATCGATCCCGCGAATAACAACTTCCGTTTGAGACGGAGTTTCTGCGGTGATCCCCTCGGGCAGCTCGTATTCGACCGGGTGTGAAAAACCCAATGTCAGGTTGAGCTTTTTGCCCTGCGCCTGGGCACGATAACCAACGCCCACCAACTGGAGTTTGCGCTCGAAACCTGCAGTAACACCGGTAACCATATTGTTAATCAGTGCACGGGTAGTACCTGCGAGTGCGCGGGACTGCTTGGCGCCATCACGAGCCGCGAAGCGCAGGACGTTTTCTTCCTGAGACACCTCTACAGCCTGATGTACAGTAAACTGAAGCGCTCCCTTGGAGCCCTTCACATTGATTTCCTGTCCGTTCAGCTTCACTTCAACACCGGAAGGCAGCACGACAGGATTATTGGCAACCCTGGACATGAAAAACCTCCTTTAGAATACGGTGCAGATGATTTCGCCACCCACGCCGGCAGCTCGCGCTGCACGGTCGCTCATAACGCCCTTGGACGTAGAGACGATGGCTACACCAAGACCGCCGGATACTTTCGGCAGTTCCCCAGCGCCGCGATACTGGCGCAGACTCGGACGGCTGGCCCGCTGAATCTCCTCAATAACCGGCTTGCCACCGAAATATTTCAGAGTGATAGTCAGCTCAGGCTTGGCTTCAGCTGAAACGGAAAAATCTTCAACATAGCCCTCGTCCTTCAGGACCTGAGCTACGGAGATCTTCATCTTTGAAGATGGCATCGTAACGTCTGCTTTTGATGCCATCTGAGCATTACGGATACGGGTAAACATATCCGCAAGCGTATCTTGCATACTCATTGGTATGAGGCTCCTGATCTTTTTAGTTGTGCAGCGGCGTGCCGCACCGCTTACCAACAGGCGCCTGACCGAAGTCAGGACACCTATTTTACCAGCTGGACTTGGTCAGGCCCGGAACATCGCCACGCATGCCGTATTCACGGAGTTTAATCCGTGAAAGCTCGAACTTACGCAGGACGCCGTGAGGACGACCAGTCACCTGGCAACGATTACGAAGACGTGCAGGGCTGGCATTACGAGGAAGCTGCTGAAGCTTCATCTGCGCATCCCAACGGTCATCGTCGCTGGTATTTGGGTTTTTGATAATCGCCTTGAGCTCTGCACGCTTCGCTGCATACTTCGCAACGGTCTTTTCGCGCTTGAGCTCACGGTTTTTCATGGAAACCTTAGCCATTACACTCGTTCCTTTATTTCTTGAACGGAAAGCCGAAGGCTTTCAGCAGTTCACGACCTTCATCGTCGGTACCGGCAGTAGTGGTAATGGTGATATCCAGACCACGGATCTTGTCGACTTTGTCGTACTCAATCTCAGGGAAAATGATCTGCTCACGCACACCCATGCTGTAGTTACCACGACCATCGAACGACTTGGGGTTCAGACCGCGGAAGTCACGAACGCGGGGAACCGCGATGTGAACCAGGCGATCAAAGAAATCCCACATACGCTCGCCGCGCAGAGTAACTTTACAGCCGATCGGCCAACCCTCACGGATTTTGAAACCCGCGACGGATTTACGAGCCTTGGTGACAACAACCTTCTGACCTGCCAGAGCCTCAAGATCAGCCACGGCATTCTCGATCAGCTTTTTGTCACCAACCGCTTCACCAACACCCATGTTCAGGGTGATTTTCTCGATACGCGGCACCTGCATGATGTTCTTGTAGCCGAACTCCTTCTGCAGGGCGGGTACCACTTCCTTACTGTACTGCTCTTTCATATTAAGCATCGTAACCACCACCGCTTACTGGTTATCGACAGCTTCATTCGTGGACTTGAAGATCCGCACTTTCGCGCCGTCTTCCTTCACTTGGAAGCCTACGCGATCGGCTTTGCCGGTCTGCGGATTAAAAATAGCCACGTTGGAAGCCTGGATAGGTGCTTCTTTTTCGACGATACCACCCGGGGTACCCAGCATTGGGTTAGGCTTGGTGTGCTTCTTGATCATATTGATCCCTGAAACCACAACACGGCCGTCGTCCTGGACTTTCAGGACTTTACCACGTTTGCCTTTATCTTTCCCCGTGGTGACGATTACTTCGTCATCTCGTTTGATCTTTTTCATAACCGGCCTCTGGTCCTTTAAAGTACTTCGGGTGCCAGTGAGATAATCTTCATGAACTTCTCGTTACGCAGTTCACGGGTAACCGGTCCGAAGATACGGGTACCAATCGGTGCGTCCTGAGCGTTCAGAAGCACTGCCGCATTTCCGTCAAAACGGATCAGCGAACCGTCTGGACGACGGACGCCCTTACGGGTGCGCACAACGACAGCCTTCAGGACCTGGCCTTTCTTCACTTTACCGCGGGGGATGGCTTCCTTAACGGTCACCTTGATGATATCCCCAACGCCGGCGTAACGCCGGTGTGAACCGCCCAGGACCTTGATGCACTGAACCTGGCGTGCACCACTGTTGTCCGCGACATCAAGCATTGTTTGAGTCTGAATCATGGTTGTTCTCCGGGCGAATTACACCTTGGATGCACGTTCGGTGACTTCAACCAGGGCCCAGCTCTTGGTCTTGGAGACCGGACGGGTTTCCTGGATGGTCACAGTGTCACCGATGTTGCACTGGTTACTCTCATCATGAGCGTGAATCTTGGTTGAGCGCTTCATGTACTTACCGTACAGCGGATGTTTTTCCTGACGCTCGACCAGAACCACGATGGACTTGTCCATCTTGTTGCTCACGACCTTCCCACTCAGAGTTCTGGCAGTTTGGGTAGCTTCAGTCATGTCACTGTCCTGCCTTTTGGTTCAAAACTGTTTTCACGCGTGCAATGTCGCGCTTCACCTTACGAAGGAGGTGAGACTGATTCAGCTGACCTGTTGCCTTACGCATACGCAGGTTGAACTGCTCCTTCAGGAGGTCGATCAGCTCTTTGTTCAGCTCCTCGACTGACTTTTCACGCAGCTCTGTTGCTTTCATCACATCACCGTCCTCGTTACAAAGGTGGTCTGTACCGGCAGTTTGGCCGCCGCCAGAGTGAAGGCCTCACGAGCAACTTCCTCGGAAACACCTTCCATCTCGTAGAGCATACGGCCTGGCTGGATTTCAGCCACCCAATACTCGACAGAACCCTTACCTTTACCCATCCGAACTTCCAGGGGCTTGCCAGTGATCGGCTTATCCGGGAACACCCGAATCCAGATCTTACCGCCCCGCTTAATACGACGGTTCATGGTACGACGCGCCGCCTCGATCTGGCGCGCATTTATACGTCCACGACTGGTCGCTTTCAATCCGTATTCACCGAAGCTCACCTTGTTGGCACGGTGAGCAAGACCGGTGTTACGGCCCTTCATTACCTTGCGAAATTTGGTGCGTTTTGGTTGCAGCATTAGAGTGCCCCTTTACTTAGAACCTTTCTTCCCAGAGGCTTTCTTGTCAGCACGGACCTGCTCCATACCACCAAGAATCTCACCTTTGAAGATCCATACCTTGACGCCGATTACGCCGTAAGTGGTATGCGCTTCGTAGGTTGCGTAATCAATGTCTGCACGCAGTGTGTGCAGAGGTACACGACCTTCGCGATACCACTCGGAACGTGCGATTTCAGCACCCCCAAGACGACCGCCTACCTGGATCTTGATACCCTTGGCGCCCTGACGCATGGCGTTCTGAACCGCGCGCTTCATGGCACGACGGAACATCACACGACGCTCGAGCTGACCGGCAACGTTTTGCGCTACCAGGCGGGCATCCAGGTCCGGCTTGCGGACTTCCTCGATGTTGATGTGCACAGGCACACCCATCATGCCGCTAACTTCGCGACGCAGACGATCAACATCTTCACCCTTCTTACCGATAACAATACCGGGGCGGGCAGTATGGATCGTGATCCGGGCGTTCTGAGCAGGGCGCTCGATCACAATCTTGCTGACAGACGCCTTAACCAGACGCTTGTCCAGGAACTCACGAACCTCAATATCATTGAGAAGGTTCTTGGAGTATTCCTTCTTGTCGGCATACCAGACTGAGTTGTGCTCTTTGATCACACCCAGGCGAATGCCGGTTGGATTTACTTTATGACCCATCTGAGCATCTCCTACTTGTCGGCGACCTTGACGGTGATATGACAGGTGCGCTTGAAAATACGATCAGCGCGCCCCTTGGCTCGAGCCTTGATCCGCTTGAGCGTCGGGCCCTCGTCCACCATGATGGTGGAAACCTTCAGATCATCTACGTCCAGACCTTCGTTGTGCTCAGCATTGGCAATGGCGGACTCAAGAGCTTTCTTGATCACAACCGCTGCCTTCTTCGGGCTGAAAGTCAGAATGTTCAGGGCATCCTCAACAGCTTTGCCGCGTACCTGGTCAGCGACAAGACGTGCTTTCTGAGCTGAGAGGTTAGCGCCCTTGTACTTGGCTGCTACTTCCATTTCTATTACCTCACAATCAGCGTTTAGCTTTCTTGTCGGCCGCATGACCACGATAAGTGCGCGTTGCCGCGAACTCACCCAGCTTATGTCCAACCATATCTTCGGTGACATAAACCGGCACGTGTTGCTTGCCGTTGTGGACTGCAATGGTCAGGCCTACCATCTCTGGGAAGACTGTGGACCGGCGGGACCAGGTTTTAATGGGCCGCTTGTCGTTAGCTTCCAGAGCTGCCTCGACCTTCTTCAACAGATGCAGGTCTATAAAAGGACCTTTCTTCAAAGAACGTGGCACAGCAAATTACCTCTATGTAGTCGTTTACTTGGCCGAACGACGACGTACTATCATCTTGTCAGTACGCTTGTTCTTACGAGTCTTATGCCCTTTGGTCGGAACACCCCACGGAGTAACCGGGTGACGTCCGCCAGAGGTACGCCCTTCACCACCACCATGTGGGTGGTCAACTGGGTTCATAGCAACACCACGTACTGTTGGCCGTTTGCCGCGCCAACGTGATGCACCCGCTTTACCAAGCTGCTTGAGGCTGTGCTCGCTGTTACATACTTCACCCAGCGTTGCACGGCAGTCTACAAGCACCTTACGCATTTCACCTGAACGCAGGCGGAGGGTGGCATAAGCCCCTTCCCGAGCAACCAGCTGTACGGATGCGCCCGCAGAGCGAGCCAGCTGAGCACCTTTGCCAGGCTTGAGTTCAACGCAATGGATCACAGAACCAACCGGAATGTTCCGGATCGGCAATGTAGAACCAACCTTGATCGGCGCGTCGATACCAGAACGCACTTCGTCACCTGCCTTTACACCCTTGGGAGCGATAATGTAACGACGCTCACCATCGGCATACTTCAACAGTGCAATGTGCGCTGAGCGGTTGGGATCATATTCCAGGCGCTCTACAACCGCCGGAATACCATCTTTGGTCCGCTTGAAATCAATTACGCGGTAGTGCTTTTTGTGGCCACCACCAACGTGACGGGTAGTGATACGACCAAAATGGTTACGACCACCCGACTTACTCAGGGTTTCTACCAACGGCTCGTAAGGGCGCCCCTTATGGAGATCCGGGTTGTAAAGCTTTACAACGTGGCGGCGTCCGGCAGATGTTGGCTTGGTTTTGATGATCGGCATTTTACGACCCCTTTACCTTATTCCACATCCAGAAAATCGATGTCCTGACCTTCTGCCAGCTTGACGTAAGCCTTACGAATGTCATTACGCTTGCCGAACCCGCGGATAGTGCGCTTAAGCTTACCCTTGCGATTCAGAACCTGAACACCTTCGACGGTGACGTTGAACAGCTGCTCAACGGCTTTCTTGATCTCCGGCTTGGTTGCATCAGGCGCTACACGAAAGACCACCTGATTATTTTCCGCCGCCAGAGATGCTTTCTCTGATACGTGAGGCCCAAGAAGGACCTTATAAATACGTTCCTGATTCATCCCAGCATCTCCTCGATCTTCTTCAGAGCGGGAACAGTCACCACGACATTCTCAAAGGCAACCAGGCTGACCGGATCGAGACCCGCAACATCACGAACATCCACGTGGGGAACGTTGCGAGACGCCAGATGCAGGTTCTGCTCAACGCTTTCAGCCAGGATCAGCGCATTGGAGACACCGAGATCCTTCAACTTGGCATTGAATGCCTTGGTCTTCGGAGTGTCGAAGCTCATGTCATCAACCACGACCAAACGCTCCTGACGGACCAGCTCTGAAAAAATAGAGCGCAGCGCCGCGCGGTACATCTTGCGGTTGACTTTCTGCTCAAAGTCGCGGGGCTTGGCAGCAAACGTGGTACCACCTGAACGCCAGATCGGGCTACGAATAGTACCCGCGCGAGCACGACCGGTGCCCTTTTGACGCCAAGGCTTCTTACCACCACCACGAACTTCGGAACGTGTCTTCTGAGCTTTGGTACCCTGACGACCAGCCGCCATGTAGGCAGTGACCACCTGATGAACCAGAGACTCGTTGAAATCTTTTGCGAACGTAGCGTCGGAAACAGAAACTCCCTTGCCGCTACCAGTAATTGTCAATTCCATCGCACCGCTCCTCAGGCTTTAACTGCAGGCTTGATGACAACATCGCCGCCAGTTGCGCCAGGTACCGCACCGCTTACCAGCAGCAGGTTGCGCTCGGCGTCGACACGGACGATCTTCAGGTTCTGCACAGTCACCTGCGCATTACCCATTTGGCCCGCCATCTTTTTGCCCTTGAATACCTTGCCCGGAGTCTGGTTCTGACCAATAGAACCCGGAGCACGGTGAGACAGGGAGTTACCGTGAGTCGCGTCTTGCATGGAGAAGTTCCAGCGCTTAACACCACCCTGGAAACCCTTACCCTTGGACTGACCTACAGCATCAACCACCTGACCATCCTCAAAGATGGTTGCAGTGATCTCACCACCAGCGGCCAGATCTTCGCCTTCGCCATCGGCAAGACGGAATTCCCAGACACCACGACCCGCCTCAACGCCGGCCTTCGCAAAATGACCAGCTTCGGCTTTGGTTACGCGAGAGGAGCGACGAGCACCGACAGTGACCTGAACGGCACGGTAGCCATCGCTTTCGAGAGTTTTAAGCTGGGTAATGCGGTTGGGCTCAACCTCAATTACCGTAACGGGCAGCGCCTGCCCATCTTCCGTAAAAATACGGGTCATACCGGCCTTACGACCGACAACACCAATTGCCATGTTTCACCTCTTAAGTGTACGGGGCTCTCACCCTCTATGGCCTTATGACAGTTACACAGACTAATACCGGGCGGTATTAGCCGAGGCTAATCTGAACGTCTACACCTGCAGCCAGGTCCAACTTCATCAGAGCATCTACTGTCTTTTCCGTCGGCTCAACGATGTCGAGCAAACGCTTATGCGTACGAATTTCGTACTGATCCCGCGCGTCTTTGTTGACGTGTGGAGAGATCAATACCGTGTACTTTTCCTTCCGCGTCGGCAGAGGGATTGGACCACGCACCTGAGCGCCGGTCCGCTTAGCGGTATCGACAATCTCCTGCGTGGACTGGTCGATCAGACGATAATCAAACGCCTTCAACCGGATTCGAATTTTTTGGCTTTGCATGATGCACCAAACTCCACTCGTAGCAGCTACTTTATTAGCCGACCTTCAAAAAAAGGAGCCGCATTGTATGCATATTACACAACCCTGTCAACAGCTACGCCACTGACAGGGTTGCAGGTACTTTGCGACTGAAACAGAAAAAGGGGCTGAAACATCAGCCCCTTTTTCCGATCAAACGAGCTTGATCACTCGATGATCTTGGATACCACGCCGGCACCAACGGTACGGCCG
>NZ_ANIE01000011.1 GCF_000708045.1 Marinobacter nitratireducens
AGGCGCCTGACGATGACCTACTCTCACATGGGCAACGCCACACTACCATCGGCGCAGGACTGTTTCACTTCTGAGTTCGGGATGGGATCAGGTGGTTCCAGACCGCTATGGTCGTCAGGCAAAACGATTGATCACTGGGGGACGAGAAGAACGTGATGTTGATTTCGCATTATCCGCAATTGTCTTGGGTGTTATATAGTCAAGCCGCACGAGCAATTAGTATCGGTTAGCTCAACGCCTCGCAGCGCTTACACACCCGACCTATCAACGTCCTGGTCTTGAACGGCTCTTTAGGGACCTCGAAGGTCCAGGGAGATCTCATCTTGGAAGGGGCTTCCCGCTTAGATGCTTTCAGCGGTTATCCTGTCCGAACATAGCTACCGGGCAATGCGTCTGGCGACACAACCCGAACACCAGAGGTTCGTCCACTCCGGTCCTCTCGTACTAGGAGCAGCTTTCCTCAAATCTCCAACGTCCACGGCAGATAGGGACCGAACTGTCTCACGACGTTCTAAACCCAGCTCGCGTACCACTTTAAATGGCGAACAGCCATACCCTTGGGACCGGCTTCAGCCCCAGGATGTGATGAGCCGACATCGAGGTGCCAAACACCGCCGTCGATGTGAACTCTTGGGCGGTATCAGCCTGTTATCCCCGGAGTACCTTTTATCCGTTGAGCGATGGCCCTTCCATACAGAACCACCGGATCACTATGACCTGCTTTCGCACCTGCTCGACGTGTCTGTCTCGCAGTTAAGCGGGCTTGTGCCATTACACTAACCGCATGATGTCCGACCATGCTTAGCCCACCTTTGTGCTCCTCCGTTACGCTTTGGGAGGAGACCGCCCCAGTCAAACTACCCACCACACAGTGTCCTTATCCCCGATAAGGGGACGAAGTTAGAACCTCAAACATGCCAGGCTGGTATTTCAAGGTTGGCTCCACCAGAACTGGCGTCCTGGTTTCAAAGCCTCCCAGCTATCCTACACAAGCATGCTCAAAGTTCACTGTGAAGCTATAGTAAAGGTTCACGGGGTCTTTCCGTCTAGCCGCGGATACACCGCATCTTCACGGCGATTTCAATTTCACTGAGTCTCGGGTAGAGACAGCGCCCCCATCGTTACGCCATTCGTGCAGGTCGGAACTTACCCGACAAGGAATTTCGCTACCTTAGGACCGTTATAGTTACGGCCGCCGTTTACCGGGGCTTCGATCAAGAGCTTCGCACGAGTGCTAACCCCATCAATTAACCTTCCGGCACCGGGCAGGCGTCACACCGTATACGTCCACTTTCGTGTTTGCACAGTGCTGTGTTTTTAATAAACAGTCGCAGGGGCCTGGTATCTTCGACCGGCTTCCGCTCCACCCGCAGGGGTTTCACGTACACGCCGGCGTGCCTTCTCCCGAAGTTACGGCACCATTTTGCCTAGTTCCTTTACCCGAGTTCTCTCAAGCGCCTTGGTATTCTCTACCTGACCACCTGTGTCGGTTTGGGGTACGGTCTCGAATAGCCTGAAGCTTAGAAGATTTTCCTGGAAGCATGGCATCAATGACTTCCCGCTCTATGAGCAGTCGTCGTCGCGTCTCGAGATTGTGGACCCGGATTTGCCTAAGTCCACTCCCTACTCGCTTAAACCGGGACAACCGTCGCCCGGCTCACCTAGCCTTCTCCGTCTCTCCATCGCAGCTATCCAAGGTACGGGAATATTAACCCGTTTCCCATCGACTACACCTTTCGGTCTCGCCTTAGGGGCCGACTCACCCTGCGCCGATTAGCGTTGCGCAGGAACCCTTGGTCTTCCGGCGTGCGGGTTTTTCACCCGCATTGTCGTTACTCATGTCAGCATTCGCACTTCTGATACCTCCAGCAAGCTTCTCAACTCACCTTCACAGGCTTACAGAACGCTCCCCTACCCCGCATACAAAGTATGCAGCCGCAGCTTCGGTGACCAGTTTGAGCCCCGTTACATCTTCCGCGCAGGCCGACTCGACTAGTGAGCTATTACGCTTTCTTTAAAGGGTGGCTGCTTCTAAGCCAACCTCCTAGCTGTCTGAGCCTTCCCACATCGTTTCCCACTTAACTGGTACTTGGGGACCTTAGCTGGCGGTCTGGGTTGTTTCCCTCTTCACGATGGACGTTAGCACCCACCGTGTGTCTCCCGGATAGTACTCACAGGTATTCGGAGTTTGCATGGGGTTGGTAAGTCGGGATGACCCCCTAGCCCAAACAGTGCTCTACCCCCTGTGGTATTCGTCCGAGGCGCTACCTAAATAGCTTTCGGGGAGAACCAGCTATCTCCGGGCTTGATTAGCCTTTCACTCCGATCCACAAGTCATCCCCTGGCTTTTCAACGACAGTGGGTTCGGTCCTCCAGTGCCTGTTACGGCACCTTCAACCTGCTCATGGATAGATCGCCCGGTTTCGGGTCTATGCCCAGCGACTAAGTCGCCCTATTCAGACTCGGTTTCCCTACGGCTCCCCTATACGGTTAACCTCGCCACTGAACATAAGTCGCTGACCCATTATACAAAAGGTACGCCGTCACAGAACAAGTCTGCTCCGACTGCTTGTACGCATACGGTTTCAGGGTCTATTTCACTCCCCTCACAGGGGTTCTTTTCGCCTTTCCCTCACGGTACTGGTTCACTATCGGTCAGTCAGGAGTATTTAGCCTTGGAGGATGGTCCCCCCATGTTCAGACAGGATATCACGTGTCCCGTCCTACTCGATTTCACTGAACTCAGGTTTCGGATACGGGGCTATCACCCACTATGGCGGCACTTTCCAGAGCCTTCTCCTACCAGTTGTTCAGCTTAAGGGCTGGTCCCCGTTCGCTCGCCGCTACTGAGGGAATCTCGGTTGATTTCTTTTCCTTCGGGTACTTAGATGTTTCAGTTCCCCGAGTTCGCCTCTTACACCTATGGATTCAGTGTAAGATACCGACCCGAAAGTCGGTGGGTTTCCCCATTCAGAGATGCCCGGATCACAGCTTGTTTGCCAGCTCCCCGAGCCTTATCGCAGGCTACCACGTCTTTCATCGCCTCTGACTGCCAAGGCATCCACCGTATGCGCTTAGTTGCTTGACTATATAACCCCAAGACAACTGTGATCCGAAGATCTCAGTCACTCAAGATCGTTTCATCAACAACCTCAACGACAACACCGGATAACGCTTGAAATCGCTATCACTTTGAACATCTTCTCTCGGAGATAAAGAGAGAAGAATATTCGTGTTCTATCTCGTCCAATTTGTTAAAGAGCAAATCTGACCCAGTGATCAGAAAGAAGGGCTTCGCTTGATCGTTCATCAAACCGAAACGCTTGTTTCTGTACACTGCCAACCGGAGTTAGTCAGTTAAATATGGTGGAGCTAGGCAGGATCGAACTGCCGACCTCCTGCGTGCAAGGCAGGCGCTCTCCCAGCTGAGCTATAGCCCCATTTAAGCTATTACAAGAATTTTGTTGATCTAGGCGTCGGCGCGCGCCGCATAGCCTGCTATGCAAGTGCGTCGACAACGACGAGCAGCAAAATTCTGGTGGGTCTGGGTGGACTTGAACCACCGACCTCACCCTTATCAGGGGTGCGCTCTAACCACCTGAGCTACAGACCCAATGGTACGGGCCTGGTAGACCCTATGCTCTCTTACTAAGCCAACCAAGTAATTCGTGTGGACTCTGACCGAGGATTTCGGTTTCGTTTAAGGAGGTGATCCAGCCGCAGGTTCCCCTACGGCTACCTTGTTACGACTTCACCCCAGTCATGAACCACACCGTGGTGATCGTCCTCCCGAAGGTTAGACTAACCACTTCTGGTGCAATCCACTCCCATGGTGTGACGGGCGGTGTGTACAAGGCCCGGGAACGTATTCACCGCAACATTCTGATTTGCGATTACTAGCGATTCCGACTTCACGCAGTCGAGTTGCAGACTGCGATCCGGACTACGATACGTTTTATGAGATTAGCTCCCCCTCGCGGGTTTGCAGCCCTCTGTACGTACCATTGTAGCACGTGTGTAGCCCTGGCCGTAAGGGCCATGATGACCTGACGTCATCCCCACCTTCCTCCGGTTTGTCACCGGCAGTCTCCCTAGAGTTCTCAGCCGAACTGCTAGCAACTAGGGATAGGGGTTGCGCTCGTTACGGGACTTAACCCAACATCTCACGACACGAGCTGACGACGGCCATGCAGCACCTGTCACTGCGTTCCCGAAGGCACCAATCTATCTCTAGAAAGTTCGCAGGATGTCAAGGCCAGGTAAGGTTCTTCGCGTTGCGTCGAATTAAACCACATGCTCCACCGCTTGTGCGGGCCCCCGTCAATTCATTTGAGTTTTAACCTTGCGGCCGTACTCCCCAGGCGGTCTACTTAGTGCGTTAGCTGCGCCACTAAGACTTCAAGAGTCCCAACGGCTAGTAGACATCGTTTACGGCGTGGACTACCAGGGTATCTAATCCTGTTTGCTCCCCACGCTTTCGCACCTCAGTGTCAGTGTTGGTCCAGGTAGCCGCCTTCGCCACTGGTGTTCCTTCCTATATCTACGCATTTCACCGCTACACAGGAAATTCCACTACCCTCTACCACACTCTAGCCTGCCAGTTCGAAATGCCGTTCCCAGGTTAAGCCCGGGGCTTTCACATCTCGCTTAACAAACCACCTACGCGCGCTTTACGCCCAGTAATTCCGATTAACGCTTGCACCCTCCGTATTACCGCGGCTGCTGGCACGGAGTTAGCCGGTGCTTCTTCTGTAAGTAACGTCAAGCCTCAAGGGTATTAACCTTAAGGTTTTCCTCCTTACTGAAAGTGCTTTACAACCCGAAAGCCTTCTTCACACACGCGGCATGGCTGGATCAGGGTTGCCCCCATTGTCCAATATTCCCCACTGCTGCCTCCCGTAGGAGTTCGGGCCGTGTCTCAGTCCCGATGTGGCTGATCATCCTCTCAGACCAGCTACGGATCGTCGCCTTGGTAAGCCTTTACCTCACCAACTAGCTAATCCGACTTAGGCTCATCTAATAGCGCAAGGTCCGAAGATCCCCTGCTTTCTCCCGTAGGACGTATGCGGTATTAATCCGGGTTTCCCCGGGCTATCCCCCACTACTAGGCAGATTCCTAAGCATTACTCACCCGTCCGCCGCTCGACGCCTGGGTGCAAGCACCCATCGTTTCCGCTCGACTTGCATGTGTTAAGCCTGCCGCCAGCGTTCAATCTGAGCCATGATCAAACTCTTCAGTTTAAATCATACAGAAGCCGAAGCTTCTAAATCATGCTCAAGACAAAACTCAATTTCGACGAGTCGCTGTCTCGATATTTCGTGTCCGAAATACCTCAGCCAGCGCCCACACGAATTACTTGGTTAACTTTTTAAAGAGCGTTGAGCCTCTGCTCAATCAAGGCCGCGTATTCTACATCGAATCCCGACCTTGTCAACCGTTAATTTTCAGCGTTTTCAAACCTCGAAAACCTTGCTCAAAACCGTCCGGCTTACTGCTTCAAACGAGGCGCGCATTCTACACTGAACCGCCACCTTGTCAACCGCTTTCTGAAGAAATCTTTAAATCGTTTTCCTCAACACTTTCAAGCAGTTACTTCCGAATCCCCAACCCCTCTCGGCGTCGTGTCCCTCAGAAGTGGTGCGCATTCTACAGCCCTCAGGAAAACTGTCAACG
>NZ_ANIE01000012.1 GCF_000708045.1 Marinobacter nitratireducens
AACCCCAGCATCCCCGATGCTGGGGTTTTTTATTGCCTGAAAAAAAGTATTGCACAGAAATTCTCCAATCTATGACGTTCCGCACAGTGACGTTTCGTAAACAGCGTTAAGCTTCTGTAAACGAGCTGGCAAAAGAAAACCATAAACAGAAAGTCAGCCATCAGAGACACTCATCGACCATCTATTTATTCGCCGTCAATAAAAATAACGCGGCAGCTGTGAGATGGGACTATGAGTACAAGACCACTTTCGTATCTTCTCCTGTCAATGCTCAGTGTTGGGGCATTCGCGGACTTGCGCCCTATTTCCGACGACCAGATGGCGGAAGTCACTGGTCAGGCGTTTGTATCCATCGATCGTCAGTATCATCCGGATGCGGATAACAATACCGCCTACACCCGGGTAAACCTTGGAATGGATATTGAAATCCAGACCAATGTCGATGTGCTCGAGATGGGGCGGTACGAGCGCGCTGGTGAAAAAGCAGGCACATCCGACGTCTACATCGAAGATTTCGCGCTTGGTTATATCAATAACCAGGCCTATTACAATGCCAACCCCGAAGCGCCCAGACAAAGGAAGGCTGACGGCTCCGTGTATGCCGAAGGCGACATCGTTCCTTTCAATATCCAGAATCCCTATTTCGAGTTCGCATTCGATGAGGACACCGATGAGATCGTCGGTTTCCGTCTTGGATTTGGCGAGTCGATGGGTGTGCTGTCTGGCAAAATCGAAACCCTGACGGGCAATGTGAACGTCGACATCATCGATCACGGGGAAGGTCTGGGTGATGCACAGTCAAACGGTAATATCTTTGATCAGCTGATTGTTTTGCTGACGCCTCTTCTGGAAGGTGGGAGCCCGCTAGCAACCAAGGCTCAACTGGTATACGGCGCAGACGGAGACCCTAACATCGGTTCGCTCGATCCAGTACGCGCCGAGTACATCGGCGTTCCTGATGGGGAAAAGTTTGTGTTGGAAGGGGCCAGTGGGTTCACCCGCTGGTCAGTGAAGAACCTGATTGGCTGGGGATCCAGCTCAACGATCGAAGTGCCGGATTGCTCCTTTTTCAGCTGTGGTGGTGGCGATATCTATGTCTATGCAGAGGATTGCCTTGTGCTGGGCATCGACTCCTGCTTCGACCTGGATATCTACAACAGCTTCCCGGTTGGTCAGGTTGAGACCGTCAACGGGGAGCGGCAACTTACCGGCCCCTCCGATGGCGCTTTCATTTCCTTCCAGACCAAGGACCTCGAGTGGCTTAAAGACGTCAAGAAAACGGACCTCTCCGCTGAAGATTTCATCCGCGCCACCTCGGGTGCATTTTTCAATATCCCCAACGGCGCGACCGAGGTGAATTTGAATGAGGCCCTTTACGGTACTCAGCGTTACCGTACTGAATACATAGACCGCGGAAAGGGACTTTTCTAGGTGAATTCCATGTTGCGATCAATCACTGGAAAGCACATCTGGTGCAGGTTACTAGCTCTGGTTGCGGTTCTGTCGCACTCAATAGCCAGGGCAGAGCTTGAGGGCCTCACCGAATCGGAAATGTCCGAAGTTGATGGGGCCGGGATAGGCTTGGTGCTTGAGAACTTCAAGTTCTCCCACGGCACGGACCAGCCGGATATAAATGGACAACAGGCCAGAATATTTCGAATCTCCGGTATCAAGAGTACGGACGGTCGTGATGTGGATATCACGGTGAACCATCTCTACATCGCTGGTGCAAACAGTAATTATGGAGAGACTCTAACGCCGGTTAACTTAGGACGATTGCTGAACCCCTGGCGCATCGACGTTGTTGACGGCAATACGATTGGTATTGACGACAAAGCGGTGCTTGAGTTCGCAGCCCCAGCGATGATGTCGGCAGCTGAGGGATATGATTGCATGGGAGGTTCGGCAACCGCGGGTTCCGGTACCTGTTCCAGTCGCCCCGCGACTTCCAGCTATATTGGAGAACGGGCCGACATCGGGATGCAGATGAATGTCGCTGTCGGTGCCGATCGATCTGCGAATATAAACATTCACGCGAAGAGTGCCGTCGTGGATGGCAGCTATCTCAGGCTCTGGGGCGATGATGGACGCCGCCAGATGGTTGGCCAGTTTAAACTCAACTTTTTCTCACCGGAGTTGTCGATCAACGCCTGCTCGCAGGACGGAAGTGCTTGTGGCTCACGAATTGTGATGTCTGATTTTGCGCTGCAACTGGCTATCGGAAACGAGCTCCAACCCGTGTTCTTGGATGTGGATGGCACCGGTAATTTTGTCGTCGATGTCGCGGCCATACCAAAGCCCGCACCCGGTAGCATCGGAGGCGATGGACTGAGAGGAAGCAGTGATAGCGAGACCTGGGACTTCTACGAGGCCTACTACACCAATCCTGAATACCGAAGCAATCTCAGTATCGGAAACTTCAGCGTTGGTAATAGAGACTTTGGCTCAGCCCGGGTGCAGGGGATGCTGATCCAGCATCTGAACATCACAACCAAGGATCTGGCGCCATGAAAATGCTACCGAAGATTCTGTTTCTGGTGGTTGTGTCATCGCTGGCCGGCGGAGGTCGGTCAGCGATTGCAGAGTTGTCACTGTTGCCGGACGAGAGGCTTTCTGAGGTGTCTGGGCAGGGCGGTATTTACCTGTCAGGCGATATCAGCATCAATGAGATGGGCGGTCCTGTCGAAAATTCCTACTTTGGTCGTTGCAGTGACGCTGGGAAAAAATGCGGTGCCCGTTTTGCCTACCGACTCAAAGAAACCGGTGGCTGGATGGTGCTTGATGAAATACGAGGTAATTTTGCTTTTGAAGGCTTGACCCTGCGAGTGCGCAATATTGACTCGGGGTTTGGTGGCGATGGCGAACTGTTCAACCGTGATGTTCTGGAGCTGGGTTTACCGAATACGGTTCGTTTTAATGACGTGAGATTCAAGATTGCGTCAAGCAGCACCGCTCGCCCGACGGATCCTGGATTTCAGCAGACTGATATCTTTTCCGTGGAGATGCGTGGCGAGGTCATCATGGAAGGAAACTTATTGGTATTCCCAACGGGGAATCCATGAAGGGATGCAGAGGCCGGATATGGTAATGACGCTAGTGAATGCCAGGTGCGCTCTGGTGAGTATTATGATCTATGGGGGGCTCATAAGCATCCCGACTGCCTACGGAGATTTGAAAAGCCTCGACGATGCGGCAATGTCCGATATCAGCGGGCAAAGTGGTATTACCCTGGAGATGGATCTGGGCGTCAGCGCGGATAGCGTGTCTTACTTCGATGATGGCAAGGGGATTCACCTCGAAGGTTTCCGGGTTGGTTCGGCAACAGACCCCAATGGCCAGGCCTATCACCTGGTCATGATAGATATTGGAAATGACGCGTCACTGAATCTGGATTATCTGGTGGAAGACCGGCGAATCGAATTTGGTGATATCCGGCTCGCCGGTGCCCCAGGCGTTAGCATGGGAGGACTATTCTTTGACCATTCACTGCAGGGGACATTCCGTTTGCGTTCAGGCGGTGCATTGGGTGGTAGCGGCTACACCTTTGACTCCGCGTACACAATGACCGGCGGTCGCCTTGGCTATCGAACCAATGGTAACGAATTCTTCCTGGACGACATCACCATGGACGTCGAGGCACTCGGCGTTACCCTTGATGTTGTTGGTAGCACGCTTCAGCTCCGGGCCCCAAGGGTTGTTGGAAGCTGGGAAGTCGGTGCTATCCGTTTCAGTGGCAACCCTCTGAATCATGGTGTGTCGGCCGATGTTTCGTCGGGCTTGACCTTGCCATCCTATGGCGGAATGAGCGGTCACTTCGATTTAACGTCCGCGACCGACATTCAGGCCGGGGGGCGAGATGGCGAGGGGCTGCGAATCGATAGCGAAACCACCATCCATTCGGCGTCATTCCTGTATCACGATGATGGGAATGTCGTCGCCCTTCGCGATATTACCGGTTACTACGACGTAAATGATTTGCGGATTGACGTGACAACAGACCCGAAAGGCCGGGAAGCTCTCGGGCTAACGCTCGGCGGTGTGCAGGGGGAGTTCAATGTAGGTGCTGTAGAAATGGGCGGCAATGGCAAAAGTCTTGGTCAGGTCAACGTCAGTTTTATTCTTGAAGACCGAATCTTCAATGGTGAGTCCTACCGGAATGCTGTGTTCCTGCAGGGCGGTGGGCATCCCGACGCGGGGCCTCAGGGTTTGAGGCTGGCGACGGAGTGGAGCCTGCGCCTGTCGGACTTGAGTTATACGGAGGACGGTAACCGCGTGATCTTCAGCGGGTTGCAGTCCTGGGGACGGGGTGATGTCACCGTCAATGTCACTCGAGAGGGTGTTAAAAATGGAACCCAGTTCTTTGATGGCCTCAGGGTGGGGTTTGAGGGTATCAAAGCGGGCTATCGAATCAACGGCTTAAGGGTTGGTAGCGATGATGCGCCATTGCAGGGTGGTACCGAGCTTCTTCTTGCTCTGGGATTCTACCCGGCGTACGAATTTGAGCTTGATGGTCACGTGACGCTGGGCCCCGGGGGCGCCAGTGGCGAGGGGATTACCATCAACTCGGATATTCAAATCAGTAACGGCAGGGCCGCTATCATTGCAGCCCCCTATGATTCCGGTAGCGGCGAAGCTCCGCAAAAAGGCCTTTGGATTACCGATCTGGACTATGACGGTCACCTCCGGAGTATGACGGTTGATGTCACCGAAGAAGGGCTTGCGATCGTGAAGGGGGAAGCCTGGAGTTCCATGGATATTGGTAACCTCCGGGTTGGCGATAAGCTTGCCGGCGCTAGCTTTGGTCGGTTTGTGCTTCAGAAATACGAGCTTGGCAGCAGTATGACGATCGTCCCAGGCGGTGCGGGGGAAGTCTGTGCCGGTGGGGTGGGGGGTACGGAGTCCGCCTGTACAGCCTCCGGAGGGGTTTGGGAAAACCGTGGCGAAGAAGGTATTACGGTGAAGCTCAAGCAGATTCTCGCCAGGGCAGTGAGTGACGATAAGAAAAACGCCTTTACCTGGGAAACAAATCGAAAAACGGATGCCAGCGGTAACCCCATCAATGGTAGCGGCAATCAACTTGTTCTGAATGACATATACACCAGTGATGGCGGAGACTTCGATGGTGATGGCGTCGACGATAACACCTTTGGTGTTCGTACAGATCTCGCGGTAGATGTTTACAGGACCCGGGTGGTAAAGAAGGAGGATGGGGCAGATTCTCTGGGTGTTGTGGGCAGCCGAGGTGATGAGAAAATCATGGACAGTTCGGCGCCCGAGGGGTATCGGTACGTGGCTGACCCAGGTCAGTCAGACCAGGCTAACCGTCCCCTTGGTTTTGCGGTGAAGGCGGAGAGCCGCTTCAAGGAACTTTCCATTAACAACATTGATCTGGTTCACCCGGTCGGCGGTGCTCAGACTGCCGTGTACGGCGTCAAGATGCAGAATTTCGATATCAAGGCGAACCTGACCGCCACACCAATTCCCTGATCGTGACCGGTATTAGCGAGCGCTCTCCCTCTCTTTGTTTTGTTTTTTAGCCACTCCTGTTGTTTAATCCGGCCAGAACCATTTTCCTGGCCGGATGTATTTATATGAAATCCAAAGCACTCATAGCATTGCTCAGCGACGGGCTCGTTCATTCTGGTGAATATCTTGCCGGACAGCTGGGCGTGAGCCGGACAGCCGTCTGGAAGCAGATCCGGCGGGCTATGGAGGAAGGCTTCGTGATAGAGACGATTCGGGGCCGGGGGTATCAACTGGTCTCCAATGTCGACCTCCTGGACGCGGGGGAAATTATCGACGGTATCGCGGAAGATTACCGGCCTCGAATTGACTTGCGAGTTCTGGATCAGGTTGATTCAACCAATGCTGAGCTGGCCAGGGAATTCCAAGCTGGATCGGACAGCATTCCGGTGGTGATTGCGGATTGCCAGACCGAGGGGCGGGGGCGCCGCGGGAGGACGTGGCAAAGTCCCAGGGGAGAAAACCTGTACCTCAGCATGGGCTTGACGTTTCATGGTGGTTTTTCAGTACTTGATGGTTTGAGTCTCGTGTTGGGCGTTGCGGTGGCCAATGCCTTGGAAAGTCTCGGAGCAGACGATATTGGCCTCAAATGGCCCAACGATATTTTTCTGCCCTCCGGAAAGTTGGGGGGCATTCTCGTTGAACTGCAAGGCGAGTTACAGGAAGGTGTCGTTCAAGTTATCTGTGGCATCGGTATCAACGTCCATATGTCTGCAGCGGGCAATGTCGATCAGGCATGGGACAGTCTATCCCGCGCGTTTCCGAGACACGAGTGGAGCCGGAATCTGATCGCCGGCGCGATTATCAGCGCCGTGCTCGATGCGGCCCACGAATTTTCCGAGCGTGGGTTTGTGGATTTCCGGGAACCCTGGCAGCGCAGGGACATATTCATGGGCAAGAAGATCTCAGCGCGAGGCGGGGAAGCTGCTGGTACGGGGGCGGGCATCGATCAGGGAGGCAACTATCTGCTGGATACCGGGGATGGCATCGTGCCTGTGCGGGCGGGAGAAATAAGCTTGCGGGAGGTCAAGTGAGGCTCCTGGTTGATGCGGGAAACACCCGGGTTAAATGGCGCCTGGAACGGTCCGGAAGCACGGTGAATTCGGGCGCAGATCGTCTGGAGGAGATCGAAACAGTTCCGCAGTTGGCGGAACACGGCGATGCGGTTGGGTCGATTGCAGTGTCAACCGTCATCTCAGAAGAGAATCGAGCAAGGTTGGTTGAGTCGTTGTCGAGGGTCACGGCGGCGCCGGTTCGCTTCTACTGGGCCGAGAGTGAGAGGAGCGGGCTGAGGAATGCGTATGCCGATTACTGTTTGATGGGGGCAGACCGCTGGCATGCAATGTACGCCGCGTGGCGCATGGTCAGAAACGGAGTAGCCGTAATCGATGCAGGTAGTGCCGTGACCATCGACTATGTGAGCAGCAATGGAACTCATCTGGGCGGTTTCATACTGCCTGGACTTAATATGATGCTTCGGAGCCTTAAAAGTGACGCCGCCAGGATCGGGTTTGATCCGGGTGATGTGCGCTTGGTGGCTCCCGGGACGAGTACCGGTGAGTGTGTGAATCATGGCTTGGCCTGGTTGTCGTCCGCGATGAATGATCGTGTTGCGGATGATGCGAAGAAGCATGCGCTCGCCGAGGTCCTGGTAACCGGAGGTGACGCTGGTCGCCTGCTTGATCTCGGCCTGGTTGCTCGACACGTGCCGGATCTGGTTCTGGATGGCGTCGGCTTGATCGACGCTGAGGAGTCGTCGGCATGAAGTGGCTTGCCGTGTTATTCATTCTTTTGAACCTGGGCGTCTGGTACTGCTCCAGCACTGTTCAGGCGCCGACCAGTTCGGGTGCGGCCGCGGGTGGCCAGCTTCCCAGAGTCAGCAGCCTCAAGGCGCAGCCTCCGACAACGAAATCAGAAGCGAAACCTGTCGAAGCGCCGGAGCCGGAACCCGATGCCGCGGTAGCCTCCAGTGCCCAGGCTCTTTCATGTGCACGGGTGGGATGGTTTGAAGCCCGGGAGTTGGCGCAGGCTAATGAGCTAGCTGGCAATCTCGATGGGCAGGTTCAGGAAGTCGAGCGAGATCTGGCACCGCTGCACTGGGTGATCATTCCGCCGCAACCCCGGGAAGTGGCTCTGAAGCAGTTCCAGGAAATCCAGAGGCAGGGGGTAGACTCCTATCTGGTGACCGAAGGCGAGAACCGAAACGCGATATCTCTCGGGCTGTTCGAGTCCCGCGAGGCAGCAATATCTGTGCTCGAAGAAAAAAAACGTCAGAATCTTAATGTAGTACTGGCAAACTTCCCCCGAAATCAGATAAGCTACGCGCTCGTTTTTGAGGCTGATCCGGAACTCATCGAGAGTACGGTTCGGGCAGTAGAAACGGCTTATGGCGAGAATTTCGATTTCATCGAAATCAACCCTTGCGAAAGTGTTGCAACGCCAAAAAAAAGTCCGTAGTATACCGCCCTCGCTGACGAGGCGAATGTGAGCTGGCGTAGCTCAGTTGGTAGAGCAGCTGACTTGTAATCAGCAGGTCGGGGGTTCGATTCCGTCCGCCAGCTCCACTTTAAGTTTTGTGAGATTCGCGAAAGCGGGTCTAACTCGGAGGGGTTCCCGAGTGGCCAAAGGGATCAGACTGTAAATCTGACGGCTTCGCCTTCGCAGGTTCGAATCCTGCCCCCTCCACCACTTATTGCCGCGGGCATCGTATAGTGGCTATTACCTCAGCCTTCCAAGCTGATGACGCGGGTTCGATTCCCGCTGCCCGCTCCAATTTGTTATGAAATGCTCATGTAGCTCAGTTGGTAGAGCACACCCTTGGTAAGGGTGAGGTCGGCGGTTCAAATCCGCCCATGAGCTCCACTATTTATCTGGTCAACGTTACGATCCTGGTTGATTAGGGAGATTGGTCAAATGTCCAAAGAAAAATTTGAGCGCAGTAAACCGCACGTCAACGTGGGCACCATTGGTCACGTTGACCA
>NZ_ANIE01000013.1 GCF_000708045.1 Marinobacter nitratireducens
ACTCGATGATCTTGGATACCACGCCGGCACCAACGGTACGGCCGCCTTCACGAATCGCGAAGCGCAGACCATCTTCCATGGCGATCGGAGCGATCAGGGTAACACTCATCTTGACGTTGTCACCCGGCATTACCATCTCAACGCCTTCCGGCAGTTCGCAAGAACCGGTTACGTCAGTAGTCCGGAAGTAGAACTGCGGACGGTAGCCTTTAAAGAACGGAGTGTGACGACCACCCTCGTCTTTGCCCAGTACGTACACTTCGCACTCGAACTTGGTGTGCGGAGTGATGGAACCAGGAACCGCCAGAACCTGACCACGCTCAACGTCGTCACGCTTGGTACCACGCAGCAGAACACCAACGTTCTCACCGGCACGACCTTCGTCCAGCAGCTTGCGGAACATTTCAACACCGGTACAAGTGGTCTTGGTAGTCTCGCGAATACCAACGATTTCCACTTCGTCACCAACCTTGATGATGCCACGCTCAACACGACCGGTAACAACGGTACCACGGCCAGAGATGGAGAATACGTCCTCGATCGGCATCAGGAACGGCTGGTCAATCGCACGCTCCGGCTCAGGGATGTATTCGTCCAGAGCTTCTACCAGCTTCTTAACAGCGGTAGTGCCCATCTCGTTGTCGTCTTTACCTTCCAGCGCCATCAGCGCGGAACCGGTCACGATCGGAGTGTCGTCACCCGGGAAGTCGTACTGGCTCAGCAGATCACGAACTTCCATCTCTACCAGCTCGAGCAGCTCTTCGTCATCGACCATGTCCGCCTTGTTCAGGAACACAACGATGAACGGTACGCCAACCTGACGGGACAGCAGGATGTGCTCACGAGTCTGCGGCATGGGGCCGTCAGCTGCAGAACAAACCAGGATAGCGCCGTCCATCTGAGCAGCACCAGTGATCATGTTCTTAACGTAGTCAGCGTGACCCGGGCAATCCACGTGTGCGTAGTGACGAGTCGGAGAATCGTACTCAACGTGGGAAGTCGCGATAGTGATACCACGAGCCTTCTCTTCCGGCGCGTTATCAATCTGGTCAAACGCGCTGGCAGTACCTGTACCCCATACTTCGTGACATACACGAGTCAGAGCTGCGGTCAGAGTGGTTTTACCATGGTCAACGTGACCAATGGTGCCCACGTTGACGTGCGGTTTACT
>NZ_ANIE01000014.1 GCF_000708045.1 Marinobacter nitratireducens
TGCTTCCTGCCATTCCTTTGTCCACGCCGGAAGGTTGGGCTCGAACAGGTGCTGTCGATCTTCCCGGGAACGAAGCTCCGGGGCATAGGGCGCTTTACCCATCACTTCCCGATATAGATCGAAATCTCCCAGCGTGGTTTCGTATTTCGAGAGGTAAAAGTCATCTAGGGTGGCCTCGTGGAGTTCGTCATTGTCCGGCCAGATGTCCGCATGGCAGAGCTCTTCTGAACCAGGCTCACAGGGCACTCCAAACTCTCCCATCATGAAAGTACCGCCTTCCACAAACACCATGTTGTCCAGCGCCCGAACCACCAGTTCCGTGACCGCTTGTTGTTGGGAATATGACAGGTCTGGGTGGTGTGCC
>NZ_ANIE01000015.1 GCF_000708045.1 Marinobacter nitratireducens
CGGCCGTACCGTTGGTGCCGGCGTGGTATCCAAGATCATCGAGTAACCCTCGGGTTGCTCGATTGAAGTTGCGCTGAGTTGTTTCGGTGCAGGCCAGTAGCTCAATTGGCAGAGCAGCGGTCTCCAAAACCGCAGGTTGGGGGTTCGATTCCCTCCTGGCCTGCCATTTTTTAACATCCGGATACATAAGTTGATTCCTATGGAGTCAAAAGCCGTTCAGTCAGCCAGCCGTTTCGATGTTGTGAAGTGGCTGGTTGTTTTCGTTCTGATTGCCGCTGGTGTAGTTGGTAATCAGTATTTCAGTGCGGAATCTCTGTTGTACAGAGTGCTCGCGCTCGTTGGGTTGGCTGTTGTTGCGGCTTTGGTGGCTCTTCAGACAGATCGTGGTCGGCGTTTCGCGACGCTGTTGAAAGAGGCCAGGGTCGAGATCCGTAAGGTTGTCTGGCCAACCCGGCCTGAATTAATTCAAACAACATTGATTGTCGTGGTGTTTGTTTTGGTCGTGGCATTGTTGTTGTGGGGTATGGATTCGCTGATCAGTTTGCTGGTCGCCGGGTTTATCGGTTAACGGGAGTGGGCAATGGCTAAGCGCTGGTACGTCGTTCATGCGTATTCTGGCTTTGAAAAGCATGTAATGCGCACTCTTAAAGAGCGTGTTGCTCTGCACGGCATGGAAGAGAAGTTCGGCGAAATCCTGGTTCCGACCGAGGAAGTGGTCGAAATGCGTGAAGGGAAGAAGCGCAAGAGTGAGCGCAAATTCTATCCCGGGTACGTGCTTGTCCAGATGGAAATGGATGATGCAACTTGGCACCTTGTGAACAATACCCCCAGAGTTCTCGGTTTCATTGGCGGTACCAAGGATAAGCCGGCTCCAATTACGGAGCGTGAGGCGGAAGCAATTCTCCAGCGTGTTGAAAGCGGTGCGGAGAAGCCGAAGCCGAAGACCCTGTTTGAGCCGGGTGAGATTGTGCGCGTTATTGAGGGGCCGTTTGCGGACTTCAATGGCGTGGTCGAGGAAGTTGACTACGACAAGAGTCGGGTCAAGGTTGCGGTTCTGATTTTCGGTCGTTCCACTCCGGTAGAGTTGGAGTTTGGTCAGGTCGAAAAGGACTGATCTGCAGCTGAAAATCTGAAAGCTCGCGCGCTCAGGCGACGCGGGCTTTTTGTGTCTGCTATTTGCAGTTTTGTAAACCCGGGGAGCCGAAAGGCGTTTGAACCCAAAGGAGAGCTATCATGGCGAAGAAGATTGAAGCGTACATCAAGCTTCAGGTTGCTGCCGGTCAGGCCAACCCAAGTCCCCCCGTTGGTCCTGCGCTGGGTCAGCACGGTGTAAACATCATGGAATTCTGTAAGGCCTTCAATGCCCAGACTCAGGGCATGGAGCCTGGGCTGCCGATTCCGACCGTTATCACCGTATATAGCGATCGCAGCTTTACCTTTATCACCAAGACTCCGCCTGCGGCTGTTCTGTTGAAGAAGGCAGCTGGCATCAAGAGTGGCTCTGGTCGTCCGAACACCGAGAAAGTCGGTACTGTGACCCGTGCGCAGCTCGAAGAGATCGCCAAGACCAAAGAGCCGGATATGACTGCAGCCGATGTTGATGCAGCTGTCCGTACCATCGCTGGAACTGCCCGCAGCATGGGCCTGAACGTGGAGGGCCTGTAACATGGCGAAGCTGAGCAAGCGTCAAAAGCTGATTCGCGAGAAGGTTGAGTCCACTCGTTCATACTCTGTAGACGAAGCTGTTGCTCTGTTGGCAGAGCTGGGTCAGGGCGTCAAGTTCAAAGAGTCTGTCGATGTGGCAGTCAATCTGGGCGTTGACGCGCGTAAATCTGACCAGGTTGTTCGTAGCAGCACGGTTCTGCCTCACGGCACTGGCAAGTCAGTCCGCGTGGCAGTATTTACCCAGGGTGCAAATGCCGAGAAGGCAACCGCAGCTGGTGCTGACATCGTAGGTATGGACGATCTCGCTGAAGAAGTTAAGAAAGGCAACATGGACTTCGACGTGGTTATCGCTACTCCGGATGCCATGCGTGTTGTTGGTCAACTGGGCCAGATTCTCGGTCCCCGTGGCCTGATGCCGAACCCGAAAGTTGGCACTGTGACTCCGGACGTTGAGACCGCTGTCAAGAACGCCAAAGCGGGTCAGGTTCGTTACCGTACAGACAAAAACGGTATCATCCACGCTCCGTTGGGTAACATCGAATTCTCTGCACAGACCATCAAGGAAAACCTTGAAGCTCTGGTTGCAGATCTGAAAAAGGCCAAGCCGTCTTCGGCGAAAGGCGTGTATCTGAAGAAGATCACCCTTTCATCGACTATGGGTCCTGGCCTGACTATCGATCAGGGTGGTCTGAACATCTGATCCCCTTGAGCGGTAGTTACTTTGTAGTCTAGGCGGAAGCCGAGGCTGTCAAAGACCGCAGGCCCCCGAAGCCCTTCTTGTCAGGAGGGCTGCAAGGGTTAAAGCAACGCCTGCGCAGACGGTGTGACGACGTTCTCTCTGAACCCAAACACCGTTAGGCGCCCGAAAGGGCAATGATGGGTTTGCCGGCAATGACCGGCGAAATCGAGGAGAAAACCAGTGGCAATTAGACTCGAAGACAAGAAGGCGATCGTCGCTGAAGTCAACGAGACTGCTGGTACTGCTCTGTCTGTGGTTATGGCTGATTACCGCGGCGTCACCTCTGGTGACATGACCGCGCTTCGTGCCAAGGCTCGTGCCGAAAATGTGCGTCTGAAGGTTGTTCGTAACAACCTGGCAAAGATTGCCATTCGCGGTACCGAGTTCGAGTGCATCGACGAAGCTCTGGTTGGCCCTACCATTCTGGCCTTCTCTATGGAAGATCCTGGTGCAGCAGCACGTCTGCTGAAGGATTTTGCCAAAGAGAACGAGGCATTTGAGATCAAGGGTCTGGCTGTCGGCGGTGAGCTGATGGGCGCAGAACAGATTGATCGCCTCGCCAAGCTGCCGACGCTGCACGAAGCGTTGACCAAGCTGGCCGTTGTTACACAGGCACCAGTTACCAAGCTCGTACGCAGCCTGAACGATATTCCGGGAAGGGTTACGCGTGTCGTAGCTGCAGTCCGCGACCAAAAGCGCGAAGCTGCTTGATTCTGTTGAACACCATTTTTTACATTTTGGGAGAAAGTCATGGCTCTGTCTAAAGACGATATTTTGAATGCAATTGCTGAAATGAGCGTAATGGAAGTTGTTGAGCTCGTT
The DNA here is from genome assembly GCF_000708045.1 of Marinobacter nitratireducens. Classification (GTDB taxonomy): domain Bacteria; phylum Pseudomonadota; class Gammaproteobacteria; order Pseudomonadales; family Oleiphilaceae; genus Marinobacter; species Marinobacter nitratireducens. Next base: position 3,227 of record NZ_ANIE01000015.1, read on the forward strand.
GAAGCTATGGAAGAGAAGTTCGGCGTTTCCGCTGAAGCTGCTGTTGCTGCTGCTCCGGCTGCTGCGGGTGGCGACGCTGGTGCCGCTGAAGAGAAGACCGAGTTCGACGTAGTTCTGACCGGTGCTGGTGAGAAGAAAGTTAACACCATCAAGGCTGTGCGTGAGCTGACCGGTCTGGGTCTGAAAGAAGCGAAAGAAATGGTTGACGGTGCTCCGTCTACTGTTAAGGAAGGCGCTTCCAAGGATGAGGCTGAAGAAGCCAAGAAGAAGCTTGAGGAAGCAGGCGCTTCTGTTGAGCTTAAGTAATAGTCGATTACTGATCGACTCCGCGCCGTGAGCGCGGACAGGCTGGTGGCTTTATGCCACCGGCCTTTTTCTGTTGTATATGCTATAGAGTCTGGTGTGCAATTACAGGTTGATGTCAGGATCTATAACCTACAGCCAGAGTCTTGTTCAAGACGGCGTAACAAGCCGAGCAAATCGGCCCCGAAGCAGAACAATGGTTGCTTCTTGATACCAGGTATCAGGTTTAAAGCTGGGGAATGCAGATGACTTACTCCTACACTGAGAAAAAGCGGATTCGCAAAGACTTTAGTAAATTGCCTTCCGTTATGGATGTCCCCTATTTGCTGTCTATTCAGCTGGATTCGTTCCGGGACTTCCTCCAAATGGAAGCCGCTCCTGAAGATCGTCGGGAAACCGGTCTTCACGCAGCATTCAAATCCGTATTCCCGATTGTCAGTTACTCTGGCAACGCCGCGCTCGAATACGTGAGCTATCGTATTGGTGAGCCGGTATTTGACGTCAAGGAATGCCAGCTTAGGGGCGTAACTTACGCAGCACCGCTGCGGGTCAAGGTCCGTCTTATCATTTATGATAAGGAATCGTCCAACAAGGCGATCAAGGACATCAAAGAGCAGGAAGTCTACATGGGCGAAATGCCCCTGATGACTGAGAACGGTACCTTCGTTATCAACGGTACCGAGCGGGTTATTGTTTCCCAGCTTCACCGCTCTCCGGGCGTATTCTTTGATCATGACAAGGGTAAAACCCACTCCTCCGGTAAGCTCCTGTACTCCGCACGGGTGATTCCTTACCGTGGTTCGTGGCTGGACTTCGAGTTCGATCCGAAGGATTCCGTGTTCGTTCGTATCGACCGTCGTCGTAAACTGCCGGCGTCTATTCTGCTGCGGGCATTGAATTACACCTCCGAGCAGATGCTCGAGATGTTCTTTGATACCAGTAAGTTCAGCCTTGGCGCCGAGGTCTGCAAGCTTGAGCTGGTGCCCAGTCGCTTGCGGGGTGATATCGCTACCTTCGATATCAAAGACAACGAAGGCAAAGTTGTTGTTGAGGAAGGCCGTCGTGTTACTGCTCGCCATATCAAGCAGCTTGAAAAGGCGGGTATTAGCGAACTCGAGGTTCCAACCGAATATCTTTACGGTCGTGTTCTTGCGAAAGACATGATTGACCAGGCCACTGGTGAGGTTCTCGTTGAGTGTAACTCCGAGTTGACGGAGGAGCTGGTCACCAAGATTCTGGATGCTGGCGTAACAGAGATCGAAACTCTGTACACCAACGATCTGGATTGTGGCCCGTTCATGTCTGACACCCTGCGGATTGACCCAACCCGTACCCCGCTTGAGGCACTGGTTGAAATCTATCGCATGATGCGCCCGGGTGAGCCGCCGACCAAAGAATCTGCAGAGAACCTGTTCAACAACCTGTTCTTCTCTGACGAGCGCTACGACCTGTCTGCTGTTGGTCGTATGAAGCTTAACCGTCGTCTCGGTCGCGAAGAAAGCACTGGCGAAGGCATCCTGACTCATGAAGACATTATTGATGTCCTCAAGACTCTGATCTCTATTCGTAACGGTCAGGGCCAGGTGGATGATATCGATAACCTGGGCAACCGTCGCGTACGCTGTGTTGGCGAGATGGCAGAGAATCAGTTCCGCGTTGGTCTGGTGCGGGTAGAACGCGCTGTTCGTGAGCGTCTGAGTCTGGCTGAAAGCGAAGGCCTGATGCCACAGGATCTGATCAACGCCAAGCCGGTGGCAGCGGCGGTCAAGGAGTTCTTTGGCTCCAGCCAGCTGTCCCAGTTTATGGACCAGAACAACCCGCTGTCAGAAGTTACGCACAAGCGTCGTATTTCCGCTCTTGGGCCTGGTGGTCTGACTCGTGAGCGTGCCGGCTTTGAGGTTCGTGACGTACACCCGACCCATTATGGACGTGTGTGCCCAATTGAAACGCCTGAAGGTCCGAACATCGGTCTGATCAACTCTCTGGCAACCTATGCCCGCTCCAACTCCTACGGGTTCCTGGAAAGTCCGTACCGGAAGGTGGTTGACGGCGTTGTCACGGATGAGCTGGTTTACCTGTCAGCGATTGAAGAAAGCAACTACATCATCGCACAGGCCAGTGCGGCGACGGACGAAGGCAAGCGCCTGACCGATGAGCTGGTAACGGTGCGTCACCTGAACGAATTTACCGTTGCGCCACCTGAGGCCGTCAACTTCATGGACGTCTCGCCGCGTCAGGTTGTTTCTGTTGCGGCCTCGCTGATCCCGTTCCTGGAACACGATGATGCTAACCGTGCTCTGATGGGTGCGAACATGCAGCGTCAGGCTGTTCCGACTCTGAAGTCTCAGGTACCGCTGGTTGGTACTGGCGTTGAGCGTACGGTTGCTCAGGACTCCGGCGTCTGTGTGAGTGCCCGTCGCGGCGGTGTTATCGAAAGCGTTGATGCGGCCCGTATCGTTGTTCGCGTTAATAACGAGGAAACCGAAGCGGGTGATGCGGGTGTAGATATCTACAACCTCACCAAGTACACCCGTTCCAACCAGAACACCTGTATCAACCAGCGCTCTATTGTGCGCCAGGGTGATGTGGTGGCTCGTGGGGACGTGCTTGCAGATGGTCCTTCTGTAGATCTGGGTGAGCTGGCTCTGGGGCAGAACATGCGTATCGCGTTCATGCCCTGGAACGGTTACAACTTCGAGGATTCTATTCTGATTTCCGAGAAGGTTGTTCAGGAAGATCGCCTGACCACGATCCACATTCAGGAGCTGACCTGTGTTGCCCGGGACACCAAGCTGGGTAGCGAGGAAATCACGGCAGACATCCCGAACGTCGGGGAAAGTGCCCTGGCGAAGCTCGATGAATCCGGCATCGTATACATTGGTGCAGAGGTTGGCCCTGGCGATATTCTGGTGGGCAAGGTTACGCCGAAGGGCGAGACCCAGTTGACCCCGGAAGAGAAGCTGCTGCGTGCCATCTTCGGTGAGAAGGCGTCTGACGTTAAAGATACCTCTTCACGCGTTCCGACCGGTACTCGCGGTACCGTAATCGATGTTCAGGTCTTTACCCGTGATGGCATCGAGAAGGACCAGCGTGCCCAGTCGATCGAGAAAGAGCAGCTGGATCAGTACCGCAAGGATCTTAAAGACGAATACCGCATCGTCGAAGGCGCCACCTATGAGCGTCTGATGAATGCATTGAACGGTCAGCAGGTCATCAGCGGCCCGGGTCTGAAGAAAGGCGCGACACTGGACGAGGCCTACCTCGCCGAGCTGCCCCGTCCGGATTGGTTCAAGCTGCGGATGCAGGATGACGGCCTGAACGAGCTGCTCGAGAAGTCCGAGCAAGGTCTTGAGGATCGTAAGAAAGAGCACGAGGCCCGATTCGAAGACAAGAAAGGCAAGCTCCAGCAAGGTGATGACCTGGCGCCGGGCGTGCTCAAGATCGTCAAGGTATACCTGGCAATCAAGCGCCGTATCCAGCCTGGTGACAAGATGGCAGGGCGTCACGGTAACAAGGGTGTTATCTCTGCCGTAATGCCCATCGAGGATATGCCGTACGACGATTACGGCAACACCGTGGACATCGTTCTGAACCCGCTGGGTGTACCCTCGCGGATGAACGTTGGTCAGGTACTCGAGACGCACCTTGGTGCGGCGGCCAAAGGTCTTGGTGAGCGTATCAGTCAGATGCTCGAGGAGCAGCGCAAGGTTGCAGAGCTGCGCCAGTTGCTGGACGAGATCTACAACCACTCCGACGAAGTGTTCAAGGTGGATCTGGACTCGCTGAGCGATACCGAGATCCTTGAACTGTGCGGCAATCTGCGGACAGGCGTGCCAATGGCTACCCCGGTATTCGATGGCGCCAAGGAAGCGGAAGTCAAGCGCATGCTTGAGTTGGCCGGGTTGAGTACTACCGGTCAGACCAAGCTTTACGATGGCCGTACCGGTGATGCATTTGATCGTCCGGTGACCGTGGGCTACATGTATATCCTGAAGCTCAACCACCTGATCGATGACAAGATGCACGCTCGTTCCACCGGCTCCTACAGTCTGGTTACTCAGCAGCCGCTGGGTGGTAAGGCTCAGTTCGGTGGTCAGCGCTTCGGTGAGATGGAAGTGTGGGCCCTTGAGGCCTACGGTGCAGCTTATACACTGCAGGAAATGCTCACCGTGAAGTCTGACGACGTGAATGGTCGGACCAAGATGTACAAGAACATTGTCGATGGTGATCATCGCATGGAGCCGGGCATGCCCGAATCCTTCAACGTTCTTGTCAAGGAAATCCGCTCTTTGGGTATCGACATCGAGCTGGAATCCGAGTGAGCCGAATTGTTTTTGGCAGCGTGAGCGGGCACAGGTTGTGCCCGCCCGAGATTAACGCCATCCGGAGCTTTTACTGATGAAAGATTTGCTGAATCTTCTCAAGAGCCAGAATCAGAGTAAGGAATTTGACGCTATCCGTATCGGTCTTGCGTCACCTGACATGATTCGTTCCTGGTCTTTTGGCGAAGTAAAAAAGCCTGAGACCATCAATTACCGTACCTTCAAGCCGGAGCGTGACGGTCTTTTCTGTGCCAAGATTTTCGGCCCGATCAAAGACTACGAGTGTCTTTGCGGGAAGTACAAGCGCCTCAAGCATCGTGGCGTTATTTGTGAGAAGTGTGGCGTTGAAGTCGCTCTGGCGAGTGTTCGTCGGGAGCGTATGGGGCACATCGAGCTGGCTAGCCCGGTTGCTCACATCTGGTTCCTGAAGTCGCTTCCTTCCCGCATCGGTCTGATGCTGGACATGACCCTGCGTGACATCGAACGGGTTCTGTATTTCGAATCCTTCATTGTCATCGATCCGGGTATGACCACTCTGGAGAAGGGGCAGTTGCTCAACGATGAGCAGTACTACGAAGCCCTGGAAGAGTTTGGTGACGAGTTCGATGCACGCATGGGTGCCGAAGCTGTCAAAGAATTGCTCGAAGGGATTGACCTCCAGGCCGAGGTGGATGCCCTGCGGGAAGAAATTCCACAGACCAATTCCGAAACCAAGATCAAGAAGTTCAGTAAGCGCCTAAAGATCCTTGAGGCGTTCCTGTACTCCGGTAACAAGCCGGGCGACATGGTAATGACTGTGCTACCGGTTCTGCCGCCTGATCTGCGTCCATTGGTCCCGCTGGATGGCGGTCGCTTTGCGACGTCCGATCTGAACGATCTGTATCGCCGTGTGATCAACCGTAACAACCGTCTCAAGCGTCTTCTGGAGCTCAACGCGCCGGATATCATCGTTCGCAACGAGAAGCGTATGCTTCAGGAAGCGGTCGATGCGCTGCTGGATAACGGTCGTCGCGGTCGCGCCATTACCGGCACCAACAAGCGTCCGCTGAAGTCCCTGGCTGACATGATTAAAGGTAAGCAGGGTCGCTTCCGTCAGAACCTGCTGGGTAAGCGGGTCGACTATTCCGGCCGTTCCGTCATCGTGGTCGGTCCTTACCTGCGTCTGCACCAGTGTGGCCTGCCTAAAAAGATGGCTCTGGAGCTGTTCAAGCCTTTCATTTTCTCCAAGCTTGAGCATCGTGGTCTGGCAACCACGATCAAGGCCGCCAAGAAGATGGTCGAGCGTGAGGAAGGTGTCGTCTGGGATATCCTGGACGAAGTGATTCGTGAGCACCCGATCATGCTCAACCGTGCGCCGACACTTCACCGCCTGGGTATCCAGGCTTTCGAGCCGGTTCTGATCGAAGGTAAGGCGATTCAGCTGCATCCTCTGGTTTGTGCTGCCTACAACGCCGACTTCGACGGTGACCAGATGGCGGTTCACGTACCGCTGACGCTGGAAGCGCAGTTGGAAGCTCGCGCGTTGATGATGTCGACCAACAACGTACTGTCGCCCGCGAACGGTGAGCCAATCATCGTGCCGTCACAGGACGTGGTACTTGGCCTTTACTACATGACTCGTGAGCGCGCCAGCGCAAAAGGCGAGGGCATGGTCTTTGCCGACATCAAAGAAGCGCATCGTGCTTACGGAGCGGGTCAGGTAGATCTGCAGGCTAACGTCAAAGTGCGAGTAAAGCAGGTTACTTTTGACGAAGACGGGGCGCGTAACGAGTCCCTCAGCGTGGTTGAAACCACCGTTGGTCGTGCGCTGTTGTTCGACATCGTTCCGGACGGCCTTCCGTTCGAGCTGGTAAACAAGCCGATGGTCAAGAAAGCGATCTCCAACTTGATCAACACCTGTTACCGGGATGCTGGCCTCAAGGATACCGTTATCTTTGCCGACCAGCTGATGTACATGGGTTATCACTATGCAACCCGCTCAGGTATCTCCATCGGTTTCAACGACTTCGAGATTCCGCCCGAAAAATATGAGCTGGTTGATGCTGCCTCTGACGAAGTCAAAGACATCGAGAGCCAGTACGCGTCCGGTCTCCTGACTCAGGGCGAGAAGTACAACAAGGTTATTGATATCTGGTCTCGTGCCAACGACAAGGTCTCCAAAGCGATGATGGAGCGCTTGGCAAAAGAGCAGGTCATCGGCCCCGACGGTAAGCCTGTGAAGGGTGAAGATGGCGAAGATCTGATGCAGGAGTCCTTCAACTCGGTCTACATGATGGCCGACTCCGGCGCCCGGGGTTCTGCCGCTCAGATTCGTCAGTTGGCTGGTATGCGTGGTCTGATGGCGAAGCCGGATGGCTCCATTATCGAAACTCCGATCACGGCGAACTTCCGTGAAGGTCTGAACGTACTGCAGTACTTCATTTCGACCCACGGTGCTCGTAAAGGTCTGGCGGATACCGCGTTGAAGACCGCCAACTCCGGTTACCTGACCCGTCGTCTGGTGGATGTCTCCCAGGATCTCGTGGTTACCGAAGAAGACTGTGGTACCGACGAAGGCTTGCTGATGACACCGCACATCGAGGGTGGTGACGTTGTGGTGCCGCTGGGTGATCGTGTACTCGGCCGTGTGACGGCTCGTGATGCGTTCACGCCGACTGATAAGGACAATGCTGTTGTGCCAGCGGGTACGCTGCTCGACGAGAAGACCATCGAGACACTTGAGCGTGCCGGTGTGGATGAGGTCTGGGTTCGTTCCGCGATTACCTGTGAAACTCGCCATGGGATCTGCTCCAAGTGCTATGGCCGCGATCTGGCTCGTGGTCATCAGGTCAACGTGGGCGAGGCGGTTGGTGTCATTGCTGCCCAGTCCATTGGTGAGCCGGGTACTCAGCTGACCATGCGTACCTTCCACATTGGTGGTGCGGCGAGCCGGGCGTCTGCCGTGGACAACATCCAGGTTAAGCACGGCGGTACCGTTCGCCTGCATAACCTGAAGTCCATCGAGAAGAGCGACGGCTCTCTGGTTGTGGTTTCCCGCTCCTCCGCTCTGGCGATTGCAGATGAGCAGGGTCGTGAGCGCGAATGGTACAAGCTGCCATACGGTGCGGTTCTGTCCGTTAAGCATGGTGATGCTGTTGAGGCTGGCGTGGTTGTGGCCAAGTGGGATCCGCATACCCACCCGATCATTGCCGAGGCCGAAGGTACAGCCAAGTTTGTCAACATGGATCAGGGCATCACTGTCCGGACCCAGACCGATGAGCTGACAGGCCTGTCGACTATGGAAGTGATCGATCCCAAGGAGCGCCCTGCTGCTGGTAAGGACATCCGTCCTGGAATTCAGGTGCTGGATGCAGCTGGTAATGATGTTGAGTTGCCGGGTGGTGCTGCGGCTATGTACTTCTTGCCCGCAAACGCTCTGGTAACCATGGCCAATGGAGCCAAGATCGAGCTGGGTGACGTTGTTGCCCGTATCCCGCAGGAAAGCTCGAAAACGCGGGATATCACCGGTGGTCTGCCGCGGGTTGCCGATTTGTTCGAGGCTCGTCGCCCGAAAGAGTCGTCTATCCTCGCAGAAATCAGCGGTACGGTTTCCTTTGGTAAGGAAACCAAGGGCAAGAAGCGCCTGGTTATCACCCCGAAAGATGACGATGCCTATGAAGTGCTGATTCCGAAGCATCGCCAGCTCAACGTTTTCGAAGGTGAAACGGTTGAAAAGGGTGAGGTCATCTCCGATGGTCCGTCTAACCCGCACGACATTTTGCGTCTGCTGGGTGTGGTCGAACTGGCGAAGTACATCACCAACGAAATCCAGGACGTATACCGTCTGCAGGGTGTTGTCATCAACGATAAACATATCGAAGTTATCGTTCGACAGATGCTGCGTAAGGTAGAGATTACCGATCCGGGCGATACAACGCTGTTGTCTGGTGATCAGGTAGAAATTACCCAGGTTCTGGAAGAAAACGAAAAGGCCAATGCATCAGACAAAGAGCCAGCACGCTTCGATCGTCTGTTGTTGGGTATCACCAAGGCTTCCCTGGCGACCGAGTCGTTTATTTCTGCGGCATCGTTCCAGGAAACAACGCGGGTGCTCACCGAAGGTGCGGTCACCGGTAAGCGTGATTACCTGCGCGGCCTGAAAGAAAACGTTGTGGTTGGTCGCCTGATTCCTGCGGGGACCGGTCTGGCTTATCATAACGAGCGTCGTCGTAAGCGTGACCTGGAAGCCCAGGGAGTGACAGCAGCAGACGTTGAAGAGGCTCTGAGCGCAGAGCTTAACCGCGAAAGCTGATTCCGGTGACGAAGTCACCTTCGGGTAGATACCTACCCGCAAGGTGGTTAAAAAGAGATCAGTCATCTTGACTGACCAGGGACGCAGGCTTACACTTGCGTCCCTTAAATTTTACCCCCTCCTGCAGGGGGTAAGTTTCATTGATATGGTTTTTTGGAGTTTGCTTACATGGCAACGATTAATCAGTTGGTGCGTAAGCCTCGTAAGCGCAAGGTAGCCAAGAGCGACGTTCCCGCGCTCCAGGCCTGCCCTCAGCGCCGTGGTGTATGCACTCGTGTATACACTACAACGCCGAAGAAGCCGAACTCAGCACTTCGTAAAGTGTGTCGTGTTCGTCTGACCAACGGCTACGAGGTTTCCTCATACATCGGTGGTGAAGGTCATAACCTTCAGGAGCACAGCGTAGTGCTGATCCGCGGCGGTCGTGTAAAAGACCTTCCGGGTGTGCGCTATCACACTGTTCGCGGAACGCTGGACACCCAGGGTGTGCAGAACCGTAAGCAGGGCCGCTCCAAGTACGGTGCAAAACGACCCAAGTCCTGATGTCCCAGATGGGTGTCTTTTATCGTTGCTTGTCAGAACGGTAAGAGTAAGGCTGAGTAGCGAAATGCTATCTCAGGGGTTCCTGAAGACCTTTTAGATATATAAGGGCTTATCGATGCCTAGAAGAAGAGTTGCAGCAAAGCGGGAAATCATTCCCGATCCTAAGTTCGGCAGTGCACGGCTTGCCAAGTTTATTAACCACGTAATGGAAAGCGGCAAGAAATCCGTTGCAGAGCGCATTGTTTATGGCGCGCTCGATATCGTTGCCGACAAGTCCAAAGAAGAGCCGCTCGACATGTTTGAGAAGGCCCTGGAAAACATCCAGCCGATGGTCGAGGTTAAGTCCCGTCGTGTGGGTGGTGCTACCTACCAGGTGCCTGTTGAGGTTAGGCCTTCCCGTCAGAACGCGCTGGCGATGCGCTGGCTCGTAGAATTTTCACGGAAGCGCGGTGAGAAATCCATGGCGCAGCGTCTTGCAGGCGAAATCCTGGATGCCGTTGATAGCAAGGGTGCTGCGGTTAAGAAGCGTGAAGATGTACACCGCATGGCAGAAGCCAACAAGGCGTTCTCTCACTTCCGTTTCTAATCAGCCGAGGTTTATACAGTGGCACGCAAGACTCCTATCAAACGATACAGAAATATCGGGATTTGTGCGCACGTTGATGCGGGCAAAACGACGACTACCGAGCGAGTTCTGTTCTACACCGGTCTTTCTCACAAGATTGGTGAGGTGCACGACGGGGCGGCTACCATGGACTGGATGGAGCAGGAGCAGGAGCGTGGTATTACCATCACCTCAGCTGCGACTACCTGTTTCTGGCAGGGCATGGATAAGCAGTATCCCGAGCACCGTATCAACATCATCGACACCCCGGGCCACGTTGACTTTACCATCGAGGTAGAGCGTTCCCTGCGGGTTCTGGATGGCGCGGTTGTTGTTTTCTGTGGTTCCTCCGGTGTTGAGCCGCAGTCCGAAACCGTTTGGCGCCAGGCCAACAAGTACGAAGTTCCGCGCATGGTGTTCGTCAACAAGATGGACCGTGCCGGCGCGAACTTCCTGCGCGTAGTTGATCAGATCAAAAACCGTCTGGGCGCCAACGCAGTGCCTATTCAGCTGCCGATTGGTGCTGAGGATGAGTTCCAGGGCGTTGTTGATCTTCTCCGTATGAAGGCGATTTACTGGAATGAAGCTGATTCCGGTATGACCTACGAAGAAAAAGACATTCCGGCTGAAATGGTCGACGAATGTGAAATGTACCGTGAGCAGATGGTTGAGGCTGCGGCTGAAGCCAACGAAGAGCTCATGGAGAAGTACCTCGAGGAAGGCGAGATCAGTCACGACGAGATCAAGAAAGGGTTGCGTGAGCGCACCCTGGCTAACGAGATCGTGCTGGCTACCTGCGGCTCCGCGTTCAAGAACAAGGGTGTTCAGGCGGTTCTGGATGCCGTTATCGAATTCCTGCCGGCTCCTGATGAGGTTAAGGCTATTCGTGGTGTTGTCGACGACGAAGGCACTGAAGAAACTCGTCCTGTTGACGATAACGCTCCGTTCGCGGCACTGGCGTTCAAGATTGCAACTGACCCGTTCGTGGGTACGCTGACGTTCTTCCGGGTTTATTCCGGTACGCTTGAGTCCGGTAACGCCGTATATAACTCGGTCAAAGGCAAGAAAGAGCGCGTTGGTCGTATGGTCCAGATGCACTCCAAGGATCGTCAAGAGATCAAGGAAGTGCTTGCAGGGGATATCGCGGCTGCCATCGGGCTTAAGAGTGTGACTACCGGTGATACTCTTTGTGATGAGAATGCCAAGATTATTCTGGAAAAGATGGAATTCCCGGAGCCGGTAATCTCCGTGGCGGTTGAGCCCAAGTCCAAGGCCGATCAGGAGAAGATGGGTATTGCTCTGGGCAAGCTCGCGCAGGAAGATCCTTCTTTCCGTGTTCGCACTGATGAAGAGTCCGGTCAGACCATCATCTCGGGTATGGGTGAGCTGCACCTGGATATCATCGTTGATCGGATGAAGCGGGAGTTCAAGGTAGAGGCTAATATCGGTAAGCCGCAAGTGGCATACCGTGAGTGTATCCGTAAGCCGACCGACGTCGAAGGCAAGTTTGTGCGTCAGTCTGGTGGTCGTGGTCAGTACGGTCACGTCAAGGTCAAGCTCGAGCCGCTGCCGTTGGACGAAGATACCGAAAACTTTATCTTCGTGAACGAAATCGTTGGTGGTGTGGTTCCCAAGGAATACATCCCTGCGGTTCAGCAAGGTATCGAGGAGCAGATGCAGAACGGCTGTCTGGCTGGCTATCCGCTGCTTGGTATCAAGGCAACCCTTTATGATGGCTCCTACCACGATGTGGACTCCAACGAAATGGCGTTCAAGATTGCGGGTTCCATGGCCATGAAGAAGGGTGCCCTGGAAGCCAGTCCGGCGCTGCTTGAGCCAATCATGAAGGTCGAAGTTGTTACCCCTGAAGAATACATGGGTGACGTCGTCGGTGACCTGAACCGCCGTCGTGGTGTTGTTCAGGGTATGGATGAGAATCCCTCAGGAAAGCTTATCCGTGCAGAGGTTCCGCTGGCGGAGATGTTCGGTTACGCCACCGACCTGCGTTCTGCGACACAGGGTCGTGCGTCATACTCCATGGAGTTCTCCGGTTACTCGGAGGCGCCTTCGAACATTGCCGAAGCAATCATTAAAAAGGGTTGATCCCCGGATTTAAGAAACAGGAAGAGGTGTAACCGTGTCTAAAGAAAAATTTGAACGTAGTAAACCGCACGTCAACGTGGGCACCATTGGTCACGTTGACCA
>NZ_ANIE01000016.1 GCF_000708045.1 Marinobacter nitratireducens
CTTGTATGGACAATTCCTTCCGTGTTTTGGGTAAATTGAGGCCCACCCCCAGTGGCCGCTGGGGGCCTTCATGCAGCAGCTCGATTGAGCGACGGCTCCTCTTCCGAGAGACCGATAACAAGTGCGTAGCGTTGCATGACTCTCAAGCGATAACTCGAACAGTCATCGGGGCCTCGAGCCCGTATAGCAAGGCAGAGTCAGCTTATTATGAACAACACGGAAATCCAAACCCCAGTCAATATCGGTGTCGATGTCGGTAAAGCCAATCTGGACATCGCCCTTCATCCCTCCGGGCAGTTTTACACCATCCCAAATACCGAAGCGCACATTCGCCGGTTCGTTCGAATCCTCAAAAACTACGAGATCGAACGCATCGTTGTTGAAGCCTCTGGTCGACATGAACATGCCCTGGTTCAAGCTTGCGATAAAGCCGATTTACCGATCATCGTCGTCAATCCCATCAGCGTCCGACGCTACGCTCAGGCCATTGGCGTGCTCGCCAAAACCGACCGGATTGATGCCCAGGTCATCGCGCAATATGCCGCCACACTGAAACCTGAACTCAAGCCTATTCCCGACAAAACCTCCCAGAAGATTAAGGACTTACTGATCCGTCGCTCTCAGCTCCTGGAAATGTCCACCATGGAGAAAAACCGTCTCCAAATCCTGCCAAAATCCCTTCATCGGTCCATCAAAAGTCTACTTCGAATGCTCCAGGGCCAGATTGAAACGGTCACCCGGCAAATCGAGCAGGAGGTGGCCAAAGTGGATCAGTGGCGTACCAAAATGGAAATCATGACCAGCGTGCCTGGCGTTGGAAAAGTGCTCGCCTACACGTTCCTGAGTGAACTTCCAGAACTCGGTTCGCTGAACCGCAAGGAGATTGCGGCGCTTGTCGGCGTAGCTCCCATCAACCGAGACAGTGGCAAGCTCAATGGCAAACGAAGGATAAGAGGTGGCCGCCACAGAGTTCGCACCGTGATGTTTATGGCCATGCTCTCATCTATCCAATGCAATCCGGTGTTCAAACGCTTTTACGAACGCCTGAAAGCCCAGGGCAAAATCCCGAAAGTCGCCCTCATCGCCTGCATGAGAAAGATGATTGTGGTGCTCAATACCATGATCAAAAACCAGGAATCATGGCGGGG
>NZ_ANIE01000017.1 GCF_000708045.1 Marinobacter nitratireducens
TCGAGCCCAACCTTCCGGCGTGGACAAAGGAATGGCAGGAAGCAGAGGACTACTGCCTCTGGGTTGGCGAACTGGCAAATAGATCGGTTGACCTGCCAACTGAAGCTCAGTGGGAGTATGCAGCCCGTAATCGGGGGAAAAATGTTCTTTATGCCACCAATAATGGACACATTACTGAAGGTGTTAACACGCCAAGCCATGACCAAAGGAAAAGCGGCATGTTGCCGGTCGGAAGCTACCCTGCTAATCCGCTGGGGATATTCGATCTGACTTCCAATGCTGCAGAGTGGGTCGATGACTGGTATTCCGAAACATACTACGAAAACAGCGACCCCATAAATCCGCAGGGTCCCGGTTCCGGCGAAAAAAAGTGATCAGAACCGGGAGCTTATATAGTGCTCCCATTGCAGGCACGACCATTTTGAGAGATAGCCGACCTCCAGTCGAACCCTACTATCATGAAGGTCAGGGGTTCCGATGCGCGCTAGATTAAGCCCACGGACCGGGATTGGTACCTCGTAGTTTGGCTAAACGAATCTGCAATCTTTTAGCTTTCTGATAAACAGGCACTGGGGCCCAAGCAAGATTTAAAGACCGCTTTGAAGGTTTCATCGCCAGATCCGACATGATCCAGCTGTGAAACTGGGAGATGTGCTCCAGCGATTCAAAGAATTGACGCCGGGTCGTCTAAGCTGGAACAAAAGTAACTGCGTGTCTTAAGGCTCTTCACATCATGCGGGTTCTACCCCATTCCCATAATTCTGTTCTGGGCAGCCAACTGATAGTCTTGCGGGCACAGTTAGTTTCATTATGGAAAATGACACATTGGACTGGAACACCGATGCCTTCGAAGCAGACCTTTAAAGCCCTCGCTCTGATACTCCTTACCATTCAACTGACTGCCTGTGATGCGATAAGCGACTGGCAAAAGATTCAAATGGTCCAGCGCAATATGGACAACATGGTGTTTGTTGAAGGCGGCGAGTTTCTGATGGGGAACCCTGGGGGTTGGAGCGTGCGCAGAGATACGATCCCGGTGCATAAAGTCGAGTTGGGTGACTTTTACATTCAAAAGTATGAAGTCACCCAAGAGGATTTTGAAGTATTTGTTCGCGCTTCAGACCACGATATAAAAGCACGCTTCTATGACAGAAAACGAAGAATGTCCCCTGAACGATTCAAGAGCGAACTGCCTGCTCCCGTATCCTGGCATGATGCCAAGGCGTATTGTTTGTGGCTCGGAGAACAATCCGGGCGCGATGTAGACTTACCCACCGAAGCGCAATGGGAATATGCTGCAAGATCTGGTGGGCTGCCGGTACAATACGCGACCAACAATGGCGAGTTGCACCCGGGACTGAACATAAATGAGGGCAGTACACTATTCCATGCGGGTAATGATCAAACTCTCCCCAGCCCACCAGGCAGTTTTCCCCCCAACCCATTGGGCCTACACGATATGTCAGGCAATGTGGGAGAGTGGGTCAATGACTACTATGCACCGGACTACTACCAAAACTCAGTGGAACTGAACCCCCAAGGCCCTGAAACAGGCAACACTGTTAAAGTCGGCCCCAACTTTGAAGAGCCCGAAAGAGTAATGCGCGGCGGGCACTATCGGGACCTATCCGGCAGCTCTACGGTTACTCGTCGACAAGTTCCAGAGTATGCTGTGCCGTTGAATGGTGGGTTCCGCTGTGTAATGAACTAAACCCATTCATTTAGCATGATTGCTATACGTATAAAGCCGAAAGCCAACTCTCCGTTGCCTTTGCCTCGGACGATCGGTACAGGAACCGAACGATTAAGCTCGCATAGTTATTCTTGAGATCGACAACTGTGCCTTTGTGGCCCCCCTCCTGCCCCATACGCCGCAGAACCTCCATGAGTTCCCGATGGGACTTTATGGTTCTCAATACCTTAACAGAGGCAGATGCCAATTGACCGAACCCTTGATCACGCCTGCGCTGCGCCCGCGATGCATTGCTTGAAAGCAACTGAAGCACCTCAGCTTTGGCCTCCGGCGTGGCAATCGCCATGTATCCATCTTTCGCAATGCGATAGGCAGCATTTATTGCTTCCTGATAATTTTCTTGAGTCTCAATCCAATACTCTTGAAGTCGATCGCGGGGCCAAGTCACCAGATCAAGTAAATCATCCCCACTAACCGCTTGGACACGAAGCATTAGAGATATTAGAGAAAATGCCTCGCTGTCTATCCACTCTAAAAAGCGAAAATCTGACTGCTCCAAAGACCAACGCAGGAAATGCACAAGTTCCACAATTTGTGGCCCGTTTATCTCTGCTGCAACGCCACCACCAGCACCAGGCCCCAACACCACATGCCCTTTTAGGAACAATACAAGCTTCCCATCCAAGAACATCACTTTGAACTCAAATCCGGCACCAATCCCTGCAGAAAATGCCAGCTCAGGCTTTACCTCCATCAAGGACTTGAAGGCCTTATCGGCCTCATTCCGTCTTTCCTGTTCTTTGTCAGAAACACCCCCGACCTGACCCGCAACCTGCTCTTCCTGAACCTCACCATACGCCGCCTTCCACTTCACACTAAAGGCCGCTTCGTTCTTCAGCGTAGCACCAGCGAACACCTCGCCATTGGCGTCGCCATTGGCGTCGCCATTGATACCGACATTTCCGGGAGCGGACGAGGCCCTCACATTGGCGGCCAGGGAGGCGCAGGCTCCAGCGAAGCCCTGGATGGTGTATTCCGCATCCGTTCGCAAGTGACCACAATGCAGGCTCACAAGATCACCTTTGTGATCCTGATATTTCAATACCAGGGGCATGCCGCTGGCGTCGGGCAACTGCGCCTTAAGAGAGGCCTTGCCTTCCAGCAGACTGTAGGCGCCCTCCACTTTGCCCCCAATATGGGCTTCCTGCTTGACCGGGTTGTAGGATGCGGCCAGCCCTGCCTGAGCAGCAAAGCGGAACATTTGAGCTTCCGCATCGGCTGAAAAACGTCCGTCCTCTGTTGAGACCTCTTCCTTGAACAGTTCATTGTTGAGCTGATTGAAGAAGTTATCGTTTTGGCTCTTCCATTGAGCAAGCTTGAGTTTTAGTTCGCGGTTCGTTCGTAGAGCGTCGCGTGCCTGAGCCCCTGCTTCCCGGAAGCGACTTGAGGACATGGCATCCTTCACGTCTGCCATGGTCATTGGGTGCCATCCTTGGCGGAATCGCTGCAGTGCCTCCCTGTGGATATAACGGTACCCGGATTCGCCTGTGCGTTTAATCTCCACCACATTCCAGGCCCGTGTATCACCAACGTTCGGGCTGGCAAATACGTCGTTTGACGAAGGCGGACTGGTTTGCACCATACGACTCAGGGCCGCCTCTTGCTCAGCGAGCAGGCTTTTCTTCTCATCCAGAAGCTTGCGGTAGCGTTCCACCTCACTGGTATCGATCAAGCTCCAAATAGAGGGTGTCGGGTCACTGTTAACGACATAATGCACAGCTTCACGCCACCAAGCGGGATCGGGCGTTGCTTCCGCCCCGTAAAGGGTGTTCCCAGTCTGCACGTATGTGGTCATGCGTCTCTATGAACTGAAGACAGCCTCAAAGCTTTCGCCCTCTTAATACTTTTCAGGACTTTCGGGTGGTAACATTCATGCCAAACATGGAATGTGAAACCTTATTGCACGGAGCATGCATGCGTTACGCACTGACCTTCATCGCCTCCAGCCTGATCGTGGGCTGCACCTCTGTCACCAGTGAAAGCCTCAGCGAAGCCGAAGTAAACGCCATCGAGGATCGGATTCAGGCACACCACCCAGACCTGTCATATTCCCAACAACAAGCGGTCA
>NZ_ANIE01000018.1 GCF_000708045.1 Marinobacter nitratireducens
GGAAATCTCCTGATCTCTCTGCCCTGGGGCCTTTACATGCATTTCCTGGGCAACAAAGCGGTGAAAGAAACGCCTCCGGTGAGACTGAACCGGCAGCGCCGGGAAGTGGCCATGCCGCGCTGGACCGAGGGCAAGGATTTCAAACTGCCACTGTGGAATGACACAGTTGCTGGGTTTACGTACATTGGGGTGTTGTTCACCATAGGCTGGGCTCTGACCCCGTTTATGAATGAATACTCGTCCACTGAGTACAGGAATTCATTGGTTTTGGAAGGATTGGTGTTACTGGGCATAGAGCTTTTAGTCATCGGCACCTACCTCTTCATCGCCCTCCGCCTAAAGAAAAAACACGACCCCAAGCTCGTCTACGAAATCCACCCCTGGGACAAGCTGGTTGCCTATATTGAGACAAAACAATCCATCGGCCCCAGCCTGATGGCCACCCATACGGTCTTGACCCTGGCCATCCCCAAACCGGATGACCCCGAATCGGCCCTGGCCACGGCCAGCATCAACGTCGGTCATGAAACGTCCGGCCTGGCCCAATGGGAGTGTATTCGCCAGTTTATGGAAGAGGGCCCCGAGGCCTGCCCGGACCCGAAGAATGACGAAACGCTGGCCCACTATAAAGCCAAGTGCAGACAGGCCCGTAAAGAGATGTCCTTGTTGCCCTGGCTGGGTAAAAAAGTGGGTGACTGGTTCTTCCAGCGTTATCTGGCCCACATCATCACCGAGCGCCGCATAAAAACCCTGGCCCTGAAGAGTCTGCCAGAGGAACTGAAAGCCTGGTCCGCGCCGTTGCCCCGGGAACAGTGGGCCAAACCGTCTGAGGCACTGCAGAGCCTGAATCAACAGCTTGCCCGTGCTTACAAGCGTGGCCTGAAGTTCACCCAGATGGGGCCCGTATCTGAATGGCAAGCGGGGCGTGAGGAGAGGCAGCGACAAAAGCGGGGGAGGGGGCGTTTCCGGGCCTGAGTCTCGCCCTAAGCAAACCCATAAATCTTTATGTTCATTGCCACCAAGAATCCGTCATCAACACAGACATCGCGTGAATCCGACTGGGAAGTTGGAGTGCGCCGTACGACCCAAGAGGGGCGACTGTTGGCTCTGGGGCCTGCACCTGTGGCCACCGGCTCGCGGGCGGCGGACATCAACGCCTGGGTGCGACGGAAAACCGAAGGTTGGCTGGATTTGCAGAACGGCAACCTGTTGTTTGGGGCCGAGTTTTCTTTAATGTTCTTGAGCTTGAGCTTGTTGACTGTAATGGCGGCAGTCGTCTTCACTCTGGAGGTCGGTATCAACCTTGGACGTTGGGATTGGGGGCTGCCATTATTTGTACTTGTCGGAAACCTCCTGATCTCTCTGCCCTGGGGGCTTTACATGCATTTCCTAGGCAACAAGGCAGTGAAAGAAACGCCTCCGGTGAGACTGAACCGGCAGCGCCGGGAAGTGGCCATGCCGCGCTGGACCGAGGGCAAGGATTTCAAACTGCCACTGTGGAATGACACAGTTGCTGGGTTTACGTACATTGGGGTGTTGTTCACCATAGGCTGGGCTCTGACCCCGTTTATGAATGAATACTCGTCCACTGAGTACAGGAATTCATTGGTTTTGGAAGGATTGGTGTTACTGGGCATAGAGCTTTTAGTCATCGGTACCTACCTCTTCATCGCCCTCCGCCTAAAGAAAAAACACGACCCCAAGCTCGTCTACGAGATTTACCCCTGGGACAAGCTGGTTGCCTATATTGAGACGAAACAAAACATTGGCCCCAGCCTGATGGCCACCCACACAGTCTTAACCCTGGCCATCCCCAAGCCGGATGACCCGGAATCGGCCCTGGCCGCGGCCAGCATCAACGTCGGCCATGAAACGTCTGGCCTGGCCCAATGGGAGTGTATTCGCCGGTTTATGGAAGAGGGCCCCGAGGCCTGCCCGGACCCGAAGGAGGACGAGACCTTGGCCCACTACAAAGCCAAATGCCGCCAAGCTCGTAAGGACCTGTCCCTGTTGCCCTGGCTGGGCAAGAAAGTGGGCGACTGGTTCTTCCAGCGTTACCTGGCCCACATCATCACCGAGCGCCGGATCAAAACCCTGGCCCTGAAAAGCCTACCGAAAGAGCTGGACACCTGGTCTGCGCCCCTGCCAAAAGAGCAATGGGCCAAGCCCTCTGAGGAACTGCAAATTCTCAACCTGCAACTCACCCGCGCCTACGAACGCGGCCTTCGTTTCACCGGCATGGGGCCCGTGTCCCAGTGGCAAGCCCAATACGACGAAAAGAAGCAACAGAAGCGAGGCCGAGGCCGTTATCAGGCCAGGGTTGATTTCTAAGATAAGTGGGCTGATCAATGCCAATGTATGAGCAGGGCAATTTGCCGATAACACCGCTGGATGCGCCGGACACGCGATTGACCCCATTGATCATCAACTACCATGCCCTGGTAAGCCAGCCCATTAAGTCCTGACTATGACCAAAGCTAACGAGAGCCCATCACCAACTCAAACCTCGCCTGAGCCCGACTGGGAAGTCGGAGTGCGCCGAACCACCAAAGATGGTCGGATACTGGCTCTGAGTCCGCAACCGGTAACGACAGGAGGGCGGGCGGTGGACGTCAATGCCTGGATTCGACGAAAAACCGAAGGG
>NZ_ANIE01000019.1 GCF_000708045.1 Marinobacter nitratireducens
CTCTTCCGATCTACTAGTATGGCCCGGGGGATCCTTAAGTCGTGTCCTTCTCCTACGATCTTGTGAACGATGGATATTTTCTTTCTAAACTTTAAACAAACAGTGGAGAGATGTTGTTGTGTGTGGAACGACGCTTAGCCTACCGAGGAAGATCCAGACTACAATAGAATATGTGGCCAAAACTCTCCGCAACTTCAGCAGCAAAAAGGATATTATTGACATAACCTCCTCACAAAAAGTACACAAATGGCTAAATAACAGAGCCCCTCTTTTTACTAGGGAAATGGTGGATGTGGACTTTAGAATTTAAGATAATAAAGCTCTTGATCCCAATGTTATTTCCATGTGAGGGACATTAAATTGAGTAACCTTTGCCACATACCCTCTCCCAGAGTCCATTCTCTAAAACTTGAAGCTCCGCCCCTTTTTACGCACATTAGGCTTCCAATTACGGTCAATGGTCTTGAAGATTGGGAGCTTTTGAAGAGTAATAAGAACCATCACAAAAAGGAACCCAGAAGCCGGGAGTGTCTACCAAAAAAATTCAAGGGTTAAAAAAAAGTGACATTTTCTCCTGTTTTTTACACATGATTTTGAATGCTGATGGGTCCACGTCCAGCTCTAAAGGTAGGTTCATGGTTCTCCAAAGTTGCTTTCTTGTCAGAATTGAG
>NZ_ANIE01000020.1 GCF_000708045.1 Marinobacter nitratireducens
AGCGCGTCAGGCGTATCTGGGCCAGGAAGAAGATCGTCTGGCCAGCCGTGCGGATCAGCTGGAAGAATTTGTGCATTACGTGAAAGGCGAAATTACCAAAGTGGTGGGTAAATAATAACTGTCAGACCAAGTTTACTCATATATACTTTAGATTGATTTAAAACTTCATTTTTAATTTAAAAGGATCTAGGTGAAGATCCTTTTTGATAATCTCATGACCAAAATCCCTTAACGTGAGTTTTCGTTCCACTGAGCGTCAGACCCCGTAGAAAAGATCAAAGGATCTTCTTGAGATCCTTTTTTTCTGCGCGTAATCTGCTGCTTGCAAACAAAAAAACCACCGCTACCAGCGGTGGTTTGTTTGCCGGATCAAGAGCTACCAACTCTTTTTCCGAAGGTAACTGGCTTCAGCAGAGCGCAGATACCAAATACTGTTCTTCTAGTGTAGCCGTAGTTAGGCCACCACTTCAAGAACTCTGTAGCACCGCCTACATACCTCGCTCTGCTAATCCTGTTAC
>NZ_ANIE01000021.1 GCF_000708045.1 Marinobacter nitratireducens
ACTAGTATGGCCCGGGGGATCCGTTAGCTATCGTTCGCGAGAAAGTTAGTAGACACACAGGACCCAGGCGTGCAAGTCAATTTCAGCTGACTACACCGATTCTGGTTAAAAGAGCCTATGGCCACCCTTATTTTAGAGAAAAAAAACCACACCTCTAATGTGTTGGGCACTAGAAAAAGCTAACTACCTAGTCCGTTTCTGGACGACTTCATTGGGAATAACATACCCCCCACTGTGATTAAGACTGGCACTGTCCTAATGCTTTCTTCAATAGGTTTGGCTCATGTGTGATTCCCTCTGGCAAACTTATAGAGGACAAGCAGAATAAACCAATTCAAGGTCGTTGTAGCTGAAGGCCTGGCCTGCCTGACAGTTAATTATGAGCATGTCTTGCCCTTCATGGTGGATATTCACAGCTGAAAGTGGTATTGGCATTTTTTTCTGAGGACACAACGAGGAA
>NZ_ANIE01000022.1 GCF_000708045.1 Marinobacter nitratireducens
AATTTATTTTCTGCTTGGACAGGTCCACCTCACATGGGTCTGTCTAATATATTAAAAGAGGGATTTTCTTTGCTGTATTGCAGCCCAGTATATCTGTTACTTACAGTAGTAGTCCATTATTGCTGGCCTAGGGGCTTTTGCTCCTACACGAACACCACTCTGTAAAATTTGAGGTCGTCCTTAGAGTCAAACCATTCATGGAGCGCTCTGTGCATCTACCAACTATCGCTAAGCATTCACTTGGTTGGTTTAAGTGGAGGCAACTCCATTATCTTCTAGCATACCCTTCCCAGGCTACATGTAGAAAGAGATCTGTTGGGCCCCACTATTTTTTCACCCAGGGAAGCCTACTTTAGTTATAGCTTGCCAGAGATTTTCTGTGTCATGTAGAAGTCATCCACTTTTAACACCAGGAGGTGGATGTGGGGCCAGG